>NZ_JNYJ01000022.1 GCF_000716715.1 Dactylosporangium aurantiacum | reverse complement strand
GGCCGCGACGGCGGGGTTGCTGATGTCGCTGGACGGCATGCACTTCGTGCTGTCGCGGGCGGCGCTGCTGGACATCTTCCTGATGTTCTGGATCGTGGTGGCGTTCTTCTTCCTGGTCCTGGACCGCGAGCAGCGCCGCGCCAGGTGGCTCACCCTGCTGGAGACCGGCGGCGACCCGGACCGCCCCCGGCTCGGCGTCCCCTGGCACCGCCTCGCCTGCGCCGTCTCCCTCGGCCTGGCCTGCGGCGTCAAGTGGAGCGCGCTGTGGTACGTGCTGCTCTTCGCCGCCCTCACCGTCGTGTTCGAGGCGAGCGCCCGCCGCACGGCCGGCGCCGGCCACCCCGTCCGCGCCGCCCTCACCGCCGACGGCCGCTGGGTGCTCGCCTTCATCGCCGTGGTCGTGGCCACCTACCTGGCCACCTGGACCGGCTGGTTCCTCTCCGACGGCGGCTACTTCCGCCACTGGTACGCCCAGACCAACGGCCTCCAGCACGACCGCCTCGTCGACCCGCTGGTCAACCTGTGGCACTACCACGTGGAGGCGTACAGGTTCCACACCGGGCTGAGCTCGAAGCACCCGTACCAGTCGTGGCCGTGGATGTGGCTGCTGCTCGGCCGCCCCGTCAGCATGTACGTGAACACCGACGGCCCCTGCGACGCCACCAGCTGCGTGTCGCAGATCCTGATGCTCGGCACGCCCGTGCTGTGGTGGTCCTTCCTGCCCGCGCTCATCGCCCTCGGCTGGCTCGCGACCGCCCGCCGCGACGGCCGCGCCTGGCTCATCATGGTCTGCGCCCTCGCCGGCATCGTGCCCTGGTTCCAGAACATGCCGGAGCACCGCACGATGTTCGCCTTCTACGCCCTGCCCGCCGAGCCCTTCCTCGTCCTCGCCGTCGTGTACGTCCTGGGCGCCATCATCGGCCCGCCCCGCCACGCCGCCCCCGACAGCGACCACCGCCTGGTCGGCTCCATCATCGCCAGCGCGTACGTCTCCCTGGTCGCCCTCTGCTTCGCCTACTTCTACCCCATCTACAGCGCCACCGTGATCACCAACGCCGAGTGGCTCTCCAGGATGTGGCTCGGCTCCCGCTGGATGTGACCCCTCGCCTGCCGTCGACGAGGAGCGGCGGTCTCCACCGGTCAATGGCGGCGCGGCTCGCCGGTCGGCGCGGCGGCGCCGATCCTCGCCGGCAGAAGGTGGGTTCGGCGGTGGCGTGGTGCCGTTCCTCGCCCGGCTGGTGTGGCGGAGCCGGTGTTCGCTGGGTGGCGGCGCTGGTTCGGCGGTGGCGTGGTGCCGTTCCTCGCCCGGCTGGTGTGGCGGAGCCGGTGTTCGCTGGGTGGCGGCGCTGGTTCGGCGGTGGGACGGAGATCGTCGTCAGGCTGGTTCAACGGCGCGACCGGGCGGTGGCGGCGGGGGCCCACGATCACCGCCGGACGGTGGCGGCGAGTGTGGCCACCCTCATGCGCGAGTCGCCGCGGCTGGGGCGCACGGTCCCCGCCAGGCGGTGGGGCGGCGTCGGCTGCGCGGTCGGGTGGCGGCGGTGCTTGTCAGAAGGTCGGCGCGGTGGGCGCTGCCCGCGAACCGCACGGCGCGGTGGGCGCTGCCCGCGAACCGCACGGCGCGGTGGGCGCTGCCCGCGAACCGCACGGCGTGGTGGGCGCTGCCCGCGAACCGCACGGCGTGGTGGGCGCTGCCCGCGAACCGCACGGCGTGGTGGGCGCTGCCCGCGAACCGCACGGCGAGCACAGGCACGCGAGCCGGTTCCTGCGCCAGCTGCGGCGGGCATGGGCGTGCGCGTGCCGGCACCGAGCGGATGCGGCCAGGCACGAATCAGGCGGCAGTGCGGGCGCGGTGCCAGGCCGGGCGCGGCCAGTCGCAGCCGTGAGCGGCCAGTCCCGCCCCGCGACCGCCCCGTGGGGCACCGCACCGCAAAGGACGGCGTTGTGCTGACCCGGACGGCGGACGGTGTCCGGGTCGGCGGGACGGCCCGCGCCCCCGCCCCCGCCGGCGGTCGACGGACCCAGTCGGCCGTCGACCGACCCGCCGGCGGGGGTGTGGGTCAGGCGGCGGTGCCCGTCGTGTCCGGGGCGCTCAGGATCTCGAGCAGGCCGAGCAGGCTGAGCACCCGGCGGACGCCCGGGCTCGGGTTCACGATCCACAGGTCGCTGTGGTTGCTGCGGGCATGGGCGCGGGCGCCGACGAGCTTGCCGATGCCGGTCGAATCGATGAACGACACCAGGCTGAGGTCGACCTCGACGGCGGTGGCGCGCACGTCGTCGATGGCGCGGTGCAGCACGGTGCGTAGCTGGGCGACGTTCTCCAGGGTGACCTCGCCGGCGACCCTGACGCGGATCGCCTGATTGGGCAAGGGGTCGACCGTGATGTGCAACTCCGGGAATACCGCGAAACGATCGCCCTGATGCATTTGGCTCACCTTCTCACAATCCGAGCCGCTCTCACGATACGGGTTGCGCGGCGGTCGCGCATCCATCGAGGGATCGAATTCGATCAGGCGACACCCGTGGGGCGGAACTGCACGCTGACGCGGGGGCCGACGGGGCGGGCGGTCTTGGGGATGGCGTGCTCCCACGTGCGCTGGCACGAGCCGCCCATGACGATCAGGTCGCCGTGGCCGAGGGGGAAGCGGATGCTGTCGCCGCCGCCGCGCGGGCGCAGCAGCAGTGAGCGCGGCGAGCCGAACGACACGATCGCGACCATCGTGTCGAAGCGGGCGCCGCGGCCGATCGTGTCGCCGTGCCAGGCGACGCTGTCGCGGCCGTCGCGATACAGGCACATGCCGGCGGTGACGAAGGGCTCGCCGAGCTCCTCGATGTAGTGCCGGGTCAGCTGGCGGCGGGCGTCGGTGAGCAGCGGGTGCGGCAGCTCGTCGCGCTCGCCATACCACCGCAGGAGGCGGGGCACGTCGACGACGCCGTCATACATCTTGCGGCGCTCGGCGCGCCAGTCGACGTCGTGCAGCAGGGTCTCCAGGACCGCGTCGGAGCCGAGCACCCAGCCGGGCAGGTGGTCGACCCAGGCGCCGCGGCTGAGCTCGTGGCGCACCATCCCGCCGGTGAGCGGCCCCACCGAGGGCATGACCGTGTCCAGCATCGAGGGCTGGTACGCGAGGTCCATCATGCGATCAATCCTACACCCGTCTTCGAACGTACGTACGAGCAACGCGCCCATGCCGTCAGGCCGTATCGTATAGGTCACCATGAGTAGCAGGAAGATCGAGCGCACGCAGCGCGGCGGCGGGGACGCCTGCCGCGTCACGGACTACGCGACCGCCCGGGCGGTGCTGCGCAGCACCGACACGGTGCAGGCCGGGCTCGGCGTGGAGACGGTGGAGAAGCTGCCCCCGAGCATCAGGCGGCCGGTGCTGTACCGCGACGGCGAGGAGCACCGGGAGCACCGCCGGCAGACGGCCCGGTTCTTCACCCCGCGGCGGGTCGACGAGCACTACCGCGGGCTCATGGAGCGGGTCGCCGACGAGCAGCTCGACACGCTGCGGCGCGACGGCACGGCCGACCTGGCCAGGCTCAGCTTCCGGATGGCGATCGAGGTCGTGTCGGCGGTGATCGGCCTGACCGAGAGCCGGCCGGGGCTGGACCGCCGCCTCGACCGGTTCTTCCCGGAGAAGTTCGGCAGACCGGGGTTCACCAGCCTCACCGGCATCTCCTGGGTGATCCGGCAGAATGTCCAGTTCCTGGGGATCTATCTCGCCGACGTGCGCCCGGCGGTGCGCGCCCGGCGCCGGCAGCGGCGCGACGACCTCATCTCGCACCTGATCGACGAGGGCTGCCGTGGCGGGGAGATCCTGGGGGAGTGCCTGACGTTCGCCGCGGCCGGCATGGTCACGACCCGCGAGTTCGTGAACGTCGTGGCGTGGCACCTGTTCACCGACGAGGCGTTGCGGCGGCGGTACACCGGCGGCGACGAACCGGCCCGGGTGGCCCTGCTGCACGAGCTGCTGCGGCTGGAGCCCGTGGTCGGCAACCTCAAGCGGCGCACGACCGCGCCGCTGGCGCTCGGCGGCACCGAGCTGCCGGA
Source organism: Dactylosporangium aurantiacum (assembly GCF_000716715.1). Lineage (GTDB taxonomy): Bacteria > Actinomycetota > Actinomycetes > Mycobacteriales > Micromonosporaceae > Dactylosporangium > Dactylosporangium aurantiacum. The sequence goes on along the minus strand of NZ_JNYJ01000022.1, from coordinate 244,340 downwards.
CGGCGCGCTCGTCGACCTCGACATCAGCGCCGCCAACCTGGAGCCGCACGTGGATGGGCCGGGGCTGTCGTTCGGCGACGGGCCGCACCGGTGCCCGGGCGCGTACGTGGCGATCCAGGAGGCGGACATCTTCCTCAGCAGGCTGTTCGCGCTGCCGGGCCTGCGCATGGTGACGCCGCCGCGGGTCGCGATGAAGCCTGACATCTCCAGCTACGAGCTGCGTGACTTCATCGTCAGCGTGCGGCCGCCAGGGTAGGGGCGGGTGCGAGGGACACCGCGGTCGGGTCCTCGATCATCCGCTCGACCACGACGCCGGCGCCACCGCGGGCGGCCGCGGTGAAGCCCAGGTGCGAGGCGACGAAGTGGCAGCGCGCCGCGGTGCTGGCGACCGCCATGCGGGCCAGGTTGGCCTGCGCCGACGGGATGAGGTGGTCGGCCAGGTCGGCGAAGTAGCCGCCGAGCACGATCACCCGGGGGTTGAACAGGTTCACCAGGATCGCGCCGCCGTGCCCGAGCCAGCGGCCGACCTCGGCGACGGCCGCGGCCACCGCCTTGTCGCCGCGCGCGAGGCGGCGCAGGACCTCGGCGACCCGCTCCTCGGGGTCGGGGATCGGGCCCCGCTCCAGGCCGTAGGCGACGTCCGGGGTGGCCCGGCGGACCAGCTCGGCCAGGCCGACCTTGGTCTCCCAGCAGCCGATGCGGCCGCAGCCGCACCGTTCGCCGGACGGGTCGAGCGGCAGGTGGCCGACCTCGCCGGAGAAGCCGTCGGCGCCGCGCAGCAGCCGGCCGTTGACGATCACCCCGCCGCCGACGCCGACCTCGCCGGTGAGGTAGACGAGGTCGTCGGTGCCGGCCGCGACGCCCCAGGTGTACTCGGCGAGCGCGGCCAGGTTGGCGTCGTTGTCCACGCCGATCCACAGGTCCGGGTCCAGGCCGTGGGCGAGGCGGGTGGCGACCGGGACGTCGCGCCAGCCGAGGTTGGGGGCGAGCACGACCACGCCGCGGGCGACGTCGACGAGGCCCGGCACGGCGACGGTGAGCCCGACCGGGGTCACCCCGCGCCGGACGAGCTCGGCGAGGGTGCGCTGGGCGGCCTGGGTGAGGTCGTCGAGGCAGCGCTCCACGTCGCGGCCCTTGGCGTCGAAGCTGACCCGCTTCTCGATGACCGTGCGGCCGGTGAGGTCGCTGCCGTGCACCGCGAGGTAGTCGACGTTGATCTCGATGCCGACCGCGCCGACGTCGGGGGACAGGGCGATGCCGCGGCCCGGGCGGCCGGCGGCGCCGGAGTGCTCGGTGCCGATCTCGCGGACCAGGCGCCGGCTGATCAGCTCGTCGACGAGGCTCGACACGGTCGCCTTGTGCAGGCCGGTCGCGGCGGCGATCGCGGCCCGGGACCGCGGTCCGTTGGTGCGGATGTGCCGCAGGGTCCGGCTCAGGTTGGCCCGGCGCAGGGCGAGCTGGTCCGTGGGCTCATCGACGGATCCGGCGCCGGCACGCTCCTTGCTCACCATCGACAGCTCACCATCGACCGCACTCCCATCGAACCTCGGGCCTCACCGCCGAACGCTCTTACGTCTGCATCGACCCAGCTCATTCGTCGGTCAGTCCGACGAATCAACCACGAAACATCCCGGCAACACCAGACCTGCGGACAACGAATCCAGAACGTTTCGAAACTCCTTTCCACATCTGTGTCGAGGTGCCCACGTTCGAACGCAAGAACCCCACGTGATGCCACAGAACCGCGCGCTGCCGTTTCCAGTGACACCCGTTGACTTCCCGGTAGCATGTCTGCAACATTTGGGCCAACACGATGCAAGATTCCAACAAGCAGCCGTCAGACTTTCGCTACTCTCCGCAACTCGCGCTGTGGCCGGTCCGCCAGCAGGTCCGCAGCGCACCGCCCCCGTCCACGGAGAGGCACGTCGTGCCCGTTCGCGCCCCACCCGCACCCGGTCAGCGGACCGGGCCAGCCGGCGTTGCCAGCAAGACCGCACCACCACGTCAGCGGACGGACCAGCCGGCGTTGCCAGCAAGACCGCACCACCACGTCAGCGGACCGGACCGGCCGGCGTTGCCAGCAAGACCGCACCACCACTGCACGAGGGACCGTTCCCTCGCGGAGCCGCCAACTCCCCGCACCGCACCACACCCCCGAACGAAGGATCGCGATGAGTAAGAGGCACGTGACGCGAAGGGTGCTCTCGGCGTTCGCCGTGGCAGCCCTGGTCGCGGTTACGGCTCAGACCCTGCCGGCGAACGCCGCCGGCGGCCCCAATCTCGCCAGCGGCCGGCCCGCCACGTCGAGCAGCACCAACGGCGCCAACGGCATCGGCAACATCAACGACGGCAACCAGGCCAGCTACTGGGAGAGCGCCAACAACAGCTTCCCGCAGTGGGCGCAGATCGACCTGGGCAGCGCGAAGAACATCGACCAGATCAAGCTGAAGCTGCCCAACGACACCGCCTGGGCCACGCGGACGCAGACGCTGTCGGTGACCGGCAGCACGGACGGCGGCTCGTTCAGCACGATCGTCGGCTCGGTCGGGTACAGCTTCAACCCGGCCCAGCAGAACACCGTCACCATCAACTTCACGGCCGTGAACACCCGCTACGTGCGGCTGAACTTCACCGCCAACACCGGCTGGCCCGCCGCGCAGGTCTCCGAGTTCGAGATCTACGGCGTCGCGTCCTCGACGACCAACCTGGCCGCCGGCAAGACGTTCTCCTCCAGCAGCACCAACGGCGCCTACACCGCGGCCAACGCGGGCGACGGCAACCAGGCCTCCTACTGGGAGAGCAGCGGGGCCTTCCCGCAGTGGCTGCAGGTCGACCTGGGCTCGGCCGTGCCGGTCAGCTCCGTCGTGCTGAAGCTGCCCACCGGCTGGGGCACCCGCCGCCAGACGCTGACCCTGCAGGGCAGCACGGACGGTGGCTCGTTCACCACCGTCCTCGGCTCCGCCGAGTACGAGTTCAACCAGGGCACCGGCAACACGGTGACCATCCCGTTCACGCAGTTGACCACCCGCTACATCCGGGTGAGCATCTCGGCGAACACGGGCTGGGCCGCCGCGCAGGTCTCCGAACTCGAGGTGTACGGCCCGGCCAGCGGCGACACGCAGGCGCCGACGGCGCCGGGCAACCTGGCCTACACCCAGCCGGCCAGCGGCCAGATCCGCCTGACGTGGAGCGCCTCCACCGACAACAGCGGCTCGATCGCCGGCTACGACGTGTACGCCAACGGCACGCTGCGCACCAGCGTGGCGGGCACCGCGCTCACGTACACCGACTCGCAGCCGGACACGGCGACCGTGCAGTACTTCGTGAAGGCCCGTGACGCGGCCGGCAACCAGTCGCCGAGCAGCAACACGGTGACCCGCACCGGCACCGTGGCGGACACGCAGGCGCCGACGGCCCCGTCGAACCTCGCCTACACCCAGCCGGCCAGCGGCCAGATCCGCCTGACCTGGGGCGCCTCCACCGACAACAGCGGCAGCATCGCCCGCTACGACATCTACGCCAACGGCTCCTACCGGGCGAACGTGGCCGGCACCGTGCTGACCTACACGGACAGCCAGCCCGACACGGCCACGGTGTCCTACCAGGTGAAGGCGGTCGACGCGGCCGGCAACAACTCCGCGGCCAGCAACACGGTGACCCGCACCGGCACCGGCAACCCGCCGGCCGGCACCAACCTGGCGCTGGGCAAGCCGATCACCGCCAACGGCTCGGTCTTCACGTTCGTGCCGGCCAACGCCAACGACAACAGCGTCACCACCTACTGGGAGGGCGCGGCCGGCTTCCCGGCGACCCTCACCTCGACGCTGGGCGCCAACGCCGACATCAGCAAGCTCACGCTGAAGCTCGACCCGAGCAGCGCGTGGGGCGCCCGGACCCAGAACATCGAGGTCCTCGGCCGTGAGCAGAGCGCGACCGGCTACACCAGCCTGGTCGCGGCCCGCGACTACCGCTTCGACCCGGCCAGCGGCAACAGCGTCGACATCACGCTCAGCGCCCGGGTCGCCGACGTCCAGCTGAAGATCAACTCCAACACCGGCGCGCCGTCCGGGCAGATCGCCGAGTTCCAGGTCTACGGCGTCGCGGCGCCGAACCCGGACCTCGTCGTCACCGGCATCTCCAGCTCGCCGGCCAGCCCGATCGAGACCGACGCGGTCAGCCTCACCGCCACGGTGAAGAACCAGGGCAGCGCGGGCTCGGCGGCGACGAACGTCAAGTTCTACTTCGGCACCACGCTCGTCGGCACGGCCAACGTCGGGGCGCTCGCCGCCGGCGCCACCGCCAACGTCACCGCCGGCATCGGCGCCCGTGACGCGGGCTCGTACACGCCGATCGCGAAGGTCGACGAGGGCAACGCCGTCGTCGAGCAGGACGAGTCGAACAACACCTTCACCGGCTCCGCCTTCACCGTCGCGCCGGTGCAGACCTCCGACCTGGTGGCCTCGCCGTCGGGCTGGTCGCCGAGCAACCCGTCGGCGGGCAACACGGTCACCTTCTCGGTGGCGATCAAGAACCAGGGCACGCAGGCATCCGCCAGCGGCGCCCACGGCATCACCGTCACGGTCAAGGACGCCAACGGCACCACCGTCAAGACGCTGACCGGCTCCTACAGCGGCGTCATCAACGCCGGCGCGACCACCGCCCCGGTGAACCTGGGCACGTGGACCGCGGCCAACGGCAAGTACACGGTGACCACGGTGCTCGCCGCGGACACCAACGAGCTGTCGGTGAAGCAGGCCAACAACACCTCCACCGCGCAGCTGTTCGTCGGCCGCGGCGCGAACATGCCGTACGACATGTACGAGGCGGAGGACGGCAGCGTCGGCGGCGGCGCGGCGGTCGTCGGGCCGAACCGCACCATCGGCGACCTCGCCGGTGAGGCGTCGGGCCGCAAGGCGGTCACGCTCAACGCGACCGGCGCGTACGTGCAGTGGACCACCCGGGCCAGCACCAACACGCTCGTCGTGCGGGCGTCCATCCCGGACGGCACCACCTCGTCGCTGAACATCTACGTCAACGGCACCTTCCACAAGGCGATCAACCTGACGTCGAAGTACTCGTGGCTGTACGGCAACGAGGCCTCGCCGACGAACTCGCCCGGCGCCGGGCCCCGTCACATCTACGACGAGGCCAACGTGATGCTCAACAGCACGGTGCCCGCCGGCAGCACGATCAAGCTGCAGAAGGACTCCGCCAACAGCGGCACGTTCGCGGTCGACTTCATCAACCTCGAGCAGGTGTCGCCGATCGCGAACCCGGACCCGACGAAGTACGTCGTCCCGGCCGGCTTCACCCACCAGGACGTGGTGAACGCCTTCGACACGGCCCGCCAGAGCGCGACCGCGGTCGGCGTCTACCTGCCCGCCGGCACGTACGAGACGACCAGCAAGATCGGCGTCTACGGCAAGGCGATCAAGGTCGTCGGCGCCGGTCCCTGGTACACGAAGTTCCAGACCCCGCAGGGCCAGGAGAACACCGACGCCGGCTTCCGCCTGGAGACCAGCGCCAACGGCTCCACCTTCTCGGGCATCTCGTTCTTCGGCAACTACACCTCGCGCATCGACGGCCCCGGCAAGGTGTGGGGCGAGCTCAAGGACATCAACGGGCTGACCATCGACAACGTCTGGGTCGAGCACACCGTCTGCATGTACTGGGGCGTCAAGAACAACAACATCACCATCACCAACAGCCGCATCCGGGACACCTGGGCGGACGGCATCAACTTCACCAACGACACCACCAACACCCACCTGAACAACATCGACGCCCGCTCCACGGGTGACGACTCGTTCGCGCTGTTCTCCGCGACCGACGGCGGCGGCTCGGTGGGCAACCACGACAACCTGTGGGAGAACCTCTCCGCGACGCTGACGTGGCGTGCGGCGGGCCTCGCGGTGTACGGCGGTTACAGCAACACGTTCCGCAACCTGTACATCGCGGACATGCTGACGTACTCCGGCATCACGATCAGCTCGCTGGACTTCGGCTACCCGTTCGTCGGGTTCAACTCCCCGAACACGGTCATCCAGAACGTGTCGCTGGTGCGCGCCGGCGGCCACTTCTGGGGCAACCAGGCGTTCGGCGCGATCTGGGTCTTCTCGGCCTCGAAACCGCTCCGGGCGATCCGGGTGTCCGACGTGGACATCGTCGACCCGACCTACTCGGGCATCATGTTCCAGACGAAGTACAACGGCTCCACGCCGGAGAACAGCGTCCAGGACACCGTGTTCACGAACATCAACATCAGTGGTGCGCGCCGCAGCGGTGACGCGTTCGACGCCAAGTCCGGCATCGGCATCTGGGTCAACGAGATGCCCGAGCCCGGTCAGGGCCCGGCCGTCGGCACCGCGACGTTCAACAACCTGGTGTTCTCGAACAACGCCGAGAACATCCGCAACACCACGACCACGTTCACGCTGGTGATCAACCCGTAGTACCGGCCCGACCGAGGGGCCGCCGGTTCATCCGGCGGCCCCTCGCAGTCTGCGGACCCCCTCCCGGAGCTGGTCCGGCGGCGCGGCGGCGAACGTCAGCCGCAGGTAGGCGCCGTCGGGCTCCGCCGCGAACCACGGCCGCCCGGGGAACACCACCACCTGCCGGGCCGCCGCCTCGTTGGTGACCGCCACGTCGTCCGCGCCCTGCGGCAGGCGGGCCCAGACGTGCAGCCCACCGGCCGGGACCAGCGGCAGTCGCAGCGTCGGTACGTGCACGGCGAGGGCCTCGGTCAGCGCTTCGCGGCGGGCCCGCAGCTCGGTGCGCAGCGCCTTGAGATGCCGCGGCCACGCCGGCGACGTGACGAGGTCCAGCGCCGCCTGCTGCAGCGGCCCGGAGACGAAGAAGTCGTCGAGGACCCGCGCGGCCCGCAGCCGGGCGCCGGCCGCGCCGCGGGCCCCGATCGCCGCCACCCGCAGGCCGGGCGCGGCGGACTTCGTCAGCGACCGCAGGTACACCACGTGCCCGTGCGGGTCGTCGGCGACGAGCGGCCGCGGCGGGTCGTCATCGATCGCGAGGTCCCGGGCGTAGTCGTCCTCGAGCAGGAACGCCCCGGCCGCGCGCACCGCGGCCATCACGTCCGGCCGGCGGGCCGCGGACAGCGTCGCGCCGTGCGGGTTGGCGTACAGCGGCTGGCAGTAGAACAGCCGCGCCCCGGTGCGCAGGAACGCCGCGCGCAGCAGGTCTGGGCGCACGCCCTCGGCGTCGGTGGGGACCGGCACCACCCGCAGCCCCGCGGCGCGGGCGGCGGCGAGCGCGCCGAGGTAGGTCGGTGCCTCGACCAGCACCGCGTCGCCGGGCGCGCACAGGGCCCGAAACGCCGTGGACAGCGCCGACTGCCCGCCCGGGCAGATGTTCATGTCCTCGGCCCGCAGCGTGCCGCCGGCCGTGCGGGCGAACCAGGCCCGCAGGTCCTCGCGGCCCTCGACCGGGCCGCGCTGCCACGCCGCCGGCTGCCGGGCCGCCCGCGACAGCGCCGCGCCGAGCGCCGCCGCCGGCTGCAGGTCGGCGTCGAGGTAGCCGCTGGACAGCGGGATCATGCCGGGCCGCGGCATGGCCAGCAGGGCCTGCATCGCGTCCTCGCCGGGCGGGCGGGCGCCGAGCGCGATCGACTGCCAGCCGAGGTCCTGCGTCTCGGCGGGGCGCGCCGGGCGCAGGACGAACGTGCCGCGCCCCGGCTGCGCGTCCAGCACGCCCTCCGCGGTCAGTGCCCGGATCGCCCGGGTCACGGTCACCGGCGACGCCTGGTGGCGGGCGCTGAGCTCGCGCACCGTCGGCAGCCGCGTCCCAGGCGCCGCCGCGCTCGCCGCGGCCCGGAGATCTTGGATAACGCGGGCCGCTGCGTTATCGTCATTCATGAGAGCAGAGAATAACGTTACTCAGTCGAGCGCGGTAACGGGCGTGGTGCTGGGCCTGCTGGGGGTCGTGTCGTTCAGCATGTCGCTGCCGGCCACCAGGGCCGCCGTCGGTGACCTCGACGCCTGGTTCGTCGCGTTCGGCCGGGCCGTCGGCGCCGGGCTGCTGGCCCTGGCGTATCTCGCCGTCACCCGCGCGCCGCGCCCGAGCGCCGCGCAGTGGCGGCGCCTCGCGGTCGTCGCCCTCGGCGTCGTCGTCGGCTTCCCGCTCTTCACCTCCCTGGCCCTCGTCACCAGCACCGCGTCGCACGGCGCCGTCGTCGTCGCGCTGCTGCCCGCGATCACCGCCGGCTTCGCGGTGCTACGCAGCGGCGAGCGTCCCGCCGCGGCGTTCTGGGTGGCCGGGTGTGCCGGGCTCGCCGCGGTGCTGGTGTTCCTGGTGGCCAGTGGTGCGGTCAGCGGGTCCGTCGGCCCGGCCGACCTGTTCCTGCTCGCCGCCGTCACGCTGTGCGGCCTCGGCTACGCCGAGGGCGGCGCCCTGGCCCGTGACCTCGGCGGCGCCCGCACCATCTGCTGGGCCCTGGTGCTGTCGCTGCCGGTCACCGTGGCCGTGACCGCCGCCGCGGTGGTGCGCCAGCCGCCCCACGCCGCGGCGCCGGCCTGGGCCGGTTTCGCGTATCTCACCGTGGTTTCGATGTTCCTGGGGTTCTTCGCCTGGTACGGGGGGCTCGCCCGCGGCGGTGTGGCGAAGATCGGCCAGCTGCAGCTGTCGCAGCCGGTGCTCACCATGGCGTGGTCGGCGCTGCTGCTGGGCGAGGCGGTGCCGCCCGGCGCCGTCGTGGCCGCGGTCGCCGTGCTCGGCTGCGTCGCGCTCACCCAGCGGCTGCGCGCGCAGCGCCCGATTGATGACATTGCCCGGTACGCGACTGAGCTGCGCTGAACCGGGCACCAGCATCAGCGCGTGAAGAAAGTCTTCCTCATCCTCGGAATCATCGCGGGCTCGCTGCTGCTGCTGTGCTGCGGCGGCGGCGTGGCCCTGTACTTCCTTGCCGACTCCACCACCTACGCCAAGCCCGCCGACGCCTGCGCCACGGTCACCGCGGCCAAGGGCACCTCCGCCTTCGGCGCGCTCAAGGACCAGCAGAAGAAGGACACCACCGCGTTCGGCCGCACCTACGGCGGCTGCGTGCTCACGTACGAGGCGACCGGCACCCTGACCGTCGCGATCGACGTGCCGTCCTCCGCGTCCGACGTGCGCACCCACTACGACGCGGTGAAGAAGCTCGCCGAGGCGAGCACCGCGGCCGGCGCCACCGTCACCGACGTCGACGGCATCGGCACGAAGGCGTTCGCCATGTACACCACCGCCGGCGGTGCCCTCATGTACGAGCTCGACCTCTACGACGGCAACCTCTACCTCAGCCTCAACCTGACCGCCCCGGCCGGCACCACGCTCACCCCCGACAAGGTGCGCGCCGACTTCCTGGTCATCGGCAAGTCGATGATGACGTCGCTGGAGAGCTCCTCGTCCGGCGACCGGGACGACTGAACGGGTACGGTTGATCGCGTGCGCATCGCGTTCGCGGCAGACGACTCCAACGAGACCACCGCGGCCGTCGTCCGGCACCTCGCCGAGGAGCACGAGGTGCTGGACGTCGCCGCGGCCGGCACCCCGTGGCCGGACCTGGGCACGCTGGTCGGCCGGGCGGTCGTCGAGGGCCGCGCCGACCTCGGCGTGGTGATGTGCTGGACCGGCACCGGCACGGCGATCGCCGCCAACAAGGTGCCCGGCGTGCGGGCCGCCCTGGCGTGGGACCCGTGGATCGCCCGCGGCGCCCGGCTGTGGAACGACGCCAACGTGCTGGCGATGAGCCTCAAGCGCCTCGCACCCGACGTGGCCGTCGAGGTGCTCGCCGCGTTCCTCGCCGTCGACGGGCCGGATCCGTCGGAGGCGGCGAACATCGCGTCACTCGGATGAGACGGCGGTCACGCTGCTTGACCAAAGCGTGACCTGAACGGTCGCAACCGCTTCGCGGAGCCCGAGGTCTTTGCTCAATGAACGGCGACGCACATCGCCGTGACGCGGGCGGCATTGCCGGCCCAACACCGACAGACGACTCGACGACCCACCCGGTGGGCGCGGTGCATGCCCGTGCCTGTCCACAGTAGAGGGTCCATCGTGGACGCCTGGCGATGTGTGCTGCCCGCGTGCCGAAACGCCGTCCACGGCCGCACAGCCGTGGTATCCGGGAAGGTGCTCTACACGTGAATATCAGAACGAGTGCGCTGGTGGCTGGAGCGGTCACCGCGACGCTTGTGCTGTCCGCCTGTGGCGGCGGCTCAAGCAGCGACAATACCAGCAAGGACAGCGGTCAGAAAGGTGCCAGCGGGTTCAACGCGGCATTGACGGGCGTGGTCAACCCCTCCGACAAGAAGGGTGGCACGCTCAAGCTCACCAACCACGACAACCCCGACTCCTACGACCCGGTGCGCGCGTACTACGCGAACATCTGGAACTTCGCGAACATCTGGAACTTCATGAAGGGCTACTACGTCCGGACGCTGCTGACCAACCAGGCGAAGCCCGGCGAGGAGGGCCTGGTGCTCACCGCCGACCTGGCCACCGACCTGCCGAAGATCGAGGACGGCGGCAAGAAGTACACCTTCACCCTGCGCAACGGCCTCAAGTTCGAGGACGGCACGCCCATCACGTCGAAGGACGTCAAGTACGGCATCGAGCGCGTCTTCGCGCAAGACGTGCTGTCCGGCGGCCCGAGCTACCTCATCGACGTGCTCGACCAGGGCCAGAAGTACCCCGGCCCGTACAAGGACACCGACCCGGACAAGCTGGGCCTCAAGTCGGTGCAGACGCCCGACGACAGCACGATCGTGTTCACGCTCAAGGAGCCGCTGAGCGACTTCCCGTACCTGCTCGCGATGCCGGGCGCCGGCCCCGTGCCGAAGGCCAAGGACACCGGCGAGCGGTACTCCAACCACCCGGTCTCCTCCGGCCCGTACAAGTTCGAGTCGTACGACGAGGGCAAGAAGGCCGTCCTGGTCCGCAACGACCAGTGGGACCCGAAGACCGACTCGATCCGCAAGGCGCTGCCCGACCGGATCGAGGTCACGTTCGGCACCGCCGTCGAGGAGATCGACGCCCAGCTCATCTCCGGTGACGTCGACCTGGACCTGGCGCAGACCGGCGTCCAGCAGGGCTCGCAGGCCAAGGTGCTGCTCAACCCGGACGTGAAGAAGAACGCCGACGCGCCGACCACCGGCTTCATCCGCTACTTCGCGCTGAACACCAAGGTCGCGCCGTTCGACAACGTCCACTGCCGCAAGGCCGTGCAGTACGCGACCGACAAGATCGCGATGCAGACGGCCCGCGGCGGCCCGGACGCCGGTGGTGACATCGCCACCAACATGCTGCCGCCGAACATCGCCGGCCACGACCCGAACCTCGACCCGTTCAACACGAAGTCGGGCAAGCCGCAGGTCGACAAGGCCCGTGAGGAGCTCGCCGCGTGCGGCAAGCCCAACGGCTTCGACACGGTCATCGCGACCCGCAACTCCGGCAAGGAGCCGAAGACCGCCGAGGCCCTGCAGGCCGCGCTGAAGAACGTCGGCATCAACGCCCGCCTCGACCCGAGCGACGCGTCGCTGTACTTCCGCTCGACCATCGGCGCGCCGTCCAACACCCTGTCCAAGGGCTACGGCATCATGATGGCGGGCTGGGGCGCGGACTTCCCGACCGCGTCGGGCTTCCTGGCGGTGCTCGTCGACGGCCGGCTGATCCTGCCCAGCGGCAACAACAACTACTCCGAGCTGAACAACGCCGAGGTCAACCAGCTCATCGACCAGGCGAAGGCGGAGTCGGACCCGAAGAAGGCCGCGGCCATCTGGGGTCAGATCAACAAGATCGTCATGGACGAGGCCGTCATGGTGCCGTTCACGTACGACAAGGCGCTCAACGTCCGCAACCCGCGGCTCACGAACGTCTTCGTCAGCCAGTACTACGGCATGGTCGACTTCGGCAGCCTCGGCGTCAGCTGAGCTGCGAGGACGGCGCGAGTGCCCGGGTCGGCGAGGGACTTCCCGGGCACGCGGTGACACCCCGCCGATGCGGCCTCCCGGCGCATCCGGTGCGGTGACCGTCACGCGCTACCGCCCGGGTCGACGAGGGACTTCCCGGGTGTGCGAGTGACAGTCGGGGCCGCCTTGCCTCCTTGGGGCGGCCACGGCTGTCCGGCCCGGATCCGGTGCGCGCCGGGTCCGGGCCTTCGCCTGCGCTCCGGCCGGTTCGGTGCCGTTCAGTAGGCGATGCTGACCCGGTGGTGGACGTGGCCCGGGTCGGTGATGGACCTGAGCATCGCGTGCGCGACGTCGGCGCGGGACAGGGTCCGGCCGCCGCGGACGCTCAGGTCGAGGACCGTCCGATATGGACGGTGGCCGCCGTCGGTGAGGCGGGGCGGGCTGATGAGGGTCCAGTCCAGGCCGCTGGCGCGCAGGACCCGCTCGGCCTCGGCCAGGTCGGCGAAGTTGGCCTTCAGCACCCGCTGCACGATGGGCTTCGCCACCGCGCGCATGAGCAGGCTGTCGCCCCGGTCGGAGATCCGGCCGGCGGCGTCGACGACGAGGATGCGCCGCACGCCCGTGGCCCGCATCGCGGCGACCGCGGCCCGGGCGCCGTCGGCCTGCACGGTGGTGGGGCCGCCCCTGCGGTGCCCCAGCGCGCCGAGCACCGCGTCGCGGCCGGCGACCGCACCCTCCAGCGCGGCCGCGTCGTCCAGCGTCGCGCGCACCACCGTCGCGCCCGGCACGTCGAAGTCCCGGCGGACGACGGCGGTCATCTCGTACCCCAGCCGCAGTCCCTGCTCGATCAGCTGCCGCCCGATCCCGCCGGTCGCCCCCAGCACGGTCACCTTCACAGCTTCCCCCAGCGTGGTGAGTGAGCACTTACTAACCATTATGATGGTGGGTGAGTGTTCACTAACTTGTCAAGGGAGCCCGGCTTGGCCACGCGCGACGTGATCCTGGACGCGGCCGCCTCCGTGCTGCGGACCCGAGGGCTGGCCAACTCGACGACCAAGGAGATCGCCCGCGCCGCCGGCTACTCGGAGGCCACGCTCTACAAGCACTTCCGCGACAAGATCGAGCTGATGGTGGCGGTCCTGCACGAGCGCGGCCCGCAGTTCATCCCGATGATGCAGACCCTGCCCGAGCGCGCCGGCACCGGCACCGTCCGCGGTGTCCTCACCGAGCTGGCCACCGTCGCGATCAGCTTCTACCGCGACGGCTTCCCGATGTTCGCGTCCATCTTCGCCGACCCGGCGATCCTCAACGCGCACCGCGACCAGCTGCGCGCCCAGAACCTCGGCCCGCACCGCGCCAATGACGGCCTCGTGGAGTACCTGCGCGCCGAGCAGCGCCTCGGCCGCGTCTCCCCGGACGCCGACCTGCCGGCGGTCGCCGGGCTGCTGCTGGGCGCCTGCTTCCAGCTCGCCTTCATCGGCCACTTCACCGAGCGCCGCGCCGACCTCGAGTCCGCCACCGCCTTCGTCGCCCAGCTCCGCCTCTGACCGGTGCGCCGCTGGCCGGTCGCGCCGCCGGCCGGTCGCGGCGCCGGCCGGTCGCGGCGCCGGCCTCTGCGGTCGTGGACGATCCGGCTCGCTAGTAGCGGACGATCAGGGCGATCCTGCCGTCGAGTGCGAGGCTGCCGTCGCCGACGAAGGTGACCTCGCCGCCCTGGCGGGCCACCAGCTCGACCACGTCGTCCACGGCGTCGTCGACGAGGGTGCCGGCGGGGCCGCTGGTCGGCTGCTGCTCGGCGGGGTGCAGGTGGTCGTCGTGCACCCAGGCCGGGCTGTGGAAGTTCTCCTCGACCAGCAGGTGGGCGCCGCGGCCCTGGTGGGCCAGCTGCCACACCTCGGGCAGCCCGGCGGCGAAGCGGTTCGCCCCGCGGGCCACGTCGAGCTGCTCGAGCGCGGCGATCTGCTCGAACGCCTGATGGGCGGCGAGGTGCGGGGCCAGCACCCGGTGCAGGTCGTGCGGGCCGGCGTGGTCGTAGTTGCCGGGGACGGTGCCGGCGACGGGCGCGCTCCACTCAGCGGCGAAGAAGGCCAGGTACCGCTCCACGCCCAGCACGAACACCGGCCGCGTGTCGAGGGCGTCGACCCGGCGCAGGGCGGTGGCGATGTCGCGGAAGAACTGGCGGTGCCGCTCGTCGCGGTGGGCGCTGGGGTTCTGCCCGTAGTCGCGGGGCAGGCCGACCGTGCCGCCGGGCCCCTCGTGCGTGAACGGGAAGCCGTGCGTGGTCACCTCCACCAGGTGCGCCCCGTCGCCGCTCCACAGGCGGGTCGGCTGCTCGGAGAGCACCAGGGCCCAGTACCGGTGCCGGCGGGCCGCGTCGGCGACGACGTCGCGGATCTCGTACGTCTCGGCGACGACCACCCGCTCGTTGACCGGGGAGTCCAGGAGGCGCACGTGCACCTGTCCCGGCGACGCGAACAGTGCCAGTCCCTCGCCGACCTGCCGCAGGTCGACGTGCGCGGCGGCCTCGGCGATCTCGTCGTACACGGCGGCGGCGACGTCGGCGGGGACCGCCTCGTCGGCCTCCAGCCGGCGGCGGGTCTCCGTGAGGAGGTTCCGCAGCCGGATCGGGTCCTGCTGGTTTGCGGGCGGCGTGCGGTGGGTCGGCATCAGCAGGGACACCGCCGGGTAGCCGCTCGGCGTGAGGGTGGCCAGGTCCTTCACCGTCATGCGCCCACGGTCGCCCCGGTCGGCACCCGGCGTGCTCGCCCACCGCAGGTGAAAGGCCGGGCGGCGGTGGCCCGGTCAGCGGAAGGTGAACAGCCGGCCGGCGAGGGCGTGCCGGACCGGTCCGGCGAGGCGGTGCATGCCGACGCGGAAGCGGGCGTCGTGCGGGCTGGTGAACGACAGCTCCGTGAAGCCGTGCTCGGCGAACAGCGCCCGCACCCGCAGGCTCAGGTCGGTGTCGCCGGCGCCGCGGGCGCGGGTCCAGATGACGATGCCGCCGGGGGCGAGCAGCGCGGGCAGCGCGGCCACCGTGCGCCGCGTGTCGGTGTCGTCGATGTTGCCGAAGACCCCGCAGGCCAGCAGGACGTGTGCGGGCCGCACGCCGAGATACGTGTCGGCCTGCCCCGCGTCGGCGACCCGGACCTCGACGGCGGGCAGCCCGAGGTCGTCGGCGGTCTCCCGGGCCCGCCGGGCCAGGACCGGGTCGAGCTCCACGAGCAGCGCCCTGACCCGGCGGTCGTGCTCGGCGATGACCGGCAGCACGTCACGCCCGTCGCCGGCGCAGATGCTCAGCAGCCGCCGGGTCCCGCCCGGATCGGTGGGGGAGGTGCCCAGCGCCCGGCGCAGGTCGCGCCGCACGACCTCGAGGCGGCGCGACAGCGCAGAGGTGGGCGCGTCGTAGCCGTGGTGCCATTCGACCCAGTCGCGGTTCACCGGGTCATTCAACAGCTACCGGTACGTCCGCAGCGACCGCAGCCGGCCCTCGTGCGTGCGGAACACCCAGACCAGCTCGGTGTCGCCGACCCGGCCGGTGGCGGTGACCGTGGCGCCGTCGGTGAGGACGGTGTCGAGCCGCACGGGGATCGGGGTGACGGCGGCGGCCACGTCGGCGGGGCAGCGCACGGACGGGTGGCCGTGGTCGGTCCAGTCCGGCGCCAGCAGGGTGTCCACTGTGGACGCGTCGCCGGTGCGCCACATGGTGAAGTAGCGCCGCACCAGGTCGGCCGGGTCCTCGTCGAGCCGGGCGGCGGCCGGCGCCGGCAGGTCCAGGTCGAAGCCGGCGAGATTGTCCGCGAGCTGCTCGACGGTGCGCGGGCCGATGATGACGGAGGTGACACCCGGTTGCCGCCCGGCCCAGGCGACGGCGACGGCGGTGGGGGTGGCGCGCAGGTCGGCGGCCACGGCGGCGGCGAGTCCGGCCTGCCAGTCGTGCCGTGGCCGCAACATCGACTCGGCCCAGCCGCGCGCCGCGTCGGTGCCCATGTCGCGCAGCCGGGCGACCCGCGAGCCGGGCGCGACGGTCCCGCCCAGGTAGCGGCCGGTGAGCACGCCGCCGCCGAGCGGGGACCAGACGATCGCGCCGATGCCGAGGCCGGCGGCGGTCGGCAGGAGCTCGGTGAGGGCGTCGCGGGCGATGAGCGACAGCTGCGGCTGCACGCTGACGAGCGGGGCGGCGCGCAGCCGGCGGGCGGTCCAGTGCGCCTCGACGAGCTGCGCCGCGGTGACGCCGGAGCAGCCGAGGTAGCGGACCTTCCCGGCGCGCACGAACCCGTCGAGCGTGGCCAGGGTCTCCTCGACGGGCGTGCCCGGGTCCCACTGGTGGCACTGGTAGAGGTCGACGTGGTCGGTGCCGAGGCGGCGCAGGCTCGCCTCCAGGGCGCGGGTCAGGTGGGCCCGGGACAGCCCGCGGTCGTTCGGGCCCGGGCCCTGCGGCATGCCCGCCTTGGTGGCGAGCACGACCTGGTCGCGGCGGCCGCGGACGGCCCGCCCGACGATGCGCTCGGACTCCCCGCCGGCGTAGGCGTCGGCGGTGTCGATGAGGTTGTGCCCGGCGTCGAGGAACGCGCCGACGATGCGGGCGGCGGTCGGCTCGTCGCAGCCGCGCACGCCGCCGGTGGTGCCGAAGTTCATCGTGCCGAGCGCGGCCCGCGACACCCGCAGCCCGGACGCTCCCAGCGTGGCAAAGCTCATGCTGCCACCTCCGCTCATGTCGGTCCCCCGTATGATCGCAGCGATACGGAACACGTGTTCCGCATGATGGCCGACGATACGGAACAGGTGTTCCGCTTGTCAACGACGGGTGGTGTGCGTGCGAGCCGACGCCGAACGCAACAGGCAGCGGGTCCTCGAGGCGGCCGAGGAGGTGCTGGCCCGCGACGGCGCCGCTGTGTCGATGCGGGCGGTCGCCGAGCGGGCCGGTGTCGGCCTCGGCACCATCTACCGGCACTTCCCGACCCGTGAGGCCCTGCTGCAGGCGATCGTGGTGGACCGGGTGCGCCGCCTGGCCGAGTCCGCCGGGCCGCTGCTGGCCGCCGACGACCCGGCGGCGGCGTTCTTCACGTTCTTCACCCGGGTCGTGGACGTCTCGGCCCGCAAGAAGGCCCTCGCCGACGAGGTGTCCGGCGCCGGGCTGGACCCGAAGGCCGGCCTGGGCGCGGTCGGCGGGCAGCTGCGCGCCGCGATCGAGGCGCTGCTGCGGCGGGCCCAGGCGGCCGGCGGGGTCCGCGCGGACCTCGCGATGCCCGAGCTGCTCGCCCTGCTCGGCGCGGCGTGCCTGGGCGCGGAGCGCAACCAGTGGGACGACGCGCTGCGCGACCGTGCCCTCGGGCTGCTCTTCGACGGGCTGCGCGGCCCATAGTCGGGACGGCCATATATTGACTGTTGTTGATTACGCCGCTTGGATTCCAACGATGACGGAGCGGACGCTGGTCGAGTTCAGCGGCAGCCGGGGCGGGACCTGCGCGCTGAGCTGGGGACAGGTCGCGATCTGGCGGGCCATCCAGCGGATGGTGCCCGACGACGCGGCGCTCAACATGAGCTGGGTGACCGACCTGGAGGGCGAGGGCATCTCCTCCGGCACGCCGCTGTCGCGCATCACCGATACCGTGCGCACCGTCGTGGAGCGCCACGAGTCGCTGCGCACCCGGGTCCGGGCCGACGCCGGCGGCGTGCCGCAGCAGGTGCTCGCCGCCACCGGCACGATCGAGGTGCACGTCGTCGAGGCGACCGCCGCGACCGCCGCCGCCGAGGCGACGGCGTTGCAGGCGCGCCTCACGCAGCCCGCGTACGACTACCCGCACGAGTGGCCGCTGCGCGCCGGTGCGGTGCTGGTCGGCGACGTCGTCACGCACGCCGTGTTCGGCATCTGCCACCTGGTCA
The DNA here is from genome assembly GCF_000716715.1 of Dactylosporangium aurantiacum. GTDB lineage: Bacteria > Actinomycetota > Actinomycetes > Mycobacteriales > Micromonosporaceae > Dactylosporangium > Dactylosporangium aurantiacum. The sequence continues at coordinate 226,560 of NZ_JNYJ01000022.1, read as the reverse complement.
CCGACCGCGGCGGGCTGACCGCGCTCGTGCGCGACGTCGTGCTGTGCCTGCGCGGCGAGCCGCTCGCCGAGGCCGACGACCGGCAGCCGTACGACCAGGCCCTGCACCAGCGGTCCGAGGCGGGCCGCCGGCAGAGCGGCAAGGCGCTGCGGTACTGGTCGCGGCACCTGCACCGGGTGCCGCTGCGGCGGTTCCCGGACGGCGGGGTGCGCGCCGAGGGTGAGCCGCCGTTCTGGGCCGCCACGCTCAGCTCACCCGCGGGGGACCTCGCCGTCACCCGGCTCGCCGGCCGGGAGCAGGTGAGCACCTCGGCGGTGATCCTCGCCGCGGCCGCCGTGCAGCTGGCCCGGCAGACCGGCGCCCGCGAGGCGGTGCTGCAGGTGATCGTGAGCAACCGGTTCCGCCCCGGGCTCGCCGGATCGGTCGGGCCGGCGTCCCAGGACGGGCTGTGCGTGGTGGACGTGGGCGGGGCGGAACCCTTCCCGGTGGTCGTCCAGCGGGCGATGCGGGCGTCGCTGCAGGCGTACCTGCACGCCCAGTACGACCCGGCGGCCCTCGACGACCTCGTCGCGGCGGTCGGCGCGGCCCGCGGCGGCGAGGTCGACCTCTCCGCGTCGTTCAACGACCGCCGCTTCGACGCGCAGACCCCGGTCGCGGCGGGGGAGGCGGTGACGGCCGCCGCGATCGAGGCGCTGCTGCCCGCGACCCGGCTGCGCTGGGAGCGCGTCGAGCACTACGGCGCGCGCTACTTCCTGCACGTCAACGCGGTCCCCGGCAGCCTGGACCTCACCCTGTTCGCCGACACGTCGGTGCTGCCGGCCGCCGCGGTGGAGGCGCACCTGCGCGGCATCGAGGCCCTGCTGGTCGAGTCGGCCGCCACGGCCGGGACGGCGGCGCCGGTCGCGGTCTGAACGCGCACGCGCCGGACGCTAAGTCAAGTTACCGCCGCGTGCCGTGAGGTTGATCACCAGCTGTTGGTTGATCTTGCCGAATGTGCAAGTTTCAACTCTTGAGCACCTGGAATGTGCAAGGTCACGGGGACCTTCACAGGAAAGGAGGTGATCGAGTGAGACGGATCAACCCTAAGGGGAGACCGGAGCACGAGCGGGCGGTGGCCGCGCTGCGTGCCTCGTACGACGCGGTGCCGGACGGCAGCCCGGTCCGCCTGGCGAAGAAGACATCCAACCTGTTCCGCCCGAGATCCGCGGCCGGACCCGCCGGCCTGGACGTGAGCGGCCTCGACGGCGTCGTCGAGGTCGACCCGCTCGGCCGCACCGCCGACGTGCAGGGCATGTGCACGTACGAGGACCTCGTCGACGCGACCCTGCCGCACGGGCTGATGCCGCTGGTGGTGCCGCAGCTGCGCACCATCACGCTCGGCGGTGCGGTCACCGGCCTCGGCATCGAGGCCACGTCGTGGCGGCACGGGCTGCCGCACGAGTCGGTGATCGAGCTGGACATCCTCACCGGCGCCGGTGAGATCGTGACCGCCCGCCCGGACAACGAGCACGCCGAGCTGTTCGCCGCGTTCCCCAACTCGCTGGGCAGCCTGGGGTACGCCACCCGCCTGCGCATCGAGCTGCAGCCGATCGCCGCCCAGGTCGCGCTGCGCAACATCCGATTCGACGACGTCGAGGACCTCCTGGAGGCCGTCGGTGAGGTGATGCGCACCGGGCGGTGGGAGGGCGAGGACGTCGACGTCATGGACGGCGTCATGTTCCGGCCGCAGGAGTCCTACCTGGTGCTGGGCCGGTTCGGTGGCGCGGGCCCGACCAGTGACTACACCGGCCAGGCGATCTACTACCAGTCGCTGCGGTCCAAGGCGACCGACCGGCTCACCGCCTACGACTACCTGTGGCGGTGGGACACCGACTGGTTCTGGTGCTCGGCCGCGTTCGGCGCGCAGCAGCCCGTCGTGCGCCGGCTGTGGCCGACCCGGCTGCGCCGCAGCGACGTCTACCACCGCATCGTGCGGCTGGAGAACCGGTACGGCTTCGCCGCGCGGGTCGACCGCTGGCGGGGCAACCCGGACCGGGAGCGGGTGGTGCAGGACGTCGAACTGCCCCTGGCGCTGACCGGCAAGTTCCTGCACTGGTTCGCCGAGCACGTGCCGATGGCGCCGATCTGGCTGTGCCCGCTGCGGCTGCGCTCCGGCACGACCTGGCCGCTGTATCCGATGCACGCCGGCGAGCCGTACGTGAACGTCGGCTTCTGGGGCACCGTCCCGATCGTGCCCGGCGCCGCCGACGGTGACGTCAACCGGGCGATCGAAGCCAAGGTGTCCGAGCTCGGCGGCCACAAGTCGCTGTACTCCGACGCGTACTACGACCGGGAGACCTTCGACCGGCTCTACGGTGCCGCCGCGTACCGCGCCGCGAAGGACCGTTACGACCCGCAGCACCGACTGACCGACCTCTACGACAAGGTTGTGGGGCGACGATGACCATCACCAACAAACGTTCCTCGGCGCCGCGGCAGCGGCCGCCGATGCCCACCGTCGCGGACATCGTCCGTGCCGTCACCAACGGCGAGCCCGCCGTGCGCATCACCGCGTACGACGGCAGCGCGGTCGGCCCCGAGACGGCGGCGATCGGCCTGCACGTCGCCTCCGAGCGCGGGCTGTCCTACCTGCTCACCGCCCCCGGCGACCTCGGCATGGCCCGCGCGTACGTGACCGGTGACCTCGAGCTGCGCGGCGTGCACCCGGGCGACCCGTACGAGGCGCTCAAGGTCCTCGGCGACGGCGGCCTGCAGCTGCGGATGCCGTCGCCGGCCGACGCGCTGCGGCTGGTCCGCGGCCTCGGCTGGGAGCGGCTGCGCCCGCCGCCGCCCCCGCCGCAGGAGCACGTGCCCAACTGGAAGCGGACCCTGCAGGGGCTGCGGCACGGCCGCGGCCGCGACGCCGAGGCGATCCACCACCACTACGACGTCTCCAACGCCTTCTACGAGAAGGTCCTCGGGCCGTCGATGACCTACACCTGCGCGGTGTTCCGTTCCCCGAGCGACACCCTCGAGCAGGCCCAGGCCAACAAGTACGACCTGGTCGCCGGCAAGCTCGCGCTCAAGCCCGGCATGCGGCTGCTGGACGTCGGCTGCGGCTGGGGCGGCATGGTCCGGCACGCGGCCCGCGAGTACGGCGTCAAGGCCCTCGGCGTGACCCTGTCCCGCGAGCAGGCCGCGTGGGCGCAGGCGGCGATCGAGCGCGAGGGCCTGTCCCACCTCGCCGAGGTCCGTCACCTGGACTACCGCGACGCGCCGCTGGAGCACTTCGACGCGATCAGCTCCATCGGCCTCACCGAGCACATCGGCCTGCGCAACTACCCGGTGTACTTCAAGACCCTGCGCGACCGGCTCAAGCCCGGCGGGCGGCTGCTCAACCACTGCATCACCCGCTCGGACAACCGCACGTCGCACCGGCCCGGCGCGTTCATCGACCGGTACGTCTTCCCCGACGGCGAGCTGGCCAGCCCGGGCAAGCTCGTCTCCGCCGTGCACGACGCGGCCTTCGAGGTGCAGCACGAGGAGAACCTGCGCGTGCACTACGCGCACACCCTCGCCGGCTGGAACCGTAACCTCGTCGAGCACTGGGACGCCTGCGTCGACGAGGTCGGCATCGGCACCGCCCGCGTGTGGGGGCTCTACATGGCCGGCTCCCGGTACGCCTTCGAGCGCAACCAGATCCAGCTGCACCAGATCCTCGCCACGAAGACCACGCGCCTCGGCGAGTCCTCGTTCCCCCTCCGCCCGGACTGGACCCCGTAACCCCCTGGGACGACACCGGACGCCCCGCCGGCCACCCCCGGCGGGGCGTCCCGCTTTCCGGCCGCGGTGCGGGGCGCGCCCGCGTGTCACCGGATGCCGGCCGCCGCCTTGTCCGCCCCCGCCTCGGTCACGTCGAAGTCCAGCGCGTCGCCCGCGACGTCGACCCGCACCCGCTGCCCGCGTTCGAGCCGCCCGTCCAGCAGCATCTCCGACAGCCGGTTGTCGACCTCCCGCTGGATCGTGCGCCGCATCGGCCGGGCGCCGAACTCAGGCTCGAACCCGTGCTCGGCGATCCAGCGCACCGCGGCGTCGGTGAACTCGACCGTCACGTCCTGCGCGTGCAGGCGGCGCCGGGTCTGCTCCAGCAGCAGCCCGGTGATCTCGGCGAGCTGGTCGGTGGTGAGCTGGGAGAAGATGACGATCTCGTCGATGCGGTTGACGAACTCGGGGCGCAGGTCCTGCCGGAGCCGGCGCAGGATGCGCTCGCGGACCTCACGGTCGTCCGCCTCGGCGGAGGCGTCGGCGGAGGCGTCCGCGGTGAAGCCCAGCGCCTGCCCACCGGCGGTGATCAGCTCCGAACCCAGGTTGCTGGTCATGATCACCACGGTGTTGCGGAAGCTGACGGTGCGGCCCTGGCTGTCGGTGAGCCGCCCGTCGTCCAGCACCTGCAGCAGCAGGTTGAACACGTCCGGGTGGGCCTTCTCGATCTCGTCGAGCAGCACGACGCTGTACGGGCGCCGCCGCACCGCCTCGGTCAGCTGCCCCGCCTCGTCATAGCCGACGTACCCGGGCGGCGCGCCGACCAGCCGGCTGACGGTGTGCCGCTCCTGGAACTCGCTCATGTCCAGCCGGACCATGCGGCTGTCGTCGCCGAACAGGGCCTCGGCGAGCGCCCGGGCCAGTTCCGTCTTGCCCACGCCGGTCGGGCCGAGGAACAGGAAGCTGCCGATCGGCCGGCCGGGGTCGCCCAGCCCGGCCCGGGACCGGCGCACGGCCTGCGCCACCGCCTGCACCGCGTGCTGCTGCCCGATCAGCCGCTCGTGCAGCCGCCCCTCCAGGTTGCTGAGCCGGATCCGCTCCTCCTCGGTCAGCTGGGCGGCCGGGATGCCGGTGGCGCGGGACACCACCTCGGCGATGTCCCCCGGCGTCACCTGGGCCACCGGGGCGGGTCCGGTCACCGCCCGCTCGATCTCGCCGCGCACCTCGGTGATCTGGTCGCGCAGCGCGGTCGCACGCTCGTACTGCTCCTGCGCGACCGCCTGGTCCTTGTCCCGGACCAGCTGCTCCAGCCGCTGCTCGAGGTCGCGGGTGTCGGTGGCCGGGGCGTGCATGCGCAGCTGCACCCGAGCGCCGGCCTGGTCGATGAGGTCGATCGCCTTGTCCGGCAGGAACCGGTCGGTGAGGTACCGGTCGGCCAGCTCCGCCGCCGCCACCAGGCTCTCGTCGGTGAACCGTACGCCGTGATGCGCCTCGTACCGGTCCCGCAGCCCGCGCAGGATCTCCACGGTGTCCGGCACCGACGGCTCGGGGACCAGGATGGGTTGGAAGCGCCGCTCCAGCGCGGCGTCCTTCTCGATGTAGCGGCGGTACTCGTCCAGCGTGGTCGCGCCCATGATGTGCAGCTCGCCGCGGGCGAGCGCGGGCTTGAGCATGTTCGCCGCATCGGCGCCCCCGCCCTCCCCGCCGCCGGTGCCGACCACCGTGTGGATCTCGTCGATGAACAGGACCAGCTCGTCGGAGTGCTCGCGCACCTCGTCGATGACCGCCTTCACCCGCTCCTCGAAGTCGCCCCGGTACCGGGTGCCGGCCACCAGCCCCGTCAGGTCCAGCTGCACCAGGCGCTTGCCGGCCAGCGTGCGCGGCACGTCGCCGTCCACGATGCGCTGGGCGAGCCCCTCCGCGATCGCGGTCTTGCCGACACCGGCCTCACCGATCAGCACCGGGTTGTTCTTGGTACGCCGGGCGAGCACCTCGACGCACTGGTCGATCTCGGTCGCCCGGCCGATGACGGGGTCGACCCGCCCTTCCCGCGCGGACGCGGTGAGGTCACTGCCGTACCGGTCCAGCGTGGGCGTGCTGCCCCGCTGCCCGCCGCCCCGGCTCCCGCCACTCATGCCGGTGCCCGTGCCCGCCGCCGGCTGGTTGACGGCGTCGCGCAGCCCTTCCGGCGTCACCCGCTGCCCGGCCAGCAGCTCACCGCCCGTCGTCTGCGGGTTCAGCGCGAGCGCCACCAGGATGTGCTCCGGCCCGATGTACGACGCGCCGCCCGCCCGGGACAGCTGGTGCGCCTGCAGCAGCACCCGTTTCGTCGCCGGCGTCAGGGTCTGGGTGCCGGTCAGCTGCCGGGACGGCCCGCGCGGCGGCCTCGCCTGCAGCGCCTGCACCAGCGCACCCGGGTCGGCCCCGGCCCTGGCGAGCACCTGGCGCAACGGCTCGCGCTGCAGGATCGCCCAGAGCAGGTGCACCGTGTCCAGGTCCTCCTCCCCGGCGCCGGCCGCGTACCGAGCGGCCTCCACCACCAGGTCGCGCGCCTCCTGGCTCATCAGGCGGCTGAGGTCGATCCGGCCCGCCGACCGCTGGGCCGGCCCGCCGAAGAACCGGGCGATCAGGTCGTCGAACGGGCTCTCCGGCTCCGGCTCACCCGGCCAGTATCCGTACGTCACGCTGGCTCCTCCTCGCAGCGGCCCTCGGCCGCTACCGACCGGTGGGGCGCGCTTCGCAGTGGCCGCCCGGCTCACCCCGGCGGCTGACGCCCGTCGAGGGACGCGGTGCCCCGACAAGGACGTGCACGCTCAGGCGGCAGTTCCCCACCACTCCGCGACGAAACGGCAACTTCCCGCGGCACCCGTCGATGCGCACGCACCCGGGCTCACCCGGCCGCCGCCTCCGCCGTCACGAGCCAGTGCACGTACCACTGCCACCGCCGGGGTCAGGGCCGGCTCCAGCGGCGCGGACCTGGGGCCAGTCGATCAGCACTGGCACAGCGTAGGGTCGGGCACACTGTGTGACGGGCTACGGACCGGGGTGTGGTCTGTGGCTCACGGGGAGTTCCCAGGATAAGTCCAGTTTCGGCGGAGGTGCGCTGTGCAAGGTGGACATCATGAGTGACGAGGACCGCCAGTGGAGCGCACCGCCCACCGCCGCACGACCTGCGACGCCTGGCCAGCCGCCGGGTGGCGAGGGTTCGCCGGGGGCGCAGGGCGCGCCGGGGACCTCTGAGCTTCCGGTGTCGGCGCCCGCCGGGGCGCAGGGCGAGGCCGGTGGGCCGGCGCCGATCTGGGCGCGGCCGGCGGGGGAGCCGCGGCCGGGTGAGAGCTCGACCGCACGGGTGCCGGCCGGGCCGTTCCCGCCCGCGCCGGGTGTACCGGCCTGGCCCGCCGCGCAGCGGACCGGGAGCTTCCCGGCGACGCCCGCGCCCGGCGCCGCCCCGACCGTCGGCATGCCCGGCACCGGCCCGACGACCGCGAACCTGCACGGCCCCACGAACGGCCCCACGAACGGCCCCACGACGGGGGCGCACGGCCCGGCGAACGGCGCGCACGGCCCGACGACCGGCCCGACGACCGGGGCGCCCGGGCTCGGGTCGACCACGGCGGCGTTCCCGGCCGTCACCGCGCCCGGCCAGCCGCCGGTGAGCGGGCAGCCCGGGTACACCGCACAGCACGGCGCCAACGGCCACCCGTACAGCGGACAGCACCACTACAACGGCGGTTACTTCGGCCAGCCCGGGCAGCCCGGCTACCCGCAGCCCGGCTACGGGCCGCAGCCGCAGCCGGTGCGGGGCGGCAGGATCGCCGGGCTGATCGTGGCGGGGGTCGTCATCGCGGTCGTGTCCGCGTTCGGGGGTGGCCTGGTCGCGACGAACTTCGCCGAGCCCGGGGGCGGGCCGACGACGGTCATCACCCGCAACGCCGCGCCGAACCTGGAGCGGTCGTCGGTCGGTGCGGTCGCCGAGAAGGTCCTGCCGAGCGTCGTGGACATCGCGACCGGCGAGGGCGAGGGCTCCGGCGTCATCATGACCGCCGACGGCACCATCATCACCAACAACCACGTGGTCGCCGGCGCGACGAAGCTGACCGTGACGTTCAGCAGCGGCAAGACGGCCAGCGCCACGGTCGTCGGCACGGACCCGGCCGGGGACATCGCGGTCATCAAGGCGCAGAACGTGTCGGGGCTGACCGCGGCGAAGTTCGGCGACAGCGACGCGCTGCGCGTGGGTGACACCGTCCTGGCCGTCGGCAGCCCGCTGGGCCTGCAGGGGTCGGTGACGGCCGGCATCGTCAGCGCGCTGCACCGCACGATCAGCTCGGGGGAGCAGGGCGCGAAGTCGATCGCCGACGCGATCCAGACCGACGCGGCGATCAACCCGGGCAACTCCGGCGGCGCGCTGGTGAACCTGGCCGGCGAGGTCGTCGGCATCAACACCGCGATCCTCACCGCCGGGCAGGACAGCAACGGCAACATCGGCGTCGGGTTCGCCATCTCCGCGAACCGGGCCCGGTCCGCCGCCGACCAGCTGGCGAAGGGCGGGAAGGTCAGCCACCCGTACCTCGGCGTGCAGCTGGGCGACGGCGACAACGGCGCCCTGATCGGCGGGGTCGTGGCATCCGGGCCGGCCGACAAGGCGGGCATCAAGACCGGCGACCTGGTGACGAAGATCGGCAACACGCCGATCAACGGCGCGACCGACCTCATCAACGCGATCCAGGCCGCGAAGGTCGGCGATCAGCTCACGATGACCATCAAGCGCAACGGGGCCGAGCAGCAGGTCACCGTGACGCTGGGTGAGTCCCCCTGACAGCAGGTTTCCCTTTCGCCGCGACGGCCCGCGCTCGCCACAGCGCGGGCCGTCGCGTTGCTCAGGCCCGCCCGGCCCCGAGGGAGCCGATGAGTGAGCCGTACCGCTGGAACGCCGGCTTCGGTGTGTAGTCCGAGCGCACCAGGCCGAACTGGAACATGACGTCCGGGTTGGCGGAGTCCGCGTCGCGCAGCGAGAAGTGCTCGTACGTGGTGATGTGCAGCGGCCCGGAGAGCGCGTCGACGGTGCGCACCACGGTCTCCAGCACGTCGGCCTGGCGCTCGTACGACCGGCCGGGGCCCGTCGCCCAGCCGTGCTCGGTGACGTGGATCGGGGTCGTCGCGGGGATGCCCGCCGCGGCCAGGCTCGTCTCGCGGAAATCGCGCAGCACCGCCGTGACCGCGCCGGCGAAGGCGGCCGCCGGCAGCGGGCGGAAGACGTCGGGGAAGCAGTCGAGGCCGACGTAGCCGAGCGCGCCGGTGAACTCGGCGCCGCCGAGCCGGCCGAGGCCGGTCCAGAACTCCTGCGCCGGGTCGAACACCGGGGTGGCGTTGCAGCCGACGAGCACGTCCAGGCCGAGGCGGTCCACCTCGTCGCGGGCGGCCAGGACGCCCTCCACGATCGCGCGCCGCACGTGCGGGAACCCGCCGTCGCCGCCCGGGCCGTCGTGGTTGGCCTCCTCGCCGACCTGCAGCGTTGCCAGCACGTCGCCGCGGGTGCGGACCAGCCCGCGCAGGAACGCCAGCCAGCCGGTCAGGTCCTCGCCGGGCTCTCGGAAGCAGGCGACGAGGTCGAGCCGCCGGCCGCCGGTGGCGTGCCGGGCCGGGTCCGGTGGTGCCTCCTGGTGGCCGCCGAGGTCGTCGCTGTACTGCACGTAGCCGCGCACGAGGTGCGGCCGCAGCTCGTCGAGCCGCTCGTCGATGCGGGCCGCGTCCTCCGGCGGCCCGGGGGTGGGCACACCGTTCATGTCGGCGCCGAGGCCGCCCGGATAGATCCCGAAGTGCAACATGCGGCCACCGTACGACAAAATTGGTGTCACACCAAATTTGTGGTGACGCTATGATCGGTCGTGTGGCGCTACGGGCGGAGAAGAAGGCGGCGACCAGGACCGCGATCGCGGACGCGGCGCTCGGCCTGTTCCTGGCCAGGGGGTTCGACCGGGTCACGGTCGCGGAGGTGGCCGACGCGGCCCGGGTCTCGGTGAACACCGCCTTCAACTACTTCCCGACGAAGGAGGACCTGTTCTTCGACCGGCAGGACGAGGTCGTGCAGCGCCTCGCCGGGGCGGTCCGCGGCCGCGCGCCGGGGGAGTCGCCGGTGGCCGCGGCGCGGCGGCTGTTCCTCGAGGAGCTCGACCGCGGCGAGCCGACCCTCGGGCTGTCCCCGGACGTCGGCGCGTTCTGGAAGGTCATCGAGGAGTCGCCGGCCCTGCAGGCCCGGGCCCGGCTGCTGGCTCAGCGCGCCGAGGAGGCGCTGGCGGCGGCGCTCGACGGCGGGCGGTGGCAGGCGGCGATGCTCGTCGGGGTCGACCGGGCGCTGCACGCGCTGATCCGCGACCGGATGCGGGCCGGCGCCGACCCCGCCGCCGTGCGCGCGGAGGTGCGGGCCGAGGCCGAGGCCGCGTTCGCCGCCCTGTCCCGGGCCCTCGACGCCGACCCGGCCGAAGCGCCGGAAACCGGCCGCCCGCCCACCTGACACCGGTCAGGCCGTGGAGCGCCGTCAGGCCGTGGGGACGAGGCTCGCCGGCAGGTCGAACAGCGGGAACAGGTCGGCCCGGCCCAGGAACGCCACCGACGACGTGACCAGGGGCCCGCCGGTGAGCAGCAGCAGCGCGAAGGGCCGGCCGTCGCGGTACTGCCCGAACGCCGGCCCGCCGTTGGCCCGCACCTGCAGCAGCACGTCGCCGCGGCAGGCGTCGGAGGCGCGCATGGTCGCGGCGATCGCGTCCCGGCCGGACAGCCACCACGAGAACGGCGGCATCGACATCGTCGCGTCCTCGTGCAGCAGCGACACGAGCGTCTCGACGTCGTGGCTGGTGAATGCCTGGACGTACCGGTCCAGCAGCGCCTGGTCGAGCTCCCCGGCGCCGCGCGGCCGCGGGACCAGGGCGCCGGCCGGCAGGGTGGCGCGGGCGCGCTGCAGCGCGCTGTTCACCGACGCGACCGTCGTGTCCAGCAGTGTCGCAACCTCCGCCGCCGACCAGGCCAGGACCTCGCGCAGGATCAGCACCGCACGCTGCCTCGGCGGCAGCACCTGCAGCGCCGCGACGAACGCCAGCCGGATCGTCTCGCGCTGCACGGCCAGCTCCGCCGGGTCGCCGCCGGCGGGCAGGACCAGCGCGTCGGGGACGGGGCCGACGAACGCCGACTCCGGCAGCGGCGCACCGAAGCCGGCACCGGCGGTGGCGGCGGGCGCCAGGTCGACCGCGAGGGCGCGGCGGCCGGCGGCGCGCAGCGCGTCCAGGCACACGTTCGTGGCGATCGAGAACAGCCAGGTGCGCAGGCTCGCCCGGCGTTCGTCGTACCGGCCGGCGGCGCGCCACGCCCGCAGCATCGTCTCCTGCACCGCGTCCTCGGCGTCGGCGGCGGCGCCCAGCATGCGGTAGCAGTACCCGGTGAGCTCCACCCGGTGCGCGTCGAGGTCCGGCCCGGAGATCACGTCAGGACACCGACCGCGGCCAGGGCGGCGTAGGCGTCGGGGTCCTCGACCGGCGGGTCCCCCGGGTCGGGGCGCCACAGCGGCAGCTGGACCAGCCCCGGGTCGAGCAGCTCCCAGCCGTCGAACAGGGCGAGGATCGCCGCCCGGTCGCGCAGCACCAGCGGCGTGCCGGTGCGCACGTACAGGTTCGCGAGGTCCTCCAGCTGCTCGGCGCGGGACCCGGCGGTGCCGTGCGTGATCGCCAGCAGGCTGCCCTGTGCGGCGGCGTCACGGTACCGGCGCAGGGCCTCGTGCAGGTCCGGTGACTCCGGGATGAAGTGCAGCATCGCGACCAACAATAGGCAGACCGGCTGGTCGAAGTCGACCAGCGCGCGCACCGAGGCGTCGCTCAGGACCCGGTCGGCCTGGTGCAGGTCGGCCTGCAGCACGGCGGTGCGCGGGTCGTCGCCGAGGATCTCCCGGGAGTGGATGACCGCGGTCGGGTCGACGTCGACGTACACGACGCGGGCGTCGGGGTCGGCGGCGCGGGCCGCGTCATGGACGTTGCCCTCCGTCGGGATGCCGGAGCCGATGTCGATGAACTGGCGCACCCCGCGGGAGGCGGCCAGCCGCACCACGCGGCGCAGGAACGCCCGGTTGTCGCGGGCCACCTGCGGCAGGTCCGGCACCAGCGCGTACGCCCGCTCGGCGACCTCCCGGTCGATGGCGAAGTTGTGCGTGCCGCCGAGGAAGTAGTCGTAGATCCGGGCGGCACTGGGGCGGTTCGGGTCGACGCTCATCACACCGCTTTCCGGAACTTGGCAACTGTCCGTTTTTGTAACCCTACTCTGAGTGAAGGCGCAGACGTGCGGGGGCGGTCAGGTGCGGTGGACGGAGACGCTCGCGAGCGGGCTGCTCGAGGTGGCGCCGGACGCGATCGTGATCAGCGACGGCGACGGCATGATCGTGTTCGCCAACGCCGCCGCCCGGGCGATGTTCGACAACGAGGACCTCGTCGGCGCCTCCGTCAACGTGCTCGTGCCGCCGTCGACGCCGTCGATGGCGCAGCGGGTCCGCGCGTACCTGGGCGCCACCCACCCCGACCGGCGGCAGGGGCAGCCGCTGCGGGCGGTCCGCCGCGACGGGACCCTGTTCTCCGTCGAGATCACGCTGTCGGTGGTCGACGGGCACATCGTCGCCGTGCTGCACGACCTCAGCGCCAAGACCGGCGTGGACCGGGCCCGGTCGCTGCTCGCCTCGATCGTGCAGTCCTCGCACGACGCGATCGTCTCCACCGACCTCGACGGGCTCGTGCTGTCCTGGAACCCGGGCGCCGAACGGCTCTACGGCTACACGGCCGGGGAGATGCTCGGCCGGTCGAAGGACATCATCATCCCGCCGGCGCGCCGCTGCGACGAGGCGGAGATCCGGGCGATCGTCGCGGCCGGCGGCCGGGTCGACCCGTACCGGACGATCCGGCTGCGCGCCGACGGCACCGTCTTCACCGTGTCGATGCTCGTGTCGCCCCTGACCGCGCCCGACGGCAGCACGATCGGGGTCACCACCACCACCCGCGACATCAGCGAGCGCGAGCGCGCCGAGGCGCAGATGCAGGCCGTCATCGACGCCGCGCCCGACGCGCTCGTCGGCGTCGCCGAGAACGGCCGGGTCGCGCTGGTGAACACCCAGGCGGAGCGGCTGTTCGGCCACCCGCGCTACGACCTGCTGGACATCCCGGTGGGGCGGCTGCTGCCGGACGGCGCGCAGGCCGAGGGCTGGCCCGGCCCGGCGGCCCGGCACCGCGACGGCACCCTCGTCCCGGTCGACATCACCCGCAGCGTCCTGCGCACCGACGAGGGTGTCATCGAGCTGGCGGGCATCCGCGACGTCACCGAGCGCATCGCGGCCCGTGCGGAGCAGGAGCGGCTGCGCGCCGAGGCGCAGCGGCAGATGGATGAGGTCCGCCTGCAGCGCACCCAGCGGCTGGAGAGCCTCGGCCAGCTCGCCGGCGGCGTCGCGCACGACTTCAACAACCTGCTCGCCGTCATCCTCAACTACGCCGAGTTCATCGTCGAGGACGGCGCCGGCACCCCGTTCGAGGAGGACGCCCGGCAGATCCTGCGGGCCGGGCAGCGCGGCAGCGAGCTCACCCACCAGCTGCTGGCCTTCGCCCGGCGGGAGGTGATCCGGCCGGTGCCGCTGGACGTGAACCGGGTCATCACCGAGGTCGAGCAGATGCTGACCCGGTCCATCGGCGAGCACATCGAGCTCAACACGGCCCTCGCCGAGCGCCTGCCGTCCGTGGTCGCCGACCCGGGCCAGCTCGAGCAGGTGCTCGTCAACCTCGCCGTCAACGCCCGCGACGCGATGCCCGAGGGTGGCCGGCTCACCGTCGACACCGGCACCATCTCCGTCGACGAGGAGCACCCCCTGGCCCGGGAGGGGTTCAAGCCCGGCCGGTACGTGCGGCTGCGCGTCTCCGACACCGGCACCGGCATGCCCCGCGACGTGCAGGACAAGGCGTTCGAGCCGTTCTTCACGACCAAGCCCAGCGGCGCCGGCACCGGCCTGGGCCTGGCCACCGTCTACGGCATCGTCGTGCAGGCGGGCGGCACGGTGAAGCTGTACTCCGAGCCGGGCCTCGGCACGACGATCACGATCCTGCTGCCGGCCTCGGACGCCGAGCCGCAGGCCGCGGACGACGACCGGTGCCCGGAACGCTCCGCCGGCCGCGGCCAGACGGTCCTCGTCGCCGAGGACGAGGAGGCGCTGCGCGAGGTGACGACCCGCATCCTCGGCCGCGGCGGGTACACCGTGCTCGCCGCCTCCGACGGCGCCGACGCGCTGGAGGTCGCGGCCGCCCACGACGGCCCGATCGACCTGCTGCTCAGCGACGTCGTCATGCCCGGGATGCTCGGCCGGGTGCTGGCCGAGCGGCTCCGGCAGGCCCGCCCGGAGACCCGGGTCCTGTTCATGTCCGGCTACGCGCAGCCGGTCCTGACCAGCAACGGCATCCTCGACCCGGGCGTCCATCTGGTGGAGAAGCCGTTCACCGGCGCCGACCTGCTCGCGGCGGTGGCGGAGCAGCTGACGCCGTCGCTCAGTGCCCTTCGTGGCGCGCTCAGTGCCCTTCGTGGCGCGCTCAGTGCCCTTCGTGGCGCGCTCAGTGCCCTTCGTGGCGCGCTCAGTGCCCTTTGTGGCGCGCCCTGGACCTGGCGCGGCGGGCCGCCCGGCGGTGCTCGGCGTGCGCCTCCCGGTCCTGCCGGCTGCGCGCGGCCGACGCCTGCTTGCGCAGCTCCAGCTCCTTGCGCAGCGCCTCCTGCGCGGCGGTGCCGGGCCGGGCCCGCTGCGCCTCACGGGCCAGCCGCTTCGGGTTGCGCGCCGGTGCGGCCGGTTCGGCACCGTCCACGGGCGCGGCCCGCTCGGCCCGGGCGAGCAGCGCGGTGCCGTGGCGCAGCAGGAACTGGTGCAGCTCGGCGTCGGTGGGCTCGGCGCCGAACACGTGCCGGGTCGCGCGGACCCGGCCGTCGTCGTGCAGCTCGAGCACGGCGACCCAGAACGGGTCGTCGAAGAACACGGTCAGTGTGGCCATCGTCGTCTCCTGAATGCGGGCAGCATCGTCCTGCACTGGACGACCGGGCCCGGCGAACGACGGGCGCGGCAGGAGACGGACCGCCGGCGAGCGGCGGCGCCCCGACTACCAACGGGGCAGTGTTTTCGCGCCCCTCGAGCCTACCGGCCGCGGGTCAGCCGTCCAGCAGCCGATCGATGACGTCGTCGGCCGGGTCGTCGCCGGCGTCGCGCGCGGCGGCCTCCACGTCGATCGCCCGGCCGCGGGCCTCGGCGACCGCCCTGGCGTCCCGGCCGCGGTCCAGCAGCCGCGCGTGGCCCGGGGCGAGGCGCAGCAGGATGTCGTCGTCGCTCCAGTCGGCGTTCACGGTCACCAGGCCGTGGTCGTCGCCGGCCATGAACGCGGCGAGCCCGCGGAACACCGTGACCGCCCAGACCAGCGCCGGCAGCCGGAAGTCCGCCCGGGCGGCGACGTCGGCGGCGAGGGAGCCGGTGGCCTCGTCGTACCGCAGCGTCAACTCGTCGTCGCGGGCCAGGTCGCGCAGCACGGTCGCGGCGTCGCCGGCGAGCCACCGGTCGGCCTCGGCGATCGCGGCGGGCAGCTCGTCGGGGTCCGCGCCGGGCAGGCCGGCCCACCGCTCGGGCGTCCAGCCCGCCGCCGGTGCCACCGGCGCGTTCAGGTACGCCCGCAGGCGCGACCGCGCCACCGCGACCGCCGCCGTCACGTACACCGACTCCGACACCACCCACCTCCCGCCGCCGCAGCGTACCGGCGCCGCGGCGGCGGTGCGGCGGCGGTGCGGCGGGTCAGCCGTGCGTGAGGGCCGGTGCGCGGGCCGCGGCGCGGCGGGTGCTGCGGTCGTCCAGGGCGAAGCTCACCGACGCCAGCGCCAGGCCGACCACGCCGAGGGCGACCCCCACCCAGGCCGGTGCCACGTACCCCCACCCGCTCGCGATCACCAGACCGCCGAGGGCGGCGCCGAGGCTGTTGGCGACGTTCATCGCCGACTGGTTGACCGCGGCGCCCATGAGCTGGGCGGTGGGGGCGACGCCGATCAGGCGGGACTGCATGGCGGGGCCGAGGAACAGGCCGGCGGCGCCGAGGAGGAACGCCCCGGCGAACAGGCCCACGGGAGAACCGGAGACGAGCGCGAAGACCACCATGGCGAGGATGAAGCCGACGAAGCCGCCGAGGATGCTGCGGCGCAGGTCGCGGTCGGAGAAGTAACCGCCGGCGGCGTTGCCGACCGTCATGCCGAGGCCGACGGCGACGAGGACCCACGGCACGGTGCCGGTGGACAGGCCGGCGACGTGGGTGGTGACCGGGGCGATGTAGCTGTCGATGGCGAAGAACCCGGCGAAGCCGAGGGCCGCGACGGCCGCGACCAGCCAGACCTGCGGCGCACGGAAGGCGGCCAGCTCGGCGCGCGGCGAGCCGTCGACCGCCGCGGCGACGGCCGGGACGGTGGCGACCACGGCGAGCAGGGTCAGCCCGAACATGAGGGCGATCGCCAGGTACGCGCTGCGCCAGCCCGCGGCCTGGCCGAGCCTGGTGACGGCGGGGACACCGACGAGGTTGGCCGCGGTGAGGCCGCCGAGGACGACGGCGAAGCCCTTGGCGTGGTTGCCGGGGCCCATGATCGCGGCGGCGAGGAGCCCGGCGGCGCCGAAGTAGGCGCCGTGGGGCAGGGCGGCGACGAACCGGGCGGCGAGCACCAGCTCGAACGTCGGCGCGAGCGCGGAGGCGACCGTGCCCACCGCGAACAGCGCGAGCAGGCCGACGACGAGCTGCTTGCGCGGCACGCGGGCGGTGAGCGCGGCGATGGTCGGGGCGCCGACGACCACACCCAGCGCGTAGACCGTGATCATCCAGCCGCCGCGGGCGACGGCCCTGGCGCTGGACTGCTCGTACAGCGACGGCAGCAGGTTGCGGGCGATGTCGGGGAGCAGCCCCATCGCGACGAACTCGGTGAGCCCGATGGCGAAGCCGCCCAGCGACAGGGCGAGCAGCGCCGTCCAGCGCCGGGACGCGGTGAGGTGGTCCATGCCGGACATTTTAGCAACGCTGTTGCGTAATAGGATATGGGCATGGACACGCCCGGCGCTCACCTGGAGCACCTGCGGGACTACAACGAGTCCCTCGTCGTCGCGCTCGCCCGCACCAGGGCCGAGTTCGACCGTGCGGGCGTCGCCGAGGCGACCGGTCTCACGCCGCAGGCCGTGTCGAAGGTCCTCGGCCGCCTCACCGGGCAGGGCCTGGTCGAGGTCTGCGGGGTGCGCCGGCAGGGCGTCGGCAAGCCGGCCAGCATCTACCGCCTGGTGCCCGGCAGCCGGCACGCGGTCGGGATCCACGTGGCCCGCCGGACGCTGCGCACCGTCCTCACCGACCTGGCCGGCACGGTGCTCACCTCGACGGTCACGCCGCTGCCGCCCGACTTCACCCCCGGCCAGCTGCTCGACGCGGTCCGGCGGGACGCCCGGCGCACCGGCGGCGACCCGGTCGGCGTCGGCATCGGCATGGTCGGCCCGCTCGACCACGCCGCCGGCATCGTCCGCGACGCGCACCGGCTGCGCCACTGGCACGACGTGCCGCTGCGGCAGCTCGCCCAGGAGGCGCTGGGGGTGCCCGTACACCTGGACAAGGACGTCACGGCCGGCGTGACCGCGGAGGCGTGGCGGCGCGGGCCCACGTTCCGCGACGGCGCCCTGATCATGGTCGAGTCGGGGATCGGCGCGGGCCTGTGGCTCGGCGGTGCGGCGTACCGCGGCGCGCACACCAACGCCGGCGAGTTCGGCCACACGGTCATGCAGCTCGACGGCCCGCGCTGCGTCTGCGGGCGGTCGGGGTGCCTGGAGATCCTGCACGACACCGCCGTGGCCGCCGGCCGGCTCGACACCGCCGCGCGGGTGCTCGCCACCGGCATCGTCAACCTGCTGCGGACCACCGACGTCAACCACGTCGTGCTCGCCGGCGCCGACCTGCTGCGGCACCCCGAGGTGTACGAGCACGCCACCCGAGCCGAGATCCCCCGCTCGCACTGGCAGGACGTGTCGGTGACCCTCGCCGAGCTGGGCGCCGACGTGATCGCCGCGGGGGCGGCCATGCAGGTGCTCGACGCCGCGTACGGCATCCCTTCAAAAATGGGTGTTCGTTCATTATTCTGACGGCGTGATCGACCGCAGCAGCCGCACCGCCGAGCACGTCGCGCTGTTCCGCGCCCTGGAGACGGTCCGGCCCGGTGGCGGGCTGTTCCGCGACCCGCCCGCCCGCCGGCTGCTGCCCCGCCGGCACCGCACCGTGGTCGCGCTGTGCCGGCTGCCGGGCGTGCACGGCGCGCTCGTGCGCTACATCGACCGGCGCTGGTCCGGCGGTCCGCGCGCCTCCGCCGTGGTGCGCACCCGCCTCATCGACGAATGGCTCGCCGCGGCCCTGACCGGCGGCGCCCGCCAGGTGGTGCTGCTCGGCGCCGGCTTCGACAGCCGCGCCCACCGCACCGCACCCGACGCGACGTGGAGCCGGGACGGGCGTGCGGCGCCGGGCGTGACGTGGTTCGAGGTCGATCACCCGGCGACCCAGGCGACCAAGCGCCGCCGCCTCGGCGGTGCCGCCCGCCCGGGCGTGGTGTTCGTCCCCGCCGACCTCACCGCCGACGACCTCGGCACGGTCCTGCGCGCCGCCGGTTTCGACCCGGCCCGGCGCACCGCCGTGATCTGGGAGGGCGTCACCAACTACCTGGACGCCGCGTCGGTCGACGCCACGCTGCGCGGACTGGTCGCGCTGTGCCCGCCGGGCAGCACCGTCATCGTCACGTACGTCCACCGCGCCGTCCTCGACGGCACCGCCACCTTCGCCGGCGCGGCCGAGTGGCACGACGCCGTGCGCCGCGAGGGGGAGCCGTGGACGTTCGGCCTCGATCCGGCCGAGGTGCCCGCGTACCTGCGCGCCCGGGGGCTGCGGCTGGTGGAGGACCTGTCGACGAGGGCCGCCGCGGAGCGGTTCCTGCCCGCGTCCCGCCGGGCCGAGCCGACCGCCGAGTTCTACCGGGTCGCCCGCGCCGTGGTGGAAGCCCCCGCGGACGGTGGCGCGGCCGTGGACGGTGGTGCGGCCGTGGACGGTGGCCGCTGATGCCGAAGGTCGACGACGCCCACTTCGCCGCCCGCCGCCGCCAGATCCTCGACGCGGCCGCCGCCTGCTTCGCCCGCCAGGGCTTCCACCGCACCTCGGTGCAGGACATCGTCCGCGAGTCGGGGGTCAGCGCCGGCCTCGTCTACCGGTACTTCACCGGCAAGGACGACATGATCGCCGCCATCGTCACCGAACGCCACGAGCAGCGTGAACGCCGCTTCCAGCAGGACCCGTTCGGCACGTACCGCGAGCTGCTGCGCGGCCTCGGCGACCCGGCCGCCCGCGACGCCCTGCGGCTCTCGCTGCAGGTGTGGGCCGAGACGGTCCGCTCCGCGCCGATCCGCGACCTGGTCCGCTCCGGCGTCGACCGGCCCGTGGCCCAGGCCGCCGACCTGCTCGCCGATGCCCCGCTGCCGCCCGGGGTCGACCTGGACTCCCTGGTCAGGGTCTTCATCGCCGTGTACCAGGGCCTGCTGCTGCAGACCGTGCTCGACGACACCCTCGACCACGACCGGCTCGCCGCCACCGCCGAGCACCTGCTCCGCGCGGTCCTCGACCCGCCGCCCACCTGACGCCCGCGCCTGGCCCGCGCCTGGCCCGCGCCTGGCCCGCGCCTGGCCCGCGCCTGGCCCGCCGCGCCACGCCCGCAGCGCCGTCCGCACCTGGCCGGCCGGGGTGCTACCGCCCGGCCGGCACCGGCGGTACAGGAGCCGGCAGCGCCAATGACGGCAGCGTGGAAGCCCGCGCCGCCGGGGCCGGTGACGACGCGCCGGGTGCCGAGGGCGCGGCCTCCACCGGGGTGCGGGTGCCCACCACGACGGCGGCGAGGATGGCGGCGGCCCCCAGCAGCTGGCCGGCCGACAGCGACTGGTCCAGGGCGAGCCAGCCGAGCACGGCCGCCACCACCGGGCTGAGCAGGCTCAACAGGCTGACCCTGGCCGGGGCGAGCGCCGTCACCCCGCGGAACCACACGAAGTACGCGCCGGCCGTGCCGACCACCGACAGGTAGCCGAACCCGGTGACGTTCGTCCAGGTCAGCGCGGGCGGGAGACCCTCCACGGCGAGCATCACCGGGGCGAGGAGCAGCCCGCCGACGGTCAGCTGCCAGCCGGTCAGCGCCAGCAGCGCGGTGCGCCGGTCCGGCAGGCCGGAAGGGGCGCCCCAGCGGCGGCCCAGGACGGTGCCGAGCGACATCGACACCATGCCGGCGGCCGCGGCGGCGAGGCCGATCGGGTCGAGGGCGGCGTCGGAGCGCAGCACCAGCAGGGCGACGCCGGCCAGGCCGGCCGTGCCCGCCGCCAGGACGCGCAGCCCGGGGCGCTGCCCCAGCAGCGCGAACGCCAGCGCCGCCACCACGAACGGACCGAGCGCGCCGAGCACCGCCGCGATGCCGCCGGGCAGCCGGTAGGCCGCGACGAACAGCAGGGCGAAGAACAGGCCGATGTTCAGGAAGCCGAGCACGGCCGCCCGCCACCACCAGGCGCCCGAGGGCAGGGCGCGCCGGCCGGCGAGGGCGGCGACGACCCCGACCAGCAGCAGCCCGGCGGGCAGGGCGCGCAGCGTCCCGGCGAGCAGCGGCCGGCCGTCGGGCAGCAGCTCGGTCGTCACGAGATACGTGGTGCCCCACAGGGCCGGTGCCGCGGCGGTCGCCAGCGCAAGGTTCCTCATGACTAAGTAGCTTAGCACTAAGCTACTTAGATGCAAGATGTGCGAGAATGCGGGACGTGGCAGATGACGTCGACAGGATCGTCGAGCAGTGGCGGCGCGAGCGGCCCGACCTGGAGACCGACGCGATGGCGGTGTTCGGCCGGGTGTACCGGCTGGCCCGCATCGTCGGCGACCGGCAGGAGCGGGTCTACGGCGCGCTGGGCATCAACCGGGGCGAGTTCGACGTGCTCGCCACGCTGCGCCGGGCGGGCGCGCCGTTCCAGCTGTCGCCCAAGGCGCTCGCCGCCTCGCTGATGCTCACGTCCGGCGGCATGACCGGCCGGCTCGACCGCCTGGAGCGGGCCGGGCTGGTGGCCCGCTCGCCCGACCCCGCCGACCGCCGCGGCCTCGTCATCACGCTCACCGGCGCCGGCCGCACCCTCATCGACGAGGCCGTCGCCGTGGGCCTCGCCGCGCAGCGGGAGGTGCTCGAGCGGCTCCCCGAGCCGCGCCGCCGCCAGCTCGCCGCACTGCTGCGCGAGCTGCTGGCCGCCGCCGAGGAGAGCTGACCGCACCCGCCGGACCATCATCCACTGTGGACTCGAATTGGCCGCGCCGGAGAGGTTTGAACCTCCGCCGGGCGAGGCAACCAGAGAAGAGAAGCCCTTCGCCCCCGTACCGCCCTATCGACTGCGGAGGCAAGCGGCGCCACAGACGGCGGGTCCTGGCTCACGAAGCCGGGGCCCGCTGTCGTGCACACGTTGCGTTCGCCGGACTGCCGGCGGTCACGACACCGGTGCCGGGCCGGACCGGCGGATGCGGGGCGTGACCACCACCCGGGGTTGGTGACGAGGCGCAGGATCGGCGAAGATCGCTGCATGCGGAGTCGGTCGGGGGTACTGCTGGCGGTCGTGTCGGGGCTGTTCTCGGTCCTGCTCGCGGTGGCCGTCAACGTCGCCACCGGTGGCACCCTGCCGGACCCGCTGGACGAGGTGGCATGGCTGGCCTGGCCCGCGGTCGGGGTCCTCGGCCTGGCCGGTGCGGGGCTGGCGCTCTGGCAGCAGCCGGCGCCGCCGCCGGGGCCCGGGCCCGCACCAGTGCCGGGGCCGCCGCCCGGGCCGGCCGCGCCGGCCGAGCTGCCCGCGGCGACGCCGCTGTTGGGGCGGGACGCCGAGGTCGCCGAGATCGTGCGGGTGCTCAGCGGCGAGTCGCCGGTGGTGACGCTGGCCGCGGCGCCCGGCACCGGCAAGACGTCGCTGGCGCTCGGCGCCGCGCACGCGCTGCGGCCCCAGTTCCCTGACGGGCAGCTGTTCGCGACGCTGCGCGGCGCGTCGGCGGAGCCGGTCGCGCCGGAGGCGGTGCTGGGCCGGTTCCTGGCCGCGCTCGGTGTGCCCGAGGACGAGCGCCGGGGTGGCACCGAGGAGCTCGCCGCGCGGTTCCGCTCCGCCGTGGCCGACCGGGCCGTGCTGGTGCTGCTCGACGACGCCCGCGACGCCGCGCACGTGGCCGCGCTGCTGCCGGGCGGGGCCCGGTGCGCCACGATCGTCACCAGCCGGCGGCAGCTGACCGGGGTCGCCAACGCGCATGCGGTACCCCTCGCCGCGCTGCCCGAGGACGCCGCCGTCGAGCTGCTCGAACGCGTCGCCGGCGCCGGCACGGTGCGCCGTGACCCCGATGGTGCGCGGGCGCTCGTCGCCGCCTGCGCGGGGCTGCCGCTCGCCGTGCTCATCGTCGCCGGCCGGCTGCGTGCCCGTCCACAGTGGACGCCGTCGGCGCTGGCGGAGCGGCTCGCGGGCGAGCACCGGCGCCTTGACGAGCTGCGCCAGGGCGATCTGGCGGTGCGCTCGACGTTCCAGGCCGCGTACGCCGAACTGTCCGAAGTGGACCGGCTGGTGTTCCGCCGGGCCGGGTCGCACCCGGGGCAGGTGTTCACCCTCGCCGCCGCGGCCGCCCGCGCGGGCGTCGACGAGGCCGCCGCGCGGCAGTCGATGGACCGGCTCGTCGACGCGTTCCTGGTCGAGTCGCCCGGCCCCGACCGGTTCCACCTGCACGACCTGCTGCGGCTGTTCGCCACCGAGACGCTGACCGCGCAGGAGCACGCGGAGACCTCGCAGCGCCTGCTCGACTGGCTGCTGGACCGGCACCGGGCGCGGCCCGCCGGCACGGACGCCGCGGGGCTGCCCGCGGTGCTGGCCGAGGGCGTCGCCACGGGCCGGCACGGTGCCGTGACGGCGCTCGTCGACGCCGTGCAACCGGACGTCACCGACCCGTTCGACCGCGTCGCGATGTGGACGGCCGCCGCGGACGCCGCCGGCGCCGACCGGGTCGGGCGGGCCAGGGCGCTGCGCTGGGTGTCGCACTCGCTGACGATCGCCGGGGAGGTCCAGCGGGCCCTGCCGCCCGCGGACGAGGCCGTCGCCCTCGCCGAGGCCGCCGGCGACCGGTGGGAGACCGCCCAGACGGTGCGCCGGCGCGGCGAGGCGCTGCGGGACCTGCACCGCTTCGCGGAGTCCGAGGCGGCGCTGCTGCGGGCCCTGGACCTGTTCGTCGAGCTGGGCCGCGTCGACGAGGAGGTGGAGGTACGCACCGCGCTGGGCACCCTGTACAACAACTTCCGCCGCCACGAGCTCAGCGTGCCGATGATGGAACGGGCCCGGGAGCTGCTGCCGGCCGACGCGGAGACGGCGCAGGCCGGCTGGGTGCGCCTGGTGCTGGGCCTGGCGTACCGGTTCGCCGGGCGCCGGGCCGAGTCCGACGCGGTCACCGCCGAGGTCGAGGCCGTCGCCGCCCGCGCCGGCGACGACTACCTGCTCGCGTACTACCACCAGGAGCTGGCCTGGACCGCCGAGAGCGACGGCCGCTGGGACGACGCCGAACGCGGCTTCGGCCGGATGCGCACCCTCGCCGAACGCATCGGCAACGGCGCCGCCGTCGGCGGTGCGCTGCTCGGCCTCGGCCTCGTCGCCGAACGCCGCGACGACCTCGGCACGGCCCTGCTGCGGTACCGCGAGGCCGCCGACCGCTACGCCCGCCTCGGCGACCGCGTCCGCGAGGGCGAGGCCCGCCTGCGCGTCGCCGCCGTCCTCAACACCCGGGGCGACGTCGCCGCCGCCGTGGCGGAGCGCGCCACCGCGGACGCCCTCATCGGCGACACCGACTACCCGTGGGGCGATGCCCTGCTGTCCCGCCTCCCCGACGCCCCCTGAACGGGGTGGGTCGAGCGCTGGTCGCGTCGGTCAGGGCGCCCCGACGGTGCCTGTGGCAGGGCACGAGCGCCTGCAGCGCTGCCTGCGGGCCGGTCAAGGACGCAGGAGGTGGGCGACGTCCAGGGCGCGGTCCGGACCGCCGCCGGCGTCGGCGGTCCACACCGAGGACAGGACGGCCTTGACGAAGCCCCAGGCGGCGAGCCGGTCGATCGGCTCGCCGAGGGCCGCGGACAGCTGCCGCAGGCGGGCCGGGACGAGGGCGGTCAGCGCCGGGTCGCGGTCGCCGGGGTCGGGGTTGAACAGGATCGAGCCGGCCTCGTAGCCGGGGTCGCCGACGAGGCCGTGCGGGTCGATGGCCAGCCACGGCTCGCGGGTGCCGCGCAGCACGTTGTCGTGGTGCAGGTCGCCGTGCAGGACCGCCGTACGGGGTGCGGACGCGCACAGGTGGCGCATGACGGCGGCGGCCTCGGCGACCAGGTCGGCGGGGACCGCGCCGCGGTGCCGGTCCAGCGCGCCGACCTGGGACAGGACGGTGGGCAGGCCCGGCACGGGCGGCACGTGCAGCCGGCGCATGAGGTCGGCGAGCACCGCCGTGGCCGCGGCGTCGTCGGTGGCGGCGAGGTCGCGCAGCCGGTCGCCGGGGCTGACCTGCTCCAGCAGCAGGGCGCCGCGGGCCGGGTCGGCGCGCAGCAGGCGGGCGGCGCCGTGGCCGTCGAACGCGGCGAGCGCCGCCGCCTCGGCCGACAGTTCGAAGCCGGCCTTCAGCACCGCGGGGGTGCCGTCGGCGCGGCGCACCGCGGCCACGTAGTGGTACGTGAGGTCGTACGGCGCGCCGAGGGTCAGGCCCCAGTCGGCGGCGAGGCCGGCGAGCAGGTCGGGCAGGTCCGCGAGCCAGCGCTCGCCGGCGGCGCCCCACGTGCCGGCCACGTTGCGCCGCAGGGCGGTCAGGATGTGAACCACGCCCGCAGCTGCGCGGCGGCCTGGGCGAGGGCGACGCGGGCCTCGTCGACCGCGCCGGCCATGGCGAAGAATCCGTGCGCCATGCCGTCGTACCGGGCGAGGGTGACCGGGACGGCGTCGTCGGCGAGGCGCTTGGCGTAGCGCTCGCCCTGGTCGCGCAGCGGGTCGTACTCGGCGGTGATGACCAGCGCCGGGGGCAGGCCCTTGAGCGACTCGGCGCGCAGCGGCGAGGCGAGGGGGTTCTCGGCGTCGTCGGGGTCGATCAGGTAGTGCTTGCGGTACCAGGCGACCGAGTGGTGGTTGAACAGGTACGGGTCGCCGTTGGCCCGCATCGACTCGTCGTCGGCGAGCTGGTCGGTGTTGGGGTAGACGAGGAGCTGGCCGACGAGGGTGAGGTCGCCGGCCTCCCGGGCGATGAGGGTGGTCGCGGCGGCCAGGTTGCCCCCGGCGCTGTCGCCGCCGACGGCGATGCGGTCCGGGTCGGCGCCGAGCTCGGCGGCGTGGTCGGCGACCCAGCGCACCGCGGCGTAGCAGTCCTCGATCGAGGCGGGGAACGGGTGCTCCGGCGCGAGCCGGTAGCCGGGGACGACGACCAGGCAGCCGGCGCTGTTGGCGAGGGTGCGGCAGATGCCGTCGGCGGTGTCGATGGCGCCGAGGACCCAGCCGCCGCCGAAGAAGTAGACCAGCACCGGCAGCGGGCGGTCGCCGGACGGCCGGTACACCCGCACCTGCAGCTCGCCGCCGGGCCCGTCGATCCAGTGGTCGGTGACCTCGTGGACCGGCTCCGGGGTGCCACCGCCGGCCTTGATGGCGGCCAGGTCGGCCTCCCGGGCCGCCTCGAGGGTCATCGCGTACAGCGGGGTGGCCCCGTCGCGCTCGCGCTGGTCGCGCATCGCCTGCAGCTGCGGGTCGAGTGGCATCGTCAGGCTCCCTGGATCTCTCGGGACAGGCGGCGGATCAGCTCCGCCGCGGCGATGGCGTGGCTGCGACCGTTGCCGTGCAGCCCGTCGGCGCCGGTGAGGACGTCACCGGTGGCGATCGCGGGGTGCGTGGCGAGGTCGACGTGGACGGTGCCGAGGGCCTCGGCGAGGGCCGTGGTGCGGCGGCCGAGCAGGGCCATCCGGCGGGAGAACGCCGGGCCGAGCCAGTCCGGCATCCGCGGGTACCGCGGCATGACGAACAGCGACACGGTGACGACCGTGGCGCCGGCGTCCTGCAGCGGGCGGACCAGCGCGGTGAGCGTCGCGTCGACGGCGTCGGCGCGGGCCTCGTAGCCGGGGCGCATCGCGTCGTTGGCGCCGCACACGACGAGCGCGAGGTCGGGCCGGAAGGCCAGCGCCGGGCCGAGCTGGGTGGCGAGGACCTCCGCGGCGCGCAGGTTGCGCCGGCCGAGGTTGCGGTGCGCGAGGCCGGGCCGGTGCCGGGCCAGCTCCACCCGCAGACGGTCGGGGAACGCCAGGGGGTGGTAGCCGTCGACGGGCTCGGTGAGGCCTTCGGCGACGCTGTCGCCGAGGACCGCGAACCGGTGCCAGGGGTGGCCCCGCAGGAGGCGCTCGGCCTCGCCGTCGCCGAGACAGAACGGGTCGGATGTCTCGGCGGTCAGCATGCTATCGATGGGCATATAAGCCTTTCGGCTCATGTCATGGCGTTGCGTGGTCCCGATAGGCTACCGCCTATGGAGCGCCGGTGACACGATCTCAGACCGGGCCGGTTCTGACCGCCTCCGACTACCAGCGTCTCGCCCGTGAGGTCGTCGATCCGGACGTGTGGGACTTCATCGAGGGCGGTGCGGAGTCCGAGCGGACCCTGCGGGCCAACCTCGCCGCGTTCGACCGTTTCCGGCTGCGGCCGCGGGTGCTGACCGACGTGTCCACCGTCGACACCGCGGTGTCGGTGTTCGGCACCCGGTACCGCACACCGGTCGGCGTGGCGCCCACCGCGTACCACCGCCTCGTGGACGACGAGGGTGAGGTCGCCACGGCGCGGGGTGCGGGCGCGGCCGGCGCGCTGTTCGTGGTCAGCGTGTTCGCCAGCCGCACCCTCGAGGACATCGCCGGGGCGGCCGGCAGCGGGCTGTGGCTGCACCTGTACTGGTTCCGCCGCCGCGAGGTGATGGCCGGTCTCGTGGAGCGGGCCGCGGCCGCGGGGTTCGGCGCGCTGGTGCTGACCGTCGACGCCCCCCGCATCGGCCGGCGCTGGCGCGACATGCGCAACGGCTTCGCGATCGGCGGCGACGTCGCCGCGGTGAACATCGACGCGGCGGTCATGGCGCTGACCCACCACAGCGACGAGGGCCGCTCGGCGATCGCCGAGCACGCCGCCGAGTCCTTCGACGCGGCCGTCACCTGGGCCGACCTGGCCTGGCTGCGGCAGCGCACCAGCCTGCCGATCGTGCTCAAGGGCATCCTGACCGCCGAGGACGCGGCCCTGGCCGTGGCGCACGGCGTCGACGGGATCATCGTGTCCAACCACGGCGGCCGCCAGCTCGACGGCGCCGTCGCCAGCCTCGACGCGCTGCCGGAGGTCGTCGACGCGGCCGGTGCGGCCGTGCCGGTGCTGTTCGACGGCGGGGTGCGCCGCGGCACGGACGCCCTCACCGCGCTCGCCCTCGGCGCGCGGATGGTGCTGCTGGGCCGGCCGCCGCTGTGGGGGCTCGCCGCCGGCGGCGCCGACGGCGTCGAGGGGCTGCTGCGCACGACGACCGAGGAGCTGGCGCACGCGATGGCGCTCGCCGGCCGTCCGCGCCTGGCCGACCTGGACCGGTCGGTGGTGCGGGCCCGACCAGGAGATGAGCGGTGATGGTGAAGCTGCACAGGGAAGCCCTGCACGTGTCGGTCTCCGACCCGGTGTCGGCGTCGATGAACTTCCTCAACGAGGTCGCCGGCCGGTTCCCCGACGCGATCTCGCTCGCCGCGGGCCGCCCGTTCGACGAGTTCCACGCCGTCGCCGACATCGACAAGCATCTGCAGGCGTACCTGACGCACCTGCGCGAGCGCGGGCTGAGCGACGTGCAGAGCCGGCCGCTGCTGACCCAGTACGGGCGCACCAACGGCCACATCGGCGGGCTCATCGCCCGGATGCTCGACGTCGACGAGGACATCCGCGTCCCGGACGAGGCGGTCATGGTGACCGCCGGCTGCCAGGAGGCGATGGTGATCGCGCTGCGCGGCCTGTGCGCGGCCCCCGGCGACGTGGTGCTCGCCGCCGAGCCGTGCTACGTCGGGTTCACCGGCGCCGCCCGGATCCTCGGCATCGAGGTGGTGCCGGTGCCGGAGGCGCCGGACGGGCTGCACCCCGAGACGGTCGCCGCGGTGGCCGCCGAGGTCCGGGCGAGCGGGCGCACCCCGAAGGCGCTGTACGTGGTGCCCAACTTCGCCAACCCGTCGGGCGTGTCGCTGCCGGTCCCGACCCGCCGGGCGCTGCTGGACGTGGCCGCGGCGGCGGACCTGCTGATCCTCGAGGACGACCCGTACGGGCTGTTCGGCCTCGACGACGAGCCGCGCCCGACGCTGAAGTCCCTCGACACGGACCAGCGCGTGATCTACCTCGGGTCGTTCGCCAAGTCGTACTTCCCGGGGGTGCGGGTCGGGTTCCTCGTCGCCGACCAGCCGGTCGTGGACGCCTCGGGCCGGCGCACGCTGCTGGCCGAGGAGCTGTCGACGGTGAAGAGCATGCTCACCGTCAACACCTCGGCGCTGTCCCAGGCGGTGGTCGGCGGGATGCTGCTGGACAGCGGGTTCAGCCTGCGCGGCGCCAACCAGGCGAAGATCCGCTTCTACCGGCGCAACCTGCAGACCCTGCTGGCCGCCCTGGAGCGGCACTTCGCCGGCACGCCGGTGCGGTGGAACAGCCCGAGCGGCGGGTTCTTCGTCGTGGTGGACGTGCCGGTCGACGCGTCCGAGGAGCTGCTGGAGGTCTCGGCCCGCGAGCACGGGGTGCTGTGGACCCCGATGCGGTTCTTCTACCTCGGTGGCGGCGGCGACCACGCGATCCGGCTGTCGTGCAGCGCCCTGGAGCCGGCCCGGATCGAGGAGGGCGTGCGCCGCTTCGCGGGCCTGATCGACGCTGCCGCCTGAGCATGGACGCGGTTGAGGTGTGGCTCGCCGACGCGCGGGTCCCCGACGACGCGCTGCCGGCGCTGGCCGTGCTGCTCGACGACGACGAGCGGCGCCGGCACGCCACCATCGTGCACCCCATCGACCGGCGCCGGTTCGTGGTGGCGCACGCGGTCACCCGCCGCCTCGTCGGCGCGGTGCTGGACGCCCCGCCGCACGCGCTGCGGTGGGCGCACAACGCCAACGGCAAGCCGTCGCTGACCGGGCCGTACACCGGCGTCGAGGTGAACCTGTCGCACTCCGGCGACCTCGTCATGGTGGCCGTGTCCCCCCGCCGCCCCGTCGGTGTCGACCTGCAGCGGGTCATGCCGGGCCTGGACTGCGCGGCGATGGCCCGCCGCTTCTACCCGCCCGGCGAGGCCGACCTGGTCACCGGCGACGGCGGCCACGAACGCTTCGCGGCGCTGTGGGCCCGCAAGGAGTCCCTGGTGAAGGCCGCCGGGGCCAGGCTCACCCGGGGGCTGGCGACGCCGGTGGCCGGCCCGGCGCCGGTGGTGGTCCAGCACGACGGGCCGTTCCGGATCGCGGACCTCGCGGCGCCGGAAGGGTTCCGGGCCGCGGTCGCCCTCGCCGGCGAGGAGCCGTTCACGGTGACGCAGCGGGTGCACGGCGCCGCCTGAGATCCGTGACCGGTACGGCAGTTGACCGGGTCTGACACAGTGCGCCGCATGTCCGAGACGATCAACGACCGGGACGCGGCGCGGCGTCTCGCTCGCGAGGGCCGGTGGCAGGACCTGCGCCGGCTGCTGCTCACCTCGGTCGACACCGACACCGGGCCGGTCAACGCCTGGTGCCGGTTCCACGAGACGCACGGCACGATCGAGGACTACCTCGACGACGTCGAGCCGGCCCGGCGCGCCGCCGCCGGGCGGACCGACGCCGCCGTCGAGGCCGGGGAGCCCGCACCCGCGCTGCACGACGAGATCTGGTTCGGGCTGGTCACCGCGAGCCTGCGCGGCCGGCGTACCGCCGTCACACCCGACCTGCTCGAGCTGGCGGTGGCCGACGGCGT
Organism: Dactylosporangium aurantiacum; assembly: GCF_000716715.1. GTDB lineage: Bacteria > Actinomycetota > Actinomycetes > Mycobacteriales > Micromonosporaceae > Dactylosporangium > Dactylosporangium aurantiacum. The sequence continues at coordinate 196,727 of NZ_JNYJ01000022.1, read as the reverse complement.
CTGGTCGGTGCGCCAAGCCGTGGCTCACCTGCACCGCGACCGCCGGATCCGCCCCGGGCACGGCCAGGACCTGCTCGGCCTGCTGCCGCACGCTCCGGTCGCGGACCGGCCCGAGCTGCTCGCCCTGGCTTCGGCGGCGGTGGCGGGCATACCGGAGCCGTACCGGCGGGTCCATGGCTGGATCGCGCTCCTGCCGCATCTGGCGCCCGGGCAACGCGCCGCCGCGGTCGCCGCCGCGCTCGACGCGGTCCTCGCCTGCCACGACGCGTACCGGGAGGAGGCGCTCGCCGGCATCGTCGCGCACCTCTCGCCCCGGCAGCTGGAGCGGGCCGCGGTCGCCGCCGCGGACAGCCCGTACCCGGACCGCCGCGCGAGGATGCTGGCGCTGCTCGTGCCGCACGCGCCGGACAGGTGGCTGCCCCAGCTGTTCGCGACCGCGCTGGCGAGCACCCATGAGCCGGCGCGGGCCCACCTCCTCGCCGCCCTGGCACCGCGCCTGCCGGCCGGTCCCCGCCGCCGCGCGCTCGCGCCGCCGGCGCGCTGGCCGACCCGTCCGCCCGCGCGCAGCTGCTGACCGCGCTGGTGCCGTACGCGCCGGACGGGACGGGGAGCACCGTCATCGAGCGGGCGCTGGACGCGGCCACCGCCGTCGACGGCCGGCGCGAGCGCACGGCGGCGCTGCTCGACCTCGTCCCGCACCTGCCACCGGACCGGCTCCACCGCTGCCTCGACGCCGTGCTCGACGACCTCGCGGCCGACCCGGAGACCGCCGACCTGGCCCGCCTCGCCCCGTACCTGGCGGACCGGCACTGGCCCGCGGTGATGGCCGTCGCCGCCGCCGGCGGGCGCGAGCGGGGGCAGCTGCTGTGGTCGTTCGTGCCCCATCTGCCACCCGACCAGGTCGAGCCGGCCCTGGCCGTCGCCTCCGGCGGACCGCCCGGGTCCACGGCGATACCCGTGCGCGTCGCGCTGGCCCGGCGCCTGCCCGCCGAGCGGCGAGGCGCCCTGCTCCGCAAGATGCTCGCCGACTCCGCCGTCGTCGTCGGCGACGCCGGCGCCCGCGCCCGGGTCCTCGTCGCGCTCGTGCCGCACCTGCGCACGGACCGGCTCGGCGACGTCCTGCGCGCCGCGACCGCGTTCGGCGACGCGGCCCACCGGGCGCAGGTGCTCGTCGCGCTCGCCCCGCACCTGCCCGTCGCGGCGGCGCCGGCCCTGGACGCCGCCGTCGCCGTCGAGCACCCCGGGACCCGGACCGGGCTGCTGACCCGGCTGGCGCCGGCGCTTCCCCTGGACCTGCTGCGCCGGGCGACCGGCGCGGTCCTGGGCGTCGAGCACGCGCACCTGCGGGTCCCGGCGCTGGGCGCACTGCTGCCGTACCTGCCGGCCGGGGACCGTGCCGCCGTCCTCGGACCGGCCGTCGAGTCGCTCGCCGACATCCGCGTCATGAACGACCACGCGGCCGCGCTCGCCGGGCTCGTGCCGTACCTGCCCGCCGACCTGCTGCACGAGGTGTACACGCGGGCGGCGGCACCGGTGCCGTTCGTCTGGTCGCTCGCCACGCTCGCCCCGCACCTGCCGGACGGGCACCGGCAGCGGGCGGTCGCCGTCGCCCTGGCCGCGGCCACCGCCGGCGACCGCGGCTACGCGCTGCCCGGCGAGCTGCCCGCGCTGCTGCCCCTGCTGTCGGCGGACCAGCTGGAGCAGGCCGTCGCCGCCGCCCTCGCCCTGGACGTCGGCCGCGCGGAGGCGCTCACCGCGCTGCTGCCGTACCTGTCCGGCGACCGGCGCGCCGACGTGCTCGCCCAGGCGCTCGCCGCGGCCGCCTCGACCGGCGACCTGCCCTCCCGGCTCGCCGCGCTGGTGGTCCTGCTGCCGCACCTGCCGGCGGACGAGCGCGACGCCCTCGCCGGCGAGGCCCTGGCGACCGTCGAAGGCGCCACGGTCGACTACAGGCTGGCACGCATGCTGGTGACGCTCGGCCCGGTGCTGTCGCCGGACCGGCTCGACCGTGTCATGGCAGCCGCGGTCGCGCTGCCCTCCGAGCACGACCGCAGGTGGGCGGTGGCCGGGCTCGCGCCGCACCTGCCGCCCGCGCTGGTTGCCCGCTACACCCCCGTGGCGTCCGATGACATCACGATGGCGGCGATGGCGCGGCGGGCGGCCGCCTGTGTCGAGGCGGACCCGGCACAGGCGCCGCTGGCGCTCGCGGTCCTGCGGCGTGCGCTCGCCGCGCCGGACCGCGCGACGGCGCTCGCCGGCCTGGCCGGGCTCGCCCGATTCGTGGGGACGCTCACCGGCGCCGGCGTCGGCCCCTGCCTGGACGCCGTGCTGCAGACGGCCGCCTGGTGGCGCTGAGGACCGTCACCGCCGCGGACCGCGGCCGGTGACGCTGACGCCGCCGGCGACGCCGGCCCGGCGCCGCCCCGGGACCGCGGATGCCGCGTACGGCGGTCTGGTGGCGCGGGCAACTGGTGAACCGCGCCGGTGTCCCGGTCAGCCGAAGGCGGCCACGCACAGGTAGCGCAGCACCGGGTCGTGGTCGGCGACCGCGATCCGCCCGGCGGTGGCCAGGTCGAGCCCCGCGAGGGCCGCCCAGACGCCGGTCATCGGCTGGGCGGGGTCGGCCAGGACGACCCGGTCGGCCTTCACGTCGTCGGCGAACGCGGCGAGGCCGCCGCCGAGCACCACGGTCGAGGCGTCCAGGCCGTCCAGGCCGTCCAGCACCGCGTCGGCGTCGGGGGTCACGGTGACCGAGGTCAGGGCGGCCGCGGCGGACGTGTCCAGGTGCAACGCGACGCCCGCGTGCGCGGCCGGCAGGGTCACCGGCACGCCCGGGTCGTAGGGCAGGTCCGCCTGCTCGACGGCGATGAGCACGGCCCGGGGATGGGTCGCGGCGTACGTGCGCATCAGCGACAGGGCCGTGAACGCGGCGGCCCGGCCCTGGTCGGAGACCGCGAACGACATCGGCTCGCCGGGGCAGACGTGGGTCAGGTACGTGCTGACCGCCCGCCCGGGGGAGATGTCCGGCACGTCGTAGGCGAGCACGAGCAGGTCGACCGGCGAGGACGGCAGGAGCTCCACGGCCATCTCCCCGTAGGACTGCCCCCGCACCGGGTCGAGCGCGCCGGGGGACAGGGTGAGCCCGTGCGGCGCGAGGAGGTCCGTGAGGTACGTCGACAGGCGGGCGGCGTGCCCGGTGTCGGCGGCGAGGGCGGCCGGTTCGGGGAACCGGCGCGACACGGCGCGCCGGAGCCCCCAGCGGTCTTCGACGGGCATGCTCACTCTTCCGGCAGCAGGTTACCGGCGACGTAGTCGGCGAGGCTGCCGACCGTCTCGAAGTTGTCGCGGCCCATGTCCTCGACGCTGATCTCGCGCTCCAGCTTGTCCTCCAGCTCCAGGACCAGCTCCAGGCCGGTGGTGGAGCTCATGCCGAGGTCGTCCATGAGCGTGGTGGTCTCCGAGGCGCCGGTGACCTCCCGCTTCAGCACGCGCGGCAGCAGCTCGCAGATCGTGTCGACGACCTGCTGGCGCAGCTCCGGGTCGATCGTCGTGGTGGTGTCGCTCATGTGGGGCTCCTTCGGGGATGTTCAGTGCTCGAAGACCATGGCGGAGAACGTCGCGCCCCGGCCGGCGCCCGCGGCGGCGACGACGTAGCGGTCGCCGGGGCGCAGCAGCGCGCGGTGCACGGCGGTGCGGTGGTTGAGGAACGCGTCGGCGCAGAAGACGTGGCCGTAGTCGGCGACGTGGTCGAGCAGGACCCGGTCCAGGGGGTAGCCGATCCGCTTGCAGACGCGCTGCCAGGCGACCACGTTCACATTGTGCGGCAGGATCAGGGCGATGTCGTCGAGGCTCAGCCCGGCCCGGGCGACGGCGCTGGTGACGGCCTCGCCGAGGGCGTCGTGGTAGACGCGCTGGAACTCCCCGGCGACCTCCTCCAGCTCGCCGTCGAACTCGCCCCGCAGCCGGGCCACGTAGCTGAGCTGCCGGTCGCGGGGGCCGGTCGCGGCGACGAGGCAGGCGGCGGCGCCCTCGCCGAACATGGACGTCTCCGGCACGAAGCGGGCCTCGCCGGTGAACGCCTTCTCCCCGGTGAGGACCAGGGCGAGCGCGTCCGGCGGCGCGGTGGCCAGCAGCCGGCCGGCGAGGTCCACGGCGAGCAGCCCGGAGGCGCACGCGTGGTGGCCGACGGCGAACGCCTGCGCGTGCCGCAGCCCGAAGGACCGGCACACCTCGTGCAGCGGGTTGTGCGGGTACGGCACGACGCCCGGGAACGTGCGCGCGTACAGCACGTAGCGGATCCGCTCGGTCTGCGCCGTGGTGAGCCGCAGGTCGGCGACGGCGAGGCGCAGCAGCCCGGTGAGCGAGGTGTCCGGCGCCTGCGCCGCGGAGCCGAGCTTGTGGTAGCGCCGGAACACCCGCAGCTGCATCGGGGTCAGGTCGAACTCGTCCGCGAGGGACTCGATCGGGACGCGGCCCGGCGGCACGTGGGTGCCGACGGCGACGAGAGCGGTCACAGGGTCCTCGTTTCCGGTGCGGTGTCCAGTGCCGTGAGCGCCTGGTGGACGGCGATCGTCTCGACCCGCCGGGCGAGGGCCTCCACGCGGGCCGGTGGGGTCCGCCACGTGTCGGTGAACCAGGTCAGCAGGAACCGGCCGGGTTCGTCGTCCACGTCGACGTTCAACGGGTCGTACGGGTCGTCCTGGGCGGCGGTCCAGCGGAACTCGCCGGGCGCGGCCGCACGGACCTGCTCGGCGGTCGGCTTGTCGCCGGGGAACATCTGCCGGCTGACGGTGCGCCGGTCGTTGAGCCAGACCCCGGCGTCCAGGTCCAGGTCGAGCTCGCCGGCGAGGGCGGCGGCGCGCTCGGCGACCGCGGCCGGGTCGTGGTAGGCCCACTTGTAGGCGAGCATCGCCGCGATCCCGGTGCGGCGCATCGCCTCGTCGAACGGCAGGCCGGCGACGTCGGCGACGCAGATGCCGTGCTGGGCGACCATCGCCACGACGTCGCCGAGGCCGCGGCGGAACCGGTTGTCCACCATGGGCCGGATGACGGCGGGGCGCCCGTCGCCGGCCTCCCGGGTCAGGGCGATCGCCAGGAACGTCATCAGCACCTGCGACGTGTCGATGTCGGCGACGACCGACACGGCGTGCGTGGCGTGGTACAGGGCCGCGGAGTGGAACTCGCCGCGGTGGTGGCGGGGCCCGTCGCGCGGGGTGAGCGGGCGCTTCGGCGGCAGCTGCCGCAGCATCCGGTCCCAGTGCCGCAGGGACTTCTCCCGCTGCTGCTGCCCGGCGGGGGAGGCCTGCCAGCGGACCTGTTCCAGGGGCTGCATGCCGGTGGTGGGGCCGGTCTCGGCGCGGGCGGCGACCTCGCGCAGCATGAGCCGGCCACCGACGCCGTCGGTGACCAGGTGGCAGGTGACCGTGGACAGGTACGCCGGCCGGCCGCCGACCCGCACGACGCCCATGCGGACCGGCCATTCGGCGACGAAGTCGTAGTCCAGGGCGCGGTAGTGGGCGTCGACGGCGGCGGTGTACGCCTCGGCGTCGACGCCGTCGGGCACGTCGAACACGTCCAGGCCGATCGTGCCCCAGGCGGCGACCGTCTGCAGCGGGGTGCCGTCGGCGGCGAAGCGCAGCCGGGTGCGGAACGTCGGGTACCGCCGCATCGCCCACCGCAGGTCGGCCACGACGTCCTCGACGGTCGTCCCGGCGGGCAGCGGTGCCCAGCCGCCGATGGGCAGCCAGGAACGCTGGTGGACCATGGTCCGCCAGATCTCCTGCTGCCCCCACGACAGCGGGCCGGTGCCGGCGCCGTCGCCGGAGAACCGGACCGGGATCCGCGTCGTGGCGCGGATCCCGGTGGCGTCGGCGGGTGCCGGCAGGTACGTCTCAGGCATTCGCCATCTCGGCGAGGTGCCGCTGCCGCATGAGGAACTTGCGGACCTTGCCGGTGGGACCGGTGACGATGTTCTCGTCGGGGAACACCACGACCTTGCGCAGGGTCGCCGCGGCGGCCGGGGTGAGCGCGGCGCGGACCGCCTCGGTGTGGTCGGCGTCCGGGTCGGCGCTGCTGTGCAGCGACAGCAGCACGTCGGACACGACGCCGGTGTCGGTCCGCACCGACACGATGGTGCAGTCGCGCACGTCGGGCACGGCGCGCAGGATCTGCTCCTCCGACATGGCGGTGTAGAGCCAGTCGCCGTTGCCGAGGTCGACGGAGTCGACGGCCCGGTCGACGTGGTAGTAGTACCCCTCCTCGTCGCGGAACATCAGGTCGCCGGTGAGGTAGTACCCGTTGAGCCGGTTGCGGTACGTGTTGACGTGGTCGTTCCAGTATCCGGGCGCCAGGGTGGGCGACTTGAGGCCGAAGTGGCCGACCTGCCCGACCGGCACCTCCTCGCCGGTGGCCGTGTCGAGCAGCGCGACGTCGGCGAAGACGTGCGGCACGCCGACGCACCGCCCGTAGCGCTCGGTGTCGGGCCGGTGGGTGATGTGGAAGGCGGAGTGGCCCATCTCGGTGGAGCCGAGCCCGTCGACGAAGCTGGAGCCCTTGACCCGCTTGACGCCCTCGCGGGTCACGACGTTGCGGCTGCCGACGTTGACGAGGTTGCGGATGTGCGGCTCGTGCGCGCAGTCACCGGTGTTGAACCACAGCGCGACGGAGTCCATGTCGTGCTGCTCGAGGTCGAAGCGGGCCAGCTCCGCCCAGGTGACGGCGAAGCCGAACACGCCGGTCGGCTTCCACTGCTCGATGGCGTCCAGCACCGCGCCGCCGTCGTCCTGCCGGGACAGGAACAGCAGCTCGGATCGGTTGCTCAGGGCGTGGTTGATGGTCATGATGCCGGCCGCGTGCGGGGCCGGCAGGGCACTGAGGATCCGCTCGGTGCCCTGGGCCCGCGGGCCGCTCAGCCGGATCTTGCGGGTGGCGTGGAACAGGCTGGCGTGCGAGTGCACGACGGCGGTCGGCATGCGGGTGGTGCCGGAGGAGTGGGTGATGGCGATCGGGTCGTCGGCGTGCAGCTTGAACGGCGCCGGTGCCAGCGCCGGGTCGCCGGTGCCGGTGTCGGCGGCGTCCAGCACGGGGATGCCGACGTCGTGCCCGGCGAGCCGTTCGACGTGCGCGGCGTCGGTGATGAGCGCGGTCGCGCGCAGCTTCGCGATGTACTGGACGGCGATGTCGCCGGGGATGTTCGGGTTCATCAGCGCGGGGATCGCGCCGAGCCAGACCAGGCCCATCCAGTTCAGGAAGCAGTCGGCGGAGCTGGTCACGTAGATGGCGACCGGGTCGCGGCGGGTGATGCCGTACGCGTGCAGCCACGCCGCCCGGGCCGCGGCCCGCTCCCGCAGCTCGCCGAGGGTGAGGCCCTGCCAGGCGGGGAAGCCGTCGACGGGGACGTCGAACGCGATGCCGGGACCGTCCAGGTCCGCGCCGTGCTCGATGAGCTTGTGCAGGACGTTGCCCGCTCCGACGTCGGGGTCGGCGGCGAGCGCCGCCCGGATGCTCGTGGACGCCATGGGTCTACTCCTCGGTCTGCGTGGAAAATGAGGTCTTCGCGACCTGCTCGATCGCGGTGCGCAGCTGCGCGCGGGTCGGCTGCAGCGCCAGGTCCAGCTCGCGGGCGAAGGGCAGCACCGCGCCGTCCGGGCGGGTGATCCGTTTCGGCGGCGCGACCAGGCGCATCTGCTCGGCGGCGGTGGCCAGGATCTCCCCGCCGATGCCGCAGGAGCGGTTGGAGTCGTCGACGACGACGAGCCGGCCGGTGCGCTCCAGGGAGGCGGCGAGCCCGGCCCAGTCGAACGGGTGCAGCGTGCGCGGGTCGAACACCTCGACCGACACCGTCCCGGCGAGCTCCTCGGCGACGGCGAGGGCGTCGTGCACGAGGTGGCCGACGGCGACGACCGTCACGTCGTCGCCGGGGCGGTGCACCCGGCCGACGCCGAGCGGCACCGGGGCGAGGGTGGCGAAGTCGACGTTGTCGCGGACGCCGACCGCGCCCGCCGGCGCGAACACGATGACGGGGTCGTCGTCGCGGATCGCGGTCAGCAGCAGGCCGTAGGCGTCGGCGGGGGTCGCGGGCACGACGGTCTTCACGCCGACGTGGGCGAAGAGGCTGTACGGGTGGTCGGAGTGCTGCCCGGCCCAGCCGCCGCGGGAGCCGGAGCTCGGCAGCAGGTAGGTGACCGGGACGTTGACCTGGCCGCCGGTCATCAGCGAGAACTTGTGCGCCTGGTTGGCGATCTGCTCGAACGCCAGGAACAGCAGCGCCGGGATCTGGAACTCGATGACGGGGCGCTGCCCGGCCATCGCCGCGCCGGTGGCGAAGCTGGTGAACGCCTGCTCCGAGATCGGCATGTCGACGACCCGTTCGGGACCGAACTTCTTGAGCAGGCCGGTGGTCACGTTGCTGACCGCGACGCCGACGTCCTCGCCGAAGACGCAGACGCTCGGGTCGGCGTCCATCTCGGTGCTGAGGGCCCGGTTCAGCGCCTTGAGATACGACAGGATCGGCATCAGGAGACTCCCGCCCTGGCCCGCAGGCCGTCCGCGTACAGATGGTCCAGCGCGCCGGCCGGGTCGGGCAGCGGGCTGTCGACGGCGAACCGGACCGCCTCGTCGAGCAGCGCCTCGATCTCGGCGTCGATGCGCTCGCGGTCCGCGGCCGGGATGCGGGAGCCCTGCAGCTCGACCGGGTCGCGGCGCATGCCGAGCGCGACCTCCTCGTCGGTGCGGTACCGCGGCCGCGCGGCGTGCTCCCAGGTGTGGTGGGCGTCGAACCGGTAGGCGACGCATTCGATGAACGACGGGCCGCCGCCGGCCCGGGCCCGCTCGACGGCCTCCCGCGCGGCGGCGAGGACCGCCTCCGGGTCACTGCCATCCACAGTGGACGCCGGGATGCCGAACGCCTCGGCGCGGCCGGTGATCGATCCGGCCACCGCCTGCTCGACCCGGGTGGTGGTGGCGAAGCCGTTGTTCTCGCAGACGAGCACCACCGGCACCTTCCACAGCGAGGCGAGGTTCATCGTCTCCAGCACCACGCCCTGGCTGACGGCGCCGTCACCGAAGTAGGTGACGGCCACCGTGTCCTTGCCGGCCCGGCGGGCCGCCCACGCGGCGCCGGTGGCGATCGGCACGGCGGCGCCGACGATGGCGTTGGCGCCGAGGATGCCGAGGCTGAAGTCGGCGGCGTGCATGGAGCCGCCGCGGCCGGCGTTGAGGCCGGTGGCCCGGCCCGTCAGCTCGGCGAGCATCCGGGCGGGGTCCGCGCCCTTGGCCAGGACGTGCCCGTGGCCGCGGTGCGTGCTGGTGATGACGTCGCCGGGGCGCAGCGCGCCGCAGGTACCGGCCGCGATCGCCTCCTGCCCCAGGTACGGGTGGATCCCACCGACGATCGTGCCGTCGCGCACCAGTTCGATCGCGCGTTGCTCGAACCGGCGGATGAGGCGGACCGTCCGGTACAGCCCGGCGGCGTCAGTCACGTGCTACTCCCTTTTGACGGGCCTGTCAGGCCTCAGGCCGCGAGGACCTTCTCGTCGATCTTGGCGAGGATCCCGCTCCAGAGCTTGGCGCGGGCGGCGAGGGCGAGGTTGATGGTCTCCACGCACTCGTTCCACTTGTTCTCGTCGTCGCCGCACAGGTCGGTGACCATCTGCATGGCCATCGGCGTGTGGAACTCGCCGTCGACCTCGATGTGCCGCTCCAGGTAGTCGACGAACGTGCTGAGCTGCCCGCCCTGCTCGTTGACCTTCACGACCTGCTGGAACATGTCCGGGATCAGGTCCTCCCGGCCGAAGGCGAACGCGGCGGCCTGGCAGTGGATCGGCGCGGTGTCGATGAGGTGCCAGGTCAGCCCGACGAACTCGGCGGACGCCTCGGGCACCCCCGCGGCGGCCATCGCGGCCGGCACCGGGGTCCTGTCGCGCAGCAGCGAGATGAACGCGTCGATGACGGTGGTGTCGGCGCCGGCCTCCTGCATGCCGAGCAGGTACAGCTCGAAGTGGCTGATGAAGCCGCCGCGCAGCTCGTCGCTCTCCTCGACCAGCACGATGTCGTTGATGAGCCGCCGGCTGCCGGTCGGCCCGGTCGGGATCCACGGCACCTCGACGCAGGTGAGGTTGCGCTGCAGCGACTTCAGTAACGACATGAAGTCCCACACGGCGAAGACGTGGTGCTCCAGGAAGGTCTGGATCGCCGGCAGGCTGTCCAGGCGGGCGTAGATGGGGTGGGACACGACCTCGCTGCGGGCGTCGGCGATCAGCGCCTCCAGCCGATCGATGCCCGGGTGTCGCTGACCCCAGTCGTAACGGGACATGTGAGCCTCCTGAAGGGTTTGGTTAGGGCGTACGCCACAACACGGGGCAGTACTCGGGATCGGAGTAGTCGGGACGGCCGTCGTCGGTGCGCCGCACCAGCACGTCGTGGTTGTAGGTCACGACGTCTCCCGTGCTGAGCTCGAACCGGCGGTACTCGTTCGCACCGTCCTGCAGGTGGAAGGAGACCGCGCGGCGGGGGTTCGCACTGCGGTTGGGGCCGCTGCCGTGGTACGTGCGGCAGTGGTGGAAGCTCATGTGCCCCTTGGGGATGATCATCGGGATCTTGACGACCTCGACGTTGTTGTACGCGGCGTTCTCCGCGAGCATGACCTCCAGGTCGTCGCGGTTGCGCTCGGCGAAGTGCTTCGTGGTCGTGTCGTCGGCGAGGATCTCCTCCCACAGGTGGGATCCGTCGACCATGGTGATGGTGCCCATCTCCTCGCCGCAGTCGTGGAAGGGGATGAACGCCGTGAGCATGTTCTCCGACGTGCACGACGACCAGTAGTGCCGGTCGAAGTGCCACGGCACCACGTTGCTCGGCTCGCCGACGATCGGCGGCTTGTAGATGAGCGTGGACTGGAACACACGGATCTCGTCGGCCTTCGCCAGCCGGGCGGCGACCGCGCCGACGAGCGGCTTGCGCAGGATCCGCGCGATCGGGTCGCTCTCGTAGTGCACGTAGTCGTGGTGGCGCTGCACGTCGCCGTGCGACGGCTCCCAGTACGCCAGCCGCGGCGGGCGCACCGGCAGCGTGCGGGAGCGCTCGCCGGCGTAGAAGCGCTCGCTGGCCTCGACGAGCTGGTCGATCTCGTCGTCGGTGAACAGCTTCCGCGACAGGTACCAGCCGTGCCGGGCGTAGTGCTCGACGTCGTCGTCGGACGGCAGCAGCGCCAGCTCGTCGTCGGACAGCGAGAAGGTTTCGGTCATCGAGATGGTCAAGGATCGTGTCCTTTCAACAGTCGTACGTGCGGGGTTCAGCTGCGCAGGCCGTCTGTGGTGTCGCGCACCGCGGCGAGCTCGCGTTCCTTCGCGGCGTACAGCGCCGGGATGTTGCTCGTGCCGAAGGTCCGGGCACCGTGCCGGTCGATGAGCTCCAGGAAGTACGTCCGGCGGATGTGCGTCGACTTGGCGAAGATCTGGTACATCTGGCCCCAGTGGTCCCGGTCGACGAGGATGCCCAGCGGACGCAGCTTCTCCACGGGCACGTCGACCTCGCCCAGCCGCGCCTCGAGCATGTCGTAGTAGCTGGCCGGGGTCTGCGCGAACTCGACACCCTTGGCGCTGTAGGCGCGCACCGCGGTCACGATGTCGTGGGTGCTGTAGGCGATGTGCTGCACGCCGGCGCCCTCGTGCCAGGACAGGAAGTCGTCGATCTGGCCGGCGCGGCGGCTCAGGTCCGGCTGGATCAGCGTGAACGTGACGCCGCCCGACGGGCTCTGCACCACCTTCGACTGCATGCCCTGCTCGCCGACCTCGATGTACTCCTGGAAGATCATGCCGAACCCGAAGACCCGTTCGTAGTAGCGCACCGTCTCGTCGAGCTCGCCGGCCTGCAGGCAGATCGCGGCGTGGTCGATGGTGTGCAGCAGGTCCGCGTCGGTCGGCGCGGGCCGGGCGGGCTCGTCGATCGCCCCGGGCAGGAACCGTTCGCCGCCGGGGACGCGCTGGACCAGGCGGTGGGTCACGTCGCCGAAGCCGGACACCTCGGCGGTGATGACCGTGGTGCCCTCGTGCGCGAAGCGCTGCGGCGGCTGGATCGCGGTGGCCCCGGCGGCGACCGCCTCGTCGAACGCGACCTGCACGTCGGCGCAGCCGAACGCGATGACCGCGACCCCGTCGCCGTGCTGGGCGACGTAGCGGCTCGCACGGTGCCCGCCGCTGAGGCCGGAGGTGAGCAGGATCCGGATGTCGCGCTGTCCCAGCAGCACGCTGCGCTGACCCGGGAGGCCGGTCTCCGGGCCGCCCTGCCCGTAGACGTGGAAGCCGTACGTGGCGCACAGCTGGTGCGCCGCCTGGCGCGCGTCGCCGACGAACATTTCGATGTGGTCGGTGTCGAGGATCTCCATTGCCTGCTTCCCTTTCGGGTGATCGGTCGTTCCCAGGTGGCTGCGACGAGCGGGCGTCACGCCGTGCGTGTCCACGAGGACTCCGGCCGGCCGAAGATCAGGCTCACGTTGTGGCCGCCGAAGCCGAAGGAGTTGGACAGGACATGGGTCACCTCCGCGGGACGGGGTTCGCGGAGGTGGTCCAGGTCGCAGGCGGGATCGGGCTCGTCCAGGTTGTGTGTCGGCGGAAGCAGCCCGCGGAGCATGGCGTGGACCGACACCGCGGCCTCCACCACCCCCGAGGCGCCGAGCATGTGGCCGGTCACGCCCTTGGTGGAGCTGACCGGCGGGGCCCCGGCACCGAACACCGCGCGGATCGCGGTCGACTCGGCCACGTCGCCGAGCTTGGTACTGGTCCCGTGCGCGTTGACGTAGCCGACGTCGCCGGGCTCGATCCCGGCGTCGGCGATGGCCCGGCTCATGCAGGCGGCGGCGGCCGACCCGTCGGGGCGCGGGGTGGTCGGGTGGTGGGCGTCGTTGGTGGCGCCCCAGCCGACGAGGTCGGCGTAGCGTCGGGCGCGGCGGGCCTCGGCGTGCTCGGCGCGCTCGACGACGAACACCCCGGCGCCCTCGCCGAGGACGAGCCCGTTGCGGCGGCGGTCGAACGGGCGGCTGGCGGCGGTCGGGTCGTCCCAGCCGCGGGCGAGCGCCCGGGCGTTGCCGAACGTGTCCGCGAGGGTCGGGAACAGCGGGGCCTCGCTGCACCCGGCCACGACGACGTCGGCCTCGCCGGCGCGCAGCAGGCGCACCGCCTCGCCGATGGACTGGGCGCCGGCCGCGCAGGCGGTGCCGATGGAGGAGCTGTACCCCTGGATGCCGTGGCGCATCGCGACCCGGGCCGCGCCCATGTTCGGCAGCATGCCGGGCAGCAGGTAGGGGCTCACGCCGAGGCGGCCCTTCTGCGAGCGCAGCACCGCCTGCGCGTCCAGGGTCGCCAGGCCGCCGGTGCCGGACAGGATGATGGCGATGCGGTACGGGTCGACGTCGCGGCCGACCTCGATGCCGGCGTCGGCGAGGGCCTGTTCGGCGGCGGCCATCGCCATGACGATGTACCGGTCGACGACCCGCGTCTCCGGCGCCGGCAGCACCGACGTCGGGTCGATCGCGGGCGCGAAGGCGGCGACGTCCACCGACCCGGCGAGGGGATGGTCGGCGCCGGGGCGGACCAGCCCGGAGCGCCCGTCGCACATGGCGTCGAAGACCTCGGCGCCGGTGCTGCCGACCGGGGTGACGAGCCCGATCCCGGTGATGGCGACGGACCTGGTCATGATGCCCCTCTTTCGGTCACGAGCACGGCGGCGGCGGTGTCGTGGCTGGTTCCGGTGACGGCCTCCGGCACGGTGGCCTGTTCGAGCAGGACGAGGAGGACCTCGCCGGCGTCGCCGTCGGCGAGCAGGAGCCGGGCCACGCTGAGCCCGGCGTCGGTGCTGTCCACGCACACGACCGGCCCGGTGAGCTGCCATCTGGCCGCGACGTGCCCGGCGACGGCGTTCGGCACCGACTGGAAGAAGAACAGCGGCCCGACCCGGCCGCCGGTGTCGACGGCCCCGGCGACGTGCGCCGCGCTGGCCACGTCGCCGAGGGCGGTGACGAGCACGATCGCGGTGACCGCCGGTGGAGCGCTCTCCGCACGGCGCTGGAGGCAGCGCCCGGCGGTGGCCGCGACGAGAGGGTTGAACGACGAGTGCACGAACCCGGCGAGCTTCGGCAGCTCCTCGTCGCCCGGCTCCGGCCAGTCCGCGGCGGCGAGGACCGCCAGGCCGGCCCGCGTGGCGAGCGCGGTCAGCGGCGGGATCTCCTCGACGAACAGCTCCGCGGTGCCGAGCCCCTGTGGCTCATTCGGTTCCAGCAGTAATCCGCTCATGCCGGCACCTGCGCTGCGCTCCGGCGCCGGCCTGAGCTCCACCCTGAGCCCATGATTCGTGGCTCCTCGCTGCGCTGCGGGCCGCTCATGCTGATCCCACCAGCAGCGCGGTGTTGGCCCCGCCGAACGCGGCGTTCAACGTCAGTGCGTATGACGGCGTGGCGGCGGTGAAGCCGTCCAGCACCAGGTGCAGCGGGCAGTGCTCGTCCGCGGCGAGGAACCCGGCGTTGACCGGCAGCCGGCCGGTGCGCAGCGCGTGCAGGGTGACGATCAGCTCCAGGACGCCGGAGGCCTCCAGGGCCTGGCCGTGCAGCGACTTCGTCGACGACACCGGCACCGTCGCGGCGTGCTCGCCGAGCGCGATCCGCAGCGCCGCGGCCTCCGCGACGTCGCTCTGCGCGGTGCCCGAGCCGTGTGCGTTGACGTACCCGAGCGCCTCTGGCCCGATCCCGGCCCGCCGCAGCGCGGCGGTGACCGCCCGGGCCAGCCCGGCGCCCTCCGGGTGTGGTTGGCACGGGTGGTACGCGTCGCCGGCGCGGCCCCAGCCGGCCAGCCGGGCGAGCGCCGGGACACCCCGGTCCCGGGCCGCGGCGGCGGACTCCACGACGACCGCGCCGACCCCGTCGCCGAGGAGCAGCCCGCGCCGCCCTTCGCTGAACGGGCGGACCTGTCCGTCAGTGGACAGTGCACGGCCCGCGTCGAAGAGGGAGAACTGATCAGCGTCCACGAGGTACCCACCGGCCACGACCACGCGGTCGAGCTCGCCGCGGGCGATCGCCGCGGCGGCGTCGGCGACCGCGGTGCTCGCCGCGACGCACGCCGAGGTGTATGCCCGGATTCCCGCTCCCAGCGGCAGGTCCGTGGCGAGCCCGGTGGTGGCGGCGAGCGCGGCGGTGAACGCCGTGCTGCTGTGCCGGCGGCGGTCGGCCTCGGCGACCCGGGCCAGCGCCGGGTCACCGTGCAGGGCCAGGAACAGCGGTGCGCCGGACCGTTCGGCGGCGCTGAGCTTGGCCTCGTCGCAGGCCTCGTCGACCACGCGGACGAGCTCGTCGGTGAGGGCGGGGGAGCCGGGCACGGCCGCGGCCACCCCGACCCGCCGTGCCGTCACGTCGAAGCGGTCCACCGGCCGGAACGCCGGCGCGCCCGCGTCCAGGCCGTCGGCCAGGGCGGTCATGCCCCGGCCGAACGCGCTGAGCACGGCCGCACCGGTCAGCACCACGTCACCCGGACCGCGCCGAACGGCCATGGTGGTGGTCATCGTGAACCCGTCTCGACCTTCAGTTCCTGAAGGACCTCGAGCGTCCCGCTCACCGTCGACATCCGGGCGAGGGCTTCGTCGTCGAGGTCGAGCGGCACGCCGTAGTGCTGTTCGAGCTGGTGGACGAGCCACGCGAGCTCCAGCGAGTCGATCCCCTCGGCGACGTCAGCCGGCGTGCGGTCGCCGTACGTGGCGAGCATGGCCAGGACGTCGTCGCGGGTTGGTGCAGTGGCCACGTTCAGCTGCCCGCCGTGGCCGCGGCGGAGCGGCGCTCGGCGACCGCGGCGATGAACTCGCCGACGGTCATCCCGGCCAGCTTCTCCGCCTCGTCGTCGTCGAAGCGGACACCGAAGCGGTCCTCGACGCGCACCGCCAGCTCGGCGAGCGACAGCGACTCGAGGTCGGCGCCGGCCGGGCCGAGCGCGGTGTCGTCGTCGACGTCCTCGACGCTGTAGTTCATCTCGGTCAACGAGTCCAGCAGGAACTGGCGAATTTCCTGATTCGTCGTGTCGTTCATCGCGAGTGGTTCCCTTCCTTCACGGGTGCCGGCGCGACCGGGTCGGTCGCGCCATCGGTCACGTCTTGCCCCGCCCGCTGCGCCGGGATCGCCACCTGGGGCGCCGCCGGGGTCGCGGGCGCCGGCGCGGCGGCGAGCAGCGCGGCGCGGTCCCGGACGAGCTTGCCGGTGGCGGTGCGCGGCAGCTGCTCCACGACCTTCAGCACGCGCGGCCGCTTGAACCCGGCGAGCCGTTCGGCGAGGCGGTCCTGGAGCTGTGCCGCGGTGTGGCCGTCGCGCAGCATCACGTACGCCTCGATGGCCTTGTCGAAGGTCACGACGGCGCCGGCGACGCCGGGCAGCGCGGCGAGCGTGTGCTCGACCTCGGTCAGGTCGACCTTCAGGCCGCCGACGGAGACCTGCGAGTCACGCCGGCCGTGGATGCGCACGCGGCCGGTGGCCTCATCGACGCTGCCGGCGTCCTTGGTGTGCAGCCAGCCGTCGGCCCAGCGGGCCGGGTCGACGAGGCCGAGGTACGGCGACGCGGGCAGCGACACGAGCAGCTCGCCGGCTTCCTCGCGGACGGTGAGGCCGGGTGCGGGGGTGAGAGAAGGGCGGTGTTCGCCGAACAGGTCGGTGGCGATGACCCCGACCTCGGTCATCCCGTACATGTTGCCGAGCCGGATGCCGTACCGGTCGACGAAACCGCTGTAGACCTCGGCGCGGACGAGCTCGCCGCCGGTGGTCATGCCGGTCAGCTGGGGCAGGCTGGGCGGAGCCTGCACGGAGGAGAGCAGCTCGATGTGGAAGGGGACGCCGAGCAGCGTGGTCGGCTCGGGTCCGGCGGCGACCGTGGACAGGATGCCGTCGGCGGTCATCCGCGCCGGCACCACGAGCTGAGCGCCGGCGTGCAGGCCGTAGAGCAGGCCGCCGACCAGACCGAGCACGTGCACCATGGACGCGAGCGAGACGATCCGCTCGCCGGCCTGCGGCACACCGGCGCCGATCTTCACGTACCGCTCGATCTCCTCGACGAGGTTCGCCGCGGTGCGGGCGATGACCTTCGACGGGCCGGTCGAGCCGGAGCTGAGCTGGATGAGCGCGTGCGCGGTGTCGGCGGGCCGTCCGGGGTAGGTGGCGACGCGCTCCTCGATCTCGACGAAGCCGCGCAGCGGCCCGCCGGTCACGTGCTTGGCGGAGACCACGACCTGCGGCGCCAGCCGCTGCAGGGCGTTGTCCACCTCGAAGGCGGTGAGGCGGTGGTCCAGCAGGGCCGCGCGGGCACCGAGGCGCCAGGCGGCGAGCAGGTTGGTCACGAACGCGAGCGACGGGGCGAGGCACAGGGCGACCGACCCGCCGGGGCCGAGACCCGCGGCGGCGAGCACGGACTGTTTGGCGGCGATCATCCGGCGCAGCTCGGCACGGGTGACGGGGGCCTCGAAGACCAGGGCGACCTGGTCGGCGGGGCCGGACAGCAGCACCTCGTCGACCCACGACGGGTCGATCGCCGGGATCGGCTGGGTCTCGAGTGCGACGTCGGTCACCCGGAACCCCTTCCTACGCGCGCGGCTGCTCCGCTGATCGACGGCCCTCGTTGGCCGGCGAGCAGCGTGTGCAACCCCCGAATGAACACACTGGCGAACGTCGGGCGGCCTGCGGCCACCGGCGCGAATCACGCCCGGACACAATGCGCAGGAAATAGTCGGCCCGACTAGCCATAGACCTTACGCAATCAAAGCGGTTTTACAAGAGTGCACAACCCGACGGTGCCGCTGTTTGTCCGTTCTGCCACCCCTACGACCGCTAAGAATCGTTTGCTTCGATACGTTCAGCATTCCCGGACGAATTGCGAGAAGCCGAGGTCACGGCCGGTTGGGGGGACATCAGACGAATGGCAAATGGGACGATACTGGTCGCTAGGCGACGCACCGGACGCAACTGGTGCTTACCCTGAGAACGCTCTCCTCACGCCCATTGCCGGGCCCTACGGTGCGCAACCGCCACGATTGACCCCGGTCGACGTCGCTTCGGGCCGATATACCGTTTCGCCATGTATGGCGGCATGATGAGCGTCGGGCTGCGCGATCTCCGACACTGCAGGCCGGGGCCGGTGAAGAGCCATGTAACGTGCATTGACAAGCGTCGGCGCGTCGCCCATACAATGGCCGGGCTCCGTGCGTCCTAACCGGACGCGCCCATAGCTGGTGATCCCATTCGGAGATTTGCGACTGTGAAAGCAAATGCCAGTTCCGCATACCCGTCCGCACCGGCCGGGCCCGGACTGAACGCCGCCGTCGAGCGGTATTACGACACCACCCTGGACCTCTACGAGGACCTGTGGGGCCAGCACGTGCACCACGGCTTCTGGGACGCCGGTGAGCGCCCCGGCAACGACGAGGACCGGCACGCCGCGACCGACCGTCTCGTGCGTGAGCTGGTCGCCTTCGCCGGTCTGCCGGCCGGCGCCCGGGTCCTGGACGTGGGCTGCGGTATCGGCGGGCCGGCGATGTACCTGGCCGGGCCGCTCGGCTGCACCGTCGAGGGTGTCACCCTCAGCGCCGCGCAGGCCGCCCGTGCCAACGAGAAGGCCGCTGAGCTGGGCCTCGCCGAACGCACCAGGTTCCGCCAGTGCGACTTCATGGCCAACGACTACCCGGACGCGTCCTTCGACGTGGTCTGGGCCGTTGAAAGTCTCATGCACATCGCGGACCGGGCGGCGTTCTTCGCCGAGGTGCGGCGGGTGCTGAAGCCGGGCGGCATCGTCGCGATCGCCACCTGGTCGGTCCGCGACGGAGAGCTCACCGCGCAGGAGTCCCGGGTGGTCGACCAGATCCTGCGCCATCAGGTGATGCCCAGCTTCTCCTCGCTGGAGGAGCACGAGCGGCTCGCCGCCGCGGCCGGGTTCACCGACATCGCGATCGTCGACTGGAGCGCCAACGTCGCCAACTCCTGGGAGCCCGGGTTCGCCCAGGTCAAGGAGCTGGACAACGGCCGGTCGATGATGCGTGACCTGGCCCGCGACCGGGGTGTGGACGTGCTCGGCTTCTTCTACGCCGGGCCGCTGATGCTCAAGGGCTTCGAGACCGGCGCGGTGACCTACGGGGCCGTGCGCGCCACGAAGCCGGCGGCAGGGGACTGATCGTCGTGGCCGCGGCGCCGCACCAGGAGATCGTGGAGCTGCTGCGCCAGGTCACCGGCGAGGACGAGACCTGGGCGGCCGGCGTGACGCCGTCGACCCGGGTGGACACCGACCTGTTCATCGACAGTCTCGAGGTCGTCGCCCTGAGCACCAGGATGCGGGAGCTGTACGGGGTCGACCTCGCCGCGCACATCGCCGGGCTGGACCTGCCGGAGCTGATCGAGCTCACCGTCGCCGACCTGGCGGAGCTGGCCGGGGGCGGTGCATGAGCAGGCCGCAGCGCAGCGGAGGTGCCGGCATGAGCGGCCCGGAGCGCAGCGGAGGGCTGCGAATCATGGGCTCAGGGTGGGGCTCAGGCCGGCGCCGGAGCGCAGCGGAGGTGCCGGCATGAGCAGGTTTCTGTTCCTGTCGCTGCCGCTGACCGGGCACGTGAACCCGATGGTCGCGGTGGCGAAGGTGCTGCTGGCGCGCGGGCACGAGGTGCTGTGGGCGGGGTCGGAGTCCTTCCTGCGCCCCCTGGCCGGACCCGACGCGGTGATCCACCCGATCCCGCTGCGCGCCCACCGTGGCCAGGCGGAACGGGGCCTGGACGCCACCCGCTCGCGGTGGGAGGGCTACATCCTGCCGCACACGAAGCACACCCGCAAAGGCGTCGAGGCGGCCGTCGAGGCGTTCCGGCCGGACCTGCTCGTCGTCGACCAGCACGCCATCGCCGGCCCGATCGTGGCGCACCGCTTCGGCCTGCCGTGGGTCACCGTCGCGTCCAGCGCGATGGAGCTGACCAGGCCGTTCGCCCGCGGGCTGCCGAAGGTCGAGGCGTGGATCCAGCAGCGGATGCGCACCGCGTGGAGCGCCGCCGGGCACGACGGTGAGCCGCCGTGGGACCTGCGCTTCTCCCCGCACCTGCTGATCAGCTTCCTCGGCGAGGACCTGCTGGACGACCCGTCGCAGCTGCCGGCGAACACCCTGGTGGTCGGCCCGTCCCTCGCGGAGCGGGCGCCGGACCCGGACTTCCCGTTCGACTGGCTCGACCCGGCGCGCAGGCACGTCCTGGTGACCATGGGCACGCTCAACATGGACCAGGCCGCGCACTTCTACCCGCGGATGCTCGAGGCGATCGCGCCGCTCGGCGAGCAGCTGCAGGCGGTCGTCGTCGCGCCGCAGGGCACGATCACCGGCGAGCCGGGGCACGTGCTGGTCCGCCGGCCGGTGCCGGTGCTGGACCTGCTGCCGCACCTGGACGCGGTGGTCAGCCACGGCGGCGCCAACACCGTCAACGAGTCCCTGGTGCACGGCGTGCCGCTGCTCGTCGCCCCGATCAAGGGTGACCAGGCGCTGATGGCCTCGGCGGTGGCGCGGGCCGGCGCCGGGCTGCGGGTCTCGATCGACCACAGCCGGCCCGCCGCGCTGCGGGCCGCGCTGCTCGACCTGCTCGACGACCCCCGCTACGCCGAGGCGGCGCGCGCGACCGGCAAGCGACTGCTCGCGGGCGGCGGCGCCGATGCCGCCGCGACGGCACTGATCCAGCTGGCATCCGCCGGCACCCCATCGCAACGTACGACGTCTGAAAGCGAGCAAGCGCGTGAAACTCCTGCGTGACACCTGGTTGATCTTCCAGCGGCACATGCTGCTGATGCTGCGGTCGCCGCTGTGGGTCGTCCTCGGCGTGGCCCAGCCGGCGGTCTACCTGATCCTCTTCGCGCCGCTACTCAAGCCGGCGCTCGCCTCGGTCGGCGCGGACTCGATGAGCGACGCGTACAAGATCTACGTGCCCGGCATGCTCGTCGCCCTGGCGCTCGCCGGTGGTCTCTACGTCGGCTTCGGCCTGCTCGGCGACCTCGCCAACGGGGTCATCGAACGGTCCCGGGTGACCACGGTCAGCCGGGTCGCGCTGCTGCTGGGCCGCTCGCTGCGCGACGTCGTCACCGTCGTCGTGCAGTCGATCATCATCACGATCCTGTCGCTGCCGTTCGGCGTGTTCGTCAACATCGGCAGCCTGCTGCTCGGCTACGCGATCCTGGCGCTGTGCGCGCTGTCCTCGGCGTCGATCTCCTACGGCATCGCGATCCGGGTCGCCAACCCCAGTGTCCTCGGCCAGGTCGTCAACAACATCGCCCAGCCGCTGATGCTGCTGTCCGGCACGCTGCTGCCGCTCGCGCTCGCGCCGCTGTGGCTGCGTACCGTGGCCGACTTCAACCCCTTCAACTGGGCCGCCAAGGGGCTGCGGGCGCTGTTCATCGGCAACACCAGCGACCCGGCCATCTGGCAGAGCATCGTCATCGCCGCCGGTCTCATGGTGGTCGCCGTGATCTGGTCGGCCCGCACATTCTCGCGTTCGGTCCGGTAAGGGAGCAGGATCATGATCAAGATCAAGGGACTGAAGAAGATCTACAAGTCGGGCCGCGGCAAGAAGGCGACCAGCGTCGAGGCGGTCAAGGGCATCGACCTGGACGTCGCGCAGGGCGAGATCTTCGGGTTCCTCGGCCCGAACGGCGCGGGCAAGACCACCACGCTGCGGATGCTCGCCACCCTGCTCTCCGTCGACGACGGCGAGGCGACGATCGCCGGGGCGAACCTGCGTACCGAGCCCGAGGCGGTGCGCCGGGCGATCGGCTTCGTGGCGCAGGGCGGCGGCACCACCGACGACGTGACCGGCCGCGAGGAGATCGTGCTGCAGGCGCGCATGTACGGCATCAGCAAGGCCGAGGCGGAGCAGCGCGCGGAGGCGGCCCTCGCCGCGTTCGACCTGACCGAGTACGCCGACCGCAAGTGCAAGACGTACTCCGGTGGCCAGCGCCGCCGCGTCGACATCGCGATGGGCGTCATCCACCAGCCGCAGGTGCTGTTCCTGGACGAGCCGACGTCGGGCCTGGACCCGCAGAGCCGCGCGCACATGTGGGACGAGATCCGCCGGCTGCGCGCCGAGGGCATGACCGTCTTCATCACCACGCACTACCTCGACGAGGCCGACGCCCTCTGCGACCGCATCGCGATCATCGACCACGGCGAGATCGTCGCGGAGGGTACCCCGGCCGACCTCAAGCGCGAGATCTCCGGCGACGTGGTCACGGTCGTCGTCGCCGAGGACGCCGAACGCGCCGGTGAGCTGCTGGGCAAGGAGGAGTTCGCCAACGGCGTCGAGGTCCGCGAGGACAATGAGCTGCGGCTCAACGTCGATGCCGGCGACTCGGCCATCCCGCAGATCATGCGGGTGCTGGAGGGCGCGGGGATCAAGCTGGAGACGATCGAGCTGCACCGCCCGACGCTCGACGACGTCTTCCTCACCAAGACCGGCCGTTCCCTGCGCGACTGATCCGGCAGGGCACCGCGACGACGGAGGGCGCGACCCGCGCGGGTCGCGCCCTCCAGCGGGTCTCAGAGCCGCTCGCCGCCGAGCGTCTCGGCGAGGCAGGCCTGCATGGTGGTCAGCATGGTGGTCAGCGAGTCGCGGTCGAAGCCGGCCCGGTTGACCCGGAACATCAGGTTGAGCGAGGTCAGGCCGCGCACGATCAGGTAGAAGCCGGGGCCGGTGGTGCGGCCGTGCTCGAACCAGTCGATCTTCGGCGGGCGCAGCTGGTCCTGCGACGGGAAGCCGGGCGGCGCGAGCATCGGGTTGTAGTAGAAGCCGCGGTCCACGGGCGGGTCGAGGCGGGCGTGCTCGTCGCGGATCTGCCAGATCGCGTCCGGCGAGCACACGCCGTTCTTCAGCGCGTTGAACGCCTTCCAGTGCACCTTGGGCAGGATCGCCGCGAACGGCTCGTCCTCCTCCAGGTCCAGCAGCAGCGGTGCCCACTGGTTGAGGCTGGTGACGACCCGGGCGTGCTGCTCGTCGAACCGGTTGGCCGACATCGGGAACAGCAGCACCTCGCGCTCGCCGGTGGCGGCCTGGATGCCGCGATAGTAGGCGGCGAGGATCAGGCTGGCCAGGGTGACGTCGTGCTTGGCCATCGCCTCGTGCGCCAGCGGCATCGGGATGCCGGTCTGCAGCACGGCGCCGAGCGGCGTGAGCTCGCCGGTCTCCGGGCGGTGCGGCGCGGCGGCCATGGTGCGCCGCCAGTAGCGCTCGGCGTTGCGCAGCCGGGCGCTGCCCTCGCCCTGCTGGTTGAGGGCCAGCTCGAGCGGGCCGGGGGCGGGCGGCAGGTCCGTGCCGCCGAGGATGGTCTCGAAGTCCTCGCGGAGCACGACGGACGCGACGCCGTCGGCGGCCATGTGGTTGACCACGACGAGGACCTGCCGGGGCACGCCCGCGTCGAGCAGGATCCAGGCCCGCCAGGGCAGCTCGCGGAGCGCGTCGATGCCGCGGCGGATCTCCTCGGCGTCCTTCGCCTCGCGGTCGGCGACGTCCGCGGTGCCCTGCCTGACCTGGGCGAGGACCTCCTCGGCGGTGTGCGCGGCGATCCGCTGGCGGGGGAAGCCCTCGTCGTCGACGACGTACGTGGTGCGCATCGAGGCGTGCCGCACGGCGACGGCGCCGAGCGCGGACCAGACCTGCTCCTCGCTCCAGGTGCCCTCGGGGAGGTCCCAGACGAAGGAGAGGTTGGCCTCCCACAGCCGGTCGGGTGGGAACCGTTCGATGTCGCGCCAGACGGACAGCTGTCCGACGGTGGCCGGATACGTCTCGTCGCCGGACAAGGTGCGCCTCCAGGGTGCTGCTCGGTGCGGTGGTCTTCGGTGCGGCTCATGGGGGAGTACGGCAGCCCGTCCGGCAAGCGGGCGGCACCCATGCCCGTCGGGTGCCGCCCCGCCCGTGCGGACACGGGCTGCCCTACTCATTCGGTGGTGCGTGCTTCAGGCGGTGCGGCCGAAATCAACGGCTGGACACGACCCGGCTGGACACGACCCGGCTGGAGACGACGCGGCTGGACACGACGCGGCTGGAGACAACGCGCATGAAGTTTCACCTCCTCATATCGTTTGGCACATCACAGTGCGATATGGAATGGCGGGCCGCATCGCATCCGTCGCCTTCACGACGAATGCGCTCCGGCCCGCTGTGGTCATTCTGAACGACCGAAGTCTATGACCGCCAGAAGCATCACCCCGCGTGTGGATCGTGTCAACCGCGCACCTAACGACTTAGGAATTTTTCAATGCCATTCGCATTTCTACGGCGCATCCCCGGAAATCGGACATAACGATCGTTAAAATTCGGACCTTCGGGCATTGATTGGATGAGATCAATATTCGCCTCTTTCGTCAGGTAGAAGACAGCCGATAGGCTTCGGCGCAGTGCTTGCAGGGTGGGCCCGCGCGATCATCCGGGTCCGAACAGGTCGGGATCCGGACAAGACGCAGGTGGTCCCTTTCGAGCACATTCACTCACCAGGCAAGGGAGGTGCGAAATGAAGTCTGCTCAGCTGCGTGGTAGCAACGCTCAGCTCCGGAGTGTCAACGCTCAGCTCCGGAACGCCCGGCTCTAGTTCTGTCGCGGCGGCCGGCCGGCACGGCGCAGGCGTCGCCGGCCGGCCGCCACCCGGTCGCAGGCCCTTCAAGCCTGCGCGTACACCGACGATCACGAGGCGAGAGGTCATGGCGGAGACTGCGACGGTGCAGCGCGTCCCGGTGCACTTCAAGGGTGAAGGATCGGGCGTCGAGGAATTGACCTGGGGCCAATGGGCCGCGTGGAGATCCATGGAACTCGGCGGTGGCCGGGTCGACTGGGCCGGCGGCACGATGCCACTGGTCGACGGCCAGACGATCGAGCAGATCGTCATGGAGCTCGCGTTTCTGATGAGCCGGCACCAGTCGCTGCGGACCCGCTACCGGCTCGGCGAGGACGGCCTGCCCCGGCAGGTCCTGTCCGAATCCGGCGAGCTGCTCATCGAGATCGTCGAGGCCGGGACGGAGGACCCGGCCGAGGTCGCCGACGCCCTCGACGTCGCCCTGCAGGAGGCGCCGTTCGACAACGCCGAGGACTGGCCGGTGCGTGCGGCGGTCGTGTGCCGCGACGGGACCCCGGTGTGGTTCGTCGTGCTGTACTCCCACATGGCCATCGACGCCTACGGCATCGAGGCGCTCATCGCCGACATGGCCAACCTGGACCGGGCCACCGGCGAGCACCTCGCCCCGGTCGCCGGCATCCAGCCCGCGGACCTGGCCCGCCAGCAGCGCGCCGGCGCGGCGAAGCGGCAGCACAACGCCTCGCTGCGGCACTGGGAGAAGCAGCTGCGCGAGATCGCGCCGGACCGCTTCCCGCCGGTGGCCGACCCGCCGTCGCCGCGGTACTGGGAGGCGACCTACACCTCACCCGCCGCCTACCTCGCCCTCGGCGTGATCGCCGAGCGGACCAAGGCGCACAGCAGCACGATCCTGCTCGCCGCGTACGTGCTCATGCTGGCCCGGGTCTCGGGCTACTCCACCACCGTGGTGCGGATGCTGGTGAGCAACCGCTTCCGGCCCGGCTTCAAGGAGTCGGTCGCCGGCCTGGCGCAGAGCGCCCTGTGCGTGGTCGACACCGCGGACGTCAGTTTCGACGAGCTGATCGCGCGGGTCTGGAAGACCCAGCTGACCGCCGGCCTGCACGCCTACTACGACCCCCGCGGCCTGTGGGACATGATCGCCCGGGTCGGCGAGGAGCGCGGCGCCACCCTGGACCTGCAGTCCTACTTCAACGACCGGCGCCGTTCGCTGGCCTCGGCGGAGGTGCTGCCGCAGGCCGGCCCGCAGGACATCACCGAGGCGCTGCCGAAGAGCCGGCTGCGCTGGGGACGTGGCTCCGACGATCCCGGCGCCACGGTTTTCTTCCTGATCAACCCGGTGCCGGACACGGTCGACATCACGCTGCGCGTCGACACCCGGTGGGTCGCCCCGGACGATCTGGTGGCGATCCTGCGGGGGATCGAGGAACTGGTGGTCGCCGCCGCGCTCCAGGAGTAGCCGATGCATGTCGCCACGTCCCACCTCGCCGTGCCGTTCCTCGGCGACGACACCGGCACCGGCGACCCGACGGGCCCGCTGACGTGGGGGCAGGCGGAGATCTGGCGGACGATGCGGCGCACCGGCCGGACGATGAACATCGGCGGCACCGTCGCGCTCGCGCCGGGCGCCACCGTCACCCAGCTCGCCGCGACCCTGGGCGCACTGGTCGGCCGGCACCAGGCGCTGCGCACCCGCTTCGACCTCACCGCCGACCCGCCCCGGCAGACCGTGTCCACCGCGGGCACCGTCACCCTGGAGATCGTCGCGTCCCGCGCCGGCGACGCCGAGGCCGACGCCGAGACGCTGCGCCGGCGGTACGAGCTCACCCCGTTCGACCCCGCCGCGGAGTTTCCGGTCCGGTGGGGCGTGGTCACCACCGGCGACACGCCCAGCCACCTCGTCGTGCAGTACTCCCACCTCGCCGTCGACGGGTTCGGCATCGAGGCGATCGTGCGGGACCTGCCGCTGCTGGGCTCAGGTGCCCCGCCGGCCGCCGCGGTCCAGCCCCTGCAGCTGGCCCGCCGCCAGGCGCAGCCGGCCGAGCGCCGGCACAGCGCGAAGTCGCTGCGGCACTGGCAGGCGACGCTGCGGGACCTGCCGGCCGAGCGGTTCGGCGTCTCCGACGACCCGCGCACCCCACGCTTCTGGGAGCTGGTCTGCCGCTCCCCGGCGCTGCACCTCGCCCTGCAGGTCGTCGCCGCCCGCGGCGCCGTGGAGACCGGGCACGTGCTGCTCGCGGCCTACGGCGTCGCCCTGGCCCGGGTCACCGGGCGCCGGCCGAGCGTCGCGCAGGTGCTGGTCAGCAACCGCTTCCGGCCCGGCTTCGCCGACGCCGTGTGCCATCTGACCCAGCCCGGCATCTGCGTCATCGACCCGGACGGGGACCTCGACACCGTCGCGAAACGGGTCTGGCGGGCCGCGACGACCGCCTACCTGCACGGCTACTTCGACCCGGCCGACCACCGGGCGATGCTCGACCGGCTCGCCGCCGAGCGTGGCGTGCCGATCGACATCTCCTGCTTCGTCAACGACCGGCGCGGCGCGGCCGCCGCGCTGCCCGCGGTGCCGCCCACCGCCGAGCAGGTCCGCGCGGCGCGGCCACGCACGACGCTGCGCTGGGACCGGACCCTGCCGACCTACGACGGCACCTTCTACCTGCAGGTCGACGCCGTCGGCGGCCCCGAGCCGGCGGTCGAACTGGCGATCTGGGCCGACACGCACCGGCTGTCCCCGGCGCAGGTCGAGGCGTGCGCCCGCGGCATCGAGGCCGCCGCCGTCGACGCGGCGCTCACTGCGGGCGGGTGAGCGCCGCGACCCGGTCCGTCGGTCACGACCCGCGGCGAGCGCCGCCGTGACCGCCGCCCGCTACGGCAGCCGGACCGACTGCGGGGTGTGGAACACGTCCTGCGGGTCGTAGCGCTGCTTCACCTGCTGCAGGCGGGGGTAGTTCGCGCCGTAGTACGCGCCGGCCCAGTCGGTCAGGTCCCGGCTGGCGTAGTTCTGGTACACCTCGCCGGTCAGGTGCGGGGCGAGCCGCTCGACGAAGTCGTCGACCCAGGCGACGTTGCGGTCGGTCTCCTCGTCGCCCTGCCACTGCGCGATCACCGAGATGTAGTGCAGCGGCGCCCGGTGCACGAACGCGGTCGCGTCCGGGGCGACCCGGCCGATCGCGCCGCCGCCGAGCAGGTCGAACCGGACCATGGAGTACCCCGACGGCATCCGCCGGAAGCTGTCCAGGATCGTGGCGAACGCCGGCTCGTCGAAGCCGTCCGGGGTGAAGTAGCCACCGAGCCACTTCGACTGCAGCCCGTACACGATCTCCTCGCCCATGCCCTGCATGAGGTCGAAGTACGAGGTCTCGCCGATCGAGCTGAACAGCGGCTCGCCGAGCGCCTCGATCGGCTTGAGCGCCTCGGCCGCCTCCCCGGGAGGGCCGACGTAGAGGCCGTACATGACCACGACCTGCTCCCCGTCCGGGTACGGCTCCGTGGTCAGCAGCAGGCAGAACGCGAGCCGCTCGTCGGTGCGGCCGTCGTACAGGTCGCGGTAGGCGCGGAAGACCTCCTCGGCCCGGGCGACGGGCCACGCGATCACGCCGCCGACCACGGTCTTCGGCAGCGGGTTGAGCCGGTACGTCAGCGACGTCACCACCCCGAACCCGGCGCCGCCGGCCCCGCGCAGCGCCCAGAACAGGTCCGGGTGCTCGTCCTGGCTCACCGTGAGGACCGTGCCGTCGGCGTCGACGACCTCCGCGGCGACGATGTGGTCGCAACCCAGCCCATAGGTGCGGCCGAGCGGGCCGTAGCCGCCGCCGAGGCTGTAGCCGGCGTTGCTCACCGTCGGGCACTCGCCGCCGGGGCCGGCCAGCCCGTACTCCAGGCCGTCGTCGCCGGTGAACGAGTGCGCGACGTAGGTCACCTTGTCGATGTCGCGCCAGCCGACGCCGGGCCCGACCGTCACCGTGCGTGCCTGCGCATCCAGGCTGATCGACCGCAGACCGCCGACGTCGACCACGACGCCGCCCTCGACCAGGGACAGCCCGGCCGCGTGGTGCCCGCCGCCGCGGACCGCGAGCGGCAACCCGGCCGCGCGGGCGAACCCGATCGCGGCCGCCACGTCGGCGGTGTCGGCGCACTGGGCGATCAGGGCCGGGCGGGTCCGCACCCGGGTGTTGAACAGCACCCGGGCCGCCTCGTAACCGGGGTCGTACGGGGTCACCAGGGTGCCGTGGAACGTGTCACGAAGACCGGCAAGATCGAGTCGCACCCGCAGATACTGTCACCGACCCGAGGTGTCGGCAAGCAGCTCCAGCACCGCCGCCTCGCTGCGCTCACGGGTCGCCGTCGCGGCCTTCGGGATCGTGACGCCGCCGCTGTACAGGTCGACCACCCGCGGGTCCACATAGGACGCCCTGGCGACCGCGGGGGTGTTGCCGAGGAACTCCGACACCTCCCGCATGACCCGCGGCACGGCCCGTTTCGTGACCCGCGGCTCCCGCGCCAGCAGCCGGGCCGCCAGGACGGTGCCGTGCCAGGTGCGGAAGTCCTTCGCCGAGATCTCGATGCCGCCGACGTCGCGCAGGTACGCGTTGATGTCGCCGCTGCGCACGTCGGCCCAGCGCCGTCCGTCGCGGTACACCAGCAGCTCCTCCTGCCCGGTGTCCTGCCGCAGCAGCTTCCGCAGCACGGCGCCCACGTCGGGGTCGGTGACGTCGACGGACCGCTCGATGCCGCCCTTCGCCGGGTAGCAGAACCGGACCGTGCCGCGGGGCACCGCGACGTGCTCGCGCTGCAGCGTCGCCAGCCCGAACGTGCCCTCCTCGCCGGCCGCGTACGCCTCCCCGCCGATCCGGAAGCACCCGACGTCCAGCAGCCGCACCGCGACGGCCAGGATCCGGTCCCGGCCGAAGCCCCGGGTGTGCAGGTCGGCGTCGACCTGCTTGCGGATGTGCGGCAGCCGCTCGCCGACCTCCAGGACGTGGTCGAACTTCGCCGCGTCGCGCTTGACCCGCCACACGTCGTGGTAGCGGTACTGGCGCCGCCCGGCCGCGTCGGTGCCGACGGCCTGGATGTGGCCGCGGGGATCGTCGCTGATCCACACGTCACGCCAGGCGGGCGGGATGACCAGGGCCTTGATCCGGTCCAGCTCCGCCCGGTCGGTCACCGCCGCGCCGTCGGCGTGGTGGTAGCTGAAGCCCCTGCCCCGCCCCTTGCGCCGGTAGCCGCCCTTGCCTGGTGTGCTGCGCCGCAACCGCATGGCGTCACCCATTCCCAGACGCCGCTGCCCCAATCAATCGTCTTCGCCGCCGCCGGTGGACCCGCCCCGCCTCACCACAGCCAGCGGCGGACCTTCTGGCGGGTGGCGCGGCGGCGGGCCCGGGGCAGGCCGGCGAGGGCCACCCGGCCGTGCTCGGCCTGACGGGCGTGCAGCAGCCCGTAGGTGAACGCGTTCTCCCCTTCGGCGAACGCCCGCATCCCCTGCTCGCGCAGCAGCTCGGCGGTGACGATGGCGTCCTGGTGCGCGCCGAGCACGTCCTGCAGGTCCTTGAGCCGGTCGGCGAGCTTCGCCGCGGGCGTGCCGGCGACGGGGGCGGCGAGCTCGGCGGCATACCGGGCCCGCTTGTACGCCTTGCGCGCCTCGTGCAACGCGACGTCGGTGCCGGCGGTGCCGCCGGCGGGGGTGCCGGCCGTCACCGGCTCCGGCCGCGCGGTCGCGGCGGCCAGGCGGCGGTCGGCGCGGCGGACCGCCCGGCGGGCGAGA
This sequence comes from Dactylosporangium aurantiacum, assembly GCF_000716715.1. Taxonomy (GTDB): domain Bacteria; phylum Actinomycetota; class Actinomycetes; order Mycobacteriales; family Micromonosporaceae; genus Dactylosporangium; species Dactylosporangium aurantiacum. The sequence continues at coordinate 166,374 of NZ_JNYJ01000022.1, read as the reverse complement.
CGGCGCATCCGCCCCTTGCCGGCCGGGCCGCCGGCGGCGGCCGCCGCGACCAGCGCGTCGATGTCGTTGAGCAGGGCGATGTACCGGTCGCTGTCCAGTCCCTCGATCAGCCGCTCACGGGCGGCCTGGGTGCGGGCGGCGAGCAGCTCCGAGACCCGCGCGGCGACCGGACCGACGACCAGCTCCGGCGGCTCGGCGGCCAGCAGGTCGGCGAGGCGCAGGGCCATGACGTCGCCGTCGCGGACCTCGCCGAGCAGGCCCGTCAGCCACTTGATCTCGTCGTGCAGGCGGTCGAGGTCGCCCTCGTACGCCGACAGCAGCGGGGCGAAGGTCCGCAGCGTCGAACGCAGCCGCCGGGTCGCCACCCGCATGTCGTGCACCGCCTCGACGTCGCCGGCGCGGGCCTGCGGGTCGTGGGCGACGACGGCGTCACGCTGCTCGGTGACGTACGCGACGAGCGCCCGCCGGCCCGCGTCCCGCTTGCCGTCGCCGGGCTTGGCCGGCCCGGTGGTGCCGCCGTCCCCGGCGGCCTTCGCGGCGGCGGCCGGGTGGTCGGGGCCGAGGGCCCGGGACAGCTTCGACGGCGAGGCCGACGGGCGGGCGCCGGCGGCGCGCAGCGCCTCGTCGATGAGGGTGAGGTCGTCGGGGGAGCCGTCGACCAGCTCGACCTCCAGCTCCCGCCAGCGCTGCGCGACGCGGGCGCCGATCAGCGACTCGGTCTCGACGGTGTCGTCGGCGACGAGCGCGACCGTGGCGCCGGCCGCGTCCTGCAGCCCCCGCTCGACGCGGTGGGTGCGGATGAGGGCGACCGGGTGCAGCGGCTCGCCGCGGGTCACCGCCCGGACCTGGGTGGTGATCCGCGGCGGCGGTGCCTGCTCGTCGTCCCCGGCCGGCACCTGCAGCTCGCTGCGCTCGCCGCCGGAGGGCCGTTTGAGGTGCCAGCCGGCGTCGTGTCCGCCGCTGCGGCGGCGCAGCGTCATCCGGCCGGAAGTGAGGCGCAGCCCTGCGGTGTCGTAGTAGGTCGCGTCCAGGTGTTGGTCATCGGGCTCTGTAACCCTGACCACATCAGCGATTCCGATCATCGAGGGCATCGTGAAGTCGTCGGGCAGCTCGTACTTCCGTTCCACCTCAAGCTTTTCGGCCATGTCGATACCTTACCGAGCGAACGCCCGGACGCGAAAAGGTAAACAGGAGCCCAAGAAAAGGTGAGTGATCCTCTGTCGCTCGGCGTGTCGTGAGGCTACGGTGTTGACAGCGCAACGATTCGAGCCCTGTTCGAGGGTCCGAAAGTCGCACCGTTCCCTGGGAAGGGGAGGCACCGATGGCGAAGAAGTCGAAGAAGGGCAAGAAGGACAAGAAGGACAAGAAGGGCAAGAAGAAGTAGCTCTGCCCGCTCTGTGTCGCCCCCGCGCCGTTCCGGTGCGGGGGCGACAGTGCGTCGGGGCGCGGGTCACCCTCCAGGATGAGCCTACGGTTTCCGGGGTGTTTCATTCGGAAATCCACGTGATCGGCGGGACGTAACCTTGGTCAGGTGAGCTGGCTGGTGCGCGTCGTGACCTCGTCCGTGATCGGGCAGCGGGTCCGGTTCGCCGCGCGGATGCTGCGCGACTGGCGGCTCACCGTCGCGTGGGGCAAGTCGCTGCTGCGCAGCGGCGTCACGTCCGTGGTGGTCCTCGCCGTCACCTTCTGGCTGCTGCCGGGCGTCACCGCCACCGGCGGCCCGGCCGCGCTGGTCGAGCTGGCCGTCCTGCTCGCCCTCATCGGCACCCTCATGCGCCTGGTGCTGTTCGGCGTGGCCGTCGTCATCGGCGGCCTCGGGGTCCTGCTCGTCGGGGTGCTGCTGCAGACCGGCGTCATGTTCACCGCACTGCGCGTCGCCGAGGGCGTCTCCGTCGGCAGCGTCCTGGACGCGTGGGTCGCCAGCTGGACCGCGGCCGTGCTCACCGCCCTGGTCAACTGGCTCGCCGACGCCGGCAGCGACGACGTGTTCCTCGGCCAGACGCTGCGGCAGATGGTCCGCCGCAACCACGAGCGGCCCGCGACCGAGCCGGGCGTGCTGTTCGTGCAGATCGACGGCCTGTCCGCGCCCCTGCTGTCGTGGGCGGTGAAGGCCGGCAACCTGCCCAACCTCGGCAAGTGGCTGCGCACCGGCACCCACGCGCTGGTGCCCTGGCACACCGGCATGCCCGCCACGACCCCGGCCAGCCAGGCCGGCATCCTGCACGGCAGCGAGTCGGAGGTGCCGGCGTTCCGCTGGTACGAGAAGGCGACGGACCGTCTCGTCGTCACCAACCGGCCGCGGGACGCCGCCGAGGTCGAGGCCCGCATCTCGACGGGGCGGGGGCTGCTCGCCGACGGTGGCGCCAGCATCAGCAACGTCTTCTCCGGCGACGCCCCGACCAGCCTGCTCACCTTCAGCAACGCCGGCCTGCCGGGCCGCACCGCCCGCGGCTACCTGGCGTTCGTCGCCAGCCCCTACGGCTTCGCCCGCGCGATCGTGCTGTCGGTCGGCGAGATGCTCAAGGAGATCCAGCAGGCCCGCCGGCAGCGCTTCCGCAACGTGTACCCGCGGGTGCCCCGCACCGCCGCGTACGTGGCCCTGCGGGCCGTCACCAACGTGCTGCTGCGCGACCTCAACGTCTCCCTCATCGCGGAGCAGATGACCCGCGGCGCACCCGCCATCTTCTGCGACTTCGTCGACTACGACGAGGTCGCCCACCACGCCGGCCCGTTGCGCCCCGAGGCCCTGCAGACCCTCGAGGGCCTCGACCGGGTCCTCGGCACCCTGCACCGCATCGCCCAGGTCGCCGGCCGCCGCTACGAGATCGTGGTGCTCTCCGACCACGGCCAGAGCCAGGGCGCGACGTTCTCCCAGCGGTACGGCCAGACCGTCGAGCAGGTCGTCGCCTCGATCGCCGGTCACGTGGCCGCCGCCACCCCGGACCCGAACGACGACGAGCGCGCCCGCGCCCACAACCTCCTCCTCGCCGTCGCCGGCCGCCCCGACCGCGCGAAACCGACCGCCGCACCGGCCCCGGTGGTCACGGTCGCCTCGGGCAACCTGGCGATGCTGTACCTGACCGAGCATCCCGGCCGCGCGACCGTCGAGGAGATCGGCGTGGCCCGGCCCGCCCTCATCCAGGGCCTCGCCGAGCATCCCGGCATCGGTCTCGTCGTCGGCCTGTCCTCCGTCGACGGCCCCGTCGCCTTCGGCCCGGCCGGCCGGCACCGCCTCCGCGACGGGCAGGTCGACGGCGAGGACCCGCTGCTGCCGTACGGTCCCCGCGCCGCCCGGGACCTCCTCGCCCACCAAGCCGTGGCCAACGTGGGCGACCTGGTCCTGGTCAGCCGGGTCGACCCGGGCACGGACGAGGTCGCCGCGTTCGAGGAGCTGGTCGGTTCGCACGGCGGCATCGGCGGCTGGCAGACCGAGGCGGTGCTGGTCTACCCGGCCGGCTGGCGGTGCCTGGACCGCACCCCGGTCGGCCCGGCCGCGGTGCACCGCCAGCTGGTCCAGTGGCTCGCCGACCTGGGCCTGCGCGACGACGCCGCGGACAGCCCGCCGGCCGCGGGAAGCCTGCCGGCCGCGCAGTGCCTGCCCACCGCCGCCGGCGCGGTCGCGGCGGACGCTGCGGTGGCGGCCGACGGTGTGGTGGCGACGGACGGTGTGGTCGCGGCCGACGGGAACGGTCCGGGCACGGACCTGCCCGAACCCCGCGAACCCGGGCGGCCGCTGTTACCGGCCGACAGCCCGCACTGACGCACCGGTTGGCGGGCCCACAGCGCTCAGGCGGTCTCCGACGGGGCGTGGCCCGTGGCGCGCCGGTCGCGGCGCTCCCGGCGGTGGCGCAGCCAACTGGCCAGCTGGGTGGCGCCGAGGGCGATCACCAGCGCCGCCACGACGCCCTGCCACGGCTGGGGGAAGACCGAGCGGCCGAGCAGGCCGATCGCCGCGTACGTCGAGGACCACAGCGCGCAGGCGGCCACGTTGGCGGTGGCGAAACGACGCCAGGACAGCCCGACGATCGCGGCGGTCAGCAGGACCGGGATGCGGCCGCCGGGGACGAGCCGGGACACCAGCAGGGCGCTGACCGGCCGGGCGGTCAGGCGGCGCTGGACGGCTTCGGCGAGCTGCAGCGGCTGGCGCAGCAACCGCAGCCGCCGGGTGAGGGCCTCGCCGCCGGCCCGGCAGATCGCGTAGGTGACCGCGTCGCCGCAGTACGCGCCGGCCGCGCCGGCGGCCACCACGGCGAGCAGGGCGAGCGGGCTGCGGTGCGCGGCGACGACCGCGGTCGCGCTCACGGCGGCGCCGGTGGGCAGGATCGGCACGGTGGAGCCGACGGCGACGACGGCGAAGAGCCCGGCGATCGCGGCCAGCAACGCCCCGAAGGTGGTCACGCGGCCACCGTGAGGGATTCGCCGGGCGCCAGGACCCGCACGTCGGTCTTGGGCGCTGCGGCGGCGGTCAGGTCGGCGAACTCGTCGCCGGGGCGGTGGAAGCGGTCGGGCCGGACCCGCCGGCAGCCGACCGGCCACAGGGTGCCCCAGTGGATGGGGACGGCCTGCGCGGGGTTGACGAGGCGCATCGCCTCGGCGGCACCCGCCGGGTCGAGGTGGCCGGCGCCGAGCGTCCAGCCCCACCCCCACACCGGTACCAGCGCCAGATCCAGCGGGCCGAGGGAGCGCATCTCGTCGAAGAGGCCGGTGTCGCCGCCGAACCAGGCCGAGCGGGTGCCCTCGATGACGTAGCCGAGCGCGACGGCCCGGATGCGGGACTTCGGGTTGCGGCGGCCGTCGTGGTTGGCGTGCACCGCCCGGACGCGCAGCTCGCCGACGTCGACGCAGTCGCCCGCGGCGACCTCGACGATGTCCCGGCCGGCGCCGAGGCGGGAGCGCAGGAACGCGCCGCCGCCGCGCGGCACGAGCAGGCGGGTGGACGGCGGCAGGGTCCGCAGCGACGGCAGGTCGCAGTGGTCGCCGTGCAGGTGGGAGATGACCACGGCGTCCGGCGCGGCGGCCAGGACCGGGCGCGGGCCGCGGCGGCGGTGCAGGTGCGCCAGCCGGTCGCGCAGCACCGGGTCGGTCAGGATCGTGGTGCCACGGTCGGCCACGGCCACCGTCGCATGCCCCCACCAGGTGATGTTCATGAGCCAATACTGCCCGACGGGCTGTCACGCTCCGCTCCTTGTGGGCCACTGCACGACATGTTTAGATCAATCAACTTTTCCGTGGAAGGACCGCCCAACGATGTCCACCGATGCAGCGGGTTTAGCCTGGGACTGGGAAGACCCGCAGGGGATCGAGGCGGTGGTCGACTCGTTCACCGCCGACCTCGGCAAGTGCGAGAAGCTGGAGCTGCTGCTCAGCACCGATCTCATCACCCGTGAGCAGCTCGACCAGCTGGGGATCACCGGTATCGAGTTCGCCGCGTTCAAGACCGACCACCCGCAGGCGCTCGGCACCGACCTGGTGTCGGTCAGCAGCCCGGAGCTCACCTCCGAGCGGGGGCACATCTACCGCGTCGACGGGTCGGCGTTCTTCGCCGAGATGGACATCTCCCAGCCGCTGCCGATCGTCGACGACGCCGTGGACTGGGTGTACGCGGAGCACCTCATCGAGCACGTGTCGATGAAGGTCGGCATCGCGTGGCTCAAGGAGGTCAAGCGGGTCCTCAAGCCGGGCGGATTCGTGCGGATCACCACGCCCGACCTGAAGATCTACGCGCAGAGCTACGTCAACGGCGACGGCTTCTTCGGCAAGCACCGCCGCCGGGTCGACCGGGCGCTGACCGGTGTCGCGCCGAAGATGCCGCCGCGCGGCGCCTTCATGTTCAACCAGCTGTTCTACGTGTACGGCCACCGCTGGATCTACGACCTGGAAGAGCTGCGGCACGTGCTCACCACCGCCGGGTTCGACCCCGACGGCATCGCGGTGCGGGCCTACCGGGAGGGCGCCCGGCAGGACGTGGCCGACCTCGACCAGGTCCTGCGCAACGACGAGAGCATCTACATCGAGGCCACGGCCTGAGGGGCCGGCGACGCCGCGCCCGCGGCGGCACCCGGGTCGGCGTCCGGAGCCGCCTGGTCCAGTGACCGGGCGGCTCCGACCGTGAAGGCCTCCATCGCCGCCAGCAGCCGGTGCAGGTCCCCGATCGCCAGGTGGTGCGTGTCCACCTCGACGGTGAGCTGCACGGTGCCGACCACGTCGTCGACGTTCACCATGAGCTTCTCGTTGAAGTACGGCATCGGCGTGTCGGACACCAGCTCGGTCAGCGGCAGCGCCGCCTCGATCTCCCCGGCGGTCGGCATCGTGTCCAGCGGGCCGTGCGCCTCGATCACCCCGACCCGCCGGTCGTTGTAGAACACCGCCAGGTCGACCGGCTCGCCGTGCTCGGCGCCGATCCGGTCGATCAGCGCGAGCCGGGCCGCCGGGTCGTAGTACGCGTGCTTCGAGGCGTTCATCGACGCGCGGCGGGCCCGGTCGACCGCCTCGCCGGCGGTGACGCCGTGCAGGTCGACGACGACGAGGCCGTTCTGCGCGAGCGGGGTGACGACGTCGGCGAGGCCCGGCCGGAAGCGGTTGCTGACGATGACCTGCGTGGCGAACGGCGCCGTCTGCCCGGTGACGGCGTTGAACGCGGTGCCGTACGCGGCCAGCAGCACCGGCGCGGTGTCGATGCCGAGCCCCGCCGCGACCCGCTCCGCGGCCAGCAGCAGCGCCGTGGACCGCCACACCACCCGCCGCCACCGCGGCTCACCCCGGTCCACGGTGGCGGGGAAACGCCGCGGCCGGACCGCGCGCAGCTGCGCCTCCCAGTAGCGCAGCGCGGTGTCGGTCTGCCGTTTCGAGGTCCGCTGCGCCTCGACGAGCGCGAGGGGCTGCATCGCCGTGTACGGCCCGCGCGGCTGCCGCGTCACCGGGTCCCGCTCGGCGAGTTCGCGGATCATCGTGCCGAGGCCGCTGCCGTCGGCGGCGAGGTGACACACGAGCACGACGACGTGGGTGACCGCGCCGCGGTGCCGCACCACGGCCTCCCGGATCGGCCACTCGCCGGTGTAGTCGAAGTCGCGGGCCTTCCACGCGGCGAACAGCGCGGCGGCGACCGCGGCCGGGTCCTCGTCGTCGGCGGCGTCGTGGACCTCCAGGACCGCCTCGCCCCGCCCGGCGATCTCCTGCCGCACCAGATGGCACGCGTCGACGGAGGTGGCGTGCCACGGCTCGGCGAAGACCAGGCGGGAGCGCAGCGCCGCGAACCGGCTCATCAGGAACCGCAGCTCCTCGACGAAGTCGGGCACGACACGGCCGTCGGTGACCGGCACGACCCCGCCCATGCTCATCGACGCGCCGACCTCGACGATCGCCCGCCACACCTGCTGCTGGCCCCAGGTGAGGCCGCCGACGCCGGCCCCGTCACCTTCGAAGGGCACGACGATCCGCTCCACCATTGCTCGAACCTCCACACGCTCGCAGGCCTGGATCGTTGCACAGTGATCGACGCGGGTCGTATCGACGAACGGTCCGCGTTGCGGCCCGTGACGGCGGATCGCGCCGCCGGGTGCCCGAAATGTCCCGAGCGGGCCCGGCCGCCCGCGGCATATGCCTCGACCGGGCGGGTACCATGGTGCACGCAAGGCGTTGATGGGGACGAGTAGCGCCGCACGCAGCCCGTAGCGAGCCGGGGACGGTGGAAGCCCGGCGGTGTGCGCGGCGTGAAGATCACCCCGGAGCCGCCGGAGGAAAGGCGTCCGCGCCGAGTAGAACCGGCCGCAACCCTGTCGAGGGGGCCGCGCTCGCCGCGGTCAAGGAGGGTGGTACCGCGGGGCAGTCCGCCTCGTCCCTCCGTTGGAGTGCCGCACCGCGTCCGACGGAGGAACCAGCATGTACCGCCCCGTGCCCGCCCAGGTCGACCTGCCCGCCCTGGACCACGACGTCCTGCGCTTCTGGCGCGACCGCGACGTCTTCGCCCGCAGCCTGGAGCAGTCCCGCGGCCGGCCCGAGTGGGTGTTCTACGAGGGTCCGCCGACCGCCAACGGCATGCCCGGCGCCCACCACATCGAGGCCCGGGTGTTCAAGGACGTCTTCCCCCGGTACCGGACGATGAAGGGCTACCACGTCGAGCGCAAGGCGGGCTGGGACTGCCACGGACTGCCGGTCGAGCTGGCGGTGGAGAAGGAGCTCGGCTTCACCGGCAAGCACGACATCGAGGACTACGGCATCGCCGCGTTCAACGCGAAGTGCCGCGAGTCGGTGACCCGGCACACCGACGCGTTCGCCGAGCTCACCCACCGCATGGGCTACTGGGTCGACATGGACGACGCGTACCGCACGATGGACCCGCCCTACATCGAGTCCGTCTGGTGGTCGCTCAAGCAGATCTTCGACAAGGGTCTGCTCGTCGAGGACTTCCGGGTCGCGCCCTGGTGCCCGCGGGACCAGACGGCCCTGTCGGACCACGAGCTGGCGCAGGGGTACGAGACCGACGTCGACCCGTCCGTGTTCGTCCGGTTCCCGCTCACCTCCGGCCCGCTCGCCGGGCGGGTCGCGATGCTGGTGTGGACGACCACCCCGTGGACCCTCGTGGCCAACACCGCCGTGGCCGTCAACCCCGACGTCACGTACGTCGTGGCCACCGACGGCACCGAGCAGCTGCTGCTGGCCGAGCCGCTGGTCGGCGCCGTGCTGGGCGACGGCTGGACGCTGACCGGCGAGTCGTTCCCAGGCAAGGACCTCGAACGGTGGACCTACCGGCCGCCGTTCGACCTCGTCGACGTGCCCGGCGCGCACATCGTCATCCTCGCCTCCTACGTCACCACCGACAGCGGCACCGGCCTGGTCCACCAGGCACCGGCGTTCGGCGCCGACGACCTCGCCAGCTGCCGCGCGTACGGGCTGCCGATGATCAACCCGGTGCGCCGCGACGGCACGTTCGAACCGGACATCGCGCTGGTCGGCGGGGTGTTCTTCCGCGACGCCAACCCCGCGCTGGTCGCGGACCTGCAGGCGCGGGGGCTGCTGTTCCGGCACGTGCCCTACGAGCACAGCTACCCGCACTGCTGGCGCTGCCACACCGCGCTCATCTACTACGCGCAGCCGTCCTGGTACGTGCGGACCACCGCGATCCGCGACGACCTGCTGCGCGAGAACGAGCGCACCACCTGGCAGCCGGAGAGCGTCAAGCACGGCCGGTACGGCGACTGGCTGGTCAACAACGTCGACTGGGCGCTGTCCCGGCAACGGTACTGGGGCACGCCGCTGCCCATCTGGCGCTGCCCCGGCGAGCACCTGACCTGCGTCGGGTCCCTCGCCGAGCTCGGCGAGCGCACCGGGCGGGACCTGTCCGGGCTCGACCCGCACCGGCCGTTCATCGACGAGATCACCTTCCCCTGCCACTGCGGCGAGACCGCGACCCGGGTCCCCGACGTCATCGACGCCTGGTACGACTCGGGCGCCATGCCGTTCGCGCAGTTCGGGTACCCGTACCGCAACGCCGAGGTGTTCGAGCGGCGCTTCCCGGCCCAGTTCATCTCCGAGGCGATCGACCAGACCCGCGGCTGGTTCTACACGCTGATGGCGGTCAGCACCCTCGTCTTCGGCCGGTCCAGCTACGAGACCGTGGTCTGCCTCGGGCACATCCTCGCCGAGGACGGCCGCAAGATGTCCAAGCACCTCGGCAACATCCTGGAGCCGATCCCGCTGCTGGACCGGCACGGCGCCGACGCGGTCCGCTGGTTCATGGCCGCGGTCGGCTCGCCCTGGTCGGCGCGGCGGGTCGGGCACACCACCCTGCAGGAGGTGGTCCGCAAGACGCTGCTGACGTACTGGAACACGGTCGCGTTCCAGGCGCTGTACGGCCGCACCGCCGGCTGGACCCCGTCACCGGCGGACCCCGCGGTCGCCGACCGGCCCGTCATGGACCGCTGGGTGCTGTCGGAGCTGCACACCCTCGTCGGCCGGGTCGACGCCGCCATGGACGTCTTCGACACCCACGAGACCGGCAAGCTGCTGGCCGCCTTCGTCGACGACCTGTCCAACTGGTACGTGCGCCGCAGCCGCCGCCGCTTCTGGCGCGGCGACCCGGCCGCCCTCGCCACCCTGCACGAGGTCGTGTCGACGGTGACGTTGCTGCTCGCCCCGATCGTGCCGTTCATCACCGAACGGGTCTGGCAGGACATCGTGGTGCCCTCGTCGCCGGACGCGGCCCCGTCGGTGCACCTCGCCGCGTACCCGCTCCTCGACGCGGCCCTGGTCGACCCGGCGCTGTCGGCGCAGATGGCCCTCGCCCGCCGCCTCGTCGAGCTGGGCCGGGCGGCGCGCGCCGACTCCGGCATCCGGGTCCGCCAGCCGCTGTCGCGGGCGCTCGCCTCGGCGGCCGGCTTCGAGCAGCTGCCCGCCGACCTGCTCGCGGAGATCGCGGCGGAGCTGAACGTGGCCACCGTCGTCCCCGTCGACGCGGCCGGCTCCTCGCTCGTCGACGCGACCGCCAAGGCGAACTTCCGCGCCCTCGGCAAGCGGTTCGGCAAGGGCGTGCAGGACGTCGCGAAGGCGATCGCCGCCGCCGACGCCCTCGCGCTGCGGGACGCGCTGCGCGCCGGCACCGCCACGGTCGTCGTCGACGGCGCCGCGGTGCAGTTGTCCCCGGACGAGGTGTTCATCACCGAGACCCCGCGGGAGGGCTGGACCGTCGCCGCGGACTCCGGCGCGACCCTCGCCCTGGACCTGCGGCTCACCCCGGAGCTGGAGCGCGCCGGCCTGGCCCGCGACGCCGTCCGGCAGATCCAGGAGGCCCGCAAGTCCAGTGGCCTGGACGTGGTGGACCGCATCGAGCTGCGGTACACCACCACCCGCGACGACACGGCGCTGGCCCTGACCGAGCACCGCGACCTGGTCACCGACGACGTGCTGGCCACCGCCTACGCCGAGGGCGAGCCGGCGTGGCCGGACGCGGTGCCGTTCACCGACGAGTCGCTCGGCCTCACCTTCTGGCTGCGCAAGGCCTGACCGCCACCGGACGCCGGCGTCGATTTGCGACCATCGACGCATGACGACGCCGGCGTGGCGGGTCTGACGGCGGCGCTCGCCGTCAGGTGGTGGTCCCCGAGCGCGGCCGAGCGGCGGGCGTGGGCGCAGCCGCCGGACGTGGAGCGATCCGTTCCACGCGCTGACCATCGCCCACCAGTACACGGGCGCGATGAACCGCGCCGCCGTCGCCACCCTCCTGCACGACGGCCTGGTCACGATCGACGCCGACGGCATGCTGACCGTGACCGGCGGCTTCTGACCCTGGCCGCCGCCGATCCTGACCGGTCCCGGCGGCCGGCCGGCGGTGTTTGCGGGCGGACCGGCGGCGGGCATGCGGTCGGCATGGTGCGACGTGGGACGCCGGCGCGGCGGCGGACGCGGGACCCGCTCCGGTGGTGCCGCGCCCGCCTGGCCACCGGGGCGGTCGCGGCGGCCGTCGTCCTGGGCGGGATCAGCATCGCGCTGCTGCTCGTCGCCGGTGGTGCCGGCGGTGCCGGGCTGGGGTACGGCCTCGGCGGGCTCGGCGTCTCGGTGATCCTGTTCGGCCTCGGCTGGCGGGCCGGCCTCCGCCGGCAGGTCGCGGCCGACCCGGCGGTGCGGCGGCCGGCGTTCCTGCTGCAGGCGGCCCAGCTGTACGGCGCGCTCGCGGTGTGCACGGGCGTCCGGTTGCTGTTCGGCGGCCAGACGGCCGGCCGGGCCGCCGTGGGCCTCGGCGTCGCCGTGGCCGGCGGCGCGCTGACGGCGTGGGCCTTCCGCGCCGGCCGGCGGAAGAAGGGCGCGCGCCAGGACCCGCCGTGACGGCGGGCCGGGTGGTTCTGAGCAACTCCGCAACCCGCTCACGGGCAATTCCCAGGTTCCGCCCCGAACGTTGAGCCCGTGACCGCAACGACCGCCCCGCCCCGTCCCGCACCGCCGCACCGTCAGGCCGTCTCCGCGGCGCCCGCCGCCGACGTCGGCGCCGGGGCGGCGTTCGTCAGCCTGCTGGTCGTCGTGGCGCTGTGGGTCGCCAACGGCGGGGTGGGGCAGCTCGGGGACGGCGCCGGTGCGGCGACGAGCGCGCTCGGGCGGCTCACCGGGCTGGTCGCCGCCGACCTGCTGCTGCTGCAGGTGCTGCTGATGGCGCGGGTACCCCTGATCGAGCGGGCGTTCGGTCAGGACCGGCTGGCCCGGTGGCACCGCTGGACGGGGTTCAGCTCGTTCCACCTGATGGTGGCGCACATCGTGCTGATCACCGTGGGGTACGCGCTCGACGAGCGGGTCGACGTCGTGCGGGAGCTGTGGGTCCTGACCGTCGACTACCCGGGGATGCTGCTCGCCGCGGCCGGCACGGTGCTGCTGCTGATGGTCGTGGTGACGTCGATGCGGGCGGCGCGGCGGCGGTTGCGGTACGAGTCGTGGCACCTGCTGCACCTGTACGCGTACCTCGGCGTCGGGCTGGCGCTGCCGCACCAGATCTGGACCGGGGCGGACTTCATCGCCTCGGCGTGGTCGCGGGCGTACTGGTGGACGCTGTACGCGGCGGCCGCCGGGGCCGTGCTCGCCTACCGGGTGGGGCTGCCCGCGTGGCGGACCTGGCGGCACCGGCTCGTCGTCGACCGGGTCGTGGCGGAAGGGCCGGGGCTGACCTCGGTGTACCTGAGCGGGCGGCACCTGCCCGAGCTGCCGGTGCGGGCCGGGCAGTTCTTCCAGTGGCGGTTCCTGGACGGGCCGGGCTGGTCGCGGGCGCACCCGTACTCGCTGTCGGCGACGCCGCACACCGGGGTCCTGCGCATCACGGTGAAGGACCTCGGCGACGGCAGCGCCCGCGTCGCCGGGCTGCGGCCGGGGACCAGGGCGGTGATCGAGGGACCGTACGGCAGGCTCACCGGCGAGTCGTACACCGGCGGTCCGGTCGTCATGCTGGCCTGCGGCATCGGGGTCACGCCGCTGCTGGCGCTGCTCGGGGAGCTGCCGTACGGGCCGGGACAGGCGACGCTGGTGTACCGGGCACGCACCGAGGCCGAGGTCGCGTTCCGCGGCGAGCTGGAGTGGCTGGCCCGCCGGCGCGGGGTCCGGGTCGTCTACCTGCTCGGCCCGCGGGCCACCCGCCCGTCATGGCTGCCGGCGTCGGCCGCGGGGCTCAGCGACGCCGAGACGCTGCGGCGGTGCGCGCCGGACGTCGCCGCCGCCGACGTGTACATCTGCGGGCCCGACGCGTGGACCGCCGCCGCCCGCGCCGCGGCCGTGGCCGCCGGGGTCGCCCCGCGGCGCGTGCACACCGAACAGTTCGCCTGGTGAACGAGGAGTCTTCGATGCGTCGGATCACGTTGTGGCTGCTGTCCACGGTCGCCGCGGTGGTGCTGCTGTTCAGCTACCGCACCAGCCTCGGCGACGCCGCCCCGAGCACCGCGGCCGCCCAGGGCGCCGGCGACACGGGCGGCAGCGGCGGCACCGTCGACGGCAGCGGCGGCACCACCGGCGGTGGCAACGGCGGCGGCAGCGGTACCGGCGGCAGCGACACCAGTGGCGGCACCACCTACGACGGTTCGGTCGCGGCCACCCGGTGGGGTGACGTGCAGGTCAGGATCACCGTGTCCGGGGGGAAGATCACCGCGGTGACGGTGCCGGTCTACCCGACCGCCAACGGCAAGGACCGGCAGATCAACGCCCGGGCCCTGCCGGTGCTCATCCAGGAGACCCTGGCCGCGCAGAGCGCCGACATCGACACCGTCTCCGGCGCCACCGTCACCAGCGACGGCTACCGGGAGTCGCTGCAGGCCGCCCTCGACGCGGCGCACCTGTCATGAACCGGCGCGCCTGGGTCGAGCAGGTCATGGGCCTGCCGGTCAGCGTCCACGTCCGCGGCACCGGCACCGACCCCGGCTCCGCCGAGGCGGCCCGTGCGGTCGCGGCGGTCTTCGCCGAGCTGCGGCACGCCGACGCGGTGTTCAGCCCGTACCGCGCCGACAGCGACCTGTCCCGCTGGGAACGCGGGGAGCTGACCGCCGGCGCCGCCGACCCGCTGCTCGCCGACGTCCTGCGGCTGTGCGAGGAGGCCCGGGCGCGCACCGGCGGCTGGTTCGACCCGCGGGAGCTGCCCGACCCGCGCACCGGCACCCCCCGGTTCGACCCGTCCGGCCTGGTCAAGGGGTGGGCGGTGCAGCGGGCCGCGGCGCACCTGCGCCGGCTGCCGGGCCACTCGTGGTGCCTGAACGCCGGCGGGGACCTGATCGTGCACGCCGCGCCCGGGGATCCCGCGTGGCGGGTCGGCATCGAGGACCCGGCCCGTCCCGGCACGGTCCTGGCCGTGCTCGAACGGCGCGGCGGGGCGGTCGCCACCTCCGGCACCGCGCACCGGGGCGGGCACATCGTCAACCCGCGCACCCGCCGGCCGGCGACCGGGGTGCACGCCGTCACCGTCGCCGGGCCGGACCTGCTGTGGGCCGACGTCTACGCGACCGCCGCCGCGGCCCGCGGACCCGGGTCCCTGCGCTGGCTGGAGACCCTGGACGGGCACGACGCGCTGCTGGTCTCGGCGTCGGGGCTGCGGCAGGTGACGCCCGGCTGGCCGGTGCCGGGCAGCGCACCGGCCGGCGCGCCGCGGCTCAGCGCACCGCGCCGACCTGCTTGACGTGCCGCAGCGCCGGTGCCGTCTCGACCCGTTCGACGCCGGGCAGCGGACCGACCCGGCGGGTGAGGTACTCGTACAGGCCGGCCATGTCGGGGCAGATGACGGTGGCGACGAGGTTCGTCTCGCCGGTCGTGGCCGCCGCGAACACCACCTCCGGGTGGCCGCACAGGGCCCGCCCGACGATCTCCAGGTGCGCGGGCGCCACGGACATCCACAGCAGGATCCGGGCGGTGTACCCGAACAGCACCGGGTTCACCTCGACGTCGAAGAACAGCGCGCCGGTGCCCAGCAGGTGCTCGAGCCGGCGCCGGACGGTGGACTCCGACCAGCCGGTCGCGGCGGCCAGCTCCGGCAGGCCGGTGCGGCCGTCCCGGGCGAGCGCGGCGACCAGCGGCTGGTCGGTGTCGAGCAGCACGGCCGGGCCCTCGGCGGCCGGCGGGAGCACCGCCGCGCCCTGCTCCGGGGTGAGCGCGGTCGGCCCGGCCGCGTCGACCGCGCCGCCGGCGAAGTAGTGGATGAGGCAGTGCGCCCGCACCGACACCAGGCGCGGCGTGTTCGGCAGCTTCTGCAGCAGCAGCGCCTCCCGGTCGGCGGTGCCCGGGTTCTGCACGATGCAGGTGACCTCGGTGCCGCCGGACGCGATCGTCACCCACGTGGTGTCGGGCCGGCGGGCGAGCGCCTCGGCGACCGCGGACGCCCCGCCGGGGGTGCTCTGCACCCGGATCATCCACTTGTCGTAGCCGAGCCGGATCCCGTTGGGCAGGCCGACGACGCGCACCCCCGCCTCCGCGCGCAGCCGCCGGTACCGGCGGGCCACCGTCTGGTCGGAGACACCGAGGACCTCGGCGATCCGGCTGAACCCGGCCCGCCCGTCGACCCGCAACGCGTCCACGATCTGCCGGTCCAGGGTGTCGATTTCCACCACGGAACCGTAACGCATGTCGGATTCCGTCATGATCGGCGTGCTGGCTTCGCCGCGCGGTCAGCGGTGCCGCAGAGTCGTCGGCATGCGGAAATGGTCCCCTCTGCTCGCCGTGTCCATCGGCACGTTCATGCTCCTCGTCGACGTCACGATCGTGACCGTGGCGCTGCCGGCCGTCGCCGGTGATCTGCACGCCTCGCTCGACGGGCTGCAGTGGGTCCTCGACGGCTACGCCCTGGCGCTCGCCGCGCTGCTGCTCGGCGCCGGCGCCCTCGCCGACCGGCACGGCCGGCGCCGCATGTACCTCGCCGGCACGGTGGTGTTCGCCGCGGCGTCGCTGCTGTGCGCGGTCGCCGACGACGCCGGGCTCCTCGTCGCGGCCCGCTTCCTGCAGGGTGTCGGCGGCGCGGCCATGTTCGCCACCACCGTGGCGCTGCTCGGCGTCACGTACCAGGGCAAGGACCGCGGGATCGCCTTCGGCGTCTGGGGCGCGGTCAACGGCGCCGCCGCCGCGGCCGGTCCGATCGTCGGCGGGCTGCTCACCGAGCACCTCGGCTGGCGCTGGATCTTCCTGGTCAACCTGCCCGTCAGCCTCCTCGCGGTGTGGTTCACCGTCCGCGGCGTCACCGAGTCCAAGGGCCGCACCGACGCCCGGTTCGACGTGCCCGGCACGGTCGCGTTCACGATCGGCGCGGCCGCGGTCACCTACGGCCTCATCCGCGGCGGCGAGGCCGGCTGGACCGCCGCGTCGACGCTGACCGCGTTCGGGGTCTGCGCGGCCGCGCTGGTCGTGTTCCTGCTCGTCGAACGCTCCGCCGCCCAGCCGATGCTGGACCTGCGGCTGTTCCGCAGCGCGTCGTTCAGCACGCTCATGGTCGCCGCGGTGCTGGCCCAGGCGGCGGCGTTCGCGTACCTGCCGTTCGCGACGGTCTGGCTGCAGGAGTTCCTCGGCAAGGGCCCGGTCGACGCCGGCCTGCTCGGCGCGCTGCCGATGAGCGTCGCGTCGTTCGTCGTCGCCGCGTTCGGCGGCCGGCTGCTGCAGCGGGTCGCGCCGCGGTGGACGATCGGCGCGGGGCTGCTCCTCGTCGGCGCCGGCGACCTGCTCCAGGCGCGGCTCACCGCGGCCAGCCCGGCGACCGCGCTGATCCCCGGGCTGGTCGTGGCCGGTGTCGGGGTGGCCATGGTGCTGCCGGTGCTGGCGTCGGCGGCCCTGGCCGCGGCGCCGCCGGAGCGCAGCGGCATGGCCAGCGGCGCGGTGAACACGTTCCGCCAGCTCGGCTTCGCCCTCGGCGTGGCCGTGTTCGGCGCCGTGTTCAGCCACCGCCTGGCCGGGCACCGCGACCCGCGGGCCGGGGTGGCCGACGCGCTCGACCACACCCTCGTGGTCGCGGGTGCGCTGGCCCTCGCCGCGGGCGTGCTGGTGCTGCTGTTCGTGCGCCGCCCGGCGCCCTCAGTGCGCGGGGATGGGCCGCAGGTCCGGCTCGACCCAGCCGTTCCTGGCGGCCACTGACGCGAGCGTGGCGCTGCGGTAGAAGCGGGTCAGCAGCCGCTTGTCGAGCAGGTCGGGGTACCGGGCGAGGAACGCGTCGAAGTCGTCCTCGCCCGGTTCGTCGTGGCAGGCGACGAGCTCGACCCAGGCGCGGCTGACCGTCACGTGGTACTTCTGCGGCACGCCCGCATACCTGGCCGTGCGCCGGATGCCGTCGCTGATCACGCCGACGGCCGCGGCGGTGCCGTAGCGGCGCACGGCCAGCCAGGTGACGTGCACGTGCTCGCGGTGCCCGAACCGGCCGGTGTCGCCGACGGCCTCGGCGTACAGCGCGGCGAACGGACTGTCGTGGGTGCTCACCGGCCCGCCTCCGTGAGGGCGCGCAGCACCGCGAGGGCGCCGTCGACCGTGGCGGCGGGGAGCCCGGCGAGGGCGTCGGCCTCCAGGTCGGCGATGGCCCGGGTGATGACCGCCGCGGTGGCGGCGCCGTCGTCGGTGAGGGTGATGAGCACGGCCCGCCGGTCACCGGGCCGCGCGCCGCGGGCGATGAGGCCGCGCCGCTCGAGGCGGTCGAGGACGCCGGTGAGCGTGGTGGGCCGGCTGCCGACGGCGGCGCCGAGCTCCGAGACGGTCCGTCCGGCCCCGTCGGCGAGGTTGCCGAGGGCGTTGAGCTCCGACGGGCTCAGGTCCAGGTCGACCAGGCGCGCCGACAGCACCTGCAGGGTCGCGTGCGTGGCACGCTGCAGCTCAAGTATCACGGTTTCGGATTATACGGATCCGTAGTATCCGCGCAACCTCAGCCGCTCGTGCGGACGGAGCGGCGGCGGTGCCACGGCCAGCCGGCCGCGGCCACGATGGCGAGCGTCAGGACGCCGACGACCACCCAGTAGGCGACGCCCAGCGGGCTCGGGTCGAGCCACCGGTTGTACCGCAGCCAGACCAGGTCGGGCGCGAAGAACACCACCGCGGCGAGCGCCCACCGGCCGTCCCGGGTGATCACGGTCCAGCCCAGGGCGAGGCTCAGCAGGGCGACCTGCCCGATCGCCACGGCGGCCACCCACCTCGCCGACTCGGGGACGGCGACCATGGTCCGCTGGGCCAGGAACGCGCCGGCCGGCACCGCGAGCCACCACCACGACCGCCGGCGCAGCTTCCGGCGCCAGGACAGCGTGCCCAGTGCCACCACCGCGACGAGCAGGGTCAGGCAGGGCGCGAGCTCCGCCGGCGTGGCCAGTTGCGGCGAGAACGGCGGCAGCTCGTCCAGCGACGGCCACACCTCGCGCAGCTGCAGGCGGCTGAAGCCGAAGACCTCGGCGAGCGCGAAGGGCAGGGCGAGCCAGGGCCGGCCGATCAGCAGCGCGACGAACACCGCGGCGAGCAGCAGGGGCCAGGCGGCATACACGCCGGAGAACCACGACTGGCCCAGGGCCGTGGCGAACGTGCCCAGCGCGAGCAGGAACGCCGCCATGTGCAGCCCGTCGAGCCACCACACGGGGCGGCCGGCGACGGCACCGGCCGCGCGCAGCCTCGTCGCCTCGACGGCGAGGGCCACGACCTCGCGCGCGTCGGGCCGGCGCTGGCCGGGCCGGGCCACGGCGAGCAGCGTGGCGACGATCTCGTCGCCGTGGCTGGCCCGGTAGTCGCGCGGGTACATCCGGATGAGCCGGCCGTAGCGGCGGGCGAGCGCCTCGTTCATGCCGTCGCCGGCCGCACGGCGGTGTGCCGCAGCACCAGGCGGGCGGCCTTCTGCATGCGCGCGGCCTCGGCCACGACCGCCTGCCGGCCGTCGCCGGTGAGCCGGAAGTAGCGGCGCGGCCGTCCGGCGACGATCTCCTCGTGGTCCAGCTCGATCAGGTCCTGGTCGGCCAGCCGGTCGAGCGAGCCGTACAGCGTGCCGACCGGCAGCTTGACCCGTCCGCCGGACAGCTCGAATGCGTGCTTGATGATCGCGTACCCGTGCCGCGGCCCGTCGAGCAGCGCGGCGAGCACGTAGTACGTCTGCTCCGTCATGGCCGGACCATACTTCGTCGCTCGAAGTATCACAACTCCACCCTCGGCACCGGTCTAGGCTGGTCCCCGACCCGTACCCCGATCACGGAGGTCCGCCGAGCCCATGGACCGCACGCTCATGCACCGCACCGGCGAGGTGACGCTGACCGTCCGCACGCCCGACGGCCGGCCCGCCGCCGGCCGCACCGTCACCGTGGCGCAGCGGCGGCACGCGTTCGCGTTCGGCAACATCGGCTTCGACTTCGTGCCGCTCGTCGCCGGCCCCGGGCCGGCCGGCGCCGGGGACGTCGAGACGTTCGGCCAGGCCGGCGGCCTCGACCTGGAGCGGGCCGAGGCGCTGTGGTGCAACCTGTTCAACACCGCGACCCTGCCGTTCTACTGGGGCGGCTACGAGCCGCGCCGCGGCGCGCCGGACACCGCGCGGCTGACCGCGACCGCCCGCTGGTTCGCCGGGCGCGGCGTCACCGTCAAGGGGCACCCCCTCGTCTGGCACACCGTGCAGCCGCCGTGGCTGCTGGGCCTGGACCTGGACGAGGTGGAGCGGCTGCTGCGGGCCCGCATCCGCGACCTCGCCGGCGGCTTCGCCGGCCTGATCGACACCTGGGACGCCATCAACGAGGCCGTCATCATGCCGGTGTTCGCCAACGGGGACAACGCCGTCACGCCGCTGGCTCGGGCCCGGGGCCGCATCCACATGGTGCGGATGGCGTTCGAGGAGGCCCGCGCCGCCAACCCGGCCGCGACCCTGATCCTCAACGACTTCGACCTGTCCTCCGCCTACGAGTGCCTGATCGAGGGCGTGCTGGAGGCGGGCGTGCGGGTCGACGCGATCGGCCTGCAGACGCACATGCACCAGGGGTACCGCGGCGAGGAGTACACCGCCGGCGTCCTGGACCGCTTCGCCAGGTACGGGCTGCCGCTGCACCTGACGGAGACGACGCTGGTGTCGGGGCACCTGATGCCGGCCGGCATCGACGACCTCAACGACTACCGGATCCCGCACTGGCCGAGCACCCCCGAGGGCGAGGCGCGCCAGGCCGACGACGTGGTCCGCCACTACCGGACGCTGTTCGCGCACCCGGCGGTGCGGTCGGTCACCTACTGGGGGCTCACCGACGACGGGGCGTGGCTCGGCGCCCCGGCCGGCCTGGTCCGCGCGGACGGCACCCGCAAGCCGTCGTACGACGCCCTGGAGTCGCTCATCAAGGGCGAGTGGTGGCTGCCACCGACCAGCATGCACACGTCCGCGGACGGGACGCTCACCGTCCGCGGCTTCCTCGGCGACTACACCGCCGACGGTGTCCCGTTCACCGTCACCGCGGGCCGCGCCGCGCAGGAGGTCACCCTCACCTGAACGGACCCCGCCACCACCGGGCGGGCCGCCGCCGGGTCACCGGCGGAAGCCTCCGCGCGGGGTGGCGAGGCCGGATCGTTCGGCATCTCACATCATCGCCGAGTATCCCGAGACGCTTCCCGGCCCGGCAGGCGCTCGGCGTCGAAGCCGCGGGCAGCCGGTTCGCCGCGCACCTGGCGGCTCAGCGAGCACACCGTGCTGGACAGCGGGGCGCTGTTCCTCACGTACACCCGCGCCGAACAGCTACGGCTGGGCCCGGATCCAGGCCTCGATCCAGGCGTCGTCGAGGTGCGTGGCGTACGCACCGCCCGGCGGGTCCACGACCCACACGTGGATCATCTCCGGCAGCGTCGTGGCGAACGTGAGCCCCGGGCACGAGCCGAACGGCGACACCGCCCCGAAGCCCGGCGGCAGCAGGCTCACGCACACGTCGTGGGCGTGCCAGCGGGTGCCGGCGTCGCCGATCGCGGGGCCGGCCGCGCCGGCGACCGGGACCTGGAACACCACGCCGAGCAGCCGGGCCCGGTCGCCGCGCACGGCGTAGACGAGCTGCTCGGGCGCGGCCGGGTCGAGCACCCGGCCGTCCCGCTGGTGGCCCTTGTGCTCGAAATGGACCTGCAGGCCGGTCCTGGGGCCGGTGGCCCGGTACCCGTCGGCCTCGGCGGCGGCGAGGTCCGCGTACCGGGCGGTCGCCGCGCGGACCTGCGCGGCGAGGTCCCGCGCCGCGGCCCGCTCGACCGCCGTGGCCGCCGGGCCGGCCGGGCGCTGGATCGTGCCGGCCTGGATGCGGTCCACGCCGTCGTGGTCGTGCCCGGCGAGCGAGACGACCCACATGGCGGTGCCGAACACGAGCACCAGCGCGACCGTGCCCACCCGCGACAGCGCCCGCCGGCACGAGATCGACAGCAGCGCCAGCTCCAGGGCCGCGACCGTCAGGCCGACCTGATCGGCGGTCGCCGGCCGTACACCTGACACCGCGACGAAGAGCAGCAGCAGCGCGGTGACCAGCAAGCCGCTCTGCACCCGCCACGACCGGCCCGCCAGGCAGCGCACGGCCAGCCACCCGAACAGGCCCGCCGACAGCACGGACCCGGACGTCCACGGCAGCCCCAGGTGGACCAGCGCGAGCGTGCCGAGCAGCCCCGAGCACCAGCGCACCTCGCCGGTCGCGGCGCGCCAGGCGCGGAGCTGGACGAGCAGCAGCGGCGCGGCGAGCAGGCACAGCAGGCCGACGCGGTGGTCGGGGGCGATGCCGAGCCAGAAGTCACGCACGGTCGGTCACCCGCCGCGCACAGCACCAGCACCGTCACCGGCAGGGCGAGGGTGGTGAGCAGGCCGGTGAGGTTGACCGTGAAGTCCAGCTGCGGCAGCAGCCCGAGCAGCAGCTGCCACTGCCAGCCCGCGACGGCGAGGACCTCCGCCACGATCGCGGCGACGAGCGCCCACCGGCGCCGCTCCAGCAGCGCGGCGAGCGTCATGAGCAGCGCGGCGTGCGCGACGGGCACGATCGCGTACACCGGGTCGAACCCCATCAGCGTGACGACGCCGAGGGTGCCCGTCAGCCCGAACGCACCCTGCAGCACGAGCAGTCCCCGCACCACGGCCATGCCGCGAAGCCTCGCCCCGCGGCATGAGCCGACGATGAGCGGCGGTTAAGAAGACGATGAGAGCGGCAGGTCGGCGACGAACGACGCGCCGCCGGCGGCGTTGTTCGCCGCGACGATCGTGCCGCCGTGACCGTCCACGATGGACAGCGCGATGGCCAGGCCGAGCCCGGCGCCGGGGCCGGTGCGCGCCTCGTCGCCGCGGTGGAACCGCTCGAAGATCCGCCGCTGCGCGCCCGGCGGGATGCCGGTGCCGTCGTCGGTGACGTTGAGCTGCGCCCGGTCGCCGCGCTGGGTGACGGTGACCCACACGTTGCCGCCGGGCGCGGAGTACTTCACCGCGTTGTCCAGCAGGATCCACACCAGCTGGGTGAGCGCGTCGGCCGACCCGTGCACCGGCGGCGCCGGCGTGATCGCCCGGTGGAACGTCCGGTCCGGGTGCTGCGCCTCCGCCTGCCGGCACACGTCGGCGACCAGCGCACCCAGGTCGACCGGCGCGAGGTCCAGCCCCGCCGGCCCCGCCGCGTCGGACCGGGCCAGGACCAGCAGGT
The DNA here is from genome assembly GCF_000716715.1 of Dactylosporangium aurantiacum. Lineage (GTDB taxonomy): Bacteria > Actinomycetota > Actinomycetes > Mycobacteriales > Micromonosporaceae > Dactylosporangium > Dactylosporangium aurantiacum. The sequence continues at coordinate 143,815 of NZ_JNYJ01000022.1, read as the reverse complement.
GCTCGACGAGCCGGCTCATCCGCGCGCTCTCCCCGGCGATGTCGCGCACCGCCGCCGCCACGTCCTCCGGCGCCGCGTCGGGGTGCCGCTGCAGGAACCCGGCGTTGTTGCGGATCGTGGTGAGCGGCGTGCGCAGCTCGTGCGACGCGTCGGCGACGAACCGCCGCTGCGCGGCGTAGCTGCCCTGCAACCGCTCCATCATCGTGTTGAACGCCGCGGTCAGCCGGCCCACGTCGTCGCGGACCGGCACCGGCGGCAGCCGCCGGGTGAAGTCCTGCTCCCGCCCGATCCGCTCGACGTGCCCGGTCAGCTGCCGCAGCGGCCGCAGCGCCCGGCCGGTGACGAGCCACGTCGCGCCGGCCGCCGCGGCGAGCGCCAGCACCGCGTACACGCACACCAGCACGAACAGTCCCCGCCGGTCGTCGGTCACCTTCCGGGTCGGCTGCGCCGCGACCACGTGCCCACCGCCGGCCGCCGGGCGCACCGCGACCCGCACCGGCACCCCGATGTCCACAGTGGACTTCGCGGCGGTCGTCGCCGTCGTGGGTACGGTGGGGAAACGGCCGTCCAGCGCGCCGGTGCTGAACAGCACACGCCCCCGCTCGTCGAGCACCATGACGAAGATGTCAGGACTGGTCCGCACGTCCACGGCGGCCGGTGCGGGCCCGGCCGCGGCCGCCGGCAGCGCCGGCAGCGACGCCGCGACCGCGTCGGCCCGGGCCGCCAGGGCGGTGTCCTGCCCGGCCGCCGCCCCGGCGGCGAGCAGCAGGTACACCGCGGCGCAGAACAGCCCGAGCACGGCCCCGGCGACGCCGAGCCCGAACAGCGTGATCCGCAGCCGGATCGACATCAGCCGCCGCCGGCCCGCAGGACGTAGCCGACGCCGCGGACGGTGTGCAGCAGCCGCGGCTCGCCGAGCTTCGCGCGCAGGTAGCCGACGTACACGTCGACCACGTTGCTGGCGGTGGCGAAGCCGATGCCCCATACCGCGTCCAGCAGCTGCGCCCGGGTCAGCACCTGCCGCGGGTGCGCCAGGAAGTGCTCCAGCAGCTTGAACTCCAGCGCCGTCAGCTCCACGGTCAGCTCCCCGCGCCGGCACTCGTGCGCGACCGGGTCGAGCCGCAGATCCTGGAACTGCAGCCCCTGCGGCCGGGCCCGCCGCAGCAGCGCCCGCACCCGGGCGAGGAGCTCGTCGTACTCGAACGGCTTGACGAGGTAGTCGTCCGCGCCGGCGTCGAGCCCTTCGACCCGGTCGGCGGTCGCGTCGCGGGCGGTGAGCATGAGCACCGGCAGGTCCCGGTCGGTCGCCCGCAGCCGCCGGCACACCCCGACCCCGTCCAGCCCCGGCAGCAGCCGGTCCAGCACCACCAGGTCCGGCCGCTCCACGGCGACGGCGTCGAGCGCGGCGGGCCCGGTCGCCGCCACGGTCACCCGGTACCCGCCGTAGACCAGCGCCCGGCGCAACGAGTCCGCCAGCGGCGGGTCGTCGTCGACCACCAGCACGTGCACCACGGCTCGCATCCTACGACCGCCCCGCCCTGCCGCTGTCCTGGAGCACTGGAGCGCCAGCACCCTTCCGGTGGGCTACGGCAGATCTGCGGGGACGGCGTTCTTCTACAACGAGCTGGTGGAATCCACGTCCGAGGGTGACCGCGTCCGGGAATGGTGGCTGACCGCTGACCGTCTGACGCGGACCAACGTGGGCGCGGCGCGGCGGTGACGCGGACGGCCTTCCTCCACGAACACGCGGCGAAGAAGGGCTGGTCGTGGGCGCACACGCAGATCACGGAGGGCGTCGCCGCCAAGGCTGAGCAGGTACGGGCCGTCGGTGCGCAACCGTGTCCGGCGTACGCCCTGGGTCACGTCGTGCGGGAGCTGGGCGCGCCCGGCGAGGCGCGGCCGCTGGCCATCGCCACCTCCACGGTCGCTCGGGACCCTGACGGCGTGGTGCGCCGGCGGGGGTCGCTGCGCGACGGGTTCGCGGGTGGTCCCGTCCTCGGCACCGAGCGGAACGGTCGGAAGTTCGTCCTGCGCTGCCTGGGGCTGCTGGCGTCGGCCGGCCGGAACCCGGACCTGGTGACCCTCGACGCCATCCGCTCGCTGATCGAAGGGCTCGTGCGACCGAAACGCCGGTTCTTCAGGCGCCGCTAGAAGGGGGCTCCGGCAGAATGGATGGCGTGCCCGAGCAGGATCACGACGACGGTGGAAGGGCCGGCACGGTCGTGTTGTGGCGGGCAGTGGGGCAGGCGGAGCTTGACCTGGTCGCGGCGGCCGGGTGGAGGGCGTGGCCGGCTGGTCCCGGCTTCGCCGCCGTGCCCGAGCGCCGGCGGGCCGCGCAGCTCAGCCGGGAGCGGTTCGTGCCCGCGGACGGGGTCGGCTACGTCGTCCGGTTCGAGGTCGAGCGGGCGTACCTGGAGCGTTTCGCGGCGCACCGCGAACACGGGTACGTGATCCCGGCGAAGGAGATCGCCGGGCTCAACGCCCACCTCGTCGGGGCGATCACGGAAGAGGCCGACTACCGGGGTCCGGTGAGTGACCGGGAGTTCGCCGAGGCCGAGCGGGCGCTGGGGCGGCCGCTGCCGGCGGTGTGGCGCAGCTACCTGCAGGGCGCGTCGTGGTTCCGGCGGGGTTGGCTGGCCAGCGGGGCGTACGTGTGGCTCAACCCGCCACGCGAGATGCTGCGGCTGCACGAGGCGTGGGACGGCGGCACCGCGGCGCATCCGGGGATCGCCGTCATCGGCGGTGACGGCGCACGGGAGCACCTCGCGCTCGACCTGCGCGGCGACCCGGCACCGGTGCTGCTGGTCGACATCACCAGCGCCGGCTGGGAGAGCGGCATCCGGCAGGCCGACGACGTGGGTGCCTTCATCCGGCGCGTCGAGGACGGCGGCTTCGAGTTCGAGTTCGGGGACGGGTGAACGACGGGGTGGCCGGAGGTGCGACGGGTGTGGCCGAGCTGACCGCCCGGTGCGGCGACTGCGGCGGGTCCGTGCGGGTGGAGATCTCCCAGTCCGTGATCCACGGCGGGATCGAATGGTCGATCCATCGCGCGTGCGGCGGGTGCGGGCGGGAGGCGTACGAGTGCGGCCGCGGCGACCTGCCCGAGGGCGCGCGGGCGGCGCTGGTCGAGCAGTGCGGGCTGACCCGGGTGCGGGCCGGCGGTGGCGTGCCGGGGGCGGCGCGGCTGAAGGTGATGCGGGTGTTCCGGGACGGCGGCGCCGGGCTGGCCGAGGCGGCCGGCGCGGTCGAGCGCCTCGCCGGTGAGGGCCTCACCGGGACGCGGGCCGAGATGGAGCTGCTGGCCGGGCGGCTGCGCGCCGCCGGGGCGCCCGTCAGCCTCGGGCCGGCCTGAGCCCGTGGGCAGGAATCGTCGCCGGGGATGGGAGACACTGGCTGCCGTGCTGAGCGACCCCGATCAGATCGAAGCGGCATTCGTCGGTACGGCCCTGGCCGGCCTGCCGGTCGGGTACGGCCCGGCGGGCACGGTCCTCGTCGTCGGCGTCGACCCCGGCGGGCTGCACGAGGCGTGGCAGGCCGCCGAGGCGCTGGTGCCGGTCACCGGGCGGCGGCCCGTCATGGTCACGGACGAGTACGACGACGCGATGGCGGTGCTGCCCGAGCCCGAGCCCGGGCCGGCGGCTGCGGAGCTGGACGGGTTCGCCGAGGCCGCCAGGGCGAGTGAGCCGTGGCTGAGGTACCGCCACTACGGCGAGGACGACGAGGTCGAGGAGGGCGAGCGCGGGTACCACGCGCGCGGCGTCGCCGGCGTCGACCTCACGGACCTGGTGGCGGACGTGCCGCTGCCGGCGCCGCGGCCGGTGCTGGAACGGGCGATCTACGACCGGGTGCTCGCCGACGCCGCCCTGCACGCGCGGGTGCTGGACAGCGTGCGGTTCGTGACGCGCACCGACTACTGGTACACGCCCGACGTCGTGCTGCTCATGCTGGTGCCCACCGGCGACGTGCGGCGCTCGGGGTACTGGGTGGACTTCTACGGCGCGATCGACGAGGAGGAGCAGGCCGGGCTCGCCGAGGTGCTGGCGCGGTGGCGCGACCGGTGGGACGCCCGGCTGGTCGCGTCGTGGGGCACCATGCTGCAGTTCCAGGTGGGGCGCCGCCCGGTGGCCGGGGACGACGCGTGGGCCGCGGCCGGGCAGCTCAAGGCGCTCGCCCCGAACCTCGAACTGAGCCGGTGGGAGGTCGCCGTCGCCGTGGCCGACGGCGACGCGTGGTTCGTGCACAACCGGCCCTGACGCGAAGGTCAGGACTCCTCGGCGGTGAAGCGCTCCGCGTCGGTGCTGCCGTTGGACTTGTTCACGGTGTTGTAGCCGCCGACGGCGTAGACGGTGTTGCCGGTGGTGGTGACGGCCATGCCGGCGCGGGGGACGGCGAGCGCCGGCAGGCGGTCCGCGACGCCGTCCTTGTCGCACCACCACTGGTACATCCGCTCGCCGTCGTGGCCGCCGAGGACGCACAGGCCGTAGCCCTCCAGGACGACGGCGGAGGGCGCCTCGCGGGGCTGGGGGAGCCTCAGCGACGGGGGTTTCACCTCGCCCTGGACGACGGTGTCGATGTCGGCGTACGTGGTGCCGTCGCCGTTGCCGCCGATGAACCACGCGGTGCCGGCGCCGTCGGTGCCGGCGGTGAGCTTCGTGCGGGGGTGCTGCAGCCGGCCGGTCAGCTGGGTCCAGGCGGTGCCGTCCGGGTTGAGCTTCCAGATGGTGTCCCTCGCCCTGCCGTCGCTGCCGGTGCCGCCGGCGAAGATCGTGGTAGTGCCGTCGTGGACGGCCGCGCCGGCCAGACGGGGCTCGGGCAGCGGGGTGCCGGCGCTCCAGCGGTCGCCGTCCAGGACGTACGTGTTGGCGGTGGCGCCGCGCCCGGTGTAGCCGCCGAGGATCTTCAGCTGGTTGCCGGGGGTCACCACGACGGCCATCTGGGTCGTCGCCTGCTGCAGCTCCGGCCCGGGTCTCCACCTGCCGTCACCGGGGTTGAAGATCCAGACGGAGGTGAGCTGCGTGCGGGGGTTGGCGGCGGTCATGCCGCCGATGACGTACAGCTCGCCGTTGAAGAACGCGGCGCCGGCGCCCTCGATCTCGGCCGGGACGCCCTTGTCCACGACGGGGACCTTCGGCAGGGTCTCCCAGGAGCCGAGCGGATCGGGACGGGTGAGGTACCAGCCGGCGGCCCCGGCGAGCACGGCGGCGGCGACCGCGCCGGCGACGAGGGCGAGACGACGCCGCCGTCGGGGGGCCGGCGGTGGCGCGGCGGGAGCGCCCGACACGGACACCGGCGGCGAGGACACCGGCGGCGAGGACACCGGCACACCCGACACGGGCGCGCCGGACATGGGCGGCGAGGACACCGGCACACCCGACACGGGCGCGCCGGACACCGGCAGGCCCGACGCGGGCACCGCCGACACCGGGGCGACCGGCGGCGACACCGGCACCGCGGCGGCGGTCTGCGAGCCGTACACCACGCCGCTGTGCGAGGTCAGCTGCTGCGCCGGGTACCCCTGCGTCTGGTACGGCACGCCCACCGACGCGGTGCCGGTGGCGGGCGCACCGGCCAGCTCGGCGGGGTGGACCACGGCGCCCTCGGCGACCGGCAGCTCCGGCTGCTCCAGGACGGTCGGCACCACGCCGAGGGAGCGGTGCAGCATGCGGGCGACCAGCGGTACCCGCGACGAGCCGCCGACGAGCATGATCCCGGCGAGCCGGTCGGGGGCGAGCCGGCAGCCGGCGACGACCCGGGCGGTCTCCGCGACGGTCTGCCGCAGCATCGGCTCGACCAGCGACTCCAGCTCGTCGCGGGTGAGGTGCAGGGCGGCCTCGACGCCGGGGACGGAGACCGGGGCGGTGGCGGTGCGCGACAGCATCTCCTTCGCGCCGCGGACGTCCTCCCAGAACAGGCGCCGGTCGCGGCGGTCCTGCGCGGTCGCCGGCTGCTGCAGGCGCTGCCAGGCGACCGGGTCGGTACGGCGCAGCAGGCCGCCGACGTGCTCGACCAGGGTGGCGTCGAGGTCGAGGCCGCCGACGTCCTCGAGGCCGCCGGCGCCGATGACGGTGAAGCCCGCCTCGTCGTGGCGCACGACGGCGATGTCGACGGTGCCGCCGCCGAAGTCGTAGACGACCATGGCGGCGCCGCGCGGCAGCGGGTGGTTGAGGGCGCTGATGAAGTAGCGGGCGGCCGCGACGGGCTCGGGGACGAGGGTCACCTGCCGCCAGCCGGCCCGGGTGGCCGCCTCCTGCAGCAGGGTCCGGCGGGTGTACGCCCACGACGCCGGATACGTGAGCACGACCGGCGGCGGGGTGCGGGTGACCTCGGCGACGCCGGCGGCGACGGCGCCGAGCACCGCGGCGAGCATCTCCCGGGTCGGGACCTCGGTGTTGCCGAGCAGGACGGTGGGCTCGTCGATGCGCCGCTTCGGGTTCGGCTCGTAGCGGGCCGGGTCGAGCTGGGCGAGGCGTTGCGCGTCGCGGCCGACCGCGAGCTGCCCGTTGTCCTGCAGGTACACCGCGGACGGCATGAGCGGCGCGCCGTCGAACAGCACCGGGCGGCGCCGGCCGTCGGGGGAGCGGATGACCGCGACGGTGTTGGAGGTGCCCAGGTCGATGCCGACGACGTGTCCCGTCATGATGCGCTCCTAGCGGCGGTGCGGGGCACCATGTCGGGGGAGTAGGTGGCGGTGAAGTACGGCTGGGCGATGCCGGCGGCGAACGCCTTCGACGCCGCCGGGGTGGCCGCGATGCGCCAGTCGGTCTCCTTGACCGACTCGTACCAGAGGAAGCCGATGATCTCGGGGTGCTTCGGCAGCGTCCGGAGCAGGTCGGTGATCCACTCCGCCTTGCGGCCGGCCGCGTCGGTGGCGGCGACCTCGGTGACGACGACGGGCCGCTTCGAGATCGCCGCGACGGACGTGAGGGTTCTGCGGTAGATCTGGTCGAAGGTCTGGTACTGCTCGAGGCCGTCGGTGCCGTAGTACCCGGACAGGCCGACCCAGTCGACGTAGGCGTCGCCGGGGTACAGCTGCTGCAGCGGGGTGGAGCCGTCGTAGGCGACGTTGGGGCTCCACACCCAGATGACGTTGCCGGCGCCGGCGGCCTCGAACAGGTCGTGCATGTGCCGCCAGGCGGCGACGTAGTCGCCCTTGCGGTTGCCGTTGGCCGACTCGCACCACGGGTACCAGTAGCCGTTCATCTCGTGCGCGAAGCGGATCGCGACCGGGTAGCCGAGGCTCTTCACGCCGGCCGCCCAGGCCTTGACGTAGTCGTCGTAGGCGCCGCCGGTGATCCGCGACAGCCGGTAGTCGGGCTGGTCGCCGCGCTGCCGGTCCTGCTTGGACTCCGACCGGAAGTTCCACGGCTCCCAGGCGAGCATCGGCAGCATGCCGCGGTTCGCGATGCGGTCGAACGGCTGCCGGTCGAACGTCTTCGCCACCGCCCAGCCCTGCGCGAACATCATCACCTGCGGCGGCTTGCCGGCGGCGGCGACGAACCCGTCGTACTCGGTGAGGTCGGCCGGGCCGCGGGAGGTGAACACGCCGAAGAACGCCTTGCCCGCCGGCGGGAAGGGCTTGCGCTGCCCGGTGCCCGGGCCGGGGGTGAACGTCGGGCGCGGCTCGGTCCGTTTCGTCTCCCACCGCACGGACGGGCCGGTGCCGGCGGCGACCTGCGGCGCGATGACGAACGTGTAGCCGGCGACGAGCAGCAGCACGGCGAGCATGAGCCGGGGCAGCGTGATCACACCGGCTCCTTCGAGGACGACCCGGCGGGCGACACGGCCGGCCCGGCGGGCGACACGGCCGGCCCGGCGGGCGACGTCGCGGGTGCGGCGGGCCGCGCGCCGGGCACGACGATGTCGAGGCCGGGCACGTGCGGCAGGTCCGACAGCCGGATCGTGGACGTGCTGGTGATCGACTCGCGGACCACGGCGGCCTTGCCGCGCACTGTCATGACCAGCGGGCCGGTCTGCTGGGTGAGGTCGGCCTCCTGCTCGGTGATGCGGCGGTTGCGCAGCCGGGTGACCCACGCGATGAGCGGCGGGCTGATCCCGGCGACGACGCTCAGCGCCGACCAGAACCGCAGCGCGTCGGAGTGGTGCCCCAGCCACCAGCTGCCCCCGAGCAGCGCCGCGGACAGTCCGGCCCACACCGCGTGCAGGCGGAACGCCCTGGGCCCGTCGGCGCTGGCGAGGCGGCCCTTCGCGGTCACCGCGTACGCGAGGGGACGGCGCAGCAGCGCGGCGACGCCCGCGGCCACGTACACCGGCACCGCGAACAACGCCAGCAGCATGCCGTGCACGCCCAGCTCGCGCCGCTCGTGCTCGGCGAGGTTGAACCGGCGCAGCCACAGCCACAGCAGCGCCCAGCTGCCCATGCTCGCCGACCACAGCAGCAGCCACAGCTGCCATTCCACGCGCACGGCACCGATGCCGAAGCCCAGGTACGCGGCGGTGGCGACGGTGCCGGACACCGCGGACAGCGCGACGCTCGGGTAGTAGGACTGCACGAGGCCGTAGCAGAGCCGCTGCGAGGCGCTCAGCCGCCGCAGGAACGGCCGGGCCCGCAGCAGGATCTCCCACACCCCGTACGCCCAGCGTTTCTGCTGGTTGAAGTAGTCGGTCCAGGTGGTCGGGCCCTCGCCGACGGCGATGACGTCCGGGGTGTACACGCCCTTCCAGCGCCGGTCGGTGAGCGGGTTCGTCGCGCCCATCACCACCATCGAGGTGAGGTGGTCCTCGATGATGCTGTCCTGGTAGCCGTCGATCAGCGCCCAGGCGAGGGGCCGGTAGAGGTGGTTGGTGCCGATGAGCAGGGGCGCGCCGAGCCCGTTGGCGCCGCGCTCGATGAGGCCGCTGAACAGGTACTGCTGCACCGACGCGCCGTGCACGACCCAGCCGCCGTACATGTTGCCGTACACCTGTGGGGCGACGACGAACGCGACGTCGGGGTCGCGGAAGTAGCCCACGGTGCGCTCCAGGAAGCTGGGCAGCGGCACGTGGTCCGGGTCCATCTGCGCGACCACGTCGTAGACGTGCTCGTGGGTGAAGCGCCACGCGTTGTGGTTGCCGGCCTTCGTCTTGGCCCGGAACGGCCCGTCGGGCTGGTTGAACTCGGGCCGGCCGCGGCGGCTGAAGTGCTGCACGCCGAGCTTCTTCGCCATCGCCTTGACCCGCGGGTCGTTGCCCTCGTCGAGGATCCAGATGTCGACCTGGCCGGGGTAGCGGACCTTCTGCATCGCCTTGAGCGAGCGCTCCACGACGTCGAGCGGCTCCTTCGCCGGCACGATCGTGGTGAGCATCGCGATGCGCAGCCCCGGCTCGGGCACCATCGGCACCGGGTCGGCGGCCTTCCAGGCGAACACCCACACGGCGAGGTTCTGCAGCAGCCGTACCAGCTCGACGAGCAGCACGAAGCAGAACGCGACCCGGGCCACCACCACGTGCCAGTCCAGGACGCCGGACGCCACGCCGGGGATGTGCCGGGGCAGGGCGAGCCAGCCGATGAAGACGATCGCGGTGAGGAGGTTCAGCGAAATGAGGGCGCTGAGCATGAACCGTTGCGCCGGGCGGGCCGTGCTTCTGTACACGACCGGCAGATGGGGACCGGCGGGGGTGGTCAGGGGGCCGGTGAGGGTGTTGCAGGCCGCGTAGGCGCGGTGGGTGTCGGCGTCGCGGAGGCGCCGCGCCAGCGCTCGTTTCTCGGCGGGCGTGGTGCGGACGGTCGCGGCGTGCTCGTCCGCCACGTGCCTGCCTCCCTCACCGGTCGCCTGCACTGATGCGCAGAGCATCGCCTCGACCAGCCCGATCGTAGGTGAGTCCGCCCATCGCGCCGAGCAGGTTCCCGATCGTTTATGCATTGAAAGCAGTAAATGTCTGACATTCCATTCGCGCTGGTGGAGGAGGTTCAGTCGGCGTCGCCGGTGCGATTCGACGGCTGATACAAATTGCCGATGTAGAAGATCCGACAGCGGTCACCCGTTCGGATTACCGGACTTTTCCGGACACGCGGCGGCCGTGAGCGGCTCGTGCCGCCGCCCCGGCGTCCTGGACGGCTCCCGCCGCGGCAGGAACGGGTCGAGCAGCAGCGCCGCCAGCGCCGCGGCGATGAGCACGGCCGCGGCGAGCGCGACCGCCCGCACGCTCACGTCCTCGATGATCACGCCGCCGACGAACGAGCCGGCCGCGATGCCGATGTTGAACGAGGAGCTGCTGCCGGCCGATGCCATGTCGGTGCTGCCCGGCGCGACCTGCAGCACCCGGTTCTGCACCGCGGCCGCGAACGCCGCGTACGCCGCGCCGCTCGTCGCCAGGGCCACGATCGCCGGCACGCGCACGGTGCCGCCGGCGTACAGCACGACCGCCGCCGCGCACAGCAGGGCCATCGGCACGGCGAGGGCCGGCCACGGGTGCCGGTCCAGGAACCTGCCGACCACCAGCGTCCCGGCGATCCCGCCGGCGCCGGAGACCAGCAGCAGCGGCCCGAGCGACGCCGCGGCGAAGTGCGTCACGTCCAGCAGGAACGGCGTCACGTACGTCTGCGCCGTCATCGCCCCGGCCACCCCGAGCGTGGTGACCAGGAGCAGCAGCAGGTACCGCCGCCGGTCCGGCGCGACGGCCCGCGCGGACGCGGCACCGGACGGCAGCGACGCCGGCAGCAGCACCACCACCGCGACGCAGGTCGCCGCGCCGATCACGGCCATCACCCCGAACGCGGCCCGCCACCCCAGCTGCTGGCCGAGCCAGGTGCCGGCCGGCACGCCGAGCACCGGGGCGAGCGCCGCCCCGATCGACATGCGCGCCACGGTGCGGCCCCGCTGTGACGGCGGGAACATCGCCGTGGCGGTCGAGCCGACGATCGACCAGAACAGCGCCTGCGTCGAGGCGACCACGAGCCGCGCCCCGAGCAGCATCGCGTAGCCCTGCGCGACCGCCGACACCGCCGTGGCGGCCGCGGACAGGCCGAGCGTCGCGCCGAGCAGCAGCCGCCGCGGCACCCTGCGGGTCACCGCCGCCATCGGCACCGACAGCAGCACCACGACCGCCGCATACCCGGTGAGCAGCATCCCCACCTCGGCCCGGCTGCGCCCCAGGTCGTCGGCGATCAGCGTCAGCAGCCCGATCGGCAGCACCTCGACAGTGACGAAGATGAACGTCGCCACCGCCAACGCGGCGAGGGCGGCGTCGGCGCGGCGTTCCACACCGCCCACCTTAAAGCGTGTTTAGGGTGGTCCATGGCCCTCATGCGCTGTGATTTCTTCTCCGACGTCCTCGGCTTCAGCACCTCGATGACCGTGGTGCTGCCCCAGCGCACGAGCGGGCAGATCGGCATGTCCGGCAGCGGCCGCGACGGCGACCTGCCCACCCTCTACCTGCTGCACGGCCTCAGCGACGACGACACCACCTGGACCCGCCGCACCTCGATCGAGCGGTACGTCGCCGACCTCGGCATCGCCGTCGTCATGCCCCAGGCGCACCGCAGCTTCTACACCGACGAGGTGTGGGGCCGCCCGTACGGGACGTTCGTCGCCGACGAGCTGCCGGCGATCGCGCGCAGCTTCTTCCGGCTCTCCGCCCGCCCCTCGGAGACATACGTGGCGGGCCTGTCGATGGGCGGCTACGGCGCGTTCAAGCTCGCCCTGCGCCACCCGGACCGCTACGCCGCCGCCGCCAGCCTCTCCGGCGTCCTCGACCTCGGCGAACGCGTGCGCACCCAGGACTTCGACGTCGACCCGATGATGTGGCGCCGCGTGTTCGGCGACACCCCGTTCGACGGTGGCGACAACGACCTGTTCGCCCTACTCGACAAGGTCACCGACCCGCCGCCGCTGTTCCAGTGGTGCGGCACCGAGGACGTCCTGTACGAGGGCAACGTCCGCTTCCGCGACGCCTGCACCGCCCGCGGTGTGCCGCTGACCTCCCAGTTCGGTCCCGGCACCCACGAGTGGTCGCACTGGGACGACAAGATCCGCGACGTCCTCGCCTGGCTCCCGCTGCCGTCCTGACCCGCCCGCCGGCACTGGCCGCGGCTCAGAGCTGCACGGCGAGATCCGCGCGGACGGTGGGGCTGTGCCCGCGGGCGACCTCGAAGGCGAGCTCCTCCGACTCGTCGCCGTCCGCCACGGGGAACCGCTCGCTCGTCCAGGCGCACTCGCAGCGCGCCTGGTAGTAGTCGGGTTCGTCGCCGGTACGGCCGGACAGCAGCCACACGCTGACCCGGTGACCGGGCTCGAACCGGTAGTTGCCGTGCATCCACAGCGCGAGCACGACCTCGCTGACCAGCAGCTGACCGGCGACGTACCCGCCGCCGAAGCCGACCACGTGGGCCGGTGTGGCGCCGTTGACCAGGTCGCCGAAGACGTTCACGGCGATGTCGGCGACGATCGCCGCGGCCGCCGCCGTCGCCGTGACACTGGTCCGCACCCGCCGCGCCCACACGACGGTGGCCGCGACCCCGGCGAGCAGCCCGGCGCTGATCGTCGCCCAGCCGAGCTGGGCGTGGGCCGCGGCGCCGGCGGCCTGCCACAGGAAGATCCCCGCCGCCGGCGGCAGCAGCGCCAGCAGCGCGTAGTGACCGGCGTGCGGCACGTGCGGCGAGTCGTCGGCCATGCCCGCCATCGTGGCAGCCGCCCGTGACGTCCGTCCATCGGCTCGACGGGTGTCGAATCGAAGGCCCGGCCGCCGGCGGCGGTCAACCGGCGCGGCGGCCCGGGCGTCTGGGTCGTGTCATCGATCGCCACCCCCGGAAGGCCACCGCCATGTGGACGACCACGCTCCGAACCCTGTCCGCCGCCCTCGTCCTCGCCCCGGTCCTCGTGGTGCCGGGCGCCGCGGCCGCGGCGGGGGACCTGCCCGCCCCGACGGGCGTCGCGCCGGTCGCCGGCGCCGCGACCGTGCCGCCCTGGGACCCGCACCCGCCGACCCTGGTCGGGGTCCGCACCGGCCGGCACGAGCACTACGACCGCACCGTCTTCGACTTCACCGGCGGCACCCCCGGATACCGGGTCGAGTACGGCCCGCTGCCCGCCGAGGGCACCGGCGTCCCGGTCCCGGTGGACGGCGCGGCCACGCTGCGGGTCGTCTTCGACGGGGCGTACCCGTACGACGTCGCCACCGGCGCGGCCACGATCGACCTCGGCCGGGTCTACGACCCGCGGCTGCCGATCCTGCGGCAGATCCGCTCCGGCGGCGCTGCCGAGGGGTACGTCAGCTTCGGCCTCGGGGTCGCCGACCGGGTCGGCTTCCGGGTGCTGCGGCTCACCGGCCCGCCGCGGATCGCGGTCGACGTCGCGCACCAGCCCGGCCTGCCGTTCACCACCGAACGGTTCCAGGGCGGCGCCGGCACCGCGGCGCAGGTCCAGGTCGCGGGCGTGCGGGCGGCCGCACACCCCGGCTACGACCGGGTCGTGCTCGACCTGGGCACGGCGGACACCCCGCTGGTCAGCGTCAGCTACACCGGGCCCGCGCCGGCGACGATCCACGTCGGTCTCACCGCCGCCACCACCCGGCCCGGCACCGTGACCGGCCCGAACCCCGTGCCGATCGGGCTCACCCAGGCGCGGTCCGTGGCGTTCACCCGGTACGACAACGGCACCGTCTCGGCGTTCATCACCACGCACCACCGCACCGGGTACCGGGTGCTGCTGCTGGCCGACCCGACCCGCGTCGTGGTCGACATCGCCCACTGAGGCGCGCGACATGGTGGTTCTGCCACAAACGACATCGTCGATCTTCACCCCGTATGCGGGCAGTCCGGGCGGGTGGGAGCGGGCTCACGGGCACGATCCCACCCGCCCGGCATTCCGTTGCCGTAAGTGATCACGTAGGTTCGTGCACGGGGGCATCGGCGAGCAGTGATGTGTGCCCGCGCGCAAAGGGGGTGGGACATGCGGTCGGACACCCTCCGGCAGCAGTCGCGGGACCCGGCCTCGGTGGCCGTCTACCGCGCACCGGTCAGGTTCGCCCGCGACCCGCTCGCCGAGCTCGAGGCGGTCTCCGGCCGCACCGGGGGCCAGATCGTGCGGCTCAACCTCGGGTTCCTGCGGCCGTACCTGGTCACCCGGCCCGACGACGTGCAGCACGTGCTGAGCGCCAACGCCGAGCGGTACGTGCGCGAGGGCATGATGTGGCAGCCGGTGCGCCGGCTGACCGGCAACGGCATCTCCGGCGACGGCCCGCCGTGGCGGGCCAGCCGCGAGGTGCTGCGCCCCATGTTCGCCGCCCGGCACGTCGCCGCCCTGACCGACCTGCTCGCCGCCACCGTCAACGAGGCGGTCGACGCCCTCGACGGGCACGCGGCGACCGGCCGGCCGTTCGACGTGGCCGAGGCGATGACCCGCGTCGCCGACCTCGCGCTCGGCCGGGCGTTCTTCGGCGGCGGCATCGCGGCGGCCGACGGCGACCGGCTCGGCCAGGCCGTCGCGACCGCGTTCACCTCCCTGACCGCCCGGATGCTGCTGCCGTTCGCGCCCCGGTGGCTGCCGCTGCCCGGCGACCGCGCGTTCCGGCGGGCGGTGCGCACCGTCGACGACGTCATGTACCCGCTCGTGGCGCAGCGGCGCCGGCAACCCGACGCCGACGACGTCGTGGCGCTGCTCTGCCAGGCCCGCGACGGCGACGGGCGGCCGCTGGACGACCGGCGCATCCGCGACGACGTCGTCGGCATGTACGTCGCCGGCACCGAGACCACCGCGATGGCCCTCACCTGGCTGTGGGTCGCGCTGGACGCCAACCCCGACGTCGCCCGGCGGCTGCGCGCCGAGGTCGAGGAGGTCGTCGGCGACGAGCGCCCGGCCGCCGCGCACCTGCCGCGGCTGCGGTACACCCGCATGGTCGTCCAGGAGGTGCTGCGGCTGTACCCGTCGGGCTGGTTCCTGCCCCGCACCGCGCTCGCCGACGACGTGGTCGGCGGGGTACGGATCCCGGCCGGCAGCACGGTCGTGATGAGCCCGTACCTCACCCACCGCATGCCGTCACTGTGGGACCGGCCAGACACGTTCGACCCCGAACGCTTCGGCGCCGAGCGGGCGGGCCGGCACCGCTTCGCGTACCTGCCGTTCGCCGGCGGCCCGCACCAGTGCCTCGGCAGCCAGCTGTTCATGGTCGAGGCGCAGCTGGTGGTGGCGGCGATGCTCAGCCGCTTCCGGCCGCGGCTGCGCGACGACGGCCCGGTCCACCCGCGGGCCGCGGTCACCCTGCGTCCCAGCCGCCGGCTGGCCATGACCATCACCCGGCGCGAGCCGTGACCGGCGTGGACGGCGCCGCACCGGCGGGCGCCTCCCCGGTGGGCTTCGCCCCGGCCGGGCCGGGGCCGCTGCGGGCCGCGGCGGCCGAGATCGTGGACGAGGTCGCCACCACCCGGTGGGGCCGCATCTCCCCGTCGGTGTACGAGACCGGCCGCCTCGTCTCGATCGCGCCCTGGCTGGTCGACCACGCCGCCCGCGTCGCGTTCCTGCGCGCCACCCAGCGCCCCGACGGCGGCTGGGGCCAGCCCGGCGGCTACGCGCTCGTGCCGACCCTCAGCGCCACCGAGGCGCTGCTGGCCACCGCCCGCCACGGCGACCCGTCCGCCGCGGAGCCCGCCGGGCAGGGCCTCGACCGGCTCATCGGCTGGCTGACCGGACCCGCGCCGCTGCGCGTCGCCGACGTGCCGGACACCCCGGCGATCGAGCTGATCGTGCCGGCCATGGTCGACCTCGTGAACGCGCACCTCGACGCCCTCACCGACCGGCCGGTGCCCGGCCTGGACCGGTTCGCCGGCGTCCGGCTCGCGACGCCGCCCGGCATGGACGACCGGCCGCTGCGGGCGATCCGCGCGGCCCTCGGCGCCGGCGCGCCGGTGCCGGACAAGCTGCTGCACTCCCTGGAGGTGGTCGGGCCGCTCGCCGGCGAGCAGCAGGTGCACCCGCCGCCGCTCGGCGGGATCGGCGCGTCGCCCGCCGCCTCCGCCGCGTGGCTGGCCGGGCACCCGTCCGGCCCCACCTCGGCGACGCTGCGCTACCTGGAGGCGGTCACCGGTCGCCACGGCGGGCCCGTGTCCAGCGTCGTGCCGATCGCGCCGTTCGAGCGGGCCTGGGTGCTCAGCCTGCTGATCGGCGCCGGGTTCCGGCTCGACCGCCCCGACCGGCTCACCACCGCCCTGGCCGCGCCGCTCGGCCCGGGCGGGCTGGCCGGCGGCGAGGGCCTGCCCCTGGACGCCGACACCACCTCGGTCACCCTGCTGACCCTCGCGCAGCTCGGCGCGGCACCGCCGGTCGACAGCCTGTGGCCGTTCGAGGTCGACACCCACTTCAGCACGTGGCTCGGCGAGCGGACCCCGTCGACGACCACGAACGCGCACGTGCTGGAGCTGTTCGGCCACCACGCCGCCGGGCCCGCCACGCCCGCCCGGGTGGCCGGGCGGGACCGCCTCGTCGTCGCCAAGCTCACCGCGTGGCTGTGCGCGCAGCAACTGCCCGACGGCAGCTGGACCGACAAGTGGCACGCGTCGCCGTACTACGCGACGTTCTGCTGCGTCACCGCGCTGCACCGCTACGGCCGCCCCGCCGGCGGTGGTGACGGCGGCGGGCCGGCCGCCGCGATCCACCGGGCCGTGCGGTGGATCGTCGCGACCCAGGGCGCCGACGGCTCCTGGGGGCGCTGGCAGGGCACGGCCGAGGAGACGGCGTACGCGGTGCAGACCCTGCTGCTCACCGCCCTGGACGAGCCCGGGGTGCACACCGCCGCGGCCGGTGGACTGGCCTACCTCACCGAGACGTTCGGGCAGCAGCCGGACCCGCCGTTGTGGCACGACAAAGATCTCTACGTGCCGCCGCGCATTGTGCGGGCCGCGGTTCTCGCCGCATTCCGGCTGGCCGGATCGGACAATGCAATGCGCCACGGAATGTCGTCCCCGGCCGTGACGGATTAGTTTCGGCACCGAACGTTTACACCCCGGTCACCAGGCAACTTGAGCGGTCGTACGCGCGCTGCTACGGTGCCCGTTGTCGAATGACCGTGACCGCACCACTGCTAGTCCAACATCAACAGCGCATCCCCGTGATCAGGGTAAATCCCAGGTCGATCCGTTGGGCGCGTGGGCTTTCGGGAGACAATGTCATGAGATCCGGCAGCTCACACGTGCGGGTGAAGATCGTCGCCCTGCTGGCGTCGCTCGTCGCGCTCTGGGGCTTCGCCGCGTTCGTGACCCTGCGCGAGGGCCTCAACCTGCTGACCGTCACGACGCTCGACAAGACCGTCGGCCGGCCGGCGGAATCCCTCGTGGACGCGCTGCAGCAGGAGCGGCGCCTCACCGTCGTCTACATCGCCAACCCGACCTCCGAGCGCCGGCAGGCCCTCGCCGACCAGCGCGCCCGCACCGACACCGCGCGCCAGACCTTCGAGCGGCTGGCCCGTGGCGAGGATGCCAGGGATGCCGGCAGTGACACGCTCGACCGGCGAATCGAGAATGTCGTCGGAAAGCTCGGCCGGCTCGGTGAAACCCGCGCCGGTGTCGACGCCCGCACCGCCGACCGGGCACAGACCGCGGCATTCCTCAGCGACATTGTTTCCGACACGTTACTGGTATTCGGTGCACTGTCCTCGCTCGATGACCCGGCAATCATCAACGACGGCCGGACCCTCGTCGAGGCCAGCTACGCCCGGGAGATCCTGTCCCAGGAGGACGCGCTGCTCGCCGGTGTCCTGGCCGCGGGCCGGTTCACCGTGGCCGAGCACACCCAGTTCGTCAAGCTCGTCGGCGCGCAGCGGGTGCGGTACGCGGAGGTCGCCGCCGCGCTGCCCGACGCCGACCGGGCCGCCTACGACGACCTCGTCGGCGGCGACACGTTCAACAAGCTGCGCGCGGCCGAGGACCTGATCGTCGACAAGGGCCGGGTCAACGGGCCGCCACCGATCGACCTGGCGACCTGGCAGAGCACCGTGGAGCCGGTCTTCGTCCAGCTGCGCGAGCTGGTGCTGCGGGCCGCCGACCACCTCATCGACCGCGCCGGCTCCGCCGCGATCGGCGTCATCGTGCGCATCTCGCTCGCCGGTGGCCTCGGCCTGATCGCGGTCGTCGCCTCGATCGTCATCTCGATCACCACCGCCCGGTCCCTGATCCGGCAGCTGGAGCGGCTGCGCACCGCGGCGTTCACCCTCGCCAACGAGCGGCTGCCCGGGGTCGTCGACCGTATCCGGCGCGGCGAGACGGTCGACGTCGCGGCCGAGGCGCCGCCGCTGGCGTTCGGCCGGGACGAGGTCGGGCAGCTCGGCACCGCGTTCAACCAGGTGCAGGAGACCGCGATCCGCACCGCCGTCGAGCAGGCCGAGATGCGCCGCAGCGTCCGCGACGTGTACCTGAGCCTGGCCCGCCGTACCCAGGGCCTGGTGCACCGGCAGCTGACCCTGCTGGACGACATGGAGCGCCGGGAGAACGACCCGGACAACCTCGACGGCCTGTTCCGCCTCGACCACCTCGCCACCCGCATGCGCCGCAACGCCGAGAACCTCATCGTGCTCGCCGGCGCCACCGCCGGGCGGACCTGGCGCCGGCCGGTGCCGGTCATCGACGTCATCCGCGCCGCGGTCGCCGAGGTCGAGGACTACACCCGGGTCACCGTCCCGCCGCCGAACCCGGCCGGCGTCGCCGGTATCGCCGCCGGTGACACCGCCCACCTGCTCGCCGAGCTGATCGAGAACGCGACCGCCTTCTCCCCGCCGCACACCCAGGTGCAGGTGACCGGGCAGCTGGTCACCAACGGCTACGTGGTGGAGGTCGAGGACCGCGGGCTCGGCATGAGCGAGGAGGACCTCGCCGCCGCCAACGCCGAGCTGAAGGCGCCGCCGGAGTTCGTGCTGTCCAGCACCGTCCGGCTGGGGCTGTTCGTCGTCGGCCGGCTCGCGGTGCGGCACGGCATCCGGGTCGAGCTGCGCAGCTCGCCGTACGGTGGGACGACCGCCATCGTGCTGATCCCGGCGGCGCTCGTCGTGGCCACCGAACCGCTGGGGGCGCCGCAGGCGGAGCCCGCGGTGGCGGCGCAGCCGGAGCTGGCGGCCGCCGACCAGGGCGCCCCGGTCACGGCGATGCACGCGACCGCGCGCACCGGTGGCCTGCTGGTCGCCGCGGCCCCGGTGCGGACGGCCGCACCGGCCGCCCGGCCGCCGGCGCTGGTCCCCGCACCGGCCGCCCCGGCGCCGACGGCTTCCCCGGCCCCTTCCTCGGCCCCGGTCGCCGTGAGTCAGGCGGCGCCGCCCGCGCCCGCCGCGCCCACCGCGCCTCCGGTGCCGTCCGTGCCCGCGTCGTCCGTGCCCGCCACGCCGTCCGTGCCCGCCATGTCGTCCGTGCCCGCCACGCCGTCCGTGTCTGCCGGGTCCTCCGTGCCCGCGGCGCCGGCCGTGCCCGCCGCTCCCGCCGCGCCGGTGCCGGTCGCGCTGCCGCCGACGCCGAACGGCCTGCCCCGCCGGGTCCGCCAGACCGGGTCGAACGGCGCGGCGCAGGACACCACCAACGGGGCGGCCGGCAACGCGCCCCTGAGCCCCGAGGAGACCCGCCACCGCTGGGCCAGCTACCAGCAGCAGACGGTCCGCGGCCGGGAGCAGGCCGAGCAGGCCGAGCAGGCCGGGCAGGCCGGGCAGGTGGTGCAGGCGTCCGACGGCACCGGTGAGCCGGGCGACCGGCCGGAAACCGACGGCGAGAACCGGTAAGTGCGGCGGGACCTGGTAGAAGGAGACAGTTCGGTGCAGCAGAAACATCCGGTCGCTGAGTTGCAGTGGTTGCTCAACGATCTCGTCAAACGCGTCGGGCACCTGCAGCAGGCGGTGGTGCTGTCGGCCGACGGGCTGCTGCTCGCCGCGTCCGACGGGCTCACCAAGGACGACGCGGACCACTTCGCCGCCATCGCCTCCGGCCTGCAGAGCATCGCCCGCGGCGCGGGCCGCCGCTTCGGCACGGGCGCCGTGCGGCAGACGATCGTCGAGATGGAATCCGGGTTCATGCTGGTGACGGCCGCCGGGCACGGCGCCTTCCTGGCGGTCCTGACCGGCTCCGACGCCGACATCGGCCTCATCACGTACGAGATGGCCATGCTGGTCGCCCGGGTCGGCAAGTACCTGGCCACCGCCGAGCGAACCCCCGCGGACGCGGTTGACGCGACGTGAACGGGCAGACCGACGGGCCCGCCTGGGCTGACGACGAGGCCGGACCGTTCGTCCGGCCGTACGCGATGACACAGGGACGCACCCGTCCGTCCGAAGGCGAGTTCGATCTCATCGCGGTGGTCGTCGCGACGCAGCCGGCCGGCGCGGCCCGCGCCGACCTGCACCCGGAGCAGGCCGCGATCCTCAATCTGTGCCAGCGGCCGCTGTCCGTGGCCGAGGTGTCGGCGCACCTGCACCTGCCGCTCGGCACCGTCCGGGTGCTGCTCGGCGACCTGCTCAGCGCCGGGCAGATCCTGACCAGCGGGCCCCGGTCGACCGCGCAGCCGCAACGCCACCATTTACTCAAGGCGGTCATCAAT
Organism: Dactylosporangium aurantiacum; assembly: GCF_000716715.1. Taxonomy (GTDB): domain Bacteria; phylum Actinomycetota; class Actinomycetes; order Mycobacteriales; family Micromonosporaceae; genus Dactylosporangium; species Dactylosporangium aurantiacum. Next base: position 123,320 of record NZ_JNYJ01000022.1, on the reverse strand, counting down.
GGTCTCAACGCTCTCTGAACCGGCCGGCGGTGGCGGGCCGCTGCCCTCCACCGTGAAGATCCTGATCGCCGGCGGGTTCGGCGCCGGCAAGACCACGTTCGTCGGTGCGGTCAGCGAGATCGAGCCGCTGACCACCGAGGAGCGGCTCACCGAGGTCGGCATCGGCATCGACGACACCTCCGGCGTCGACGCGAAGACCACCACCACCGTGGCCATGGACTTCGGCCGGATCACCATCACCGCCGACCTCGTGCTGTACCTGTTCGGCACCCCGGGCCAGGACCGGTTCTCGTACCTGTGGGACGAGCTGGCCCTGGGCGCGATCGGCGCGGTCGTGCTCGCCGACACCCGCCGGCTCGCCGACTGTTTTCCGTCGGTCGACTACTTCGAGCGCCACGGCACGCCGTTCATCGTGGCGGTCAACTGCTTCGACGGCGCCCCGGTCTACGACGCCGAGGAGGTGCGGCTGGCGCTCGACCTCGATCCGCAGGTCCCGCTGGTCCTGTGCGACGCGCGCAACCGCAAGAGCGCCAAGCAGGGGCTGATCAGCCTGGTGGAGCACGTCATGGCCATGGAGGAGCCCGTCCCGGTCGGCTGACCGTATGATCATGAAGTGACCGCGATCGCTGACCTGCTCGCCCCGCGGGAGGCCGGCGCGGTCTGCGCCGTCGCCAGCCACGTCCAGCGCGACCTGATCGCCTGCGCCGGCGCATATCCGGACCTGTTTCCCGCCAAGCCCTTCGACGGCCCGTTCTTCAGCACGATCGCCCTGGCGAACACGTTCTGCGCGCCGTGGCTGAGCGCGGGGCAGCTCCGCCCCGCCAACCGCATCACAATGTGGATCTTCGCGGTGGACCGGCTGATGGACCTGCTCGCCACCACCCAGGCGGAGATCGACGACATCGTGGCCCGGTGCCTCGCCGTCGTCGACGGCACCCCGGCCCCGGCCGGTGACCAGCTCGCCGGCCTCCTCGCCGAGATCCGCGCCGAGCTCGCCACCTCGCCCGCGTTCCCCGCGCTCGCCGGGATCTGGCAGGACGACGTACGCCGGATGCTCGAGTCGATGGCGCGCGACTGGCGGTGGAAGTCCGACCCCGCCCGGGCGCTGCCCACATTGGACGAATACCTGGCCGGCGCCGAGTTCGGCTACTCGCTGGTGTTCCTGTCGCACTGGATCGCCACGACCGCCGCACCGGTCACCGACGTCGACGCGCTGGTCGACGCGGGCCGGCTGGTCCAGCGGATCATCCGGATCCTGAACGACTACGGCACGTACGAGCGCGACGTCACCTGGGGCGACGTCAACGCCCTGCTGCTCGGCGTCGACCGGGAGACCGTCGACGCGCGGCTGGCCGAGCTGATCGCGCAGGCCGGCGAGCAGCTCGCGCCGCTGATGGCGACGAACCGCCCGCTGGCGGTGTTCCTCGCCCGGCACATCACCTTCAACCAGGGCTTCTACGGCCTCGCCGACTACTGGGGCAGCCGCTGAGGAGCGGACCGGAGAAGTTCGCCGGTCCGGCATTGCACGGCGGCGTCCGTCAGATGCACTGCGCTACCGAAGAAGGGAGTGCACCGCTGATGGACGAGCCGGAGTTCGACACGTTCTTCCGCACCACGATGCCGATGCTGCTGGGCTATCTCATCAAGTCCAGCTGGAACCTGGAGCAGGCCAAGGACGCCGCCACCGAGGCGATGATCGACGCGTACAAGCAGTGGGACACGATCGAGCACCCGAAGGCCTGGGTGTACAAGGTGGCGGCCCGGCACCTGCACCGCATCCGCGGCCGGGAACGCGACCACGACCACGCCGACGTCGTCCAGACGGACCCCGCCGACCCGGACGGCGTCGCCGCCCTCGACCTCGGCGAGGAGCACCGGCGGGTGATGGCGGCGCTGCGGAGCCTGCCGCCGAACCAGCGGAAGGTGTTCGCGCTGCACTACGACGGCTGGAAGCACACCGAGATCGCGGACCACCTCGGCATGACCGAGGGCACGGTCCGGTCGCACCTGCGGCACGCCCGGGAAAATCTGAAACGACGCCTCGATGCAGACACCGCGACGCGGGATGAGGAGTGATCATGGACGAGCAGATCCGCGACGACGAGTTCCGTGCGGTGCAGGAGCGGTACCGGCGGGCCGACGAGGAGCTCCTCGCCCGCATCGGCGAGCGTGTCGACCTCGACGACCTGCTGCTGCGGGTGAAGAACAGCGAACGGTTCACCCACGAGGAGCTCACCGAGGTCGTCGCCACCTGGCAGGCGCAGCTGGCCGCGGGCGTGCGCGGCGGTCAGGCCGCCTACATCACCCCGGTGGACGACCGCGCCGTGTTCACGGCCCTGGTCGGGCGGGCCCCGGAGCGGCTCGAGGCGTGGCCGGAGCTGCACGCCGGGCTGCACGACGGGGCGTGGACGGTGTCGCTGTGGCTGCCGGCGTTCGCCGGCCCCGGCGTGCGCGCCGTCGCGTTCATGGTCGAGGGGCCGGCCTCGGCGAGTGTCGAGCTGACGGTCTCGCCCGACGACGACGGCGTCGAGCTCACCGGGTCCATGCCGGCCGCCGGGCTGACCGGCAACCCGGTCATCGGTGTGCGGGTGACCGGTGTCCGGTGACGGTGTCGTCCCGGCCGGGTCGTGGGAGGAGGTGCTCGCCGCGGCCGAGGCGACCACGGACCCGGCGCAGCGGCAGTCGCTGCTGGCGATCGTGTGCCTGTCCGCCGACTCGCAGACCCGCGAGCCACGCGCCGGCGGCGCGACGGACGGACCCGCGAAGCGGCCGGGCCGGCCGAACCCGGCCGTCGTCCGTGTCGCCGCCGAACGGCTGCTCGCCCACACCGGTGACGCCCCCGCCGACCGGTTCGCCGCGTACGGCCGGGTCGTCGGGCTCGTCAGCGCGTACGCGTCCGCGCAGCCGCCCAGGCCCGGCGAGCCGCACCACGACGACCTCGAGACCCGGGTGGCGTACCAGCGCCGGGCGGTCGAGCTGGCTCGTGACCTCGACGACCCGCTCCTGCTCGGCTGGTGCATGACGCGCCTCGGCCGTTCGCTGCAGGCGGTGCGGCAGTGGACCGCCGCCGTCGACCTGCTGCGCGAGGCCGCCGAACAGGTGCTCACCGAGGCGCCGGACGCGCCCGGCCCGTTCGCCGCGACGCTGGTCACCTGGCCGGAACCGCGCGACGAGCTGGTCCGGGCGATCGCCATCAGGTCGCTGAAGTGGCTGACCCTCACCGCGGAGAACCTCGGTGACATCGAGCTGGTCGACCGGTACGTGGGCCGGCTGCTGCCGCTCGCCGACCCGATCCGGGACACCCGGCCGTCGCTGGCGCTCGAGGCGTACACCAGGCTCGCGGCCGTGGCCCGCAAACGCGGCGACCGGGACACGTTCCGCCGGGTCGAGCAGGAGGTCCGGCGCTGGGCCGAGACGTCCGGCAACGAGCTGGTCAACCGGCGGGCGCTGTCGATCGCCGCGTACAACGCCGCCCACCTCGGCGACCGTGACCTGGCCTACGACCTGTTCGTCCAGCGGGTCGAGCTGAGCGTGGCCGGCACCCCCGGCGCCCCGGCCGCCGGCGCCCCGCCGGAGGCGTACCTGCCCGTGGCCGCGGCACTCGAAACGGCGGGCATCCGGGGCCGCCGCCTGTCGCTCGGCAACGCCGCCTACGACGCGGCCGACCAGCTGTGGCGGTCCGGCCGCACCGGGGGGTCGGAGGCGGACCGGCGGCTCGCCAACGGCTGGCTCGACGTCGCCGCCGCCGCGTACCGCCTGGATGGGCACAACGGCCTGATCGCGACCGACCTCATGCGGGCCCGGCTGCAGGCCGACGAGGGCGAGCCGGCGCAGCGGCTGGCGGCGGCCCGGACCGCGGTGCGGGCGAGCCGGGAAGGGCTGCGGGCCGGGCTGCGGATCAACGCCGCGGTCGACGCCGCGCGGTGGTGCGCGCCCGGCGACCCCGACGTGCTCGGCCAGCTCGACGAGCTGCTCGCCCAGGCGCTGCCCGTCCACCGGGGCAAGCTGCTGGCGGCGCGGGCCGACTGGTGGCGCCGCACCGCCGAGCATGCCGACGCGGCCGGGACGGGGTCCGGCGACGCGTGGGCCAGGGCCGAGCGGGACGCGCTCGACGCGACCGGGCTCCTCGCCGTCGACGGCGTGTCCCTGGACACCACGGCGCTGGTCAGCGCCTGGCAGATCGCGGCGCAGGCGTGCGGCCGGCCCGGCACGGCCGACGCCCGCCGCCTGAGCCGCCTGCTGTCCGCGGTACAAGGGGTCGCCGGGCTGTTCGTCACCGTCTCCACGCCGGCCGGGCGGGAACGCCTGACCGTGCGGTACCGGACCCTGTTCCGCGAGGCGGCCGACCTCGCCCTCGCCCTGGCCGACCCCGCCGCCGCGGACCTGATCATGGAGGCCGTCCGCCGGGACCGGGTCGGGATCATGCTCACCGAGCTGGCCGGCCGCCCCGACATCACCGCCGAGATCAGGACGGTGGCCGAGCGGATCATCGCGGCCAACAACGCGGTCCCGACGCTGGCCGAGGACCAGGACGAGCCGGAGGCGGAGCCGGGCTCCGGCCAGCGGGCGCTGCACCGGGCGAGCGAGGCGATCAGCGCCCGGCGCAAGGCCAGCGTCGCGCAGGCCGACGAGATCCTCGGCATCATCGGCGCCCTGTCCGACGGCCGTTGCGTGCTCCACGCCGACAGCCGGCAGATCGTGCGCCGGGTCGCCGCGTCCGGCACCACCACCGTCCTGCTCCAGCTCATGCCGAGCACGATGAGCATCCTCGACGTGCCCGGCGCGCCCGCCGTGCTGTACCGCCGGCTCACCTGGATCACCGGCGACGGCACCGAGCACGACCTGTTCGACGTGGTGCCACTGCCGGGCCGGGTCAGCCGGCTGTCGCGGTACGACGCCAGGTACTGGCGGACCCTGGAACAGCTGCGTGACGCGCTGCTGCCGCCCGCCCTCCTCGACCTGCTGCGCGGCCGCACCCGGGCCGACCCGCTGCGGATCCTGGTCATCCCCACCGGCCTGTTCGACGTCGCCTTCGACGCCCTGCGGGCCGACGACGACCGCCACCTCCTGGACGTCGCCGTCGTCACCGTCCACGCCTCCCTGACGACGGTGGCCCACCTGCTCGGCACCCAGCGTGCCACCATGGACGCGCACGCGATCGCGGTGTACGACACCGAGGAACTCACCCACACGAAGGCGGAGCTCGACGCGCTCCGGCTGCACCTGCACAATCTGGTGGAGCTCAGCGAGCGCCTGCCGCTGCTGGAGGCGCTGCGCGAGCCCACCGAACCGGCGCCGGCCCTGTTCGCCATGGCCGTGCACGGCGACGACGACCCCGACCACGGCTGGGGCCAGTCCAAACGCCTCCCCGACGGCAACGTCCTCACCGCCGCCGAGGCGCTGGCCCTGCACTTCCCGCCCGTGTGTGTCCTCGCCTCGTGCTACTCCGGCGTCCGCCTCCGCGGCGGCGTCGAGCTGGCCGGCTTCCCGCTCGCCCTGTTCTCCCGCGGCGCGCACGCGGTCGTCGGCAGCCTGTACGCCATCGACGACGAAGCGACCGCCGAGATCATGAGCGCCTTCTGGGCCGCCCTCGCCGGCAACACGGGCGTCGCCGCGGCGCTGCGGACGGCGAAACTCTCCTGGCTCGACGCCCGCCCCGCCAACCGGCTCATCCCACGGACCTGGGCCGGCCTCTTCGTCCTCGGAGGCCTCGACGTCTGAACTCCGGCGCCGGCTGCCGGACGCACCGTGCGGTGCCGGCAGCCGAGGCCTCGCGGCGCGGCCGTCACGGGGGCGTGGCGCGGCGGGGGGACGCCGGGGATACTCGCGCCATGGTTGAGCGCCGGGTGGTCGAGCGTCGGGTGGTGGGGCGGCACGCCTGGGTCGCGGTGCTGCTGGGCGGGCTGGTGTTGAACGTCGCGGTGCTGGTGACCGTCGTCGCGACGGAGAATCCGAACCTCGTCCCGGCGTTGATCCTGCTCGGCTCGGCGTTCGTGCCGGCGACGTTCCTCGCGTTCGCGGCCGGGCGGACCCCGCGGTGGGAGGTGACCGGCGGGCTGCTCGGGTTCATCGCCCTGGTCGGGGGCGTGGTCGGGATCGTGTTCGCGGGATGGTTCGAGTACGACGAGATGCGCGCGCTGCCGTGGCTCGGCGTCGCCGGGGTCGGGCTGATCGAGGAGGCGGCGAAGCTGGTCGTCCCGGTCGCGGTGCTGCTCGTCGCGTGGCGGCGGCGGGGCGGGGCCGCCGACGGGCTGATGATCGGGATGGCGTGCGGGCTCGGGTTCGCGGTGCTGGAGACGATGGGGTACGCCTTCGTGACGCTCATCCAGTCGCGGGGCAGCATCGGGGCGGTCGAGCGGATCCTGCTGGTGCGGGGGTTGCTGTCGCCGGCCGGGCACACGGCATGGGCGGGCCTGACCTGCGCGGCGCTGTGGGCGTTCGTGGTGCGGCCCGCGCTGCGCACGGCGCTCGCGTTCGGCGGGACGTTCGCCGGGGTGGTCATCCTGCACGCGGCGTGGGACGGGTTCAACACGCCGGTCGCGTACGCCGTCCTGGGCGTCATCTCCGTCGGCTGGCTGCTCTGGCGCATCCGCGGGATCCGGCTGACCGGCGAGCCCGCCGGCGCCCCGGCGCCGGTGTCCGCGGTGCCGCTCGCCGCGGGAGGCTGAACGCGCGCCGGGGTCCACGGCCGGTCGTGGTGGAGCCGGGCCGTCAGGGCAGGCTGAGCACGATCCGGTCGACGGACGGGGCGTGGCCGTCGGGGTTGGACACGGTGATGCTGTTGTCGCCCTTGCGGAGCTGGACCTTCAGCGCCGAGCCGGTGCAGCAGGTGGAGCCGCCGGTGAGCGTGACCGGCTGCGGGTCGCGGCCGGCGACGGTGACGACGACGGTGCGGGTGCGCTCGTTGTCGATGTTCACGTGGAACAGCCGCAGCGTGTACGTGCCCGCGACCGGCACGCTGATGTGCTGGAAGCGCAGGAAGCCGTCGCCGTCGCGGCTGTTCCAGTCGCCGATGTTGCGCACGATGGAGCCGCCGGAGGCGCCGGGGTACCGGTCGACCCACGCGGAGCCGCCGAGGGCGTTGCCGGGCGCCTCGGCCTCGAACGTGACCGGGCCGAACGCGACCGCCGGCGAGGAGGAGCGGGGCGGGCCGCTCGTGGTGCGCGACGCCGCGGGCGACGGGGAGGCGGCCGGCGACGCGGAGGAGGGTGCCGGGTCGCTCGGCGCCGGGCCGGGCATGGACACGTCGGTCCAGGAGGGCGCGCCGGCCGGGGGAGCGGCCCGCCGGGCGGGCTCGTCGTCGCCGAAGAGCGCCGCCACGAGCACGATGGACAGCAGCGACAGCGCGGTGGCGACCCCGGCGACGACGAGCCGCGACCGCCACGGCCCGAGCGCGCCGCGCAGCTGGGACGGCTCGTCGGCGGCGTGCCGGCCGTCCCGGTCCGTCACGGCCGGCCAGTCCGTTTCGCCCGGTGCCGGGTCCGCCGGCAGAGACGCGGGTGAGGACGCCGCCGAAGACGGGTCCCCTGGACCGGCGGCAGTGGCGTCCGGCGGGTCCGGGGCCGCGGCAGCGGCGGGACCGGGTTCGCCGGGCGGTGGTCGGACACCCGCGGCGTCCACGGGATCGGGGGACGGCACGGCGCCGGCCAGCCACGGTGGCACCCGCAGCGGTTCGGGGTCTCCGTCGGCAGCCGTCATGGACCACGAAGATAACGACCCCGGTGCCGGTTGGCCAGCCGACAGGTGGACCGGTTCGGGGTCACCGCGAGGTACTGTTGCCGCTGGAATGGATACGAATTCGGTGCTTCTGGACATCCGGCGCATCTACCTTGAACCCGCCGCCGCGGAGCTGCCGCGCGGGCGGGAGGTGCTGGCCCGGTTCCCCGACGCGGAACTGGTCGAGGTGGAGAGCCACCACCGGGTCCCGGAGCTGTACGGCGACGAGACCAACGTGCGCCGGTGGGTGCGGATCAAGCGCGAGGCGCTCGTGCTCGGGGTGAAGAAGTCGCTCACGGCGCGGGTCAACGGGCGCTCCGCCGACTTCATCGCCCCGTCGACGGCGAACGGGTGCGCGATGGCGTGCGCGTACTGCTACGTGCCGCGGCACAAGGGGTACAGCAACCCGGTCACGGTGTTCGCGAACATCGACAAGATCGTCGGCTACGTGCGCCGGCACGCGGGCCGGCAGGGCGTGAAGGCGGCGCCGAACGAGTGCGACCCGCGCGCGTGGGTGTACGACATCGGCGAGAACTCCGACTGCAGCGTCGACGCGCGGCTCAGCGACAACGTGCGGGACCTGGTGGAGCTGTTCCGCCAGTTGCCGAACGCGAAGGCGTCGTTCGCCACCAAACACGTCAACCGGGACCTCCTGGACTGGGATCCGCGGGGGCGCACCCGGATCCGGTTCTCGCTCATGCCGGCCCGCGACGCGAAGCTGCTGGACATTCGCACGTCGCCGGTCGCGGAGCGGATCGCCGCGATCGACGACTTCGTCGCCGCCGGGTACGAGGTGCACGTGAACCTCAGCCCCGTGGTGGTGCGCGACGGCTGGCTGGAGGACTGGGCGGAGCTGCTCGACCAGCTCGACGCCGGCATCGGCGCGGCCGCGAAGGCGCAGCTGGCCGCGGAGGTCATCTTCCTCACCCACAACCGGGACCTGCACGAGGTGAACCTCGGCTGGCACCCGAAGGCCGAGCAGCTGCTGTGGCGGCCGGACCTGCAGCAGGCGAAACGCTCCGAGAACGGGTTCGTCAACGTGCGCTACCGCACCGGCAGCAAGGGCCGCTACGTCGCCGCGCTGCTGGACCTGATCGGGCGGCGCACCCCGTACTGCCACGTCCGGTACGCGTTCTGAGGTGCGTACCGTCGAACTGCTGCCCGACGACCGGCTCGACGCGCACGTCCGGGCGCTGTGGCGGCGGCTGCGGGACGCGGGGCTGCCGAGCCTGGCCGGGCACCCGCACCCGACGAACCGGCCCCATCTCACGGTCGTGACCGCGCCGGCCCTGGACGTCGCGCTGCCGCTGCCGCTGCCGCTGCTGGCGGAGGTCGGGCCGGTCCGGTTCCTCGGTCGGGCGCTGGTACTGGAGGTCGCGGCCACGGACGGGCTGCGAGCCGTGCACGCCGCGTGCTGGTCGGCGCTGGATGACGCGTGGCCGGGGCCGGGGGAGTGGCTGCCGCACGTGAGCCTCGCCCTGAACGTCCGGCCGTCGCAGCGGGACCGGGCGCTGCGGGAGCTCGGCGACGTCCGGCCGGTGCGCGGCCGGTTCACCGCGGCCCGCAGCTACGACACGCGGACCCGCACCGTCACCGGCCTGCCCGGCTGACCGACCCGCACGGTCACCGCGCTGCCCGGCTGACCGGCCGGCGCAGGACCGCGAGGGTGGTCACGGCGAGCCCGGCGGCGACGGCGAGCCCGGCCGGGTAGCCGGTCACCGCGGCGAGGACGCCGAAGCCGGCCGCGCCGGCGCCGAGGCCCGCGTCGTAGGCGACGCTCCACACGGCGGTGACGGTGCCGTACCGGGCCGGCGGCACCGCGTCGAGCATGACGGTCAGGCTCGCGGTCTGCAGCGCGCCGAACCCGGCGCCGAACACCGCGGCGGCGGTCAGGACGGCCGCCGGGTGGGCCGCGACGGCCAGCGCGGCGAGGCCGGCGGCGGTGGCCAGCATCGCGGGCGTGAGGAGCCGCCGCGGGCCGTGCCGGTCGCCGGCCCGGCCGGCCCACCAGCGGGTCACGGTGCCCGCGAGCGCCTGCACCAGCAGCGCGGCGGCGACGAGACCGGCGCCCGCCCGCGGCAGGACGGCCGGCAGGAACGTGGCCACCACACCGGCGAGGGTGGCGGCGGCGCCGAACACGAGCGCGGGCCGGGTCAGCGCCGGCTCCCGCAGCGCCCGGACCATCCCGCCGGCGCCGGCCGGGCCACCGGTGTCGCGGCCGTCGGCGCCGGGCAGCGGCGGTAGCGCCGCCAGGCCCGCCAGGGCGAGCGCCGCCCCCGTCACGAACACGGCCGGATGACCGAAGTGCTGCGCCAGCCACAGTCCCGCCGGCATACCCACCACGGCGGGGATCCCGGCGACGACCCCCACCACGCCCAGGCCCTCGCCGCGGCGGTCCGGCGGGACGAGGTGCGCCGACCACGCGCCGCACACCACGAAGATCGTCGCGACGCCGGCGCCGCGCAGCGCGCACACCACCAGCACTATGGCCAGGTCGGTGGTGACGGTGAGGGCGAGTGCCGGCAGACCCAGCAGCACGAGGCCGGCGGCGACGACGGCCCGGTAGCCGAACCTGGCCACCACCCGCGGCAGTGCCAGCTCCGCGGCGACCGTGGCGGCCATGAGCACGCCGGTGGTGAGCCCGGCGGCGGCCCCACCGGCACCGGAGGCGGCGACGGCCGCGGGCACCGCCGGCAGCAGCGTGTAGAAGGCGGCCAGGCCGAGCAGGTCGGTCGCGGACACCAGCAGCAGCGGCCGGCTGAGCAGCCGCCGCCGGGGCGCGGTCAGGGTCGTCATGCCTTGACCGTACGAACGCAGCGGTCCCTGAAACAGTGCCGTAGTCGCACCCGGAAAGAGGACCAATTCACCCGCGGGAAAGGCGGGTGCGGGTGGGGGACCGCGTCGATATGCTGGCGGCGGCCGGTCGCGGGACTGTCCGTGCGACTTCCGGAACCCGCCTCTGAAGCGATGCTTCGCAGTTCGCGCGTCGAGCTCCCCGACCGGCCCTCAACGTGGAGGGTGATGGCCCGTGGAGTTCGCAGGGCTGGCCGAGCGGGTCGCGTGCGAGGACCTCGTCATGTTCGTCAACGCCGCCGTCACCGCCACCGGCCAGCGGGAGTTCCACACCGGCGCCGAGCGGCAGCGGCTGTCGCTGGCGTTCCTGCACGAGTACGTGCTGGTGAACTACCGCGAGCTCTACGCCGCCACCCTGGCGCTGGCCGTCAACGACCTCAACGCCGGGCTCGTCGTGCTCAACCTGCTGCGCACCGCGCAGGACGTCCCCCTGCCGCGGCGCAAGCTCGAGGGCGCGCTGATCGCGGCCAGGCTCCGGTCGTTGCCCCCGCAGCGTGTGTACCGGCTGCTGCGCGCCCTGCGGGCCGAGGGCGTCAACAACCGGCGCACCCGCGCGATCGTGCGGGACTGGGTCGCGGGCCGGCCCGACCTCGCCTTCGACGCCGTCAAGTACCGCCGCCACCTCGCCGGCGCCGCCCGCCACACGCACCTGCGGCTGCCCGACGAGATAGGCGCCGTGCTGTTCGACTGGCGGCGGCCCAAGCGGTACACCACGCCGATCCTGGAGGCGTGGCGGCGCGCGCACTACGACCAGCGCGCGGTCTACGAGCTGCCGTACACGGTCGCGGAGGGCTTCGCCGCCCGGCACCGCATCGACCGGGCCCGGCTGCTGGCCCGCGCCGGCGGGCAGCTCACCGCCCTCGAGCGGCTGCGGCTGCAGCGCGCCACCGGCGTCGAGGCGGACCTGCACCGCACCCCGCTGACCCGTCTCGCCGTGTACGTGCTGTCCCTGCCCCGGCCGGAGCGGGCCCGCCGCCGTGAGGAGCTGACCGCGGCGCTGCGCGCGGCCGCCCGCCGCGCCGCCGGTCGCCGGGCGGGCACCTGGGGCACCGTCGTCGGCGTGCTCGACGACAGCTACTCCTCCTCCGGCTCCGGCGTGAAGCGGCGCCGGCCCCTCGCCGTCGCGCTCGCCATGCACTACCTGCTGGAGGCCCTCGCCGGCCGGCACCACACGGTGTGGCTCACGCACACCGGCGACCCGCTGCTCGTGCACCCGGTCGGCGCGACCCCGCTCGGGCAGCGGCTCCTCGACGGGCTGCGGCGGCGCCCGGACCGGCTCGTCGTGGTCTCCGACGGCTGGGACAACGCGCCGCCCGGGCAGGCCGCGGAGGTGCTGCGGGTGTGGCGGGAGCGCCTGGATCCCGAAGGTCGGACCTCGGTCGTGCACCTCAACCCGGTGTACGACGCCGACACGTTCGACGTGCGCCGGCTCGCCCCGGCGGTGCCGACGGTCGGGATCCGCGACGCCGAGGACGCCCCCGCTCTGGTCGAGCTGGCCCGGTTCGCCGCCGGCACGGCGACCTTCGCGCAGCTGCGCGCGTACCTCGACGACCTGGTGGAAGGGTTCCTGCGATGATCACCGGCCTGCGGACCGGCCCCGCGCAGACCTGGGGCGCGGTCCGGCTCGTGCCGCTGCTGCGCGACGCGCCGATCACCGGGCTGCGCCTGCACGCCCGCCTGCACGACGAGGACGAGCTGTCCATTGTGGAGCTTTCGGCGCGCGAGTCGTACGTCGCCTACGTGCCGCACGCGTTCGTGGCGACGTGGACCGCGGACGGCTCACCCGCGGCCGCGTACGGCACCCAGCTCGTCGACCCGCGCGAGCCGGGCCTGCCGCGGGCGATCGGGCTGCGGTTCCGCCGCCGCATGGCCCGCCGCGAGGACCGCCGCCGGCTGCGGTTCCTGCCGCTGCACCTGGCCCTGGAAGGCTTCCTGGACCTGCAGTTCGGCGGGCCGCCGATCGCCTGGCAGGAGTGGACCCACCGGGCCGTCACGCAGGGCCTGTCACCGCGGGTCGAGGAGGCGTACGCGGGCGCGGCGATCACCGGCCTCGACGACGCCCTGCGCGTCTTCGAGATCCACCCCACCCAGTGCGGCGTGGTGCTCTACCTCGCCGACGCGCTCACCGCCGCGTTCGTCGTGCCGCACCCCGACGACTACCGCGCCCTGCACCCGACGCTGCTGCGCGACCTCTACGGCGAGCTGCTGTACCAGTACGCGTCGCTGTTCCCCGCCGCGCCGGACCTCCGGCAGCCGCTGGACGCCGCCGTGGTGTCCACTGTGGACGAACTGCAGTCGCAGCTGACCCGGGCCGCGGCCGAGTGGGCGGCGTTCCACGACGGCACCATGCTCACGGTGACGTCCGCGACGAGCCGGCCGGTGTACCGGATGGGCCGCTACACGCTGTCGCGCTTCCTGCCCCCGTTCGACCCGGCGACGGACAACCACATCGGCGAGGTCATCACCGACGAGGACGGCACCGTCGCATACCTCAAGACGTTCCGGCTGTCAGCGGCGCAGACCCGCCGCGGGCACCTGCTGTCCCGGCTCGCCGCGACCGGCTGGGACCTGGACGCGACCGCCGCGGCGCTCGGCACCGACCGGCGCGGCCTGGTGCTGCGGCTGGACCGGGCCGGCTTCGGCCACCTGCTGCGCCCCGACATCCTCGACGCCTGCCGGGCCGCCGCCCGCCGCTAGCTCACGGTGCCCGCCGCGGTGCCCGCGGGCCGGCGCACGGTTCCTGCCGCGGCGACGGCTCTGGTGCAGCGGGCGGCGAGGTGGGCGAAGGCGTCCGTCAGCGCGTCCGGGCCGACCACCTCGATGTCGGCGTCGTACCGGGCGACCGCGGCGGCGAGGCTCGGCCACGACCACGAGCCGAGGGTGAGCCGGCAGCGGTCCGGGCCGAGGTCCTCCACGACACCGTCGCGGGTGTAGCGGGCCACCGTGGCGGCCGGCAGGTCGAGCAGCACGGTGCCCTGGCAGGGCCACGCGCCGTCGGTGGAGCCGCGGAACGTGGCGATGACGTACGTGGCCACGTCGTCCGCGGGCAGCGGGCGGGGCCGGAACCGGGGGCCGTTCGGGGTGCGCGGCGCCATCCGGTCGGCCCGGAACACGCTCCACGCGTCGCGGTCGAGGTCCCAGGCGACCACGTACCAGCGGCCGTCCCAGGTGACGACGTGGTGCGGCTCGGCGCGGCGGGGCGGCCGGTCGCGGTCGCCGTAGTCGAAGCGCAGCACCTCCCGGGCGTGCACGGCGGCGCTGATCGCCAGCAGCGTGCCGCCGTCGACCGGGGCGGCCGGCCGGCTGGTGGGGCGCTGCACGGCGGTGACCCGTAGACCGTCGACGCGGCGCCGCAGCCGGGCCGGCATGACCTGCCGGATCGTGGTCAGCGCCCGGGCCGCCGCCTCGGCCAGGCCGTTGCCGGGGGTGGTGGCGGCCACCTGCAGGGCGACGGTGACGGCGACGGCCTGCTCGTCGTCGAACAGCAGCGGCGGCAGGTCGGCGCCGGCGCCGAGCCGGTACCCGCCGTCCGGGCCCTTGACCGCGGCGATCGGGTAGCCGAGCTCGCGCAGCCGGTCGACGTCGCGGCGGACCGTGCGCAGGCTGACGTCGAGGCGCTCGGCCAGCAGCGTCCCCGGCCAGTCACGGCGGGCCTGCAGCAGCGACAGCAGGGCGAGCAGCCGGGCGGAGGTCTTCGGCATGGCCTACGACGTGCCCGGCGCCCAGTCCTACGACGCCGGCGACAAGCCGGTCTTCGTGTCGGTCCGCGGCACGGACGGCGACGAGATCACCGCGTACTGGAAGGGCCTGTCGCAGGGCGCGACCGTCGTGCAGGACCTGGCCCCGGCCGGCTGGTCGCCGCTGTACGGGATGCTCAAGGACCGCTTCGGCGTCACCTGGGTCCTCGACGTCACCGGCTGAGCCGCCTCACGCCGTCTTGCTGGTCCAGACCGGTTTGTTGGCCGCCGTGTACAGCACGGCCGACGCGTCGTCCTGGACCAGCAGGAAGGTCGCGGCCTTGCCGTACGTCTTCGTGCTCCACAGCGCGGTGCCCTTGGCGTCGTAGATCACCAGGTTGCCGTCGGTCTGCATCCTGGTCGACGCGCCGGGGTGCCCGCTCGTGCCGCTGCTCCACACGACGGTCTTCGCCGAGTTGCGCAGCACCAGGTTGCCGTCGGGCTGCTGCAGCAGCGTGTAGCCGCCCTTCGCCGCCGTGCGGGACTGCCCGCCGAGCATCCGCTGCCCGACGGTCAGCCTGCTCACGCCGTGGGTCGCGGTGCCCCACAGGATCTTCCCGGCGGCGGTGAGCGCGACGTTGCCGTCGGCGTTGACCACGGCCGCCACGCCGGACGTGCCGTACGTGCCCGACGACCACAGCGGCTGCTTGTCCGTGCCGTACACGACGAGGTTGCCGTCGTTCTGCATCTGCGTCGACGCCCCCGCGTGACCACTGGTCTGCGCGCTCCAGATGACCTTCTTGTCGGCGTTGACCACCACGAGGTTGCCGTCGGCGTACTGGGCGAGCGTGAACCGCCCGTCGGCGCTGCGCCGCTGCTGCCCGGCGATCAGCGCCTGCCCCGCGTACAGCCGGCTGCGCTCCGCCTGGCTCGACCACACCTCCTGCCGGCCGGCCTGCACCACCACGGCCGTGCCGTCGTCGTGGACCTCGACCAGCGCCCCCTTCCCCCCGGTGGCGCTGCGCCACAGGACGGCGCCGCTCTTGCCGTACACGACGAAATCACCGTCGCGATTGAAGCTGGCATAGGCACCCGAGTTGCCCGGCGTCTGCGACGACCAGCGCACCTGCTTCGCCTCGTCGGCCAGGACAAGGTTCCCGTCCGGCTGCTGCGTCAGCGTGTACTTGCCGTTCGGCGACCGCAGCGCCTGCCCCGCGTTCAGCCGGAACCCGGGCTTGAGCTGGGCGGGCGGCACCGACGCGCTCGGCAGCGGCGACGCGGCGTCCCGCCCACCGTTCGGCGCCGCCGACCCGCCACCGGCCTCGCTGCCCGCCCCGGACGGATCGGCGTCCTGCACCGCCACCGGCGAGCCGCTCCCACCGGACCGGGAGAGCCTGACGGTGACGACGGTGCCCAGCACGACGAGCAGGGTCAGCCCGGCGGCGGCGAGGATCAGCCCCAACCGCCCCCGCCGGCCGGGCGTTTCCGAGACCGGCGGCCCTGAGACCGGCGGCCCTGAGACCGGCGGCCCTGAGACCGGCGGTCCCGAGACCGGCAGGGCGATGGGCGGCCCCGACACGGGCGGCCCCGACACGGGCAGCCCCGAGATCGGCGGTCCTGAGACCGGCGGCATCGGCACCGGCATGGACACCGACATGGACATCGACGGCGGCCCGGGCGGCGGCAACGACCCCACCGGTGCCACAAACACCGGCGGCGCGGGCACCAGTGGGACAGGCACGGTCGGGGCAGCCAAGGACGCGAGCGGAGCAAGCGCGGCCGGCCCGGACCCAGCGGCCGCGGGCGTGGCGGGCGCGGGCGCGGACGTGACGGGCGCGGACGTGACGGGCGCGGCGGGTGCGGACGTGGCGGGCGCGGACGCGGTCCCGGCGGACGGCATCGTCACCGCCGGCGGGACAACGCTCGCGACGGGACCGTACGAGACCGTCGGCCGTCCACCCGGCACCACCATCGGATGCTCGGCGGTGCGCTCATCGGGATCGGTCTCGCTCCACACCTCGCCCTGCGGGCCGCCCCCGGCCCCGGGCGGAGCCGCCCAGCCGGGCGCCCCCTGGTCGTCGGCCGGCCCGGACCTGGCGGGCGGAGGCCACCCGTCGCCGTTCGCCGCCATGTCACCAGCCTCCCGATCCGCATGGCCGGGGCCGCACCCGGTGAGCTGCCCCCGCAACATGCCACCGATCGAGAACCGTAACCCTTCCCCACCGCCCGCTCCACCCCGCCCCCGCACGACGGGCGCCGTGCGCGGCCGGACCGCGTCGAGCACCGACGTACCCTTGTGCCGCCCGGGCGCGGATCGTCGGCCTGGACGCGGAGGATCCGCCGACGGCAGGATCAGCGGCATGAGACCGTCCATCGCCGCCGCTGCCGTCGTTGTCGCCGCCCTGTCCGGTTGCGGTTCGACGCCGTCGGCGCCCGCCCCGGCCGCACCACCGTCGACGGCCGCCGCCCCGCCGCCGGCCGCGAGTTCGGCGGCGCCGGTGGTCGCGAACCCCTGCTCGCCGGAGAAGGACATGGGTTGCGGCACGCCGGACGCGGGTTGCGCGACGAACCGGCTGGGGAAGCAGTTCGTGCTGGACGGGGTCGTGTACACCTGCAAAGAGCCGAAGCCGTACGCCTGGCGGCGATGACGGCCACGCCGCGCGGCTGTCGTCCGCCCGCGGGTCCCGCTTCCGCGACGGTGGTGACGCGGCGTGGATGTATCGGGGTGTGGCCGGGTGGTGACAGACTGGGGCGGTGAGGGTTCGCCGCGCGCTCATGGTGTTGTGCACGGTGCTGGTCGCCGGTGGGATCTGGTTGATGACGGCGGGCCCGGAGGTCAGTGCCCGGCTGGTCAACAACGCCGCGGTGGTGGGGACCGTGATCGGGATCGCGGCGTTGTTCGCGGGGATCGCCGCGTTGCCGCGGTCGCAGGACCGGGGCGTCGACGTGTTGACGTTGCCGGCGGTGCTGAGCGCCGAGCAGGAGCGGGAGGCCGTCGACCAGATCGCGCGGGAGATGTCGTGGGTGTGGCGGCAGCAGGCGCAGCTGCGCGGCCTGCGGCAGGTCGCGGCGCCGGTGGTGGTGCGGTGGCGGTGGGCGGGCGCCGAGGTCGCCGCGCCGCCGGAGGACTTCCGGCGCGACGCGCCCGGGCTGCGCACCGAAGGGACCGCAGGGGAGCTCGGTGCGGGGCTGTACCGGCCGCTGCCGGCCGACATCCGGATCGTGGTGCTCGGGCAGGCGGGCGCCGGCAAGACCGGGGCGCTGCTCACCCTGCTGCTCGACGTGCTCGCCGCCCGGCAGGCCGACGCGGCGCAGCCGGTGCCGGTGCTGCTGTCGCTGGGCGACTGGGACCCCGACACGCCGCTGCTGCGGTGGGCGGCGACGACGATCGCCCGCGACTACGGCACGGTCGTCGGTGGCACCGGCCCGGTGCGGGTGATGGCGGAGCTGCTGCGCCGCGAGCGGATCGCCCTGTTCCTCGACGGCCTGGACGAGCTGCCGGAGCAGTCGCGCGGTGCGGCGCTGCGGGCGATCGACGACCAGGCCGTCGGGCTGCGGGTCGTGGTGACGAGCCGGCCCGAAGAGTACGCGGCGGCGCTGCGCGACGGGCAGCTCGGCGCGGCCGCGGTCGTCGAGCTGCTCCCCACCGACCCGGCGTCCGTGGAGGGTTTCCTCGTCACCGGCCGGATCGGGCCGGGCCGCGCCGCTTGGCAGGCGGTCGCCACGTACCTGCGCGACCACCCCGCCAGCGTGGCGGCGGCGACGCTGACGACGCCGCTGGCGCTGGCGCTGGCCAGGCAGACGTACGCCGCCGGCGGTGACCCGACGGAGCTGCTCGACGAGGTCCGGTTCCCGAGCGAGCGGGCGTTGCTGCGGCACCTGATCGGCAGGTTCGTCGAGCAGGCGTACCCGGACTGGGACACCCGCGACGACGCGCTGTTCTGGCTGTCGTGGATCGCCCGCCGGGTCGCCCGGCATCCCGACGTGGCGTGGTGGCGGATCCCGCTGTGGCTGCGCGACCGCCAGCACGGGGTGGGCTACGGCCTCGCCGCCGGGCTCGTCACGGCTGTGCTGGTCACGGTGGTCACCGCCGCGCTGGACTGGCCCGGGAGCACGGTCCCGGCGGTCGCGGCGGTCAACACCGGGCTGCTGGTCGGTCTCGTCGTCGGTGTCGCGGTCGGTGTCGCGGTCACCTTCGTGGTGTCCGACCGGCGGCTGCTGCGGCGCCCGCCCGGGACAGCGGCGGGCTCGCGCCGCGGCGCGCCGGACCCGCCGCCCAGCCGGTCGGTGCCGGTGCACGCACCGCGCGTCTTCATGGTGCGGCGGCCCGGCCTGCACACGTTCACGGCGATCGGGGACGCCTTCAGCGACGCGGCCGCGATCGCCTGGACGGTGGCATGGCTGCTGGGGTTGACCGCCTCGATCGGGTTCGCCGTCGCCGGGTTCGGGCAGGGCGGGTGGACGGCGGTCCTGTACGGCGTGGCCGCCGGCGTGATGGCGCTCCCGGCGGCGTTCGTGACGACGCTGGTCGCGGCCACGGCGGTCAACCTGTCCACCCGGTCGCTGACCGACTCGTCGGCCACGACGCCGGACCAGAGCTACACGGGTGACCGGGCGGTCAACGCCGCGTACGCCGCCCTGGTGCTCGCGGCCGGTGCGGCGCTGACCGCGGGGCTGCTGGCCGCCGGCTGGCTCGGCCGCCTCCCGGGGCTGGGCTGGCTGGGGATCGACGGGCGCTTCGTGACCTGGCTGCTGCTCACGGTCGGCGTCGGCGGCGGGGTGGCGGCCGCGCTCGCCATGGGGCTGGCGACCCGGGCCGTGCCGGCGCTGAAGTTCGCCGAGCTGGTGCTGTGGCTGCGGCACGGCCGCCGGCCGCACTTCCGGTCGTTGCTGGACACCGCGCTCGACCGGCAGGTCCTGCGCCAGGCCGGCGCGGTCTACCAGTTCCGCCACGCCACGATCCGCGACCACCTGGCCGCCCTGCGCGTCGAGCCGGTCCGCTGGCTGGAGCTGCGGTGGCTGCGCCCGGTAGTGCTGTGGACGGTCGGGGCGGCGCTCACGGTCGCGCTCGGCGCCTCCGCGTTCGCGGTGATCGGCAAGCCGTTCCTCGCGCTGCCCGGCTTCGTCGACAAGGTCAGCGCGTTCGCACTCGCGCCGGACGGCACCGTCGCCGCCGGCGGTGACGACGGCGCGGTTCGGGTCGTCGACGCCACCGGTGCGACGGTGCGCATCCTGATCGGGCATACCGGCCGGGTGCGCAGCGTCGCCTACGCCCACGACGGTGCCACCCTCGCCAGCCGCGGCGATGACAGCACCGTGCGGATCTGGGACGCCGCGACCGGCAGCGCACGGTGGACCCTGCGGCTGGCCGACCCGGCCGGTGACAGCCGCCTCGCATACTCGCCGGACGACCGGCTGCTGGCTGCCCCGGACGGGCGGTCGGTGCGGCTGTGGAACCCGTCGACGGGTGAGCTGGTGGCGACCCTCGCGCAGCAGAAGGAGACGGTCGAGCAGGCCTGGTTCGTCGACGGGGGCCGGACACTCGTAACCGTCGACTGGAATGGTGTGGGCAAAATGTGGCAGGTCAGCGACGGCCGGCCCGCCGGTCGGCCGGCGATGGCGGGCATGATCGCCGTGGACGGCGCCGGGGCCACGATGGTCCTGTCCGCCAGCGGCAGGCCCGGCGTTCTGGAGACCGCCACCGGCCGGACCCATCCCTTGGAGTACGACTTCGGCGCCCTCGATCCCGTGGGCTCGGACCTGGTCCTGTCGGCCGACGGCGCGCTGGTCGCCGGCCTGCAGGGCCGCGCCGGGTATCTGTGGGACGGCGCCACCGGCCGGCGGCTGCGCCGGCTCGCCGATCCGGGCCCCGGCGGGCTGACCGGCCTGACGTTCGCCCCGGACGGCCGGACGGTGCTCGCCGCGCTCGATCAGCGGGTGGTGCAGTGGCGCACCGACACCGGCGAGCTGGTGCGCACCGTGTGCCTGGCCCACACGTACCGGAGCGACTCCCGCTACACCGGTTGTCGCCGATGAGCGGGAGTCGCCCGGTGGTGATCGCCGGTGGCTACTTCAGGGACAGCATCCAGTCCCGCAGGTCGCGGGCCTGCCGGTCGAGCTCGCCGCGGGCGGCGTCGGTGCCGGTGGTGGAGGAGCCGGACAGCGCGATGATCCTGTTGAGGGACGTGGTCGCCGCGGTGTAGTCCTGCCGCAGGTACGCCGCCTGGGCCTCGTCGAGCAGCGTGGCGGCCTCCGGGTCCAGACCGGCGGTGGTGATCAGGGTGCGGGTCTGCCGGAAGGTGGAGCAGTTCGCCTCGGTCTGGCCGGCGGTCCAGTTGATGCCGGCGAGCAGGATCTTGGTGAACGACTCGCGGTAGTACTGGGCGCGGTCGTGGCCGAGGATGAGGGAGAACTGGCGGCCGCCGTCGTAGCGCTGGCACCAGGCGATCGGGTGGTCACCACCCATCAGCGGCATCGGGTTGTTGGCGGCGTTGCCGCTGTTGAGGCTGCGGCGGTACGACGACTCGTCGAGGCTCAGCAGCGTGTGCACCTCGGCCCGCGGGTTGTGGTCGAAGTTGTACAGCTCGTCGATGGTGAGCCAGGTCTTCGGCAGGTGCGCGGTGGCCGGGTTCGTGGAGTCCTCGGTGGTGACCCGCACGTTGATGCAGCTGCCGCAGGTGCCCTCGCCGTTCTGGCCGCCGGGGTGGTTGGTGAACCACGCGCCGACCAGGTCGCGGTACCAGGACACGTTGTGGATCGCGTCGGACGCGCCGTGCAGGCCGACGAACCCGCCGCCGGCCCGGACGTAGTCCTGGAACGCGGCGAGCTCGGTGGCGTTGAGGGCGTCCGCGGCCGGTGCGCTGTTGGGGTTGGTGCCGTCGACCGGGGAGCCGAAGATGATCGTCTTGTACTTCGCCAGGTCGGCGGCCGAGGTGAACGGGGTGCTGGACAGTGACGCGGGGGCCAGGCGCGGGTCCCAGATGTCGACGTCGAAGCCGTACTGCCGGCCCCACTGCTGCACGAGCAGGGCGGTGTCGGCGATGTGGTCGTGCCGGAAGCCCTTGGTGACCGAGAAGTACAGCACCCGGAAGGTGGCGCCGGGGAAGTTCGTGGAGGCCGCGATCGGGACCGCCGGCGCGATCGGGTCGGGCCCGACGGCGGGCGTGACGGTCATGCCGGTCGGCGGGTCGGCCGGTAGCTTCCCGGCGAGCTGGTCCTGCAGGTAGTGGGCGTCGCCGACGAGGGTGTCGCGGACCTCGTCGGTGTGCGACCCGCCCTGCACGGCGGCGACGAACTGGTTGAGGGTCTGCCTGGCCTGGTTGGTCCTGCCCTGCTCGGCGAGGCCGGCCGCCTCGGCGAGGGTGGCGCGCAGGCCGGTGCCGAGGTCGGCGCTGATCGCGCCGCTGGTGACGTAGCCGCCGATGAGGGTGTCGAGGTCGGTGTACGACGTGGTCACCACGAAGGTCTGGTCGAACAGCGCGGCGTTGCCGGCGGCGTCGCTGGCCATGACGCTGATCGTGTGCGGGCCGGTGGCGAGGGTGGCGGTGGCGACGGGCTGCGGGGTCGTCTCGGTCTGGTCGATCCACATGCGGTGGATGAAGACGCCGCCGGAGCCGGGTGCCGGGTCGGTCCGGGTCGGGATCAGGGTGGCGGTGTGGCCGACGTGCCCGTCGACGATGCCGGGCCA
The DNA here is from genome assembly GCF_000716715.1 of Dactylosporangium aurantiacum. Taxonomy (GTDB): domain Bacteria; phylum Actinomycetota; class Actinomycetes; order Mycobacteriales; family Micromonosporaceae; genus Dactylosporangium; species Dactylosporangium aurantiacum. The sequence continues at coordinate 101,387 of NZ_JNYJ01000022.1, read as the reverse complement.
GCTGACGACGGGGGCGACGGTGTCGATCCGGACGGTGATGGTGCGGACGGACTCGGCCGCACCGTCACCGCCGACGGCGCGGTAGCCGACGGTGGTGCTGCCCTGCTGGGTGAGCTGCACCGAGCCGGTGAGCGTCGGGGGGTACGGGGCGGTCGCGGACACCGCGGTCTGGAACGGTGCCGCGTTGCCGAGCCGGTACTCCAGGCGCTGCACGCCGCTGGTCGCGTCGGTCGCGGACAGGTTGAGGGTGACCGGGCCGCGGTACCAGTTGTTGGTGCCGGTTGCCGGGGACGGGGTGAGGGTGGCCGGCACGCTGGTCGGCGCGGCCCAGGCAGGGGCGGCGAGGATGAGCGAAGCGACGGACGTGGACGCCACCGGAAGGGCGACGACCAGGCCGAGTAAGAGGCGTCGGCTGGGCATGGTGACTCCTTCTGTGCAAAGAGACACTGCGAAAACGGTGCAGCGAGGGCGCTGTGGAGGAGCACGGCAGGGGAAAGGGACGGCTGCCGGTGCGACCGGAAGGGTCCCGTCCCCCCGGCCGCACCGGCGAGCCACTCCTGCTCCGCCGCCTCCGCCCGTGGAGCGCACCACGGCCGGTTCCTCTGGACAGCGTCGCCGGAGAGTCGTCTGGCCGCGTCGGACCGGGCTGCGGTGTGCGCAGCGGATGTGTGAGCCGGAGCGCGACGGGTGCCACCTCCCGCTCGTTCACATCGTCGAAACGGCGCTGCCCCGTGGCCGACACAGTAAGAGCCTTCTGCTGGCGATGTCCAGAGCTTCAACGCAATAGGGTTCAACTTTTGCTGCACTCAGCAAAAGTGCGACCTGGCGCATTGGCAGCTGGCGCGAGGTGCCGGTGTCGCCGGGTGCCGCAGTGCGGCGTCAGAAAGGCATTGGCCTGCGAAATCGCGCAAGGTGTCGCGGCGGGGGCGACCCGATGTAACGGTCGCCGCGCGGTATTCGCTTCTTACGAATAGGGGTACCGCATCCCTGTGCAGAACGCTCAAGGCGTTCTGCTGATCGATGCTGAACTTTTGTAAGATGTCTTAAAAGTTTCGTCTAGTGCAACCAAACTTCCGCTTGGTTGGCTCTTTCCTTTTGGCGCCGGCGAGCTATACGGTGTCGGCAGCAGCTTTACCGAGCCAGTTGCTCGCCCCGCTGAGCGGGATCCCGGCGAGTGCTGAAGCGCAGCTCGGCAAGTGGCTGCGGAGTTTCGACACCCCCGTGCGCCTTCCTCTGGGCGTGCCGCACCACCACACCCGTCACCCGACCGGACGTCGTCCGGCTGCGGCTACCCCGCCGTGGCCGCGTGACGGTCCGTTCGTCCTGCACCCCGGAGGAGGTTCCATGACCAGAGGCCCAGGCCGTCGCGTCACCGCGTTCGCCGGCCTGCTCGCGGTCATTGCAAGTGTGTTGGTCGGGACGGCATCGGCGTCCGCCCCGGCGATCGCCGCGCCCGAACCCACCAGCAACGGCATCCAGTACAAGGTGCTCGTCTTCACCAAGTCGGTCGGCACGAAGCACGCGTCGACCGCGGCCGGTGTCAACGCGCTCAAGCAGCTGGGCAAGCAGCTGCGGTTCACCGTCGAGGAGACCGACGACGCCGGGAAGTTCGACGCGCCGCACCTCAAGCAGTTCCGCGTGGTCGTCTTCCTCAACACGTTCGGCGACGTGCTCGACCCGGCGCAGCAGGCCGCGTTCGAGTCGTACTACCGCGACGGCGGCGGCTTCGTCGGCGTCCACTCGGCGATCGAGACCGAGACGGACTGGTCGTTCCTCACCGATGTGCTCGGTACCAGGGCGGCAGGCGCGTCGAGCGTCACGAAGGCCACGATCAAGGTGGCGGACCGGGTCCACCCCGCGTCGGGGAACCTGCCGGAGTACTGGGACCGCACGGACCAGTGGTACAACTTCACGTCCAACGTGCGCGGCGTCTCGCACGTGCTGGCCACGGTGGACGAGAGCACGTACACCGGCGGCACGATGGGCTTCGACCACCCGATCACCTGGTGCAAGGACTACCAGGGTGGCCGCTCCTTCTACACCGGGCTCGGTGACACGCCGGCGAGCTTCGCCACGGCCGACCTGCAGGCCCACCTCGGCGGGGCGATCCAGTGGGCGGCCGGCGTGACCGACGGCGACTGCGGCGCGACCGTGCTGGCGAACTACCAGATGGACTACATCGCCGCGCCGCCGAACGTCAACGAGCCGATCGGCTTCGACGTCCTGCCCGACCGCCGCGTGATCCAGACCGACCGCCGCGGCGGCGTCCGGCTGCACGACCCGGCGACCAACACCACCCACCTGCTGGCCCAGATCCCGGTGTACATGGCGAGCGAGGACGGCATGTACGGCCCGGCCGTCGACAACGACTTCGCCACCAACCACTGGGTCTACCTGTACTACTCGCCGCTGACCATGGAGGCGCCGTACCCGCAGACGACACCGACCGCGAACTCCCCGACCACGGGCACCGACCCCAGCGTCTGGGACCCCTGGAAGGGCTACTTCCAGCTGTCGCGGTTCAAGTTCGTCGACGGCCCCACCCCGACCCTCGACGTCGCGTCCGAGCAGAAGATCATGAAGGTGCCGGTCGACCGTGGCGCGTGCTGCCACGTGGCGGGCGACATCGACTTCGACTCGAAGAACAACCTGTGGCTGGTCACCGGCGACGACACCCCGGCCGGCGGCGGCAACTCCGGCGGCTTCTCCCCGCACAACGACATGCTGACCACGACCGGGCTCTACAACGCGCCCTACGTCGACGCCCGGCGCTCCGCGATGAACACCAACGACCTGCGCGGCAAGATCCTGCGGATCACCGTGCAGGCCGACGGCTCGTACACCGTCCCGGCCGGCAACCTGTTCACCGGCACCGAGGAGGGCGGCGGCAAGACCCGGCCCGAGATCTACGCGATGGGCTTCCGCAACCCGTTCCGCATCACCATCGACGACGACGACGTCGCCTACGTCACCGACTACTCGCCGGACTCGTCGACCCCGCAGGTGTTCCGCGGGCCCGCCGGCACCGGCCGGGTGGAGATCGTGCGGCGTGCGTCCAACTACGGCTGGCCGCTGTGCTACTCGCCGGACCTGCCGTACTACCGGTGGAACTTCAACACCTCCACGCCGCTGGACAGCCCGGCGCAGGCGTACGAGTGCAACAACCCCGACCGCGGCCCGGCCAACACCTCACGGTGGAACACCGGCCTGACCTACGCACCGCCGATCGCCAAGCCGGACATCTGGTACTCGTTCCAGGACAACAACGCGGCCAACCCGCTCGGCACGCCGTGCGCGGCGTACTACACCAAGAGCCCGCCCGGCACGTGCCCGCAGCTCTTCCCGGAGCTCGGCACCGGTGGCGTCGGCCCGCACGGCGCGGCCAAGTACGACTACGACCCGGCCAACCCCAACCCGACGAAGTTCCCGGCGTACTACGACGGGTCGATCTTCTTCGGCGAGTTCACCCGCGACTACCTGCGGGAGGTCCGGCTCGACTCGAACGGGCAGGTGTTCAAGATCAATAACCTGCTCAACTGCGGCCAGGCGCCCACCACCCCGACCCGCCCGTTCATCTGCGACAACCCGATGGACATGATGTGGGGCGACGACGGCAACTTCTACCTGCTGACCTACGGTGACGGCTTCTTCGCCGCCAACCCTGACGCCGGGCTCGTCAAGTTCAGCTACGTGAAGGGCACCCGGGCGCCATCCGCGGTGCTCGGTGCCACGCCGACCGACGGCGTCGCGCCGCTGACCGTCGCCTTCTCCAGCGAAGGCTCGAAGGACCCGGACCCGGCGGACTCCATCAGGTTCGCCTGGGACTTCGACGGCAACGGCACGACCGACTCGATCGACCCCAACCCGACGTACACCTACACCAGCAACGGCGTGTACACGGCGCGGCTGACGGTCACCGACTCCAGCGGCAAGACGGCGTCGGCCAACACGACCATCACCGTCGGCAACACCTCACCGAAGGTCGACGTGACCGTACCGGTGGAAGGCGGCATGTTCGCGTTCGGCGACACGATCCCGTTCACCGTCACGGTCACCGACCCGCAGGACGGCCCGATCGACTGCTCCCGCGTCCAGGTGACCTTCGTGCTCGGCCACGACAGCCACGGCCACGCCGAGTCCACCGCGACCGGCTGCACCGGGACCCTGGCGACCTCCGAGGAGGACGTCTCGCACGGCGGCAACGTGTTCGGCGTCATCAGCGCCTCGTACACCGACCTCGGTGGCCCCGGCGGTATACCGGCGCTGACGACGGTCGACCAGGCGACCATCCGGCAGAAGAAGCAGGAGCTGGAGTTCGCGATCGACCAGTCCGGCACGAACACCGCCGCGACCGCCGACACCGGCGGCGGCCTGCAACGCGGCAGCCTCGGCAACGGTGACTGGATCGCCCTCAACGGGACCGTCAACCTCGCCAACATCAACGCGGTGACGTTCCGTACGTCCGGCGGCACGGGCCAGGTCGAGATGCGCCTGGACGCGGTCGACGGGCCGCTGCTCACCACGGTGACGGTCGCGGCCACGGCGGGCCCGACCACCTATCAGAGCCAGACGTTCCCGGTCACCGATCCGGGCGGCGCCCACCGGCTCTACCTCGTGTTCCGACCCGCTCCCGGCGGGCCGACGAACAACTTCTTCAACCTCAACTGGGTCGAATTCGGCGGGCAGGGCGTGAGCGCGCCCTGACCCGGCACCGCCTGGCGGGGTGCCCTGCCGAGCACCCCGCCAGGCACTTCACCACCGACCGACCCGCACCGCCCGGCGGGGGTGCCCCTGCCGGCACCCCGCACCGATAACGCAGAAAGGAACCACAATGGCCCTCAACAGCAGGATCAGCCGGCGCCGCCTCATGGCCGGCGCAGGTCTGGCGGCGGCCGCGGCGTTCAGCCCGCTCGGCCCGGCGTCGGTGTTCACCCCGTCGCGGGCGGATGCGGCCAGCGGCAAGCTCATCCCGACCGGCAAGCTCGGCACGATCACCTACTCCCAGCGCGACGTGCCCACCCGCGTCGGCATCGCGGGCAGCGCCGCGCTCGGCGTGGCCCCGACGATGGGCTACCTGGGCGGCCCCAACTTCCCCGCCGACCCCAACGACCTCGGCCCGCTGGTGCCGCTGCCCGGTGGCTGGCTGGAGCTGTTCGAGTTCCTCGCCGCGTCCGGCTTCAAGCAGATCGAGTTCGCCGGGTACGGCCAGCACGCCGCCAACCCGGGCGGTGCCGCCCCCAACCCGGCGCCGGGCGGCGTCACGACCGCCGAGTCGCGGGCGGCCTACCTGGCGTACGCGCGGACCCTGCGCGGGTTCCTGGACGCCAACGGCCTGCAGGCGATCGGCAACCACGGGTTCGTCCCGAACACCTGGAACGGCCCGAACAGCCCCGGCGGCGCGATGACCACCGCCGACTACGACCGGCTGCAGCTCGAGCTGGAGTTCGCCGCGGTGCTCGGCATGTCGTACATGGGCACGGGCAGCGACCCGACCAGTGCCAACAACCGCAACATCGAGCCGTGGACCGTCGCGGGCGAGAAGTGGGAGGCGCTGAACACCATCAGTGTCCGCTCCGGGATCCAGATGTACACGCACAACCACGCACCGGCGTACAACTTCCTGCAGGACGGCCCGATGGTCACCGTCACCCAGGACCGGATCACCGGCGCACCCATCGCGCCGACCCAGGTGCGCGGCGAGTCCGGCAAGCGGCTCATGCAGCACTACCTCGACATCACCAACCCCGACCTGGTCGTCGTCGAGATGGACATCTACTGGGCGCACGTCGCGCAGCACCAGCACCGCTGGCGCTACGACTGGGAGGGCAACCGCGTCGAGGACATCTTCGACCCGCTCGCCCAGGTCGCCAAGCAGACCAAGCGGTACGCCCTGTTCCACGCCAAGGACGGCGACGCCACCGCCCAGCCCGACGGCGTCGGCGACGGCTACACGATGATCCCGTTCGGCGACCCCCGCAGCGACATCGACTACCAGAACTTCTTCAAGAACGTGGGCGCCAGGGGCTTCCACAACCCCAACTACGAGCAGGACAACGCCCCGGGCGGCACCGCGGACCCGGGCCGCTCCCTGCGGTTCTCGAAGATCAGCGCCAGCGGGATGGCGTCCCTGCGCGGCTGATCCACCGTTCGGGCTGTCCGCGGCCGGCCCGCGTTTGTGGCCGGCCGCGGCTGACCCGCTCTGGAGGCCGCTCGCGGCTGACCCGCTCTGGAGGCCGCTCGCGGCTGACCCACCCTTGAGGTCGCCCGCGACGGCCTCATCCGGCACCCGAAGGCCACCGCCGGCGGACGGTGGCCTTCGGGCCGGTCACCAGGGTGGCCGCCGGCACGTCGTCGGCCACCACGGCGCCGGCGGCGATCACCGCGTCCCGGCCGATCGTGACGCCCGGCAGGATCGTCGCGCCGGCGCCGATCCACACGTTCTCGGCCACGTCGATGGGCGCGCCGGTGAGCCACTCCCGCCGCGGGGCGGGGTCGACCGGGTGGCCGACGGTGATGAACGTGGCCTTCGGGCCGACCATCACCCGCTCGCCGAGCCGGATCCCCGCGTAGTCCAGGAACGTGCAGTTCTGGTTGATGAACACCCGCTCGGCGAGCTCCAGGCGCAGCCCGTGGTCGGTGTAGAACGGCGGGTAGATGGTGACCTTCGCCGGCAGCGGCCGGCCGAGGATCAGCTCGAACAGCGCCGCCCTGCCCTGCTCGTCGTCGAACGGCAGCACGTTCAGGCGGGACGTCAGCTCGGTGGCCCGCAGCACCCGTTCGGACATCGCCCGGAACTGCGGGCTGTGGATGCGGATGAGGTGGTCACCGGTCACGTCAGGTTCCTCCTGGTGATTTTTGTGTCGGCCAGTACGGGTGCCACACCGGCTCGCGCGGTGCCGGCAGGCGCTCGAGGTACGCGATGAGCCCCCGCAGGCCGGGGTGCGGGTTGGTGCTCGGCAGGATGAGCGACAGCGGGTACACGATCGCCGGGTCCACGATCGGGATGCGGCGCAAATCGTGGCCCGCCGGCCACAGGTACCGGTCGCGCGACCCGACGAGCGTGGCGACGTCGTCGGACCCGGCCAGGACGTCGAGCAGGACCTCGTCGCCGAAGTGCGGCCCGGCCGCGTCGAGCCGCAGGTCGAAGTGGGTGGTGAGCTGGTCGTAGAAGTCGGCCCACTCGCTGCGCGGCGCGATGCCCGGCACCCAGATCCGGTGCCGGCGCAGCTGGTCCGGCGTCAGCCGCCGCGCGGCGGCGAGCGGGTGCCGCGGCCCGACGAGCAGCTCCAGCGGCGAGTCGAACGCGTGGACCATCCGCAGCTCGCCCGGCAGCGTTCCCGGCAGCGCTCCCGGCTGCGTTCCCGGCTGCGTTCCCGGCCGCGTTCCCGGCAGTGCTCCCGGCTGCGTGACTGTGCGGAACGAGGCGTCGACCTCACCGGCGGCGACGGCGGCGGCCGCGACACCCGGGTCGTCGACCCTGAGCGTCACCACGTCGAGGCCGGTGCCGGGATGCGCGCGCCAGTAGTCGTGCAGCACCACGGCCTGGGCGCTGCGCAGCCCCAGCACGTCGATCCGCAGCGCCCGCGAGCCGGGCCTGACCGCGGCGACGGCCCGCTGCACGCCCGCCACGACGCTCCTCGCGTGCGGCAGGAACGCCTGCCCGTCGGGCGTCAGCTCCACGCCGCGGGCGGTCCGGGCGAACAGGCGCACCCCCAGCTCCCGCTCCAGCCCGGCGATCCGCTTCGAGACCGCCTGCTGCGTCACGCCCAGCTCGGCGGCAGCGTGCTGGAACTGCCCGAGCTCCGCCGCCCGTACGAACGACCGCAGCGCCTCCGTGTCCACCGGTCCACCGTAAATCCGCACAACCGACGGTTGTGACCGACGGACACATTGTGGAGCGCCCCGAGACCATCGATGATGGCTTACGACATAGACCGATGTCGAAGGGATGGACATGATCCGTCGTACGCTGCTCGCCCTGCTGACCACCGGCGCCGTCCTCGCCGGCACCGCCGCCCCCGCCGCCGCGATCCCGCCACCCCCACCCGGCGGCGACCTGCTCATCGTGGTCGCCTACTACGCCGACACCGCGAAGACCCAACTGATCGGCCAGTCCTGGACCGGCTGCGGCCAGCCCGCCGGCAGCTGGGGCGTGACCTCAGGCGTCCGGCAGGTGTTCTTCACCCCCTGCTGACCTGCGCCGACGCCCGTACCGCCGCGTCCGGATCCGTCCGGATTCCAGCCCGGGCACTGCCTAACCGCCCCGACGTCATCGACGGTGTTCGCAAGGCACCGGCAGCAGGGTCCCGGTGCATGTCGAATGGAGTTCGGACATGGGCAGACCGAGCAACGTGCTCCGCAGGACAGCCGTCACGGCGACGCTGGCGGCAGTCCTCGCCGGCGCCGGCGTCGTCGCGTTGGCCGAACCCGCCGCGGCCGCGGTGACCGTCTCTGGTGACGTGGTCTGCAACCAGGGCACCGGCCCGGTGGTAGGCGTCTGGATCCAGGCGGCCGGGGGATCGGGTTGGGCGTCGGGTACGAGCGTCTTCAGCAAGTCAGGCGTGACACCGCCGTGGACGGTCCACGTCGGCTGCGGCGGCTCACCGTCGAACTGGCAGTACGCCGTCTACGGCGTGAAGAGCATCTCCGCGACGTTCGCGAACTGGGGCTGCTACCCCTTCGGGCCGCCGTTCCAGGCACCGGGTTGCTACACGCCCGCCAGCTAGTTCGTCCACCGACGTCACGCGCCTGACGTCACGCGCCCGCCGCCGACCGGCACCGGCCCGGCGGCGGGCCTACCACGCTCAGCGCACCGGTTCCGCGAGCCGCGAGCCACATACCGCGCGCTCCCCGAGCGGTACACCGCGGGCCGTTCCTCCGCGGCCGCAGGTGGTGCACCGCGGGCCGTTCCTCAGCCCGACGCACGCTCCGCAGGTGGTGCACCGCGGGCCGTTCCTCAGCCCGACGCACGCTCCGCGGGTCGCGCACCGCGGGCCGTTCCTCCGCAAGACTCGCACTCTGCGGGCCGCGCTCTGCACGGTGTGCGGCGCGGGCCGTGCTGCTCCCGGTGCGCGGTGCTCTGGCCTCGTATGAGCGCCGCGTCCTCGGTCAGCAGCCGGTCAGCAGCCGGTCAGCAGCCGGTGGGCGGTGGGGCGGCCGGTAGGCGCACGGCGACGTGCAGGCCTCCGTCGTCCCGCGGGGTCAGCGTGAGGATCCCTTCGTGTGCCTCGGTGATGCTTTTGACGATCGCCAGGCCGAGACCGACGCCGCCGTGGTCGGTGCGGGTGCGGCCGGTGCCGCGCTGGAACGGCTCGACCAGCGTGGTCACCGACGGCAGCGGCTCGCCGGTGTTCTCGACGGTGAGCTCCACCGCGTCGGGCGCGACGCTGGTGGTGACCCGCACCGTGCCGTCCCGCGGCAGGTTGTACAGGATCGCGTTGTGCACCAGGTTGGTCGTCAGTTGCAGCAGCAGCGCGGGCGAGCCGACGGCGGTCGCCTGGTCGCCCGCGGTCTCAATGGTGACGCCGTGCTGCTCGGCGAGGGGCAGCAGTGTCTCGGTGGCCTCCTCCGCAACGAGGGACAGGTCGACGGGCTCGCGGCGGAACGAGCGCCGGCCGGCGCGGCTGAGCAGCAGCAGCGCCTCGGTGAGATCGATCGCGCGGGTGTTGACGGCGCGGAGGCGCTCGACGAGCTCGCCGGGGTCGTGGGTCGGGTCGTTGCGGGCCACGTCGAGCAGCGCCTGCGAGATCGCCAGTGGGGTGCGAAGCTCGTGGGACGCGTTGGCGGCGAACCGCTGCTGCTCGGCGACGTGCGCCTCCAGCCGGGCGAGCATGTTGTCGAAGGCGTCGGCGAGCTCGCGGAACTCGTCCCTGCGGCCCGGCAGCCGGATGCGGTGTGCGAGGGACCCGATCGCGGCCAGGCGCACGGCCAGGGTGATGCGGTCGAGCGGAGTGAGCATGCGCCCGGCGAGCAGCCAGCCTCCCGCGAGCCCGAACAGCAGCAGGAACGCCAGCACCTGGCCCGCCCGAGGGGCGAAGGCTTGCAGCAGCTCGTCGCGGGTGGGGGTGTGCATGGCCGGCACCCCGGATTCGAGCTGGTCCCGGCCGGGCTCCCCGCGTGGGGCGTCGGGCACGTACCGCAGCAGGAACACCCACACGGTGGCGAGCAGCACCACCCCGGCGAGGATGAGGAACCCGGCGTAGCTGAGCGTGAGCTTGAGCCGGACGCTCATCCCCGGCGCCCTGTGCGCGCTCGTCATGGACACTTTAGGCATGGCCGCCGCCCGGGGTGTCGATGCGGTAGCCGACCCCGGCGACCGTGGCGATGACCCAGGGCTCGCCGAGCCGTTTGCGCAGTGCCGACACGGTGATGCGCACCGCGTTGGTGAACGGGTCCGCGTTTTCGTCCCAGGCTCTGGCGAGGAGGTCCTCGGCGCTGACGACACCTCCCTCGGCGGCGACGAGCACTTCGAGGACGGCGAACTGCTTGCGGGTGAGTGCGACATACCGGCCGTCGCGATACACCTCACGGCGGAAAGGGTCCAGTCGTAGCCCGGCGATCTCCCGCACGGGCGGCCGGTTGTGCGCGCGCCGGCGGTCCAGGGCCCGGATCCGCAGCACGAGCTCCTGGAACTCGAACGGCTTCGTGAGATAGTCGTCGGCGCCGAGCCCGAACCCCGACACCTTGTCGTCGAGCCGGTCGGCGGCGGTGAGCATGAGGATCGGCATGCCGCTGCCGGAGGCGACGATGTGCCTGGCGACGTCGTCACCGGACGGGCCCGGGATGTCCCGGTCGAGGACCGCGAGGTCGTAGGCGTTGATGCTGAGCAGCTCCAGGGCTGCGTCGCCGTCGCCGGCGATGTCGGCGGCGATCGCCTCCAGCCGCAGACCGTCACGGACCGCCTCGGCCAGGAACGGCTCGTCTTCTACGATCAGTACGCGCATGTCGGCAGCCTATGACCTGTCACGGTGCTCGCCGTGCACACTGAAATTCCGTGCTTCCTCTGGAGCCGTGGTGCGCCACCAGGGACGGGACACCAGCCCGGCCAGCACCGCACCGGCGGCGTTGACGAGGACGTCGTCCACGGACGACACCCGGTCCAGCCGCAGCACGTACTGCGCGGTCTCCACCAGGATCGAGCACCCCGCTCCGAGCGCCAGGATCCGCGGCACCGATGCCAGCGCCGTGAACCGGACCGGGGCGAAGCATCCCAGCGCGGCGAAGACGAGCAGGTTGCCGCCGATGCCGAGCGGCCCCATCGTGACCAGATCCCGCAGCGGGACCAGGCTCACCCGTCCCGGGACGATGCCCGCCCCGATCCCCGGCATCATGGTCATCCATACGAACGGCACCGTCCCATACGTCATGCCGACCTCCGCCAAGGACAACCGCCACGCCGAGGCCTCGCCGTCGGCGGCCCGCCGCAGGCGCGTCAGTGCCCACACAGCCAATTCGGCAAGCGGCAGCCCGGCAAGCGTCGTGAGCACCACGCCGTTCTCGGTGTCGAGGCAGCCGTGCCACCGCCCGGCCAGGCACTGCGGAGCGGCCATCAGCAACGGCCCCCGCACCAGGTACGCGGCGGTCGTCACGCCCAGGATCGCGAGGCCGAGCAGCGCGATCCTGGGCATGCGGCGGGTCGGTGCGGTCAGGGGTTCGCTGTGGTTCATGGTCCCATCGAAGCTGGAGGGCCGTTGCGGGGGCGTATGCGGTTTCGCATATGTCGGCGATACGCCGGTGGGCCCGCTCAGCCACCGCCGCCGTCGTCCTGCGGCGCGTCACCGGTGATGGCCTGCGTCTCACGGCCGATCATCTCCACCAGCGGCACGTCGTCACGGTTGGCGAGGATGACGCCGACCCAGCCGGTGTCCGGGTAGATGCTCCAGTTGGCGCAGACACCGGCGTCGCCGCCGGCGCGCTGCAGCACCCACTGCCCGCCGGCGATGGAGGCGGACGGCCCGTAGGTGCCGAACCCCGCCGGACCGAGCGGGACCTTCGCCGCGGTGAGCACATCTGCCCAGGGCCGCTCCAGCAGCGTCCCGTCACTCAGCGCCGTGGCGAACCGAACCAGGTCCGGTGCCGTGGCGAAGCCGCCGTCGCCGATGGCGTCGATGAAGGCTCGGCCCGGATTCCTACCCACCAGGTTCGGCTGTGTGCTGCCCTGCTCGAGGTGGCGCACGGCGTCGACCTGACCGCCGCCCGCCACGGTCATGTACGGATGCGCGACGCGCGGGTCGGTGAGCCACTGAGGCCTGGTGCAGAACGCCGAGCCGGTCATGCCGCACCGCCGGAAGACGTGCTCCTCGACGTAGTCCCAGTAGGTCCGGCCGCTGACGGCCTCCACGATCAGCGCGGGGATGACGGTCTCGGCGCCGGCGTGGGCGGTGTTGGGCGTGCCCGGCACACCCACCAGACGCGCCTGTCTGGCCCACCGCTCCTGATGCTCGTGGACCTCCGCCCGGCTGTTGAAGATCCGTTGGCTGTCCTCGTCGGGGGTGTTCAATCCGGACGTGCCGGAGAGCATGTGGTGGATGGTCACCGTCTCGGCGACGTCCTTGGCGAAGCCCTTCAGATGCTTGCCGACCGGGTCCGTCAGCCGCAGCCTGCCCCGCTGCGCCAGTTGGAGGATGGCGACCGCGTTGAACGGCTTGCCGGCTGAGCTGAGCGTGAACGCGGTGCCCTCGTGGATGCGGACGCCCCGCTCCCGGTCGGCCAGGCCGTAACTGCGGGACAGCACCGTCCGGCCGCGGTGGGACAGCAGCACCACGCCGGAGAATCTGCCGTCGGCGGCGAGCCGTGCCACGTAGCGGTCGTAGGCGCCACCGGGCAGGGCGTCGGAGGGGATGCGGCCGGGCGGTGCCGCACGGCCCGTCCCGGCGACTACCCCGGCGGCCAGGACGCCGGCGGTCGCAGCGCCGCCCCAGCCGATCAGCCGCCGCCGGTCGACCCGGCGCGTCGAGTTGAAGTTCATGCGCCCATCACAGTGTGGCGAGCGTTGCGACGGCGTATGGGATTTTCGATACGCCGGCGAAACGCCCCGCCCGACAAACTGGAATGCGACAGGTCGCTTGCGATGTTGAAGCAGGCATAGGCTGGCCTGGTCGAGCCGCATCGGACTGCTGGCACCCCGCGCCGCGGTGCCCGTCGGTCGCGGTTCGCCGGCTGTACGCGAGGTGGGTCCAGTGATTGCATCCCGATGGTTCCTGGCATTGCCGCGCTCATGGAAGCCGCCGATGTACGGCGGACTGACCCGCCAGGTGACCCTGCGCTGCCTGGCATGTGTGCTGCTACTGAGCGCGGTGCTGGTCACGACGCTGACCGCGGTGCAGTACCTGGATCGCGACGCGCACGCGGCCAGGGCCTCACAGGCGGCACTGATCGCCGCCGGGCAACTGCACGAGTCTGTGCTCGCCATGGAAAGCAGCGACCGGGACTACATCGTCACCCGCGACCCGCGCTTCCTGCAGTCCTGGCAGCAGGCCCGCAACAACGTTCCGGTGTACGCGGCCGAGCTCACCCGCCTCGTCACCGGCGACGCGCGGCAGCACGCGCGCGTCCAGCAGCTCAGCCGCGACATCAGCACGTACATCAGCGACGACTCGGCTCCGTCCGTCCCGCCGCAGCAGGGCACCGGTGTCACCACGGACCCGGCCCGGTTGCTCGACGCGAAGCAGCGCCTGGACACCATCCAGGCGGAGTTCGCGCAGTTCGCCAGTAGCGAGCTGGCCGCCGCGACGACGCAGGCGGCCCGCGCGGACACCGCGACCGTCTGGGCGCGGACCTTGGCCGGGGCCGGGTTCGCCGGTGCCGCGCTCTACACCATCCTGTTCGCGATGTTCGTACAGCGGCGGATCGTGCGGCCTGTGCGGACGACGGCGGCCATGGCGGACCAGCTGGCCGGTGGCGCGCTGCCCACCCAGATGTCGCCGGTCGGCCCGCATGAGATCGGCCTGCTGCAACGGTCGTTCAACCGGATGGCCACCGCACTGGACGTGCAGCACAGCGCCGTCAACCGGTTGGTAGCGCAGCAGAGCGCGCTGCGGCGGGTCGCCACCCTCGTCGCCCGTGCCGCGGCGCCCGGCACGGTGTTCACCGCGATCACGCGCGAGGTCGGCCAGCTCATGCACGCCGAGAGATCCACGATCGTCCGCCACGAACCGGACGGCAGTGCCACGGTCGTCGCCAGCTGGGACAACGAGCACGCCGACATCCGGCCCGTGCCGGCACCTCGGCCACGGCGGCGCGGACCCGGCGAACCCGGCGGGCCGAAGGGAGCCGGCGGGCCGAACGGAGCCGGCGGGCCGAACGGAGCCGGCGGGCCGAAGGGAGCCGGCGGGCCGAGCGCGGCCGGGGGACCGAGAGGTGCCGGCGGAGCCGGCAGCGCTGGCGGTCCGGCGCGTACGACTCCGATTCAGGTCCACGCGACCGTGTGGGGAGAGCTGCGCACCGTCGCGGCGCCCGACGATGCGGACGTGGTCGCTCCGACCGTGCACACCGGCGACTTCGCCGATCTTGCCGCGCTGGCCGTCACCAACCAGCAGGCCCGCGCCGACCTGACCGCCGCCAGTGCCCGCATCGTCGAGGCCGGTGACCAGACCCGGCGACGGCTCGAGCGCGACCTGCACGACGGCACCCAGCAACGGCTGCTGGCGCTGCTGCTCAACCTGCGGGAGCTGCAGGCCCGCATGCCGGCCGAACCGCCGGACCTCGCCGCCGACCTGGCTGCCATCAACAACGACCTGACCGCGGTCTGCGACGGGCTGCGGGAGCTGTCCCGCGGCATCTACCCGACGATCCTCACCGAACGCGGGCTCGAACCCGCGCTCAAGGCGCTGGCCCGCCGCGCGCCGCTGCCGGTCGAGCTGCAGCTGCGCATACCGGCGCGGCTGCCGCCGCAGATCGAGACCAGCGCCTACTACCTCGCCGCGGAGACGCTCACCAACACCATCAAGCACGCGGCGGCCAGCCACCTCACCATCCGGGCGACCGCCGACGCGCGGACGCTGCGGCTGCGGATGACCGATGACGGGCGGGGCGGCGCCGACCCGGCCAAGGGGACCGGCATCCGCGGGCTCACCGACCGGGTCAACGCGCTCGGCGGTGCCATGACCCTGACCAGCCGGCCGGGTCACGGCACCACCTTGCAGTTCACGATTCCTGTCGGTACCGGAGCCGGCTCAGACACACCGGGAGCCACGGCGCCCCGACAGGCACCCAGTCACTCCCAGCCGGCGGTCGACCAGTCGTTGCTGGACCAGTAGTGGCCGGTCCAGGTGCCGTTGGACCAGTAGTGGCCGGACCAGTAGTGCCCCGTCCAGCCCGGATCCGTCCAGCTGGCGGCGCCGTTCCAGGGCTGGCCCGTCCAGGTGGCCGTGGCCCACGTCTTCGAGGCCCACGAGGTGCCGGTCCAGCCGTTGCCGGTGAGCTGGTGGCCCATCCACTGGCCGCCGGACCACGAGCTCTGGCCCGCGCTGCGCGAGGCCCACGCGGCGGTGCTCAGCGAGCCCCAGATGGACGCCTCGCCGGTGAGGGCGACGTTGTCGCGGACCACGTGGCTGCCGCCGCGGGCGTCCTCGAGCGAGCCCGACCCGTTGGACCACGTGAAGTTCTGCTTCACGGTCGGGGTGGGGGCGGCCAGGGCGTTGGCGAGGTTGAGCTCGCGGTAGCCGAGGCCGGCGGCGTTGCCGGCGGTCAGGACGTTGCCGTTGTTCATGAGCAGGTACTTGACCTGGTCCGGAGTCAGCGACGGCCGGGCCTGCAGCAGCAGGGCGACGGCGGCGCTGGTGACCGCGGTGGCCTGGGAGGTGCCGCTGCCGCGGAACAGGGTCGAGCCGACCCGGGCCGAGGTGTACGTCGCGTCGATGTTGGAGCCGGGGTCGGCGAGCGACAGGATCGACTGGCCCGGGGCGAGCAGGTCCGTGCGCCGGTTCGACGGGCCGTTGTAGGTGAGGCTGGTGAACGTCGAGATGGTGTCGTCCGATGTGGACAGTGTGCCGCGGGTGTCCGCCGAGCCGACGTTGAGGATGAACTGGTCCGTGGCCGGGTCGCTCATCTGCTTGCCGTCGTTGCCGACCGCGGCGACGACGACGATGCCGGCCTTCCAGGCCTGCTCCGCGGCGAACGCGACCGGGTCCGTCCAGTAGTTGGGGGTACCGCCGGTGCCGTAGGACACGTTGATGACCCGGATCGGGTTGGCCGGGTCGTCGTTGCGGTGCGCCACGACCCAGTCGATCGCCGCGATCATCTGCGAGGCGTCGACCGCGCCGTTGGACGTGCCGACCTTGATCGAGGTGAGCTTCACCTTGGGGGCCAGCCCGACCGTGCCGGTCGCGGTGTCGTTGGCGATGATGATGCCGGCCATGTGGGTGCCGTGCCCGTACGTGTCGAGGTAGCGCAGGCTCGAGGACTGCGACTCGAACGACAGGTCCGGCCCGTTGATCACCTGCGCCGCGGGCATCCCCGGCACCGGCGCGATGCCCGTGTCGATGAGCGCCACACCCACGCCGGCGCCGGTGAGGTTCGCGGCGGTGCCGGTGCTCGCGCCGATGGTCTTGCGCACGTCGGCAAGGCTGAGGCCGGTGCTCGAGGACGCCGCACCCATCCAAAGGGTCGACGCCCAGGGGCTCGACGGGGTCGTGACCGCATGCACCCCGCCGGATGCGCCGGCCAGCGCGACGGGCAGCAGCGCGGCGGCCGCCACGACGGCCCGCAACGGTTTACGTATGCCAGCTCTGCGTGGATTGCGCACAGTGAAACTCCTCCCAGGCGCGCACCGCAACTCGCGGGCGCCACCCAACAGTGCCCGCGCGGACGCGCAGCGTCAGCACCGCGCACCGTGGTCTCACCGAACTGCACCCCGGTCCTGTCAACCGTCCGGCGGCGGTGTCCTCCGTCCCGCCCGCACCGGCACCGACGGCCCGACACCGGCACCGACGGCCCGACACCGGCACCGACGGCCCGGCACACCGGTGCTGACAGCCCGGCACACCGGCGTCGGCGGCCCGTTGAAACCGGGCGGCGCGGGGCCGGTTCTCGCGCGTACGATCCGTCGCGTGCGAGGCCTGCCTCCCCAGTACCGGCCGACCGGGCCCGACCTCAAGGAGATGTTCGCCAACTGGGGCAACCTGTGCTGTGCCTGGCTGATGACCGCCGCGGCGGCCTTCGTGGTCGTCATCGAGCCGGGCCTGCGGTCGGTCCTGGCGTTCCTGTTCTTCGGCTCCGGTCTGGTGCTGGCCGAGGGGACGCGGCGGGCGCGGTTGGACGACAGGACCCGTGCGCGCGTCGAGCCGTTCCGGCGCCGGCTCCGGCGCGGCGACGTCGACGGCTACGGCTGGCTGCTGCGTGTGCTGGCCGACCTGGACGGCCGCACGCCCAGGGCCCGCCGCCGCAGCCGGGTCGCCCTGGACGCCATCGCCGCGGAGCAGCGGCTCATGGACGGTCTCATCGTGCACTGCCGGCGGCGCCAGGTCAGTGTCGCGGTGTTCGCCGGGCGGCTCGGGCGGTGGGGCGCCGGAGCGCTCACGCCGGCGCTGGCGAGCCTGCACCCGGACGGCCGCGTCCGCGAGGCCGCCGTCACCGCGATGGGCCGCCGGACCCGGGCCGGTCACCTTCCCTTCCTGGTCGAGCGGGCGGTCGACTGGGTGCCGCAGGTGCGGGCCGCCGCGCACGGCGTGCTGCGGACCCTGCTCGAGCGGCGTCCGCAGCTGCTGGCACCGGCCGGACCGGCCGCCGCGCGGGTGGCCCGGCGCAGGCACGCTCCCGCGCTCCAGCGGCTGCTCGACGTCACCCCGGGGGAATCGGCCGCCCCAGACTGACCGGCGCCAGGACCGCGCCAGGACCGCGCCAGGACCGGCGCCAGGACCGCGCCAGGACCGGCGCCAGGACCGCGCCAGAACCGGCGCCAGGACCGGCGTCAGGACCGGGCGTCAGGACCGGCGTCAGGGCCGGGCGTCGAGAAACGGCCCCAGGACCCGGCGTCGGGAAGTGGCGTCAGGAAACGGCGTCAGGACGGTGGGCGCGGCTCGGCCACGTCCGCGGCTCGCGCTCCTCCCCGCACACCAGGGCGCGTGGCACCGCGAGCCCGGGAAAGCGCTTCAGCCAGACGTCGAGGCCCGGACCTTCAGCTCGCACGGCACGCGGATCAGCTCGTGGCGCTGCGGCGCGCCGTTGATGGCCGCCAGCAGCAGGCTGCCCGCGGTGCGGCCCATCTCGTGCAGCGGCAGCGCCACCGTGGTGAGGGGTGGGCGCTGGTGCACGGCCAGGGACCGGTCGTCGAAGCCGACGACCGCGACGTCGCCCGGGATCCGCAGGCCCCGCTCGTGGATGGCGGCGAGCGCGCCGGTGGCCAGGTCGTCGCTGGCGCAGAAGATCGCGTCCGGTGGCCGGTGGGTGGCGAGCATCGACTCGGCGAGGGCGTACCCGTCCTCCGGCGACCATGACGGCGCGTGGCGCACCAGCGCCGGGTCGAGGGTCAGGCCGGCCTCGTGGACGGTGACGGTGAGGCCCTCGAGCCGGTCGCGGGTGGCGTCCCACGACGCCGGTCCGTTGATGAACCCGATCCGTCGCCGGCCCAGGCCGGTCAGGTGCCGGGCGGCGAGGACCGCCCCGCCGCGGTCGTCGGGCAGCACGCTCGGCACCGGCTCGGACGTGCCGTACTCGTACAGGAACACGTACGGGGTGCCGGGCAGCGGCAGCGCCGGGCCGGGCCGCGGGCGGACCCGGTTGCCGGACATGATGATCAGGCCGTCCACCTGGCGGTCGATGAGCCGGCGCAGGTGCTTGCGCTCCTTCTCCGGGTCGCCGTAGCTGTTGGCGAGCAGCACCGACACGTCGTACTCGGAGGCGGCGTCCTCGACCCCGCGCATCAGCGCGTTGGTGAAGATGCCCTCGAGGTCGTCGGTGAGGATCGCGATGGTGTCGGTGTGGCGGGAGCGCAGGCCGCGGGCGACGGCGTTGGGTCGGTAGCCGAGCCGGGTGATCGTCTCCAGGACCCGCTGCCGGACCTCGGCGCCGACGTCGGGGCGGTCGTTGAGCACCTTCGACACCGTCGCCGTCGACACCCCGGCGACGGTCGCGACGTCCCGCATGGTCACGCGATCGGCGGTGCTGCGCTGTGCGGTCACCCGGTCCCCTAATCGGTTACGTAATTCTCGGCGTACCGGACCCTAGCAGAAATTGCAGCTGACACTCTTGACATGAAGTGGAAGCCCGGCTGTAACGTTCGCTCCACGAAATCGATTACGTAACTGGAGGAGGTCGACCGGATGAGCCGCAGGAGGCTCGGCCCACGGGCCCGCCGGCAGCGCCTCGGCCTGCTGCTCGTGGCCCCGGCCGTGGTGCTGGTGCTGGGCATGTTCGTGCTGCCGGTCGTGGTGACCGCCGTGATGTCGCTCTACGACTGGTCACTGCTCGGGCAGCGGCGGTTCGTCGGCCTGGCCAACTACCGCCGGCTCGCCGGTGACGGGGCGTTCCTGGACAGCCTCGGCTTCACCACCGTCTACACCGTGATCGTCACGGCCGCGCTGTTCGTCGTCGGCGTCGCGCTCGCCTCCGCCGTGCGGCACCGGCGGCCGGGCGTGGGGCTGCTGCGCACCGCGTACGTGATGCCGGTCGTCATCGGCTTCGCCACCGCGAGCTACCTGACGCTGTGGCTGCTCGACGACCGCATCGGCATCGTGCCCGACCTGCTGCGCCGCCTCGGCGTCGTCGACGGACCGGTCTCGGTGTTCAGTCACTACGGCACGGCGCTGACGGTGGTCGTCGTGCTGGTCGTGTGGAAGACCGTCGGGCTCACCATGCTGCTGCTCATGACCGGCATGCAGGCGATCTCGAAGGACTACTACGAGGCCGCCCAGGTCGACGGCGCCACCCGCGCCAGGGTGCTCCGCTCGGTCACGCTGCCGCTGCTGCGCCCGACCATCGCGCTGGTGCTGATCCTGACCGTGATCGGCAGCTACCTCGCCTTCGACCAGTTCTTCATCCTGACCCAGGGCGGCCCCGACAACAGCACGATCCCGGTCGTCTACCTCATCTACCGGGCCGGCTTCATCGACTTCAACCTCGGCTACTCCGCGGCGATGTCGATCGCGCTCATGGGCATCCTGCTCGTCCTCACCAGCATCCAGCTGCTGGTCCTGCGTGCCGGGGAGGACCGGTGAGCGCCCTGCCCAGGCTGGCCTTCTACACCGTGTGCGGGCTGGTCGCGCTGCTGTTCGTCGCGCCGCTCGGCTGGCTGGTGCTCGCGTCGTTCAAGAGCAGTGGCGAGTTCGCCCAGTCGCCGCCGACGCTGCTGCCGTCGCACTTCAGCCTGGAGAACTACCGGCGGCTCGTCGAGGCGGGCCTGTGGACCAACGTCGGCAACAGCATGCTCGTCACCGCCGGGACGGTCGTCGCGGCGACCACCCTCGCGGTGCTCGCCGGCTACGGCTTCGCCAGGTTCCGGTTCCCCGGCCAGGGCGTGCTGTTCCTGACCGTGCTGTCCACGATGATGATCCCCTTCCAGTCGATCGTGCCGTCGCTGTACGTCATCCTCGACGACCTCCGGCTCACCAACTCCCTCGCGGGGCTGGTGCTGGTCTACACCGTGTTCGCCCTGCCGTTCGGCATCTTCACGATGCGGGCCGCCTTCGCCGCCGTGCCCGCGGCGATGGAGGAGGCCGCCGTCGTCGACGGTGCCGGCCCGATCACCGCGCTGCGCCGGATCCTGCTGCCGATCGTGGCGCCGGGCGTGGCGACCGTCGCCATGTACGCGTTCTTCACCGCGTGGAACGAGTTCCTGGCCGCGCTCATCTTCACCACCCGTCAGGACCGCTACACCCTGCCCGTGGTCCTGGCCAACCTGCAGACCGGCGCCGGCGGCACCCTCAACTGGGGCGTGCTGGAGACCGGCGCGGTCTTCGCCGCGGTGCCGTGCATCGCGATCTTCCTGATCCTGCAGCGCTACTACGTCGCCGGTCTCACCGGCGGCGCCGTCAAGGGATAGTCCCGAGGAGCCCCGTGTACCCATTGCGCCGGCCGGCGGCGATCGCCGCTGCCCTGCTGACCCTCGCCCTCGCCGCCTGCGGCAACACCGACGCCCCCACCTCGTCCGCCCCCGCCGCGCTGACCGGCGACGGCCCCGCCACCCTGTGGGTCCGCGCCGCCGACGAGCCGCTCGACAAGGCGCTCGTCGCCGCCTGGAACGAGCAGAACCCCAACCGCAAGATCACGATGCTGACCGTGCCGGACGCGCAGTACGTGCAGAAGTACGTCCAGGCCGTCCGCGGCGGCGACGCCCCCGACCTCGCCGCCGTCGACATCGCCAACGTCAAGTCGCTCACCGGGCAGGGGCTGCTCACCGACATCACGGCCCAGGTGGACGCGCTGCCGTACAAGAGCGCCCTCGCCCCGGCCGGGGTGCAGATCAGCACGGTGGACGGCAAGGTGTACGCGCTGCCGCACCAGCTCGACGTGTCGATGCTGTACTACAACAAGGCCCTGTTCACGAAGGCCGGGCTCGACCCGGCGAAGCCGCCGGCGAGCCTCGACGAGGTCGTCGCCGCCGCCCGGAAGATCACCGCGCTCGGCGACGGCACCTACGGCTTCGCCTTCGCCGGCAACTGCGCCGGCTGCAACGCCTACACCCTGCTGCCCTACATCTGGGCCAGCGGCGGCGACATCATGAACGCCGACGGCACCCAGGCCACGCTGGACGACCCGGCCGTGGCCGCCGCCCTCAACGCCCACAAGACCATGTGGGACGAGAAGCTCATGCCGGCGGCCGTCAAGGACGACAACGGCGCCACCTGGCTGTCGGGATTCCAGTCCGGCAAGATCGGCATGCTCGCCCTGGGCAGCTTCGGCATCAGCGTGTACAAGGCGGAGCAGAACCTCGACTTCGGGGTGACCGCGATCCCCGGCACGAAGGGCACGTCCGCGTTCCTCGGCGGCGACGTCATCGGCATCTCCAAGGGCGCCAAGAACGCGAAGACCGCCTGGGACTTCATCGCCTGGAGCATGAGCGAGGACGTGCAGAAGAACGTCGTGGCGAAGACCGGGCAGCTCACCGTGCGCTCGGACACCGCCGACAACCCGTCCACGCGGGCCGAGCCGCGGCTGCTCGCCGCGAACCAGCTGATCGCCGCCGCCAAGGTCCCGGTCACCGCCAAGTACAACTCGCTGTTCATCGACCCGACCGGCCCGTACCTGCAGTTCATCCGCGACTGGGTGTTCACCGGCGACCCGGCGAAGGCGATCGACAAGGGCAAGAGCGGCTTCAGCAGCCGCCTCGCGTCCTGAAACCCCCGAGGAGAGCAGAACCATGCACGACCTGAGCTTCCGGTGGCCGCACCCGCGGTTCGCCACCCCGCTCGGCCCGGTCAGCATCCGTGTCCACACCGGCGAGAACGTGTACGGGCTCGACCCCGACCGGGTCTCAACCGAGCGGGACGGGACCACCACGACGATCGTCGCCGACGGCCTCACCTGGGCCGGCGGCCAGCAGACCGCGCCCGGCCGGGCCGTGGTCCGCATCGTGGAGACCGGCGACGGCGTCCGGGTGGAGGTGCGCGCCGAGCACCTCGACGGGGTGCGCTGCGTCGCCGTGGTCCTGCACGACCAGCCGACCGGCGACGTGACCGCGCTGCGCGAGGGCGACCTGCCGGTGCCGGTCACCGGGCGGGTCGTCACCTACCCCAACGGCTGGTTCGACCTGGCCACGCCGCTGCTCGGGCTGTGCCGCCCGGACGGCACGGTCACCGTCGCGCGCAGCCTCGACCGGCAGGTGCGCGGCAAGCGCTTCGCGGTCGTGCCGCACTTCGCCGATCCGTCGACGTGCGACTTCGAGCTCATCGCCGACGCCGACGCGACCCAGCCGGCGGCCGAGCTCGACGTCGCGCCGTGGCACCTGACGCGCACCGGTGACCTCGGGCCGGTGCTCGCCGAGCACACCGCGCACGTGCGGGAGGCGTACGCGCTGCCGTCCTGGGAGACGCGCACCGACGTGCCGGCGTGGCTGCGGCGCACCGCGCTGGTCGTGTCGCTCAACGGCATGCACTTCACCGGCCGCGTCTTCCTCGACTACGGCGGCATGCTCGACACGCTGCGCCGGCTGTCGGAACAGATCGAGCCGGAGCGGATCCTCGCGTACCTGCCGGGCTGGGAGGGCCGCTACTACCGCTGGTACGGCCGGTTCGACGTCGACGAGCGGCTCGGCGGCGAGGCCGGCTTCCGGCGGCTCGTCGACGGCGCGCACGAGCTGGGCGCCCGGGTCATGCCCATGTTCGGGGCCAACGTCGCCGCCCGGGACCTGCCCGGCTTCGAGACGTGGGCGGCGCCCGGGCAGCTGCTCAACCCGAGCGGGCACATGCCGATCGGGTCGGTGGACTGGGACGCGTCCCGGCACTTCGACCACAGCTGGGGCGCGCTGATCAACCCGTCGTACGAGCCGTGGCGGCGGCACCTGGCGCAGCAGATCGTCCGGCTGTACCGGCGGTACGGCTTCGACGGGGCGTTCCTGGACATCTCCGCCATGTACAACAACGACCCGCGCGGCAGCACCACCGATGGCCTGCGGGCGCTGGTCGAGCTGATCCGGGCCGACTGCCCGGACCTGCTGATCGCCGGTGAGGCCTGGTTCGACGCGCTCGGCGGCATCATCCCGCTGGTGCAGGCCGGGCACCGCGACACCGTGCCGACACTGCACGACCAGCCGGACCCGGCGCTGTTCACCGGCACCAACCGGTCCTTCGGGCACGTCTGCCTCGGCGACCCGGCGCACGGCTCGACCGGCGTGCACGAGGCCGGCTACAACCCGCACTGGCGGCTGCCGGTCCGCGAGGGGGTCCTGCCGACGCTGACCGTCGTCGACGGCACCCTCGACGCGGCCGCCGAGCGGGTGGCCCTGGTCGTCCAGGATGCCCGGGAGTACGCGGCGAAGTACCTGACCTGACCGTCCAGCTCCCCGGTGGCGGCCGGGATCCCGGGGCGGCGGCGCGGCCTGAGCACCCGCGCCGCCGCCCCGTCACGCCAGCCGCCCCAACGGCTCACGCCCGGCGCCCGCGGGGACCTCGCCGGGACCACAGCCACCAGGCGAGGCCCGCGCCGGCGAGGACGGCGGCGGCGCCCGCGAGCCGTAGCCAGGCCGGCCACGGGCCGCGGTCGGGGTCGCCGGCCGGGGCGACCCGCGCCGCCGGCAGCAGGGCGGTGGCCGCCTGCAGGTCGTAGGTGGTGGTGTCGCCGGTGGTGGTCAGCGGGCGCAGGTCCGGGCCGCTGACGGTGCGGTGGCCGGTGGCGCTGCCCTGGGTGACCAGCGGCCGGTCCGGCGCCGCCCAGCCGACCAGTGCGATCTGGTCCTGGGTGACGATCGGGGCGGGCGGCGGCGTGCGGTCGGCGGGGTCGGCCGGCAGGAAGCTGATCGAGCAGTCGAGCTTGCCGGCGCCGGCGTTGTCGGCGACGGCGAGCCACCGGCCGTCCGGCGACCACGCCGCCTGCCCGGCGATGAGCACCCCGAACCCGGCGGCGGCCAGCTCGGTGGCGCCGGTGCCGCCGGCGGCGTCGAGGATCCGGATCGCCCGCCGCGGCTCGACCTCGGTGTCGGGGGCGCCCTGCACGGCGAGCCGCCGGCCGTCGGGGGAGAACGCGGCGGCGGTGGCGGGCGCCGGCAGGGGGATCGACGCCCCGGTCGTGAGGTCCAGGACCGCCGAGCCGGTGTCGCCCACGGTGTACGCGAGGCGGGTCCCGTCGGGCGACCAGGCAAGGGGGCGGATCACCCCGGCGCCCCGGCCGCGGTGCGTGGTGGTCCGGCCGGTGCGCAGGTCGACGACGGCGACGTCGGTGGCCGGCCCGACGCTGCCGACCGCGACCCGCGCGCCGTCCGGGGCGAGCAGCACCGGGGCGTCCTGCCACGTGCCGAGTTCGGCGGGGCCGCCACGGCGCTCGGCCTCGTCGAGGCGGCGGTACGTGTGCCCGTCGACGCTCAGCACCACCGTCTGCAGGGTGTGCAGCCACCGCGGGCCGTTGCTGCCCTGCACGTACGCGAGGAGGGCGGGACCGGCCGGGGCCTCGGACACCGGGGCGGTCAGCAGCGACAGCCCCGCGAGGCGGGCCGGCAGGACCGTGCCGCCGGTGGGTGCGGCCGGCTGCGCCAGCAGTCCCGGACCGAGCGCGGCGGCGGCCAGGACGCCCAGCACCCCGGCGGCGCTGAGCAGCGGGCGCCACCGGCCGGCCCGGGTCGACGCCCGCGCCATGAGCACCGCGGGGTCCGGCGGGTCGACGTGGACGGCGTCGGCGATGGACCGGACGGCGGCGCCGATACGGGCCTGCGGGTCAGTCGACATCCAGGTCCTCCTTGATCGCGGTCAGCGCCCGGTGCAGCAGCGACTTGACCGTGCCGGGGCGGCAGCCGAGCGCGGCGGCGATCTGCGCCTCCGGCAGGTCCAGGTAGAACCGCATGAAGACGGCCGCCCGCTGCCGCGGCTTCAGCTTCTGCAGCGCGGCCCGCACGACCTCGGTGTCGCCGTCCGGGTGCCGCTGCACCGGCTCGGGCAGCGCGGTCGCGTGCCGGCGCTCCAGCCGCCGGCGACGCACCCACGACGTGCACCGCGACACCACCGCCCGGCGCAGGAACGGCAGCGGCTCGCGGACCTGGTCGCCGCGGCGGAACCATTCGATGAACGCCTCCTGCGCGACGTCCTCGGCGGCGGCGAGGCTGCCCGTCGTCAGGTACGCCAGCCGGACGAGCGCGGGGTAGTGCGCGGCGTACACCTCCCGGAAGGCCTCCCGGTCGAGGCCCTCCGGGGCGGGGTCGTCAGTCACCACGGTCACGTCGTGCAGGCGCACGAGCTACCGGCCCGGTTCCACCCGATGTGCTCCGTCAGAGCGTGAAGCGCAGCCGGGACGGCTCGCCGCGGGTCAGCCGGTCCGCGTGCTCCGCGGTGTCGAGCACGTCGGCGAGGGTGGCGCCGGCGGCGAGCCGCTCCGCGACGGCCGCCTCGGTCGCCATGACCTGCGCGGCGGCGGTGAGGCGGGCGACGGCGACGGCCGGGTCGAGCACCACGAGGCCGTCGTGGTCGGCGATGACGATGTCACCCTCGGTGACCGGCACGCCGCCGCAGCTGACCGTGCCGCCCAGGACGCCGAGTTTGACGGTGGTGCCGGCCCTCGGCGTGACGTGCCGGCTGTACACCGGCAGTGGGCAGCCGGCCACGAACCGCAGGTCCCGGTAGCCGCCGTCGACGACGATCCCGGCCAGGCCCTTGCCCAGCGCGACCCGGGCGAACAGCTCACCCGCGAGGGCCGTCTCCCGCCCGCCGCCGTCGACCACCAGCACGTCACCGGCCTGCGCGACCTCGATCGCCCGGATCACGCCGAAGAAGTCGTCGCGGCACCGGACCGTGACGGCCGGGCCGCACAGCACCGGGTTCGCCGAGCGGCACCGCAGCGCCGGCGACATGACCCGGACGTCCTCGGCGACGTCGCACAGCGCGGTGGTGTCGACCCCGGCGGCGAGCCGGCGGATCTCATCGATCATGCGGCGACGGTACCGCGCTCAGAAGGTGTACGGGGTGTCGTACGCCGGCACCAGCACCCGGGACCGGGGCGACGCCTCGCGGATCGCGGCGACGAACGCGTCGAGCTTCGCCGCGTCACCGGCGGCGACCGGCGGCGGGTTGCGCAGCGGCGTCTCGAAGTTGTCCCAGTGCACCGGGACGACGACCCGGGGGTGGTCCAGCGCGGTCAGCAGCCGGCGGGTGTAGTCGTGCACGACACCCGCCGACGGCAGCGCGACCATCGCCACGTCGGGCGCCAGGCCGGTGAGGTTGCGCTCGACGAAGTCGCTGCCGCCCATGAAGAACAGCTTCGGCCCGCCGGCGACGGCCACCTGGTAGGCGAGGGTGTCGCCCTCCGGCAGGTCGCCGATGGTCTGCGGTGGCGGCGGCGGGGTGAGCCGCACGCCGGGGAACGCGAGGGAGTAGGCGGCGTTGCGGCTGTGCAGCGACGCGACCACCTCGACGGTGTAGTCGCCGAAGTCGAGGTTTTCGCCGCCCTTCACCGGGACGGCCTGGCCGCCCGGCACGCCCGACGCGAGCGCCAGGTGGTAGGCGGTGAGGGTGCCGAGGACCCGGACCCCCGGCACGGTCTTCGCGATGTGCGGCACGTCGTTGAAGTGGTCCCAGTGCGTGTGGGTGACGAGCACCGTCTCGGCCCCGCCGACCCGCGCGCCGATCGCGTCGGCGTCGACCCGCAGCGGCGTCGCCGGGTCGAACGCGCCGGTGAACAGGCCGGTGGGGAAGCGGGTGAGGTACGGGTCGACGAGGACCGTGCGGCCGTTGACGTCGATGCGCCAGCCGGACGTGCCGAACCACCGCAGCGTCGCGGTGCGGGACCGGGCCGCCGCCGGCGCGGCCGTGGCGGGACCCCCGGTGGCGGCGAGACCGGCGGCGGTCAGGCCGGTGACGGCGGCGGTGCCGGCGACGGCGGAGCGGATGAGGACACGTCGGTTCAGGTCACGAGGTTCGGACATGGCGACCACCCAAACACCGCCGCGGCCGGGCTGTCCAAGACCGCGGCCCCGCACCACTCATATCGCTTCGGATATCAGCGCTGGTCACGCAGCATGCCGACGGCCGCCGCCGCGGCCCGGCCGAGGGCCGTGTCGACCTCGATGCGGGGGGTGCGGCCGCCGTCGACGAAGACGGCCACCGCGTAGCGGCCGCCGTCCGGGTACTCCACGACGCCGATCTCCATCGCGAGCCCCGGCAGGGTGCCGGTCTTGCCGGCCACCCGCACCTCGGCCGGGAACCCCGACCGGAGCCTGGTCCAGAACAGCTGGCGGGCCATCAGCCCGCGGACCGCCGCGCACGCCGCGGGGGGACCGGCCTCGTCCCGCCACAGCATGCCGAGCAGCCGGGTCAGCTCCTCCGGCGTGCTCGACGTCGTGCGCCGCGGGTCGAACACGCGCAGCGCCGCGACCCGCTGCGGCGGCAGCGTCGGGAACAGCCGCGCGAACTCCGCGTCGTCGCGGGCGCCGATGTCGGCGAACATCGACTCCAGCATCTGCCGTGGACCGCCGACCACCCGGGTGCGGGTCAGGCCGAGCTCCGCGGCGAGCAGCGCCAGCAGGTCGGGGCCGCCGATGCGGTGCAGCAGCACGTCGGCGGCGGTGTTGTCGCTGATGGACATGGCGAAGTACGCGAGGTCCCGCAGCGACAGCTCGACGTCGTCGGCGCAGCCGGCGGTGCCCCAGCCGCCGAACCGGTCACCGGCGCCGACGACGACGCGTTCGGCCGGGTCGAGCGCGCCCACCGCGACCTGCCGGGCGAACTCGAGCACCAGCAGCACCTTGACGATCGACGACAGCACGACCTGCTCATCGGCGCCGACCCCGATCGAGCGCCCCGAATCGATGTCGCGGGCGTGCAGCCGCCCGCGGACCCCGGCGGCGGCGAACGTCTCCTCGATCAACATATGGTCACTGTATGGTCGACCTGTCCAGGCATCTGCGGTACTTCCTCGTCGTCGCCGAGGAGCTGCACTTCAGCCGGGCCGCGGAGGTGCTCGGCATCGCCCAGCCGCCGCTGAGCCAGGCGATGCGCCGGCTGGAGCGCGAGCTGGGGGTCACGCTCTTCGACCGGCTGCCGCGCGGGACCGAGCTGACCGCGGCCGGCCGGGCACTGCGCGACGAGGCGGCCCAGTTCCTGGCGGCCGAGCGGCGGCTGCGGGCGCTCATGCACAGCATCCGCGACGGCGACCTCGGCACGCTGCGGGCCGGTGTGCCCCCGGAGACGCCGCCGGCCGCGCTCGGCGAGCTGCTGCGCCGCCTCGGCGAGCAGGCGCCCGGCGTCGACGTCGACCTGCAGGAGCTGACCACCGCGGAGCAGCTCGACCTGCTGGCCGCGGCCCGGCTCGACGTCGGTCTCGTCCACCACCCGGTCGACGCCGCCGACCTGCGCCGCGGCCCGGTCACCCGGGTCCGGCTCGGCGTCGTGCTGCCGCGCGTGTCGCCGCTGGCGCGGCTCGCCGAGCTCACCGCCGACCAGCTGGCCGGCCAGGGGCTCGTCGTGTTTCCCCGGGTGACGGCGCCCGGCTGGTACGACACCCTCCTCGGCGGCTGCCGGGACCTCGGTTTCGTGCCGGCGCGGGTGCGGCACGCCCGCAACCCGCGGTTCCTGTGCGGGCTCGTCCTCGCCGGCCTCGGGGTGGGCCTGGACCGCGAGGACGCCGTGCGCGGCGAGCCCCGCGTCACCTGGCGCCCTCTCGCCGGCGACCCGCTGTGGCAGGAGACGTCGGCGGTGTGGCCGCGGCGCGCCCCGCACCCGGCGGCCGCCCGCTTCGGCGCCCTGGCCGGCGCGGTGCTTCAGCCGCGCACGGACGGCCCGGGTCGCATCCTCGGCTCGCCGGGACCGTGGTCGGTGGTGTTCGACCGGGCGAACACCACCGACCCGTGCGCTACATGAAGACGGTGTACGGGCAGGCGTACATGATGGTCTTCTGGTCCTGGAAGATCTCGGGCAGCTCGACGTTGCGGTCGAACTCCCACATCAGGCTGTTCAGCCAGGGCTGGTACGAGGGGCCGCCGCACACGGGGTGCGTGAGCCCGAGGACGTGGCCGATCTCGTGGGCCATCGTCCACTTCCCGGACCGGTACTTTATGACCAGGCCGGGCCGGCCGGCGGGGTGGTTGGCGGTGCCGCGCGCGACGATGCCGACCGCTCCGGGCAGGGCGGCTCCCGGGCCGGCCAACGCCGGGCCGCCCCAGCCGACGAGCCGCTCGTCGAACGAGCGTTGCCGGACGTGCCGTCGGGGGCGATCGCGTGTCCCGCCGGGGCGATCGAGCGTGACGGCCAGTTGGCGGCCGGGTTCCACCAGGTCGTCGAGACGCCGCCGTCCGGGCGCACCCAGAACAGGTGCCGATCGCCGAGCCCGGCGGGGCCACCTGCCACCACTCCCACACCGGGCGGGCGTCGCTCCACGTCGCGGTCATGACCGCACCGTCGAGGCGGATCCAGAAGACGTCCAGGGTGTCCGGACGGCGCGCGACGGACACGATCGTGGCGGCCACCGCGTTCGCGGCGGCGGCCGGCTGCGACGAGCCGCTCGGCACCGCGAAGTCGGTCGCCCACGCGTGCGCGGGTGCCGGCGGGACGGCCACCGCCGACGTCAGCGCCACCGCCGTCACCACCGCCGCCGCCAGGGTCCTGCCGGCGGGCGCGCCGCCGCCGGTCGCGGCCGGTCGCCGCCGCGGCGGGCACCACCAGCTCCAGTCGAACATGATCGGCTCCCTTCGGAGCATGCCGATGGTCGCCGGGATGGCGACCGTGCTCGTGGATGTCGTGCCGGCCGCCGGGACGATCTCTCACCGACCCGTCAAGATTTTCTGGGAGGTCGCGGCGTCGGGACACCGGGTCGCCGGCCGCACCGGGCCGGGCGCGGCCCGTCGTGGGCGGGGGTCGCGCCTGGAGCACGATGTGGCCGGTCGCTACCCGGCGGAGCGTCGCGCGAAGCGCCGGGGCGGGCACGGCCGAGCGGGGGCCGACCGGCCGGGCGGGTGATCGCCGCGTACGTGCCGTCGGCGCGGGTGCGGTCCGCTACGCCGCTTCGTCGATGGGGATCTTGACCAGGAGCGCGGTGCCCTGGCGGGGTGGGCTCACGACCTCCATGTGGCCGCCGAGGGCCTCGACGCGGTCCTGCAGGCCGATCAGTCCGGTGCCCTCGCCGAGGTCGGCGCCGCCGACGCCGTCGTCCTGGATCGACAGGCGGAACACCTGGTCCTCCGTCTCGGCGCGGATGTGCACGATGGTGGCGCGGGCGTGCTTGGCGGCGTTGGCGAGCGCCTCGGACACGATGTAGTACACGGCCACCTCGGTGGGGTCGGGCAGCCGCCGGCCGATGTGCAGGTCCAGGTCCACCGGGGTCTCGCTGCGGCGGGCGAGGGTCCTGATCGAGGCGCCGAGACCGCCCATGGACATGATCGCCGGATGGATGCCTCGGGAGACCTCCTGCAGGGTCTCGAACACGCCGTTGAGGCCCTGCGCGGTGCGGGACAGCTGGGTCTTGTACGTGGTCAGCTCCGGCGGCATCGACGCCTCGGTCATGCTCAGCTGGAGGCCGAGCGAGACGACGCGTTGCAGCACGCCGTCGTGCAGGTCGCGTTCGAACTGCCGGCGGGCGTTGTCGGTGGCGGTGACGATGCGGGCGCGGGAGGCGGCGAGCTGCGCCCGGTGCTCGGCGTTGGCGACCGCGGTGGCGATGAGGTCACTGAAGTCGCTCAGGCGCCGCTCGGCCGCGGGCGGCATGGTGTCGGCGGTGAAGGACACCGCGGCGAGCACGCCCCACAGACGCCCCTGGACCATGACGGGCACCCCCGCCGCCGAGCGGATGCCCAGGCCGCGTACGGTCTCCGCGGCAGGGCCGGGGATGCCGTCGTAGCCGTCGATGCGGGCCGGGCGCCTGGTGCGCAGCACCGCGCCGGCGACGCTGTGCCCGTCGAGCGGGACCGACGTCGGGCCGTGCGGGTCGTTGAGACCCGCCAGGCAGGTGGCGGTGTGGTCCGGCTCGTAGCGCATCAGCGTCGTGCGGACCTCGCCGAGGGACCGGCAGAGCTCCTCGGTCATCGCTTCGAACACCTCGTTGAGCGAGGCGCCGCGGGCCACCAGCGTGGCCACCCGCCGCCACGCGGCCTGCTCCGCCACCAGCATGGTGACCTTGCGGCTCGCGTTGAGCGAGGTGACGACAGCCTCGTGGTCGCGCGCCGCGTACAGCAACGACTCCAGCGTCGGCACGACCCGCTGCCGGAGGCGCTCCAGCGTCCGCTTGGGGACGTCGGCGGGGATCAGCAGGGTGCCCAGCCGGGTCGCGCCGTCACACAGCGGGAACGCGACCCGCTGCGCGTCGCCGGGGACGGCGTCGAGCTCGATAACGGCGGAGCGCAGCTCGAGCGCCTCCGCGAGCCGCCGCGCCGCCGGGACGAGCGCCGAGCGCAGGTCGTCGGCGCACAGGATGTGCTTGGCCAGCTCGGTGGCGAGGGCGGCTTCCTGGCGGCGTTCGGCCGCCTCGGCGGCGCGGGAGCGGGCGAGGCCCGCCAGGTGGCTGGTCGCCAGCCCGGCTCCGGTGAACATGAGCAGGATCAGCAGGTCCCGGCTCGCGGAGAAGCTGAACGACAGCGCCGGCGGCACCTGGAAGAAGCTGAAGGCGAGGACGCTGATGACGGCGGTCAGGACGCTGAGCCAGGGTTTCCAGACCATCGAGACGATCAGGACGCCGCAGAAGTACAGGGCGCCCGCGACGGCCAGCGGCGAGCCGTCCCTGAGGGCGAACATCACGAGGGTCTCCACCGCGACGCACGCCGTGGCGACGACCAGCCCGACCCAGGACGGTGGCGGGTGCGGCCTCAGCAGCAACGGAACCAGGTTTGCGGACACCGGCGACCGTCTTTCACCTCGCCGTCAACATGAAGCCTGCTCCTGCGGCCGGCGCGGGATGCACCGGGGATCGCTGGCCGTGCTGACGCAGCTTCCTGCACCGGCATTCTATCGCAAAAAGTACATTCCGCTGGAGACGGCCTGGTTCACCCGCCGGCCCTCCGGATCGCATGATGACGTGTCGCGCTAGACGAGGATGCCGATCGCCCCGGAGCCCACCATGTCGGGCGCCGGCGACGCCATGAGCCGGGTCAGCGCCGCGCCGGCCGCGCCGGCCAGCGCCTGCAGCCGCGCCAGCTCCTCGTCGGTGACCCGGTGCGGCTGGATCCAGTAGGCGCCGATCGCGCCGAGCGGATCTCCGACGCGCATCGGCACGATGACGAGGCTCTTCACGAACGTCGGCCGGTACGCCTCCTGCGGCACCCGCTCGTCGAACTGGATGTCCGGCACGATGGCGGGCTGCCGGTTGAGCATCGACCAGCCGCTGATGCACTGCTGCACCGGGAACCGCTGCCCCTTCCACAGCGGGCTCACCGCGTCCTCGTCGGCGTAGAAGCAATGCCCCTCTTCCAGCAGCACCACGGTCGATCCGTGGGCGTTCGCCAGGCGCCTCGCGGCGCTCCGGATGATGTGCTGGGCCTGCTCGAGGTCCTGTACCAGGGCCAGATCGGCCACCGCCATGTCCAGCAGCTCGGACGCATCCATGATCGACGGCCTTCCCGGGTACGGTGTCGCACGCGCGGCACGACGCGGTTGACGGCATTACTTCCAGTGTTCGACGCTCCACCGTCGCCGACAACGGTCTGCGATCATCCGGCCCGGGCCGTCACCCGTTCCGGATGATCGCCGCCGGCTCGTCCGTCACGGGTGAGCCGGCGCGGCCGCGGCCGGGATGCCGGTGTCCGCGCGGCACGGCTCACGCGGCACCGCCGAACTCGGCCACCTCGGGCCAGCGGGGCCAGCCGGGGTCGCCCGTCGCGGCGAACCGCACCCAGGCCGCGTGCATCCGGCCCGCCAGGTCGCGGGGCGCCGGACCCTCGCCGAGCAGCGCCCGTGGCCCGTGCAGGGCCGGCAGGTCCAGCCGGTCGAAGACGAACGGCAGCTCCATCACGTGGCTGGCGCCGAGCCGCCCGCCGAGCGCGCCGGACCGCCACGCGAACCGGTACGCCCACGTGGATCCGTGTGCCGCGTGCGCCTCGGTCAGCGCCCGGGTACCGGCGCCGAACAACCCGTCGCCGAGCACGGCCGTGTGCAGCTCGGCCACGGACGCGTCCGGCCACCGCGCCCGGTGCGCGCGGACCGCCTCGACGGGATCCGGGTGGAACCGGGCCGCGGTGGCGAGCAGCGCCGCCTCGGTGCCGGCCTCCTGCCCGCCGAACGGTGCCAGGTACAGCGCACCCTCGTCGAGGTTCGCGCCGATCAGCAGGTCGACGCCGGCGCCCGCGCCGGCCGCGACGGCCACGGCCGGCTGCCGGTCCAGCACGAGGCCGCACGCGGTGATGCCGCCGAGCGGGGTCCGCAGCCGCCGGGCGGACAGCCGCGGGGTCAGCTCGACGAGCCGGTCGTCGCCGATGCCGGCGAACGTGGCGACCGCCGGCTCGATGCCGAGCTCGCGTCCCGCGCCGGCGGTGACGACGGCCGCCTGCTCGCGGGTGAACGCGGCGAGGCCGCTGCCGCTCTGGCTGATCACCCGGCGCAGCAGGCCCGCCGAGGCGGGGTCGGCCAGCACCGCGCCGGCGATGACCGCGCCGGCCGACTGCCCGAACAGGGTGACGTTGCCCGGGTCGCCGCCGAACCGGGCGATGTTGTCGCGGACCCAGCGCAGGGCGGCCAGCACGTCGAGCAGGCCGCGGTTGTCCGGGGCGCCGGGCAGGTGCAGGAAGCCGGCGACGCCGAGGCGGTAGTTGACGGTGACGAGGACGACGCCGTCGCGGGCGAACGCGGCGCCGTCGTACAGCGGGGCGTCGGCCGAACCGGCGACGAAGCCGCCACCGTGCACGAACACCATGACGGGCGCGGGTACGGCGCGCACCGGCGGCGCCCAGACGTTGACGCTGAGGTAGTCGGTGCCGCGCCGCCAGCCGGGGCCGAAGTACGGCGACATGTCCAGCGCGCCGAAGGCGTCCCGCCGCGGCTGCGGGGCGGTCGGACCCCGCCGGGTCGCGTCCCGGACCCGGGTCCACGGCTCGTGCGGCTCGGGCGCGGCGAACCGGGCCGCGCCGACCGGACCGGCCGCGTAGGGCACCCCGAAGAACGCGGTGCCGTACGCGGTGTCCAGCCCTCGGACCGGGCCCGAGGTGGTGTCACAGACGGTCAAAGGGACCCCACTGCTTGATGGCGAACGCGTC
Organism: Dactylosporangium aurantiacum; assembly: GCF_000716715.1. Classification (GTDB taxonomy): domain Bacteria; phylum Actinomycetota; class Actinomycetes; order Mycobacteriales; family Micromonosporaceae; genus Dactylosporangium; species Dactylosporangium aurantiacum. The sequence continues at coordinate 66,646 of NZ_JNYJ01000022.1, read as the reverse complement.
GCCGCGGCGCTCGACCTCCAGCGCGCCGTGCCCGCTCAGGTGCGCCGGTAGGACCAGGGCGTTGCGGTCGGCGGCCCAGCCGAGCAGCTCGCGGCGGGTGGCCACGGCGGCCGCCGGGTCCTCGCAGAAGCAGCTGTTGTGGCCCGCCTCCATCACCTGCAACGGGGTGTGGATGAGGTCGCCGGCGAACAGCGCCCGGTCACCGCCGGAGTCCAGGATCAGCACGCTGGATCCGGGGGTGTGCCCGGGCGCGGCTCGCAGGCGCAGGTGCGCGTCGACGGTGTGGCTGTCCTGCCACAGCTGGACCTGGCCGGCGGCGAGCACCGGCGCGACGCTGTCCTCGAAGACGTGTTCGTTGACGCCGCCCGCGACGCCCGGGTTGTTCGCCGGGTCCCAGAACACGAAGTCGGGGCGGGGGATCAGGTACGTGGCGTTGGGGAACGTGGGCACCCACTCGCCGTCCACGAGCCGGGTGTTCCAGCCGACGTGGTCGACGTGCAGGTGCGTGTTGACGACCAGGTCGACGTCCTCGGGCCGCACGCCGGCGCGGGCGAGGTTGCCGAGGAAGTCCAGCCGCAGGTGGTCCCACGCCTCGACGGCCGGCCGGGTCTTGTCGTTGCCGACGCCGGTGTCGACCAGGACGGTGCGGCCCTCGCTGCGCAGCACCCAGGTCTGCATGGCCACGTGCACCATGCCGCCGCCGAGGTGGTCCGGCACCAGCTGCGCCTCGTGGCGCCGCCAGGCCTCGTCCGGCACCGACGGGAAGAACGCGCCGGTCGGCATGATCGGGCCGTGCATCTCCTCGACGCGGGTCACGGTGACGTCACCAAGTTTGATGTCGTGCATTGCGGTGCTCCTCGATTCGTGGCCGGCGCAGGGCGCGCGGCATCGCCGTACACATGCGGAAAAGTTGCGGTGAAAGGAGACGGCTATTCGGCGCGCGCGGGGGAGTGGCGCGCCGCCGCCGGGAACGCGGTGCTGTGCGCGAGCAGCGCCATCGCCGCCCGCGACGGCGAGCCGGGCTCCGTGGTGGCGACCACGACCGTGTGGCCGTGCTCGGTGCGCAGCGCCTGCTGGGTGACGGTCATCGCGCCGACCAGCGGGTGCCGCAGCTCGTACGTGGCGCCGGCGCCCGACTTGACCCGGTGCGCCGCCCACAGCTCGGCGAACTCGCCGCTGCGGACCGTCAGCTCACCGACCAGCGCCGACAGGGCCGCGTCGGCGGGGAACTGCCCGGCCGCCAGCCGCAGCGTGCCGATGACGGCGCGCGCCTTGGCCGGCCAGTCCGCGTACAGCTCGCGGGTGTGCTGGTCCAGGAACACCAGCCGGGCCATGTTCGGCCGGTGGCGCGGCAGCCGCGGCCCGGCCGGGTCGAGGTGCCCCGCGAAGAGCGCGTGGCCGGTCCGGTTCCAGGCCAGCACGTCGCTGCGCCGTCCGAGCACCACCACCGGCGTCTCGCCCATCGCCTCGACCAGCTGCTCCAGCTCGGCGGTCAGCCGCTCCGGCGCGGTGCGCCGCGGCGCCGGCCGGGCCCGGCTGCCGGCCGCCAGGACGTGCAGGTGGCGGCGCTCGGCCTCGTCCAGCCGCAGCGCCCGGGCGAGCGCGTCGAGCACCTCTGGCGAGGCGTTCAGCGACGACCCCTGCTCCAACCGGGCGTAGTAGGACGCGCTCACCCCGGCCAGCATGGCGAGCTCCTCGCGGCGCAGGCCCGGCACCCGCCTGCGGTCGCCGTAGCCGGCCAGCCCCACGTCCTGCGGCCGCAGCTGCGACCGCCGGGTCGCGAGAAACTCGCCGAGCTGCCGCCTGCTGTCCATGTACCGAGTATCAGGACCGGCGCGCGGGCCAGCCACACCCTGCCAGTGACAGGCTCCGCCAGGATCGGTCAGGGCCGCAGCGTCAGGCGGAACACGGCGCCGTCGCCGTCCGGGCCCGGCGACGTGACGGTGACGCCGCCGCCGTGGGCCTGCGCGATCTGGCCGGCGATCGGCAGGCCGAGACCGCTGCCCGGCCCGCTGCCGGTGCCGCCGCGCCAGAACCGTTCGAAGATCCGGTCCTGCTGGTCGGGTGGGATGCCCGGTCCGTGATCGGTGACCGTGACGGCGACCGTCGACGGTGACTGATCGAGCCGTACGCCGACCGCGGTGCCGTCCGGTGCGTGCCGGACCGCGTTGTCCAGCAGGTTGGACACGGCCCGCCGGACGGTGGGCTCGTCGACCCGGCACACGACGGCCGGCGGCCCGCTCACGGTGACGGTGACCCGGCGCGGCGCGGCCAGCACGCCGGCGTCCGCGACGAGCTCACGCACGACGGCCATGAGATCGGTCGGCCGGCGGTCGATCGTCCGGGCCCGGCCGCGGGCGTCCACGAGCAGCTCCTCGATGGTGCGCTGGAGGCGCCCGGCGGCCGCACGGGAGCGCTCCAGGCCCTGCCGGTAGGTCTCCAGCGTCGGCGCCGGATGCGCGAGCAGCACCTCCGCGTTGGTCATGAGCACCGCCAGGGGCAGCCGCAGCTCGTGGCTCGTCTCCTCGATGAGGCGCCGCTGGGTGGCCGCGGCGGCCTCCAGCCGGTCGAGCATGCCGTCGAAGCCGGCCGCCAGCGCGGTCACCTCGGTCGGCCCCTTGTCGAGGGCGATCCGGCGGCTGAGGTCCGTGGCCTCGATCTCCTCGGCGACCGCGCGCACCCGGTGCAGCGGGCGCACCGCGCGCCCCGCCCACCACCAGGCGAGCGCCGCGGCAACCGGGGCGAGCGCGAGCAGCGTGCCGAGCGGCCAGCCCGCCAGGTCCACCGTCGACCCGGTCACCACGGGCCGGCCGTCCTGCGCCGTCGACGTGACCTCCGTGTCGGTCGCCGAGATCACCCCGAACAGCAGCAGCGCCGGCAGGTAGCTGGCGAGGAAGCCGAGCGTCGCCAGCCGCACCCGCAGCGATCGCCATGGTCGTGTCACGGTTCGCTCCGCAGCTGGTAGCCGACGTTGGGGATGGTAACGATGGGCGACGGCTCACCGAGCTTGCGCCGTAGCCGGCTGAGGATCACCCGCACCGACGCGGTGAACGGGTTCGCGTTGACGTCCCAGACGTGCTCCAGCAGCTCCTCCGCGGACAGCACCGTGCCCGGGTGGTGCATGAAGTACCGCAGCAGCGAGAACTCGCGCGGGGTCAGCGCCAGCGGCACGCCGGCCCGCCAGGCGCGGTGGGTGGCGAGGTCCAGCGCCAGGTCACCGGCCCGCACGGTCGACCCCAGCTCCTCGCCCCGGCGCCCCAGCGCGCGGAGCCGGGCGGCGAGCTCCCCGAAGTGGAACGGCTTGACCAGGTAGTCGTCGGCGCCGGCGTCGAGCCCCGCGACCCGGTCCTCGACCGCGTCGCGGGCGGTGAGCACCAGCAGCCGCCTGGGCCGGTGCAGGTCCCGGTCGCCGCCGAGCCGGCGCAGCAGGTCCAGCCCGTCGCCGTCGGGCAGGCCGAGGTCGAGGCAGACCACGTCGTACGCGGTCGCGCGGAGCAGCTCCTCTGCGGCGCCGCCGGTGCCGGCGACGTCGACCGCGTACGACTCGTTGCGCAGCCCCATGGCGACGACGTCGGCAAGGTCCGGATCGTCCTCGACCAGCAGGATGCGCATGCGTGGCCTCAGCTCACCCGGCGCGCGGCCGTCGACCCGGCCGGGCCGGTCAGGGTCATCCGCGCCTCCGCGAACGCCAGGATCACATCCGGGCCGCCCGCGGTGGGGTCGTCGGGGTGGTACCGGTCGTCGCCGGACGGCAGGAACACCAGCGCCGGTTTCGCGGTCGGCACCTCGGCGGCCTCCACGCCGCCGGCCTCGTTCAGCGCGAAGTAGCCCAGCACCTGCCTGCCCCGGGCCACGACGGTGACGTACGTGCGCAGCTCGCCGCCCTGCGCGACGGTGCCGGCGAGCCGCACGTCGTCGATCGGCCCGTACTGCGCCTCGAACGCGGCCCGCTCCTTGCGCCCCTCCAGGGTCCTGCCGGCCAGCAGCTCCCGCACCAGCTCCTCGTGCCGGCGCAGGTCGCCGGCGGTGACACCGGCCGGTGGGGGGAACAGCGCGGCGACCGCGTCGGCCCCGGCCGCGCTCACCGCCAGCCGGCCGTCGCGGACGGACACCTCGAAGGAGCCGCCCCCGTCCAGCTGGTACGTGCCGGTCGCCGCGGCCAGCGCGCCGCCGCCGGCCGGCGACGGCGGGGCCGGCAACGGCTTCGCCGCGGCGATCGCGGGCCCGATCCGCTCCAGCAGCTGCTCCGCCGAGATCCTCGGCTTGTTCGACGCCATCGCGATCACCCGCTGCTGCTGGGGAAGCCACACAACGACCGCATTATGCCCGACGTCGCCGCCACCCCCGGCGGTCGTCAGGAACGGGACGCCGAACCGCGAGGCGTCGAACGCCACCCAGCCCGGCACCTCGGTGCGCCCGTCGCCGATCTCCCGACCGGCGCCCGCGCCCGCGATCGCCTTCACCGAGTCCGCGGCGACGATCCCGCCGGTGAACAGTGCGTGCGTCCACGCCGCCAGGTCCTTCATGGTCATGGCGAGCCCGCCGTTGCCCTCGACCGCCCAGTACGGCCCGGCGAAGTCACCGGCCTCGCCGGCCGTGCCGTCCTCGCGGTAGCCGACCGCCCGCGGCTGCGGCGCGGCCGGCTGACCGCTCCAGAAGCCACCGGCGGTGCGGCCGTCGGGCAGCCGCAGGATCCGCGAGGTCAGGTAGTCGCGGTAGCCCGAGCCCGACACCTGGTCCACGATCAGCGCGAGCAGCGTGTACCCCGCGTTGGAGTACAGGTAGTGCTCGCCGGGCTTCCCGGTCACCTCCAGCGCGTCGATCGCCTGCAGCGCCTGCTCCCGGCTCATCGGCTGGCTGTCGTTAGCGTGGGTGCCCTTCAGGCCGCTGGTGTGCAGCAGCAGCTGCCGGACGGTGGCGTCGCCGACCGGCCCCTTCAGCTGCGGCAGCAGCGTCCGCGCCCGGTCGTCCAGGGTGAGCTTCCGTTCGTCGGCGAGCCGGAACACCGCCGCCGCGGTGAAGGCCTTCGTGATCGACCCGATGCTGAACACCGTGCCGGCCGTGTTCGGGCGGGCCGCGCGGTCGTCCGCCGACCCGTACGCCACCAGGCAGTCGAACCGGCCCGCGGTCGCGACCGCGATCGAGCCGCTGAACCCGGCGACCGCCCACGCGCTGAGCGCCGCGTCCGTCTCGCGGGCGCACGGTCCGGACGTACCGGCGGACGGTCGCGGCGCGGGCCCAGGGGTGTCCTCGGTGCAGGCCGCCAGCAGCAGCAACGCCGCCACGAGCAGGGCCAGATGCTTTCTCATGGCGGCGACGCTAGGCACGGCCCCGTGAACGAGCTGTAAACGAGACCGGCGCGCGCGGCACCGGTACAACCGCTGGGCGCCGGGTAGGGCTCCGCCGTGGACGAACGTACCGGCGAACCGCACGTCGGGGTCACCCCGAACCTGTTCGGCATCGCGTACGGCCTGGCGGGGCTCGCGGGCTGCTGGGGTTACGCCGCGATGCTGCGGCTGGCCCCCGAGCTCGTCTCCGACCTGCTGTGCCTGGTGGCGGCCGCGGTCTGGCTGACGCTGCTGATCAGTTACGCCGTGCAGGTGCCGCGGCGACCCGGCGGCTGGACCGCCGAGCTGACGCACCCGGTGCTGGGACCGTTCGTGGCGCTGATCCCGATCGTCGGCATGCTGCTGGCGATCGGCCTGATGCGGCACGAGCAGTCCGCCGGCCGGTGGCTGTTCGGGGTGTTCGCCGCCGCCACCGTCGTGCTGGCCGGGTGGATGACCGGCCAGTGGATCGCCGGCGGCCTCGACCTGGAGCGGCTGCACCCCGGGTACGTGCTGCCCGCCGTCGCCGGAGGGCTCGTCGCCACCATCGGCGCGGCGCTCGCCGGCTGGCAGGGCCTCGCCCGGGTGTGCTTCGGCCTCGGTCTCGTGTCGTGGCTCGTCATCGAGTCGGCGATCCAGGCCCGGCTGTACTTCCGCCCGCCGCTGCCGCCGCAGCTGCGACCCACTCTCGCGATCGGGGTGGCCCCGCCCGCCCTCGCCGGCCTGGCCTACCTGGCGATGACCCGCGGCAAGGTCGACGCCGTCAGCCTCGGACTCGCCGGCTACACACTCCTGGCGGCCGTCGTCCAGGTCCGCCTCGTCGGCGTGTACCGCCACCTGCGCTTCAACTCGGGCTTCTGGGCGTACGCCTTCCCTTACGCGGCGGTCGCCACGTTCGCGCTGCACTGGATCGCCTACGCCCACCCGCCGGGCCACCGGATCTGGGCCTGGGTCGTGATCCTGGCGATCACGCTGTTCGTCGGCGCCCTCGCGGCCAAGACGACGACGGCCCTCGCCCGGCACCGCTTCCTGCCGCAGCTCAACTGAGCCCGGCGGGCGTCAGGTGAGGAACGTGGCGGTGCCGACCGCGGCGGTCACCGGGCCCGCCGGACCCCACCGGATCCGCAGCGGGCCGGTGGGCGGGTCCGGCACCGTGCAGCGCCCCAGGTCGTCGGTGACGCCGGCTTCGTCTGCTACGGCGCCGGCTGACGCCGCGGCGGGCGCTCTTCGGCCTGCTCCCAGGCGGCGCGGGCGGTGTCCGGCAGGTCCGGCCAGCGCAGCACCACCTGGCGCGCCGGCGGGATCGGAGCGGGTGCGGTCATGGGGGTCGCTCCCTTCGTGGGGCTCATGCTGAACCAGACGGGCCTGGGCACCGCCTGATACCCACGCCGCGCGTCGCCTACCCGACACCGCGGCCGCGGGTATGGACCGGCCTGCGGCACACCGTCGCCGCGCTCGCCCCGGGCGGGGTGCTGCTCGTCGACGACATGGAGCTCAGCCGGTACACCCGACCGGACCACGTCGCGAGCGTCACGGCCGTGCGCGACACGTTGCTCGGCGACCCGGGGCTCGTCTGTGTCGAGCTGCCCGCCGGCAGCGGGCTGATCCTCGCCACCCGCCGCCGGGAAGGCTGACGGCAGCCGCCGGTCAGGCTGACGGCAGCCTGGTGTTCTGGTCGGCGACCACCAGCCAGCGGCCGTCGACGAGCGCGTAGGTCAGCGTGAAGTACGCCCGGTTGTCCGACACGACCGCGCCCTCGGCGTCCACGACGACGAAGCGGTACTCGATGAGCACCCAGCCGGTGCTGCCCGCCAACAAAACCCGCCGGACGGTGCGCTCCTGCGTCCAGCTGTCGTCGGCGAACATCTCCCGGTGCAGCTCGACCACCGCCGCCTTGCCGTCCAGCAGCGTGCCGTCCGGCAGGATCAGCACCACCTCGTCGGCGAGCGTCGCCGCGTACGCGTCGAGGTCCTTGCGCTCCAGCGCCGACAGGTGCTCCTCGAGTGCCTCGTCCAGTCCGGTCCGCGCCACCGGGCGACTCCCTTCGATACTCATCGACGTCGAAGGGATCGTAGCCGAGCGCTACGGCCGGAGACCGGCGAACACCTCGGGCCAGTTGCCCGGCAGATGGTCGAGCTTCTCGGCCACGTACCGCCGCAGGATCAGCTCCGCGGCCGCCCGGTGCTCGCCGCTCAGCGCCGCCACCACCTGGTCCAGGCCGTCAACGTCGTGCCGGCTGCGGGCCACGCCGATCGTGGCGAACGCCGCGACGACGTCGGGCTCCTCGTACACGGCGTCGTCCTGCCAGCCCGTCGCCGCGTCGAGCACGTACCGCAGGTGGTAGGACAGGGCCGGCTCCCGGGCCAGCGCCGCGGTGTCCACGACCCGGTCCTCGTCGTTGCCGGTCAGCCCCGAGTCGGCCACCGAGTCCTCGACCAGCTCCAGCCAGTACGCCGGGTCATGCGTGCCGTCGGCCTGCCGCATGAACTCGCTGGCGAACCGGGCCATCGCGCCGGGGTCCGCGATCAGCGGCGTGAGCACCAGATCGGAGGTGTAGGAGAACCCGAAGAACCAGCGCCGCCCGTCGACCACCATCGACTCGATGCCGCCGACCTCACCGACCAGCTCGGGCAACGGTGCTGCCAAGGGTTCCGTCACGCCGACGATCATAGGCCACGGCACCGGAGGATGTTTCGGCGTCGATCGGGTGGGCAGCGCCGGGTGGCATGGGTGACGGCGCGGACCTGGGGGTCCGGTGGCACGAGGTGGGCGGGCGGCCGGTCCGGGTGCTGGTCCGCGGCGGGGCGCGGGCCGGCCTGCTGCCGGCGGTGCTCGTGCCGGGGCTGGGCTCGGTCGGGTCGATGGCGCACGCGGCGGAGCTGGTCGGCCGGCAGACCGCGGTGTCGCTGCTGGACCTGCCGGGCTTCGGGCACCGGCGCGGCCGCGCGTGCGCCGCGACGGTGCCGGCGGTGGCGGCGGCGACGGCCGGGTGGCTGCGGGCGCACGCCCGCGGGCCGGTGGTGCTCGCCGGGCACTCCACCGGCGCGCAGGCCGTGCTGCACGCCGCCCTCGCCGTGCCGGAGGCGGTCGCCGCGGTGGTCCTGGCCGGGCCGACGTTCGCGCCGGCGGTACGCCGGATCCGGCCGCTCGTGCGGGCGTGGGCGGGCAGCACGGGGCGGGAGCCGCCGTCGGGGCTGGTCGCCGCCGGGCCCGACTACTGGCGGGCGGGGCCGGTGACACTGGCCCGGTTCGTGCGCAGCGGCCTGCGGGACCGGCCGGAGGACGTGATCGGCGCGCTGCGCTGCCCGGTGCTGCTGGCGACCGGGGCGCAGGACCGGTTCGCGCCGCCGGACTGGATCGGGCGGCTGGCCGCCGCCGCACCCGCCGCGCGCACCACGACGGTGGCGGCGTCGCACGCGGTTCCCTACTCGCGGCCCGGGCAGTTCGCCGAGCTGGTGCTCACCATGGCGACGGTGGGCGGCTGAGGCGGCGCCGCGCGGCATTATCCTGCCGGACGATCGCCGGTTCGAAATCCCGGATCCGGTACGACATCCCGGAAGGACCTTCCATATGCCCCGCGTGGTGCCAGCGGTCATCCGCACGCTCGACATCCTCGAACTGTTCCTGGACCACCCCCGGCTCTCCGCGGGCGACATCACCGAGCGGCTCGGCCTGCCCCGGACCACGGTGCACGAGCTGCTCGTGACCCTGGTCGCCCGCTCGTACCTGATCTCGGAGCCCGGGAAGCCGGTCATGTTCCGGCTCGGCATGCCGCTGTTCCAGCTCGGCGCCGCGTTCGCCGGGCAGCTGGACCTGGTGCGGGAGGCGCAGGACGTGGCCCGGGCCGTCGCCGCCGCCTGCGACGAGGCCGTGCACGCCGCCGTGCTCGACGGCGCCGACGTGATCTACCTGGTGAAGGCCGACAGCACGCACCCCGTCCGGATGGTGTCCGCGGTCGGCCGGCGGCTGCCGGCGCACTGCACGGCGGTCGGCAAGGTGCTGCTGGCGAGCCTTTCCCCCGCCGACCTCGACGCCCGGGTGGGTGGCGGCGACCTGCTCGGCATGACACCGGACAGCATCACCGACCCGGACCGGCTGCGCGCCGAGCTCGACCGCGTCCGGGCCGAGGGCGTGGCGGTGGACGACGGCGAGTCCGACAGCGCGGTGCGCTGCGTCGGCGCGCCGGTGCGCGACCACACCGGCACCACCGTCGCGGCGATGAGCGTCTCCGCGCCGATCATCCGCTGGACCCCGGCGACGCACGCGGCGTGGACCCGGCTGGTCCGCGACGGTGCGGCCGAGCTGTCGGCGCGGCTGGGCTACCGGGTGCCGAATCGCCCGCGGTGACGCCCGCGGGTCAGACCGTGCGTGGCGCCTTCGCGAGGTTCGCTTCCAGCTCGGCCTTGTCCTGCTTGACGACATAGGCGGGCCGGTCGCGCTCGACCCGCCAGGACTCGCTGAGCGGGCTGACGTCGACCGTGTCGAACCCGATCCGGTCGTAGAGATCCGCGGCGAACGCGACCGCGTCCGGATGGTCCGAGGACACCGCCAGCGCGCGCCGCCCCGGCGTACCGGACGGGGAGCCGTCAGTGGTGATGTCGGCGGCGGCGATGTGGTTGAACGCCTTGACCACCTTCGAGTCGGGCAGGTGCGCCTGCAGCAGCCCCGAGGTGGTCGCCTCGCCGCGGTCGAGCTCCTCGAACCGGCCGTCGCGCTCCCAGTAGTAGTTGTTGGTGTCGAGCACGATCTTGCCGGCGAGGGGCTCGACCGGAACCTCACGGAACCTGCCGAACGGCACCGTGACCACCACGACGTCGCCCGCGGCCGCCGCCTCCCGCGCGGTCGCCGCCCGTGCGGACGGGCCGAGCTCCGCGACGAGGGCGGACAACGTCTCGGGCCCCCGCGAGTTCGCGATCACGACGTCGTGCCCCAGCGCGATCACCGCCCGGGCGACCTGGCTTCCGATGTTGCCTGCCCCGATGATGCCAAAAGTTGTCACGGTCAGCCCAACCCGGGCGGACCTGCCCATATTCCCGGAAATTCCGACCGGATTCATGGTCGTTCAAGGCCCGGGACCGGTCCAGTCGCAGGGGCCGCCCGCGTGGACGCGATGCCACGCGGACGGCCCCGGTCGGTCCTGCCGTTCAGTTGTGCCGGTCAGTCCTGCGCGTCGGGTCCCTGCTCGGGGCCGTCGGCGACGAACGTCGGCAGCTCGCGCCGGCGGCGCACCATGAGCAGCGCCACGCCGGCGGCGATGAGACCGGCCGCGGTCAACGTCATGCTGGTCAGCGCGACACCGGTGACCGGCAGGCTGCCGCCACCGCCGCCGCCACCGCCGCCGGGTCCGGGCGTGACGGTGCCGGAAGGGACCGCGGAGCTGCCCTCGACCGAGCCGGAGTCGCTCGGCGACGGGCTGGTCGACTGGCTGGTCGACGGCGACGGCGACGCCGACTTCGTCGGCGAGGGCGACGGCGACGGCGAGGTGGTGGTGGCGGGGCAGGTGTGCGTCAGGTTGAAGTCGTCGGCCTTCGTCGCGTCGTTGTCGACGACCGCCGAGCCGTCCAGCAGCTTCCAGCCGGCCGGCACGACGACCCATGCCTTGCTGGTGCCCTTGTCGTTGAGGATGCCGTCCGGGTACGGGTCCGACGCGTCGGCGATGTGGACGGTGACCTCACCGCCGGCGACCGGCTGGAACTTCAGCGTCAGCGACACGAAGCTCGCGTCGTTGCCGGGCAGGACGAACACGAACCCGTCGGCGCCGGCGCCCTGGTACTGGCCGGGGATCTGGTCGCAGCTGTGCGTGCCGAACCCGGCGGCGGTGGCGCCGCGGTGCGCGCTGTGCAGCGGCAGCGTGACCGACGCGGCGGCGGGTGCGGCGGCCAGCACGGCGGCCAGGGCGGCGCCGGCAGGCACCAGGATGCGGGGCAGCTTGCGCAGCGGCAGCCGCCCAGTGGGCATGGACAACGGGGCCTCCGGGTCGTGACGCGAGTTCAGCTTGCGGCTGAAGAGGCGGCAGAGGCCCGCGTGGCGTTACGTTGTACGGTCGGTCATGCCCCACCTACCGGGCGTGTCCTACCTGGAGGGGTCGGTGCTCTCGCGGACCTCCAGGCGGTGCGCGACCGTGATCCGCCGCGGCGGGAGCCCCGCCCCGGCCGGGGTGAGCCGCTCGGCGATGCACCGCAGCGCCTGCTCGGCGATCGCCGCCTTGTCCGGCGCGATCGTGGTGAGCGACGGCGTGGCGTACCGGCCGTCCTCGATGTCGTCGAACCCCGTCACCGCGAGGTCCCGCGGGATGCGCAGGCCGGCCCGCAGCGCCGCGCGCTGGGCGCCGAGGGCGAGCTGGTCGGTGAAGCAGAACACCGCGTCGAACGCGACCCCGGCGGCGCGCAGGCCCTCGAGGGCGGCGGCGCCGTCGGCGCGGTGCAGGGCCCGCACCGGCACCTCCAGGGCCGGGTCGTGCGGCAGGCCCGCCTCGGCGAGCGCGGCCCGGTACCCGGTGAGCCGGTGCGCGGCGGTGCCGTTGGCCAGGTGCGGCTGCGGGCCGATCGCGGCGATGCGGGTGCGGCCGAGCCCGATCAGGTGCCGGGTCGCGTCGGCGGCCGCGGCCACGTTGTCGATCGCCACGTGGTCGAACTGGCCGTCCTGCTCGCCGATCAGCACCAGCGGCGGGCGGCCCGGGCGGGGGAGCAGGTCGTCGGGGCTGACCGCCCACGGGCTGATGATGAGGCCGTCCACGACCTGGCCGCGGACCCCGTCGAACAGGCGCCGCTCCCGGTCGGCGTCGCCGTCGGTCTGGTCCACCAGCAGCGTCCACGACCGGGCCTGCGCGCCGCGGGTCAGCAGCGCCGCGAGCTCGCCGAAGTACGGTGACGCGATCTCCGGGATGACCAGCGCGACCAGCCCCGACCGCCCGCCGCGCAGGCTGCGCGCCGCGGCGTTGGGCCGGTACTGCAGCTCGTCGATGGCCCGCTGGACCCGGGCCCTGGTGTCCGCGGCGACCATCGGGAAGTCGTTGACGACGTTGGAGACGGTGCGCACCGACACGCCGGCCCGCTCGGCGACGTCCTTGAGGCTGGCTCCCACGAAGGTCATCGTAGGCCACCACTTGCAACGTTGCATGCAACGTTGCAACATCGGGGGATGACGCTCTCCGCCGACCGTGCCCGCGACGACATCTACCGCGACGGCATCACCGCCTGCCCCGGTGCCTTCACCCCCGAATGGGCCGACCGGATGCGCGAGGACATCGAGCTCGCGTTCACCGACGCCCTCGACCGCCCCGGCGGCGCGGTCGGCCGCGGCCCCAACCGCTATTACGTCGAGATCCACCCCGAGCAGCTGCGCGGCTTCGTCGACCTGGTCACGCACCCGTGGGTCACCGCCGTGTGCGCCGCCGTGCTCGGCCCGCGGTACGAGATCGTTGAGCTGGGCTTCGACGTCCCGCTGCCCGGCGCCGTCGACCAGCCGTGGCACCGCGACTTCCCGATGCCCGACGCCACCCGGCGCGAGCGCCGCCTCAACTCCCTCGCCTTCAACCTCACCGGCGTCGACACCGTCGAGGCCATGGGCCCCTTCGAGATCGCGCCCGGCACCCAGTTCGACGACGAGCCCGACTTCGCCCACGGCATGTTCCCGCCGAAGGAGCGTTGGCAGCGGTACCGCGAGCTGGCGGTCCGCAAGTACCCCCGCCGCGGCGACATCTCCGCCCGCTCCGCGCTCACCATCCACCGCGGCACCGCCAACATCTCCGACACCCCGCGCCCGGTCCTGGTCCTCGGCGTCGACGCCCCCGACGCCGGCAACGCCGACCGCCACGACATGGCCGTCACCGGGGACTACTGGGCGGCGCTGCCGCAGGCGGTCCGCGACCACCTGCACTGCCCGGTCGTGGACGCGCTGACCCCGATCAACCAGAAGCACACCATCGAGGGCCTCGTCATGGGCGCCGCCGAGTAGCGGCCGCCTATCCTCGGCGGATGATCGGGAACCTGGTCGCGGTCGTCCTCGACGCCGCTGAGCACCGGGCGCTGGCCGCGTTCTACCGCGACCTGACCGGCTGGCCCTTGTCGCCCGCCGCCCCGCCCTCGCGGCCGGACGCCGGTGGCCGGGCGGCGCTGGACGCCGGCGACGGCTGGACGGTCGGCTTCCAGCACGCCCCGGACCACCGCCCGCCGCGGTGGCCCGGCCAGGAGCGCCCGCAGCAGGCGCACCTGGACCTGCGTGTCCCCGACCTGGAGCCGGCCCTGCGCCGCGCGGAGTCCCTCGGTGGCACCCTGCTGCGCCGCAACGACCGCTGGCTCACCGTCGCCGACCCGGCCGGGCACCCGTTCGACCTCTGCTGGCAGCCCGGCGCCCCCGGCGTCCAGCTGCTCGGCCCGGTCCTGGACTGCCCCGACCCGCTGCTGCTGAGCTTCTTCTACACCGCCCTGCTCGGCAAACCTCTGACCTACAGCGACGACGACAACGCGATGATCGGCGAACCCGGCACCCGGCCGGTGCTGTTCCAGCGGGTCGCCGGCTACGCCCCACCCCGCTGGCCGGACCCGGCCCACCCGCGGCAGCTCCACCTGGACGTCACGGCCGACGACCTCGACGAGGCCGAACGGGCGGCCCTGAGCCTGGGCGCCACCACGGCCGCCGCCGGCCCGAGCTGCCGAGTCCTGCTCGACCCCGCCGGCAAGCCCTTCTACCTGCACAAAGCGAGGTGACCAGGACAGCGATCCAGGTGGGGACCTGCCACATCCGCCGGTAGGACCGCGGCGGCCTACGCGGAGCCGCCGGCTCGGTCGGGCCCGGCCTGCCAGGCCCGGGACAACAGGACCGCCAGGGCGACCGCCTCGCTCACGTCAGTGGTCAGGAGCTGCACCACCGGGCGGTGACAGGGCTCGGGGTAGAACGGGTGGTCCCACCAGACGACGTACCGGCACCGACCCGACGTCGTCCCGCCGGACGCGGGCCAGCAGGTTGCCCCACTCCTGCTCCACGGCGCCGCGCTGCCCGACCATCACTGCATCAGGGCGGCCGAAGGCGAGGTACCGCGAGGGCGGGGCGCTCGCGTTCAGTGTCCCGGGGAGCCCGGAGCCGGGCTGCTGACCGGGGTCAGCGCCTTCTCGAACCAGTGGTGGGCGTACGCCTCGTCGTTGTAGCGGGGCACCTCCACATAGCCGCTGGAACGGTACAGGCGGATCGCCTCGACGAGGTTGCGGTTGGTGTCCAGGCGGACCGAGCGGTGGCCGGCCTCGGCGGCGCGGTGCTCCAGGTCGGTGAGGATGCGGCGGCCGACGCCGAGGCCGCGCACGGTGCCCGACACCCACAGGCGTTTGATCTCGGCGGGGGCGTCGCGGTGCAGTTTCAGCGCGCCGCAGCCGACCGGCTCGCCGGACAGCGTGGCGAGCAGGAACACGCCGCGCGGGGGGACCAGGTCGTCGTCGTCGACCGGGGCGCTGACCGTCGTGTCGAAGCCGTCGTCGAAGCGGTGCGCCAGCTCGCGGGCGTACGCGCGCAGGCAGGCACGGGCGCGCGGGTCGCCGGGCGGGCACGGGGCGAGCTCGACCATCGAGGCCATGAGCAGCCGCTCGACCTCGGCCATGGCGGTCGCCAGGCGGGTGCGCTGGCCGGTGCTGAGCGGGCCGAGGATCGACTGGGCCAGGTCGTCGGAGCCGCGGTCGAGCAGCGTCCACTCGGCCCGGCCGGCGGCGGTCAGGGTCACCTCGCGCACGCGGGCGTCGCCACCCGTGCCGGCGGCGACGACCACCAGACCGTCGGACTCCAGCGCGCGCAGCAGGCGGCTCAGGTAGCCGGCGTCCAAGCCGAGCCGGGCCCGCAGGGCGGCGACCTCGGCGCCGGCCGGACCGATCTCCCACAGCAGACGGGCCTGGCCGAGCGGGCGTCCCCGGGACAGGTACTCGTCGTCGAGCGCGCCGACGCGCTGCGTCACGGTGCGGTTGAAGCGGCGGACGGTCGCCACCAGATCTTCGGTCACATGTCTGACTATAGTCAGGTAATCCCGCGTGGTGGCGTGGGGTGGGCATACTCGGCGCGGTGAGACGATCAACGGCATGGCCCCTGGCCGCGGCGGCGGTGATGCTGCTCGGCTGCATCGGCCCGTTCGCGGACACGTTCGACGAGGCGGTCCAGGACACCCCGGCCAACTACGACGAGTGCTGCGTCGACGCCGACCGGGCGCTGCTGGAGCGGCTCGCCGGCGGGCCGGTGACCGTGGCGACCGGCGGCGACCTCGACACCGTCCGGATCGACGCCGTCGTCACCACGAGACAGCTCGACGCCGCCACGGAACGCGACGTGTCCTGGGGCAAGGACGGCGACGGGCTCATCGCCAACGACGACGCCACCGAGTACGTCCTCGCCCTCGTGCGGCGACCGGCGGGTGGTGACCAGAAGGCGCGGATCCTGACCACGGTGACCGTCTTCGCCCGACCCGCCGACGCGTGGCGCACCAGCTGCCCGTCGGCGACCGCTTGTACGCTCCCGGCGGTGTACGAGTCCGCCCCCCTGGTCGACCCCTCCGACGGCAGCCCCGTCGCCTCGATGATCATTGCCGTGCGGGTCCCCGTCGGCCATACCGCGCTGCTCACCACGGATCCGCCGAAGTCCGCCGGCCCCGCCGTCGACCTGCGCACCGGCCGCGCCGCGAAGTTCCCCGGCCGTGCGTAACCGCCTGCTGGGCCTGCTCGGGGCCGCGCTCGCGCTCGCCGTCGCGTTCGCCATCCGGGCCGTCGACGACGGTGCGCTGCGCCAGTACTCCGGCACCGCCCTGTACGCGTCGATGATCTACGCCGGCGTGTACGTCCTGCGCCCCCGCACCACCCCGCTCGTGGCCGGCGCGGCCGCGATCGCCTGGTGCTGGGCGATGGAGCTCGCGCAGCTCACCGGCGTCCCGGCCGAGCTGTCGTCGCGCAGCCTGCTCGCCAGATATGCGCTGGGCGTGAAGTTCGACCCCGTCGACCTCGCCTGGTACCCGGCCGGTGTCGTGCCCCTGGTCCTGGTCCACCTGTTGCTCGCGAGAAAGTTTCACGGCGCGACCTGGGCGGACGGCCGCGCGCAACGGTGAAACACCCGCTCCGGGGCGGTGACGCGGTTCAATCCGCGCACCGCCACCAGGAGAGGAGCACCACCATGCGCAGGAGGATTCTCGGCGCAGTCGCGGCGCTCGGGGTCGCCGCCGCCACGACCGTCATGGCCGTGGCCGCTTCGACCCCAGCCCGGGCCGCCCCCGCGTTCAACTACGCGGAGGCACTGCAGAAGTCGATCTGGTTCTACGAGGCCCAGCAGGCGGGCACCAAGCCCGCGTGGAGCCGCGTCGGCTGGCGCGGCAACGCCGCCACCACCGACGGCGCCGACGTCGGCCTCGACCTCACCGGCGGCTGGTTCGACGCCGGCGACCACGTGAAGTTCGGCTTCCCGATGGCCTTCTCCACCACGATGCTCGCCTGGGGCGCCGTGGAGTACCGCGACGCGTACGCGCAGTCCGGCCAGCTCACGCACCTGGTCAACAACCTGCGCTTCGTCAACGACTACTTCATCAAGGCCCACCCGTCGGCGAACGTGCTCTACGGGCAGATCGGCTCCGGCAACCCCGACCACGCCTGGTGGGGCCCGGCCGAGGTGATGCCGATGGCGCGGCCCTCGTACAAGATCGACGCCACCTGCGGCGGGTCCGACCTCGCCGGCGAGACCGCCGCCGCCATGGCCGCCTCCTCGATCGTGATCCGCCCGACCGACGCGACCTACGCCGACAAGCTCGTCACGCACGCCAAGCAGCTGTACGCGTTCGCCGACTCGGTGCGCCGCAAGTACAGCGACTGCATCACCGACGCGGCCAGCTACTACAACTCGTGGAGCGGCTTCAACGACGAGCTCGTCTGGGGCGCCATCTGGCTCTACCGCGCCACCAACGACGCCTCCTACCTCGCCAAGGCCGAGGCCGGTTACGACAACCTCAGCAACGAGAACCAGACCACGACGAAGTCCTACAAGTGGACGATCGCCTGGGACGACAAGTCGTACGGCGCGTACGTGCTGCTGGCCAAGCTCACCGGCAAGCAGCGGTACATCGACGACGCCAACCGCTGGCTCGACTACTGGACCGTCGGGGTCAACGGCCAGAAGGTGCCCACCTCCCCGGGCGGCCAGGCCGTCCTGGACAGCTGGGGCTCGCTGCGCTACGCCGCCAACACCTCGTTCGTCGCGCTGCTCTACAGCGACTGGCTCACCGACGCCACCCGCAAGGCCCGCTACCACGACTTCGGCGTGCGGCAGATCAACTACATCCTCGGCGACAACCCCCGCAACTCCAGCTACATGATCGGCTTCGGGGCCAACCCGCCGAAGAACCCGCACCACCGCACCGCGCACGGGTCCTGGACCGACCAGATCACCAACCCGACGGTCTCCCGGCACACCCTGTACGGCGCGCTCGTCGGCGGGCCCTCCTCGCCCAACGACGCGTACACCGACAGCCGGTCCGACTACGTGATGAACGAGGTCGCCACCGACTACAACTCCGGGCTCACCTCCGCCCTGGCCCGCATGTACGGCGAGTACGGCGGCACCGCGCTGAGCGGCTTCCCGGCCGCGGAGACCCCCGACGGGCCCGAGATGTACGTCGAGTCGTCGCTCAACACCACCGGCACCGGCTTCACCGAGGTCAAGGCGATGGTCTACAACAAGTCGGCGTGGCCGGCCCGGACCCTCGACCAGGGCTCGTTCCGCTACTACTTCACCCTCGACGGCGCCACCACCCCGTCGCAGATCTCCCTGACCAGCGCGTACAACCAGTGCTCCGCGCCGACCGGGCCGACCCTGCTCAGCGGCAGCACGTACTACGTCACGATCAGCTGCGCCGGGCAGAAGATCGCCCCGGCGGGGCAGTCCGCGTGGCGGCGCGAGGTCCAGTTCCGCATCTCGTCCGCGGGCACCTGGGACACCAGCAACGACTGGTCGTTCCCGACCGGCGGCGCCACGCCCGGACCGAACTCGCACATCACCCTGTACGACGGCGCCACCAAGGTCTGGGGCGACGCCCCCGGCACCGGCCCGGCCGACACCACGCCGCCGTCCACCCCGGGCGCGCCGACGTTCACCAACGTCACCTCGACGTCGGTCACCGCGAACTGGACCGCGTCCACCGACAACGTGGGCGTCGCGTCCTACCGGGTGCAGTCGGCGGCCGGGGTCGTCGGCACCAGCACCGGCACGTCCGTCGCGATCACCGGTCTCTCGCCGGCGACCGCGTACAGCTTCACGGTCGTCGCGGTCGACACCTCCGGCAACACGTCGGCGGCCTCGCCCGTCGGCACCGTCACCACCGCGCCGGCGACCGGTGACGTCACCCCGCCGTCGAAGCCCGGCACGCCCGTCGCGTCGGCGGTCACCAGCAGCGGCGCGACCCTCACCTGGGCCGCGTCCACCGACGCCGTCGGCGTCACCGGCTACGACGTGCTGCGCCTCGGCGGGACCGCCGGACCGGTCGTCGTGGCCACCGCCACCGGCACCACCGCCAGCGTCACCGGGCTCACCGCGTCCACCGCGTACCAGTTCGCGGTCCGCGCCCGCGACGCCGCCGGCAACCTGTCCACGCTGTCCGACCCCGTCACCGTCACCACCACCGGCACCTCGACGGGCAAGAGCTGCGAGGCGACGTACCGCGTCACCGACCAGTGGGGCGACGGCTTCAACGGCGCCGTGACCGTGCGCAACTCCGGCGGCCAGGCCATCACCGGCTGGACCGTCACGTTCACGTTCCCGGGCAACCAGCGCGTCACCAACGGCTGGGCCGGCGTCTGGTCCCAGACCGGCGCCGCCGTCACCGTCCGCAACGCCGACTGGAACGGCGCCCTCGCGCCCGCCGCGTCGACCGCGGCCGGCTTCAACGGCGCGTACTCCGGCACCAACACCGCCCCGGCCACGCTCACCTGCACCGCGAGCTGACCTGTTCGACGGCCCCGGCGCGTCCGCGCGCCGGGGCCTACCATTGGTGGCGATGAGCGACGTCGTCATCGACCTCGACACCCCGGCGCCCGCGGCCACGCCGCCGCCGGCGGGCCGTCGCGGCTGGTCCAGGGCCGCGACGGTGGCGGTCTTCGCGCTCCTCGCCGCCGCGCCGGCCACCGCGCCCACGCCGATGTCGGTCGCGCACCGGCTGCCGGTCCCCAGCTACTGCACCGGCGCCCCGATGCCCGGCGGCCGGCTCAACATCGTCGAAGGCGACATCTACGTCATCCTCGACGGCCCGACGCGGACCGTCATCAGCACCGGCAGCTGCCCGCACCGGTGAGCGACCACAGCGAGGCGCCGCCGGTGAGCGGTCACAGCGAGGCGCCGCCGGTGAGCGGTCACAGCGAGGCGCCGCCGGCCGGCGGCCACAGCGAGGCGCCGCCGGTCGGCGGCCACAGCGAGGGGGCGTTGGCCGATGGGCCTCGCGCGGGGGCTTCGGGTGGTGGCCGGAGCGAGGTGCTGTTCCTCGGCGGCCGGTCCGGGGTCGGCAAGAGCAGCGTCGCCGTCGAGCTGCACACCCAGCTCGCCGCCGCCGGCGTGCGGCACTGTGTCATCGAGGGCGACAACCTCGACCTCGCCCACCCGCCGCCGTGGGAGCATCACCTCGCCGAGCGCAACCTCGCCGCCATGTGGGCCAACTACCGCGCCCTCGGCTACCGCCGGCTGATCTACACCAACACCGTCAGCGTCCGGCAGGTCGACGCGCTCACCGCCGCGATGGGCGACGCCCCGCACGTCACCGCCGTGCTGCTCACCTCCACCGACGCGACCGCCCGCGAACGCCTCGCCCGGCGCGAGATCGGCACCGCGCTGCGGCAGCACGTCGAGCGCAGCGACGCCGCCGCCAGATCCCTCGAGGCGTTGGCGCCGGCGTCGGTACACCGGATCCCGACCGACGGCAGAAGCGTCGCCGACATCGCGACGGAAATCCTGGCATTGACGGGCTGGCATGGCTAACATCAAGCACATGCCGCACTTCTAGGTTCGCACCCCGCGTCTGTATCTGGTCACCCGCGCCGACCTGCCGCCCGGGATCCAGGCCACGCAAGCGACCCATGCCGCACTCGACTTCGCCGTCGCCCACCCTGACACGTTCCGCGACTGGCACGCCGGCTCCAACACGCTCGTCCTGGTCGCCGCGCGCGACGAGGACGCCCTCGACCGCCTGCGCGTCGCGGCGTCCGCCGCCGGGCACCGGCACGTCGGCTTCCGCGAGCCGGACCTCGGCGGCGCCCTGACCGCGCTCGCGGTCGAGCCCGCCGCGTACCGGCTGCTCTCCCACCTCCCGCTCGCGCTGCGCCCCGCCTCCGGCGGTGCCCGAAGCCCCGCCTCCGGCGGTGCCCACGAGGCCGCCTCCGGCGGTGCGCGCAGGGCGGTCTCCGTCGACGGCGGAGGGAGGTGAAATCCATGACCACCGACCTCATCGCGGACCTCTCGGACCTGCCCAAGGCGATCCGCTGGCTGCAGGCGAAGGTGCTGCGGCAGGCCGCGGCGCTCGACGCCCTCAACCGGCGGGTCGTCTCCCAGCGGCTCGTGCTGCGCACGCTGGACGAGCTCGGCCGGTCGCTGACCGCGGACGAGTTCCGCGCCGCCCGCGACCGCGTCGCCGACGACCAGCTGCGTGACCGCATCGACCAGACCCAGTTGCGCTGACCGTCCACAATGGGGTGGCCCCGGCACGGGGCAGGGCCACCCCTTCTTGCCTCAGGGGCCCGACGGTCGGGCAGCTGTCTCTAAAACAGCGTGCAGCGGGTTCGATTCCCGTCTGAGGCGCCACTTCGGGCTCAGTGCCCGGGCGGCGGGCCGAGCAGCTCGATCGCGTGCAGGTTCGCGGCGTGTCCGAGGGCGACCGGGTCGACCGGCCCCGGCTCAGGCAGCCGCCGCTCCCGTGCCGGCTCGCCGACCGCCGCCGCGAACCGCTCGAAGCCCGACGGCGTGGTGATCTGCAGGGTCCGCAAAGGTTCACCGTCGCCGACGACGAACGTGTGCGGCAGCGTCGCCGGCAGCGCGACGAAGTCACCGGGCCCGGCCTCCAGCACCTGCCCGTCGCAGTGGAACCGCGCCGTGCCGGACAGCACGTAGAACAGCTCGTCCTCTTCCAGGTGCCGGTGCAGCGGCGGGGCGAACCCGGGCGGGTTGACGAACTCGACGACCGTGAGCCGTCCACGCGTCTGCGCACCCGCCGCCTTGACCGTCACCAGACTGCCGAGGAACCACAGCGCCTCGCCTTCACCGTCGCGTCGCACGTAGGGCCGTACGGCTGCCATGATCCCTCTCATTCGTCATACCGCCGTCTAATGAATACATTGGTAGTATGGCGGAACCATGAGCGATGTCAACGGCAAGCCGCGG
This sequence comes from Dactylosporangium aurantiacum, assembly GCF_000716715.1. GTDB lineage: Bacteria > Actinomycetota > Actinomycetes > Mycobacteriales > Micromonosporaceae > Dactylosporangium > Dactylosporangium aurantiacum. Next base: position 44,951 of record NZ_JNYJ01000022.1, on the reverse strand, counting down.
CGGCGCTACCAGTCGCCCGTGCGCGAGGAGAGCGCCCGCCGCACCCGTCAGGCGATCGTCGACGCGGCCGCCGAGCTGTTCGTCGAGCGCGGCTATGTCGTCACCTCACTGGCCGAGATCGCGGTCGCCGCCGGCGTCGCCCGGCCCACCGTCTTCACCGCCTTCGGCTCGAAGCCGGCGCTGCTGCGGCAGGTGCTCGACCAGGCGCTCGCCGGCGACGACGAGCCCGTCGCCGTCGCCGACCGGCCGTGGTTCCGCCCCGTGTGGGACGCGACGACGCCCGGCGCCGCCCTCGACGCCTACGCCGACGCGTGCGTCGTGATCGCCCGCCGCGCCGCCCTGCTGTTCGAGACCGTCCGCCGGGCGGCCGACGACGCCCCGGAGGTCGCCGAGCTGTGGGACACCCTGCAACGCAACCGCCGCGCCGGCGCCGCCATGGTCGTCAGGCACGTCCAGACCCTCGGCGCCCTCGCCCCCGACCTCGACCCGGAAACCGCCGCGGACACCCTCTGGATCTTCAACGACCCCGCCCACTACGCGGCGTTGACGCTGCAGCGCGGCTGGCCCGAGGAAACGTTCCGCCGCTGGCTGGCGACCACCATGCGCCACGCCCTCCTGCCCGTCTGACCCCTCTGCCGGGGTGATCCGGCAGGGAGGACTGGGGTATTTCCACGGTCCGAAGGGTGCGGCCGGCGTGGTGCCATTGGGGTGCGGCCGGCGGCGCGACCGGCGCCCGGCCCGACCAGGAGGCGACCATGACCACGCACCTGCCCGTCATCTTCATCCACGGCCTGTGGCTGCACGCCACGTCGTGGGACCCGTGGATCGAGGCGTTCGAGCAGGCCGGCTACGCGGCCTCGGCGCCCGGCTGGCCGGGCGACCCGGACACCGTGGCGGAGGCACGGGCCAACCCGGAGAGCATCGCCGACCACGGCATCGACGACGTCGTCGCGCACTACGCGAAGATCATCCACGGGCTGGCCGTCAAACCGATCCTGGTCGGTCACTCGTTCGGCGGCATGATCGCCCAGAAGCTGCTCGGGCAGGACCTCGCCGCCGCGGCGGTCGCGATCGACGCCGCACAGATCAAGGGCGTGCTGCCGCTGCCGCTGTCGGCGCTGCGGGCCACGCTGCCGGTGTTCAGGAACCCGGCCAACCGGCACCGGTCGGTGTCGCTGACGGCCGAGCAGTTCCGGTACGCGTTCGGCAACGCGATCCCGCCGGAGGAGTCCGACGAGCTGTTCGAGCGGTGGACGATCCCGGCGCCGGGCAAGCCACTGTTCGAGGCGGCCGCGGCCAACTTCGACCCGCACTCGCCGGCCAAGGTGGACACCGCCAACGAGCTGCGCGGGCCGCTGCTGCTGATGATGGGCGGCCGCGACCACACCGTGCCCGAGGCGGTCACCCGGGCCACGCTGAAGCAGTACCGGCACTCCAGCGCGGTCACCGAGATCCTCGACTTCCCGGACCGGGCGCACTCCCTGACGATCGATCACGGCTGGCGCGACGTCGCCGACGCCGCCCTGTCCTGGCTGCGCGGTCACGCCGACGAGATCGCGCGGCACGCGTCGTGAGCGGCGCCGCCATCGCGCTGCCGGGCCCCCCGGCGGGTGCTGGCCAGGAGGGAGCGCCGTGGACCTGCATCTGAGTGGCAAGGTCGCGGTCGTGACCGGCGCCGGGCGGGGCATCGGCCTGGCCGTCGTGCGGGCCCTCGCGGCCGAGGGCGTGCGCGTCGTGGCCGGCGCCCGGACGGTCACCGGCGAGCTGGAGCGCCTCGCCGGCGACGGTGCCGTGCGGCCCGTCGCGGTGGATCTGTCCACCGTGGACGGACCGGGCCGGCTCGTGGACGCCGCCGTCGCCGAGTTCGGCCGCATCGACGTGCTCGTCAACAACGTCGGCGCGGTCAGCCCGCGCCCCGGCGGCTTCCTGTCCGTGACCGACGAGGACTGGATCGCCACGTTCACCATGAACCTGCTGGCGCACGTGCGCACCGTACGGGCGGCGCTGCCCCACCTGTACGCCGCCGGTACCGCGGCCGTCGTGACGATCGCGTCGGTCAACGCGACGCTGCCGGACCCGCTCGTCATCGACTACGGCGCGGCGAAGGCGGCGCTGGTGAACTTCTCCAAGGCGCTGTCGAAGGAGGCCGGGCCCCGGGGCGTGCGGGTCAACACGATCAGCCCCGGCCCGGTCGGCACCGACCTGTGGCTCGGCGCCGGCGGGGTCGCCGAGACCATCGCCCGGGAGCGCGGCGGTGACCCCGCGCAGATCGCCGAGCGCGCCGCCCAGGACGCGGTCACCGGGCGGTTCACCGAGCCGGAGGAGGTCGCCGGTCTCGTGGTCTACCTCGCCGGTGACCTCGCCGCCAACGTGACCGGCGCCAACCTCGTCATCGACGGCGGCCTCGTCACCACCCTTTGAGGTCCCCGACGATCGCGTGCAGCTGCGCCCGCGCCGTGATCCCGAGCTTGGGGAAGATGTTGTGCAGGTGGGTGCTGACGGTGCGGTGCGACAGGTACAGGGCCTGGCCGATCTCCCGGTTGGTCAGGCCCCCGGCCGCCAGCCGGGCGATCTGCAGCTCCTGCGGGGTGAGCTCGTCGTGACCGGTGGCGGGCCGGATCCGGCTGGTCTCGCCGGCGGCGCGCAGCTCCTGCCGCGCCCGCTCCGCCCACGGTGCGGTGCCCAACGCGTCGAAGGTGGTGCAGGCCGCCCGCAGCGGCGCCCGTGACTCCACGGGCCGGCGCTGCCGGCGCAGCCACTGCCCGTACGCGAGCTGGGTCCGGGCCCGCGAGAACGGCCACCGGCTCGTCCCGGCGTTCAGGGCCTCGCGGAACAGCGCCTCGGCCCGGGCGTCGTCGGCCAGCACGGCGCGCGCGTACCGAAGCCCGGCGTGCAGCGCCGGCGACGAGGTCACCCGGCCCGCCACCTCCAGCTCGGCCACGACCTGCGCGGCGGCGTCCCGGTGCCCGCTGTGCGCGGCCGCCTCCACCAGGTCGGTCAGGGCGAAGCAGCGCAGTCCGGCATGGAACGACGGGTCACCCGGGTCGTGCATCCGGCACAGCTCGCCGTAGGCGTCGGCGTGCCGGCCCTCGGCGAGCGCGTTCAGCCCACGGGCGAGCTGCACGGTGGCCAGCACCGGGCGGACCGCGGCGGCGACGCCCCGCTGCTCGGCCTCGGCGGCCAGCGCCGCCGCCCGGTCCGGGTGACCCCCGAGCGCGGCCAGCACCGCGGCGGACGCCCGGGCGATGCCGAAGAACAGCGGCTGGGACGTCTCCAGCGCCAGCCGGGCGGCCTCCTCGGCCGCCGGCACACCCGCACCCAGGCCGGCCTGATGGGCCGCGCACCAGGCCAGCGCGGCGAGCGCCCGGGTCAGCGAGCCGAGCCGGCCCTGCGCCCGCAGCTCCGGGATCGACGCCGCGCAGCACGCCTCGGCCTGGTCGAAGTCGCCGATGATGACCGCCGCGCTGCCCAGCAGGCGCAACGTCTGTGCGTCCGCGCCGGCCCGGGCGGCAACGCCGCGCAGCCCATCGATCACGGCCGAGCCCCGCTCGACCGGCGCCGCGAAGGCGAGGATGGCCAGCCGGTCCGGGTCGTCCGCGGCGACGGGCAAGGCCTCGGTGACCGCCACGACGCGGCGCCCGGCGCCGGGGTCCGCCTCGGACCAGAAGCTGCGCAGGGCCCCGCTGTTGAGCAGCCGCATGGCCAGCCGGTCGGCGCCGGGCCCGCCGGCGGCGGCGACCCGGGCGGCGACCTCGGCGAGCACCACCGGCCCGGTCTTCTGGTCGCGCAGGCCGTCGCCGAAGCTCGCCACGATCCACAGCCGCTGCGCCTGCTGCGCGAACGACAGCCCCCGCGCCTCCGCCTCCTGCAGCAGCCCGCCGACGACGTCGTGCCGGCCGAGCTCGACGGCGAGCTCCGCGGCCCGCAGCAACCGGGCGGCCGACCGCGCCGGGTCGACCGTCAGCTGCCCGGACCGGTGCAGGGCGGCGACCGCGATCACCATGGCCCCGCGGTCCTGCGCGTGCCGGGCCGCGGCCTCCAACTCGGCCGCGACATCGTCGTCGGGCCCGGGGCAGGCGCCGGCCCGGTGCCACACCCGCCGGTCGGCGTGCCCGCCCACCACCGCCGCCAGCGCGGCGTGCACGGCCATGCGGCGGGCGAGCGGCGCCCGCTGCCGGATCGCCGACCGCATCAGCGGGTGCAGGAACCGGATGCTCGTGCCGTCCAGGTCGACGAGGTGGGCGGCGACGGCCGGGGTCACGTCGTCGACCGTCACCGCGGTGCCGGCGACGGCCGCGGCGGCGGCGACGGCCTCGGCGAGCGCGTCACCGTCGTTGACCGCCGCGACCAGCAGCAACGCCTGCGTGGCGGCCGGCAGCCCCGGCACCCGCGCCGCGAACGCCTCCTCGAGTCGGGCGGTCAACGGCCGCCGGGCCGGCTCCAGCGGCTCGTGCTCGAACCGCCGGGCCGCGACCGGCAGCTCGACCAGCGCCAGGGGGTTGCCGGCCGACTCGTCCAGCAGCCGCCGGCGCATCCCGGCCGGCAGCCCGGGAGCGCGGGCGTCGAGCAGCGCGGCCGCCGCCGCGTCGTCGAGGCGCTCCACCCGCAGCTGGTCAAGGGCCCCGAACCCGTCGGCGTAACCGTCCCGCGCCGCCGCCAGCAGCACGATCGGGTCGGCGTCCAGGCGGCGCGCCACGAACGCCAGCGCGTCGGCGCTGGGTGGGTCCAGCCAGTGCGCATCCTCCACCAGGAGCAGCGCACCGGTCTCGGCGGCCGCCTCTCCCAGCAGGTTCAGCACCGCCAGCGCGACGAGGAACACGTCCGGTGCGGCGCCCCGGGCCATACCGAACGCGGTCAGGACGGCGTCGCGCTGCGGGTCGGGCAGCTCGTCGGCCCGGCCGAGCACGGGCCGCAGGAGCTGGTGCAGGCCGGCGAACGGCAGCCGCGCCTCCGCCTCGGTCCCGGTGGCCGACAGCACCAGCAGGCCGTGCCCGGCCGCCGCCAGGCGGGCCTGGCGCAGCAGCGCCGACTTGCCGATGCCGGCCTCGCCGCGCACCACGAGCGCGCCACCGCCGCTGCGGGCCGACGCGACGAGCCCGGCCAGGTGCTGTGACTCCCGCTCGCGCCCGTACAGCCGCGCATCCGGACCATCGACCGCCATGGGCCCACCCGTCTCCCGCCGGCAACAGGCACTCATCCTTCCGGCCGGGACCGGCGGACGCCAGAGCGCGTACCGTCACGTGACGTATGGAGCTCGTCCACCGGGCGGGCCTACGCTCCGGGTCGTGATCGTGCAGTCACTGACCCGCTCGGTGCCGCTGCGGGGACGGCAGGACGAATGCCAGGCGATCGACGAGTTCGCGGCGACCGTACGGTCGGGCCTGAGCGCCACCCTCGTGCTCGTCGGCGAGGCCGGCATCGGCAAGACCCGGCTGCTGCAGCACGCGGCCGGCGCCGCCGCGGACCTGCACGTCGCCTGCGTCGTCGGGGTGGAGCCGGAGAGCCGGCTGGCCTACGCGGCCCTGCACCGGCTGCTCCGGCCGTACCTCGACCGCATCGACACACTGCCCGAACCGCAGCGGGCCGCCCTGGCCGGAGCGTTCGGCCTGGCCGCCGGCGAGACGGCGGACCGCTTCCTGGTCGGCCTGGCGACCCTCACCGTGCTCGCCGGCATCGCCGAGTGCCTGCCGCTCGTCTGCCTCGTCGACGACGCCCACTGGCTGGACCGGGAGACCGCCGCCGTGCTGGCGTTCGTGGCCCGCCGGCTGCATGCCGACAGCATCGGCCTGCTGATCGCCGTGCGGGACGACCCGGCCCTCACCCGCACCCTGGACGGGCTGCCCACCATCGCCCTCGGCGGCCTGCCCGACCGGGCCGCCCGCGACGTGCTGACCCTCGCCGCCCCCGGGCAGGTCGCCCCGCAGGTCGCCACCCGCCTCGTCGCCGAGACCCGGGGCAACCCGCTCGCGCTGATCGAGCTGACCACCGAGCTGACCGAGGACCAGCTGGCCGGCGGCGCGTCGCTGCCCGCCCGGCTGCCGCTGAGCGAGCGCATGGAGGCGCACTTCCTGCGCCGGGTACGCCTGCTGCCGCCCGCGACCCTGTCGCTGCTGCTCATCGCCTCGGTCGCGCCCCCGGACGACGCCGCCGTCACCTGGCGGGCGGCGGCGCTGCTCGGCCTGCCCGCCGACGCGCCAGATCCGGCGCTCACCGAGGGCATCCTCACGGCCGCAACCACCCTGGCGTTCCGCCACCCGCTGATCCGCTCCGCCGTCTACTCGGGCGCCCAGCCGGCCGAACGGCGCCGGGTGCACGCCGCGCTGGCCGAGGCCATCGACCGCGACGCCGACCCGGACCGCCGCGCGTGGCACCTCGCCGAGGCGACCGCCGGACTGGACGAGCAGGTGGCCGCCGAGCTGGAGCGCGCCTCCCAGCGGGCACGCGCCCGCGGCGGCTACGCGATGCTGGCGGCGTTCCTGTCCCGCGCCGCGGAGCTGACCCCGGACCCCGAGCAGCGGACCAGGCGCCTCTTCGGCGCCACCCAGGCGCACCTCGTCGCCGGCGACCCGGTGGCGGCGGAGCTGCGCCTCGGCCAGGTCAGGTCCGGACTGCGCACACCGGAGCTCCGCGCGACCGCGCACCGGCTGCGGGCCGCCATCGCCTGGTTCGGCGGCAATGTGACGACGGTGAACTCCGCGACGATGCTGGAGGTCGCCACCGACCCCGACGTGCCCGGCGACCTGCGCCGGGGGATGCTGTTCGAAGCGGTCACGGTGGCGATGCTCGCCCAGCGGCACACCATCGGCACGACCCTCGCCGACGTCGCCCGCGCCGCGCTGCGCGCCCCCGGCGACCGCCGCGACCCGGCCCCCACGGTGCAGCTGCTGCTGGACGCCTTCGCCACCCGGGTCGCCGTCGGGTACACCGAGGCGGTGCCGCACCTGCGCGCCGCCGTCGCGGCGTTGTGCGTCGAACCGGAGCTGTCCCACGGCTCCGTGCCCTTCACCATGATCGGCCAGTTCGCCGCGGAGGATCTCTGGGACGACGAGGGCCACCTGCGCCACCTCCGCCACGCCGAGACGCTCGCCCGCCAGCGCGGCGCGCTGCACGCCCTCTACTCCGTGCTGTACGGCCTGGGCGCCGCCGCCACCTGGGCCGGCGACTTCGCCCGGGCCGAGGCCCACTACGCCGAGGCCGCCGACGTCGGCACCATGATCGGGGTGCCCCCCGACGACCTGGCCCGCCAGGTCGAGCTGCTCGCCTGGCGCGGCCACGAAGCCCAGACCCGGGCCGCGGCCGACGTCGCGCTCACCGTCTGGGACGCCCAGCGCGGCTATGCGGTGCTGGGCAGCCACGCCCGCAACGCCCTCACCGTCCTCGAGCTCGGCCTCGGCCGCTACCAGGAGGCGCTGTCCTTCGCCCTGCCCGGCCTCGCCGACAGCACGGTCGCCCACGGCAACCGCATGCTGCCCAACCTCGTCGAGGCCGCCGTCCGCGCCGGCGACCACCCGACCGCGCGGACCGCGCTCGCCCGGCTGACCGACCGCGCGACCGCCAGCGGCACCCCCTGGGCTCTGGGGGTCCTGGCCCGCTCCCGGGCCCTGCTGGCGGCCGACACCGACGCCGACGCGCTCTACCGCGAGGCGGCCGGGCACCTCGCCGCCACCAGGATGGCCACTGAGCTCGCCCGCACCCGCCTGCTGCACGGCGAGTGGCTGCGCCGCCGGCGGCGCCGCACGGAGGCACGCGTCCACCTGCAGGCCGCCCACGACGCCTTCACCGGCATGGGCGCGGCCACGTTCGCCGAACGGGCCCGCGTCGAGCTGCTGGCCACCGGCCGGCGGGCCCGCTCCCGCGCCGGCGCGCCCGATCTGGACCTCACGCCGCAGGAGGCCCGGGTCGCCGCGCTCGCCGCAGAGGGCGCGACCAACGCCGAGATCGCCACCCGGCTGTTCATCACCGCGTCCACGGTCGAGTACCACCTGAACAAGATCTTCCGGAAGCTCGACATCACCTCCCGGCGGCAGCTCGCCCGGACCCTGCGCCCGGCGCCGGACTGACCGCCGCGCGGCGCTACACCCAGATCTGCCGCCAGTCGCGGTCGCCCCAGCCGTCCTGGTTGACGAGGTACCCGCGGAAGATCTCGGCGACCTCGTCGAGCGTGTCCACCTCGCACCGGAAGTGCAGGTCCGCGCCGCCCTCGCGCCGTTCGACCTGGAACCCGGTGGCCGCTTGCAGGTAGTTGTCGCCGCCCAGGTCGAGGATCAGGTGATCGAGGCCGTCGCCGAGCCGGCGGACCTGCGACTCGACCTCCAGGGCGGACGGCTGCACGATCGGGCGGCCATGCGACCGTTGCAGCGTCAGCCTCGGCACGCCCAACCGGAACCCGGCGAGGGGCACCCGCTCCGGCTCGGGCATCCCCTCCACCGGCAGGCCCTCGATGACGAACCCGCACAACGCCGCGAGGGCGTCCTCGCCGAGTTGATGTGCCGATCCAGGTTGCCGTCCTCGACCGCGGTCAGGTCGAGCCCGGGCAGCAGCCGGGCGACCAGTTCGCTGGTCGCCGCGCGGTCCAGCTCGACCGCCTCGCGCAGCGCCTGCGCGACGTCACCGTCGGCGTACACCAGCAGCGCTGTCTTGGCCCCCATGCCCGGACACCCTACGCGCGCCCGGGCAGCGCCTCAGCAGGCCGGCTTGGCCTTCGTGGCGCCGCCCCAGAGGGAGCCAGGGTTCGCCCGGCGCGGGTGCCGGTCGAGCGTCGCGCGGTACAGCTCCTGCGCGGTGCCGGTGCGGGCGGCCAGCAGGACCGAGGACCACGTCGTGTCGGTGAAGCCCGTGTCGATGGCCGTCGACGGCCCGGTCGAGGAGACGTACGTGGTGGGACCCCGGGACACCGCTTCGCCGGCCGAGTGGCGCACCGAGGTCGCCTGGCCGGCGTTCCACCTCACCCCGTCGGGCGATCCGTCACGGTGAGCCCACGCTCGGCGTAGAAGCGCCGCCTCGGGCCGCCTGCCGGGATCGGATGCTCCAGCTTGGGACGCGTCGCATCCCATTTCCTGCCCACCTCGTCCGGGCGCTGATGGCCGCACTCGAGCGGGGTGCCGGCGCTGTCGGTGACCTCGACGGCTCCCTCGTTCACGTAGACGGCGATGTTCTCGATGCCGGCGGCCCGGTCGTCGTCGTTGTCGAAGCGCTCGACCTCGAACGCCTCCGCGGGACCGTCGTAGTCGGAGCGGACGTGGAACGTCTCGCCCGGCCGCAGCCAGCGATCCTCGCCCCACGGCTCCAACCAGAGCACCAGCCACCCGCCGGAGTCGTTGCGCACGTCCAAGGTCGCCACAGGTGCACGGTAGTACAGCATGCACAAACCCCGTCGCGGCCGCCATGATGGGATGACGGCCGGGCAGCGTGGCGTCGTGGGGCAGGAGTGAGACGCGAGGTGCGATCGGTCCCGGCGCGCCCGCGGTCGGCGTAGAGGTCCGGCTCAGACCTCCCTCCAGATCGGTGCTGCTATGGCTGCTGCCGGGATCCGGGTGGGCGGGTCGCGCGGCTGGCGCTGCGGCCGGTGACGAAGATTCCGGCGGTCGCCACCGCAGGAGGCAAGGACTGTCGCACCCTGCGTGGGAAAGCCTTGAGCGACGAAGTGGACGGCCACGCCGGCGAAGACGGGGGCACCCCGGCCTCCTGCGGCCAGGAGACGACATTGTCGGCGGTGGACCAGGTTTCGGTCGGCGCCGGGGTGTTCAGCCGCTCCGCGAGTGCGTGTATTGCCGAAGTTGTCCGGGACGCCGGGATCCACCAGATCACGCCGTATGCGTCGCCGAACCGCTCGATGTACTCGCGGGCGAGCTGCGTTTTTCCGGCACCGCGCCGGCGTCATTGTGAAGCGAGTGAATGGCGACGACGAGATCGCGATGGGGTCCAGGTGGCAGCTGCATCGGATCCGGAAGTCGAATGGCCACGCGATACACTCCGAAACCCCGGTCGACCGGTGAGATTTCGTCGAGCGTCAAGGTTCGCACGGACCATTCACTGCGACAAGGGTGACATCGCACGGCGCGCATGGGGCGTGGGTGCGCAAAAGCCTTTGCCTGCCGCCTCCCGGCTGAGGAAGATGCGTCCCCATGGACCGTTCGTACACCGGACGCGTGGCCGCGGCCACGCTGCGGCGCGCCGTGATCGAGGACGCCGCCGCGGTGGCCGACGTGCTCATCGGCTCGCGCCGGGCCGCGGGCGACGCCATCCCGCCCGCCGTGCACTCCGACGACGAGGTCCGGGAGTGGGTCCGCACCGTGGTCGTTGCCGACCGTGAGGTGTGGCTGGCGGAGGACGCCGACCAGCGCCCGCTGGGCGTCCTGGTGCTGCACGAGGATTGGGTGGACCAGCTGTACGTCGCACCGGACTCCACCGGCACGGGGCTCGGGTCACGCCTCATCCAGCTCGCGAAGGCCCGCCGGCCCGACGGGCTGCAGCTGTGGACGTTCGCGAGCAACACCGGGGCGCAGCGCTTCTACCTGCGGCACGGGTTCGTCGTGGCCGAGACCACCGACGGGGCCGGCAACGAGGAGCGGGCGCCCGACATCCGGTTCGTCTGGCCGGGTCCGTAGCGTCCGCGCTACCGGCCGAGGGTGCCGGACATGTTGCTGACCCGGCCCAAGGCGTCGAAGTCCACGCGCAGGGTCGAGCCCTCCGGGTGCCGGGCGACCACCGCGGCCGGTGACGCCTCCACCCGCCACGACTGCTGGCGCAGGAACGACTCGACCGCGACGCGGTGGTCCACCGGGAAGCTCTGGATCACCTGCCCGAGCACGGTCAGCGCCCGTTCCGGCCGGACCGGCGCGGTGAGCTGCGGCGGGGCGTCGTCGAGGTGGAAGAAGAGCGCGCCGCCCGGGTACGGGCCGCGGTAGTAGCACCGGCCGGTCAGGCCCGACGCGAGGAGGGCGAGGCGGTGGCCGTCGGCGCGGTCGAGCGGGAACGAGGGGTCGGTCAGCTCGGCGATGCCCTCGCGGTGGCCGTGGTCGCGGAGCCAGCCGCACAGCCGCAGCAGCGCCGGCGGGAGGTTGCTCGCCTCGTTGGCCCACGCCCACAGCCACGTGCCGTCACCATGGCTCTCGGTGCCCAGGAGCTGGATGTTGTACCGCAGGTCGTCGCCGAACGTGACGGTGCCGGTGCCCAGGTCGAGCTGCCAGCCGCGTTCGCCGATCAGGTCGCCCAGGGCGAGCTGGCGGGCCAGTCCGGTCGCGACGTGCTCGGCGAAGAGTTGATCAAAATTCGGCACCGCCGCAGTCTGCCACGGGATGTCAAAATGCGCGGTGTGGAGCAGGACTTCTGGCGGGTCGAGCCGGGCTGGGTGCTGCACGACTTCGGTGACGGGGGCTACCTACCGTTCAATGACCTCACGTCCATGGCCCACGTCGTCTGCGACGACGAGGCTGACCGGGTCGTGGCCGGCATGCTCGGGGCCGGGTGCCCGGTCCGGCTGATGCCCCGCGACGACGGGCCGCCTACCCACGTCATCGTCTTCGTCGACCGGGTCCCGCCGGACGGGCTGAAGACCCTGGTCGAGCTGCGGCGCCTGCTGCACAGAAGTTGGCCGTTCGCCGGGCTCCGTGACCTGCTGACGCGGCAGCCGATCCTGGCCGGCGGCGCCGAGCTGGCCGCGCTGCGCGACGCCTTGGACGCGACGCCGCGGCTGCGGCCGTTCCTGTTCTACGAGACCCGCCGCGGCGGCCTGGTCCCGGTCTGGACCGGCTGACGGGCTGTCAGTCGAGACAGAACTCGTTGCCTTCGACGTCCTGCATGAGCTGGCAGGATTCGTTCTCCCCGTCGGCGAGCCAGAGCTTGCCGCGGGTCGCGCCGAGCGCCTCCAGCCGCGTGCACTCGGCCTCCAGGGCGGCCAGCCGCTCCTCGCCGACGAGGCCGGTGCCGACCCGCACGTCCAGGTGCACCCGGTTCTTGACGACCTTGCCTTCGGGGACCCGCTGGAAGTACAGGCGCGGACCCACCTTGGCGGGGTCGGCGCACGCGGCCCACGGGGAGTCCGCCGGCAGCTCCGGCATCTCGTAGCCCAGCACCTCGCTCCAGAAGCGGGCGACGCGCACCGGCTCCGCGCAGTCGAACGTGACCTGGACCTGCCTGACCGAGCTCATCGGCCCACCTTAGCCCGGGGCGTGCGTGGGTCCACTCCGGGCGGCCGGTGTCGGCCGTGGTCGACGGACCGGCCGGTGTCGGCCGTGGTCGACGGACCGGCCGGTGTCGGCCGTGGTCGACGGACCGGCCGCGGGAGGACGGCCGGTCCGCCGACCGCGCGGTCAGGCGGCCGAGGACGACCGGTCCAGAGGGTCGCCGGAGACCGGCGCCGGGTCGGTGGCCGGCGGCCGGAGGAAGCCGGTCGCCCAGGACGCCGGGACGGCGATCACCGAGACCACGATGCCCACGATCACCGGCGCGGAGGCCCCGTGCGTGGCCAGCGCCCAGCCGCCCATGAGGGAGCCGATGGCGATGCCGGCGTTGATGGCCGAGGCGGGCAGCGTGGCCGCCAGGTCGGCCCCGGGACCGGACAACGACACGATGCGGTACTGCAGCGACGGCACCATGCCGAACCCGGCGATGCCCCAGACGACCAGCGCCAGGGCGACGAGCAGCGGCACCCTGGCCGCGAAGTACAGCAACACCAGGGCCGCGGCGAGGACGACGTTGGTCACCAGGATCGCCCGCGACGCGTCGCGGCCGGCGAACCGGCCGCCGGCAAAGGCGCCGGCCGCGGTGGCCGCGCCGTAGGCCAGCAGAAATGCGCTGATGCGGGCGCCCGAGATGCTGGTGACCTGGTCGAGGAGCGGTGTGATGTACGTCAGCGTCGCGTACGGTCCGGCGAACAGCAGCACGCACAGGCCGAGGACGGCGAGCACCCGCGGCGCGAACGCGTGCCGGGCCTGGGTCCAGACGTTGCCCGCGCCGCCGCTGGGCACCGGCGGGATGACCAGGACCAGGGCGGCCAGGACCAGCACGCCGAGGCCGACGATCGCCAGGAACGCACCTTCCCAACTGCTGGCCTCACCGATCAGCGTGCCGATCGGCACGCCGAGCGCGGTGGAGACCGCGAACCCGCCGATGACGGCGGAGAGCGCCCGGCCGATCCGCTCCGTCGGCACCATGCTGATACCGGCGGTGAAGGCGAGGCCGACGAAGAGGCCCTGCAGCGCGCCGGTCACCGCCCGCACGACGACGAACGTGGCGAAGTCGGCGGTGAGCACCGCGACCAGGTTGAGCACCAGCCACGCGGCCAGCGTCGACCAGAGCAGCGGCCGGCGACCGAGCCTGACGGTGAGCGCGGTCAGGATCGGGCCACCGATGGACAGGCCGAGCGCATAGGCGGTGACCAGGAATCCGGCGGTGCTCACCGGCACGCCGAGGTCCGCGGCGACGGGTTGGAGCACGCCGACGACAACCAGCTCGGCGCTGCCCATCGTGAACGTCCCCAAAAACAGCAGGAGCAGTGCCAGGTTGGTGCGTCTCCGGCTCTCCGGCGCGGGCTGCGTGTGCATGACGTCCTTCCCTCAGCTCGCCGGGCGGGCCGCCCGGGCGTCCAGGCGCTCGGCGCGGGTCCGGGCCGTGTCCCGCCCGGGTGTCCGACCGCGTCTGCGTCGAAGCACACCGTACCGTAGATAGGGAGGGATCCCTAACATTTGCGCTTACTATAGTGCGAAGGGATCCCGCTGGTTCGTCGGGTGACGGCAAGGGGGACACGATGCGGCGGTCAGGCGCCGACACTCGCGAGCACCTGCTGCAGGTGGCGCACGATCTGTTCTACTGGCGGGGCATCAGGGCGACCGGTGTCGACACGGTGGCCGCCGAGGCCGGGGTCGCGCCCACCACGCTGTATCGGCTGTTCGGATCCAAGGACGGCCTAGTGGATGCCTACGTCGACCACGTCGACCAGGGCTACCGCAAGTGGTTCACCGCCGCCACCGAGCCGGGCGCGCAGCCGCCGCGGCAGCAGATCCTCGACCTGTTCGACAAGATCTTCGAATCCCTGCAGCCCGACACATGCCGCGGGTGCGCGTTCCTGATGACCATCGGCGAGTTCCCCGACAAGGAGCTGCCGGCGCACCGCCGGGCGGTGGCCATGAAGGCCTGGATCCGTGAGCGGCTGCACGCGCTGGTCCGGCACCTGGCCGAGGTCGAGCCCGTTGACGACCCAGACGCGCTCGCCGACCGGCTGGCCCTCCTCATCGAGGGGATGAACGCGTCGGTGCAGGCGCTCGGCGTCGACGGCCCGGTCCGACAGGCCCGGGCGACGGCGGAGCTGCTGCTCGACGCGGCCACGGCCCGGGGCGCCGCGCACCGTCCGGCCGGGGACTCCCGTCCCGGCACTTGACGCCAGCGGTAATCCGTGTGCGCCGTGCTGCGCGGGCGTGATGCGATCGGGCATGACCATCGACCGGGACGGTCTGGGTGACCGGATGAAAGCGCACGAGCGGGTGACGCAGGCGGTGCTGCCGCGGCGCACCCACACGCTGCTGCGGGTGGACGGCCGGGCGTTCCACGCGTACCTGCGCGGGGCGGCGAAGCCGTACGACGAGCCGTTCATGGCCGACATGGACGCCGTCGCGGTGGCGTTGTGCGCGGAGATCGCCGGCAGCGTGTTCGCCTACGTGCAGTCCGACGAGGTGTCGGTCCTCGCCGTCGACTTCGGTGGTGCCGGCACGCAGCCGTGGTTCGGCGGCGAGGTGCAGAAGTGGTGCTCCGTCGCGGCGTCCGTGGCGACGGCGACCCTGAACGCGCGGCGGCCCGGGAAGCTCGCGCTCTTCGACGCCCGGGTGTTCACCGTCGCCGACCCGGTGGAGGTGGCCCGGTACTTCATCTGGCGCCAGCGCGACGCGGTCCGCAACAGCGTCGCGATGGCGGCGCGTGCGGTGTTCCCGCAGTCGCGGCTGCACGGGGTGTCGTCCGGCCAGGCGCAGGAGATGCTGTTCGCCGAGCACGGCATCAACTGGAACGACTACCCGGCCGGCTGCCGGCGCGGGCGGGTCGTGGTCAAGGAGTCGGGGGAGCGGGACGTGACGTTCGTGCACAAGCGCACTGGCGTCGAGCAGACGGTGACGACGCTGCGCTCGTGGTGGGAGGTGCGGCCGGCACCCCGCTTCACCGCCGAGCCGGGCCACTTCCTCGCCGGCACCATCCCGGCGGTGCCACTACTCGCCGCCACCTGAGCTGCCTGCCTCCGCTCGTATGACGCCTGATTCGCTGGGAGTGCCGATGGAACTCGACGACCTGTTGGCGCAGCTGCCCGGTGCGCTGCGCATGGACGAGTTGCCGGGTGCGTGGTGGTGGTTCCCTGCGCCGGGGATCTCGTTCGCTGTGCTGCCGACGCTGGACGGGCGTTGGGGTATGCAGGTCGCCGGCCGGGACAACGCCGACCGGAGCCTGTATGTCGCGGTGCTGGAGTTCGCGCGCCGGCACGAAGCGGCCGTGTCGGAGCTGACCCGGGCGTTGCGGCCGGTTCCGGGGCGGGAGTTCGTCAGCGTGGGCGCGCTGCGCAACCAGATCTCGATGCTGGAAGGATCGGTCGGGAGCTTCGTCCTGGACAACGCGGAGCCGCCCACGGTCGAGACGGCGGTGCTGTCGGACCCGGGGTTCCCGTTGTGCTTCAGCCAGCGGTCCGTGCTTCCGCTGCCACGGATCCGGGCGGCGGTCGAGGAGTACTGCCTGGCTGGCACCGGGGACCGTCCCGAGTGCGTGGCGTGGACCAAGGGCGATCTCAACGGCCGGCGGCTCGGCGAGGACGCGGGGTGGGCTGCCGGCTTCCGCGAAGACACGGAGGTCTCGCGGAAGCCGGCACACAGCTCAGAAGCGCTTCGCGGCCTCGACGGCGTCGGCCGTGGCGAGGGCGCGGCCCGCGTCGGCGTCGGCGGTGGCGAGGTTGGGGCGGAACTCGACCGCGGTGAGGTCGGTGATGCCCGCCCAGCGCAGCCAGTCGTCGAAGTACGGGCGCTGGAAGTCGGCGCCGAAGGCGGGGCCGCGGCCCTCGCCGTACACGGCGCTGGTGTAGATGACCGCGGCCTTGCGGCCGGTGAGCAGGCCGGTGTAGCCGGCGGCGGGATCGAAGCCGAAGACCAGGCCCGGCTGGCTGACCACGTCGATGAACTGCTTGAGGATGTACGGCACGCCGGCGTTCCACATGGGCACCGAGAAGAGCAGCTTGTCGGCCGCGGCGAAGCGGTCGAACGCGGCGCGGGCCGCGGTCCAGGCGGCGGCGCCCGCGCCGGTCGGCTCGACGCCGGCGAACACGTCCATCTTGGCGCCGGCGGCCGCCGGGCCGAAGGCCGGCAGCGTGCCGTCCCACAGGTCCCACTCCTCGACGGTGTGGGTCGGGTGCTGCTCCCGGTACACCTGCAGGAAACGCGACGCGAGCGCGAGTGACTCCGAGCGGGCGCCGCGCGGGGACGCCGAGATGTGCAGCAGCTTGGTCATGACGGAACCTCCGACTGGAACGAACGCAGGAAAGTGTGTGCGCACGCACTAAGTTAGCCACGTGTGTGCGCACGCACAAGAGTTGGTACGGTGTGACGATGGACAACACGGCCGCCTGGGCGGGCCTGCTGCGGGTGCACGCCGCGCTGGTCCCGGTGCTGGACCAGGAGCTGCAGCAGGCCCACGGGCTGCCGCTGACCTGGTACGACGTGCTGCTGGAGCTCAACTCCGCCAAGGACCGGCAGCTCACGATGGGGGAGCTGGGCGCGAAGGCGGTGGTCAGCCGCAGCCGCACCAGCCGGGTCGTCGACGAGCTGACCAAGGCCGGCCTGGTCGAGCGGGTCGCCAACCCGGCCGACGGGCGGTCCGCGTTCGCCCGGATCACCGCCCCCGGCCGGGCCAGGCTGCGCGCCGCCGCGCCCACCTACCTCGCCGGCATCGAGGCGCACTTCACCAGCAGGATGACCCCGGCCGAGGCGCGCACGGTGGCCACGGCATTGGAAAAAGTGCTCAAGAGGTAGATACTCCCGGGGCATGGACAAGGGGCTGGGCCGCGACCTTGCGCACGCGCTGCGTACCGGCCCGTTCTCCGCCGCGCTCCACCTCGCCATCGAGGACCGCGGCATCGGCCTCGACGAGCTGCGGCAGCGCCTCGCCAGCAAGGGCGTCACCGTCAGCATCACCACGCTGAGCTACTGGCGGCGCGGGCGCAGCCGGCCCGAGCGGCCCGATTCGCTCAAGGCCGTCCGGCTGCTCGAGCAGATCCTGGCGCTGCCCGAGGAGTCGCTGATGGTGCAGCTCGGGCCGCGCCGGCCCCGCGGGCGGTGGCTCAGCCAGCCGCCCGGCACCATCGACGTGGACCGGCTGTTCAGCGACGGCACCAGCGTCGCGAAGATGGTCGGCGAGCTCGACCGGTGGATGTACCACGAGCTGACCAGGCTGAGCCTGCACGACCTGTACCTCGTCGGCCCCCGCCGCCAGGAGCTCAGCCTCACCTGCCGGCAGGTCCTGCGGGCCAACATCGACCGGGTCTCGCGCACCGTGGCGGTGTTCCTCACCGACGACCCGGCCGCCAAGGTCACCATGAACGCGGTGCGCAACTGCCGCATCGGCCGGGTCCGCAGCGACACCGGCGGCCTCGTCGCCGCCGAGATCATCTTCGACCGGATGCTGGCCCAGGGCGAGACGGTGGTGCTGGAGTACGAGTACCGCAGCGACTCGCTGTCGCCGACCGACAACTACTACCGCGGCTTCTCGACCCCGGTGACCGAGTACGTGCTGCAGGTCCAGTTCGACCACGACGCGGTGCCGGCCCGCTGCCGGCGCTTCGAACGGCGCGGCCTCAACGCCCCCGACCAGGGCGTCTGGGAGACCTGGATCGGCTCGACGCACGGCGCGCACCTCGTCGCCGCCGACGTGCCGCCCGGCATCGTCGGCATGCGCTGGGAGTGGGAGTGAGCATCGTCGCTCACCCCCACCCCGCGCGCGCCGCTACGCCCCGGTGATCGAGACGTCGTCGAGGACGAAGCTGGTCTGCAGCGACCAGTCCTCCACGCCGTTGAACTTCAGCGTGACCGTCTGCCCGGCGAACGCGCCGGCGTCGATGACCTTCTCCACGTACCCGTTGGTCTTGTTCAGGTTCGTGTACGTGGCCACGGTGGTGCCGCCGAGGGTGACGGTCAGCTTGTCGTAGGCCACGTTCTCGGTCTCCGCGGTGGTGATGCGGATCCAGAAGCGCAGCTGCACGCTCGAGCAACCGGACGGGATCGCCACCGGCTGCGAGACCGTGTCGGTCTGCACCTGCCCACCACCGTTGAGCCAGGCGTTGCGGGTACCGCTGCGTGCCGGGTACTGCGACCACGTGCCGATCACGTTCGCGGTCGCGGTCCACGGCGACGTGCCGCTCTCGAACCCACCGTTGCCGACGGGCTGCGCGGGTGTGCAGCCGCCGCCGGCGGTGACCGTCCAGGTGAACTGGGCCGACGCGGTCCTGTTCGCCGCGTCCTTGAGTGTCACCGTGACGTTCGACGTGCCCGCGGTCGTCGCGCTGCCGGTGATCCGACCGGTCGACGCGCCGATGGACAGCCCGGCCGGCAGGCCGGACGCGCTCCAGGTGTACGGCGTGGTGCCGCCGCTGCCCTGGACCTGCACGTCGACCTGTTGGCCGACGGCAGAGCCGCGGTTGCCCGGGTTCGTGACGACCGGGTCGCCGCTCGTGGTCGCCCCGACGTACAGCAGCACGTTGGGCGACCCGCTCCCGGCACCGGTGATCTTGCCGGTGGTGCCGTTGCCGACCAGCGCGTCGCGCACCTGGGCCGGGGTCGCGCCGGGGTTCGCGCCCAGGTACAGCGCGGCGGCGCCGGCCACGTGCGGCGAGGCCATCGAGGTGCCCGTCATCGTCGCGCTGCCGGTGTTGCTGGAGTACGACGCCGACACGATGCTCGTCCCCGGCGCGAACAGGTCCAGGCACGAGCCGTAGTTGCTGGTGCTGTTGCGGGCGTCGGCGCTGGTGCTGTTGCCGACGGTGATGGCCGCGGCCACCCCCTGCGGGCTGTAGTAGCAGGCGTCGTCGCCGTTGTTGCCGGCCGCCTGCACGAACTGCACGCCCGAGCTGATCAGGCTCGAGACCGCGCTGTCCATCGCCTGGCTGCTGCACCGGCCGCCGCAGCCGATCGAGTAGTTCGCCACCGCCGGCTTCTGGGCGTTCGTGCGTACCCAGTTGATGCCGGCGATCAGGTCGTCGTTCGTGCCCGTGCCCTGGCAGTCCAGGACCCGGACCGAGACGAGGCTCGCCTTCTTCGCGATGCCGTACGTGGTGCCGACCGCCGTGCCCGCGACGTGGGTGCCGTGGCCGTGACAGTCGGCCGGGTCGCTGTCGCCGTCGACGATGTCCGTGCCCTGCCTGACCCGGCCGCTGAAATCGGTGTGGCTCGCGTTCAGGCCGGTGTCCAGCACGTACACGGTGACGCCCTGCCCCGGGTCCGCCGGGTACGTGAACGCCTGGTTCAACGGCAGGCCGCGCTGGTCGATGCGGTCGTCGCCCCAGTTCGGCGGGTTGTTCTGGGTGTCGGCGACCGTGATGCGCTGGACCGCCTCCACCGCCGCGACCGCCGGGTCCGCGGCCAGCCGCCGCGCCTGCTGCTGCGACATGCTTGCCGAGAAGCCCCGCTGCACGGGGTCGTACACGTGCCGCGTCCGCCCGCCGAAGCGCCCCGTCAGCCGCTGCGCCTGCGCGGCGATCGAGGTGGATCCGTCTTTCAGCGTCACGATGTACCGCCCCGGCACGGCGTCGGGACTGTCGGCGTACAGGATCGCGCCGGCCGCGGGCACGGCCTGCGCCGCTCCGGCGGCCGCGAAGGCGCCGGCCAGCCCCGCCACGAGCGCGGTGCCGGCCACCGTAATTCGGTGCAACACGGGTGAACCTCCTCCGAGGGGATGCCAGCTCCGTGGCCGGGTCCCGTTGACACCGACCCCGGAGGGCTGCAGCAGAAGGTAGGAGCGCCCGACCTCCGATGGTCACCCCGTTGAACAGCAGCCACCGATTCAGCCGTTCAAAACTGTTTATGAGCTGTGTTTGCTCCGCGCCTGCCGGCGCGGGGCGGGGGTGCCCACCCGCACCCCCATGCTCGCTGCGCTCGCACCGCCGTGCGCTTCGCGCGGCGGCCTCACGCGCGTGCGCACGGCGTCCCGGTGGTTGCGGTGGTCGGCCAGTCAGCATGCGCCGGACCGGGGGAGGAGGGTCTGCGGCGACCGGGGCGGGCGGGTCGGGGCGACTGCCGACGCGGTGGTGCGGTGGTGCGGTGGTGCGGTGGTGCGGTGGTGCGGTGGTGCGCGGCACGGTGACCGCCGCCGGCGTGGCTGGCGTCGGGGTGACCAGCGTCCGATCGGCGAGCGTCGAAGCGTCGGCTGTCGAGGCGTCGACCGTCGAAACAGCGACCGTCGGAGCGCTGACCGGTCGAAGCGCCGGCCACTCAAGATAATGACCGTCGAAGCAGCGACCGTCGGAGCAGCGACCGTCGAAGCAGCGACCGTCGAAGCAGCGACCGGCGCGGTGCCGGCCAGTCGCAGTGTCGACCGTTCGAAGCGGCGGGCGTCGAAGCGGCGCGTGCCGGTCAGGCGGACAGCAGCGAGGACACCTGCGGGGAGTACGTGGCGTGCAGGACGAGCGCGGCCCCGCCGATGACGGCGGAGTCGACGCCGAGCGGGGACACGGCGACGTCGACGACGCGGATCTTCCTGGCCAGGGGGCGGGTCGCGAGGGCACGGACCACGGCCTGGCGGAAGCGGCCCTCGACGTGGCTGATGCCGTGGCCGCCGAGGATGACGAGGTCGACGTCGACGATGTTGACCACGTTGACCACGACGGTGGCGAGGTGCTCGGCGGCGGCGTCGATGACGGCGGTGGCGAGGGGGTCGCCGGCCGCGGCGGCGAGGCAGACCGCCTGGTGGTCCACGGCGGCCGGGTCGATGCGGTGCAGCGCGGCGAGCGAGGACGCGGCGGGATCGACGCCGGTCTGTGCGGCCATCGCTGACGCGCTGCGGGCCAGTGCCGGCACGGCGGAGGCCGGGGTGGTCGGGGCGTCGGCGAGCAGGTGGTGAGCGGCGGCGACGATGGCGGGCGGGTTGACCAGGCTCTCCAGGCAGCCGCGGTTGCCGCAGTAGCAGTCGGGGCCGTCCGCGGCAACGGAGGTGTGGCCGAACTCGGCGGCGTTCATCGAGCCGCCGCGGTGCACCTGGTGGCCGAGCACGAGGCCGCCGCCGACGCCGGTGCCGAGGTGGAAGTAGGCGAAGTTGGCGACGCCGCGGCCGGCGCCGGCCCACCGTTCGCCGACGGCGGCGGCGGT
Organism: Dactylosporangium aurantiacum; assembly: GCF_000716715.1. Taxonomy (GTDB): domain Bacteria; phylum Actinomycetota; class Actinomycetes; order Mycobacteriales; family Micromonosporaceae; genus Dactylosporangium; species Dactylosporangium aurantiacum. The sequence goes on along the minus strand of NZ_JNYJ01000022.1, from coordinate 23,634 downwards.
GGCGTCGTTGTCGAGCGTGACCTCGAGGCCGGTGGCGGTGGCGAGCATCTCCTTGATCGGCACGCGGCTCCAGTCCGCCAGCTGGGGCGGGGAGATGACCATGCCGACGTGCTGGTCGATGGGGCCGGGGGCGGCCAGGCCCAGGCCGAGGACCCGGTCGCGCTGGACGCCGGCCTCGCGCAGGACCTCGTCGACGAGCTCGGCCATGGCGGCGGTGACGATCGCCGGGTCGACCGGGCGCGGGGTGGGGCGGCGGACGGTGACGAGCGGCCGGCCGAGCAGGTCCACGACGACCGCGGCCAGCTCGACCGGGTCGAAGTGCAGGCCGACGGCGCGGCCGGCGTCGGCGTTGATGCGCAGCACGGTGCGGGGCTTGCCGCCGTTGGACGTGCGGGCGCCGTCCTCGTGGACGATGCCCTCGTCGATCAGCCGCCGGACGATGCCGGACACCGTCTGGGGTGTCAGCCCGGTGTGCTCCGCGATCTCCACGCGGCTGACACCGTCGGCGAGCTGAATCTGATCCAGCACCACAGCGCGGTTGTATTGCCCTACTTTAGGGAGGTTGGTCCCTACCTGTCGCACGTGTTCCCGCCTTCTCGCCGTCCTCATCACATCCTCTCGCAGGACGTTGACTTTGTAAAACAATTTGATTTACGCTCGGACACACGCAGCTAACCGCCCGGACACGAGGCAGTGGCTCTCGGCCCGCCCGCGACGCCGCGTCATTACCGGATTGTTACCAACCAGTCCAGCTGGCGGCTTTGCAAAGTCTGCGATCTGAAATAAGTTGGTCGCCACAACAAATGTGCCAACTGGCGTTCCCCCGGAGGCAACATGACGAGCAGCGCTCCGGTCTTGCTGGAGATGCGGTCGATCACCAAGGAGTTCCCCGGCGTCAAGGCGCTCGAGGACGTCAACCTGGTGGTCCGTTCCGGCGAGATCCACGCCATCTGCGGTGAGAACGGCGCCGGCAAGTCCACGCTGATGAAGGTCCTGAGCGGGGTGTACCCGTACGGCTCCTACACCGGCGACATCATCTACCAGGGCAGCGAGTCACGCTTCTCGGACATCCGCGCCAGCGAGCACGCCGGCATCGTGATCATCCACCAGGAGCTCGCGCTCGTGCCGGGCATGTCCATCACCGAGAACCTGTTCCTGGGCAACGAGCCCCGCCGGTTCGGCGCGATCGACTGGCAGGCCGCCAACAAGAAGGCCTACGAGCTGATGGCGCTGGTGGGCCTCAAGGAAGACCCCGACACGCTCATCAAGGACATCGGCGTCGGCAAGCAGCAGCTCGTGGAGATCGCCAAGGCGTTCGCCAAGGACGTGCGGCTGCTGATCCTCGACGAGCCGACCGCCGCGCTCAACGAGAACGACTCCCAGCACCTGCTCGACCTGCTGCTCGGCTTCAAGGAGCGGGGCATCACGTCGATCATGATCTCGCACAAGCTCAACGAGATCGAGCGGATCGCCGACACCATCACGATCCTGCGCGACGGGCGGACCATCGAGAGCCTCGACGTCAAGGGCGACGGGGTCAACGAGGACCGCATCGTGCGGGGCATGGTGGGCCGCGACCTCAGCAGCCGCTTCCCGGACCACACGCCCAACATCGGCGAGGTGTTCTTCGAGGTCCGCGACTGGACGGTCCGGCACCCGATCTCCGCCGACCGCCTGGTGTGCAAGGGCTCCAGCTTCAACGTGCGCCGCGGCGAGATCGTCGGCTTCGCCGGCCTGATGGGCGCCGGGCGCACCGAGCTGGCGATGAGCCTCTTCGGCCGGTCCTACGGGCACTGGATCTCCGGGCACGTCTACAAGGACGGCCAGGAGATCGTGCTCAAGACGGTCGCCGACGCGATCAGGCACGGCCTGGCGTACGTGAGCGAGGACCGCAAGGCGATCGGCCTCAACCTCCTCGACGACATCAAGACGTCGATGGTGGCGGCCAAGCTGTCGAAGATCTCCCGGCACGGCGTGCTCGACCAGGTCAAGGAGCACACCTACGCCGAGGAGTACCGCAAGAGCCTGCGGGTCAAGACGCCCACGGTCGACGAGGGCGTCACCAAGCTCTCCGGCGGCAACCAGCAGAAGGTCGTGCTGGCGAAGTGGATGTTCACCGACCCGGACCTGCTGATCCTCGACGAGCCGACCCGCGGCATCGACGTGGGTGCCAAGTACGAGATCTACGGCATCATCCAGAAGCTCGCCGACCAGGGCAAGGGCGTCATCGTCATCTCGTCCGAGCTGCCCGAGCTGATCGGGTTGTGCGACCGCATCTACACGGTGTTCGAAGGCACCATCACCGGCGACATCGCCCGTCGCGATGCCAACCCGGAAGTCCTCATGAAGCAGATGACCTCCACGAAGACCCAGCCGTCTCAGCAGCCGACTATGAAGAAGATGCCGACGTCATGAGCCGATTCAAAGACCTGCAGAAGAACCTCTTCGGGGGCACCACCTCCAACGCCCGCCAGTTCGGGATGATCTTCGCGCTCCTGGCGACCATCCTGTTCTTCCAGATCAAGACCGACGGGCTGACCCTCCAGCCCAACAACCTCATCAACGTCGTCAGCCAGTACTCGTACATCCTGATCCTGGCGATCGGCATGTTGATGGTCATCGTGGCGGGGCACATCGACCTGTCCGTCGGATCGGTCGCCGCCTTCGTCGGCATCGTGGTCGCCAAGGCCATGCAGGAGTGGGACCTGCCCTGGTGGGCGGCGATCCTCTTCGGCCTCGGCGTCGGCGCGGTCGTCGGCGCGTGGCAGGGCTTCTGGGTCGCCTACATCGGCGTGCCGGCCTTCATCGTGACCCTCGCCGGCATGCTGCTCTTCCGCGGCGCGAACCAGTACATCGGCAACGCCGACTCGGTGCCGGTGCCGGAGGCCTTCAAGCGCATCGGCGCGGGCTACATGCACGAGATCGGCCCGAACACCGGGTACAACAACCCGACGCTGCTGCTCGGACTGCTGGCCTGCCTCGCCGTGCTCTGGCGGGAGTACCGGGCCCGCAAGGTCCGCCTTGCGATGGGCGCCGAGCCGACCCCGGTGTGGGTGTCGCTGATCCGCCTGGCCGTCATGCTCGGCGTGATCATCTACGCCACGCTGCTGTTCGCCAGCGGCCGCCGCGACACCAGCTTCCCGATCTCCGGCATCATCCTGGCCGTCCTGGTGCTCGCGTACGGCTTCTACACCCGCAACACGGCCGGCGGCCGCTACATCTACGCGGTCGGCGGCAACGCCCGCGCCGCCGAGCTGTCCGGTGTGAAGCTCAAGCGGGTCAACTTCTTCGTCATGATGAACATGTCGGTGCTCGCCGCCCTGGCCGGCATGATCTTTGTGGCCCGTTCCGGGGCCTCCGGCCCGCAGGACGGTCTCAGCTGGGAGCTGGACGCCATCGCGGCCGTCTTCATCGGCGGCGCGGCGGTCTCCGGCGGCCTCGGCACCATCAGCGGCTCGATCGTCGGCGGTCTGGTCATGGCCCTGCTCACCAACGGCCTGCAGCTGCTCGGCACCGGCACCGACAAGACCCAGATCATCAAGGGTCTGTTCCTGCTCGCCGCCGTCGCGTTCGACGTCTACAACAAGAGCCAGGGCCGCTTCTCGATCATCGGGTCGATAAGCAAACCCTTCCGCCGGGAGTCAACCGGAGATCCGTCCGCACCATCCGGAACCGGACAACAGGCCGCCAAGACCCCGGTGGCCGGCTGACGCCCTTGTCCCGCCCCAACACCCGCACCACCATCCGAAGAAAGGCACTGCCCAACATGCGCAAGTTCCTCACCAGGAGCCTCGCCGTCAGCGCGGTCGCGCTGCTCGCACTCAGCTCCGCCGCCTGTGGCGACTCGGAGCGCGACGGCGACTCCGGCACCGGCGCGCCCGCCAAGGGCTTCGCCGCCGACTCCCTGATCGGTGTCGCGCTGCCGTCGAAGACGTCGGAGAACTGGGTGCTCGCCGGTGACCTGTTCACCAACGGGCTCAAGGACGCCGGCTTCAAGTCCGACGTGCAGTACGCCGGTGCCTCGACCACGGTCGCGGACCAGCAGGCGCAGATCTCCGCCATGGTCACCAAGGGCGCGAAGGTCATCGTCATCGGCGCCACCGACGCCGCGCAGCTGTCGACCCAGGTCAAGGCCGCGCACGACGCCGGCATCAAGGTCGTCGCCTACGACCGCCTCATCACCAACACGCCGGACGTCGACTACTACATCGCGTTCGACAACTTCAAGGTCGGCCAGCTGCAGGGCCAGGCCCTGCTGGACGGCATGAAGGCCAAGAAGGCGACCGGCCCGTGGACCGTCGAGCTGTTCTCCGGCTCGCCGGACGACAACAACGCCGGTGTGTTCTTCAACGGTGCGATGGACGTGCTCAAGCCGCTCATCGACAAGGGTGACGTCATCGTCGGCTCCGGCCAGAAGGACGTCAAGCAGACCGCGATCCAGGGCTGGAAGGCCGAGGGCGCGCAGCAGCGCATGGACTCGCTGCTGACCTCGACCTACACCGCGGGCAAGACCCTCGACGGCGTGCTGTCCCCGAACGACACCCTGGCCCGCGCGATCATCACCTCGGTGAAGGCCGCCGGCAAGCCGATCCCGGTCGTCACCGGCCAGGACTCCGAGGTCGAGTCGGTCAAGTCGATCATGGCTGGCGAGCAGTACTCCACGATCAACAAGGACACCCGCAAGCTGGTCGCCGAGACCATCACCATGGTGAAGGCGCTGCAGGCCGGCAACGAGCCGACCATCAACGACACCAAGTCGTACAACAACGGCGTCAAGGTCGTCCCGTCGTACCTGCTTCCGCCGGTCATCGTGACGAAGGCCAACGCCGCCGAGGCGTACGCCAACGACCCGAAGCTGTCCCCGCTCACCAAGTAGCACCAGGCACCTGACGTCGTGGGTCCCCGGAACACGGTTCCGGGGACCCACGGCTGCTTCACCCGGGTTTCCGCCGAAGGGACCTGCCCGTGTCCACGAGCCATCAGCGAAGCACCCCGACCCAGGACTCGGTCCGCCGCCAGAACCTGGGCGCGCTCCTGCGGTACGTCCACGTCGCCGGCGACACGTCCCGCGCCGAGCTGACCAACCAGCTCGGCCTCAACCGCAGCACCATCGGCGCGCTCACCGCCGACCTCGCCGGCGCCGGACTGATCGACGAGGGCACCCCGCAGGAGACCGGCCGCGCCGGCCGCCCGTCCCTCGTCGTGCGCCCCAGGTCGTCGCGCGTCTACGGGTACGCCCTGAGCATCGAGGTCGATCGGCTGCGCGCCGCGCGGGTCGGGCTCGGCGGCAAGGTGCTGGACAGCCGCGAGCTGCCCCGCCCGCACGGCACCGCGGTCCGCGACACGGTCGCCACCCTGGCCGGGTTCGTCCACGACATGCAGCGCGCCACGCCGCCGGACGGCGTCTTCGTCGGCAGCGGCATCGCGGTGTCCCGCATGATGCGCCACGCCGACGGTGTCGTGCGGGTGCTCCCCGCCGCCGTGAGCGCCGCCGATGGGGTGGCCGTCGCCGCCGGTACGTCTGCGGCCGCGGCGGCCGGTGCCGCCGGCATCGTCGCTGACCTCGGGGTGGCGCTCGGCGCCGAGCTGGGACTCGACCGGCCGCCTGTGGTGGGCGCCGTCGCGGACCTCGCCGCCCTCGCCGAGCACACGCGGGGCGCCGCCGCCGGCCTTGACAACGTTGTCCATCTGCACGGCGACGCCGGCATCAGCGCCGGCATCATCGCCGACGGCCGCCGCGTCACGGGGCACGGCGGGCACGGCGGCGAGGTCGGGCACATGGTCGTCAACCCGCAGGGCCGCGAGTGCGGCTGCGGCTCCCGCGGCTGCTGGGAGATGGAGATCGCCCGGCACGTGCCGCTGGAGCGCGACGCCGTCCGGGCGTGCGTCGACGCGGCCCGGCGCGGTGACCCGGCGGCCCGCGCGACGCTCCGGCAGGCCGCCGACTGGCTCGGGTTCGGCGTCGCCAACCTCGTCAACGTCTTCAACCCGACGGCCGTCGTGTTCGGCGGCGCGCTGCGCGAGCTGTACCTCGCCGGCGCCGCCCAGGTCCGCGGCCGCCTGGCGACGATGGCGCTGCCCGCCTGCCGGGAGCACCTGCGGCTGCGGACCCCGCTGCTCGGCGACGACGCGCCGCTGGTCGGCGCGGCCGAGCTCGCGTTCGAACGCCTCCTTGCCGACCCGCTGGAGACCGCCGATTCGTGAGCGCCGCCCGGCCCCCGAGCGCCCGCGGCCGTCAGGCGAGCAGGGTCGTCAGGCGAGCAGGGTCGCCAGGTGCTGGCAGGTGGGGCGGGCCTCCAGGTGCAGCCGGGCCACGTTGAGCCCGTCGCTGCCGAGCACGGCCAGCAGCGAGCTGCCGTCGACGGCGTACACGGTGAAGTACCCGCCCTCGTTGCGCATCGTGGCGTCCCGGAACGGCGACTGGCCCAGCACCAGGCTCACCTGCCGGCCCAGCCCGAACGTCGTCGCGGCCAGCGCCGCCAGGTCGTGCGGCTCGGTCTGCGGCCCCAGGTCGTACGTGACGAGCATGCCGTCGACGCCGGCCAGCACGCTGCCGCGCACGCCCGGCACCCGCAGCCGCAGGTCGGCCATGGCGGTGCGCACGGGGGAGAGGACCGCGTCGTGCGGCTCGGTGCGGGCGCCGGGCGCGTCCGGTGGGAGCTGCCCCACCGCGCCGCCGGGTTCGGTGCGCTCACGGCGCGGCAGGTCGTCGGGCTGGCCGAAGAAGCCGGACGTCACAGTTCGAGGCTCTCTTCGATCTGGCGCAGCTGGTGGCGGGCCAGCGCGAGGTTGGCGCGTGCCTTGGACAGCGCCAGGTACAGGAACAGGCCGTGCCCGTTGCGTGAGTGCAGGGGGCGGATCAGGTGGTACTGGCTCTCCAGCGTGATGAGGATGTCCTCGATCGGCTCGTTCAGGCCGAGCATCTCGATGGTGCGCAGCTTCGCGCGTACGACGTCGGTGTTGCCGGCCGCGGCCACCGTGATGTCGAACTCGGGGCTGCCGCCGAGGGTGCCCAGCGTCATGCCGCTGGTGTAGTCCACCAGCGCGACCGCGAACGCCCCTTCGATGTTCATCGTGCTCTTCAGCGCGACGTCCAGATTGTTGCTCAAGCGTGCCTCCAGCAGGTGCGGTATCCCTGGCCACCCTCGCACACGTCGATCTTCACCCGCATCTTCAGGCGCGGCATTCTGGCCGGTCGGCTCATGGCCTGGTGGCTTCCCGACCGATGGCGACCCCACCGGTCGCGAAGACCAGGTCACCGAGCGTCCAGTCGGCGGCGGCATCGGCCGGTGGAGCAACCGGCCGTCGATTAGCGGACCGGGCCGGCGGCGGGCAAGATCGGGTCCGTGACGCATTCCTGACTCGGCCGCGGCGAACACACCCTGCGAAGGGGGCGCATCGAACCCTGTGACACCAGCGTCATCGCCGGGTCCCGCCTGGACATCCCGCTCGGCACCCTGAAGTCCCGCATCCACGACGCCCGCCGACACGTCCGGGCCTCACCGGACCCGGCCTGACACCGCTCCGGCGGGCGTCGCGCACCCACGGTTGCGCCGTCCGCGCCGCGCCCGGGTGGGCGCGCCCCGCGTCAGGCGGGCACGGCCGTGGCGCGGAAGGTGTTGCGGTACGCGATCGGCGGCACGCCGATGGCGCCGGCGAGGTGCTGGCGCATGGAGGCGGCGGTGCCGAACCCGGCCTCGGCGGCGACCCGGTCGACGGGCAGGTCGGTGGTCTCCAGCAGCCGGCGGGCGTGCTCGACGCGCTGCCGGATGAGCCACTGCCCGGAGGTCATGCCGACCTCCTCGCGGAAGCGGCGGGAGAACGTGCGCACGCTCATCTGCGCGTGCGCCGCCATCTCGGCCAGGGAGATCGGCCGGTCGAGGCGGCTGAGGGCCCACTGCCGGGTCGCGGCGGTCGTGGCCGTCGACGGGGCCGGGATGGGGCGGTCGATGAACTGGGCCTGGCCGCCCTCCCGCCACGGCGGCACGACGCACAGGCGGGCGACGCGGTTGGCGACGGCGCTGCCGTGGTCGCGGCGGATCAGGTGCAGGCACACGTCGATGCCGGAGGCGGCGCCGGCCGCGGTGAGCACGTCACCGTCGTCGATGAACAGCACGGACGCGTCGACGTCGACGTCGGGGAACGTGCGCTGGAAGTGCTCGGCGTCGTTCCAGTGCGTGGTGGCGCGGCGGCCGTCGAGCAGCCCGGCGGCGGCCAGCACGTAGGAGGCCGTGCAGATCGACACGATCCGCGCGCCGGGCCGCAGCCGGCCCAGCGCGGCGGCCAGCGGGCCGGGCAGCCAGTCGCGCGGCGCGTCGGGCGCGCACACGAACGGCGGCACCACCAGCGTGTCGGCGGTGTCGATGACGGTCGCATCGTGCTGGACGGTGACGCTGAAGTCGTAGCCGGTACGGACCGGGGCGCCGTCGAGGCTGCAGGTCACGACCTCGTACAGCGGGGCGGCGGTGCCGAAGATGCGGCTGGGGATGCTCAGCTCGAACGGGTAGACCCCGTCGAGGGCGAGCACGACGACACGGTGGGCCACGGTGCGAGTCATGGCCAGATCTTTGCACATAGTGGCAACGTGGCCACTCGAACGCGGCGGTCATCCCGGCGACGCTGGTACGCGCAACGGCAGTCACACACAGATGGGAAACGACACGATGCGCGCGATCGGTCAGGATGAGTTCGGCGGGCCCGAGGTGCTGCGGGTGATGGAGGTGGACCGCCCCGAGCCCGGGATCTCCGAGGTGCTGGTGCGCGTCCACGCGACCGGCGTGAACCCGACGGACCTGTGGCACCGCGGCTCCGGCGGGCTGCTCGGCACCACGGTCCGGCTCGGCTGGGACCTGTCCGGGGTGGTGCAGGAGGTCGGCCTCGGCGTGACCTGGCTGCGGCCCGGCGACGAGGTGTTCGGCATGCCCCGGCTGCCCGAGGCGGCCGGCACCTACGCCGACTACGTGACGGCGCCGGCCCGGCACCTGGCCCGCAAGCCGGCGGGGCTGTCACACGTGGAGGCCGCCGGGCTCGGCCTGGCCGGGCTGACCGCGTGGCAGGCGCTCGTCGACACCGCCGAGGTGCGGGCCGGGCAGCGGGTGCTGATCCACGCGGCGGCCGGCGGCGTCGGTCACCTCGCGGTGCAGATCGCCAAGGCGAGGGGTGCCTATGTCATCGGTACGGCCAGCGCGGCCAAGCACGAGCTGGTGCGCGGCCTCGGCGCCGACGAGGTGATCGACTACACCGCGGTGCGGTTCGAGGACGTCGCCACCGACCTCGACGTGGTGGTCGACCCGATCGGCGGTGAGTACGGCCCCCGCTCGCTGGGCGCGCTGCGGCCCGGCGGCGTGCTGGTGTCGCTCGCCTCGCCGGCCGAGGCGTACCTGGCGGATGAGGCCCGGGAGCGCGGCCGGCGGGCCGGGTTCCTGCTGGTGCAGCCGGACCACGCCGGGCTGCGCTCCCTCGCCGAGCTGGTCGAGCGGGGGCAGCTGCGGGTCGTGGTCGACACCGTGCTGCCGCTGGAGGACGTCGCGAAGGCGCACGACCTCGTCGCCACCGGCCGCTCGGCCGGCAAGGTGGTCCTGACCGTCAGCGACCACTGACGCGCCCGTCCGGGCCGCGTGCGGCCCGGACGGCAACAGCGGTCAGCAGCCCTTGGCCCGCTGCGCGCACCGGTCGGCGGCGGTCCGGGCGAGGGTCCCCACCAGGCCGGCGCCGGTGGTGCCGACGGCCATGTCGTTGAGCCACAGCACGTACTCGCCGCGGCGGACCGCGACGATGTCGGCGGTGACCGCGACGCCGAAGTCGGTGTCGCCGGTCATCCGCACCCCGACCACGCGCTCGCCGAGCGTCGCCGGCACCTGCGCCGGGGTCAGCGTGAAGCGCACCGTGATGCCGGCCAGGTCCTGGCTGAAGGACTTGCAGGTGGTGACGGCCGCGGCGAGGCGGTCCATCGCGGGCGCGGCGCCGCCGGCCGGGAAGTGCACGAGCGCGTGGGTCAGGTACGGCCCGACGGCGCCCTTGCTGTAGGTGACGGCGGCGGCCGTGGTGCCGTCGCCGGTCACCGGGGCCAGGGACGGGCAGCCGGGGAAGTTGCCGCCGAGCGTGACCGCGCCGTCGTCGTTGGTGGCCGCCGCGACCGGCACGAACCCGCCGGGCAGGTCGGCCGCGGTCAGCAGCGCGGGCCGAAGGTCCTCGGAAGCCTGGGCGTGGGCGGCGGTGGCCGGGGAACCGGTCACCGCGACGGCGGCCGCGACGGCCGCCAGCCTGTGAACCATCCTCATCAGCCCAACGCTACGGACGCCCCGCGGCCTTCATGGGTTTTTGCCCGATATTTCCGTCCGGCGGCGGACGGCCTCCGCCGCGCCCGGCCGTCACGCGCCGAGCTGGCCGAACGTCGTGTCCGCCTCGTCGTCGATCTGGAAGCCCGGCCCGAGCCGCCGCGCCACGGTGCGCGCGTCCAGCGACATCCATCGCTGCACGGACGCGTACGCCGGGTCGGCGATGTGGTACCGGCAGCTGCCGCCCCACCAGCCGGGCTCGTAGGACACCACGTCGACGAGCCGCCCCGAGAACGGGAACCGGGCCCGGACCTGCTGCGGGATCGTACACCCGTAGTCCTCGAAGTACGGCTGGACGGTCAGCATGGCCAGTAATCGGCCGCCGTCCTCGCGCCAGGCCCGTAACCGGCCGGTGCGCTGCAGCGTCCCGGACGTCCGGGTCTGCTCGCGATAGTTCCAATAGTGTTCGTCATGTACGAGTTGAGCCGCGGCCATGCGGGCCATTCTGTCGATATGACGCGCGTCGATCGCCCGTCGTTGGACACCGTTGGACAACCCCCGTGGGTGCGCCGAGTCAGGTACCTGATTGAGGCTTGTGCCACCGCCGGTCAGCACGGTCGGATGAACCAGGCATGTCATGTCGATCTGTGGACGGTGTTGCGGTGGACCGCTCGCAGCTGGTCGAGGTGGTCGTCCAGCTACCCGACGGCACCCATCACCGGGCGTCCGGTCTGCTGGTGTCCGCGGCCGCGGTCCTGACCGCCTGGCATGCCGTGGCGGCCGGCGACGGGGTCCGGGACGTCGGCGGGCACCAGGACCTCGGGGCCGCCGAAGCGGTCGCAGCGACCGGCGCGCATGATCCGACCTTACGAGGTGACCAGCTCCAGGATCCGCCGCCAGGCGTCGGTGGCGGGTCCGGGGCGGTACGTGGGACCGCCGGGCAGCAGGAACGCGTGCGGGGTGTCCGGGTAGACGACGATCTCGTGCCGGACGCCGGCGTCGCGCAGCGCCGCGCCGACGGTGGCGACGTCGGCGGGCGGCACGACGTGGTCGTCGGCGCCGACGAGGAACAGCAGGCGGCCGGTGATCGCCGGGGTCAGGGTGACGGTCGGCTCGGGGCGGCTCAGGGCGATGTCGCCGCCGGTGAGCCAGCCCGGGTACAGCACCGCGGTGGCGGCCAGGCCGAGGCGGGCGGCGGCGAGGTACGCCACGTGCCCGCCCATGCTCAGCCCAACCATGCCGACGCGGGCCGGGTCGCCGCCGAGGGCGTCGACCGCCGCGGCCACGTCGGCGACGACCTCGTCGCGGTCCAGGCCGTGCAGCAGCTCGAAGCCGCGCGCCCGGCCGGCGTCGTCCTGGGCGAGCTCGATGCCGGGCGCGGTGCGGTGGTACAGGTCGGGCACCGCGACGAGGCAGCCGGCGGCGGCGAGCCGGTCGGCGAACGCACGGACCGGCGCGTCGACGCCGAAGAGCTGGTGGCCGACGACGACCCGGTGCCGGCTGCCGCCGGACGGCGGCCTGGCGATGTACATGGCCGCCACGCTAGGACGGCCCGGGAGGCCGCGACCAATAGCCGTATCGATGGCCGCGATCGGTCCGCGGATGGCACCCGGCAGGGCCCGCCGTCGGTACCATCCCCGAACGTGACGGTGCAGGGAGTACTGCTCGACCTCGACGGCACGCTGCTGGACCACGAGGGCGCGGTGACCGCGGCGCTGCTGCGGTGGCTGCCCACCATCGGGGTCACGCCGGACGCGCCGGTGCTGGCCCTGTGGCGCACCGTGCAGGAGCGGCACCTGGCCGACTGGCGGGCCGGGCGGCTCACGTTCCAGCAGCAGCGCCGCCGCCGCGTCCGGGACTTCCTGGTCGCGGTCGGCCGGCCCGCCGAGGACGACGAGACGCGCCTGGACACCCTCTTCGGCGGATTTCTGCGCCGGTACGAGCAGGCCTGGGCGCCCTACCCCGACGCCGCGCCGGTGCTGGCGGCGCTGCGCCGGGCCGGGCTGCGCACGGCGGTGCTCACCAACGGCATCGTGGCCCAGCAGACCGACAAGCTGGCCCGCATCGGGCTGCTGGACCGGGTCGGGCCGGTCTACACCGGGGAGGCGCTGGGGCTGTTCAAGCCGGACCCGGCGGTGTTCGCCGAGGCGTGCCGGCGCTGGGGGCTGCCGCCCGGCGCGGTGGTGAGCGTCGGCGACCGGCACGACCTGGACGTGCTGCCGGCCCGCGCGGCCGGGCTGCGCGCGGTGCACCTGGACCGCGACGGGGCCGGGCCGCTCGACGAGCCGGACCGGGTCACGTCACTGCGCGACCTGCCCGCCCTGCTGTGATGCGGCCGGCCCGCCGAGGGTGCGGCCGAGGAAGCCGATCAGGGTGTCGGCGAGCTCGACGCGGTGGTCCGACAGCGCGTGGTCGGTGTCGAACACCAGGTGCTCCAGCCGGATGCGGGGGTGCTGCCCGTACGCCCGGACCAATGGCGCATGGTGCACCTCCTGCGGTGTGACGGGGTCCCGGCCGGTGCCGACGAGCAGCACCGGGCGGTCCTCGAACGCGCGGGCCAGGCCGGCCAGGCGCCAGGCTGGACCGGCCGCGACCATCTCGCTGACGAGCGCCTCGCCGCTGGTGCCGCGCAGCGGGAGCAGGTCGCTGCCGAGCGCCTCGACGCACTCGGCCCGGGTCACCGGATCCGCGCACAGGTCGGCCGCCGTGCCGACGTCGAAGCCGGCGACGGAGACGGTCGCCGCCACGGCCGGGTCGGCGGCGGCCGTCATCAGCGCGGCGAACCCGCCCAGGCTGTGCCCGGCCACCGCCACGCGGGCCGGGTCGAGCCGGTGCGTGGCGGCGAACGGCTCGGCGCGCACGGCGGCGACGACCGCCGCGGCGTCCTGCAGCACGTGCCCGAACGCGTAGTCGCCGCCCATGCCCCACGAGCCGCGGTAGTGGAAGACGAGGGCCGCGTACCCGGCCCGGCGCAGCGCCTGGGCGAGGTCGAAGTTGCGCTCGTTGCCGGGGAAGCCGTGCAGGAGCACGACCGCCGGGTGCGGGCCGGGGCCGGCCGGCAGGTGTAGCACGCCGGCGAGCGTCTCGCCGCCACTGGTGAAGGTGACCGCGGGCGTGCTCGCGGCCGGGACCGTCGTCATGGCCGGCAATCGTAGCGAGGACCGCGCGGACGTCCTCGGCAGCGGACCGGCGAACCCGGCCGGCCGCCCCAGCGCCGGCGTCCGCCGCGGATGTCTGCGTCGGCCCTGCGGCTGGTCCTCGCTGTCGCTAGCGGCTGGAGCTACGGCTGGGCCCCGCGTCGGCGGAGCCGGGGGCATCGGCGGGCCGACGCCCACCTTCACGGGCCTGACCGCCGCCCTGTCGCCCGTCAGCCGAGGTTGGGCACGGGTCCGCTCAGCAGCCGGACCAGGGGCCGCGGCTCCTCTTCTGCCACGAACTCGCCGTCGTGCATGACCAGTGCGTGTACGGTCGTCGCCGCGTCGCGTCCGATGATCCAGTAGCGGGGGACACCGGCGGCCGCATACTCGTCGCGCTTGATGATGCGATCGATGCGCTCGCTGTCGGGTGACACCACCTCGACCGCGAGAAGGAGTCCGTCGAGGCCCGCGTAGCTGGAGCGTGCCGGGCGGGGCGGCTTGCCCTTCGCCCAGACCGTCACGTCCGGCTGCCGCCCGCCGCCCACGTCGATGCCGCAGTCGGTGGTGACCTGCTCAGGCCCGAAACCGTTGGCGTAGAACCAGTGCACCAGCTTGGCGACGGTCAGCGCATGCTCCGGTTGGGCCGGCGGCATGATGGACAGCACCCCTTCTCGACTGAGCTCGTAGCGGTGATGCTCATCCGCATCCGCCATGGCCGCGACGTCGTCGAGGGTGATCGTGGTCGGCATGCGAGCGCCAACAGCCGCTGCGCTCATGTCGCTCCTCCTATCCACGCCCGAAGCATACCGACGGTCCTGCCACGATCTACGCCGCAATGGCGGATATGAGCATAAGCCCATAGCATCGCCGCGGCAAATCGGCTCAGGGGGTGCGGAAGCTGGCCCGGTACGACTGCGGCGGCACGCCGACCAGGCGGCGGAAGTGTGGGCGCAGCGCGACGCCGTCGCTGAAGCCGCACGCGCGGGCCACCGAGTCGACGTCCAGGTCGGTGGTGGACAGCACGTGCTGGGCCCGCAGCACCCGCTGCTGCAGCAGCCACCGTAGCGGCGACACCCCGGTCGTCTCGCGGAACCGCCGGTCGAACGTGCGGCGGCTCAGGTGCACCGCCGCCGCCAGGTGCGGCACGTCCAGGGCGGGATCCTCCAGGTGTTCGAGGGCGTGCCGCATCGCGTCGCCGATCGCGTCGCCGGCGGGCAGTTGCGGCACCGGGTGCTCGATGAACTGGGCCTGCCCGCCGGCCCGTTGCGGCGCGACCACCAGGGCGCGGGCGGCGGTGTTGGCCAGGCGGGGACCGTGCTCGCGGCGCAGCAGGTGCAGGCAGGCGTCCAGGCCCGCGGCGCTGCCCGCGCTGGTCACGACGGTGCCCTCGTCCACGTACAGCACGTCGTCGACGACCGAGACGGCCGGGAACGCGGCGGCGAACGCCGGCAGGTGGTGCCAGTGGGTGGTGGCGCGGCGGCCGTCCAGCAGGCCGGCCTCGGCGAGGACGAACGCGCCGAGGCACAGGCCGACCACGGTGGCGCCCTCGTCGTGGGCGCGGCGCAGCCGGTCGAGGATGGCGGGGGCGACCGGGGCGCCGCCGGGTGGGCGCCAGCCGGGGACGATGACGACGCCCGCGGTGTCCAGGTCGTCGAGGGTGTGCGGGGCGGTGAGCGCGATGCCCGCCGTCGTGGACAGCGGGCCGGGGTGCTCGCCGGCGGTGCGCACCGTGAAGCCGGCGCCGGCGGTGCTGAACACGCGGGGTGCGACCGCCACCTCCAGCATCGGGGCGCCGTCGCCGATCAGCACTCCGATCGTCGTGCGCGAGCGAGCCATGGCTTGATCGTATCGGAGGATGGCGTTCCGGCCACTCACCGGCACGGGTGCCCGCGACGAGACTGGGACGTATGACGCTCCAGTTCCGCCGGTTCGGCGGCCCGACCGTGGTGTTCGGCCTCGGTGGCCGCACGTTCATGACCGACCCCACGTTCGACCCGCCCGGCGACTACCCGCTCGGCTCCAGGACGCTGACCAAGACCGCGGCCGCGGCCGGTGGTCCCGCCGACGCCGGGCCGGTGGACGTGGTGCTGCTGTCCCACGACCAGCACCCCGACAACCTCGACCACGCCGGTCGTGTGTTCGCGGCGTCGGTACCGCTGGTGCTCAGCACCCCGGCCGCGGCCGCCCGGCTGGGCGGCCCCACGCGGGGGCTGGACCCGTGGGCGCACGTCGACCTGCCCCGGCCCGGCACCGGCCACCTGCGGGTCACCGCCGTCCCCGCCCAGCACGGCCCCGACGGCACCGAGCACCTGACCGGCCCCGTGACCGGCTTCGTCCTGCACGGCGACGGCCTGCCGACCGTCTACGTCAGCGGCGACAACGCGTCCCTGGCCGTCGTGGCCGGGATCGCCGCGCGGTTCCCGGTGGTCGACGTGGCGGTCCTCTTCGGCGGCCGGGCCCGCACCCCGCTGCTCGGCGACGCGGACCTGACCCTCAGCGCGGACGGCATGCTCGAGGCGGCCCGGATCCTCGGCGCGAAGCGGGTCGTGCCGGTCCACGTCGACAGCTGGGCGCACTTCACCGAAGGCATCGACGACGTGCGTGCCGCCTTCGCCCGCGCGGATAGCCTGCCGCTGCTGGGGTAAACCGCAAGGGTGCTCATCGCCCACCTCAGTGACCTGCACATCGGCGCCGCGGCCCCGGACCGGCTGGACCGCGTCGTCACGTACCTCGCGACGCTGCGCCGGGCGCCGGACGTGATCCTGGTGACCGGCGACGTCGCCGACCACGGCCGCGCCGAGGAGTACGCGGAGCTCGGCAAGCTGCGCCAGCTCGGCGTGCCCGTGCTGGCGTTGCCGGGCAACCACGACGAACGGGCGGCGTTGCGGGCCGAGCTGCTCGACGAGCGGCCCGCGAGCGAGCCGGTGAACCGGGTCGAGACCGTCGCCGGGGTGGTGTTCGCCCTGTGCGACTCCAGCGTCCCCGGCCACGCCGAGGGCTGGCTCGACGACGGCACCCTCGAGTGGCTCGACACCACCCTCGCCGCGGCGGCCGGCGCACCCGCGTTCGTGTGCTGCCATCATCCGCCGGTACCGGTGGGCAAACCCGCCGCGGACCAGGTGCGCCAGCTCGGGGCCGGCCGGCTCGCCGAGGTGCTGGGCCGGCACCGGGACGTGCTCGCGGTCCTGTGCGGGCACGTCCACAGCGCCGCGGTCAGCGTCTTCGCGGGCGTGCCGGTGCTGGCCGCGCCGGGCGTGGAGTCCACGATGGTGCTGCCGTGGGAGCCCGAGGACCGGCCGGAGCCGCCGCCGGCGCTCGCGTTCCACCTCCTGGAGGAGGGCCGGCTCACCACCCACTACCGGCTGTGCGTCTAGGCTCGACGGCGGCATGAACTGATGCGAGGTGCCCCGGGCGACCGGGGAGAATCGGGAAGCCGGTGTGAATCCGGCACGGGCCCGCCGCGGTGATCGGGGAGCTGCCGTCCATGCGCGCCCGCGCGGCGTGCGGTCACTGGCCTGCGGGCTGGGAAGGCGGGCGGTGCAGGCGTTGATCCGAGAGTCCGAAGACCGGCCTCGCGGTCATCGCCCGCCCCGCGACGGGACGGGCCGAGCAGCGGGAGCCTGCCCTCATGAGCACCGACCTGTACGACGTCGTGCGCCGCCGCCGCGACGTGCGCGGCCAGTTCACCGGCGCGCCGATCCCCGATGAGGTCCTCGACCGCGTGCTGAGCGCCGCGCACGCGGCCCCGAGCGTGGGGCTGACCCAGCCGTGGGACTTCGTCCTCGTGCGCGACGCCGGGCTGCGCCGCGCGTTCCACGAGCACGTCCGGCAGGAGCGGGCGACGTTCGCCGCGACCCTGGACGGCGCGGCGGCCGACACGTTCCGCCGGATCAAGATCGACGGGGTGCTGGAGTCGACGATGTCGGTGGTCGTCACCTACGACGCGGGCCGCGGCGGACCGGCGGTGCTCGGCCGGCACGCGATCGCCGACGCCGGTCTCTACTCGGTGTGCCTCGCCATCCAGAACCTGTGGCTCGCGGCGACCGCCGAGGACCTCGGCGTCGGCTGGGTGTCGTTCTACCGCGAGCCGTTCGTGCGTGAGCTGCTCGGCATCCCCGAGGCGGTCCGCCCGGTCGCGTGGCTGTGCCTCGGGCCGGTGACGCACCTGGAGACGGTGCCGGACCTGGAGCGGCACGGCTGGCGGCACCGCACCCCGCTCGCCGCGGCGCTGCACCACGACCGCTGGTAGCTGTCGGCTAGGCAGCGCGGAACTGTCGCCCGGGTGACTTCGCGTTCGTCACGCTGCGTGTCAGTCTAATTACGCAAAGTAACGCAGCTCGTCTGAGGAGGCGAACCCCATGGCACAGCTCACCACGGCAACCGGCGACACCGCGGGCAACGAGGCCGGCACCGGGCCCGGGATGAAGAAGATCGTCGTGCGCAAGCCCGGCGCCGTCCGGCTCACCCGGCTCTGCAACAACTACTGCTACGGCATGTGCTGCTGCGCCGAGATCCTCGGCTGACGTCCGCACCGGTAACGCCCGGCCGGGGGTGCGCCACCCTCGCCCCCGGCCGGGCCCGCCGCCCGTACAGAGGAGACCTGGCATGCCGACCGGTCCAGTTGCCCTGCACGACCTGCGGTTCCTCGACGAGGGCGACCGGGTCGTCGTCGGCCGCACCGACTGCGACTCCTACGGCGTCTTCCCGCCCGACGGCGCCGCCCTGCTCCGCGAGCTGGCCGGGGGCCGGCCGCCGCAGGACGCCGCCGCCTGGTACACCGACCGCTACGGCGAACCCGTCGACATCGACGAGTTCCTCGACACGCTGCGCGAGCTGTCCTTCGTGAACACCGGGGACGCCGGCACGGCCGCGCCGCCGCGCTGGCAGCGGCTCGGCGCCGCCCTGTTCTCACCGGCCGCCTGGGTCTGCTACGGCGCGCTCGTCGCCGCCGCCGTCGCGGTGTGCGTCGCCGACCCGCGGCTCGTCCCGGCCCGCGGCCACGTGTTCTTCACCGACTACCTGCTGGTCGTCGAGCTGACCCTGCTGTTCGGGCAGCTGCCGTTCGTGGTGCTGCACGAACTGTTCCACCTGCTCGCCGGCCGCCGGCTGGGCCTGCACTCGTCCATGCACCTCGGCCACCGGCTCTACTTCCTGGTCGCCGAGACCAAGCTCGACGGGCTCGTCGTCGTCCCGCGGCGGCAGCGGTACCTGCCGATCCTGGCCGGTGTCGTGGCCGACGTGCTCGCCGCCTGTGCGCTGACCGTCGTGGCGTGGCTGTCCCGCCACCCGGACGGCACCCTGCCCGTCGCCGGGCGGGCCTGCCTCGCCATCGCGTTCATGTGCCTGCTCGGCGTCCTCGCGCAGCTGTACTTCTTCCTGCGCACCGACGTGTACCACCTGGTCACCACGGTCCTGGGCTGCGTCGACCTGCACACCACCGCCCGGCAGCTGCTGCACAACCGGCTGTGGCGGCTGCTCGGCCGCACCGACCGGCTCGCCGACGAGACCCGCTGGGACCCGCGCGACGCGGCCGCCGCCCGCTGGTACGCGCCGCTGTACGCGGCCGGCTACGCCGCGATGCTTGCCGTGCTGGTGTCCGTCGCGCTGCCCCTCGCCTGGCGGTTCCTGGGCACCGCCGTCGCCGCCGTCACCGACCCCGCCGTGCCCGCGGCCCGGTTCTGGGACGCGCTGCTCTTCCTGGCCGCCTCCGCCGGCCAGCTCGTCCTCGCCGCCGCGCTCGCCGTCCGCGACCGCCGCCGCAACCGACAGCACTGAAGGAGTCGTCATGTTCCGTCATCGCTGGGTGTCGGGCGCGCTGCCCGCCGGCCTCCCACCCGTCCTGTCCACAGTGGACGCGCACCGGCGGCTGCGGGGACCGTTCACCGCCGCCGGCACCCTGCTGCGCCGGCTCGTCCCCGACCTGCTGCGCACCCACCCCGACCTGGTGCGGGCGCACGACATCGAGATCCTCACCGCCGCACCCGAGCTGGGCGCGCTGCTCACCTGCGGCCGGGAGACCCTCACCTCGCAGGCGTCACCGCAGTCGCGGACCCGGTACTACCCGTACGCGCGGACCGTGCAGCTCGGGCACGGCCTCGTCGACCTGCTCCGGGCGGCGCTCGCCGGGACCGGACCCCGCACCCTCGTCGTCACCCACGCCGAGCACGCCGACCGCACCGACGCCGAGTGGCTCGCCCTCATGCTCCGCCGCGTCGACCCGGCTCTGCTCACCGTCGTCGTCACCACCGCCACCACCGACGTCGCGGACCCCCTCGCGGCGGCGCTGTCCGCGTACTGCGTGCGCACCGTCGGCGACCCGGTCGAGACACCGGTGACCGCCGACCCGGCCCGGTCCTACGTGGACGGCGACTGCGTCAGCGACGACCCGGCGCTGCTGGCCGCGTACGCCGCGCTCGACCCGGGCGAACGCGCCCGGCTGCACGACCGGCGCGCCGCCGAGCTGCTCGCCCGGGGCGAGCCGTCGCTGCGGGCCGGCGCGATCTGCCACCACCGCGAGCACGGCGGCGACCCCGCCGGTGCCGGCGTCGCCGCCCTCGGTGACGCCCTGCAGGACTGCATCCTCGCCGGGCACTACGACGCCGTGCTCGACCTCGGCCGGCGCTGCCTCGCCCTCGCCGACTGGACCACCCAGCCCGACGAGTGCTGGCTCGCCACGGTCAAGATGACCATCGCCCTGTCCACCATGGGCCGCGCCGACGAGGCCATGGCCCTCTTCGACGACGCCTGCGCCCGCTCCACCGCACCCAGCGTCCACATGCAGGCCGCGTACGGCCGCGCCATGCTCTACACCCGCTACTTCGACGAGGCCCGCCGCGACCTGCGCAAGGCGAGCGCCTGGGTGAACACCGCCGTGTCGCTCGCGTCGCTGCTGCCGCACGACCGGGGCCGCGCGTACAACCTCACCTTCAACGAGAACGGCCGCGCTCTCATCGCCATGCACCTCGGCGACCCGGAGGAGGCGATGCGCCTCGTCGACGCCGGCATCGCCCGCATGGCGGCCACCTTCACCGCCGGCGAACGCGACCTGCACCTGTCGGTGCTGCGCTACAACCGGGCCCAGCTCGTCGCCCGCAGGTCACCCGCCGACGGGGTCGAGGAGTACACCGCCGTCATCGCGCTCGACCCGCACCACCCCGACTACTACGCCGAACGCGCCGCCCTGCTGCGCCGCCTCGGCCGCTCCGCCGAGGCGCTCGCCGACTACGACGCCGCCATCGCCAACGGCCTGCCCGACGTCGAACCGCACTACAACCGCGGCGACCTGTACGCCGAGCTCGGTGACCTCGACGCGGCCGTCGCCGACTTCGACCGGGTGCTCGACCTCGAACCGGACTTCCTCGCCGCGTACGTGAACCGGGCCGCGCTGCGCTACGAGCTCGGCGACGCCGACGGCGCCCGGGCCGACGTCGCCGCCGGCCTCCACCTGGAGCCGGGACAACCGCACCTGCTGTGCACCCGCGGCATGCTCGCCGCCGACACCGGCGACCTGGCCGCGGCCGTCGCCGACTACCGGGCCGCGCTGCGCGCCGAACCGGACCTGGCGGGCGCGTGGACGAACCTCGGCGCCGCCCTGTTCGAGCTCGGCGACCCCGACGGGGCGGTGCGCTGCTTCGACCGGGCACTGCGGATCGAGGACGACCCGGTCGCCCGCGCCAACCGGGCCGCCGCCGCTTCGTCCCTCGCGGCGGTGGCGGGATGATCGCCCTCGACGTCCGCCCGCCCGGCCCGCTGGCCGCCGCGACGGCGCGGTTCCGGGCCGTGGCGGGGCGGCTGCCCACCGGCGTCACGGTGGTCGCGGTCCGTGCCGGCGACACCACGCACGCGATGACGGTCAACAGCTTCACGACGGTGTCCCTGGAGCCGCCGCTCGTCCTGTTCTGCGTGCGGCGCTCCAGCCGGACCGCGGCGCTGCTGCCGGCCGCGGGCGCGTTCGCGGTCACCGTCCTGCCCGCCGGCGCCGGCGCGGTGTCGGCCCGCTTCGCCGACTCGGCCCGGCCGCCGGGTCTCGGCGACGCCGCGTGGACGCCCGGCCCCGGCACCGGCAGCCCCGTGCTCGACTGCGGGCTGGCGTACTTCGACTGCACACTGGAGACCGTGCACGAGGCCGGCGACCACGACGTCTGCGTCGGCCGGGTCGCCGCGTTCGGCGCGATGGGCACCGGCGCGCCGCTGGTCTTCGTCGGCGGCGGCTACCTGTCGATTTCGCCGCCCTGCGGTTCGTCGTACAGGTAGACGGCTCGACCACGGGCCACGGACGAATGGGACGGACGATGGCGAAGTACCTGATCCTCATCTACGGCGACGAGCAGCGCTGGGACGCCGAGACCGAGCAGGAGCGGCTGGCCAAGGAGGAAGGCCACCGGGCGTTCGCCGCCGCGGGCGGCACCGGCGTCCTGCACGGCCAGGAGCTGGAGGGCTCCGCGACGGCGACGACCCTGCGCGGCTCCGGCGGCGGGCGGCTCGTCACGACCGACGGGCCGTTCCTGGAGTCGAAGGAGGCCCTCGGCGGGTTCTACGTGGTCGAGGCCGCCGACCTGGACGCGGCGATCTCCCTCGCCGCGCTGCTGCCGGAGCTGTCCTCCGGGCACGGCGGCGTCGAGATCCGCCCGATCGTGGACCACGGATGAGCGGCCCGCAGCGCAGCGGAGGGCTGCGAATCAGCGGCTCAGGGTGGAGCTCGGGCCGGCGCCGGAGCGTAGCGGAGGCGGCGGCATGAGCGGCCCGCAGCGCAGCGGAGGGCTGCGAATCGGCGGCTCAGGGTGGAGCTCGGGCCGGCGCCGGAGCGTAGCGGAGGCGGCGGCATGAGCGGCCCGCAGCGTAGCGGAGGGCTGCGAATCGGCGGCTCAGGGTGGAGCTCGGGCCGGCGCCGCAGCGCAGCGGAGGCGGCGGCATGAGCGAGGCGGTCGCTGAGGCGCACCGGCGCGACTGGGCCCGGGTGCTCGCCGCGACGGTGCGCCTCACCCGCGACCTCGACCTCGCCGAGGAGTGCGTGCAGGACGCGTACGCGCAGGCGCTGCGGTCCTGGCCCGTCGACGGCGTCCCGGCCCGCCCCGGCGCGTGGCTCACCACCGTCGCCCGCAACCGCGCCCTCGACGTGCTGCGCCGCGAGACCGCGCTGCGGCGGGCGCTGCCGCTGCTGGTGACCGACACGGCGACGCCGGGGCCGGGGGAGGACGACGACCGGCTCCGGCTCGTCTTCACCTGCTGCCACCCGGCGCTGTCCCGGGAGGCGCAGGTGGCGCTGACCCTGCGGCTCGTGTGCGGGCTGTCGACCGCCGAGGTGGCCCGGGCGTTTCTCGTGCCGGAGCCGACGATGGCGGCCCGGGTCACCCGCGCGAAACGCAAGATCAGCGCGGCCCGCATCCCGTACCGGGTGCCGTCGCCGGACGAGCTGCCGGAACGGCTCGGCGCCGTGCTCGACGTCGTGCACCTGGTCTTCACCACCGGCCACGCCGCGCCGGTCGGGGAGCGGCTGGTGCGCCAGGACCTGGTCGACGGCGCCATCGGCCTGGGCCGGATGCTGCGGCTGCTGCTGCCGCACGACGCCGAGGTCGCCGCGCTGCTGGCGCTGATGCTGCTCATCGACGCCCGCCGGGACACCCGCAGCGCCCCCGACGGCCGCCCGCTGCTGCTGTCGGAGCAGGACCGGGCCCGGTGGGACACCCGGCAGATCCGGGAGGGCGCCGACCTGCTCGCGTTCGCGCTGCGCCGGGGCGGGCCGACCCGCTACGCGGTGGAGGCCGCGATCGCCGCCGTGCACGCGGAGTCCCCGTCGTGGGAGGCGACCGACTGGCCGCAGATCGTCGCCCTGTACGACGTGCTGCTCGACCT
This sequence comes from Dactylosporangium aurantiacum, assembly GCF_000716715.1. Classification (GTDB taxonomy): domain Bacteria; phylum Actinomycetota; class Actinomycetes; order Mycobacteriales; family Micromonosporaceae; genus Dactylosporangium; species Dactylosporangium aurantiacum. Next base: position 368 of record NZ_JNYJ01000022.1, on the reverse strand, counting down.
GTGGCCGTCGCCGGTCGTGGCGTTGAACCGCGCCGTCGCCGTCGGCCTGCGCGACGGCCCGGCCGCCGGGCTGGCCGAGCTGGCCCCGCTGCTGGACGAGCCGGCCCTGGCCGGGTACGCGTACCTCAGCGCGGCCCGCGCCGACTTCCTGCGCCGCCTCGGCCGCCTCCCGGAGGCCGCCGCCGCGTACGAGGAGGCCCTCGCGCTGACCGGCAACGACGCCGAGCGGGCGTTCCTGGCCGGCCGGCTCGCCGAGGTCAGCCGGTGATGAGGTCGTTGGCGGTGCGCAGTGCGGGGGCGGTGCGCCAGGCGGGGTCGTCTGGGGTGGGCAGGTTGGTGCCGGTGACGTGGAGGGTCACTGACTCGCC
>NZ_JNYJ01000021.1 GCF_000716715.1 Dactylosporangium aurantiacum | reverse complement strand
CGTCATCCAGCAACGCGTCACCGAACTGCTCGACGTGCGCCGCGCCATCCTCGCCGCCGACCCCCTCTTCCACACCAAGATCGACAACAGCATCGACCCCTACGAAACCACCTACCAACCTGCCGGAGTCTGAATGGACACGAAGCTCGCCATGGTCATCGACGACTCGCGTGCCATGCGGGGCATCCTCAAACGGATCCTGCTGCCGCTCGGCTTCGAGGTCCGTGAGGCCACGAACGGCAAGGACGCCCTCGACCAGATCTGGGACCACGACCTGCAACCCGGGCTCGCCCTGATCGACTGGAACATGCCGGAGATGAACGGCCTCGAGTTCGTGATGGCGGTCCGCAAGCAGAAACACCTCCGGCAGATGACCCTCATGATGGTCACCACCGAGAGCGAACACGGGCAGATCGTGCGTGCGCTCGCCGCCGGCGCCCACGAGTACGTCATCAAACCCTTCACCGCCGAGGCGATCGTCGACAAGCTCAGCTACCTCGGCGTGCTGCCGCAGATCCCGGCCGCCCAGCCGGCGCTGGAACCGGCCGCCAACGGCTGACCCCACATGCACATGCAGCGTGACCTGAAACGCGCTCGTCTCGGTCCGAAATGCGACGGAAGAACACCAGGCGGCGTCGTACCGTGCGACACATGACGATCGACTTTCCACGCGGTTGGTGGGGCACGGACCTGGGCAGCGCCCGGGCGAGCATGGGGACCTACGAGCTGTACCCCACCGAGAGCCTGCCGGTAGTGGACGAGTCACGCTTCGACGGCACGTTCGCCTGGCTGGTCCCGGACGCGCCGCACGACCCGCTGCGCGCCATGGACGTCGGTGCGCTCGCCGCGCACGTCGAGCTGCCACCCGCGTTCAAACGCTTCATGAGCAGTCAGGTCCTGATGGACGCCATCCCGTCCTGCACCGGCTGCGACTTCGACCTGGCGCCCCGGCCCGTGCCGAGCCCGGTCGAGCCCGAGGCGCAGCTCGTGCGGTTCCTGCGCGACCAGCAGGACGCCGTCATCTGGTACCTGTACCTGCGCCCCGGCGTCGAACCGTTCGTCATCGCCTCGCCGTGGCTGCTGGAGATCGTCGGGCTCGAGGAGGTCGACCCCGACACCCTCATCGCCAACATGGTCCACGCCGCCGACGGCTTCGAGCAGTTCATCCACCGGTTCTGGCTGGAGAACTCGCTGTGGTTCAGCGTCAACGAGGGCGACGAGTCCACCGACGAGATGAACCTGTACCTGGCGCACTACACGGCCGCCTGAGCGACGATTCCCGGCGCCGCCGAGATTTAAATGGTTGCCGAGGCGGCGCCGGGGTCGTATCTTTGAATACGTCAACGAGGAACACCAAGATCCACCGGGACCTGAAGGGAGACCGCGAAATGGCCGCACGCATCGAGCTACGACTGACGGCGTCCGCCCGTGGCGGTCGATCGTCGGCGTCCCGTAGCTGGCGAAACATGCTGCTCAGCGACCTGCTGGCCAGTTCGGAGCTGTCCGGACGGTGGCGAGGCTAGGGTTCACCCCACCTCTCCCGCCGCCCACAGCAATGGGCGGCTTTTTTGTACCTTCCTACGGGTGTAGCTCAATCAGGTAGAGCACCGGTCTCCAACACCGACGGTTGCGGGTTCGATTCCTGCCGCCCGTGCAGCATTGTTCTTTGACAATTCCATTGGTGTGTTCACAATGCCGCGGTAGCCCAATCGGCAGAGGCGTCCCGCTCAAGACGGGAGCAGTGCGGGTTCGAATCCCGCTCACGGCACGCAAGATCGTTTGGTACCAGTTGGGAAGTCACAAGCGAAGGGAGGCCCGGTGACCGCGGTTCTCGTTCTCAACGCCGACCTCGGACCCCTGCACCGGGTCACCCTCCGCCACGCGGTGCGCATGCTGCTGCGTGAGGTGGCCGTCGTGCACGAGTCCGAGCCGGACCGGCTCATCGGCATCTACCCGATGCCGAAGGTCGTCCGGCTCGTGTCCTACGTCGTCACCCGCTGGCGCTTCGGCGGCGGGCCCGCGTGGTCCCGCGCCGGCGTCCACGCCCGCGACGGCCGCCGCTGCGGCTACTGCGGCAAGGACGCCACCACCATCGACCACATCCTGCCCCGGTCCCGGGGCGGGCGGAACACCTGGAAGAACACCGTTGCGGCCTGCATGGCCTGCAACCAGCGCAAGGGCGACCGCACCCCCGCCGAAGCGGGCATGGTGCTGCGCGCCCAGCCGTCGGTCCCGACGTGGGCCGCGCTCGCCCAGCGCTGACCCGGGCCCGGCGGGGCCTGCTACCTCCCCGCCGGGCCCGCAAGGGCCCACCGAGGTCCGCACGGGCTCGTAGCTCATCAGGAAGAGCGCCGCTCTTGCACAGCGGAGGCGACCGGTTCGAGTCCGGTCGGGTCCACGCACCACCGCACCACCCCGTGCCCGGGTAGCCCAACGGCAGAGGCGCCTGATTCAGGGTCAGGAGGTTGGAGGTTCGAATCCTCTTCCGGGTACTTGGAAAGTTGGCCGAGAGGTAAGGCTGCGGCTTGCTAAGCCGTCGACGGGGGACGACCCCGCGGGGGTTCGATCCCCTCACTTTCCGCGCACGACCATGCCCTTGTAGCTCAGTGGATGCAGAGCGCTTCGCTACGAACGAAGAGGCCGGAGGTTCGAGTCCTTCCAAGGGTGCGCTTGTACCGGGGTCCGTCCCGGGTTGGAGAGGCCAGCCGATTGGTGCCGGCACCCGTCTCGAAAACGGCGTTGGGTTCACGCCCGTGTGGGTTCGACTCCCACCCTCTCCGCTCCCCGGCGCCGGGCCACGGCCTGAGCGCCCGCGGCCGTCGTCAGCGGCCCAGCGCGTACTTCGTCAACACCCCGACGCTGCTGCCGCTGCGCTGCTTGGCGGCCGCCGGCAGCATCGTCAGCGCGTGGATGCGTGAGGACAGGTGCCACCGGGCGGCCCGCCCCGCGCGCCGCCAGCCGTGCGCGTCCATCCGCGCCGCCGCGGCCAGGAAGAAGTCGCGGGCCTCGCTGAACCGGCCGCCCGTCACCGCGGACGACGACGACAGGCTCGAGCCGTGCCGCCGGTACCGGAACGCCAGCTCGTCCGTCGCGACGAGCGTGCCGCCCCGGGTCACCAGCTCCAGGATCAGCGCCAGATCCTGGATCACCTTCAGCGACGGGTCGAACCCGACGGCCTTGATCTCCGAGGTGCGCCAGCACAGCGACGGGAAGTAGAGCCAGTTGCCGCGCAGCAGGCTCACCGCCAGCTCCTCGCCCGCCATGACCACCGTGCCGTCGATCTTCGGCGCGTACACCCGCCGCTTCGTCGAATCCGCGAGCGTCCGCACCACCTCGCCCCGCGCGTCGATCACCTCGACGCCGGGTTGGATCAGCACCGCCTCCGGGTGCGCGTCGACGAGCCCGTGCACCGTGGCCACATAGTTGGGCAGCATCACGTCGTCGCAGCCCATGATGACCATGAACGGCTCCGTCGCGAGGTCGACGCACTGCTGGAAGTTGCCGGTGACCCCGAGGTTCTCCGGATTGCGCCGGTACCGCACCCGCGGGTGCCCCAGCGCCGCGAACCACTCGGGAACGCCCTCGGCCGTGCTGTCGTCCAGGACCGTCAGCTGCCACCGGTCGTCGGTCTGTGCGATGACGCTGTTGACGGCGAGCTTCAGCAGCTCCACGTCGCCGTAGTGGGGCAGCATGATGTCGAGCACCGTGCGATCGTAGTCGGCCCCCGGCCGCGCGGCGAAACCACGACGGCCCGGTCTCCCATTCGAGACCGGGCCGTTGCCGTGTGTGTTCGTGCCTGATCTACCTGGCGCGCCTCGGGCCGGCCGGCGGCTGGCCGGCGGCCGCGCGCCGCGCCGCGGCCTCCTCGCTCACCGAGCCCGGCGAGTCCTCGTCCCACGCCTTCGCGCGGCGGATCTCGTCGAAGAACCCGAGGAGCCGGTCGAGCTCCTGCGTGCTGGTCTTGTCGTCGGCGCGGGGCCCCTTGGCCTTCTTGCCGTGCGAGCGGATCTCCCGGCCGGTCCGGATCGACGACGTGTCCTCGATGCCGCCGGTCTGCTCCTCGGCCTCGTCGTGCGCGGGCATCCGCTGCACCGGAGCCCGCTGCCCGGGCGGCGTCGGCAGGTCGAAGTGGTGCTCGTCGTAGTTCGGGGCGTCGAACCGGTACCCGTCGTAGGCCTGCTGGTCGTACGCCGGCTGCTGCTCCCGGTGGTACGTCCGCGGCGGCGCCACGTTCAGCTCGGGGTGCGAGCCGTTGCGGGGCGGCTCCGGGGCGCCACGGTAGGCGTCGGGCGCGACGGCCGGGAACGCCGTGGTGGCCTCCGCGCGGCCGTTGGGGAACCCGGGGCGGCCGCTGTCGACCGGGCGGCCGTACTGGCCCGGCTGCTGCGGTCCGGTGTGCAGCGCACCCGGGTGCTGCGGCGCCGGGTGCTGCAGGCCTGGCTGCGGCGGCGCCGGGTGCTGCGGACCTGGCTGCTGCGGGCCGAAGCCGGGGGCGTGGTGGCCGTTGGTGCCGTTCGGGCTCAGCGGCGCGAACGCCCCGGTCCGCGGGTCGGCGCCGTTGCGGCCCTCGTGCCCGTTGCGGCCCTCGTGCCCGTTGCGGCCCTCGTGCCCGTTGCGGGCGTCGTGGCCGTTCCGGGCGTCGTGGCCGTTGCGCGGGTCGGCGCCGTTACGCGGGTCGGCGCCGTTGCGCGGGACGGCGAACGAGGTGGTCCGCGGCTCCACCGGCGGGAACGACCCGCTGACCGGCTCGAAGCCACCCGTGCGGGGCTCGCCCCCGTTGCGGTGCTCGCTGCCGTTGCGGCGGTCGTTGGTCAGCGGCTCGAACGACGCGGTGCGCTGTCCCTCGTAGCCGTTGCGGTACGGGTCCTGCGGGCCCTCGTGGTCGAACGCGCCATACGTCGCCGGGCGGGACACCGTCGGGTGCGCGCCGGACGGGTGCCCGTTCGCCGGCCGCCCGTTGACCAGGAACGGCCCGTCGGGACGGTGCTGCGCGGCGGGCGCCGCCGGGAACGACCCGGTCGACCCCACGGAGGGGAACGAACCCGTCGAGCCCACCGAGGGGAACGAGCCCGTCGAGCCGACCGCCGGGAACGACCCGGTCGTCGACGGCGGGAACGAGGGCAGCGCCGCCGCCGGCGGGGTCGCCGACGGTCCGACGAGCTCGACCTCACCGGGCTCCGGCAGCGAGTCGCGCAGAGCGGTCGCGAGGATGAACACGTTGGGCGCGGCACCGCGGGGCACAGCCAGGTAGGCGCGCTTGCGGGCGTCGACCGGAAGCTTCTCCAGCACGTCGGCCATGGCGTGCCCGGGCGGCGGCAGCTCAGGCGCGTTCGGGGCGCCGATGATGATCGCGCAGCGGTTGACGTCGACCGGCAGCCCCCGGATCCAGTCGGCGGAGTCGGTCAGGTGCTCCGGGCGGATCCACAGCCCGGCCTGGACGACCTCGAGGACCCAGCCGCTGCCGAGCGTGAACGTGGCCGCACCCGCCGGTGTGTCGAGCACGTCGGGGCACGGGTTGACCCAGTCGACCGGCCGGGGCGCGCCGCTGCGCGGCGCGTGCCACAACTCGCGGGCGAACGTCCGCCAGCGCGGCAGACCCTTCTGGTCGATGGTGACGACGGCCCGCTGCCCGGCGGGCGCGCACAGCGGCAGGCCGGTGCGCACGTGCACGGCGCGGCCGAGCACGTCGGCGACGACCGGTCCGACGGGCCCGTCGAGGAGGGGGCGCTGACCGTACGGCGTGAAGACGCACCGGTCGGCGGCGAGCGCGGGGATGACCGAGATCGCCCGCACCAGCTCGTCGCGGTGCAGCGGCTCCTCATTCGGGTGCGAGAGGATCATCGCCGGGTTGGCGTGGTCCGTCGGCACCGAATACGCCAGGTCGGTGACGCTGCCGACGCGGCGGCGGTGCAGCCACAGGCCGGCGGGGATCTGGTCCAGGACCAGGTCACCGGGCAGCTCGGGCACCTCGCCGAGGTCCTGCTCCCAGTGCGGCGCCGGGAAACGCCAGCCGACCCGCTGCGGCTGCGCGCCGGCCCGGAACCGCCAGAACCCGCCGGGACGGTGCTCGCCACGCCCGATCGGCGCGAACAGCGACCCACCCGGTACACCCAGCAACGGCCCGGCGGCGGCAATGACGTCGATGCCGAGCCGCATCGCGATCATGTGCGCCGCGGCCGGTCGCTCATTGGTGGCGCAGGCGCCGTCCCAGGCGACGAACCGCATCGCGGTGAACCCTCGCGGGAGCCCGTTGGCCAGGACCTCGGCCAACTCCTCGACCATCGCGGGCTGGAGCTTGACGGTGTGCGAGCTGATGACCACCGCGCACTCGGTGGAGCCGTGCGGCGAGACGACCAGCGCCGCCGCGCCCGGGCTGGGCTCGTCGCCGGAATGGACGACCGCACCCGCGCCGAGCCAGGAGACCTTCATGCCGGGCCAGTGCCGCAGCCGAACCTGCATCGCCGTACTCATGCGCACCTCACACGATCTGCTGCCCCGACGGGCGGCCATGCCGAGATGCGCATCGCAGCCTGCTGGTCCGGCGCGCTTGCTGCAAGCGGGCAGCAGTTAGTCAAGATCGCCCTCCGTCGGGTGTGCCACGAGCGGTGCGATGCGGAGGGGGTTCCACACCGATGACCGCATGGCGGCTCTGGCGGATCGTACCGCGCTGAGTGACGGACGCAACCATCCCGTTTGTCGCCGGACCCGGTAGATATGGCTGGCAGCCGGGTGGATCCGGCCCGTTTTACCCCGATTGATGGCGGGTTTTCCGGAGAGTTGCGCATGTCAGCGGTCCCTACTCGACGGATACTTTCCGTGATCGCCGCTGTCCTTGCGGTGATCGCCTCCGCCGCTGTTCTCACTGCCTGCAAAACCTCTCCAATCGGTCGAGCCGGGTAGGTCCCATCGATCAGTCCCATTCCTGGATACCCGGTCATCGGGCCGTCGTCCTGTGTGCCACAGTCCGTCAAGGGCCCCCACTTGACTGGCCGAAACCACTCTGACCAGCGACAACGCCTCCCGTCCCGCCCTCCGTCCGCTCCAGCCGGGGTGACGAAGTACACGCCCGCCGCCGAACTCGATCTTCACCTGCCGCCGAAACGCATTCAGCCAGCGACGCCCGCCGATGCCGAACCCGTCCCTGAACGCCTCGCCGTCGTCGATTGCGGCGTCCGTACCGCCACCGCCGGGCCGCACCGTGCAAGATGCACGCGCGGCCCCGCTGAGCGGCGGCAAGGCGCCGTTCACCTGCCGTATACCCAGCGATCCGGCCGTAACTTTCCGCCGCGGTTCACGACCGTGATCGGGCGCTTTCCGTGTCCGGTTCTCGGCCCTGTCCGCCGACGCCCGGCCTGTCGATTCCCACGAGCCCTCAGCCTCGACGGTCCCCTTCCGGACAATTCCGGGCGCGCGAGCCCGTACGGGGTCCCGGCGCCACCGTGCGATCGTCAGACCTTTCCCGGCCCGGCACACGCTCGGTGATCCACCACCCCCGCCGGCGCGACTCGTGCCCGAAACGTGCCAACACAAAGATTTAACGAGGCTCCCGGTCGGCAGTTCCCTCGCGAACACCCCGGATCCCGACTTTTCCGCCCGGCCGTCAGCTGCCGTCCCAGCCACCGGGCAGGGTGTACGACCACCCTTCCCGCCACGCGAAGGGCGCGTCGACCTGCTCCTCGAGCGGTACCCCGCCCAGCAGGTTGTCCAGGGCCCACCGGTTTGCGGAGTGCGCGATGAGCAGGACCTTCGCCCCGTCCCACTCCCGGGCGAGGTCGGTCAGGAAGTCCCGTGTCTGCTCCACCACGTCCTGGTAGCTCTGCCCGCCCGGGAACGGCACCCGGATGTGCCGGGCCCTGATGCGCGCGACCTCGCCCACCGGCCTGCCGTTGAGCGTCCCGTAGTCGCACTCCCGCAGCCGCCGGTCCCGCCGTACGTCGACCCCGCCCCCGAAGGCGAGGTCGGCGGTCTCCACCGCACGAGCCAGGTCGGACGTGAACACCACGGCGAGCCCGTCCCCGCGCCGGCGCCGTCCGAGCTCCCGGGCCAGTTCCCGCCCCCGCTCCGACAGCTGCCCAGGCAACCATCCGGTAGCCACACCCGCCTCGTTGTCCGTGGTGATCGAGTGCGTCTCGTAGATGATCTCGACTGCCACCGCGCCCCTCCCGCCCGATGCATCTTTTACCAGGTGGATCGCCGTCCCCAGGACGCCGGCAATCCACCGGGTTACCGCAGCACCGGAAGCGAAACCGGCAACGTCGGCTACAGCAGTAACGACGGCCGGCGGATTGCGGCGATGGTTGAGCGGCCGCGCCGGTCGGCGACAGCAGCGCCACGGCCCGCGCCAGCGATGGCTGCCCGCAGCGGCACCGGCTGCCCGCAGCGGCACCAGCACGGTGGAAACGGCCCAGCCGTCGCAGCGCGCCGACGGCAGTGCTGCTCCGGTGGGCGCGTTTCGGGGATGTGAGCGGTGCTCTGGTCGACCGCGGACCGCGATGGCGTCGGTGGAGCTGGCATGGCCGTGGTGGCGGCACTCCGGGCTGACGTCAGTGGCGGTGAGGGCGGCGGCTGGGCTGCCGCGACGTCGATGGGAGCGGTCGCGCCGACGGCAGCGGCGGGGCGGGGAAGGCGGTCCACGAGGGATGTGAGCGGTGGTCCGGCCAATGGCGTTGTTCCGAGCTGTCGGCGAGCGGCGCGCCGTGCGCGACGGTGGTGCCGAGTGACCCGCGGGGTCGCGGCGAGGTCGGCAAGCGCGGTCACGGCGGGTGGCAGCCGAACTGTTGTCTGTCGACGCGGTGGGGATCAGCAGCAGCGGCCGCAGCGGCGTCAGGGGCAGCGATGGCGACACGCGCCGCCGCGGCGAAAGCGTCCGACGCTACGTCAGGTGGCCAGCGCTGCACCGAGTGTGCCCGGTGGCGAGCGCCGCGTCGGAGGTGCCGTCCGCCGAGTCGGTGACAAGTGCCGCGCCGGTTGCTGTGTTGCTGGTCAGCGCCGGTTGCTGCTCGATGCGACGCCGGTGGACACTGCCGTGTCGAAAGCGCCGGCCGCCGCGCCGGTGGCGAGCGCCGGGCGGGTGTACCTGCCGCCGTGTTGCTGGTCAGTGCCGCTCGGCGGTCAGTGCCGCGTCGAATGGGTCTGCTGCAGCATGGGTGGCCAGCGCCGCACAGGGTGTGTCCGCTGCCGCGTCGCTGGTCAGAGCCGCGTTGCTGGTGAGGGCCGCGCCGGGTGCGCTTGCTGTGTCGCTGGTCAGCGCCGGTTGCTGCTCGCCACCGCCGCATTGGTGGCAAGCGCCGCGTCGAAAGCGTCCGCCGCCGTGTTGGTGGCCAGCGCCGCGCTGAGTGCGTCCGCTGTGGTGTTGCTGGGCAGCGGTGTGTTGTTGGTGAGCGCTGCGTTGGCGGTCAGTGTCTTGGCGAACGCGTCGGCTGCCGCGTTGATGGCCAGCGACGCGCCCGGTGTGCTCGCTGCCGTGTCGCTGGTCAACGCCGCGTCGCTGGTCAATGCCGAGCTGGTGGGAGAGTGCTGCGTCGTTGGTGAGTGCCGCGTTGGCGGTTGGTGTCTTGCCGTCGAAGGCGTCGGCTGCCGTGTTCGGGGTCAGCGCCGCGCGGGTGTGCCCGCTGCCATGTCGGTGGGGAGCACTGCGTCGGTGAGGACGGTGGCGGCGGTGGGGAGGGCTGGGTCGGCGGCGAGGACTGGAGCGGCGGCCGGGCCCGTGGCGGCGGTGGGGAGGGCTGGGTCGGCGGCGGCGGGGACCGGAGCGGCGGCGGAGACCGTGGCCGTGGCCGTGGCCGTGGCCGTGGCCGTGGCGGCGGCGGGGAGTGCTGCGTCCGCGGCGGGGACCGTGGTCGCGGCGGGGCCCGTGGCGGCGGTGGGGAGTGCTGGGGCGGCGGCGGGGACCGTGACAGCCGTGGGGACTGGGGCGGCGGCGGCGACCGTGACGGCGGTAGGAAGTGCCGCGTCGGCGGGGACTGGGGCGGTCGTGGCGGCGGTCGGGACCGCGTCGGCCGTGGGGAGTGGGGACGTGGTGGGGTCGAGGGGAGTGCTGGTGCGGCGCAGGACCAGCAGGACGGCGGTGATGAGGGCGCCGACCGCCCCCACCGCCGCGAAGCCCCAGCCCGGTGAGCCGTGGTCGATGGCCCAGCCGGCGAGGGGTGAGCCGACGGCCAGGCCGACGGTCAGGGAGGAGCCGTGCCAGCCCATGGCCTCGCCGCGGGCGGGGGAGGGGACCAGGCGGCTCACCAGGTCGGCGCTCGCGCTCAGGGTGGGTGCGCAGAGCGCGCCGGCCGGCAGCAGGGCGATGAACAGCAGCCACCAGCGGTCGCCGACGAGGCCGATCGGCAGGGTGCACAGGCTCAGGCCGCCGATCAGGGCGACGAGCGGCACCGCGCGGGTCAGGGCGCCATACACGAAGCCGCCGATGAGCGAGTAGACGCCCCAGGCGGCCAGCACGCCGCCGATCAGCTGGACCTTGCCGGCCTCGCGGAGCATGGCGACGATGCCGAGGTCGGTGCCGGCGAGGACCATCGTGGTGGCGGCCGCGGCGGCGCAGACGGCGAGGAAGCGCGGGGTGAGCCAGTCGCGGCGGCGCACGGGGGCGGCGGCCTCGGCGGGGTCGGTGGCCGCGTCGGCGGCGGCGTGCACGGGCGGGTCGGTCACGAAGAGGGCGATGCCGGCCAGCACCAGGCAGCCGCCGATCGCCCACATGGTGAACCGGCCCGACAGGCTGCTCATGAGCAGCACGGCGAGCGGCGGGCCGGCCATGAACGACAGCTCCACCGACATCGAGTCCAGCGCGTAGGCCTGGCGGCGCTGGTCGGCCGGGACGAGCGCGGCCAGTGACTGGCGCACCACGGAGAACACCGGCAGCGAGAACACGCCGGCGACCAGGGCGCCGACCAGCAGCGCGGGGTAGGACAGCGACGGCGCCACCGCCCAGAAGAGCGCCTCGCAGGCGGTGGTGGCGACCAGCATCGGGCGCAGGCCCTTACGATCGACGAAGCGGCCGTTGAGCGGGCCGCCGATGGCGGTGCCGACGGTGAGGGCGGCGCCGACCAGACCCGCGGCGCCCCAGCCGCGATGGAGATCCTGCGCCACGTGCAGCGTCATCGTGACCCCGATGGCGGTGATCGGGATGCGGGCCAGCAGCGCCAGCACCATGAGCGACCGCACGCCGGGAAGGGCGAGAACACGACGGTACGGGTCGAGGCGCATGGGGCAATCATGTCGTGGGGGTACGACAAGAAACGAGCGAGTTACCGCCCCCCGAGCACCGAAGGTAACGAAGAACACGTCACGGGGAACCCGCCGAACGACCGAGCAGTCCAAGAGAGATGGAGAGACCTTCGATGAAGTCGAGGACCCCGATCGCCGTCACCGCCCTGCTCGCGCTGGCCCTGACCGGCTGCGCGGACGAGGCCAAGGACGCGACCGCCGGTGCCAGCGGCACCCCGTCCACCAGCGCCGCCGCGCCGGCCAGCGCGTCGGCCAGTTCGAGCACGAGCGCCGGGCCGGGCGCCACCGACACGTTGCTGATCTTCACCCGGCAGGGTGGCCTGGCCGGCACGAACGACCGCCTCGTCGTGCGCCCGGACGGCGCCTGGACGCTGACGACCAAGGCCGGCACCAAGGAGGGCAAGCTGACCCCGGCCGAGCTGACCGCGATCAAGGGCGCCCTCGAGCAGGTCGGCTTCTCGAAGCTGCCCACGGCCAACGGCAGCACCAACGTCGCCGACGGTTACACGTACACCATCACCTACGGCGGTCACGAGGTCACGGCGAAGGACGGTGCGGTGCCCACCGCCCTCCAGCCCGTGATCACGACGCTAAACGGCCTGCTCAGCTAGCACCGCGTCGATGCGGGTGAGCTCGTCCGCGGACAGGGCGGGAGCCGACAGCGCCCCCAGGTTCTGCTCCAGCTGCGCCACCGAGCTCGCCCCGATGATCAACGAGGTGACCCGCGGGTCCCGCAGCGCCCACGCCAGCGCCAGCTGCGCGAGGCTCTGCCCACGCCCGCGGGCCACCTCGTCGAGGGCCTTGATGGTGGCCAGCCGCGCCGGGCTCAGGTCGCTCTCGCTGAGGAAGTGGCTGGTGCGCACCCGCGAGTCGTCCGGGATGCCGCGCAGGTACCGGTCGGTCAGCAGCCCCTGCGCCAGCGGCGAGAACGGGATGCACCCCGCGCCCTCGGCCTCCAGCACGTCGAGCAGCCCGTCCTCGATCCAGCGGTCGAACATCGAGTACCGCGGCTGGTGGATGAGCAGCGGCGTGCCCAGCTCCCGCAGGATGCGCGCGGCCTCGGCCGTCTGCTGCGGCGAGTAGTTGGAGATGCCGGCGTAGAGCGCCTTGCCGGCCCGCACGGCCCGGTCCAGGGCCCCCATCGTCTCCTCGAGCGGCGTGTCCGGGTCGGGCCGGTGGGAGTAGAAGATGTCGACGTACTCCAGGCCCATCCGCCGCAGCGACTGGTCCAGCGACGCCGTCAGGTACTTGCGGGAGCCCCACTCACCGTACGGGCCCTCCCACATGTCGTAGCCGGCCTTCGTCGAGATGATCAGCTCGTCCCGGTAGGGGCGCAGGTCCTCGGCGAGGATGCGGCCGAAGTTCAGCTCCGCGGAGCCCGGCGGCGGCCCGTAGTTGTTGGCCAGGTCGAAGTGCGTGACGCCGAGGTCGAAGGCGCGACGGACGATCGCCTGCTGGGTCTCGTACGGCCGGGCGTGGCCGAAGTTGTGCCACAGGCCGAGCGAGATCGCCGGCAGTTTCAACCCGCTGCGCCCGCTGCGCCGGTACTGCATGTCCTGGTATCGGCTCGAAGCCGCCTCGTACACCACGAAGAGGATCTTAAGCTGGGCTGATGGACGACGGCGTGGAGACGGTGGCCACGATCCTGGTGGCCGAGGATGACCCGGACATCAGGGAGCTGTTCACCATGGCGCTGGAGTCCGCCGGTGCCGCCGTCGTCGCCGTCACCAGCGGTGGCGAGGCCCTGGAGGCGCTGCGGGACGCCGAGTTCGACCTGCTGGTCACCGACATGTGGATGCCCAGGCTGTCGGGTCTGGACCTGTGCAAGACGCTGCGGGCCGACCCCGCGACCGCGAAGCTGCCGGTCCTGATGGTCAGCGCGTACGGGCGGATGCGCGGCCGCGAGGAGGCGATGCTGGTCGGCGCCACGGAGTACCTGCAGAAGCCCATCCGGCCGAGCACGCTGGTCAGCAAGGTCGACGCCCTGCTCGGCGGCCGCCTGGCGGCCCGCGGCACATAACGGCCGCGGCAAAGGCCCGGCCCGGCGGCGCGAGGGCACCACCGGGCCGGGGTCGAGCGGTCAAGCGACTAGCGGTGCTCCCACCAGGCCCTGGCGGTCACGGCCGCGTAGGCGTCGACGATGCCGAAGCCGTAGAAGCCGTTGAACTGCAGGTTGCCCTCGCAGAGCGCGTTGAACTCCTCGCTGCGCCCCTCCTGCGTGTAGGTCTGCAGCGCGGGCGTCGGGCAGGCGTGCTCGGCGGCCGTGCTGTACAGCAGGTACTCGACCTTCCACGGCTCGAGACCGAAGTCCTTGCCGTGCTTGGCGCCGTGCGCGCTCACGATGAGCGCCGCGACACCGGCCGCGTGCGGGGACGCCATCGAGGTGCCCTGCAGCCAGGTGTAGTAGCCACACTTCCCGGCCGCGGTGCACTCCTTGTAGACCAGGCCCTCGGCCTCCGGCAGGACGTTGCCATCCGCGTCGACCGTGCCCTCCTCCTGCAGCACCTTCTTCGGGTACGTGGAGAGGATCATGTTCTCGTTGGTGCGGTAGCTGTCCGTGCCGAAGCCGTCACGGAACCAGCCGCCGGGGGCGGAGACGCCGATCTGCTCCACGCCGTAGTCGGAGAAGTCCGACTTCTTCAGCGACGGGCCGAGGGCGGAGACACCGATCACGAACGGGCCCTCGACCGGCAGGTCCCAGCAGGAGCTGTTGTCGATGGGCCGGTCGTAGGCGGAGTCCGCCGGGTAGTCCGGGCTGGAGATGTCGGTGCGCGGCTTGCCCTTGTCCTCGTGGTTGTTGCCGAGCGCGCCGACGAGCGTGACACCCTTGAAGTGGGCGTACGTCAGGGCCCGGAACATGCCCCGGATGATGGTGCGCTGCTCAGCCTGCGCGGCCGCCGAGTCGGCCGGGTTGGCGGTGCAGTTGAACAGCCACGGGTCGACGTAGAACGACATGTTGACCACGTCGATCCCCGTCTGGCCCGCGTGGACGAGCGCGTTGACGACCGGCTCGAGGAAGAAGTACCCCGAGTCCTGGCCGCCCTTGAGCTCGACCAGCGACACGTTCGGCGCGACACCGGAGATGCCGAAGCCGTTGGCCGCCGCACCGATCGTGCCGGCGACGTGCGTGCCGTGGCCGCCGTCGTCGGTGCCGACCGGGTCGAGGCAGCTCGCGACCTCGCAGGGACCGTCGATGTCGACCTTGTCCGGCGCGAAGTTCTTCGACAGCGCCCAGTTGAAGTTCGGGGCGATGTCGGGCTGCGACGCGTCGACGCCCGTGTCCAGGATGCCGACGGTGACGCGCTTGTCACCGGCGTTGACCTTGCGGGCCTGGTCCGACTTCACCGTGGTGAGACCCCACAGCTTGTCGTCCAGCGGGTCCATCCCGGCGGTCGCGGGCTTCTTGCCGCCGGGCTTCTTCGCGGCCGCCGCGGCGGCCTGTGCTTCCTTCTCCACGTCGCCCGGCTGCTCCTTCTTGGGAGCCTTGCCGATGGCGGTGCGGTGCGCGGCGCCGACGAGCTTCGACGACGCGGCCGCCTTCTCGACGAACCCGCTCTGCGGTGCCAGGACCGTGAACATCCCGACGGTGTCGTTGGTCGCCACGACCTTGCCGCCGGCCTTGGTGATGGCGGCGGCCGCGTCACTGACGGAGACGTTGTCCGCCGCCACCACGGTGTACTCCGTGTTGGCGACGGCCTCGGCGCTCGCCGGAGCCGGCAGGCCTGCCGCGGTCACGGTCAACGCCGCGGTGATGACCGCGGCGCCCGTGAACCTCTTGTTGAATCCCACATGTCCTCCCGGTTCGAGGGGATGGGGATATGAGATCGAAAAACATTCGGCTGCGGAAGATATTCACGCCAAGATCTTCAAAGACCGCGGGCGATTCGCTCCACGGTTTCCTTTGCGTCCGCAAGGCCGGCCCCGGTGGCCTGGCGATACAGCTTGATCGCGGTCACCAGGTCGTGACGCTTCAGCGCGGCGAGGAACTCCGGCGGCAGGCCGTCGGCGCCCGGGAAGACGTCGGCGAGAGCCGGATCGAGTCCGAAATGACGATAGAGAAATGCGACCTGACGCTCAAGCCGGGCCAGGCGAATGCTTTCGGGGGCGTCCATGGCGCGACCGTAACAACGTCGGGGAGCCGCTACTGGCAGCTCCCCGACGGTATTGGTCCGGTTATGCGATCGGCTCCGCGAACGGGTCCGTCGAGGCGGCCACCGGGATCTCCGCCGCGGCGGCCCGGGCGGCCTGCGCGCCCTTGCCGGAGCGCTCCTCGTCGGTGATCGGGAAGTGGCAGGCGACCGTCTGGCCCGGCAGCAGCTCGCGCAGCGGCGGCTCCTCCCGGGCGCAGACCTCCTGCGCCTTCCAGCACCGGGTCCGGAAGCGGCAGCCCGACGGCGGGTCGATCGGGCTGGGCACGTCACCGGTCAGCAGAACCCGCTCGCGCTGCGCCTTGTCCCGGCGGTCCGGGTCCGGCACCGGCACGGCCGACAGCAGCGCGAACGTGTACGGGTGCAGCGGCGAGGCGTAGAGCCCGTCGCGGTGCCCGACCTCCACGACCTTGCCCAGGTACATGACCGCGACCCGGTCGGAGATGTGCTTGACCACCGACAGGTCGTGCGCGATGAACACGTAGGTCAGGTTGAACTCGCGCTGCAGGTCGTCGAGCAGGTTGACGACCTGCGCCTGGATCGACACGTCCAGGGCGGAGACCGGCTCGTCGGCGACGATGAGCTTCGGCTGCAGGGCCAGGGCCCGGGCGATGCCGATGCGCTGGCGCTGGCCGCCGGAGAACTCGTGCGGGTAGCGGTTGTAGTGCTCCGGGTTGAGCCCGACCAGCTCCAGCAGCCGCTGGACCTCACGCTTCTGCCCGTGCGGGGTCTTGATGTTCTGCACCTGCAGCGGCGCCCCGACGATCGAGCCGACCGTGTGCCGCGGGTTCAGCGACGAGTACGGGTCCTGGAAGATCATCTGGATCTCGCGCCGCAGAGGGCGCATCTGGCCGACCCCGAGGTGCGAGATGTCGCGCCCCTCCAGGATCACCTTGCCGCCGGTCGGCTCCAGCAGCCGGGTCATGAGCCGGCCGGTGGTGGACTTGCCGCAGCCGGACTCGCCGACCAGGCCGAGCGTCTCGCCGGCCTTGACGGCCAGGTCGATGCCGTCGACGGCGCGCACGGCGCCGACCTTTCGCTTGAAGAAGGCCCCCCGCAGGATCGGGAAGTGCTTCTCCAGGCCGTGGACCTCGAGGAGGTTCTCGCCGCCCCGCTGAGGTGCCGCGGCGGGCTGGGATTGGGTGCTCGTCGACACTGTCGTGCTCCTCAGAGGGATGGGGCGATGTCCGACTTGAAGATGGCCAGCCGTTCAGCGGGCGGGATGTGGCACGCCACGCCGTGCTCGGCCGTGCCTTCCGCCAGCGTCGGTTCGACCGTCTTGCAAGGGATGCCGTTGCGCTCGACGTACGGGCAGCGAGGGTGGAACGAGCAGCCGCTCGGCAGGTTGATCAGCGACGGCGGGTTGCCCTTGATCGGGACCAGCCGGTCGCGCACCTCCCGGTCGACGCGTGGCATCGAGGACAGCAGGCCCCAGGCGTACGGGTGCTCCGGCCGGCGGAAGACGTCCTGCGCGGAGGCGTGCTCGACGGCCTTGCCGCCGTACATGACCAGGATGTCGTCGGCCAGCTCGGCGACCACACCCAGGTCGTGCGTGATGATGATGACCGCGGAGTTGTACTCGGCCTGCAGGTCGCGGATCAGGTCCAGGATCTGCGCCTGCACCGTCACGTCCAGGGCGGTCGTCGGCTCGTCGGCGATGAGCAGCTGCGGGTTGTTGACCAGCGACATCGCGATCATCGCGCGCTGCCGCATACCGCCGGAGAACTGGTGCGGGTAGTCGTCGACGCGCTTCTGCGGCTGCGGGATGCCGACCCGGTCGAGCATCTCCACCGCGCGCCGCCGGGCGTCGGCCTTGCCGACCTTGTGGTGCACCCGGTAGGCCTCGATGATCTGCTTGCCGACCGTGTAGTACGGGTGCATCGCGGTCAGCGGGTCCTGGAAGATCATCGACATCTTCGCGCCGCGCAGCGTGCGGACCCGCTCCGGCGAGGCGCCGATGAGCTCCTCGCCGTCCAGCCAGACCTCACCGGAGATCTTCGCCGAGCCCCGCCGGTGCAGGCCGAGGATGCCCAGGCTGGTGACGCTCTTGCCGGAGCCGGACTCACCCACGATGCCGAGGGTCTCGCCGCGCTCCAGCTGGAACGTCAGGCCGTCCACGGCCTTGACGACACCGTCGTCGGTCTTGAAGTGGATGCGCAGGTCGCGCACGTCGAGGAAGGCCTGTGCGGACGTGCCGGCGCGGGCCGGGGACGGGTCGCCGTCCTTGAGCAGACTGGTGGACATGCTCACTCCTTTCCAGGGGTGCCGGGTCGAGCGGTGCGGGGCTGCGGCAGGCTCACGAGAGCCGCACCCGTGGGTCGATCACGGCGTAGAGCAGATCCACGAGCAGGTTGGCCACGACGATGAAGAAGGCGCCGAACAGCGTGACGCCCAGGATGATCGGCAGGTCCTTCACGTTCACCGCGTCGATGCTGAGCCGGCCGATGCCGGGGAGGCTGAAGACGCTCTCGGTGAGGATCGCGCCGCCGAGCAGGCCGCCCAGGTCCAGACCGAAGATCGTGACGATCGGGGTCAGCACGGAGCGCATCGCGTGCTTGCCGACCACGACCCGCTCCCTCAGGCCCTTGGCGCGGGCCGTGCGGACGTAGTCCTCGCTCATCGTCTCGAGCATCTGTGCGCGGGTGAGGCGGGTGTACTGGGCGGCGAAGAGCAGCGCCAGGGTGACCCAGGCCAGGAACAGCTTGTTGGCCCAGCCGGCGGGGTCGTCCTTGAAGTTGACGTACTCACCGCCGTCGAAGATCGGCCAGGTGTGCACGAACAGTTGCTGGGCGACCAGACCGGTGAAGTAGATGGGCAGTGAGACACCGGCGAGCGCGATGATCATCGCTGTGCGGTCCGCGATCGAGCCGCGTCTCAGTGCGGATATGACACCACCGGCGACGCCGAAGAGCAGCCAGATGACGGCGGCCCCGAGGGCGAGGGAGATGGTGACGGGGAGCCGGTCGATCAGCAGCGGCCACACCTCGCGGTCGGTGCGGAAGGAGTAGCCGAAGCAGGGGGCGGAGCAGTGCGTGACGCTCGGGCCGTTGTTGTAGTCGCGGCCGGCGACGATGCCCTTCAGGAAGCGTCCGTACTGGACGTAGATCGGCTTGTCGAGGCCGAGCTTGATCCGGGTCGCCTCGACGTCGCGCGGGGTCGCCGACTTACCGACGTACATCTGGGCGGGATCGGCCCCGGCGGCCTTCGGGATCGCGAAGAAGATCAGGAAGGTGACGGCCGAGACGGCGACGAGCAGCGCAACTGCCACGACCAGGCGGCGCAGGATGTAATTGATCACGTGTGCGGCCTGACGCCGGCCGGCTCGACGGGGTTCCCGTCTCACCGGCCGGCGCCGTGGCCTTCACCTGCCTTCTTTCCTCGGAAGGGCGGGTTACCGGCTTACTGGCATTGCTCGGTCAGGTACGACCAGGTCAGCTGGAGACACCCAGGCTGCTGAAGTCGTACATGCCGTAGTACTCCGTGACGAACACGTTCGTCAGGCGGGGGTTGCGGTAGTTCAGGGCCTTGTCGTACACGAACGGCACCATGACGGCCTCGTCCATGACGATCTTGTTGATCTTGCCCCAGATGTCCGCGGCGGCCTTCGGGTCGGTCGCGGCCTTCGCCTCGTCGATCAGCTTGTTGACCTCGGGGTTGTCGAGCTCGGCGTAGTTGTTGTTACCCGACTGGGAGATCGTGCGGCCGTCGACCAGGATCGACAGGAAGCCGTAACCGGTCGGGAAGTCCGCGCCCCAGCCGGCCATCATGAGGCCGTAGCCCTTGGCCTTGACGTTCGACGGCGCGCCGATGGTCGAGCGGAAGTACAGCGACGCGTCGGTCGGGTCGAGGCGGGCGTTGATGCCGACGTTCTTCAGCGCGGCCTGCAGCGCCTCAGCGGTCTTCGGCTCCTTGCCGGCGTTACGGGTGGCGATGACCGTGTCGAAGCCGTTCGGCTTGCCACACGCGGCCAGCTCTTCCTTGGCCTTGTCGATCTGCGGCTTGCCGGACTTGGTGTTGTACGGGTCCAGCGCCGGGTCGTGACCCGCGATGTTCGGCGGGAGCATGTTCACGGCGATGTCGCCACCGGCCTCGGCGCCACCACGAGCGGTCTGCATCGTGATCTTGTCCGTGGCGTACTGCACGGCCTTGCGGCAGTGGATGTTGTCGAACGGCGGGACCTTGGTGCTGATCGAGAAGTAGCGGATGAAGCCGGTGGTCGGCGTGTCCGCGTTGGCCTTCTTGGTCGCGTCGAGCAGGATCTTCGGCTGCGCACCCTGCTGAACGCCGGTCTGCGCGGTGTCGATGTCCAGGTCGCCGCTCAGCAGCTGGTTGTCGATCTCCTCGACGGCGGTGCCGATGGTGAGGTCGATCTGGTCCGGCAGCGCCTTGCGCAGGGTGTCCGTCTTCGGGTCCCAGTTCTCGTTGCGGACCAGGACGGCCTTCTTGCCCGGGTCGTACGACTGGAACTTGTACGGGCCGGTCGAGACGGGCTTGTCACCGTACTTGTCGCCGGTGTCCTTGGCCTTCTGGACCGGGCCGGCGCCGGGCATGGCGAGCAGGTAGTTGAAGTCCGACAGCGGTTCCTTCAACTTGAAGACGATCGTGGTGTCGTCCGGGGTCTCGACGGACTTCAGGCCCAGCTTGTCCGGGTCGGTGTCCTTGTACGGGCCGGGGTACTTCTGGCCCTGGTCCAGCACGTCGACCAGGTAGGTCGGGCCGCCGGACAGCACGTCCTGCGCGAAGACGCGCTCGATGCCGTACTTGACGTCCTTCGAGGTGATCGGCGAGCCGTCCTCGAACTTGACGCCGGCCTTGAGCTTGAAGGTGTACGTCTTGCCGCCGTCGGTGATCTCCGGCAGCTTCTCGGCCAGGTCGGCCTCGAGCTTCAGGCCGTCCTCACCCGGCTTCGCGGCGTTCGTGAGGAGGGTCCGGACGTAGTAACCCTTCTGGAAGTTCCACACCCACGCGTAGTACGCGCGGACCGGGTCGAACGAGTCCGGGTCGGAGTGGTTGACGAGCTTGAGCGTGCCGCCCTTCTTGTCGGAAGGGTTGACGACGCCCTTGGTGGCGGCGTTGAAGCCGGACACACCCGCGGTGCTCTCGCCCGTGCTGGGCGTCTTGTCGTCGCCGCCCGACCCACAGGCGGACAACACCAGGGCGACAGCGGCCGAACCGGCCACCAATGCCCCTGTCCTCATTCTCACTAGGTTTCCCTCCTTGTTTGGCGCGACCCGCCGAGGGACGGGCCGTCCGAGCTGTGCTGCTGTGCGAGCGGAGATCGGGTGGCACGGGACGGATCCCTGGCGTGGGACCCGGCCCCGGGCCGGGATGGCGGAAGCCGGCGGCGGGTTACCGGTTGGCCTTCGGGTCGAGCGCGTCGCGCAGACCGTCGCCGAAGAGGTTGAACGCGAGGACCATGATGAAGATCGCGAGGCCCGGCACGAACATGTAGACCGGGTCGTAGGTGTAGTAGTTCACCGCGTCGGACAGCAGGCGGCCCCACGAGGGAGTGGGGGGCAGCACGCCGACGCCGAGGAAGGACAGCGACGCCTCGAACACGATGTTGGTCGGGATGACCAGCGTCGAGTACACGAGGATCGGCGCGACCAGGTTGGGCAGCAGCTCCCGGAACAGGATCCGGGTCGGGCCGGCGCCGACGCTGCGGGCGGCCTCGACGAACTCCCGTTCCCGCAGGGACAGTGTCTGTCCGCGCACGATGCGGCCGATGTACGGCCAGCTGAAGAACGAGATGACGCCGACGACGACGGCGATGCGCCACGCGGTGGTGCCCGGCACGACGGAGATCAGCGCGATCGAGAACAGCAGGTAGGGGAACGCGAGGATCAGGTCCATCAGGCGGCTGATCATGTTGTCCACGAACCCGCCGAAGTAGCCGGCGGTGATGCCGAGCACGACGCCCAGGATCACGGCGACGAGGGTGGCGGACAGCGCGACCAGCAGCGAGACCCGGGCGCCGTAGATGATCTGCGAGAACATGTCGCGGCCGGTGACCGGCTGGACACCGAGCAGGAACTCTTTGCTGATACCGCCCCAGGTGCCCGGCTCGGGGATACCGCCGAGGCTCGGGTTGATCTTGTCCTGGTGGTACTCGTTGATCGGGTGGCCCCAGACCTTGTTGATCAGCGGCGCGAAGATCGCGACGAGCACGAGGAACACGATGATGCTGGCACCGGTCAGCGCGACCTTGTCGCGCTTGAGACGGGTCCAGGCGATCTGACCGAGCGACCTGCCTTCGATGGCCTTGGCGGGGACACCGGACGGCGTGCTGGTCGCCTCTTCGACACTCGGCACCTGCTCGTCGCTCTTGGACGTGACGGGTCCCATAGTCATGGGCGTGGCGCCCCTCTCCCCGGCCGCTTGCCCGCCATTGGACAGCCGACAGCCGTGACCGTCGCAGCATGGAACCGCGCGTCGGCCAGGCCGGGGCCCGTGGCAGTCAGCAGCCGATCGGCTGTGTCTTCGTGGACTCCTGGTGCCCTATCCGCAGGTTCGGTCCACGGGCAGAGCGTGCACGAAGCCGACTTGGTGTGTCGCCTCCGTTGGAGGAACCCTGTCTCCCGTTCGGCCGATCGTCAAGGGTCACCCCCCGTCCTGTAACCAAGTCCACGCCGGGCCGTGATGAGGGCGTGATCCTAGCTCAGCGACTTTTGGATCATACACCCCCGAATCGGGCGAATTACCGGCTCATGGTAACGGTGTGATCACGCTGTGTTGTGGACGAAGTGCGCACGCCAGGAGCCCGGGGGCCATCCACCACTTTACTTGATCGTTTCACTTTTAACAGTACCGTCCGGCCAGGTGTCACTGATCACGGAGCGTACTCATATATCGATGTCCACCACGACCGGGGCGTGGTCCGACGGACCCTTGCCCTTGCGCGCCTCGCGGTCGATGTAGGCCGCCTTGACGGCGTCGGCGACGGCCGGACTCGCGTAGAACAGGTCGATGCGCATCCCTTTGTCCTGATGGAACATACCGGCTCGGTAGTCCCAGTAGGTGAAGGGGTTCGGTCCCTTCATCGGCGCCGGCACGACGTCGCGCAGCCCGGCCGCCCGCAGCGCGGCGAGCGCCTCGCGCTCCGGCGCCGTCACATGGGTGGAGCCGATGAACGCCCGCGGGTCGAAGACGTCGGCGTCGGTGGGCGCGACGTTGAAGTCCCCGCACACCACCAGCCGGTCGGTGCCGGCCAGCTCGCCGGCCACCCGGGTGCGCAGCGCCTCCAGCCAGCGCAGCTTGTACGCGTAGTGCGCCGACTCGGGCGTGCGGCCGTTCGGCACGTACACCGACCACACCCGCACCCCGCCGCACGTGGCGGAGACCGCCCGTGCCTCGATGCGGGGCGTCTCGAACAGCCCCTCCTCGCCGGCCGGCTCGCCCGCCCAGCCGGGGTCACCCTCCAGGCCGCGCACCACGTCGTCCAGGCCGACCCGCGACAGCAGGGCCACCCCGTTCCAGCGGCCCTCGCCGTGCGCGGCGGTGGCGTAGCCGAGCGCGGCGACCTCCTCGGCGGGGAAGCCGTCCGCGCCGACCTTGGTCTCCTGCAGGCAGAGCACGTCGGGGCCGGCCAGCTCGAGCCACTCGAGCAGCCGGGGGAGCCGGGCCTTGACCGAGTTCACGTTCCAGGTCGCGAGTCTCACCCGTCCCACAATGCCGCAAATCGATGCGGACGTCAGGCTCTTACCGGCCGCCCCGCCGCAAACGGCGCACTCGAGCTGTTACCAGCTGCCCCACCGCAGGCGGCGGGTCCCGCCGGGGGGATGCTCACCCCCGGACCCCCCGATGCGCCGCAAGCGGCGCACTCAAGCTGTTACTAGCTGCCCCACCGCAGGCGGCGGGTCCCGCCGGGGGGATGCTCACCCCCGGACCCCCCAATGCGCCGCAAGCGGCGCACTCAAGCTGATTCGCGCTTCACGAGCTCCGTCGGCAGCAGCAGCACCGGCTCGATCTGCTCGCCGGCCGCGAGGCGCAGCACCTGCCGGGCCACGGTGCGCCCGATGTCGGTGATCGGCTGGCGGACCGTGGTGAGCGGCGGCTCGGTGTCGCGGGCGAACTCCATGTCGTCGAACCCGACGACCGCCACGTCGTCCGGCACCCGGCGGCCGTGCTGGCGCAGGGAGCGCAGCGCCCCGTCGGCCATGGCGTCGGACGCGGCGAACACGGCGTCCAGCTGCGGGTCGTCGGCGAGCAGCTGGCTCATGGCGAGGGCGCCGGACTGCCGGGTGAAGTCGCCGACCGCCACGATCGAGCGCCGGCTGGCGTCCTGCATGGCGGAGCGGTAGCCCTTCAACCGGTCGATGCCGGCGCTCATGTCCTGCGGACCGGCGATGGTGGCGACCCGGCGGCGGCCGGTGTCGAGCAGGTGGTGCACGGCCGTGCGGGCGGCGTCCTCGTTGTCGACGTCGACATAGGGCACCTGCGACTGGGTCAGCAGCCGGCCGTTGCAGACCACCGGCACGCCGGCCCGGCTCAGGCGCTCTGGCAGCGGGTCCGCGCCGTGCATGGAGAAGATGATCGCCCCGTCGACGTGGCCGCCGGTCGCGTAGCGCTCGACCCGGTCGTGGCTGGGCCCGGACGGCCCGACCATCATCAGCACCAGCTGCTTGTCGGCGGCCTCCAGTTCGAGGCTGACGCCGCGGATGACGGCGGCGAAGAACGGGTCGTCGGAGAACACCCGGCTGGTCGTCTCCGACGCCACGAGCGCGATCGAGTCGGTGCGCTGGGTCACCAGGCTGCGCGCCGCCTGGTTGGGCACGTAGCCGAGGGCGTCGACGGCGTTGAGGACCTTGTCGCGGATGTGCGGCGCGACGGAGGTCGAGCCGTTGACCACGCGGGAGGCCGTCGCCCGGGAGACCCCGGCGCGCTGTGCGACGTTCTCCAGGGTGGGCCTGTCGCGCCCCGACATCACCATGTGCGCTTTCCCCCATATCTGTCTGCCGGACCCATCATGACTGAAGCCGCCCGATGTTATGGCGCACAAAAAGGGACGGGCGACGAAGCATGTCGCTCCGCCGCCCGTCACACCCTCACACCGGTTACACCCTGATCACGATTCGCCGGGACGATCGGCTGGTCACCCTGGCCGCCAATCGGCCTGAGAGCGCTCTCAAGACACGATTCAGAGTGGCTCATGACTAGCGCATTGTCAATCGTGAAACCCCATGAAAGCGCTCTCTGGAATATGTTGTCGGAAACGCCAAATGCCTATGCGGCCTGGCGCCGCCGGCAGGCCTCGACGTGTGCGGCCACGACCGCGGTGGTGTTGGAACGCACACAGGCGTCGGCGCCGGCCTCCAGCACGTCGACGACCTCCTGGTGATCGCTGTACGGGCTCAGCACCACCACGATCGCCGACGTGGGATGGCGCAGGCAGGCGGCGGTCACCGCCCTTGGTCCGGGGTCGTCGAGCACCACGATGTCCGGGTCGCGCACCACCGGCTCGGGCGTGGTGCGCCGCAGCACCGTCCAGTCCTGGGGGAGGTACCGGGTGAGATCGGCGAAGCGGGTGTCGGCGGCGATGACCAGCACGGTCACGTGGTCGAGGTCGGATGCGGAACGCAGCGGCAGTGTCAAGATGTTCATTGCTCATTTATGGCTCCTCGGCCTGCCATTGGGCTCGACGCGGGCTGCGAAGAACCTGGCAGCCGGGCCGCGACCCGCGCGCGGCGCCTGGCCCGCGGGCGGCGGCCCGTGAAAGGCTGGTGCGGTGATCGTCTGGATCAATGGGCCCTTCGGTGTCGGCAAGACGACGCTCGCGAAGGAGCTGTGCCGCCGCGACCCGCGGGTGCGCGCGTTCGATCCGGAGCGCATCGGCTGGGTCCTCAAGCGCACCGTCGGGCTGCTGCGCCCCGGCGACTACCAGGACCTGTCGGCCTGGCGTTCGGCCACCGTCACCGCCGCCGCCTGGCAGGCCCGCGGCGCCGACCCGCTCATCGTGCCCATGACCGTGCTGCGCGCCCCCGTCCTGCGCGAGCTCCTCGACGGCCTGCGCGGCCGCGGCCACGAGGTGCGCCACCTGCTGCTGGACGCGTCCGCCCCGGTGCTCATCGACCGGGTCGAGAGCGACGAGGACGACGGCCCGCAGGTCTGGCGCCTCGACCAGCTCGGCGCCTACCTCACCGCCCGGCACGAGCTGCGCCGCGTCGACGCGGTGCTGGACACCGACGACCTGGACGCGACCGAGGTCGCCGACGGGGCCGAGGCCGTCATCGCCGCCTGGCGTGCTCAGCCGGCCTGACCGGCCGGCCGCCCGCGGCCCGGGCTACGGGGCGGAGTCCTCGATCGCCTGGCGGAAGACCCTGGAGCGGTGCGCGTAGTTGTCGAAGCGGCCGTAGCTCGGCGCCGCCGGGGACATCAGCACCACCCCGCCGGCCGGGGTGACCTTGCGGGCCAGCGCGACCGCGTCGACCAGGCTGTCGGCGACGTACGTCGTGACCAGGGGCAGGCCGTCGAGGAGCGACACCAGCCGGGCGCCGCTGTCCGGCATGCCGATCACGGTCGTGGGGACCGTCGCGGCCTCGAAGTAGTCGCGCAGCGGGGTGTAGTCGACGCCGCGGTCCTCGCCGCCGAGCAGGACGGTCAGGGGCCGGTCGCGGAACGCCTCGATGGCGTGCACGGCGGCCTGCGGGATCGTGGAGAGCGAGTCGTCGACGAAGGTGAGCCCCGACGGGTCCTCGATGCGCTCCAGGCGGTGCGGCAGCCCGGCGAACGCGCCGAGGGCCGCCTCCAGGGCCGGCGCGGCGTCGCGGACGTCGACGCCGTAGGCCTGCAGGACGCCGAGCGCGACGCACAGGTTGGCCTCGTTGTGCGCGCCCAGCAGCCGCAGCGCCGAGCGGGGGAACAGCGGCGCGGCGCCGAGGTGGAACACCCCGTCGCGGACGTGGAAGGAGTCCTCGCCGCCGACGACGTGCAGCGGCAGGCCGGGGTGGCGGCGCGCCAGCTCGCCGAGGACCGCGGCGGACCCGGCGTGCACGACGACCGCGGCCGGGCCGTTGGCGACCAGGTTGAGCTTGACCCGGTAGTACTCGTCCTCGCCGCCGGTCCAGTCCAGGTGCTCCGGGAAGAGCGAGGTGACCGCCGCGACGCGGGGCGAGTCGTCCAGGTCGGCGCACTGGTAGGCGGACAGCTCCAGCACATAGGCGGGCGCCGGCGGCAGGTCGAGCACGGGGATGCCGATGTTGCCGCCGAGCTCGTTGGGCCGGCCGGCGGCGGCCAGGAGATGGCTGACCAGGCTGCTCGTCGTGCTCTTGCCCTTGCTGCCGGTGATGCCGACGGTACGGTCCCGGTGCGCGGCCATCCACAGCGCGGTGCCCCCGGTGACCCGGCTGCCGGCCGCGCGGAGCCGGACCATCCACGGGTGGGTCTGCGCGACGCCGGGGGAGCGCACGACCACGTCGGCGGCGCTCAGCGCGTCGAACGCGGCCGGGCCGGTGTGCAGCGGCGCGAGCGCGGCGAGCTGCGGCGACCAGTCCGTGGTGAGGAAGTTCTGCCGGTCGTCGACGGCGACCAGCGACGCGGGCCCGACCGGCGCGATCGCGCGGACGGCGGCGACGCCCTCCCGGCCGGTGCCCCAGACGGCGACGCGCCGGTCGCGCAGGTCAGCGAGCTGCACCGAGAGCCTCCAGGGCGGCGAGGTAGGCCGGCGGGACCAGGTTGGGTCCGTCGCCGCGGAACGTGGCCTCGACCTCGGCGTCCGTCGGCAGGGCCGCCTCCGCCGTCAGCGCCGAGACGATGAGGGTGTCCTTCCACTCGTCCTGCCCCGCGAGCAGGCGCAGCGCGACGAGGGACTCCTCGATCTCGCCCACGCACTCGAACGGCTTGTGCGCGGTGAGGCCCATCAGCTCCCGGTACCCGGGCAGCTGGGTCTCGTCGGCGAAGATGTCGGTGCCGAAGATCTTGAGCAGGCGCTCGCGGCCGGTGAACGGGGCCATGGCGAGGAAGACGAAGCGGCACTTCGGGCAGTGCCCGCACCACCGCTCGGTCGCGTCGCGCTGCTTGAACGCGGCGTTGCAGCTGGTCACGACCGCGTCGTAGGCGGTGAACTTGGCGAACAGCGCCGCGATGTGCAGCTCCGACAGGCCGCGCAGCAGCGAGAAGTACGCCTCCTGCAGGCCGGCGTGGGCGAGCAGCGCGTCGCGCAGGTGCGCCTCGGCGGGCAGGCCCTTGGACCACTGGTGGTTGATGTCGCGGCCGAGCCAGTTGAGGTTCGGCACCGACGCCGACGCCTCGTTGGACATGACGACCGGCCCGAGGCCGTGCATCAGCGAGGCGGCGACCGCGACCAGCGAGTTGATCGCGGTCACCGGGATGTGGCCGTTGTACGCGCCGGTCGCGTTGAGCTCGCGCATCCGCGGGTCGAGGGTGCGGCGCACGAAGCGGGTCGGCTGCGGCGACACGGCGCAGACGGCGCGGATGATCGGGTTGGGGTTCACCGCGAACAGCACCGGGTCGAGCCCGGCGCGCTGCAGCGCCTCCATCGTGACGATCGAGTCCTTGCCGCCGCCGACCGCGGCGAGGGGCGGCCCCGCCGGCTCGTGCACGGCGGCGGGCGGCTCCGCGAACGGGCCGGGCACGATGTCGAGGTCCAGCACGTAGGCCAGCTGGTTCTGGTACGCGAACTCGCCGAGGCCCTCGCGGTACAGCGCGGTCACCCAGGGCAGCGCCTTCTCGGCGAGGGGGAGGCCGAGCTCCACCCGCTTCGGCGCGGCGAGCTTGTAGTAGGAGGTCGAGGCCGCGACGTAGAGCAGGTCGAGGACCCGGTCGAGCGCCGGGTGCAGCACCGACGGCGGTCCGAAGTCGACGGTCTCGGTGAGCACGAGGTCACCGAGCGCATAGTGGAAGCGGGCGACGCCGGTCGACGGGTCGAACTCCCGACCGGGGAAGCGCAGCGCTTCGACGTTCACGCAAGGTCTCCTAGCTTTCGCGACGCGGACCGGGCAATGGTAACCGCCGGCCTCCCGCCGCCGGCCGTCGCGGGAAGTCGGAAGGCCGTCGCGGCGCGGCCTGCCCTGTGTCGCCCTCCCCGTCACTGAGCGTGAGTGGGACTGCCGTCGATCGCGGATGCCTCTACGCTCGGCGCCATGCGTGCGCAGCGGCGGGCGACGACCGCGCCGCTGCCGGCGATGACGCTACGTGAGTTCCGTGAGGTGAGCAGGCACGCCGCGGCGGGCAGACATGGCCGCGGCCGGACGCACAGACGTGGGGGCGACACGCGTGGGACCGATCCATTCCGGTGAGCCGGAGCAGCCGATGACGGGCAGGGCGAGGGTGCCGGCGCCACCCACCGGTGACGGGCCGTCGACCGGCCGGGCGTCCGTGCCCGGCGCCGCCCCGCCACCGGCGCGCGGCGCCGCCCGGGCCGCGGTGCCCGGCGCCGCGGTGCCCGGCGCCGCGGTGCCGGTGGCGCGCGCCGCCGTGCCCGCGCCCGGCGGTGCGGCGGTGCCCGTCGCGCGTGCCTCGGCGCGGGTCGGCGGCCCGCCGGCCGACGTCCCGCCGGACGCCGGGGCGGGCAGGCCGTCGCCGGGTGCCCGCGCGAAGCGGCGCCGCCGGCGCAACGTCATCATCGCCTCGATCGCCGCGTTCATCATGCTCACCGGGATCGGCCTGGTGACCGGCACGTACTACTTCGACCGGGTGGAGCTGCCCGACGACCTGACCCTGGAGCAGTCCACGTCGATCTACTACGCCGACGGCCCGCTCATGGCGCGCATCGGCAGCAAGAACCGCACGGTCGTCACGTTCGACGACATCCCGCTGCACGTGCAGCACACGATCAGCCAGCAGTACGCGCGCAAGTGGGCCGAGCTGGAGGGCGTCACCTACGGCCGGAAGGTCCGCGAGGCCGTCATCGCGCTGAAGCTCAACAAGCAGTACAGCAAAGAACAGATCATGACGATGTACCTGAACATCATCTACTTCGGCCGCGGGGCGCACGGCATCCAGGCGGCGTCGTACGCCTACTTCAACAAGTCCGTGAAGGACCTGACGGTCGCCGAGGGCGTGGTGCTCGCCGGGGTCATCAAGAACCCGTCGGGCGACAACGACAAGGGCAGCCCGGCGGACCCGACGGTCGACCCGGTCAAGGCGGAGGCCCGCTTCGACTACATCCGCAAGCAGATGGTGGCGCTGAAGTTCGTCTCGGAGGCCGAGGCGAAGGAGAAGCTGACGATGCCCACCACGGTGATCACGCAGGCGCAGACGCGGGCCAACAACGCCGTGGCCAACACCGCCCTGGACAAGCCCGAAGGGCTCGTCGTGCACCACGTGCTGGAGGAGGTCGCGGCGCTCACCGACCCGAGGACCGGCGCGCTGCGGTACGAGGACGTCGACCCGCAGGGCAAGAAGAACTTCGACAAGGTCCGAGACGGCGGACTGAAGATCATCAGCACCGTGGACTCCAGGATCCAACAGGTCGCGGTGCAGGAGGCCAGCGCGAGCAGCAAGGACTCCAACATGTACGGCCAGAAGCCGAACCTGCAGGCCGCGCTGGTCGCGGTCGAGCCGGGCACCGGCGCGGTCAAGGCCTACTACGGCGGCGACAAGGGCTCCGGCAACGACTACGCCGGCTACCACGTGGATCCCGTGCTGGGCAACGGACAGCCGAGCTGCTGCGGCGGGCACCCGCCGGGCTCGACGTTCAAGGTGTACACCCTCGCGACGGCGCTCATGGCCGGGTACAGCATCGACTCGTTCTGGAACGGGGTGCCGCAGGACTTCCCGGGCCGCACGGCGGCGCAGAAGAACCAGATCAAGAACGCCACCGAGGGGCGCATCCCGGACTGCAAGTCGGGCTCGGGCACGTGGTGCACCCTCCAGGAGATCACGGTCCAGTCGCTCAACGTGCCGTTCTACGCGATCACGCTGGAGCTCGGCGCGGACCGGGTGATCGACACCGCCCGCGCCGCGGGCATCACCAGCATGTGGGCGACCGTCGAGGGCGAGCCGCTGCCGGTGCGCAAGGACCTGACCAAGCTTTCCGGCAAGGACGTCGCCCCGAAGTTCTTCGGCAACGAGGTCGGCTTCGGGCAGTACCCGATCACGGTCCTGGACCACGCCGGCGGCATGGCGACCTTCGCCGCCCGGGGCGTCGCGGTGAAGACCCACTTCCTGAAGGAGGTGTGGGAGAAGGAGCAGCGCACCTTCGCCGAGGTGCTCAAGCCGCAGCGGATCCCCGGCTTCAACGAGGGCATGGCCGACGACCTGACCGCCGTGCTGCAGGGCGTGCCGGAGAAGTACAGGCTGAAGGCCGCGCACGGGTACCCGCTCGCCGGCAAGACCGGCACCTGGCAGCTCGGCAACACCACTTCCCAGGGCAACGCGCACGCCTGGATGGGCGGGTACGTGCCGCACGACAAGGCGAAGAACTCACCCGGGCTGGCCGCCGCGGTGTGGGTCGGCAACAAGGGCGACGAGGTCGCGATCAAGGACAAGGAGAACGAGAACATCATCGGCGGCAAGCTGCCCGGCCCGATCTGGCGCGACTTCCTCGACGGCGCCCTGACGAAGGTCAAGATGCCGAAGGTGTCGTTCCGCCCGTCGGCGGGCGTCGGCAGCAAGGACGTCGGCACCGGCGTCTCGCCCGGGCCGAGCGCCCCCGTGCAGAACCCGACCCCCGGCCCGAACCCCAGCCCCGGCCAGAGCCAGCCGGGCCAGAGCCCCAGCCCGAAGACCAGTCCGAGCCCGAGCCGCCGCAACTGACCGGCGCGCTGCCACCGCCCGGCGCCCTCGCGCGTGTCTCTACGCGATTGGAGGTGCCATGGACGAGACCACGTTCGACGAGTGCTACCGGGCGACGGTGCGCAGGCTCGTGCAGTACGCCTATGCGATGTGCGGCGACGCCGAGGTCGCGCAGGACCTCGCGCACGAGGCGTACCTGCGGGCGTGGCAGCGCCGGCGCAGGTTGGCCGGGTACGAGGACCTCGAGGCGTGGCTGCGCCTGGTGGTCACGCGGTTGAGTGCCGACCGGTGGCGGCGGCTCGCCGTGCACCGGCGCACCCTCGCGCGGCTGCGGCCGCCGCCGCCGGCGCCGCCGCCGTCCGACGACACGGTGCTGCTGGTGAGGGCGCTGCGCGAGATCCCGGCGCGGCAGCGGCAGGCCGTGGTCCTGCACTACCTGGTCGGGCTGTCCGTGGCGGACGTCGCCACGGAGATCGGCACGTCCGCCGGCACCGTCAAGTCCTGGCTGGCCAGGGGGCGCGCCGCGCTCGGGGCGCACCTCGGCGGCCCGGCATACGCGGGAAAGGAGCACGGCGATGCGTGACGACGAGCTGTACGCGCGGTTCGACAGGTTCCGGCTTGACAGCGGCGACCTGGCCGCCGGTGATCCGGCGGCGCTGCGGGCCGCGGCCGAACACAGCGGCCGGGTCCGGGCCTGGTCGGGCGCGGCCGTCGTGGCGGTGGCGGTGCTGGCGGTGGTGGGCACGGCGGTCGCGGTCGCCGGGCCGCCGGCGGCGTCTCCCGCGCCCGGCACCAGCGTCACCGCCGGCCCGGCGGGCAGCCCGACGCCCGCCGGCGGTCCGACGGGGGGCCCGACCGGTGGGCCGGCGGCGCCGGACCTGACGTCGTCGCCGGCGAGCCCGCCGGTGACACCGTCGACGGTCGCGCCGCCGCTGCCGTGCCCCGCCCGGGACCTGACCGTCGCCACGTACGGCGGTGACGGCCACTCCGGCGGCGGTGTGACCGGGGTCGGCCTGACCAACACCGGCGACACGGTGTGCCGGTTGTCCGGGGCGCTGGACGTGGTGTGGGTCGACGCGGCCGGCCGGCGGCTGCCGACGACCGCGACGATCACCGACGGCGGGCGGTCGACGCTGTCGCTGCGGCCGGGCGCCACCGGGTACTTCGGGGTCGTGGTGGGCAGCGTGCCGGCGGCGGACGAGGGGGGCGCGCCCTGCGACCCGCCGGCGGCCGGGCTGCGGATCACGCCGCGCGGCAGCGGCGGGTCGGTGCTGCTGAAGGGCAGCTGGCGGGCGTGCGGCCACGGCCGCGTCGAGATCGGTCCACTGAGGGCGACCCGCGACCCGAACTGGCACGACTGACCGGTCGTGCCCGGCCGGACGGTCGGCACGAGGCGGACCGCGGCCGCGCGGGTCGGCGGCGTGCCGGGGCGGTGAGGGCGCCGCGCCCGTGCGGTCCCGGCCGCTCCGGCAGCCGGCGCCGCGCTCGCGCGGTCCCCGCCGCTACGGCAGCCGCTTGGTGCCGAGGCCGCGGACCGAGGCGCGCAGCGGTGTCTTCGTCGACACGTTGAGGAAGCAGTGCGCGGTGCGGTCGCCGAGGGCCCACTGGCTCGCGGTGAGGCCGGTCCAGAAGGTGTAGATGTCGGCGCGCTGGTACAGCTGGGTCTGCGAGATGCCGAGGAACTCGGCGATCCTCAGGTAGCAGGCGTCGCCGGCGAGCTCCTTGAGCCGCTGCTGGGCGGGGTAGTCGCCGGCGGGTGCGGTCCACGCGCCGACGAACTCGGTGTCGTGCGGGACGTCGCAGGTGACGGGCTTGACGGCGTCGACGGAGCCGTAGAAGCCCTTGGCGTCCAGGTCGCCGCCGGTGAGCCGGACGCAGGTCAGCGCGAGGGGGCGGTCCTGGGCGGCGCCGCCCAGGCCGCCCCTGACGCTGCCGGTGCGCTCCAGCGGGGCGAACAGGTCGTCGGCGGCCTCGGCGATCCCGCACAGGTACTGCCGGCCGCCGGCCTGCCAGACGGCGGCGGTGGGCAGGCGGAAGACGGGGAAGAGCCGCCCGGTGCGCCAGTCGCCGCCGAGGTACGCCGCGGCGGCCTTGTCGCACTCGGCGAAGGCGGCGCGGCTCTGGTCGCTGTCCCAGGCGGGCGGGGCCGGGGCGTCGGATGCGGTGCCGGCGCCGACGACCTCGACGGTGTGCGGCTCGGCGCACGCGACCTCCGGCAGCGGTGCCGCCGGCGGCTCGAACGCGCTGACCGCGCCGCTCAGGCAGGTGCCGGGCGGCGGCGGGGCGTAGGAGGCGGCGGGCAGCGCCGACCAGTTGTCGACGAGGTTGCCGTCGGTGCCGGCCGGGCCGCCGCAGCCGGCGAGCACCAGCAGCGCGACGGCCAGCAGCGCGGAGGCACGCGCGGGCGCCGGGTCCGGCGCCGCGATGCCCCGTCGCACGGTCAGCCGCCGTGGGCGGGACGGTGGACGACGACCTCGGAGGTCTTGTCGTCGCCGGGCTCCTCCCGCAGGAAGTAGACCGCGCCGACGGCCCCGGCCAGGCAGAGCACGATCAGTGTCGCCACGATCACGATGAGCGGGACCACGAGCCGGTCCCGCGGCGGCCGCGCCGGCGGCTGCGCCCCGAACGCCGGCGGCTGCGCCCCGAACGCCGGGGGCTGCGCCCCGAACGCCGGGGGCGGAGGTGGCGGCGTGCCGTGGTAGGCGGGATCCGGTGGCCGCTGCTGGTACGGATCCGTCATGCGCCCGACCCTACCCGAAGGCGCGCGCCGCTACCGGTACCAGCCGCGCAGGGCGGTGAGCAGGTCCCGCCCGCCCAGCGCCGGCGGCGGGGTCGGCAGCTGGCGCAGCAGCAGGTCCCGCCCGGCGACCGCGGCGGGCTCGGGGTCGGCGAGCGGCACCGGCGGATACCAGAACCGCTCCAGCTCGACGTCCGGCTCGGCCATGTCGGCCAGGGCCCGGGCGGCGCCGGTGAGGACGGGCGCGGCGGCGGCCGGGGCCGTGGCCGCGGTGCCGGTGCGCAGGGCCCGCAGGTTGGCCAGGAGCGTGTCGCGGGTCCGGCCGCGCCACAGCAGGATCTGGAACGGGTCGGCGTCGAACCGCTCGGCGAGCAGGTAGAACGTGGCGGCCAGGTGCTTGCACGGCACCGCGGCGTCCGGGCAGGAGCAGCGCATCAGCAGGTCGCGCACGCGGGCCGGGAACAGCGGCGCGTCCGCCGCGGCGAACACGTCCTCGACGTGCGGGGGCAGCTCGCCGGCGAGGAGCTTCGCGGCGCCGAGGGCCTCGGCCGCCAGGGCCGTCTCGACGCGCTGCCACACGTCGTCGTCGAACACCTGCAGGGCGATGCTCACCTGGTACGGCGCCGGCCGGGAGCCCTGCACGACGGCCGAGACGACGCCCGGGTCGACGCTGAGCGACAGCACCTGGCCGGCGCGGGCGTAGTTGCGGCCGCGGGTCAGCCGGGTGCCGAGGGCGAAGGACTCGAGCACGCCGAGGAACCGCTTGCTCCACCAGCTCTCGCCGATGGCGCCGCGCGCGCTGCGGGCCCGGATCCCGCCCTCGACCTTGACCGTGCGGGAACCCCAGTACTCCGGGGTCGTCACGCCTGCAGGGCCTCCAGCCCGGGCGCGACCACGCGCGGGACGAACTCGACGATCTCGTAGGCGGCGAGGTGCTGCTGTACGAAGGGGTCGAGCGACAGCCGCGCGTCCAGCTCCGGCCGGGGCACGCCGGCGGCGAGGATGACGCCGCCCTTGCGCGGGACCTGCGCGCCGGAGGCGAGGAAGACGCCGTCCGCGTACTGGGTCTCCAGCCACTCGCGGTGCGCGGGCATCGCCTCGTCGATCCGCTCGACGTCGACCAGGTAGCTCAGCGTGATCACGAACACCGGTGCAGTCTACGGGCTACTCGACGACGGCACCGGCCTCCAGGGCCAGCAGCGAGCGCAGCTCGGCGGTGGACAGCTCGGTCAGCCACTGCTCGCCGGTGCCGACGATCTTCGCGGCCAGCCCCCGCTTCTCGGTGATCATCGCGGCGATCTTCTCCTCCACGGTGCCGGCGGTGACGAACTTGC
Source organism: Dactylosporangium aurantiacum (assembly GCF_000716715.1). Classification (GTDB taxonomy): domain Bacteria; phylum Actinomycetota; class Actinomycetes; order Mycobacteriales; family Micromonosporaceae; genus Dactylosporangium; species Dactylosporangium aurantiacum. The sequence continues at coordinate 259,584 of NZ_JNYJ01000021.1, read as the reverse complement.
GGACCTGCACGGCGCGGCGCTGCCCGATGCGGAACGCCCGGTCGGTCGCCTGGTCCTCGACGGCCGGGTTCCACCAGCGGTCGACGTGCACGACGTGGTTGGCGGCGGTGAGGGTGAGGCCGGTCCCGCCGGCCTTCAGCGACAGCACGAACACCGGCGGCGAGGCCGGCGTCGCGGCCTGGAACCGGGCGACGAGCGCGTCGCGGGCCGGCTTGTCCAGGCCGCCGTGCAGGTACGCGACCTCACGGCCGAGCCGGGCCGACAGGTGGGCGCGCAGCATGCCGCCGAACTCCGCGTACTGGGTGAAGACGAGGGCCCGCTCACCGGCGGCGAGGACCTCGTCGAGGATCTCCTCCAGGCGCAGCAGCTTGCCGCTGCGCCCGGCGAGCCGGCTGCCGTCGCGCATCGCGTGCGCCGGGTGGTTGCAGATCTGCTTGAGCCGGGTCATGGTGGCCAGCACCAGCCCGCGCCGGGCGACGCCCTCGCTGCGCTCGATCTTGCCGAGCATCTCGTCGACGACCGCCTGGTAGAGCGACGCCTGCTCGCGGGTGAGGTTGCACAGCACCTCCATCTCCAGCTTCTCCGGCAGGTCGGAGATGATGCTCCGGTCGGTCTTGAGCCGGCGCAGCACGAAGGGCTGGGTGATGCGGCGCAGCCGGGCGGCCGCGTCGGCGTCGCCCCGGCGCTCGACGGGCTCGGCGAAGCGCTCGCGGAACTTCGTGGCGGTGCCGAGCAGGCCCGGGTTGGCGAAGTCCATGATGGACCACAGGTCGGCGAGCCGGTTCTCCACCGGGGTGCCGGTGACCGCGATGCGGTGCCGGGCCGGCAGCCCGCGGACCGCGACCGCCTGTTTCGTCGCGGCGTTCTTGACCGCCTGCGCCTCGTCGAGGACGAGCCGGTGCCACGACAGCGACTTCAGCGCGGCCGCGTCGCGCGCGGCGATCGAGTACGTGGTGATGACGAGGTCCGACGCGGCGACCGCGGCCCGGAAGTCGGCGCCCCGGGCGCGTTCGGCGCCGTGGTGGACGTGCACCCGCAGCGCCGGCGCGAACTTCGCCGCCTCCCGCTGCCAGTTGCCGACCAGCGACATCGGGCACACCAGCAGCGTCGGGCCGGGCGCGTCGCGGGCCAGCAGCGCCAGCAGCTGCACGGTCTTGCCCAGGCCCATGTCGTCGGCGAGGATGCCGCCGAGACCGGCGGACTCCAGGAAGGTCAGCCAGCTCAGGCCGCGCAGCTGGTACGGGCGCAGGCTGCCCTGGAACCGCTCGGGCGGCTCGGCGGCCGGCACGCGCAGCTCGGTCTCGCCGGACAGCAGGTCGCCGAGCCACCCGTCCGCGGTGACCTCGACCACGGGCAGCCCGCCGGGGCCTTCGGCGTCGCCGGCCAGGTGCAGCAGGTCCGCGACCGTCATCGCGGCGTCGTCGCCCTGCCGGCGCATGATCTCCAGGCCGGCGGCGAGGCGGCGCGGGTCGAGCTCGACCCACTGTCCGCGCAGCTGGACCAGCGGCGCCTTGAGGTCGGCGAGGCGGCGCAGCTCGTCCGCGGTGAGCGGCTCCCCGCCGATGGCCAGCTCCCAGCGGTAGTCGACGACCGAGCCGAGGCCGACCGCGCTCGCGGTGGCGACGGTGCCCGGCTGGGTGGCGGGGCTGCGGGCGGTGAGCCGGGCGCCGAGGCGGGCCTGCGGCTTGCGCCACCAGCCGGGCAGCAGCATCCCGAACCCGGCGCCGGCCAGCAGTGGCGCGTGCTCGCTGAGCAGCTGGTGCGCGCCGGTGGTGTCGAGGGTGAGCCCGGCCGGGCGGGCCGTGCGCAGCGAGTCCTCCAGCGCCGGGTACAGGCGGCTGGCCCGGCCCAGCTCCGCGAGGAGGGTCTCCTGCGGCGCGGGCACCTGCCACTGCGACAGCTCCAGCGGGCCGGGCGCCTGCCAGACGGTGCCGGCGTCCACGACGAGGCTCGGCTCGTCGGCGGCCTGCAGCGCGAACTCCAGCCGCCAGACCGGCTCCTCGTCGCCGGCGAGGGCCTCGGCGATGGTGCCGGGCTCGGGCGGCTCGACCAGCCGGAAGCAGGCGCGGACCGCGCCGCCCACGGCGTCGGCCTGCCAGGCGAGCAGGTCCGCGCGCAGCGCCGCGACCTCGTCGGCCGGTCCGGGCACGGCGCGGTCCGTGCCGGTGAGCGCGGCCAGCCAGGCGCCGGCGACGCCGGGGACCCGCTGCGTGGCGGGGGGCAGCACGGTCCGGGCGGCGGCGTCGACGAGCGTGTCGAGGACCTCGGTGAGCAGCGCCGCCCGCGACGGCGCGCCGCCGAGCGCCGCCTGCGGCAGCGCCAGCGCGAGGGACCGGGTGTACGCGGCGTCCTTGCCGGTGAGCACGGGCACCCAGCGCGCCTCGGCCGGCCCGGCGGGCGCAGGGCCGGTGGCGGTGGTGGCGCCGGGCCGGGCGCCCGGGTCGGTGAGGCCGGGCAGCATCCGGCCGCGCTGGACCAGCGACCCGGCGAACTTCGCGACCGTGGCCAGGGCGCGCACCGAGTCGCCGAAGACGATGTCGTCGTCCTCGCCGGCGGCCGCGGTGATCGCGACCAGGGTCGAGCGCAGCAGCGCGTAGGCGTCGTCGGGGCCGTACTCGACGGTGTCGACCGTCCACTCGCCCGGCTGGAGCGGGGCGTCCGAGGGTGTGCGCCGCGCCTGGGCGGCGGGGGACGGCTCGGGCAGGCCGCCGCGGGTCGGCAGGGTGAGCACCCGGGTCGCCGGCCGGCCGGTGTCCTCGTCGAGGCGCAGCCCCCGCACGGCGAACGGGTGCGCGGGCGCGCCGCGGGTCCTCCGGCGCGGCGGGACCGGGGGCTGGTCGGTGTCCTCGGCCCAGAGGCAGAGGCGAGCGTCGAGCCAGGCAGCGTGCACGACGATCACCCGGGCGAGCCTAGCCGAGCGCCGCCGACACGACCGGCTGAACCTCTGTTCAGCGATGGGTGTCGTTGTTACCATCCGGTAACCCTAGTCATTTTCATGTTGACTCGCAGCCCCCGGAAGGGATCCGCCATGTCCCTGTCCCTGCTGAAACGTGCCGCCACGGTCCTCGTCCTCGTCGCGGGCGCCCTCGTCGCAACCCCCGTGCAGAGCTCGGCCGCGGTCCTCCTCCCCACGGACTACTGCCTCGACGAGTGCGACGACATCGTGCCCCCGGGCCAGAACGGCAACGCCACCCTCGCCGACATCCTGGCCCACCAGGCCCTCGGCTTCCGCCCGCCGCACTCGTCGGACCAGCTGGCGAAGTACGCCGGCCTCGTCTCGGCGTACACCGGCCTCACCGGCGAGCAGATCGACCGCTTCTACAACAGCGCCTCGTTCGGCGTGCCCGCCGGGCAGGTCGAGCGCACCTACAGCCCGCGCGGCGACGTCACGATCGTGCGCGACAAGTCCGCCGGCGTGCCGCACGTGACCGGCACGACCCGCGCCGGCACCATGTTCGGCGCCGGCTACGCGGGCGCCGAGGACCGCCTGTTCGTCATGGACCTGCTGCGCCGGGTCGGGCGAGGGCAGCTCACCCCGTTCGCCGGCGGCTCGCCCGGCAACCGCGAGCTGGAGCAGAGCATCTGGCGCAACGCCCCCTACACCGAGGCCGATCTGCAGACCCAGGTTGAGCAGCTGCGGACCAAGGGCCCGCGCGGCGCGCAGCTCTACACCGACGTGCAGGACTACATCGCCGGCGTCAACGCCTACATCGCCGCCTGCATGGCCGGCCGCAACTGCCCCGGCGAGTACGTGCTGACCGGCCACCTCGACGCGGTCACCAACGCCGGCGGGCCCGAGCCGTTCAGGATGACCGACCTCATCGCCATCGCCGGCGTCGTCGGCGGCCTGTTCGGCGGCGGTGGCGGCGGCGAGGTCGAGTCGGCGCTGGTCCGCGTCACCGCCCGGGCCCGCTACGGCACCGCCGAGGGCGACCGGCTCTGGGCGGCGTTCCGGAGCCAGAACGACCCCGAGGCGGTGCTCACCCTCCACAACGGACAGTCGTTCCCGTACGGCGCCGCCGACCCGGACGCGCCCGGCGTGGCCCTGCCCGACGCCGGCAGTGTCACCGCGCAGCCGGTCGTGTTCGACCCGACCGGCTCCAGCACGAGCGGCGTGCAGGTCGGCCCGGCCGCGCGCGGCGTCGGGGCGAACCGGCAGGGCATGTCCAACGCGGTCGTCGTGGACGCCGCGCACTCCGCCACCGGCCATCCGATCGCCGTGTTCGGCCCGCAGACCGGCTACTTCTCCCCGCAGCTGCTCATGCTGCAGGAGCTGCAGGGGCCCGGGATCAGCGCGCACGGTGTCGCGTTCGCCGGGCTCAACCTGTACGTGCTGCTCGGCCGCGGCCAGGACTACGCGTGGAGCGCCACCTCCGCCGAGCAGGACATCACCGACACCTACTCGGTGCCGCTGTGCAACGTCGACGGCTCCGCGCCCACCACCCAGTCCCAGGCGTACCTGTACCACGGCACGTGCACCCCGATGGAGGCGCTGACCCGCACGAACGCGTGGACGCCGACGCTCGCCGACAGCACCCCGGCCGGCTCGTACCGGCTGACCACCTACCGCACCAAGTACGGGCTCGTCGCGTGGCGGGGCCGGGTCGGCGGCGTGCCGGTCGCGTTCACCCGGCTGCGCTCCACGTACCGGCACGAGGCGGACTCCGCGATCGGGTTCCAGGCCTTCAATGACCCGGCCGCGATGGGCTCCCCGGCGGCGTTCGTCGCCTCCGCGTCCGAGGTCGGCTACGCGTTCAACTGGTTCTACGTGAACGCGACCGACACCGCGTACTACAACTCCGGCGCGAACCCGGTCCGCCGGGCCGGCGCGAACCCGAACCTGCCGACCCGCGCCGAGGCCGCCTACGAGTGGCAGAACTGGAACGCCGACACCAACACCGCCGACTACGTCCCGGTCGCGCAGCACCCGCAGTCGGCCGGCCAGGACTACTTCGTCAGCTGGAACAACAAGCAGGCCGCCGGCTACAGCGCCGCCGACGGCAACTTCAGCTTCGGCGCCGTGCACCGCGCCGACCTGCTCGACCGGCGGATCAGGGCGGCGCTCGCCGGCGGCGCGAAGGTCGACCGGGCCGCCGTGGTGCGCCTGGTCGAGGACGCCGCCGTCACCGACCTGCGCGCCGAGAGCCTCCTGCCGGAGCTGCTGCGCATCCTCGGCACCGGCGACCCGAACGCGGCGAAGCTGGCCGCGTGGCAGGCGGCCGGCGCGCGGCGGGTCGAGACCAGCCCCGGCTCGCACGTGTACCAGCACGCCGACGCGATCCGCCTCTTCGACGCCTGGTGGCCGGGGCTGGTCGCGGCGGCGTTCCGGCCCGGGCTCGGCGACGACGTGTACGCCGCGCTCACCGGCGCCCTGCAGATCGACGAGTCACCGTCGGGCCACACCGGCGCCGCCGCCGGCGGCGGGTCGCTCAACCAGTCGCAGGCCCACAAGGGCTCGGCGTTCCAGTACGGCTGGTGGGGCTACCTCGACAAGGACCTCCGGGCCGTCCTCGGCGACCCGGTCAGCGGCGGCCTCGGTCGCACCTACTGCGGCGGCGGCGACCTCGCCGCCTGCCGGCAGGTGCTCGCCTCGACCCTCGCCGCGGCGGCCGCCGAACCGGCCGCGACCACCTACCCCGGCGACGCGTCCTGCGGCGCCGGCGACCAGTGGTGCGCCGACAGCATCGTCCAGTCGCCGCTCGGCGGCATCACCCACGACAAGATCTCCTGGCAGAACCGCCCCACGTACCAGCAGGTCGTGTCATTCCCGGCGAAACGCGGCGACGACCTGACCAACCTGGCCCTGGGCCGCAGGGCGACCGGCAACGGCACCTTCATCGGCTTCAGCGCCGGCGCCGCCGTCGACGGCGACCCGACGACCCGCTGGGCGAGCTGGTGGAGCGACGACCAGTCGCTGAGCGTCGACCTCGGCTCGGCCCGCACGCTGCGGCGGGTGATCCTGCGCTGGGAGGCCGCGTACGGCGCCCGCTACCGGATCGAGGTGTCGGCCGACGGCACCACGTGGACGGCGGTGAGCACGGTCGAGGCCGGCAACGGCGGCACCGACAGCGTGACCTTCGCCCCGGTCACCGGCCGCTACGTGCGCATGGCCGGGGTCGCCCGGGCCACCGGCTACGGCTACTCGCTGTGGGAGCTGGAGGTGTACTCGCGGTAACGCGCCTCCCGGTGGCGGCCGACCTCCCGGTGGGGGTCGGCCGCCGCCCATGTGACGTGCTCCCCGGCCCGGCTCAGCACGCACGTCTCGACGTGCAGCTCGACCAGCACGTGCTGGCCGAAGCCGGGCGGCGGGCCGGACATGCCCCGCTCGGCCAGGAACGCGGCGGCGACGCTGCGCCGCAGCGCCTGGTCGCGGGGGAACCTGGCCCGGCCGGTGAGGTAGAACGCCTCCTCGCCGTCGTGCAGCGGGAACGTGTGCAGGGCGAACCGGTCGTCGCGCAGCAGGTCCTCGAGCTTCGGCGACACCGTCAGCAGCGTGTAGAGCCCGTCCTCGACCAGCAGCGGGCTGACCGGGTGGACCCGGGGGCCGCCGTCGGCGCGCACCGTGCCGAGATAGGCGAGGCCGACGCCGCTGCGGTACAGCAGCGCCCGGCCGGACGAGGCCAGGCCGGGCGCCGAGCGGCGGAAGCGCCCCCACGAGAGCATGGCAGCCAGACTGGCGTACCGCCGGCGCCCGGGTCAACTTCGCCGCGTGACGGGTTTTCGCAGCATCCGCGCCGCCGCCCGGCCGGTCAGCGGAACGCCGCCATCACCTGCGCCATCGGCGCCATGCACTCGGGGTCGGCCAGGCGGACCATCGCCTCGCCGACCCCGGCGTCGGCCAGCTGCCGGAACCGGCCGACGTGGTCGGCGACCGTGCCGGCGTTGACCTCCTTCGCGTACGCCTCCCGGGACCGCCGGCCGCGGCCGCGCTCGACGAGGTCGTCCAGGTGCCGGTCGTCGGCGGCGACGAGCGCGGTGCCGAGGTGCGTGAGCCGGGTCGCCGGGTTGTAGCCGCGCAGGACCTCCGCCTTGCGACGCACCGTGGCGAGGTCGCCCATGACGTTGGCGGCGTCGGCGTAGGCCGCGGCCAGCCGCAGCGTCCTGCGCTCGCCGTTGCCGCCGACGATGACCGGCACCCGCTCCTGCACCGGCCGCGGGTAGCACAGCGCCTCCGGCACCGTCAGCCGGCGCCCCTCGAAGCGCGGGCTGCCCTTGCCCCACAGCAGCGGCAGCAGCCGCAGCGCGTCCTCCAGCAGCTCGTAGCGCTCACCGACGGCGGGGAAGTCCCAGCCGTACGCGACGTGCTCCTCCTTGAACCAGGCCAGGCCGAGCCCGCAGACGGCCCGCCCGCCGCTGAGCACGTCGAGCGTCGCCACGATCTTGCCCAGGTGCGCGACGTTGCGGTACGTCACGCCGGTGACCAGCGCGCCGAGCCGGACCCTCGTCGTGCACGCCGCGAGGTAGGCCAGCGTCGTGTAGCTCTCCAGGAAGTCCTCCCAGGCCCGCCCGAGCTGCGGGATCTGCCGGAAGTGGTCCATCACGTAGATCGCGTCGAAGCCGGCCGCCTCCGCGTCGGCGGCCACCGCGCGCACGTCGACGCCCTGGAAACGGCCGATGTGCAGGCCGAACGCCAGCCGCGCCGGGTCCTGCTCCTGGCGGCGCCGGGCCTCGGGGGCCGCCACGAACGCCTCGGGCACGGTGCGCGCCGGCGTCTGCAGGTGTACCGCGTCGAACCCCTCCGCCGGCAGCAGCTCCCGCGTCGCGGCCCAGGCCCGCAGCTGCTGGGTGAGCACGTCCGCCGGGATCCGTTTGGTGGTCCTCGCCCGGTTGCGGGCCCGGCACTGCGCGGCCGGCGTGTCGAACGCGATCGCCACGACCGGCAGCCCGTGCGCCTTCGCCGCGGCCACCCAGCCGGCCCGGCGCCCGGCGTCGAGCCCGAGGGTGTCGATGACGGTCGTCAGCCGCCGCCGGATCCGCTGCGCCACCACCGTTTCCAGCAGCGCGAACGCGTCGGCGCTGGCGGTGAGGTCGTCCTCGCCGGCGCCGACGAGGGCGCGCAGCCGGTCGCTGCTGACGATCCGGTCCGCGGCGAAGTGCGTCTGCGCCCAGGTGGACTTGCCGGCGGCACCGGGCCCGACCAGCACGACCACGCAGGGCTCGGGAAGCGTGAGCACCCGGGAAGTGTCCCACCCACGAGGAGCAGACACCGGCGGCGCCGGCGCGCTCAGCGCAGCAGGCGACGGACGGCCTGGGCGATGAGCGGCACGGCGCGGGCCTCCAGCTCGGCGCCGCCGTCGCGGACCAGCGTGGCGCCCAGCTCGGTGACGCGGCAGCGGGCGACCGCGTGCCGGAACGCCGCCACCGGGTACCCGCCGCGCGGCTCGGCGAGCAGGCCCGTGTTCCACTCGCGGGTCTCGGCGACACCCTCGACGGGCCGGGTCCACTCGAAGCGGCCGGCGAGCCACAGCGTGCCGACCTCGATCTCGTCGATCTCGACGCGCTCGCCGCCGAAGCGCAGCTTGACCGTGCGGCGGCGCTGCTCGATGACCGGCAGGGCCGCGACGCCCTTCGTGGTCAGGTCGCGGACCGCCTGGCCGGACATGATCCAGCGCTGGTCGTCGCCGAGGCGCTGCACCGGCCCGACGTCGCGGGCCGATTCGCCGGTGGTCCGGTCGGTGCCGGCGGCGGCGTGGCGGCGGGCGGCGCAGGGCTCGCACAGCGCGGCGTAGCCGTCCCCGGTGGCCGGGTTGCGACCCTGGTGCGACATGCAGAACGCGGTCCGGCAGTCCCGGCACCGGCCGACGGCCAGCACACCACAGTCGTCGATCCCGCACTCGGCAGCCATTGCAGCGACGATACCGGCAGCCGGCGCCGGCCGCCGCGTGCGCGCCACCCCCACGCGGTGGTGCCCGCATCACCGCCGGGTCTCGTGGCCGCGCCATCGATCCGCGGGCCGTCCCGACCGAGCCTGGAGGCATGACACTCGACACCACGTACCAGCCCGATATCGCGGCGCGCCCGGCCGGCCGGACCGGCGCCGTCCTCGCCCGCGTCGCGGTCACCGGCATCGCCGGCTTCTTCGCCGCCCTGGTCCTCGCCACGGTGCTGCAGCCGCCGGCGTACGACAGCGTCCGCGACTACGTCAGCGGTCTCGCCGGGGTGGGGGCGCACCACCCTTACGTGATGGTGACCGGCTTCGAGCTGGCCGCCGCCGGCCTGCTCGCGACGGCGGCGGGGCTCGCCGTGCGGTTCCGGTCGGTCTCCGCCGGCATCGCCGCGTTCCTGCTGGCCGTGTCGGCCGGCGCGACCGCCGTGGCCGGCCTGGCCCGCTTCGACTGCACGTTCAACGACGCCGCCTGCGCCGCGAAGCTCGAGGTCGCGATCAGCCAGCACGCCGTGGTCCACGGGCGGGCCGCGCTGCTGGTCTTCGTCCCCGCGATCCTGTGCACGGTCTTCATGGCGGTCGCGGTGCGGGGCAGACGGGCGACGGCCGTCCTGGCGGTGACCGCGGCCGTCGAGCTGGCGCTGATGCTGCTCACGGAGGAGGCGGGGACCTCGTACACCGGACTCTTCCAGCGCCTCGTGCTGCTGTTGCTGCTGTGGACGCCGCCGGCGGTGGCCTTCCACCCGAGGTTCGCGCCCGGGTCCGTGCGGGTGCCCGTGTCGCGGTCGTGACGGGAGGGACCCCGTCCGCGGTGCGAGCGGGGTCCCTTCCGCGCTAGACCGGCAGCAGGGACCGGTCCGACTCGGTCAGCGCCAGGATGTCGCTGGTGAGCGGCGCGTACACGCGGCGCAGCAGGGCCGGGTCGCAGGCGCTCGCGACCGCCGCGAAGACGGCCCGGGCCAGGCGCTCGGCGAGGGCCGGTGGCACCGCCGCCCGGGCCGCGACGTCGGCGAGGAAGTCCAGGTGGACCTCCTGGTCGTACAGGTGCTGGTAGGACCACAGGGGTTCGGCGAGCGTCGGTGGCAGCTCCGCGGCCAGGTGGTGCACCCAGCCGTCCGGCAGGCGGTTGGCCAGGGCGTGCAGGACGCCCCGCAGGGCACGCCGGGTCTCCTCCGCGGTGGCAAGACCGGTCTTCTCGCGGACCTCCGTGATGAACACGTCTTCATACATGCCGCGAACGCTGCCGATCGCACAGGTGAAGCACCATCACCAGCAGGGAGCGAACGGCCGCACCCGCCCCGGTCATCCGCACCGGGTGGGACGGGCTCACCTCCGGGACGCCCAGCATGGCCGCGTACATCCCCTCACCGTTGGGAGACACCCCGATGGCATTCCTGGTGACCCGACCCGGCCGAGCGTTCACGTTCCCGGCGGCGGCGATGCCGCGCATCGGTGGCGTCCCGGTCGACATCGAGGAGACCGCCGACGCCTACCGGGTCGATCTGGACCTGCCCGACGTCGACCCCGCCGACGTGCGGATCGACCTGCGGGACAACGAGATCCGGGTGGCGGGCAACTACCGTGCCCGGGTCCGCACCGGCACGATGCACCACCGTGCGCGGCAGGAGGGCGAGTTCGAGTACCTCATCGCCCTGCCGGGCGACATCGACGACGACCAGGTCGAGGCGAACCTCGACAGCGGCGTGCTGAGCATCATCGCGCCGAAGTCGCGCGGCGAGCAGACCCGGCGCATCACCGTCCAGTCGGCGCCGGCCCGGCCGGGCCTGCAGCAGGCGGCCGGTGGCCGGCTCGAGCAGCAGCAGGCGCGGACCGAGAGCGGACCCGCCGACACGCCGGCCGCGCAGGCGAAGCAGATGCGCGAGCGCCAGTCCCAGCCGGGGACCACGGCGCAGCCCTCCGGCGGCAGCGGCAGCACCGGCACGACCGGCACCGGCGGCAGCGCCGGGATCGGCAGCACCGGGCAGGTCGGGCGCAGCGGCATGCGCTGAGACCGGGCCCCACCGCACCGTGGAGGCGCGCGACGAGGCGGTGCCGGCCCCCACGGGGCCGCCCGCCCACCGTCGCGGCCGGCGCACCAGTTGGGGGGACCGATGCCGGTTGACACCCGCGACTACTACGCAGACCTCGGCGTGCCGAGGACCGCCCGGCGGGAGGAGGTCCGGCGCGCGTACCGGGACCTGGCCCGCCGGCACCATCCGGACGTGAACCGTGAGCCCGGCGCGGAGGAACGCTTCAAGGCCATCGCCGAGGCGTACCAGGTGCTGTCCGACCCGCGGCGGCGCCGCGAGTACGACGCGAGCCAGGCGACCGCGGAGGACTGGCTCGGCAGCCTGTTCCAGGGTGGCCTCGGGGGCCTCGACGGCGTCGCCCAGGCCCGCGGCGCGGCCGAGGCCGGGCGCCGGCCGGGCCCCGGCCGACCGGGTCCGGGGCGCCGCCAGCCGCCGTTCAACCAGCCGGGACCCCGGGACCGGCCCACCCCGGACGGTCCGGGCCGCCCGGGCGCGGACAACGAGGCCGGGCTCGCCGTCTCCGTCGAGGACGCGTACCACGGTGCCCGGCGCACCGTCCGGCTGCCCGGCCCGTCCGGGCGGCCCCGGCAGTACACCGTGGACGTCCCGGCCGGCGTCGCCGACGGGCAGCGGATCCGGCTCGCGGGGCAGGGCGCGCCCGGCGCCGACGGCGGGCCGTCCGGCGACCTGTACCTCGTCGTGCACCTGTCGCCGCACCCCCGGTACAAGGTGCGCGGCCGGGACGTCATCGTCGAGCTGCCGGTGGCCCCGTGGGAGGCGGCGCTCGGCACGTCCGTGCAGGTCCAGACGCCCGGCGGCCCGGTGCGGCTGGACGTGCCCGCGGGCTCCTCGTCGGGGCGGCGGCTGCGGCTGCCCGAGCTGGGCCTGCCCAACCCCCGGGGCGCCGCCGGCGACCTGTACGCCGTCCTGCGCATCGTCGTCCCGCCGAACCTGTCCGGACGCGAGCAGCGGCTCTACGCGGAGCTCGCCGCGGCGTCCACCACCGACCCCAGGAGCTCGGCATGACGTTTCCGCTGGTACGAGCGGCGCGGCTGCCACTGGACGCCTTCGCCGCCGCGGCCGGGGTGCATCCGGACCTGGTCACCCGACTGGTGGCGCTCGGCCTCGTGGAGGTCACCACCGGCCCGGCCGGGACACCGGGGTTTCCGGTCCGGGAGCTGGCGACCGTGGCCCGTATCCGCCGGCTGCACGACGACCTGACCCTCAACTACGCCGCCGTCGGCGTGGTGCTGGACCTGCTCGACCGCATCGACGAACTCGAAGACCGACTCGCTAGGAGGGCATGATGCTCAGAAGAGAAGCGTGGCTGCTCGGGGTGCGCGGGGTCATCGCCATCGTGTTCGGCATCCTCGCGGTCATCTGGCCCGGGGTGACGACGATCGCGCTGGCGCTGCTGTTCGGGATCTTCGCGATCGCGACCGGCATCGAGCAGATCGTGCACGCGGTGCGCCCGTCCGCCGGCGCGACGAACCCGGTCACGGGCTTCGCCGACGGCACCGGGCCGCGGGTGGCCCGGGTGGTCGCCGGCCTGTTCGGGCTGGCCGCGGGCGTCCTCGCGATCGTGTGGCCGGGGATCACCGCGGTCGTCCTGGCGGTGCTCGTCGGCGCGTGGGCGATCGTGACCGGCGTGGCCGACCTGTGGCTCGCCACCCGCCAGCACGGCGGCTGGACCCTCGCCCTGGTCGGCGCGATCTCCGTGGTCGCCGGGCTGTTCGTGGTGATCCGCCCGGCCCAGGGCGCGGTCGCGATCGCGTGGGCGATCGGCCTGTACGCGATCGTCAGCGGCGCCCTGCTGCTGTTCGCCGCGTACCAGCTGACCCATCAGGGGCGCGGCCGCCTCTCCGCCGCGCACTGACCCGGGCTACGGCGACTCCTGCGATACGTGGGCGTGCACGATGCGCCAGCCCTCCGGGAGGCGGACCCAGGTCTGGGACTGCCTTCCGGGGCGGTCCTCGCCGCCGGGGTAGTCGAACATCGTGGTGACCGTCGCCAGGTCGGTGCCGAACGTGGTGACGCGGGTGTCGTACAGCCGCCGGCCGGGCGGCAGCGGCGCCTGCGCGGCCCGCCACGCCCGCAGCTGACCGGCGCCGGTCTGCCGGTCGGCGATGCCGAAGCGCACCACGGCGGGGGAGTCCCAGAACGCCTCGGCGAGCGCGGTCGTGTCGTTGGCCACGAGCGCCTTCTCGTACGCCTCGAAGGCCGCCGTCACCTCGGCGACGACGTCGTCCCGGTCGATCCGCACGGCGGTCCCCTCTGCTGCGAGCGGCTTGCGATGACGGTGGCGCGCGGTGGTCCCCCGGGAGGAGGGACCACCGCCCGCCGGTCGGACTATGTCGCCGGTGCCGGCTCGGAGGCCGGTGCGGTGGAGGCCACGGGCGCGGTGGCCGGCTCGGCCGGTGCCGCCGCCGGTGCCGGGTCCGGTGCCGGGGCCTCGCCGTGCAGGCGGTCCAGCTCGATCTCGTCGGCGTCCTTGGCCCGCGGCTCGGGCCGGCCCAGCGCGAACAGGCCGCAGACCACCGCGATGAACAGGTAGCCGAGGGCGACCTGACCGTTGGCGTTCCAGGCGACCTTCTCGCCGTGGATCAGCCCGACGAAGGACAGCACCGAGCCCGACAGCGCGAAGATCCCCGCGTGGATGAAGCGTTTGTCGATGATGAACGCGACGATCGAGCCGAAGACCAGACCGGCGAGGATCGCGCCCTGGCCGAGGGTGAGCAGGCCGCCGTAGATGACGCCGTTGCCCTCCAGGGCCGCGTCGCCGACCTTCGCGGCGTTGGTGCCCGCCGCGGCCAGGGAGTTGTCGATCTGGCTGGTGGCCCACTGCGCGATGTTCGGGATGAGCGCCGCGATCACCGCCGCGGCGTGCGCCTTGGGGGAGAACTGGAACGCCTGCGCGCCGATCAGCAGGCCGATGTAGAGCAGGATCGGCACGATCGCCGGCAGCGGGAAGATCGCGCCGAGGAAGCCGAACAGGCCGAGGAAGCACAGTACGGCGATGACGATGCCGGTGGCCATCGAGTACCCGCTGCCGCCGCCGGCCTTCTTCCAGCCGGGGTGCCCGACGTACACGGCCGGCGGGAACGGCGAGCCGAGCGCCGCGCCGATGATCGCCCCGGCCCCGTCGGCGAGCAGGACGCTGCGCAGGTTGTAGTTGTCGCCGGCGGCCGCGGCGCTCTCCACGTTGGACATGCCCTCGGTGAAGTTGTAGACGCCCAGCGGGATCGCCGTGGCCAGCAGCGGCGCCACGTCGGACAGGCCGGAGGTGAGCAGGTCCAGGTGCAGGCCGGGCAGCGCGAAGCCGATGTCGTCGACGGCGGCGCTGACCGCGTTGCCGTCCATGGCGCCGCCGGCCCAGCCGACCGCGGTGCCGACCAGCAGCGCGGCCAGGCCGATCGGGAAGTTGCCGGGCAGCTTCGTGTCGGTGAGCAGGCCGATGAGCAGCAGCGCGAACACCGGTAACGCGACCCACGCCAAGTCCCACATGCGAGCGGCCGGCAGCATCGAGATGAACGTGATGGAGATGCCGGCCAGGGTGCCCAGCAGCGCGGCACGCGGGGCGTACCGGCGGATGTAGGGGCCGACGAACGCGCCGACGAGCACGATGAGCCCGATGATGAACGCCCACGCCAGGCCGGCCTTCCAGGCCAGGGTCGGGTTGTCCGTCTTCAGGTACACCGGCAGCATGATGACGAAGATGACGATGAACATGTGCGGCACGCTCGGCCCGTAGGGCAGCGCGGTGACGTCGGTGCGGTGCTCCCTGCGCGCCAGCCGCCGGGCCAGGAACGTGTAGTAGACGTTGCCGGCGACCAGCGCGATGCCCAGCGCCGGCAGGATCGCCTGGAAGACGTCGCCCTTGCTGAGCTTGACCACGAACAGGCACAGCGAGGTCAGCGTCAGCACGTTGACGAGGACGTTGACGCCGAAGCCGAAGAAGGCGTTGGTGTCGCCGCGGACCCACCACGGGATTTTCAACGATGCGGTGTCGGTGCTGGTAGCCATGACTCACGTCCTCTGCAGAGACGGTTGCAGTGCCGCGACGAACGCGGTGGACGGCGCGACCCAGCCGAAGATGCCGCCCTGCGCGGCGATCATCGCCAGGCCCGCCTCCTGGAACTCCGGGAAGTACGAGCCGACGCAGTCCGACAGCACGAGACACTCGTAGCCGCGGTCGTTGGCCTCCCGGACGGTGGTGTGCACGCAGACCTCGGTGGTCACGCCGGTGACGACCAGGCTGCGGATCCCTCGTGCGGCGAGGACGTCGCCGAAGGAAGTGTTGTAGAACGCGCCCTTGCCGGGCTTGTCGATGACCGGCTCCCCGTCGGCCGGGGCGAGCTCGTCGATGATGTCGTGGCCGTACTCGCCGCGGATGAGGATGCGCCCCATCGGGCCGGGCGCGCCGATGCGCTGGCTGGGCTCGCCGCGGTTGAGCTTCGCCGGCGGGCAGTCCGACAGGTCCGGCAGGTGCCCCTCGCGGGTGTGGATGATCGTGAGGCCGGCGGCGCGGCAGGCGCGCAGCAGCGCCGCGGTCGGCGCGATGACGCGGCGCAGCTGGGCGACGTCGTTGCCGAGCGTCTCGCCGAAGCCGCCGGGCTCCATGAAGTCGCGCTGCATGTCGATGACGACCAGCGCGGTCGTCGCCGGGTCGAAGGTGAAGGGTCCGGGAAGTGCGTCGAGCGTGGCCATCAGGCCCCCTCAGTCGGAGACGGTCGCCGCGATCACGTCTTCCGACGTGGCGACGCAGCCGAAGACCCCGCCCTGCATGGTGACCATGTGCAGGGCGGCGGCGTGGTTGGACGGGTCGGTGGCGCCGGTGCAGTCCGACAGGATCAGGCACTCGTAGCCGCGGTCGTTCGCCTCACGCATCGTCGTGTGTACGCACACGTCGGTGGTGATGCCGGTCAGGATGATGTGCGTGATGCCGTGCGTGCGCAGGACCAGATCGAGGTTGGTGGCGTAGAACGCGCCCTTGCCGGGCTTGTCGACGATCACCTCGCCGGGGACGGGTGCCACCTCCGGCACGATCTGCCAGCCGGGCTCGCCCTTGATGAGGATCCGCCCGCACGGCCCGGCCGAGCCGATCTCCGCCCCGATCCGCGCCGAGCGCCAGCGCTTGTTGGGCGGCAGGTCCGACAGGTCCGGGTCGTGCCCCTCCCGGGTGTGCACGACCAGCATGCCGAGCCCCCGCACGTGGTCGAGCAGCTTCGCGGTGGCGGGCAGCCCCGCCCGGGTCAAGCCGATGTCGTAGCCCATGCTGTCGACGTAGCCGCCCGGGCCGCAGAAGTCCGTCTGCCAGTCGATGCACAGCAGCGCCGTGCGTCCGACGGGGACGGAGCCGTCGTACGGCCACGCGTAGGGCCTGGCCCCCACGACCGGCCCGATGGTTGCGGTCATTGCCCCTCCTCTTGCCGGTGTGCCCGAAAGCCCCCGCTCGCGGTGATGTCCTGGGCGTCGGCGGCCGCGTACGCCTCGCAGAGGAAGCCCTGCACGGTCTCACCGTCCACGGTGGACAGGTAGCCGATCGACAGCGGCGGCTTGACGCTGCTGAGCAGGGCGCCGACCGAGCCGCTCGGCAGCCGCCAGATCTCGACCTCGATCCGCGCGCCCTGCCCGGCGCCGACCCTGACCAGCCCCGGCACGCCCGTCGGCAGCCGGTACAGCCGGTAGCACGCCTCGGTCCGCGTGGTGCGCGCGAACCGCCCGCCCAGCGCGACCAGCTCCGCGTTGCGGGCCTCGCCGCGCAGGTGATGGCCGGCCACCGCCAGCTCGACGGTCGTCGCCGGCGTCTCCGGCACGGCCACCGTCTCGCCCCGGAACGCGGCGGCGAGCCCGAGCAGCGTGCCCTCGGCGAACGCCGGCCCGATCAGCGAGAGGCTCGCCGGGCGCCCCTGCGGGGTGGTGCCGTTGGGCACGGTGACGACGGCGAGGTCCAGCAGGTTCGCGAACTGGGTGTAGCGGCCCAGCACGGCGTTGCGGCGCAGCGGCTCCTCGGCGATCTCGTCGAGGGTGAACGTCGTCGGCACGGTCGGCAGGGCCAGCACGTCGACCGCGGTGAACAGCCGCGCCGTCGCCGCCTTGAGGACCTGCAGCCGGTGCTGGGCGCGGAACGTGTCGGCGGCGCTGAAGCGGCGGCCGCCGCGCAGGATGCCCAGGGTCAGCGGCAGCACCGCCTCGGCGTGCGCGTCCAGGAAGTCCTCGAGGTCGGCGAGGCGCTCGGCGACCCACGGCCCCTCGTACAGCAGGCCGCCCGCCTCCAGCAGCGGCGTGAGGTCGACCTGGGTGGCGGCCGAGGTCAGCCGGGCGGCGGTGAGGCAGCCGGCGACGTACCGCTCGGCCTGCCCGTGGTCGCCCTCGAAGTCCAGCACGTCGGGGCGGGCCACGCCGAGGCGGACGGCCGCCGGTGGGAGGCTTTCACCGGTGGCCGCCCGCGACCAGGGGTCCTCCGCGGCCGGTCCCCGTGCCACGTCCAGGACCGTGCGGGCGTCGGCGACGTCGACGGCGAAGATGGAGACGCAGTCCAGCGACCGGCAGGCGGGGACCACGCCGGCGGTGCTGAGCAGGCCGCGGGTCGGCTTGAGCCCGACGATGCCGTTGAGCGCCGCCGGTACCCGCCCCGAGCCGGCGGTGTCGGTGCCGAGGGCGAACGCGACGGCGCCCGACGCGACCGCGACCGCCGAGCCGGAGCTGGACCCGCCGGCGATGAGCCCGCCGCCGAAGACGCTCTCGACGGCGCCGTACGGGGAGCGGGACCCGGTGAGCCCGGTCGCGAACTGGTCCAGGTTGGTCTTGCCGACGAGCATCGCGCCGGCGGCGAGCAGCCGCTCCACCACGGGCGCGCTGCGCGCGGGCGTGTACGCGAACGCCGGGCAGGCCGCGGTCGTCGGCATCCCCGCGACGTCGATGTTGTCCTTGACGGCGAACGGGACGCCGTACAGGGGCAGCGCCGGGTCCAGCGGCTCGCGGGCGCGGGCGCGCAGCGCGCCGGCCGGCACCCGGCTGATCCACACGCCCGGGGCGGAGGGTGCGGCGATGACCTGCTCGGCGACCTCGGCCGGGGTCAGCTCGCCGCGCGCGTACGCGTCGCGGAGGTCGGCGATCCCGAAGGTGGCGAGAACGGTCATGCTGTCGATTGTCGACAGTTCTGTTACGCCAAACCGCGGCCCGTGTAACGCGTCGATGTCCGGCGATTACTACCCGACAGTCGCGGGTTTGTGATCACGGTCACTGTCACTGTGGCGCCACGACCACCAGCCGCACGGTGCCCGTGATAGCGCCCTGACCGCGGAGCCGGCACGGCAGGATCCCGCCACCCCTCCGCGGGCCTGCCGTGCCCCGCGGCGCTCAGGGCAGGTAGGAGCGGGCGCCGTGGTCGTCGAGGGCGGCCAGCACCGCCGCGGTGTCGCGGGCCGAGACCGCCTCGAACAGCCGCTCGTGCCGGTGGACCCCGTCGTGCGGCCGGGCGACCTCGGCCTCGCGGCGCAGGTTCAGCGCCATGTACAGCTGGATCTTCACCAGCACCGACTCGTAGACCTGGGTGAGCTGGCGGTTGCCGGCGAGGGCGACCACCGCGACGTGGAACTCGCGGTGGGCGGTCGCCACGTCGAACTGGTCGCCGCGGGCGTCGGCCTCCTGCATGGCCTTCACCGCCGCGGCGACGCCGGCGAGGTCGGCGTCCGGGGGCGTCGCGGTGACCGCGTGGCGCTCCAGGACGTCGCGGACCGCGTAGAGCTCCTGGATGTCGGCGGCGGACAGGGTGGCGACGCGGACGCCGCGGCGCGGGACGTGCTCGACCAGGCCCTGCTGGGCGAGCAGCCGCAGGGCCTCGCGCAGCGGGGCGCGGCTGATGCCGAACCGTCGGGTCAGCTGCTCCTCGACCAGGCGCTCGCCCGGGTCGGTGACGCCGCTGAGGATCTCCCGGCTCAGCCGTGACACCGCCAGCTCGACCAGGCTCGCACTGGCCAGCTCGTCGGACGCACCGGGGTTCACCCGCCCAGTGTGGCAGACCGGCACCCGGTCAGCCGTTCTGGAGCCGGTGCAGCCTCACAGGGGCCTGCCGGGTGGATCGGTGCCGGTAGCCTGCTCCCATGACGCAGCCTCCCTACGGTCAACCGGACCCATATCAGTCCAATCCGTATGGCCAGAGCCCGTACGGGCAGCAGCCCGCCGACCCGTACGCGCTGCCCGCCGGGCAGCAGCCGATGTCGGGTCCGCCGTCCTCGTCGCCGCCCGGGTCGAGCCCGCCGTACTCGCCGACCTACCAGCTGCCGGTGTCCGGCGCGCCGACGTCCGGCGGGTACGACCCGTACGGCCAGCAGGCCGCCTACGCCCAGCAGGCCGCCTACGGCCAGCAGCCCGGGTACGGGGTGCCGGCCGGGGCCGCGGGCTACGACCCGGCGACGGGGCTGCCGTACTCGGACAAGTCGAAGCTGGCCGCCGGGCTGCTGCAGCTGCTGCCGGGCCTGTTCCTGGTGCTGGGCGGCATCGGCCGGCTCTACGCGGGCAACACCGCGATGGGTGTCACGCAGCTCGTGCTCAGCGTCGTGGTCGGCTGGACGTCGTTCTGGTGCGGGTTCCTGTTCTGGATCCCGTTCCTGGTCGTGTTCGGCCTGTGGGTGTGGTTCGTCGTGGACGGCATCATCCTGCTCACCGGCCGCCCCGTCGACGGCCAGGGCCGCCCGCTGCGCCCGAACTGACCGGCGGCGCCGCTCAGGCGGTCCCGACCCGGCGCAGCAGCCGGTCGGCGGGGCCGAAGAAGCGATGGCCGAGCACGCAGTGCAGACGGACGTGCTCGACCGGGCCGCGGGTGCTCACCACCAGGCCCTCGGTGCGGGTGATCGCCGGCAGTCCGCACTCCGGGCAGTCCACCAGGTTCGTCGTCGTCATACCGGAACACACGCGGGGCCGGGCCTTCGGGCTCGGCCCCGTCGCCTACCCGACGCCTGCGCCGGACCCCGGCACCGGGCTGCCCCCGACGCCGGGTGAATGATCTACGCGCCGGCGCTGAGGCGCACGCCGCGGATCGAGGCGTCCAGCACCTGCGCGGTGTGCGCGGTGCGGATCGTGCCGCCGGCGGCGCGGACCCCGGCGCCGATCTGCATGAGGCAGCCCGGGTTCGCGGTGACCAGCCACTGCGCGCCGGTGGCGAGCACGTCGCGGGCCTTGCGGGCGCCGAGCTCGGCGGCGGGGCCGGGGTTGAGCACGTTCCACACGCCCGCCGAGCCGCAGCACAGCTCGGGGTCGGCGATCTCCCGCAGCACCAGCCCCGGGATCCCGCGCAGCAGCTCGCGCGGCTGCGACCGCACACCCTGGGCGTGCGCGAGGTGGCACGCGTCGTGGTAGGCCACGCTGGCCGGCAGCGGGTGCCGGGGCGCGGCCGGGCCGAGCCGCCCGAGCAGCTCGGCGAAGTCGGTCACCTTGCCCGCGAGCGCGGCGGCGCGGCCGGCGTACCCCGGATCGTCGGCGAGCAGGTCACCGAGCTCCTTCAGGGAGGACCCGCAGCCGGCGGCGTTGACGACGAGGGCGTCGATGCCGGCGGCGTCGAACGTGTCCACGATGCCCCGGGCGAACCGGGCCGCCTCCTCCCGGCGGCCGCTGTGGACGCTGAGCGCGCCGCAGCACCCCTGCCCGGGCGGGATCACCACGTCGCAGCCCTCCGCGGCCAGGACGCGGGCCGTCGCGGCGTTCACGTCGGGGAAGAACGCCCGCTGCACGCAGCCGGTCAGCATCCCCACCACGGCCCGCCGGGTCCCCAGCGCCGGCAGCCGCGCCGGCAGCGGTACCGCCGGGCGCACCGGCGGGGCCAGGGCGGCCAGGGTCGACAGGCGGCCCGGCAACCGGTCCAGCAGGGGTGCGCCGAGCCGCTGGTACAGGCGCAACGGCCCCTTCAGCACGGCCAGCCGCCGCGGGTGCGGGAACAGCCCGAACACGAGGCCGCGCAGCGCGCGCTCCGGCCACGGCCGGGGGTGCCGCTCCTCGACGACCACCCGGGTCTGCTCGATGAGCGTGCCGTACCGCACGCCGGACGGGCACGCGGTCACGCACGCCATGCAGCCCAGGCACGCGTCGAAGTGCCCGGCCGCGGTCGGGGTCAGCGGCTCGCCCTCCAGGAGCTGGTGCATCAGCTGGATCCGGCCGCGCGGCGAGTCCATCTCCTCGCCCCACAGCACGTACGTCGGGCACGTCGGCAGGCAGAATCCACAGTGGACGCAGTCGGACACGAGGTCGGCGTCGATGCGGGGCTCCATCAGATCCCTCCCACGAACCGGCCCGGCGCGAGGATGCCGAGCGGGTCGAACTGCTCCTTCACCCGGCGCATCAGGTCCAGGCCGTCGACGTGGCCCCACACGTCGACGCGGGACCGGATCGCCGGCGGCGCGGTGAGCACGACGCAGTGCCCGGCGCCGGCCCGGGTCGCCGCCCGCAGGTCGCTGACGACACCGACGACGGAGCCGGGGTCGGTGTCGCCGGGCAGCCCCGCGTAGAGCACCCCGGTGCCGGCGGAGCCCCGCACGTGCAGCGCCACGTCGTGCAGCTGGGCGGTCACCCCGGCGGCGGTCAGCAGGTACGGCACCCGCGACAGCGCCGACGTGAGCTTGATGCCGACGTCGCCGGGGCCCCACGGGTAGGCACCCCAGCCCGGCGGCGGGGTCTCCGCCGACGTCGTGCCCTCGCCGAGCAGCTTCTCCAGGTCGGCGGCGCGCTGCGCGACCCCGGCCGGCACGCCCTCGACGAGCGCGGTCACGGTGAGCGGGTCGGTGTCGATCTCCAGGGCGCTGGGCACCACCTGCGCGCCGAGGACCGCGGACAGCGCCCGCCCCGCCTCCTCGGGCCCGTCGACCCGCACCGACACGAAGCGGCGCGCGGCCGGCAGCGGGTGCAGCCGGAACGCGCACTCGGTGATGACGCCGAGGGTGCCGTACGAGCCGGCGACGAGCTTGCCGAGGTCGTACCCGGCGACGTTCTTCACGACCTTGCCGCCGGCCTTCGCCACCACCCCGTCGGCGCGCACGACGGTCACGCCGATGAGCAGGTCGCGGACCGTGCCGTAGAGCATGCGGCGCGGCCCTGACGCGTTGACCGCCACGGTCCCCCCGACGGTCGCCCCCGGCAGCGGCTCGTCGAGGGCGAGCTGCTGCCCGGCGGGGCGCAGCGCCTCCTGGACCTGGCGCAGCGGCGTACCGGCGCGGACGACGACGACGAGATCACCCGCGGCGTGCTCGACGAGCCCGCACAGCCGCGACGTCTCCACGATCAGATCGAGCCGCTGCGGCGGCAGCGCCCAGTCCTGCCTGGTGCCGCCGCCGCGCACGACGAGGGCGAGCTCCCCGTCGGCCGCGCCGCGGACCACGTCGGCGACCTCCGCGGTCGACGCGGGCGTGGCGACGGCGGCGGCCGGCACCCCGGCGATCTGTGCTGTCATGCTCAGAAGACCTCCGCGATGCCTGGCTGATGCAGCGGATGGGTGCCTTTGCGCCGCCCGGGGACCTCGCCGCACAGGCGGGGGGTCGGGAACACCTTCCCCGGGTTCGACAGCCCGCGCGGGTCGAACGCGCACCGCAGCAGCTGCATCGTGTCGAGGTCGGCGGCGCTGTACATGCTGGGCAGGTGCTTGGCCTTGTCGAAGCCGACGCCGTGCTCGCCGGTGATCGACCCGCCGTGCTCCACGCACAGGTCGAGGATCGCGCCGGACACCGCCTCGGCCCGCTCGGCCTGCCCGGGCACCGCCTCGTCGAACAGCACGAGCGGGTGCAGGTTGCCGTCGCCGGCGTGGAACACGTTCGCTACCCGCACGCCGTGCTCCCCGGCCAGCTCCGCGATGCGGGTCAGCACCCGGGGCAGCGCGGTGCGCGGGATGACCCCGTCCTGCACGATGTAGTCGGGGCTGATCCGGCCGACGGCGGCGAACGCCGACTTGCGCCCCTTCCAGAACAGGGCCCGCTCGGCGTCGTCGGCGGCGATGCGGATCTCGAACGCGCCGTGGTCGCGGCAGAACCCCTCGACCGCGGCGAACTGCGCCTCGACCTCCGCCTGCGGCCCGTCGAGCTCCACGATGAGCACCGCGCCGGCGCCGGGCGGGTAGCCGCAGTGCACCGCCGCCTCAGCGGCCTCGATGGCGAGGGCGTCCATCATCTCCACCGCCGCCGGCACCACCCCCGCCGCGATGATCGCCGAGGTGGCCGCGCCCGCCTGGTCGGTGCCGGGGAACGCGGCGAGCAGCGTGCGGACCGTCTCCGGCAGGCGCACCAGGCGGACCGTCACCTCCGTGGCGATGCCGAGCGTGCCCTCGGAGCCGACGAACGCGCCGAGCAGGTCGTAGCCGGGCGCGTCCGGGGCCCGCCCGCCGAGCCGGACGAGGTCACCGTCGGGCGTGACGATCTCCACGCCGGTGACGTGGTTGGTCGTGAAGCCGTACTTCAGGCAGTGCGCGCCGCCGGAGTTCTCCGCGACGTTGCCGCCGATCGAGCAGATCTGCTGGCTGGACGGGTCCGGCGCGTAGTAGTACCCGTGTGGCGAGGCGGCCCTGGTCACCTGCAGGTTGATCACGCCGGGCTCGACGACGGCCCGCTCGTCCTGCGGGGCGACCTCCCGGATCGCGCGCAGCTGCGAGGTGACGATGAGCGCGCCGTCGGCGTGCGGCAGCGCCCCGCCGGACAGGCCCGTGCCGGAGCCGCGCGCCACGAAGGGCACCCCGGCGTCGGCGCAGGCACGCACCGTGTCGGCGCACTCCTGGGCGGTGCGCGGCAGCACCACGATCGCCGGCACGACCCGGTAGTGGGTCAGGCCGTCGCACTCGTACGTGCGCAGCTGCTGACGGTCGGTGAGCACCTGCTCCGGCCGCAGGAACTCCCGCAGCCTGACCGCCAGCCCGTCAATGGTCATGGCGTCACCTCCGCCGCGCTCCGGCGCCGCGCCGATGGTGAACAGCGCGGAGCGCTGCTCACGGCATCCGGTCGTACGCCGGCAACGTCAGGAAATCGATGAACTCGTCAGCCACCGCCACCTCCATGAACAGTGCCCGTGCCGCGCTGAGGTCGCCGCCGAGCTTCGCCAGCTCCTCGTCGGCGACCTGCTCGACCAACGCCTTCGTGACGAGCGCACCCGTGTCGGCCAGGGTGACACCGTTGTGCAGCCATTGCCAGACCTGTGACCGGGAGATCTCCGCCGTGGCCGCGTCCTCCATCATGTTGTTGATCGCGACGGCGCCGCTGCCCTTGAGCCAGGCGTCCAGGTACTGCACGCCGACGCTCACCGCGTTGCGCAGCCCCGCCTCCGTCTGCTGGCCCGGGGTGTCACCGACGGCCAGCAGGTCGTCCGCGGACACCGACACCTCCTCGCGGGTGCGCTCCAGCTGGTTGGGCCGCTCGCCGAGCACCCCGTCGAACACCTCGCGGCAGGTGGCGACCAGGTCCGGGTGCGCGACCCACGAGCCGTCGAAGCCGTCGCCGGCCTCCCGCGTCTTGTCGGCCCGGACCTTCTCCAGGGCCACCCGGTTGATCTCCGGGTCGCGCCGGCTCGGGATGAACGCCGCCATGCCGCCGATCGCGTGCGCGCCCCGCCGGTGGCACGTGCGCACCAGCAGCTCGGTGTACGCCCGCATGAACGGCACCGTCATCGTCACCGTGTTGCGGTCCGGCAGCAGGAAGTCCTTGCCCCGGGTGCGGAACTTCTTGATCACGCTGAACATGTAGTCCCACCGCCCGGCGTTGAGCCCGGCGGAGTGCTCGCGCAGCTCGTAGAGGATCTCGTCCATCTCGAACGCGGCCGGGAACGTCTCGATGAGCACCGTCGCCCGGATCGTGCCGGCCGGCCGGCCGAAGCGCTCCTCGGCGAACGTGAACACGTCGTTCCACAGCCGCGCCTCCAGGTGCGACTCCATCTTCGGCAGGTAGAAGTACGGCCGGGTCACCAGATGGTTGTGGAAGAAGTACAGCCCGAAGTCGGTCAGCGAGCCGGACGTCGGCGCCCCGTCGACCAGGATGTGCTTCTCCGGCAGGTGCCATCCCCGGGGTCGCACGACGACGGTCGGCCGTGCGCCCGAGGTCAGCTCGTAGCGTTTCTCGCCGGAGGTGTACGACAGCGTGCCGGCATTCGCGTCGCGCAGATTGAGCTGCCCGCCGATCACATTGGCCCACAGCGGTGTGTTGGCGTCCTCATGATCGGCCAGCCACACCTTGGCACCCGAGTTCAGCGCGTTGATGGTCATCTTCGCGTCGGTCGGCCCGGTGATCTCCACCCGTCGGTCGACGAGCCCGGGGGCCGGCTCCGCCACCCGCCATTCGCCCTCGCGGATGTGCCGCGTCTCGGGCAGGAAGCCCAGCGTGCCGCCCGCGGCGAGCTCGGCCTCCCGCTCCTTGCGGGCCTGCAGCAGCTCCAGCCGCCGGGCGTCGAAGGCCCGGTGCAGCTCTGCCAGGAAACTCTGAGCTTCTTCAGTGAGGATCTCGGCGAATCGGTCGTCAACCGGTCCGGTAATCTCGACGCCCTGAACAGTGCCCATGTCATGACCCTATCGGCTGCGCTGCCACCCGGGGCGTGTCGCGGCGCGTGTGATATGGGAAGCTCTGGCGAACAAAACTCTGGTCCGCCAGTATCGGGTCCGTCCAGCAGGGGAGTCTTCCAACTGTGAGCGATCGGGGCAGAAGCCGCCGCACTGCGAGGTCGAGCAAGGCCACCACGCCGAAGGCGACCCCGGACACCGAGGTCGGGCCCGGCGAGGAGCCGGCCGCGGGTGCGGAAAGCGACAACACGCCGGCAGGGGCGGCCCCTCGGACGCCGCCGACTCCTCGGACGCCGCCGACTCCTCGGACGCCGCCGACTCCTCGGACGCCGCCGACTCCTCGGACGACGCCGGGGACGGCGAGGAGGAGAAGGCCGAGGCCGGCAAGGACAAGGACGCCGGCAAGGCGAAGGCCAAGGGGCCGGCCCCGATGACGAAGGCGGAGAAGCGCGCCGCCGCCCGCATCGCCGCCGCGAAGGCCGCCCGCCGCCGCCGCGTCGGCCAGGCGATCGCCGGCACGGTCATCGTCCTGCTGGTCGTCGGCGGCGCCTTCGCCGGCGTCTGGTACTTCGGCGACCGGGCCGAGAAGAACCGCGTCAAGTGCAAGCCGGCCGCCGAGGCCGCGTTCCCGCCGTTGCTCGGCGGCATGAACAAGGCCCTCGCCACCGAGCCGACGATCACCGCCAGCAACGAAGAGGTCAAGACCGTCAAGCAGACGATCCTCATCAAGGGCGACTGCAAGGCCGTCAAGGCCGGCCAGACCGTCTCGGTCAACTACGTCGGCGCCACCATGAAGGACGGCAAGGTCTTCGACTCGTCCTGGCCGCGCAAGAAGACCATCGAGATCCCCGTCGGGCAGAAGCAGCTCGGCAAGCAGCCCCAGGTCATCGAGGGCTGGGACGAGGGCCTCGTCGGCCTGAAGATCGGCACCCGCGTCCAGCTCGACATCCCCGGCAGCAAGGCCTACGGCGACGACGCCCCCGAGGGCTACCCCGCCGGCACGCTGCGCTTCATCGTCGACATCCTCGACGCGAAGGACGCCGACAGCAGCGGCCTGCCCGCCGGCCTCGGCGGCTGACCCCCACCCGTTCACCGCTCGTCCTCGAAGGCCCCGCCACGCACTCCGGCGGGGCCTTCGCACATCCGGCCCGCCGCGACCGGTGAGACTTTCACGAATCGCACCCGCGACCGGCGGCATCTCGGCCCCCGCCGTCCGCGTCGCCCGGGCCCGCCGGTCGGTGGTCTCGCGAGGGTCGATCACCGCTCACGCCGGCCGCGTGACGTCCGCCGTCCGCTGACGCCCGCCCCGGCCGCCCGCCGCACCTCCCTGCGCCCGCCGCCGCCCCGCGGTCGCTGCCCTGCCCGGTCCCGCGGCAGTTGTCCTGTCCGGTCGCGGGGGTTGCCGGCCGCTCGGCGTGCGCCGTTGTCCGCGCCCTCCACCCGCTGCCCCGCCGTTCGTGGCACGCCGTCCCGGAGCCGCCGTCCCTGTTGGCGTTTTGTGGCGTTTGTACGGTACGCGGGGTGCGAGGTGTTCGTGTGGGCTGAGGCGCGGCGGCGGTGTGGGTACCGTCGGGGCATGACTGCAGTGCTGCTCACCGGGGCGACCTCGGGTCTGGGCCGGTGGCTGGCGCCGCGGCTCGGGCAGGCCGGGCTGACCGTCCTGCTACACGGCCGCGACGCCGGGAAGGTCGAGCGCGGGGTGGCTGAGGTCGAAGAGGCCGGCGGGGCCGCTGAAGGGTTCGTCGCCGACCTGGCGAGCCTCGCCGACGTGGACCGCCTCGCCGGCGCCGTGCGGGACCGGGACGACCTGACGATCCTGGTCAACAACGCCGGGGTCGGGTTCGGGGCCCGGGCGAGCAGCGGCAGGAGAGCGCCGACGGGCACGAGCTGCGCTGGGCCGTCGACTTCCTCGCGCCCGTCCGGTTGACCACGGCGCTGGTGCCGACGCTGACCGCCAACGCGCCCGCGAAGGTGGTCAACGTCGGCTCGCTCGGGCAGGTGCCGGTGGACTTCGACGACGTGGAGCTCACCCGGGGCTACGACGGGGTCACCGCGTACCGGCGCGCGAAGCTCGCCCTCGCCGCGTGGAGCTTCGACCTCGCCGAGGAGCTCGCCGGCCGCGGGGTGACGGTGAACTGCCTGCACCCGGCGACGTTGATGGACACGCAGATGGTCCGTGACCACGGCGCCCCGCCGCGCTCCACTGTGCGGGAGGGCGGGGAGGCGACGCTGCGGCTGATCCTGCACGAGGAGGGCACCGGGGGCTTCTTCGACGGGCAGCGGCCGGCCAGGGCGCACCCCGACGCCTACGACCCCGAGGTGCGCCGGCGGCTGCGCGCGTTGACGTTTGGTTCCGCCCGTACCGGCAAAGCACCAACGCATGAGCAAACCAACTGTCGGTGAGGCGCTGATCGCCCGGCTGGCCGACTGGGGCGTCGACACGGTGTTCGGCCTGCCCGGTGACGGGGTCAACGGGATCATGGAGGGTCTGCGGCGCAACGCCGACCGGGTCCGGTTCGTGCTGGTGCACCACGAGGAGGCGGCCGCGTTCATGGCGGTCGCGCACGCCAAGGCGACCGGGCGGCTCGGGGTGTGCCTGGCGACGTCCGGCCCCGGCGGCATCCACCTCGCCAACGGGCTCTACGACGCGAAGCTCGACCACGCGCCGGTGCTGGCGATCACCGGGATGCAGGAGTCCAGCGTCATCGGCACCGGTTACCAGCAGGAAGTGCACCTCGACCGGCTGTTCGAGGACGTCGCCGAGTACAACGAGACGGTGGCGAACCCGGCGCAGGTGCCGGCGCTGGTGGACATCGCGGTGCGCACCGCGCTGGCCCGGCGGGGTGTGGCGCACCTGACCGTGCCGAACGACGTGCAGGTCGCGACCTCGGGCGACAACCCGTTCGACGAGGTCGGTCCGGTCCGTGAGCCGGCGACCGCGCCGGTGTGGGTGGCGCCGCCGGTGCGGCCCGCCGACGATGACCTGCAGGCCGCCGCGGACCTGCTCAACCACGCCAGCAAGCCGGCGATCCTGGCCGGCGTCGGCGCGCGCGGGGCCGGTGCCCTCGTCGAGCTCGTCGCCGACGTGCTCGGCGCGCCGATCGTGAAGTCGCTGATGGGCAAGATGGTCGTGCCGGACGACTCGCCGTTCGCGCTCGGCGGGCTCGGTCTGCTCGGCACCGCGCCCAGCGAGGACCTGATGCAGGAGTGCGACGGGTTGCTGATGGTGGGCACGAACTTCCCGTACACCAAGTTCCTGCCGCCGCCCGGGCAGGCGCACGTCGTGCAGATCGACATCGAGCCCACCCGCGTCGGCACCCGCGTCCCCACCGACGTGCCGCTCGTCGGGGACGCCGCGGCGACCCTGGAGGCGCTGCTGCCCAGGCTCCGCCGGCGCACCGATCGGCGTTTCCTGCAGCGGTACCAGGAGAAGATGCGCGACTGGCGGGAACGCCTCGCGGCCACCGAACGGGCCGACCGGGAGCCCATCGCGCCGCAGTTCCTGGCCCGCACGCTCGACCGGGTCGCCGCCTCCGACGCGATCCTGACCTGCGACTCGGGCACCGTCACCACCTGGGCGGCCCGGCACTGGCAGGCGACCGGCGGGCGCGAGTTCTACCTGTCCGGCACGCTCGCCTCGATGGCGCCCGGGCTGCCGTACGCGATCGCCCTGCAGCACGAGTACCCGGGCCGGCAGGTGATCGCGTTCGTCGGCGACGGCGGGTTCGGCATGCTCATGGCCGAGTTCCACACCGCGGCCCGGCACGGCCTGCCGATCAAGGTCGTCATCAACGACAACAACGCGCTCGGCATGATCGTCTGGGAGCAGATGGTCAACGGCTTCCCCGAGTACGGGGTCCGGTACGGCGACCCGCGACCCGACTACGCGGGGTGGGCACGCGGCTGCGGCGGGTACGGTGCCCGGGTCACCGACCCCTACGCCCTGGAGAACATCCTCGGTGAGGCCCTCGCCCACGACGGGCCGGCGCTCGTCGACGTCGTCGTCGACGCCGACGAGCCCCCGATGCCGGCGAAGGTCACCTACCAGCAGGCGGTGAAGTTCGCGGAGGCGTTCGTGCGCGGCCAGCCGCACAAGGCCGCTATCGCCACCACGCTGCTGAAGGACCGCATCACCCGCCTGTGAGGCGGCGGTGCCGGCCCCTCGTGCGCAGCGACCGGGCCCACAGCCGGGTCCGGCCGACGGTCATCGTGATGCCGCCGGGGATGTCCAGCCCGCCGAGGCCGGCCACGCCGCCGACCAGCACGACCCCGCCGATCGCGACCAGGCCGGTCCCGGTCAGCAGGTACACCATGGTGTCCGGCTGCTGCTCGACGCTCTGCTGACCGGTGGTCTGCGCGGTGCGGACCATCGGCGGGTCCGGTCTTCGCGCCTGCGCGGCGCTCAGCGACCCGACCGCGATCGCGGCGCCGGCGACGCACACCCATGCCCGAGTTCTCATAATCGCGCACGCTAAATCGCAAACGGGTGACTCGTCGCTCCCCCCGGCTCACCTGCGACAGGTGAAGGAACCCCTCACCCGTGGCATTGTGTGCCGGTGCTGATCTACAAGATCCTGCTGCCGTCGGAATGGGCCCGCTTCGAGGCCGAGGGCCGTTTCGACGGCTCGCCGCTGGACCGGCGCGACGGGTACATCCACTGCTCGTCCCGCGCCCAGGTGGCCGGCACCGCGCAGCGCTACTTCGGCACCGAGCCCGACCTCGTCGTCGTGGCCATCGACGCGCAGACCATGGGCATGTGGCTGCGCTGGGAGACCTCCAGCAACGGCGGGCCCTTCCCGCACGTGTACGCGCCGCTGCCCCGGGCCGCCGTCGTCGCCGTCCACCGCATCGCCGGCGCCTCCTCCGTCGACGAGGTCATCCCCGCCTGAGGGCGGGCCGCGCGCCCCCGCCGGGCGCCCGGCCGGGGCGGGGCCCTAAGGTCGGCACATGGACGAGGGGCGATCACGCGGCCGGTGGTTGGCCGACGTGCTGGCGGTGGGCGGCTACCTCGCCGGGGCCGTGGTCCTGTGCGGGCGGCTGCTCGCGCACCCCGGGCAGCGGCTGCCGTACACGCCGGGGGACCGCATCCTCGCCGAGTACTTCCTGGCCTGGGCCGCGCGCTCGGTGCGGCACGGGTCGAACCCGTTCGTGCTGGACCGGCTCAACGCGCCCGCGGGCGTGAACGGGATGGCGAACACGACCATGCTGGGCCTGGGCCTGCCGATGTCGCCGGTGACCCTGCTGGCCGGCCCCGGGATCGCGTTCGACGTGCTGGTGGTGCTGACGCTCGCCGCGACCGGCGCGACCTGGTACTGGCTGCTGTCCCGGCACGTGGTGGACTCCCCGGTCGCGGCCTGGGCCGGCGGCCTGGTCGCCGCGTTCGCGCCGAGCGTGGCCAACCACGCCACGTTCCACCCGAACCTCACGGCGCAGTTCCTGGTGCCGGTCATCGTGTGGCGGGTGGTGAAGCTGCGCGACGCGCCGGTGCGCGGCGGGCTGATCCTCGCCGCGCTGGTCGTCTGGCAGGTCTTCATCAACGAGGAGACGCTGTTCATCACGGCCCTGGCCGTCGGGCTGTTCGGGATCCTGTGGCTGGTGCAGCGGCCCCGGGAGGTGCGGCTGCCGAGCGTGCTGGCCGGCCTCGGGGTGACGCTGCTGGTCACGGCGGTGCTGCTGGCGTACCCGCTGTGGTGGCAGTTCTTCGGCGCCAACGCGTACCGCGGCGGCGAGCACCAGATGACCGCGTTCCACACCGACCTGCTGGGGTTGACGTCGTTCTCGCGCAACTCGGTCGCCGTGCGCTACAGCGAGTTCCCGCCGGCGCCCGGGTTCTCCGCCGAGCAGCACGGGCACTTCGGCTGGCCGCTGGTCATCGCGGTCGCCGCCGTCGTGGCCTGGCGGTGGCGGGAGCCGCTCGTGCGCTCCCTCGCCGTCACCGGCGCCGTGTTCGCGGTGCTGTCGCTGGGCAACGAGCTGACCGTGCGGGGCGAGGGCACCGGCGTCACCGGCCCGTATGCCCTGCTGCGCGGCCTGCCGCTGTTCGACACGCTGCTGCCGACCCGGCTCGGCGAGGCGGCCACCTGGGCGGTCGCGCCACTGGTGGCGATCGGGCTGGACCGGCTGCCGGCGGCGGCGGGCACCCGGGTGCTGAAGGTCGGCCTGGTCGCGGCGGTGCTGGTGCCCGCCGCCCCGGTGCCGATCAAGGTGTTCGACCGCCCGCCGGTGCCGGCGTTCATCACGTCCGGCGACTGGCGCTCCTACGTCCACGCGCAGGAGTCGGTACTGGTGGTGCCCCTGGCCACCTTCGAACACTGGACGGCGATGAGCTGGGCCACCGCGACCGGCGCCGACCTGCGCATGTCGCACGGCTACTTCCTCGGCCCGGCCGGCGGCGTCAGGGGCCGCCACGCGACCGTGGGCGCCCCGGTCCGCCCGACCGACCGGCTGATCAACGCCGCCACCGGCAGCCGGCAGGTCCAGCCGGTCACCGACGCCGACCGTGAACAGGCCCGGCTCGACCTCGCCTACTGGCGCACGTCGATCATCCTCGCCCCGACCGGCCCGGCCGCCGCCGCCGAGCGCGGCACCCTCGACGCGCTGTTCGGCCCGGGGCGCGAGGTCGGCGGCCTCTGGCTGTGGGACGTCCGCAACCGCTGAACTGTCGGCGGACCGCCGGACGTCTTCTCTGACGCTCGCCGCGGTGGCGCTTCGGCGGCGGCCGGCTCCCCGGCCCGCCGCGGCGTCAGCGGGCCACGGACCGCAGCGTGCGTGCATTTCAGGGTGCCGCGCCGCAGTGGCGTGCGCGGGATGGTCCGGCCCAGCGGGTCGTGTGCGTCATCATCGGTTGCTCCCTCGTCGTGCGCCGCGCCACCGCGGCGACTGGAGGAATCCTCGCGCCCCCGGCCGCCGCACAGCAGGGCGCCCGCACCAGTCTCCGGGGCGTCCTGCGGCGAACCCCGCTGTGGTGGCAGCACCACAGCGAACCGCCGCTAGACGACGACGCCGAGGGCGAGGATCAGCACGATGGAGACCACGGAGATGATGGTCTCCATCGCCGACCAGGTCTTGAACGTCTCGCCCACCGTCATGCCGAAGTACTCCTTCACCAGCCAGAAGCCGGCGTCGTTGACGTGGGACAGGAACAGTGAGCCGGAGCCGATCGCCAGGGCGAGCAGAGCGGTGTTGGTGCCGGGGAGCTGGTCGAGCAGCGGGGCCATGAGGCCGGCCGCGGTGACCGTGGCGACGGTGGCCGAGCCGGTGGCGAGGCGGATGCCGACGGAGATCAGCCAGCCGAGCAGCAGGGCGGAGATGCCGCTGGCGGCGGCGGCCTTGCCGATGGCGTCGCCGATGCCGACGGCGACGAGGGTCTGCTTGAAACCGCCGCCGGCGCCGATGATGAAGATGATGCCGGCGATGGGCAGCAGGCTGGCGGCGACGAGGTCGCTGACCTTCTGCCGGCTGAAGCCGCGCAGGTAGCCGAAGGTGAACAGGGCGACCAGCACGGCGAGCAGCAGCGCCACGAACGGGTCGCCGAGGAAGTCCAGGACGGTGCGGAGCCGGTTGCCCTTGGTGAGGGTGATGTCGGCGACGGCGCGGCCCAGCATGAGCACCACCGGCAGCAGCACCGTGGCGAGGGTGAGCACGAACCCGGGCCGCGACGCGGGGCGCCCCGCCGCCGCGTCGTCGACGTCGTCGCCGACCGCGCCCTGCGCGCTGGGCTCGACGGCGTCGTCGGCCTTGTCGGAGGCCCGCTGCGCGACGCCGCCGCCATCGGGCACCGCACCGCCACCCCCGCCGCCGCCCGCGGACCCGCCGCCCGCCAGCGCGCCGGCGGGAGCGGGAGCGGGAGCGGGAGCGGTCGAGCGGATGCCGAAGGCGGCCACCAGGCGGGCCGGCGGGGTGGGGTTGACGAAGCGGCCGATCCAGATGCCGTACAGCGGACCGGCGACGATCACCGTCGGCACGGCGACGAGCAGGCCGTAGGCGAGGGTCTGGCCGAGGTCCGCGTGCAGGGCGTCGATCGCGATCAGGGGGCCTGGGTGCGGCGGCACCAGGCCGTGCATCACGGACAGGCCGGCCAGGGCGGGGATGCCGACGCGGACGATCGAGGTGCCGGCCCGGCGGGCGACCAGGAAGATGACCGGGATCAGCAGGACGACGCCGACCTCGAAGAACAGCGGCAGTCCGATGATCATGGCGATGAGGGCCATCGCCCAGGGCAGGCGGCGCTGGCCGGCCCGGCCGACGATGGTGTCGACGACGCGGTCGGCGCCGCCGGAGTCGGCGAGGAGCTTGCCCAGGATGGTGCCGAGGGCGACGAGGATGCCGACGCCGCCGAGGGTGCTGCCGAAGCCCTTCTCGAACTCGGCGATGACGTTCGCGGCGGCGAGACCGGCGCCGAGGCCGACGACCGCGCTGCCGAGGATCAGGGCCAGGAACGGATGGATCTTGTACCGCGTGATCAGCACGACCACGACCGCGATCGCGACGAGGGTCCACGTGACCAGCCAGGTGTCGTGCGACGTCCAGTCCATGGTGGCGGCCTCTCTCGGCGGGGTCAGCGCAGGCGCGACCTCGACACGATCTCGTCGACGATCTGCTCGGGGGTGGCGTCGATCGACACCACCGTGACGTGCTCGTCCGGTTGCGGCGGCTCCAGCGCGGCGAACTGGCTGTCCAGCATCTCGACGCGCATGAAGTGGCCGTGCCGGGCCGTGAGCCGGCGGGTGATCAGCTCCCGGGAGCCTTCGAGGAACACCAGCCGCACCTGCGGCCGGCCGTCGCGCAGCTGGTCGCGGTACGCCCGGCGCAGCCCGGAGCACGACACGACGCCGGGCGTGCCGGCGGCGGCCCGCTCGTCGATCCACCGGCCGATGGCGGCCAGCCACGGGGCGCGGTCCTCATCGGTGAGCGGCTCGCCGGCGGCCATCTTCGCCACGTTGGCGGCGGGGTGGAAGTCGTCGGCCTCCGCGTAGGACCAGCCGAGCCGGCCGGCCAGCAGCGCCCCCACGGTGGTCTTGCCCGTGCCGGCGACACCCATGACGACGATCACTGGAGGCGCGGTGTCGGGCATGGCCACACCGTACCCATCCGTCCGTGCCACTACACACGGCGGTCACCATGGACCGGCCGGTGACGGCACCGGCCGGCCCACGCCGATGCCCGCCGCTCAGGAGGAGGCCATCGCCACCAGCGGCGGGAAATGCAGGTCGACGAGCCGTTTCGCCACCGTCTCGGGGTCGGCGATGTCGCCGGTACGGTGCCGCTCCACCAGCCTGGCGTGCCCGGGCAGGCCGGTGCCCCGCTCGCGGAGGGTCCGCTGCATCTGCGTCTCGATGGCGCCGGGGTCGACGATCTCCACCGTGCAGGTGCGGCTCGCCGCCTCGCTGACGCAGCGCATGAACGCCTCCGCGCCCGCCTTCGTCGCGCAGTACGTGGCCCAGCCCGGGTAGCTGCGGTGCGCCGCGGAGGAGGCGACGTACACGATGCGCAGCCGCGGGGCCGGGTCGCGGGCGAAGGCGGCCAGGAACACGTTGGTCAGCAGGATCGGCGCGACCAGGTTGATCTGGACCGCGGCGAACACGTCCTCGGGGGACAGCTCGCCGACCAGGCCGATCGGCTCGACCGTCGCGGCGTTGTGCAGCAGGACCACCTCGTCGCGCGGTCCGGCCCCGCCGGCGAACGCGGCCAGCTCGGCCTCCGTCGGCAGGCTGACCGCCTCGGCGAGGTCGGTGGAGCGCAGCCGTACCGACGCCGGGTGCCGCGCCGCGAGCGCCTGCTGCTCGGAGGGGAAGGTGCGGGCCAGGCCGAAGACCCTGGCCCCGTCGGATTGCAGCGCGTGGAACAGGGCCGCGCCGAGCCCTCGTGAGGCGCCGGTCACGAAGACCGAGCGCATGCGGGAACCGTCCGCGATCGCGGACATGACATCACTCCAACCGTGTCGAGCTGCCCAACAACGACGAGGGGTGACAGTCCGATCTACGTGCGCCAGATCTGCAGCATGCAGCGGTCGGGTGCGTGGTCCGCGGCACCGTCCGCCGCCGGTTCGGCGAGCGGCACCGGCGCGAGCTGCGCGCCGGTGCCGGTGGTGAGCTGCGCCAGTGCGTGGCCCGAGGCGTCCGGGGTCTCCACCTGCTCGCCTTCGGCGTGCAGGATCAGGGGTTGCTGCTGCCCGCCGTCGCCACCGGACCACGAGCCGTGCGCGTGGTGGTCGGGTGAGAGCAGCTGGTGGGTGATTCCCGCACGGGAGGTGGGCGCACCGATGCTCGCGCCGAAGAGCATCGCCAGGACCAGGGCGAGGACGCCGAGGACCCGGCAGGGCTTGCCCGCCCGCCTGAGTCCGTCCAAGTCCGCCCTCCCCGGTGAAGCCCTGCCGCCAATCATGGCGCAACGCGTCGCGCTGTGAAGTGTCGCGAATTTGCCAGCATCCGCGGAATTCGATTTTTGGATAGTGTGCCCGGGTGATTGTGCGAGCCGCCGTCGATGACGACCGGACCTGGTTGCAAGAACTGCTCACGAATTCGTACGGGGCGGTCCACGTCATCACGGGAGAAAACGGTCGCGACGCGGACCGGTTGCCGGCATTGGTGGCCGAGACCGGCGACGGCGAGCGGGTCGGACTGCTCACGTACTCCATCGCCGCGACCGGTCTGGAAATCGTCACGATCGACGCGGTGCGTCCGCATGCCGGGATCGGCACCGCCCTGCTGGACGCCGCCCGGGCGGTCGCGACCGACGCCGGCTGCACCCGGCTGTGGCTGATCACCACCAACGACAACCTTGACGCGCTGCGCTTCTACCAGCGCCGCGGGATGCGCATCCGGGCCGTGCACCCGGGCGCCGTGCAGCGGGCCCGGCTGCGCAAGCCGCAGATCGCGGCGGTCGGCGACTACGGCATCGCGCTGCACGACGAGCTGGAGCTGGAGCTGCCGCTCACCGCGCCGGGCGCGGCCGTGCGCCCGGGCCGCCTCGCCGACGTGAAGCCGGTGCTCGGGCTGCTGGACGGCGCGACCCGGTGGCTCGCCGCGATGGGGCGCACCGGGCAGTGGGGCACCGAGCCGCACTCGACGAACCCGCGCCGGCTCACCGCGATGATGCGCTGGGTCCCGCAGGGGCACCTGCACGTCCTGGAGCTCGACGGGGTCGTGGCCGGGGCGCTGGTGGTCGGCGAGGCGCCGGAAGGCATCCCGGTCGTCTACGAGCCCGAGCTGTACGTGAACCTGCTGGTCACCGACCGGGCGCGGCAGGGACGCGGGCTGGGCACGCTGCTGCTGGACCACGCCCGGGTGCTCGCCGCGCGGCGCGGGATCGGCCTGCTGCGGGTCGACTGCTACGCCGGCGACGACCGGGCGCTCGTCGGCTGGTACCGCCAGCAGGGCTTCACCCCGACGGAGACCTTCACGGTGCGGCTGCCCACCGGCACGGACTGGCCGGGGCAGGTCCTCGAGCAGCGGCTGTGACCAGCGCGACGCCAGCGGCTGTGACCAGCGCGGCGCCAGCGGCTGTGACCAGCGCGACGCCAGCGGCTGTGACCAGCGCGGCGCCAGCGGCTGTGACCAGCGCGGCGCCAGCGGCTGTGACCAGCGCGGCGCCAGCGGCTGTGATCAGCTCAGCGCCTCGGCGAGCCGTTCCAGCAGCCACAGGTCGAGCAGGTAGCCGGACAGGTCGGCGCGGCGCACCGCGACGAGCCCGTCGGGGCCGCCGCTGACCCGCACGTCACGCCAGAGGTCGCCGAGCTCGCCGGTCCGCCGCAGCGCCGCCACCGCGGACGGCGGGGTGCCCGCGTCGGGCACGAGGGCGCCGGCGGCGTTGCCCAGTGCCTGCAGCTCCGGCACCACGACCCGTACCCGGGTCACCATCGCGCCGCCGGTGAAGCTGATCTCGACCGGGCGGCCGTCGCGCACCCCGGCGAGGCAGACGTGCGGGCCGTCCTCGACCCGCCACAGGCCGCGGGGCACCAGGTCGTCGCCGTCGGGCTGCACGCCGAGCTCGGCGCCGATCAGGTCCAGGTCCACCGGTCCAGCTTGACCGCGGCCCGCCCGGCCGGCGACGACGGTCGCACCACGAACCGCTGTGGTGTGGGCACCACAGCGCCGCGGCCCGCCGGTTCAGTCGCGTTCGGCGAGGTACAGCAGGACGGCGCCGACCCGGCGGTGCGTCTCGCCCTCCTCGGCGAGGCCGAGCTTGGCGAAGATCGAGTTGATGTGCCGCTCGACGGCCCGGACGGTCACGAACAGCCGCTCCGCGATCGTGCTGTTGTTGGCGCCGGTCGCCATCTCCGACAGCACCTGGCGCTCCCGGGCGGTGAGGTGGCGCAGCGCGCTGCCCGCCGGGCGGCTGCGGGCGGTGAGCATCGTCTCCACGATCCGCGGGTCGATGACGGAGCCGCCGCCGGCGACCGCGCGGACCGCGTCGGCGAGCTGGCCCGGCTGGGCGAGGCGCTCCTTGAGCAGGTACGCCCGGCCGGCGACGCCGTCCTGCAGCAGCGCGGTCGAGTGCGCCGGGTCGTCGTACTGGCTGAGCACCACGACACCGACCCGAGGGTGGCTGGCCCGCAGTGCGAGCGCGGCCCTGACCCCTTCGTCGGTGTTCGTCGGCGGCATGCAGATGTCGGTGACCACGACGTCCGGTGACAGCTGCGCCACGCTCGACAGCAGCTCGTCGTGGTCGGCGGCGAGTCCGATCACCGACAGGTCGTCCTGATCACTCAGCAGTGCCCTGACCCCCTCCCGGACCAGGAGACTGTCATCCGCAACCACGACCCGGATTCCCATGGGTCCGTAACCTACAGCCTCTACCGGGGGACCCGTGAGCGTCGACTTCGCCCTCCTGCTCCGCCTGGAGCACGCCGTGTCGGACATCCTCGCCACCCCGGCGCCGGCCGGGCGGCCGGTCCTCGACGCGATCGGCCGCGCCCTGGGCTGGTCCGCGGGCGCGATGTGGCAGGTGACGCCCGGCGGGCTGCGGTGCGTGGCGACCTGGTCGGCGGCGCCGGGGTTCGAGGCGTTCGAGGCGGCGACCCGCGACCTCGTCCTCGCCCGCGGCGAAGGGCTGCCGGGCGCGGTGTGGCAGCGCGGCGAGCCGGCGTGGGTGCGCGAGTTCGGGCAGCAGGCGTCGTTCCCGCGGGCGGCCGCCGCCGAGCGGGCCGGCCTGGCCGCCGCGTTCTGCTTCCCGCTGCACGGCGCCGACGGGATCGAGGGCATCGTCGAGTTCTTCACCGGCGCCCTCGCCGACCCGCCGCCGGACCTCGTGTCGACGGCGAAGAGCCTGGGCCGGCGCATCGGTGACGCGCTGCACCGGGCGCGGGCGGCTGATGCGGTACGCCGCAGCGAGGCCCGCCTCCGCGCGGTGCTGGACTCGGCGCTGGACTGCGTCGTCATCGCCGACGCCGACGGCATGGTCCTGGAGTTCAACCCGGCCGCGTGCCGGACCTTCGGCTACCCCCGCGACGAGGCCGTCGGCCGGGAGCTCGCCGAGCTCATCGTGCCGCCGTCGCTGCGCCCCGCGCACCGCGACGGGCTGCGCCGCTTCCTGGCCTCCGGCACGCCGCGGCTGCTCGACCAGCGCATCGAGACGACCGGCATGCGCGCCGACGGCAGCGAGTTCCCGGTCGAGCTGACCATCACCCGGGTCGCGGTCGACGGGCGGCCGGTGTTCAGCGGGTACCTGCGTGACCTCAGCGAGCAGCACCGGGTCGCGGAGGAGCTCAGGGCGTCCCGGCGCCGGGTGCTGGACGCCACCGTCGGGGAGCGGCAGCGCCTCGAACGGGACCTGCACGACGGCGCGCAGCAGCGCCTCGTCGGCCTCGGC
This sequence comes from Dactylosporangium aurantiacum, assembly GCF_000716715.1. GTDB lineage: Bacteria > Actinomycetota > Actinomycetes > Mycobacteriales > Micromonosporaceae > Dactylosporangium > Dactylosporangium aurantiacum. The sequence goes on along the minus strand of NZ_JNYJ01000021.1, from coordinate 220,346 downwards.
ATGACCCTCGCCCGGGCCCGCACCGCGCTGCCCGACCAGCCGGCCCGCGCCGCCGCCATCCTCGACGACGCGATCGTGGCGCTGGAGGAGGCCGCGATCGAGCTGCGCGACTTCGCCCGGGGCGTGCACCCCGCCAGCCTGACCCGGTACGGCCTCAGCGCCGCCCTCGCCGACATGGCCCGGCGCAGCCCCGTCGAGCTGCGCCTCGGCGACCTGCCCGCCGACCGGTTCGCCCCGGCGGTCGAGGCGACGGCGTACTTCGTGGTCAGCGAGGCGGTCACGAACGTCGCGCGCTACGCGGGCACCGGCACCGCGCGGGTCGACGTCGCGGTGTCCGGCGACGAGCTGCTGGTCACCGTCGCCGACGACGGGCGCGGCGGGGCGGACGCGGAGCTCGGCTCGGGGCTGCGCGGGCTCGCCGACCGCATCGCGCTGCTGGACGGCACGTTGACCGTCGACAGCCCGGTCGACGCCGGCACGACCGTGCGGGCGCGCATCCCGATCTGACCGCCGCGTCGCGTCGTCCGCCGCCGGCCGAAGCGCGGCACCCGCCGGACGGTGACGCCCGCCTGACGCCGGGTCAGCGCAGCACGCCGGCGGCGGTGGCCGCGGCGACCCAGGTGTCCCACTCGTCCGCCATCGCCTCGGCGAACTGCAGGTCGGTGCACGTGAGCAGGTCCAGCTCCGGGGTCGACGCCTTGGTGTCCACGTTGTCGAGGAGCCGCTTCGTGCCGTCGAGGTCGTCGAGGGTCTGGAAGTACTCGACCGGCCTGATCGCGAGCAGCTTCAGGAACACCGGGTACCGGGACAGCTCGCACACGACCTTGGTGGTGGCGCGCTTGGAGTCGGGGCCGCCGTCGGCGACCACGATGCAGAAGATCGGCGCGGTGGTCCGCTCCGCCTCGGCGAGGACGACGGCGAGCGCGTCGGCGAGGTTGGTGGTGCCCATCCAGCCGCGGTGGATCTCGCGGTCGACGACGCCCTGGTAGTTGTCGACGGTGACCTCGACGGTCGGCAGGACCTTGGTGTCGAACGGGACGACCGGCACGGTGCCGTCGATGTCGATCTGCAGCGCGAAGCCGAGGGCCCGCTCGACCAGGGTCTGCACCGCGCCGGAGTTGTAGTCGGCGCGCATCGAGCCGGAGTGGTCCAGCACGAGCATCGCCTGCGCGCGGATGCCACCGAGGCCGCGCCGGCTGAGCGCCAGGCCGGCCTTGTCGGCGCGTTTGGCGAGGTCGACGTGGCCCGACTCGCGGACCTTGGCGAGGTTGACGGCGGGCGCGCCGGAGGGCTCCTTGACGAGCGGCACGGCGCGGGCCGCGGTCAGCTGGGTCTTGCCGGCCATGCTGGTGCCCTTCCCTGGCAGCGGTGGATCACGCACCCCGACCGTAGCCCACCCGTTTCCGCCGTTCGCACCGCGCGGGCCGGCACCGAGGACCTCGGGCGCAGACGTGGCCCAGTTCCGGCCGGTGTAAACATCCGGACCGTCCGGAACACCCGTTCGGCGGACTGAATTGAATGTGAGCCGGATTCCAAACGCACTCACAGGAGTGAATTCGTAAAGGCAGTTGAGCGCTGCTTACAAGACGTCCGGACTGCGGGCAAGTCCTGTTTCACGCAACCGGCCGCATTGTTTGCTTCTCCTCGGCATCCCCGTTCCTCAGGAGGAGCACGTGAAACTCGCGCCATTACTCAGCCTGGTGCTGACCGCCGGGGCGGTGACCGTCCTCTCGACGGCCACCGCCGCACAGGCCGCTCCCGGTGTCACGCCATCCAGCGTCAGTCTCACGCTGGGACCGGGCCAGTCGGCCGACATCGCCAAGCACGTCGAGACCGCCCCGGTGCCCCCGAAGCCCGACATCGTGTTCCTCGCCGACACGACCGGCAGCATGTTCGACCCGATCGCCGACGTGCGCGCCAACGCCGCCTCGGTGATGGGCCAGATCGCCGCGGCGCAGCCGGCCGCGCAGTTCGGCGTCGCGGAGTACAAGGACGTCGAGGACTCCGCGCCGTTCACGGTCCGCCAGGACATCACCGCCGACCAGGCCGCCGTGCAGGCCGGGATCGACCAGTGGAACGCCGACGGCGGCGGCGACCTGCCCGAGGACAACCTCAACGCGCTGTTCAACCTCGCCACCGGCGCCGTGCACTTCCGCGACGGCGGCACCCGCATCATCGTGATCTTCGGCGACGCGCCGTCGCACGACCCGAGCATCGGCCACGGCCTCGCCGACACCGTCGCCGCGCTCAACGCCGCGCACATCCGCGTCGTCGCCGTCGACGTCGGCGGCATGAACGCCGGCGGCCAGGCCGAGGCGATCACCTCCGGCACCGGCGGCGTGTACCTGCCCGACGTGCCGGCCGACGAGGTGAGCGCCGCGATCCTCGCCGGCATCCAGGCGATCCAGGTCAAGGTCACCCCGGTGCCGTTCGACTGCGACGCCAACCTCGCGGTGTCGTTCGCCCCGCCGGAGCGGACCGTGGACAGCGGCGCGACCGCCGACTTCACCGAGCACGTCACCGTCGCCGCGGGTGCCACGGCCGGCACGTACACCTGCAAGGTCGACTTCAAGGTCGACGGCGTCAGCCAGGGCGCGGCGTTCGTGCAGACCCTGTCGGTGAAGGTCCTGACGCTGTCGATCGACGACGTCGTCGTCAACGAGAACGCGGGCAACGCCACGTTCACGGTCTCGCTGTCCGGCACCTCCACGGACCCGGTCAGCGTCAACTTCGCCACCGCGAACGGCACCGCCACCGCCGGCGCCGACTACACCGGCCGCACCGGGACGGTCACGTTCACGCCGGGCCAGACCAGCCGGCCGGTGACCGTGCCGATCATCGACGACGCGGTCGACGAGACCGACGAGACCTTCACCGTCACCCTGTCCGGCGCCGCCGGCGCGGGGATCGCCGACGGCAGCGGCCTCGGCACGATCGTCGACGCCGACCGCAACGGCACGTTCTCCTGCACGGCGCAGGTGCTGCGGGTCGGCCCGCTGTCCTCGCCCGCGGCGAACCCGGCCAACGTCCCCTGCGCCGACGACAGCAGGACCCTCGCCCAGCTCGGCCTCAGCTCCGGGCTGATCACGGTCGAGTCCAAGACCCTGGACGCGTCCACGGCGCTGACCCCCGACAACCTCGACACGACCCCGGCGGCCGGTGACAACGGCACCGCCACCGCCAAGGTCGAGCAGGTGAAGATCACCGTCGGCGGGATCGCGCCGGTGACGATCGAGCTCGGCGTCGTCCAGGCGACGGCGAAGGCCACCTGCGCGACCGGCCCCGGCGGCCTCGCCCCGGTGCTCACCGGCGCGTCGAGCATCTCGTACCTGAGGATCAACGGCATCGCGGTGACGGTCGGCAGCGCACCGCTCACCGTGCCGCTGGTCGTCGGCGCGCTCAAGCTCAACGCGACCACGACCACCCCGACCAGCGTCACCCAGCAGGCTGTCGTCCTGGACACGCTGCTGACCGACGTGGTCATCAGCGAGGCGCACGCCGACGTCCACGGCAGCACCGCCAACCCGACCGGCAACCCCTGCCGCGTCTGACCCGGTGACCGCGCGGCCCGTCCCTGCCAGGGGCGGGCCGTCCGGTCCGTGGTCCGGCGGCAGCTGTACGAGTGGCGCCGGCCACCCGCCGCGGTCTGCGGGAACATCCGGCGGCCCGCCGCTGTTGACCATGTCCTGTGACCGAGATTCCGCTTTCCGTCCTTGACGTCGCGCCCCGGGCCGCCTACGCGTCCACCGGTGACGCCCTGCGCAACACGACGGAGCTGGCCAGACGCGTCGAGGCACTCGGATACCGCAGGTTCTGGGTCGCCGAGCACCACAACATGCCGGCCATCGCCAGCTCCTCACCGGCGGTCCTGCTGGCGCACCTGGCCGCCGCGACCTCCACGATCCGCGTCGGCTCCGGCGGGGTCATGCTGCCCAACCACGCGCCGCTCGTCGTCGCCGAGCAGTTCGGCACCCTCGAGGCGCTGCACCCCGGCCGCATCGACCTGGGCATCGGCCGGGCGCCCGGCACCGACCAGTACACGGCGCTCGCGCTGCGCCGCACCATGGAGGGCCTGTCGGCGGAGCACTTCCCGGAGGAGCTGCAGGACCTCATCGCCTACTTCACCGGCGACGACGCGGGGCAGCGCATCCTCGCCTCGCCGGGGCGCGGCGACAAGCCCGACGTGTGGCTGCTCGGCTCGAGCGGCTTCAGCGCGCAGCTCGCCGGCATGCTCGGGCTGCCGTTCGCGTTCGCGCACCACTTCTCCAGCGCCAACACGCTGCCGGCGTTGAAGCTCTACCGCGACAGCTTCCGGCCGTCACAGTGGCTCGACGCCCCCTACGCGATGGTCGCCGTCAGCGCGGTCTGCGCCCCGACCGACGAGGAGGCCGAGTTCCTCGCCGGCCCCAGCCAGCTGTCGTTCCTGCGGCTGCGCTCCGGCCGTCCCGAGGCCATGGCGACGCCGGAGGAGGCCGCGGCGTACCCGTACAGCGAGCGGGAGCGCGAGTTCATCCTCGAACGCCGCGACGGCCAGGCCCTCGGCTCCCCGGCGACGGTCCGCGGGCAGCTGACCGAGCTGCTGGAGCGCACGCAGGCCGACGAGTTCATGCTGACCTGCATGGTGTACGACGTCGACGCCCGGGCCCGCTCGTTCGAGCTGATCCGCGAGCACGTCGCCGGGCACCTCACCCGCTAGCGGACATCCGGCGGGTCAGTTCCGCGGCCCGCCGCAGCTGCACCGCGCGGGCCTGGCGCAGCACGTACCGGCGCAACACCCACGGCGACTCGACGGTGATCGCCTCCGTGACCTCGGTGCCGGTCCCCGCCGGTGCCAGCGTGACCGCCGCCCGCAGCCGCACCCGGCCCGGCGACACCACCTCGCTGACCAGCGCCGGCGCGTGCGGGTCGAGGGTCATCGTCACCCGGATCGGGTTGGTCCAGAAGCGGAACCGCTCCAGCGCCACGTAGCTGACCCGGTCGCCGTCGGTGTGCACGTCGCGCACGGCGACGACGAGCGGGGACAGCCCCACGTAGGACCGCGGGTCGGCGAGGTGCGCGTAGACCCGGGCGGGCGGGGCGGCCACGACGAACGTGTGGGCGAAGGCATCGACGGGCATGGCGTCAGACGGTAGCGTGGCCGATCTACCGTCGGTCGGCCTTTCCCGGCGGTTGGTCGGATGGCGGTGGCCCCGATCATCGGCGAAGATGACGGACGATCTTGCGTGTCGCGCGCAGGCGGCCGGCTGAGCGAGGTGAGGCGAGTTGAACAAGACCTGGGTGCGGCTGCGACCGGTGGTGGAGAGCGATCTGGGGATGTTCCGCCGGTTCGTGACGGAGCCCGGGCTGGCCGGCCCGGCCTGGACCGGCTACCGGGAGCCGACCGGCCCGGCCCGGCGGTTCGCCGAGGACGGCTTCCTCGGCGAGCACGACGGCCGGCTCATGGTGGAGGCCGACGAGACCGCCGCCGGGTTCGTGAGCTGGGAGGCGTGCGGGACCGGCTGGTCGCGGTACTGGAGCATCGGCATCATCCTGCTGCCCGAGTGGCGCGGCCGCGGCGTCGGCTGGCGGGCGCAGACGCTGCTGTGCGACTACCTGTTCGCCACCAGCGCCGCCCCGCGGATCGAGGCCCGCACGCAGCCGGAGAACATCCCCGAGCAGAAGGCCCTGGAGAAGGTCGGGTTCCTCAGCGAGGGCATCCTGCGCTCCGCGGAGTTCCGCGACGGCGCGTGGCGCGACGTCCTGGTCTACGGGAAGCTCCGTGGGGACCGCTGAGCCCTCCGCGGGCCCTTCCCGCCGCGAGCTGTTCGTGTACGAGGTGTACCTCGGTGAGCGGCTGCGGCACCTGGTGTCACCGCTCGAGCCGCAGGACGTCGCCGAGCACGGGCTGTCGCCGGAGGCGGTCGTCGGGCTCCTCGCGGTCGGCGTCGACGGCCCGGGCGCGCTGCAGCCCGACCACTTCGAGGAGAACCCGGCCTTCGTGCGCTTCCTGCACGAGATGATCGCCGACGACATCTTCGTCGTGCACGGGCTGCGCGAGCAGGCCGAGGAGGTCGGCGGGCACGGCTGGGTCGACGTGCTGGACGCGCGCACCCCCGACCCCGCCGGCGACGTGCCCGAGCACGACGTCATCGGCAGCGTCGAGGTGCGCGACGGCGTGCTGGTGCCGATGTCGTACCGGCCGAACGAGCACCACCGCCTGCTCACCGAGCACGGGTTCTTCCAGCTGCCGGAGGAGCTCGAGATGTCGCTCCTGAAGCGGCTGCACGCTACGATGTGCTGATCGTCACGACATGGGCACAGAGGGTGCGGGAGCGCTGGTGGGTCTTCGTGCTCGCCGGGCTCGCCGCCCTCGCCCTGGCGTGTGAGGGTGGCACCGCGGTCCCGGCCCCGACCGGCGCGCCGGGCGGCGGCGGTCTCACCGCCATGGCCGCCCTCGGCGACTCGATCACCACGGCGTTCGCGTCGTGCCTCGCGCCGGCACCCTGCCCGCGCAACTCCTGGTCCACCGGCGACGGCACCCGCATCGACAGCCACTACCGGCGGCTGCTGAAGGCCAACCCCGGCCTGAAGGACCACGCCCACAACGCCGCGCAGGGCAGCGCCCGCGCCGACGCCCTCGCCGGGCAGGCCCGCGCCGCCGTCGGCGCGAAGGCCGGCTACGTCACGATCCTCGTCGGCGCCAATGACGCGTGCCGGCCCGGCATCGCCGACATGACCGCGCCGGAGACCTTCCGCCGCCAGGTCGACGACGCCCTCGCCGTGCTCAAGCGGGGGCTGCCGCAGGCGCGCGTCCTCGTCGCCAGCATCCCCGACGTCCACCGCCTGTGGGAGATCGGGCACACCAGGGACGTCGCGGTGAAGGCCTGGTCGCTCGGGATCTGCCAGTCGCTGCTGGCCGCACCGACGTCGACCGCCCCCGCCGACGTGGCCCGGCGCCGGGCGTTCCGCGAGCGCGTCGACGCGTACAACGCCGAGCTCGTCGCGGCGTGCAAGGCGTACGGACCGCGCTGCAGGCACGACGGCGGGGCGGCGCACCGGGTCGCGTTCACCCTGGACATGGTGGCGGCGCAGGACTTCTTCCACCCGAACGCCGCGGGGCAGAACGCGCTGGCGAAGGCGACCTGGCTCGGCCCGCCGGACTGGTGAGGCCGCTGCACCTCGGTTGCCCGTCTCCTCCTTCTCCGCGTGGCCTTTGCTTCTCTCTCCGCGCGGGTCTACTTGTTTGCGGCGTGGGTGGCCGGTTCTCTGTGGCGGGGACGGCCGGACGCTAGGCTCAGCACGGGTCTGCCGCGGTGTGGCGGCGACCGGGCCGTGAGGTGGGTGATTCAGTGATGTCCGCGACGCCACTGCCGGCATGACCGCCGATCCTTCGGTGTGGCGGGTGAAGGGGATGCCCCTCGCCCCGGCCACCGGGCGCGGCCCCCTCGACGGCCTGCGGGTCGCCGTCAAGGACCTCTTCCAGGTCACCGGCTTCGCCGTCGGCGGCGGCAACCCGGCCTGGCTCGCCTCCGCGCTGCCCGCCGCGGCCGACGCCCCCGCCGTCGCCCGGCTGCGCGCCGCCGGCGCCGTCGTGCAGGGCATCGTGCACACCGACGAGCTGGCCTACTCCCTGTCCGGCACGAACGTCCACTACGGCGCCCCGCCCAACCCCGCCGCGCCGCACCTCGTCACCGGCGGCTCCTCCAGCGGCCCCGCCTCGGCGGTCGCGACCGGCCACGCCGACATCGGCCTCGGCACCGACACCGGCGGCTCGATCCGGGTCCCCGCCTCCTGCTGCGGCCTGTACGGCCTGCGCCCCACCCACGGCGCCGTGCCCACCGAGGGGGTGCTGCCGCTCGCACCGTCGTTCGACACCGTCGGCTGGATCACCGCCGACGCCGCGACCCTGGCCCTCGTCGGCCCGGTCCTGCTGCCCGACGGCCCGTCGGCGCCGCCGTCGCGGCTGCTCACCGTCGACGGCGCGCCGCCCTGCGACCGCTTCGGGCTGCCCGTCTCCCGGGTCGCACTGTCCACCTGGGACGATCCCGACCCGCTGCTGCTGGCGTTCCGGCGGGTGCAGGCGGCCGAGGCGTGGCGGGCGCACGGCGACTGGATCACCGCGCACCCGCGCGCCCTGGCCGTCGACGTGGAGGACCGGTTCCGGTTCGGCGCGGGTGTCACCCCCGATGAGGAGGCCGCCGCCCGGGCGTTCCTCGCCCAGCGGCGGGCCGAGCTGCTCGACCTGCTCGCCGACCGCGACGCGTGGCTGGTCCTGCCGGCCGGCGGGCCGGCCCACCCGCGCGACCTGCAGCCGGCGGGCCGCGACGCGTGGCGCCGCCAGACGCTGCGGTGCGCGGTGCCGGCCAGCGCGTACGGGCTGCCCAGCGTCTCCGTGCCGTCCGGGGCCGATCCGCCGGCGGGGATCGCCGTGATCGCGCCGCCGGGGCACGACCACGGGCTGCTCGCGCTGGCGTCGCGGCTGGAGGGCTGACGTGGACGGTGTCTCGGGCGTCTCCGGTGTCTCGGGCGTCTCGGGCTCGGGCGTCTCGGGCGTCTCGGGCTCGGGCGTCTCGGGCGTCTCGGGCTCGGGCGTCTCGGGCGTCTCCCTGCGTGAGGTCGTCGACGACGACCTGGAGGTGTTCTTCGCCGACCAGCGGGATCCGGTGGCGGCCCGGATGGCGGCGATGCCGTCGCGGGAGCGGGAGGCGTTCCTGGCGCACTGGGCGCGGGTGCGGGCCAACCCGTCCAACATCCTGCGGACCGTGGTCTGCGGTGGCTCGGTCGCCGGGAACATGGTCGGCTGGGACCAGGCGGGGGAGCGGTTCGTCGGGTACTGGATCGGGCGCGGACACTGGGGCCGCGGCGTCGCCACCGCCGCCCTGCGGCAGTTCCTCGACCTGCTGCCGCCCGGCCCGGTCCACGCCTTCGTCGTCACCGCCAACACCGGCTCCATCCGGGTCCTGCACAAGTGCGGCTTCCGCCCCGCCGGCCCGCCCGTCACCGTCGATGACGGCATCGAGGAGGTCCACTTCATTCGCGACTGACGCCCCTTCACTACGATGCGATCATGGCGCTGTTGCACAAGGCGGATCTGACGCCCACCAAACTCGAACTGCTCAACGCGTGGCTGCCCGGCCAGCCCTGGTACACCGGCCCCGCCTCTGCCGACCTGGCGAGGGTCGGCGCGTTCCGATTCGACGACCCGGCCGGCGAGGTCGGCGTCGAGACGCTGCTCGTCCAGGCCGGCGACGGCCCGGTGCTGCAGGTCCCGCTCACCTACCGCGCCGCCCCGCTCGAGGGCGCCGAACGCTGGCTGGTCGGCACCACCGAGCACTCCGTCCTCGGCAAGCGGTGGGTGTACGACGCCGCCGGCGACCCCGTCTACGCCGCCACCCTCGCCGCCGCCATCCTCACCGGCGGCAGCGAGGCCGCCGAGGAGTTCGAGATCGACGGCGTCCGGCAGGCCCGCCCGAACGACCTGCACGCCACCGGCAGCGGCCACCCCGGCGCGTCGGTGCCCGCCGTCACCACCGTCGTCCGGGTGACGGACACCGACCCGACCCTCATCGCGACAGACTCGCTGAACCTGACGGTGCTCAGGGTCCTCAAGGAGGACGCGGAGGGCGGGGACGCCCCGAACCTCACCGCCACCTGGCCGGGCGTCACGGGCCCGCGGCTGCTCGCGTACGCCGGCTGACGTCCTGCGCCGCGTCGGGTGGGGCACGGCCGGCCGTGCCCCACCCCACGCGGCACCCGCGTTCCGTGGCGCGCGGGCGGCCGTGTCCCTACCCCACGCGGCACCCGCGTTCCGTGGCGCGCGGGCGGCGGATGGCCCACGACGGCGGCCACCTGAGGGATGCTGTCGGGGTGACCGACCTTCGAGTGCTCCGCGGCGGCTCCGGCACGCCGGCCGTGCTCCTGCTGCACGGCCTCGGCGCCACCGCCGACGTGTGGGACGGCCTGACCCCGCTCCTCGACCGCGCCTGGGTGGCCCCCGACCTGCCCGGCCACGGCGGCTCGGGCCGGCTCGACGGCTACACGTTCGCCACGGTGGCCGCCGCCGTCGCCGGCCTCGTCGACCCGCGCGGCACGGTCGTGCTCGGCCACTCCTTCGGCGGCGTGATCGGCCTGCACCTCGCCACCGTCCCCGGCGTCCGCGCCGTCGTCGGCCTCGGCATCAAGGTCGCCTGGACCGCCGAGGAGCTCGACCGCGCCGCCGCCCTCGCCAGGAAACCGCCGATCATCCACCCGACCCGCGAGGACGCCGCAACCCGCTTCCAGCGCGTCGCCGGCCTCACCGGCCTCACAGACGACGCCCCCGACGCGGCGGTCACCCGCGACGGCGACGGCTGGCGGACCACCCACGACCCGGGGACGTTCGCGGTCGGCGACCCGGCCGTCGCCACCCTGCTCGCCGCCGCCCCGGTCCCCGTCGTCCTCGCCCGCGGCGAGCACGACCCGATGGTGAGCCGGGAGCAGCTCGCGGCCCTCGTCCCGGACCCCGTCGACCTGCCCGGCCTGGGCCACAACGCCCACGTCGAGCGCCCCGCCGCCCTCCTGCCCCTGCTCGCCGCCTGATCCACCATCGCCGCGGTGCGGGTCATGACGTGGAACCTGTGGTGGCGCTTCGGTGACTGGCGGGCCCGCCAGGAGGCGATCATCGCGACGCTGCGCGCCGAGCAGCCCGACGTCTGCGGCCTGCAGGAGGTCTGGGCGGCCCGCGACGGCGTCCATCAGGCCGAGCTGCTCGCCCGTGAGCTGGGCATGCACTGGGCGTACAGCGCGTCACCGGCGCCGGGGCGCTGGCAGTCCCGTACCGGCGAAACGGACGTCGACATCGGCAACGCGGTGCTGAGCCGGTGGCCGATCACCGCGACCGCGACCGGTGACCTCGGCGGTGAGGGGCGCACCGTGCTGCACGCCCGCGTCGACGCGCCCGGCGGTCCGGTCCCGGTGTTCACCACGCACCTGGACTCCAGCCCCGACGCCTCCGCGACGCGCTGCGCCCAGGTCGAGCGGCTCCTGCCGTTCGTCGCCGCCCACCGCGTCGCCGACCACCCGCCGGTCCTCACCGGCGACTTCAACGCCGAGCCCGACTCCGACGAGCTGCGCCGCGCCGGCGGCCACCTGACCGCCCCGGTCGTGCCGGGCCTGGTGATGGTCGACGCGTGGCGGTACCACGACGGCACCGACCCCGGCTGGACCTGGGACCGCCGCAACCCGCACGTCGCGGAGTCGGGCGCGCCGAGCGCCCGGATCGACTACGTCCTCGTCGGTCTGGGCGGCCCGGGCCGCGGCCGCGTCGAACAGGTCCACCTGGCCGGCACCGAACCCCGTGACGGGGTCTGGGCGTCGGATCATTTCGCGGTGGTCGCCGACCTGCGCTGACCGGTTTCGGGGGCGCGGTCGCGGCGCTTCCCCAGCTTCCTGCGGCTTGCTCCTGCCGGCTTGCTCCTGCCGGCTTGCTCCTGCCGGCGTGCTCCTGCCGGCTTGCTCCTGCCGGCTTGCTCCTGCCGGCTTGCTCCTGCCGGCGTGCTCCTGCCGGCGTGCTCCCGCCAGCTTGCTCCCGCCGGCTTGCTCCCGCCGGCTGCGGTGCGCGTGCCGTCGGGGCGTGGCGCGCGCTAAGGTCGGCCGCACGGGGAGGCTGGCGTGACGGCGATCGCGATCATCGGTGACGTGGGTGGCTGCGCCGCGCACCTCGCCGCCGCGCTCGAGCACCTCGACGCCGCCGGCGGCGACACCGTCGTCATCCAGGTCGGCGACCTCGTCGACCGGGGACCGGACAGCACCGGCGTGCTCGACCTCGTCCAACCCAGGATCGACGCGTCACCCCGGCGCTGGATCCAGCTTGCCGGCAACCATGAGGCGCAGTACACCGGCGGCACGACCTTCTGGCCCGAACGCCTCGACGACCGCGACGCGGAGCGGCTGCGTCGCTGGTGGCTGCGCGACCGGATGCACGTCGCGGCCGCCGTGCGGACCGCCGCCGGGGAGGACCTGCTCGTGACGCACGCCGGTCTCACCCCCGCCGCGTGGCACGACCTCGGCGCCCCGGTCACCGCCGCGACCGCCGCCGACCTGCTCAACACCAGACCCGAGCCGCTGCTCTGGCAGGACCGCGGCCCCCTGTGGGCCGAACACGTCGCGGCGTCGTGGCTCGAAGCCCACGAGCCGATGCCGTTCTCCCAGGTCCACGGCCACTCGTCCATCGTGGACCACCAGCGCCGTGGGTGGCGGTGCGCCGAACGGGTCCGCCAGCGGTCCACCGTCGACTGGGACGCCCGGCACACCACCACCAGGATCAGCGGCGCCAGGATCATCGGCGTCGACCCCAAGCACGGCCGGTCGGGCGCGCCGGCCTGGTCACCGCTGCTGCTGCCCGATGCCGAGCTGCTGTAGTCCGGCACCAGCCTCCGGAGCCTGACTCACCGGACTCTCGGGCGTCATCGACCCGACCGCGGCCGCCGACCGCTCGTCGGCCGCCGCTGCACCCGCCACGACTACCGGTTCGCCGCGGCGGTCCGCTGGCCGGCGACCGTCACCGCGGCCTCGGCGAACGCCCTGATCACCACGTGGCAGCGGCTCCCGTCGCCGGCCAGCTCGGGCTGGAACAGCGTGCCCATCAGGAACGGGTGCCCGTCCAGCTCCGCCACCCGGACCTCGCCGTCGTCGTCGAAGCCGGTGAACCGCAGCCCGTGCCGGACCAGCTCAGGCAGGTAGCCGTGGTCCAGCCCGTACGCGCAGTGGTACCGCTCCAGCGAACGTTCGACCCCGAACACCCGCTCGGCGAGCGATCCGGGGCTCAGGTTGACCGCGCCCTCGTGGCCGACGAGGGAACAGGCGAGCGGGACGATGAGCTGCCGGTCGGCGTCGGGGTCGGACTCGCCGTGGCTGGCGTCCGTGATGCCGCAGACCGAGCGCGCGAACTCCAGCAGCAGGTGCTGAAACCCACCGCACGTGCCGAGGAACGCGATCCCGCACTCGCGGGCGACCCGCACGGCGTGCAGCGCCCCCTCCTCGCTCTGGTACGGGCTCCCGGGCAGCAGCCAGATCCCGTCGAACCCGGCGAGGTCCGTCGCCGTGGCGTCGGGCGTCGGCACCCAGTACGCATCGACGCCGATGCCGTGCTGGGCGCGGAGCACCTCGAGCAGGCCCGGGATGCGGGTGTGGGAACGCACATGCGGTGAAGGGTCGCCGACAAGGGCGATGCGGGCCGTGCGGGTCGCTGTCATACCTCAGGACTCTGCCGCCGCGGCGTGCATCAGTCCAACAACACATTCGCGTACCAGCATAAGCAATACTGATGAGGTGGACCCGCACCTGCTCCGCACGTTCGTCGCGGTCGCCACCACCGGGTCGTTCTCCGCCGCTGCGCAGGAGCTGGGCTACACCCAGTCGGCCGTGTCGCAACAGATCGCCGCGCTGGAGTCCGACCTGGGTAGCACGCTGCTGCACCGCCGGCCGGTCGCACCGACCGACGCGGGCGCACGGCTGCTGGAGCACGCCGGCCCGATCCTGCTGCGCCTGAGCGCCGCCCGGGCCGACGTGGCCCGCCTGTCCGGGCAGCCCGCCGCGACGGTCGTGCTCGGGGTGACCCCGTTCGCCGGCGCCGCCCGGGTCGCCGAGGTGCTCGTCCCGGTCCAGCGGTCGATGCCCCGCGTCCGGTTCACGCTGCTGGTGGCCGGCCGCGACGCGGTGGCCGCGGGCGTGGCGACCGGCACGCTCGACGTCGGGCTCGTCGACGGGGTGACCGCGCCCAGCGACCCGTTGCCCCTGCCCGACGCGGGGCAGTTGTCGGCGTCGGTACTGGCACAGTCCACCGCCGTCGCCGCCTTCCCGGCCGGCCACCCGCTCGCCGGCCGCCGCTCACTGCGCCTGGCCGACCTGGCCGACGCGACCTGGATCGACGCCCCGGACGTCGCCACGCCCCTGCCGCAGCTGCGGGCCCTCGCGCACAGCGGCGGGTTCCGGGACGGGTTCCGTTACCCGGGCACCGACACCGGCGGGCTGCTCGCCCTGGTCGCGGCCGGTGCCGGCCTGGCGCTGCTGCCCGGCCCGGTGACGCACCCCGGCGTCGTCGGTGTCACGGTCACGCAACCCCGGCTCGTCCACAGGGTGGAGCTGGTGCACGGGTCGCTCACCCCACCGGCCCGCGCACTCGCAAACGCCTTGCAGTCCTAGCCGCCGCCACGCTGCTGAAGTCGCACGTCGCCGCCAGCGGGTCGCCGTTCCGTCGGCTGTTCCGTCCGCCGCCCCGCTCGCCGTCGCCTGCTCGCCGTCGCCTGCTCGCCGTCGCCGGTCCGGCGGAGACCTAGTCGTCGCCGCCGAGCGTCAGGCTCGGCTCCGCGCCCACGCACCTGACCTGCGCGCGCACGTCACCGCCGCCGCTGCGCGCCTTGAACCGCAGCGATGCCACCGCCGCCGGTCCCCGCTGCACGTGCTCGGCCTCGAACCCGGTGTTCGGCGTCCACGACCGCAGCGTCGCCAGCCCCGCCTCGCACACCGCCACGATCGTGCCGCCGGGGGTGGTCAGCGCGCGTACGACCCCGGTCGGACCCGCCGACGTGGGCGTGGAAGCGGGTTGCGGCGACGACGCCGCCGACGTGGGTCCCGCGGAGGACCCGGCCAGCAGCGCGGCGACCTCGGCCTCGCTGTACGGCGTGTCCGACGTGCCGAAGATGCCCTCCCGCATCGACCCGACCGCCCCCGTCGCCACGGCCGTGGCCGCCGCGACGGTCGCCAGCCACGCGCCGCCCGCCAGGGCCCACCGCCGCACCACCGTCGTCGCCATGCGGACCACTATCCTCCGCCGACCGCTAAGAGATGGTTAACCTCGGGCTATGGCGAAGGTGCTGATCGTGGAGGACGACGGGACGATCCGCACCGGGATCGTTCGGGCGCTGACGGAACGCGGGCACGTCGTGGTGCCCGCCGGGACCGCGATGGACGGGCTCAAGCTCGCCGTCGCAGAGGCGCCCGACGTCGTCCTGCTCGACCTCGGCCTGCCCGACCTCGACGGCCGGGAGGTGCTGCGGATGCTGCGGGCGGTCAGCCAGGTGCCGATCATCGTCGTCACCGCCCGGCGCACCGAGGGCGAGATGGTCCGCGCCCTGGACGCCGGCGCCGACGACTACGTGGTCAAACCGTACGGTGCCGAACAAATCGACGCACGGATCCGCGCGGTGCTGCGCCGGGCCGACGGCGGACCGTCAGCACCCGAACGGGACCCCGCGCTCGACGTCGACGGTGTCCGCATCGACCCGCGCGCCAGGACCGCGGCGCTCGACGGCGTACCGCTGGACCTGACCCCACGCGAGTTCGACCTGCTCTACCACCTGGTCTCGCACGCCGGCGAGGTCGTCGGCAAGCGGGAGCTGCTCACACAGGTGTGGCAGGTGCCGTACACCACGGCGGACAAAACGGTCGACGTGCACCTGTCGTGGCTGCGCCGCAAGCTGGGGGAGACCGCCCAGGAGCCGCGGCGCCTGCACACGGTGCGCCGGGTCGGCGTCAAGTTCGGGCTGCAGCCGTGAGGTGGCGGCTGGCACTGCTCGTCTCCGCCGCGATGACGTTGGTGCTGCTGGCGTTTCTGGTACCACTGGCGCTGCTGCTGCGTGGCGTCGCGGCGGACCGGGCGGTGTCGGCGGCCATGACACAGGCGCAGTCGCTCGGGGTCCTCGTGGCGACCGCCGACGCCGAGTCGCTGCGGCTCGCCGTCGAGCAGCTCAACGCCGACACCCGCCGCCCGGTCACGGTGTACCTGCCCGACGGCACGACCGTCGGCCCCGCTGCCGGGCGGACACCCGGGGTGGTGCTCGCCGCGCGTACCGGCAGCTTCTCCGTCGAACACGAGGACGGCCGCGAGGTGCTCGTCGTCGTGCAGGGCCTGGCGCAGGGCACCGCGGTCATCCGGGTCTTCGTCCCGCTGGCGGAGCTGCGCCAGGGCGTGACCCGCGCCTGGCTGGTCCTCGCGCTGCTCGGCGCGGGCCTGCTCGCCGTCGGCGTCGCCGTCGCCGACCGGCTCGCCGTCATGGTGGTGCGCCCGATCCGTTCCCTGGCAACGGTTTCCGACGCCCTCGTCGGCGGCGACCTGGACCGCCGGGCACCGGCGACGGTCGGCCCGCCGGAGGTCCGCGCGGTCGCCGCGGCCCTCAACCAGCTCGCCGCCCGCATCCGCGACCTCCTGCGGCACGAACGCGAACGCGTCGCGGACCTGTCGCACCGCATGCGGACCCCGATGACCGCCCTCCGCCTGGACGCCGAAAGCCTGCGCGACGAGGCCGACGCGGCCCGCATCCTCGCCCACGTCGCCGCCCTCGACCGCGCCGTCACCGCCGTCATCGAGGACACCCGCCGCGAACGTGACCTGCCCACCTGCGACGCGACCGCGGTCGTCGCCGAGCGGATCCGGTTCTGGAAGGTGCTTGCGGAGGACCAGCAGCGCCGGGTGGACACCCGGCTGCCGGACGCCCCGCTGCCCGTCGCGGTCTCCGCCGCCGACCTCGCCGCCTGCGTCGACGCCCTGCTGGGCAACGTCTTCGCGCACACCGACGAGGGCGTCGCCGCCGCGGTCGCCCTCGACACCCGCCGGGTGCTCACGGTCGAGGACGCCGGCCCCGGCTTCGACCCGTCCGCCAGCACCCGCGGCGTCAGCGGCGCCGGCTCCACCGGCCTGGGCCTGGACATCGCCCGGCGCACCGCCGAGGCCACCGGCGGCAGCCTGACCGTGGACCGCTCACCGCTCGGCGGCGCGCGCGTCACGGTCACCCTCGGCCCGTTAACCGAACCTTAGGGTTGCCGCAGCCCTCCGCTATCGCCCGTCCCGGGACCGTGGTCTTTGCAAGAGCAACCCACGGAGGTGTACCAACATGCGCAAGCTCCTCATCGTCACCGCGACCATGACGGCGGCCCTGGCGGCCGGCGGCACCGCACTCGCCGCGTCCGGCCCCTCGTCCGACGACCGCCCCGCCCGGGTGTCCACTTCGGACAGCCCGTCGGCGTCGGCGTCCACCGACGACCACGGCGCCGACCCCACCGCGTCCCCGTCCACCTCGGCGTCGACCGACGACCACGGCGCCGACCCGTCCGCCTCGGCGTCCCCGTCGGCCGACGACCACGGCGGCAACCGCACGTCCGGTTCCGGCTCAGGCTCCGGTTCCGGCGGCAGCGGCTCCGGTACCAACTCCGGCAGCGGCTCCAGCGGCGGCTCCGGCAGCGGCGGCTCCGGCAGCAGCGGACACGGCGGCGGCTCGGACGACGGCCCCGGCCACGACGTGGGCGACGACCACGGCAGCGGCGGCCACGGCGCCGACGACGGCCCCGGCCACGACGTCGGCGACGACCACGGCGGCGACCGCTGACCCTGGCGTCACCGCCGGCCGCGAACCCCGGCGGTCACCGGCTTCGCCCGCACGCCGCGAGCGGTGCCGCTGACCGCCGGGCCCCGGCACCTCAGCCGGTGTGCTCCGCACGGGGCGTGCTGCTGACCACTGGACCCCGCACTTCGACCGGCCCGCTGTGCACGGAGCGTGCCGCTGACCGCTCGACCCGGTCCTTCGGGGAGAGGGCATGCCGCCCGGTCCTTCGGGGAGACCGCTGAGCGTGGGCATGCCGCCGAGCGTGGCATGCCGCCGAGCGTCGGGCTCGGCGCTCCGGCCGGCCCGCTCTGCACGGGGTGCGTCGCTGGCCGCCGGTCCCGGCGCTTCGGGTGGGGGTGCTGAGCGTGGGCATGCCGCTGACCGTCGGGCTCGGCGCTCCGGCCGGCCCGCACTGCACAGGGTGTGCCGCTGACCGTCGGTCCCGCGCTTCGGCTGGTGCGCACGGCGCGAGCGTGCCGCAGGCGGCGGCCCTGATGCTCGGCCGCAGTCCTCGACGGGCGTCGGCCTGGCCGTCGCCCGGTCACCCCGGCGCTCGACATCGGCGATCACCTTTGGGTGATGCCTCGGCCTCGGCGGGCCGACGCGATCCAGCACCGACCGGTCCTCGGCCGTCCGGCCCGGCGGCTACCGGCCACCTCGCGTGACGCACATCGATTGCGAGCCAGGTCGCGGGCCGCCCGCCTCGTAGGCGCCTTCCCGCAGGCGCGTCCCACTTTCCGGGAAGTGTCACCCACATCCGTGGACCGCCCCTCGACCGCAGCTGGAGGATCTTCGCAAGGCGGTTGCAGCGTGCCGGGCGCGGCGTCATCCCATAGAACGAGACGCAGGTCATGGCGAGGGTCGGTGCAGGGCGGGTGGGTGTTGGCTTCCCGGGGCCTGGTTGCGATCATGGTCCGGTGACCCTGCTCGATGACGACACGCTCGCCGGCTCGGCAGTGGTGGCCAACTCCGCGATGAACCGCGAGCGTGGCCTCGCCGGGGTCAACAGCTACGACCGCGAGCTTGGCTTCAACCCGGTCGACGCGCTGCTGCCACTGGTCTCGGTGACCGGCGCACCGGACACCGTCGCCTGGCTCGACCTGTGCTGCGGCACCGGGCGGGCGCTGATCGAGGCGGCCGGGCTGCTGCACGCCGCCGGGGTCGCCGACCGGGTCCTCGTCCACGGGGTGGACCTCGTCGACGCGTTCGACCCGGCACCGGACGTACCGTGGCTGCGCCTCACCACGGCGTCGGTGGCGGACTGGAAGCCCGAGCGGCGGTACGACCTCATCACCAGCGTCCACGGGCTGCACTACGTCGGGGACAAGCTGGGCCTGCTCACCAAGGCGGCGGGCTGGCTGACCGACGGCGGCCGGCTCGTCGCCGACATCGATCTCGACAGCGTCCGGCTCGAGGACGGCCGGCCCGCCGGGCGGCGCCTCGCCGCGCACCTGCGGGACGCCGGCTTCAACTACGACGGCCGGCGCCGCCGGATCGGCCGGGACGACCGGGGTGACGTCACGCTGCCGTACGAATACCTCGGCGCCGACGACACGGCGGGCGCCAACTACACCGGCCAGCCCGCGGTCGACTCCTACTACCGTCGGACGCCCTGACCGGCCGGCTGCAAGTGGCTTGCGAGCACCGCGAGGTGCGTCGCCTTGGCAGCGGTGTGCCGCTGCAGACCCTCCGCGGTGAGCGTGACGAACACGCCGCGCCGGTCGGCCTCGCACAGCGCCCGTGACACCAGGCCGCTCTTCTCCAGCCGCGCGACGGCCCGCGACAGCGCGCTCTGGCTGAGGTACATGTCGGCGGCGAGGTCCTGCATGCGGCGCTTCTCACACTGCTGCGCGACCAGTCGATCGAGGATCTCGAACTCGCTCATGCTCAGCCCATGCGCGTCGGACAGGGCGCGCTCCAGATGGCAGGCGACCTCGTTGTAGCTGGTCAGCAGCGATCGCCAGTGCTCAACCAGCGCGGCGTCCGACGTCATGCCGCGCATCCTACTCCGGCACCAGATGAAATGCACCTGCATTAAATGCGGAGGCAATTAGTGCATGGACATTGGATGCACGCGCATCTAGTGTCCGTCCCGTGACTACGACCCTCTCGGCCCCGAGCACCACCACCGCGCCGGAGACCCAGGCGACGATGACCCCGCGACTGTGGGGAGTCCTCGCGGTCCTCTGCGCCGTGCTGTTCCTCGATGGCCTCGACGTTTCGATGGTGGGCGTGGCGCTGCCGTCCATCGGCGCGGAACTCGGCCTGTCGACCACCTCGCTGCAGTGGATCGTCAACGGGTACGTCCTCGGCTACGGCGGCCTGCTGCTGCTCGGCGGGCGCACCGCCGACGTGCTCGGCCGCCGCCGCGTCTTCCTGCTCGCGCTCGGCGTCTTCGCCGCGGCTTCCCTGGTCGGCGGCCTCGTCGACGACGGCACGCTGCTCATCGTCACCCGCTTCGTGAAGGGCCTGGCCGCCGCGTTCACCGCGCCGACCGCCCTGTCGATCCTGACCACCACGTTCCACGAAGGGCCGGCCCGCAACCGGGCACTGTCGGTCTTCTCCGTCTTCGGCGCCAGCGGGTACAGCTCGGGGCTGATCCTCGGCGGCCTGCTGACCAGCGTCGGCTGGCGGTGGACGTTCCTGATCCCGGTGCCCCTGGCGGTCGCGGCCCTGGTCGCGGGCATCGCCCTCATCCCCAGGGATGAGCCGGCCGCCGGCGGCGGGCACGACCTTGCAGGCGCCGTGACCCTGGTCGGCGGCATGCTGCTCACCGTGTACACCGTCGTGTCGGCGCCCGACCGCGGCTGGCTCGACCCGGTCACGCTCGGCTCCGCTGTCGTCGCGGTGGCGCTGCTCGCCGGTTTCGTCCTCGTCGAGCGGCGGGTCGCGCACCCGCTGATCCGCCTCGGCATCCTGCGGGTCGGCTCGATCGTGCGGGCCAACCTGAGCATGGTGGCCCTGTTCGGCTCGTACCTCAGCTTCCAGTTCATGATGACGCTGTACCTGCAGGACGTGCTGCACTGGTCGCCGCTGCGGATGGCGCTCGCGCTGCTGCCGGCGGGCCTGCTGGTCGCGTTCGGGTCGCCGTTCGTCGGCCGGCTCATCGACCGGCACGGCACCGCGCGCCTCATCGTCGCCTCGATGCTGTCGATGAGCCTCGGCTACGGCTGGTTCCTGCTCACCGCCGGCAGCGCCCCGCACTACCTGGTCGCGATCCTGCCCACGATGCTGCTGCTCGGCGGCGGCTTCGCGTTCGGCTTCAGCTCGATCATGGCCCAGGCGACCGACGGGGTCGCCGACGACGAGCAGGGGCTCGCCTCAGGTCTGGTGCAGAGTTCCGGCCAGGTCGGCGCGGCGCTCATCCTCGCGGTGGTCACCGCCCTGGTCGCCACCGGCGGCACGGGAACCGGCGACTTCACCCAGTTCCACCCGGGTGTCAACCTGGTCACGGCGGTCGCGGTGGTCGGCCTGGCGCTGAGCCTGGTGCCGGTCCTCGCCCGCCCGCGCGGCAAGCACGCCTGACACGCCCGCGCCCGCGGTCCTTCGGCAGCAGGACCGCGGGCGCGGCGCGTCGCACGCGGGATGCGGCGTGGTGTCCTGCACGCAAGGTGCGGCATGGCGCGCGGCGGCAGGTGCGCGGTGAAAAGGGTGCGGGCCGGCGGGACCCGCGATGCGACACTGCACGGCGTGGTGAAGGCATACGGCATCGGCCCGGTCGGCGGCGAGTTCGTCCGGGCCGACGCGGGTTGGCCGCCGGCCCTGGTGGCGGTGTGCGGGCACGGTGGAGGCAGCGCCTCGTACCGGCTCGACGGAGCGGCCCTGGCCCGCCTCATCGAACGTTCGGAGCCTGACGACACCGCCGCGCTGCGGTGGCTCGAAGGTGACGCCGTCTGTGCGGTGCTGGTCGACGACCTCGCCGCCGCCGGGGCGGTGCGGGATCCCGACGTGGTCAGGCTCGCCGAGCACCTGCTCGCCGGGCGGGTCGAGGAACCCGGCGGCACGACCGTGCTCTGGCGGCCGGTCGGGCCGCGGGAGCTGCGGCTGGTCGAGGAGGCCGGATGGCG
The DNA here is from genome assembly GCF_000716715.1 of Dactylosporangium aurantiacum. Classification (GTDB taxonomy): domain Bacteria; phylum Actinomycetota; class Actinomycetes; order Mycobacteriales; family Micromonosporaceae; genus Dactylosporangium; species Dactylosporangium aurantiacum. Next base: position 198,943 of record NZ_JNYJ01000021.1, on the reverse strand, counting down.
GCGCTGGCCGGCGCGCCTGCCCGACCAGCCGATCTTCTACCCGGTGCTCAACGAGGCGTACGCGACCCGGATCGCCCAGGAGTGGAACGTGCCCGCGTCCGGGGTCGGATACGTCACGCGGTTCCGGGTCGAGACGTCGTTCGCGCGGCGGTACCCGACCCGGCGGGCCGGTGGCGGGCACATCCTGGAGCTCTGGATTCCGGCCGAGGACGTCGACGCGCTCAACGCGCATCTCGTGGGGGCGATCGAGCTGGTCAGTACCTGTGCCGGATGATGCCGCAAACCGGTTGCACGTGGATCGACGAAGGTGTGGTCTTGAGTCGTGGACGCCCAGCAGGTGCTTGCGCTGTTCGACCGGAAGATCCGGCAGGAGCCCAGGGTCGGGGCCGGCTCCGGCACCGTCGTGGAGCGGGAGCCCGGCATCGTGCGGGTCGTCTCGTCGGATGACGGCTGGCACGGCGTCGCGTGGTGCGACCTGCACGGGCTGGACGCGGACGCGGTGATCGCGGCGCAGGTCCAGCGGTTCGGGCAGCTCGGGCAGCCGTGGGAGTGGAAGCACTACTCGTACGACCGCCCAGAGGACCTGCCGGAGCGGCTGCTCGCCGCCGGGTTCGAGCCGGACCCGGTCGAGGGCCTGCTCTTCGCCGAGGTCGCCGACCTGCCGCTGGAGGTGGACCTGCCGGCCGGGACGCGGCTGGAGCCGGTCACCGACGCGGCGGGTGTCGCGCTCGTCGTCGCGGTGCACGACGAGGTGTTCGGCGGGGACCACTCCCATGTCGGCAAGGACCTCGCCGCCAGGCTCGCCGAGCGGCCCGACGGGATCGCCGCCGCCGTGGTCATGGCCGGGGACCGGCCGATCTGTGCCGGGCGGATCGAGTTCCACGGCGGCACGGAGTTCGCGAGCCTGTGGGGCGGCGGTACCGTCGCGCAATGGCGGGGCCGGGGGGTCTTCCGCGCGCTCGTCGCGCACCGCGCCGCCCTCGCCGCCGCGGCCGGGTACCGGTACCTGCAGGTCGACGCGTCCGCCGACAGCCGCCCGATCCTGCGCCGGCTCGGCTTCCAGCAACTGGCTACCACGACACCGTTCGTCCGTAACCCCTAGGTACCGCTCCGGGCGATTCCGGATAGATCGCCGGCGATCGGCCGGGCAGCATCGAGGGCATGGGACCCGACAGCGACGCGCGGCGGTGGCCCGCTCTGGTGGCGGCCTGGTACGTGACCGCGTTCTGCGCGGTGGCCGGCGGTGCCGTGGTGTGGAACATGGCGACCGGCTCGCCGCTGCGGGACAACGCGGTGGTGGTGTTGGCGCTGGTACTGCGGGGCCTCACCGTCCTGCTCGCCCTCGCGGCCGTGCAACGGTGGGGGCGGCGCCTGCCGGACTGGACGGTCCTCGCCGGCCTGTGCGGCGCGGCGGCCGTCCAGCTGCTCTACCCGGTCGCCGAGACCGTGGTGAAGACACTCATCCTCACCGGGCTGATGGACCCGATCGACAAGGGCATCAGCAACATGTCGGGGGAGGGCTGGTTCAACTTCGGCGCCACCTGGCTCGTGTGGGGCGTGCCGGGCGTGCTGTTCGCGCTCGCCGCCCGTGACTTCGGCCGCCGCCGCCCGGTCCGCGCCGGTTGGGTCGCGTTCGGACTGGTGGCCGGCGCGGCGTTGCTGGCCGGCCTCGGCGCCGCGATCGGCTGAGCCGCACACAGCAGCCGACCCGACGGAGAAACCGAACCCGACGTGAAACCGGCGGACAGGCGAAGCGAAACGCCGGTCAGACCCGCACGGCGCGGATCGCGGCGAGCAGGTCGGCCTGCGTGATCGGTGACGGCGGCGTGCCGTGCCGGGCCTCGTGCATCGCCTTGTCCAGCTGGGCCCGCCGCAGCGCCTCCTTGAAGTCCGCGCCGGTCATCCCGGTCGACGCGGCCGCCAGGGCGGTCACGTCCACGTCGTCGGCGAACAGCCGGAACCCGCCCACCTCGTGCCGGGAGATGAGGCGCCGCAGCAGCTTGGTGAGGATGTCGGCGCGGGCCTGCGGGCCGGGCGGCGGCACCGACAGCTTCAGGTCGAAGCGGCCCGACCGGATCAGCGACGCGTCGACGCGGTCGGGGAAGTTGGTGGTGGCCACGACGATGACGTTGGGGTTGTGCTCGATGAGGGTGTTCATCTCCTGCTTGAAGATGCCCGCCACCGCGTTGATCATCTGGCCGGCGGCGTCGAACGCGGCACCGGTGTAGCTGATGATCGAGTCGAACTCGTCGAAGAGCAGGACCGTCGGATGGCGCAGCCGCCGGGCGTCGGCGAAGATCCGCTGGATGTTCTTCTCGGAGTTGCCGACCCACTTGTCGAGGATCTCCGGGGTGCGGATCTCGCGCAGCTCGCCGCCGATCTCGTTGGCGAGGGCGCGGGCCAGCATGGTCTTGCCGGTGCCGGGCGGGCCGTAGAGCAGGATGCCCTGCGGCCGGGTGGCGCCCCAGCGGGCCATGACCTCCGGGTGGCGGAACGACACGGCCACGTCGCGGAACTGCGCTACCACGTCCTCCAGGCCGCCCACGTCGTCGAGCCGGACGCTCTCCGAACCGCCGTCCGGCAGCTCGGCCGCCGCGGCGGCGGGGCTCACGGTCACCGGGTCGGTGGCGCCGGTCAGCTCCATCACCGCGAAGACGAGCGCGGGCAGGTCGGCGGAGTGCAGCACCAGATCAGGCCCGTCCTCGACGACGGAGACGGTCGGGTCGGGCACGGCGGCCGCGGGCCGCTCCCGGGCGGTGCGGGCCAGGCCGACCGCGATCACCGCGCCGAGGACGGCACCGGGCAGGCCCAGCAGGCGGAACAGTGCCCCGCCCGCGGCGCCGCCGACGAATGCGCGTGCGATGCCCGGCAGGCTGACCGAGCCGCGTGACCAGCGCGCCGTGTACCCGGAAGGCCCGGCCGTCAGCTCGACCCCGCGGTCGGGCAGGTCGTGACCGATCGGGCGGGCCGGACCGTCGGCGGTGATCAGGTGCGCGTCGATGATGCGCAGCGAGCGACCCGACACCTCGATGAGCTCGATCTCCGGGCGTAGCTGCATCCTTCGAGTCTGCCACGCACCCGCCCACGCGGCAGCGGACGAAGCCCCGCGACAACCCCGCGACGCAGGCGCCACGCGGTCGCCGTGATCAAACGAGAAAACGTGGATAAAAAGCAAGATAAGCGACAAGATCTAGACATGAAACATCCCCGGAGTAGGGTGCCGGGGATAGTGAGAGGGGGGCCATGCTCGACCGGTTCAACGGTCTGCCGCCCGCCGCGGCGAAGGAGGCCCTGCTGGCCTGCTGCGCGTCGCCCGGCTGGGCCGCCCGGGTGGCCGACCACCGCCCATATCCCACATCCGCCGACGTCGTGGTCGCCGGCGTCGCCGCGTTCGACGACCTGACGTGGCCCGATCTGGCCACGGTCCTCGCCGCGCACCCGCGCATCGGCGAGCGCCCGGCCGGTGACACTGCCGAGGCCGCCTGGTCACGCCGGGAGCAGTCCGGCGTCCAGGGCGCCGAGGCGGAGTTCGCCGAGGTCAACCGCGCCTACGAGGAACGCTTCGGCCACCTGTTCCTCATCTTCGCCAGCGGCAAGTCCGCCGACGAGATCCTCGCCGACGCCCGTGGCCGGCTCGGCAACGACGAGGAGACCGAGCGCCAGGTCGTCCGGGGCGAGCTTCGCAAGATCGTGGAGCTGCGTCTCGAGCGGCTCATGTCAGACGCGGCGGCGTTGACGGCATGAGCTTCTCCACGCATGTCCTGGACACGTCGAAGGGGTTGGCGGTCGCCGGCGTACCGGTCCGCCTGGAAACCCCGACGGGGACGCACGAGGGGGTCACCGACGACGACGGACGGTGGCGGCTGGAAACAACCTTGCCGGCCGGCCGCCACCGTCTCGTGCTCGGGACGGAGTTCGCCTCCGACTTCTTCCCCGAGGTCACCGTCGTCTTCGTGGTCGCCGACGACCGGCACCACCACGTGCCGCTGCTGCTGAGCCCGTTCGGGTACTCGACCTACCGGGGGAGTTGATACGTGCCGACCTTCGCGCTCGGGCACAACCAGTACGGCAAGGCCGAGACCCGCATCGTGCGCGTCACCCGCGGGCCCGGCGGCGACGGGCTCACCGACCTCAACGTGAGCGTCGCGCTGCGCGGCGACCTGGCCGCCAGCCACCTGACCGGCGACAACTCGGCGGTCCTGCCGACGGACACGCAGAAGAACACGGTCTACGCGTTCGCCCGGGAGCACGGCATCGACGACATCGAGTCATTCGCGACCCGGCTCGCCCGGCACTTCGTCGGGTCGCAGCCGAGCATCCACGGCGCGCGGGTCACCGTGGAGCAGTACCCGTGGCAGCCGGTCGACGGCGCGCACACGTTCCGCCGCGACGGCGGCGAGGTCCGCACCGCGACCGTCCACCACGACGCGGCGCGGACCCAGGTCGTCTCCGGGATCACCGGCCTGGTGCTGCTCAAGACGACCGACTCGGAGTTCCACGGTTTCGTCAAGGACGCGTACACGACCCTGCCGGAGACCCGTGACCGGATCCTCGCCACCAGCGTGAACGCGACCTGGCGGCACGACGGCGCGGTCCGGGACGACTACGCCACCGCCCGCGCCGCGCTGCTGGACGCGTTCGCCGGCACGTACAGCCTGGCCCTGCAGCAGACCCTGTACGCCATGGGCGCCGCGGTCCTCGCCGCCTGCCCCGGGGTCGTGGAGGTGAAGCTCTCGCTGCCCAACCGGCACCACTTCCTGGTGGACCTGGCGCCGTTCGGGCTCGACAACCCCAACGAGGTCTACTACGCCGCCGACCGGCCCTACGGGCTGATCGAAGGCACCGTCCGGCGCGACGACGACGTCGCCGAGGAGGTCGTGTGGAGTTTCTGAGACCGTCCACCTGGGACGAGGCCCTGGCCGCGAAGGCCGAGCACCCCGACGCCGTGCCCATCGCCGGCGGCACCGACGTCATGGTCGAGCTCAACTTCGGCCGCCGCCGCCCGCCGGCGCTGCTCGACCTGACCCGCGTGGCGCCGCTGTCGGACTGGGCCGCCGACGGCGACCGGCTGCGCGTCGGCGCCGGCGTCACGTACCGGCGGATCATCGACGAGCTCGGCGGGCGCCTGCCGGGCCTGGCGATGGCGGCCAGGACCGTCGGCTCGCCCCAGATCCGCAACCGCGGCACCGTCGGCGGCAACCTCGGCTCCGCCTCGCCCGCCGGCGACGCCCACCCGCCGCTGCTGGCGACCGGCGCGCAGGTCGAGGTCGAGTCGGTGCGCGGCGTGCGGACCGTCGCCGTCACCGACTTCTTCCAGGGCCCCAAACGCAGCGTCCTGGCCCCCGACGAGCTGATCGGCGCGTTCCTCGTCCCGGCCGCGGCCGGGCCGCAGCAGTTCGCGAAGGTCGGCACCCGCAACGCGATGGTCATCGCGGTCTGCTCGTTCGCGCTGGCCCTGGACCCGGCCCGGCGCAGCGTCGGCACCGGGATCGGCTCGGCCGGGCCGACCCCGCTGCGCGCCGCCGACGCCGAGTCCTTCGCCGCCGAGCTGCCCTGGGACGACCGCGCCCCGCTGCCGGACCCGCTGGTGCGGCGGTTCGGCGAGCTGGTCGGCGCCGCCGCCCGCCCGATCGACGACGTACGCGGCAGCGCCGCGTACCGCCGGCACGCCCTGGCCGTCCTCGGCGGCCGCACCCTGCGCTGGGCCTGGGAGGAGCACCGATGCGCGTGAACCTGACCGTCAACGGCGAGGCACGGCAGGCCGACGACGTGTGGCCGGGCGAGAGCCTGCTGTACGTCCTGCGTGAGCGCCTCGGCCTGCCCGGCGCGAAGAACGCCTGCGAGCAGGGCGAATGCGGCTCCTGCACGGTGTACCTGGACGACATCCCGGTCTGCGCCTGCCTCGTCGCCGCCGGCCAGGCCGAGCACCGCGACGTGCGCACCGTCGAGGGCCTGCCGGGCCCCGCCGGGCTGGACCCGGTGCAGCAGGCGTTCCTCACCGCCGGCGCCGTCCAGTGTGGATTCTGCACCCCCGGGCTCGTGGTCGCGGTCCACGACCTGCTGGCCCGCAACCCGAGCCCCAGCGACCCCGACATCCGCGAGGCCCTGGCCGGCAACCTGTGCCGCTGCACCGGCTACGAGAACATCGTCGCCGCGGTCAAGCTGGCGGCCGGCGCATGATCGTCGTCGAGCACTGCGCGGTGTCCACGGTGGACGGTGACGGCACCGAGTACGCCGACGGGCACGTCGTCGTCGAGGGCGACCGGATCGTCGCGGTCGGACCCGGCCGCTACGAGGGCCGGACCGACGGCGCGGTCCGGGTCGACGGCACCGGCTGCCTCGCCACCCCCGGCCTGGTCAACACCCACCACCACCTGTACCAGTGGGCCACCCGCGGCTACGCCCAGCAGGAGATCCTGTTCGGCTGGCTCACCGAGCTGTACCCGGTCTGGGCCCGCATCGACGCCGGTATCGTGCACGCCGCCGCGACCGCCGGCCTGGCCCAGCTCGCCCTGTCCGGCTGCACGACGAGCACCGACCACCAGTACGTGTTCCCCCGCGACGGCGGCGACATCCTCGCCGCGGAGATCGACGCGGCCGCCGCGGTCGGGCTGCGCTTCCACCCGTGCCGCGGGTCGATGGACCTGTCGGTCAAGGACGGCGGCCTGCCGCCGGACAGCGTCGTCGAGGACACCGACGCGGCACTCGCCGCGACGAAGGACGCCATCGACCGGTTCCACGACCCGTCGCCGGGCGCGATGGTGCGCATCGCGGTCGCGCCCTGCAGCCCGTTCTCCGTCACGCCACGGCTGATGCGGGAGGCGGCGGACCTGGCCCGCGCCGAGGGCGTCCGGCTGCACACCCACCTCGCCGAGACCGTCGAGGAGGAGGCGTACTGCCGCGAGGTCCACCGCTGCACACCCGTCGAGTACGCCGAGTCCCTCGGCTGGCTCGGCCCCGACGTGTGGCTGGCGCACGCGGTACACCTGGATCCCGACGCGATCGGCAAGCTCGGTGCGACCGGGACCGGTGTGGCGCACTGCCCCAGCTCCAACGGCCGCCTCGGCGCCGGCATCGCCCCCGTCCGCGACCTGCTCGACGCCCGCGTCCCCGTCGGGCTCGGCGTCGACGGCGCCGCGTCCCAGGAGGCCGGGCAGCTCGGCGCGGAGCTGCGCCAGGCGCTGTACCTGGCCCGGCTGCGCGGCGGCCCCGCCGCGCTCACCGCCCGGGAGTCCCTGGCGCTGGGCACCATCGGCGGGGCCCGCTGCCTCGGCCGCGACGACGAGCTGGGCTCCCTGGAGCCGGGCAAGCTCGCCGATCTCGCGCTGTGGCGCCTCGACGGGCTCGGCCACGCCGGCATCGACGATCCGGTGGCGGCGCTGGTGTTCGGCCCGCCCGCCCCGCTGCGGCTGCTGCTCGTCGGCGGCCGCGCCGTCGTCCAGGACGGCGCGCTGTCCACGATGGACGACACGGCGGTCGCCGCGGCACTGGCGAAGGCCGCCCGGACCCTGCGGGAGGGGCGATGAGCACGACCACGGTCGGCGCCGGTGCCGGCGTCGGCACCTCGCCGCTGCGCCCCGACGGGACGCTGAAGGTCACCGGCGAGTTCGCGTTCTCCTCCGACCTGTGGGCCGACCGGATGCTGTGGGGCGCCACGCTGCGCAGCCCGCACCCGCGGGCGCGGATCGTCGGCATCGACCTCACCGCCGCCGTCGCCACCACCGGCGTGCACGCCGTGCTCACCGCCGAGGACGTCCCCGGCGCGAAGCTGTACGGCCTCGAACACCGCGACCAGCCGGTCCTCGCCATGGGCGAGGTCCGCTACGCGGGCGAGCCGGTCGCGATCGTCGCCGCCGACCACCCCGAGACCGCCCGCCGGGCCGCGGAGGCGATCGTCGTGCGGTACGAGGTGCTCCCGCCCGTCGTCGACCCGGTCGCCGCGATGGACGAGCGCTCCGACACGGTCCACGAGCGCGGCAACCTGCTGCGGCACGTGCCGATCCGCAAGGGCGACCCGTCCGCCGCCGCGGCCGTCGTCGTCACCGGCGAGTACCAGGTCGGCATGCAGGACCAGGCGTTCCTCGGCCCCGAGTCCGGGCTCGCGATCCCGGCCGAGGACGGCGGCGTCGACCTGTACATCGCCACCCAGTGGCTGCACGGCGACCTCGGCCAGGTCGCCGACTGCCTCGGCCTGCCGCCGTCGAAGGTCCGGCTCAGCCTCGCCGGGGTCGGCGGCGCGTTCGGCGGGCGCGAGGACGTCAGCATGCAGGTCCACGCGTGCATGCTGGCCCTGCACACCGGGCGGCCCGTGAAGATGGTCTACTCCCGCGAGGAGTCCTTCCACGGTCACGTCCACCGGCATCCCGCGCGCATGTGGTACGAGCACGGCGCCGACGCCGACGGCCGGCTGGTGTACGTGAAGGCGCGCATCGTGCTCGACGGCGGCGCGTACGCGTCCACGTCGATGGCGGTCGTGGCGAACGCGACCACGCTCGGCATCGGGCCGTACAAGGTGCCCAACGTCGAGATGGACGGCTACGCCGTCTACACGAACAACCCGCCGTGCGGCGCCATGCGCGGCTTCGGCGCGGTCCAGGCCTGCTTCGCCTACGAGTCGCAGATGGACCGGCTCGCCGCCGCCGTCGGGCTCGACCCGGTCGAGCTGCGCATCCGCAACGCCCTCGCCCCCGGCGACACCATGCCGACCGGGCAGGTCGTGCGGGGCCCGGCCCCCGTCGCGGACCTGCTCGACCGGGTCCGCGCCGCCGCGCCGCCGCCGCCGCGCGGCGAGGACCTGCGGGAGCTGCCCGGCGGCGTGGCCAACACCACGCACGGCGAAGGGGTGCGCCGCGGCGTCGGGTACGGCATCGGCATCAAGAACGTCGGCTTCTCCGAAGGGTTCGACGACTACTCCACCGCCCGGGTCCGCCTGGAGGTCGTCGGCGGTGCGCCGGCCGTGGTCGTGCACACCGCCGCCGCCGAGGTCGGCCAGGGCCTGGTCACCGTCCAGGCGCAGATCGCCCGCACCGAGCTCGGCGTCGAGCGGGTCACCGTCGCCACCGCCGACACGTCCGTCGGCAGCGCCGGCTCCAGCTCGGCGTCGCGGCAGACGTACGTGACCGGCGGCGCGGTCAAGGCGGCCTGCGAGGCGGTCCGCGCGGCCGTGCTGCGCCGCGCCGGCCGCGACGACGTCGTCCTGCGCGACGGGCGGCTCGTCACCGCCGCCGGGACCGTCGTGGCCACCCTCATCGACGTGCTCGGCGACGAGCCGATCGAGGAGACCGTCGAGTGGCGGCACCGGCCGACCCAACCCCTCGACCCGCGCACCGGGCAGGGCGACGCGCACGTGCAGTACGCGTTCGCCGCGCACCGCGCCACCGTCGACGTCGACGTCGAGCTCGGCCTGGTGCGCGTCGTGGAGATCGCCACCGCCCAGGACGTCGGCCGGGCGCTGCACCCGCAGTCGGTCCGCGGCCAGATCGCCGGCGGCACCGCGCAGGGGCTCGGGCTCGCCGTCATGGAGGAGATCCAGGTCGTCGACGGGCTCATCCGCAACCCGTCGTTCACCGACTACCTCATCCCGACCATCCTCGACGTGCCGCCGATGCACATCGACGTGCTGGAGCTCGGCGATCCCGAGGCGCCCTACGGCCTGCGCGGCGTCGGCGAGCCCCCGACGATCTCGTCCACGCCGGCGATCGTCGCCGCGATCCGCGCCGCGACCGGGCTCGCCCTCAACCGGGTGCCGGTGCGGCCCGAGCACCTGACGGGGACCTGACCATGGGCCTCACCGACCTCGACCTCGAAGAGCTGCTGGCCAGCGCCGAGCACCTGGACCGGCTCGCCCTGCCCGGCCAGGTCGCCGAGGTGGTGACCCGGCGCCCGGTGCACACCTGCTACGTGCCCGCCGACCGGTTCGGCGCCACGACGGTCGCCGACTGGGGCGCGGCCGCGCTGGCCGCGCTGGACGAGCACGGCCCGCCGGACTTCGATCAGTCCACAGTGGACATGGTACGGGCGAAGCTCGCCGACGAGCCGGTGGAGGATCTGCGGGTCGACTTCGAGGACGGGTACGGCCAGCGCCCCGACGAGGTCGAGGACGCGCACGCCCTGGCCGCCGGCGCCGCCCTGCGCTCCTGTCCCGCACCGTTCAGCGGGCTGCGGATCAAGGGCCTGGAGCCGGCGACCGTGCTGCGCGCCGCCCGCACCCTCGACCTGGTCCTGACCGCGCTGGGCCCGCCGCCGCCCGGATTCGTCGTCACCGTGCCCAAACCCACGACGGTCGCGCACGTCGACACGGCCGTGCTGCTGTGCCGGCAACTGGAGCACGCGCACGGCCTCGCCGAGGGGACGCTGCGCTTCGAGCTGCAGGTCGAGACCCCGCAGGCGGTCCTCGGCGCCGACGGCCGCTCTCCGCTGCCGCAGATGATCGTGGCCGCCCAGGGGCGGCTCAGCGGCCTGCACTACGGCACGTACGACTACAGCACCGCCCTCGGCGTCGCCCCCGCCCACCAGGCCCTCGACCACCCGGTCGCGGACCACGCCAAGTCCGTCATGCAGGTGGCGGCCGCCGGCACCGGCGTCCACGTCGCCGACGGCTCCACCAACGTCCTGCCCGTCGGCGACACCGCCGCCGTGCGCGCCGCCTGGCGGCTGCACGCCCGCCTGGTGCGCCGCAGCCTGGAACGCGGCGTCTACCAGGGCTGGGACCTGCACCCCGGGCAGCTGCCGACCCGGTACGCGGCCACCTTCACCTTCTACCGCGACGGGCTGCCCGAGGCCCGCCGCCGCCTCGACGCCTACCTGTCCCGCCGCGACAGCGGCATCCTCGACGAGCCCGCCACCGCCCGCGCCATCGCCCGTTTCCTGCTCCGCGGAGTCCACTGCGGAGCGCTGCCGGTGCCGTCCGTGGGGCGGCCGATCGAGGAACTGGAGACGCTGTGACGTTCACGCTGCGCTCGCGGCAGGTGTACCTCCCCGACGGCCCCCGCCCGGCGACCGTCACCGTCCACGACGGACGCATCGCCGCCGTCGACGCCTTCGACGGCCCCTACGACGAGGACCTCGGCGACCTCGTGCTGCTGCCCGGGCTCGTCGACACCCACGTGCACGTCAACGAGCCCGGCCGCACCGAGTGGGAGGGCTTCGCCACCGCGACCAGGGCCGCCGCCGCCGGCGGTGTCACCACCATCGTCGACATGCCGCTCAACTCGCTGCCGCCGACGACCACCGTCGCCGCGCTGCGGGAGAAGCAGGCCGCCGCGACCGGCCAGTGCTACGTCGACGTCGGCTTCTGGGGCGGCGCCGTCCCCGGCAACGCCGGCGACCTGCCCGCCCTGCACGACGCCGGGGTCTTCGGCTTCAAGAGCTTCCTCGTCGACTCCGGCGTCCCGGAGTTCCCGCCGCTGGACCGCGCCGGGCTGGCCGCGGCGTTCGCCGCGGTCGACGCGCTGTTCGTCGTGCACGCCGAGGACCCCGCGCGGCTGCGCGACGCCACGCCGTCGCGCGCCTACGCCGACTTCCTCGCCTCCCGCCCGCCGGAGGCCGAGGTCAGCGCCGTCGGCACCGCCCTGGCCGTCGCCGCGGCCGCCGACGCCCGGGTCCACGTGCTGCACCTGTCCGCCGCCGACGCGCTGCCGCTGCTGCGCCGCGCCGCCGCCGACGGGGTGCGGGTCACCGCCGAGACCTGCCCGCACTACCTGACCCTCGACGCGCTCGCCGTGCCCGACGGCGCCACCGAGTTCAAGTGCTGCCCCCCGATCCGTGACCCGGCCAACCAGGACGGGTTGTGGGCCGGGCTCGCCGACGGCACGATCTCGATCGTCGTGTCCGACCACTCACCCAGTACCCCCCAGCTGAAACGCCGCGACACGGGGGACTTCGCCGCCGCGTGGGGCGGGATCGCCTCCCTGCAGCTGGGGCTCAGCGCCGTGTGGAGCGCCGCCCAGGACCGCGGCTTCACCCTCGCCGACGTGGTGCGGTGGATGGCCCGGGGCCCCGCCGACCTGGTCGGCCTGCGCCGCAAAGGCCGCATCACGCCGGGCGCCGACGCGGACCTCGTCGCGTTCGCCCCCGACGAGTCCTACGTCGTCGAGGCGGCCGCGCTGCACCACCGGCACCCCGTCACCCCCTACGCCGGCACCGAGCTGCGCGGGGTGGTGCACCGCACGTGGCTGCGGGGCGTGCCGGTCGGCGACACTCCACACGGGACGTTCCTGCGGCGGGAGGACGGTCGATGACGTTCACGGAACTGCCGGACCTGGCGTCCAGGGTCCTCGGCGGCGGCGTCGTCGACGCCAACGACGAGTTCTTCGCCGCCCGCGACAACCTCGTCAACCCCGAGCCCTCCACGTTCGAGACGTGGACGTTCGGCCCCAAAGGCAAGGTCTACGACGGCTGGGAGACCCGCCGCCGGCGCACCCCGGGCCACGACTGGGCCGTCGTGCGGCTCGGCGCCCCCGGCGCCGTGCACGGCGTCGTCGTCGACACCGCCCACTTCACCGGCAACTACCCGCCGCACGTCTCCGTCGAGGGCTGCGCGGTGCCCGGCCACCCCGCGCCCTCCGCGCTCACCGGCTGGTTCCCCCTGGTCGACAGGTCGGCGGTGCGCGGCGACACCCGCAACCTCTTCGAGGTCACCGACCACCGGCGGGTCACCCACGTGCGGCTCAACATCTTCCCCGACGGCGGCGTCGCCCGCCTGCGCGTGCACGGCGTCGTCGAGCCCGACCCGGCGCTGCTGCACGGCATGACCGTGGACCTGGCCGCCCTGGAGCTCGGCGGGCTCGTCGTGGACTGCAGCAACCGCTTCTACGGCTCCGCCAACAACCTCATCCTGCCCGGCCAGGCCCGTGTCATGGGCGAGGGCTGGGAGACCGCCCGCCGCCGCGACGACGGCAACGACTGGGTCCTGGTCCGCCTCGCCGCCACCGGCACGATCCGCCTCGCCGAGCTCGACACCACCCACTTCAAGGGCAACGCCCCCGGCGCGGCCCGCCTGCGCGGCACCCTCGATCCCACCTCCGAATCGGCCTGGTTCGATCTGCTGCCCCGCGTGGACCTGCAGCCGGACACCAGGCACCGCTTCCGGCTCGACAGCACCACCCCGGCCAGCCACGTCCGGCTGGACGTCTACCCGGACGGCGGCATGGCCCGCCTGCGCCTGTTCGGCGAGACCGTCTGACGCCGGTGGTTGCATCGCGTACCCGCGGGTAAGGTTCACCTGACCGAGCTGACCGGCCGCGGACAGGAGGACGGGGTGACGGCGACCGCGATCGACTCCGGGCTGTTCCGGCGCGTCCTGCGACGGCACGCCGCGGCTGTGGTGGTCGTCACGGCACCGGGCGATCCGCCGACGGGCTTCACCGCCACGTCGTTCACCTCGGTCTCTCTCGACCCGCCGCTGGTGTCGTTCTGCGTGGCCCGGGCCGCCTCCGTCTGGCCGGCGGTCCGCGGCGCCGGTCTGGTCGCCGTGCACGTCCTGACCGCGGGGCAGGAACCGGTCGCGCGGACGTTCGCCGCCAGCGGCATCGACCGGTTCGCCGAGCACGCCGCGGCGGGTGGCACGTGGAGCCCCGGCCCGGACGGCGTGCCCATCCTGGACGGGGTGCTCGCGGTGCTCATCTGCGAGGTCGTCAACCACGTGGAGGCGGGGGACCACGTGATCGTGGTGGCGTCGCCGGTCCATGCGGCGCACCACGCCGACAGCACGGCGACGCCGCTGGTGTACCACGACGGGACTTATACGGCGTTGGGGCGCTGACCTTCCCTTCGCGGTGGTTTGGCCGCTTTCGCCCTGCCGTTCGTCTGCGCCGGTCCGGCAGTTGCCGGCGGCCCGCGGCCCTGACCCGCCGCTGTGGCCCGCCGCTCCGGCCCGCGGCCCTGATCTGCCGCTCTGGTCCGCCGCTCCGGTCCGCCGCTCCGGTCCGCCGCTCCGCTCGCCGGCCCGGCACGCCTGGAGTGGGTGCCGCTACGATCGGCGGATGAGGCGTGCCCTGGTGGTCGGCAACAGCGACGGCATCGGACTGGCGCTCACGCACCGGCTCGTCGCCGAGGGATGGAGCGTCGTCGGGGTCTCCCGCAGCCCGCGCGAGGGGGCCGTCCAGCACGTCGTGGACGTGACCGCCGACGAGTTCGCCGACGTGCTCGCCGGGATCGGGCCCGTGGACCTGTGCGTGTACGCGGCCGGTGTCGGTGAGCTGTTCGACCCGGCCGACCTCGCGGCGCAGACCCGGGCGCTGCGGGTCAACCTCATCGGCGCGGCCCGCACCGTCGAGGCCGTCGTGCCGGGCATGCTCGCGGCCGGCGGCGGGCACTTCATCGGCCTGTCGAGCCTCGCCGACGTCCTCATCTCCGCGGAGGCGCCCGGGTACGCGGCCTCCAAGGCGGGCCTCACCTCGTACCTGCTCGGGCTGTCCGCCGCGCTGCGACCGCGGGGTGTCGCCGTCACCGCGGTCCGGTTCGGGTTCGTCGACACGAAGATGGCCAAGGGCGGCGCGAAGCCGATGCTGGTCGGGGTCGACAAGGCGGTGGACGTGCTCATGCAAGCGGTTCGCAGCCGCCGGCCGGTCGTGTCGTTCCCGAGGAGGATGTCCGCCGCGGCCAGGGTGCTGCGGCTGGTGACCCGGAGCACGCTCAAGCGCTGAAGCGTGCCGCCCGCAGGCGGCGGGCCGGGCCCGCGATCGGACCCGGCCCGCCATCGGTGGTGTCAGCCGGCGTCGCTCAGCGTCTCGATCAGCTCCTTGCAGAAGGCCGGCAGGTCGTCCGGCTTGCGGCTGCTGATCAGCGGACCGTCCACGACCAGCTCCTCGTCGACCCAGGTGGCCCCGGCGTTGCGGAAGTCGGTCTGCATCGACGGCCAGGACGTGACCCGGCGGCCCCTGACGCCGTCGGCCTCGATGAGCACCCAGCCGCCGTGGCAGATGACCGCGATCGGCTTGCCGGACGCCACGAACGCCCGCACCAGGTCGACGGCGGGGCGCTGCCACCGCAGCAGGTCACCGTTGGCGACGCCGCCGGGCAGCACCAGCGCGGCGTAGTCCTCGGCACGGGCCTGCGACGCGGTCACGTCGACGTCGAACGCGTCGCCCTTGTCCAGGTGGTGGTACGCCTGGACCCGGCCCGGCTCGGGGGAGATCAGCTTCGGCGTGTGACCGGCGTGTTCGACGGCCTTCCACGGCTCGGTGAGCTCGACCTGCTCGATGCCTTCCTTGGCAACCAGAAATGCGACATTCATCGCTGAAGTCCTCCTTCTGTGTCGCTTTCGCAGGTCCAGTACCCGGTTACCGGCCGCCCAAGCGTGTGACGGCTCACCGGCACCGCTGCGGCGCCGCTATCCTCGGAGCCGAAGACGTCGAGGAGGATCGATGGCCAAGGCGACTGCCGCCGCGCTGCCGGAGCTCACAGCGTCGTGGTGGGAGTCGCACAGCGTGGCGCTGGCGAACGTGCGGTTCGGCGCGATGGCGAAGCGGCTGCCCGTCGTCCTGCGCCAGGCGATCGGGATCGCGTGGCGGGCCAGCCCGCGCGACACGGTCGCCGCGCTGCTGTTCAACCTGCTCACCGGGGTCGCGACGGCGTTCGGGCTGCTCGCCACCCGCGGGGTGTTGCAGGCGCTGTTCGCCTCGGGCGCGACCCTGGACCGGGTCCGGGCCGCGGTGCCGTCGCTGATCGTCGTCGCGGTCGCGACCGCCGTGCGCAGCGGGCTGTCGATCATCGCCGGCTGGGCGCAGGCCCGCCTCGAGCCGCAGGTGCTCACGACCGCGGAGCGGCGGCTGTTCGAGCTGACGACCCAGGTCAAGCTGGCCGCGTTCGACGACGCCGGGTTCTCCGACGAGATGGAGCGGGCCCGCAACCGCGGCTCACTGGCGGTGCAGTTCCTGACCAGGGGCGCGATCGACCTCACCGCCGGCCTCGCCGGCCTCGCCGCGACCGCGGTCACCCTGGCCCTGCTGCACCCGGTGCTGCTCGGCGCGCTGCTGCTGGCCAGCGTCCCGGCCGCGTGGGCGGCGGTGCGGGCGGCGCGCCTGGCGTACCTCAGCAACCACGCCCGCACCAGCCGGCGCCGGCGGCTGTGGATGCTCGCCGATCTGATGGCGAACCGGGCCACCGCGGCCGAGCTGCGGGCGTTCACCATGCGGCCCTTCCTCCTGCGCGAGTACGACATCATGGCCGGCGCCGAGACGGACACCGAGCTGGAGGTCGTACGGCGCCAAACGATGACCCGCCTCGTCGGCGGCGTGTTCTCCGGCCTGGCGACGTTCCGCGTGTACGTCGCGCTCGGCGTGCTGCTGGTCGACCACCGGCTGCCCCTCGCGGCGGCCGGCACCGCGGTGCTCGCGCTGCAGGCGGCCAGGACCGCCCTCGCGCTCGCCGTCACCAACGTCAACCGCGTCTACGAGGAAGGGCTGTACTTCAACGACTACACCGACTTCCTGGCCCGCGCCGGTGAGCGGATGCCGCCGGTGACGAAACAGGCGACGGTGCGCCCACCGGTGACCGTCACGGTGCGCGACGCCACCCTGCACTACGCCGAGACCGACGCGCCGGCCGTCCTCGGCGCGACCCTCACCGTCCGCCGCGGGGAGACGATCGCACTCGTCGGCGAGAACGGGTCGGGCAAGACCAGCCTGGCCCGGCTCATCGCGGGCCTGTACCACCCCGACAGCGGCACCGTGTCGTGGGACGGGACGTCGCTGTCCACCGTGGACCCGCAGGACGTGTGGCGGCACGTGGCGATGGTCAGCCAGGAGTACTGGCACTGGCCGTTCACCGCGGAACGCAACATCCTGCTCGGCACGCACGACGAGCCCCGCGACGGACTGATCGAGGTCGCCGCGCGCAAGGCCGGTGCCCATGACATGATCACCGGCCTGCCCGCCGGCTACGGCACGCTGCTGTCGCGCAACTTCGCCGGCGGCCAGGAGCTCTCCGGCGGCCAGTGGCAGCGGCTCGCGGCGGCGCGGGCGTTCTACCGCGACGCCCCGGTGCTCATCTGCGACGAGCCGTCCGCCGCCCTCGACGCCCGCGCCGAGCACGCGCTGTTCGCGGCGCTGCGGGCCGGCGCGGCCGAGCGGATCACGGTGCTCATCACGCACCGCCTCGCCAACGTCCGCCACGCCGACCACATCTACGTCATGCGGGACGGCCGCATCGTCGAGCACGGCGACCACCCGGAGCTGCTCGCCGCCGGCGGCACCTACGCCGAGCTGTTCCAATTGCAGGCGACGGGGTACACGGCCGCTTGATACCTTCGCGTCGTGATCGAGGTGCAGGCCCGCAGAGCCACCGCGGACGACGCCGCCGAACTGGTCCGGCTGCGGATGGTGATGTTCGAGTCGATCGACGGGATGACGTCCGAGCCGGGAGACTGGACGCGGATCGCGGTGCGCGCGCTGCGCCGGCGCCTGCCGGGCCCGGACGCGCGGACGGCGGCGTTCGTCGTGGACCGGCCCGACGAGCCGGGACGCCTCGCCGCCTGCGCCGTCGGCGTCATCGACGAGCGGCTCGGCTCGCCGTCCAACCCTGCCGGGCTGAGCGGCTACGTGTTCAACGTGAGCACCGATGACGGGTACCGGCGCCGCGGCTACTCGCGGGCGTGCATGGCGGCGCTGCTCGGCTGGTTCCGGGACCGCGGGGTGCCGCGGGTGCAGCTGCACGCCTCCGAGGACGGTTACGAGCTGTACCGCCGCCTCGGCTTCACGGAGGCGGACAGCCCGTCGATGCGCATCACCCTCTGAGCCGACCCCGCCGTCGCGGTGCCGCACGTCGGTTGCGTCCGTCTCACGCGGCGGGCCGGCCGGTGCGGGCCGCGTCCAGGGCCGACTGCAGCGACCGCCGGTAGCCGTCGCTGGTGTAGGTGGCACCCGACACCGTGTCCAGGTCGGCGCTCTGCCGTTGCAGGGCCTGCTCGCGCAGGACCGGCCCGGCCCGCATGCCGATCTCGATGCCGCGCGCCGCGGCCGTCGGCAGCCGCACCGGGACCACGTCGACGAGCCGGCCGCCGCGGACCTCGATCCGCACCTGGACGGGGCCGTACGGGTTGGTGAAGGTCGCGCCGAGGTGCGTGCCGTCCATCATCCGGTGCAGGTCGACGACGCCCACGCCGGGCGTCCCCGGCGCCCCGGGTGCCCCGGGCGCCTTCGAGGCACCGGCCCCACCCCGCCCCGCCGCCCCGCCGCCGACCGCTCCGCCCGTGGCGGATCCGCCGCCGACCGACCCGACCGGGACCGACCCGCCCGTGGCGGACCCGCCGGCGGCCGGACCGTCCCCCGCGGCAGACCGTCCCGCGGCCGCCCCGCCGGCGACCGGCCCGTTCAGGCTTTCCGGCCGCACCGGCGGCAGCGACTTCAACGCCACCAGGACCGTGGTGAGCACGCCCGCGCCCAGCACGGCGAACCCGACGCGCCGCATCAGAACTCGAACGGGTCGAGGTGGATCTGCCGCGGCGGCACCCCGGCCCGCCGCAACGCCACCACGGTCGCGTCGACCAGGCCTGCGGAGCCGCACAGGTACACGTCCCGGCGGGTCAGGTCCGGCACCAGCTCCACGAGTCCGCGCCGGCTGAACGCGCGCCGGGGGCCGGGGTCGTCGCGCCCGCCGGTGACGTACCAGACCTGCGCGTCGCGGGCCTCGGCGAGCAGCTCCAGCTCCGAGCGGAACACCAGCTCGTCGGCGGTGCGGGCGCGGTACAGCACGACGGTGCGCGGCGGCAGCTCCTCCAGCAGCGCCCTGATCGGGCCGATGCCGCTGCCGCCCGCGATCAGCAGCGCCCTGGCCTGCCGGCGGCGGTCGGCGGTGAAGTCGCCGCTCGGGCCCTCCACGAAGACCCGGGTGCCGGGGCGCAGCCGGCGCAGACCCGCGGTGTGGTCGCCGACGACCTTCACGGTCAGCCGCAGCCACTCGTCGTTCGGGGCCGCGGACATCGAGAACGGGTGCGCCTGCCACCAGTTGCGCCGGTCCAGGAACCGCCACCGGCAGAACTGGCCGGCCCGCACCGGCAGCTGCGCGAGCCGCTCGCCGCCGATGTACACCGACACCATGTCCGGGCCCTCCGCGACGACGGACCGGACCCGGAACCGGTGCCGCAGGTTCATCCGTACCGGCGCGATCATTCGGCCCCAGAGAACCGCGGCGGCGACCGCGCACCACAGCGCCAGCGAGCACGTGCGGGAGAACCCCGGCGCGGACATCTCCTGCCCGACGGCGAACTGGTGCCCGACCGACAGGACCAGCACCAGGTAGGACGTCAGGTGCAGCAGGTGCCAGACCTCGTAGGACATCCGGCGGCGCAGCGCCGGCAGCGCCAGCAGCACGAGCGCCACGAGGATCCCGGTGGCGGCGAACGCGCCGAGCATGCCCGTGTACTTGTCGACCGTGAGCAACCTGACGATCTCCCGGGCGGGGCCGACACGTTCGAGCTTCGCGTATCCCAGCACGATGAACGCGGCGTGGGCGACCACCGCCGCGACGACGAACGCGCCCAGGTCGCGGTGCCAGTGCAGCAGGTCCCGGGCGCCCAGCCAGCGGTCCAGCCAGGCGACCCGGGACATCAGCAGCACCTGCACGAGCAGGGCGTAGCCGGCGACGAGGCCGGTGATCCGCCCGGCGGCGGTCAGCGACGTCGCCGGGTCGCGCAGGAACCCGGCCGGCGTGTTCCACCACCACGGCAGCAGCGTCGCCGCCAGCCCGAGCCAGAACCCGGCGATGGTCAGCGCCCGCCACGCGTCGACGGACCTCCTGCGCCGGTACGGCCGGCGAAACTCGTGCGGGATGCGCGCCGCGTCTGAGACTGCCCCTTGAATGTCCACCGGGGACGGTCTTACCAACCGCATGGCTCCGCCGTCGCGGATTTCAGGTGCTTTTCAAGCAACCCTAATCCAACGGCCGTCCACACTGGACTCAGTCCAGAACGGACAGCCGGTAGAAGCGCCAGAAGTCGTGCTCGATCGGCAGCACCGCGCAGGAGAGCCCGGCCTGCGCCGCCCACCGGGCGACCGTCGGCGCCCGCAGCGCGGTCCCGGCCGCCTCCACCGGCCGCTCCGCCATCGTCGCCGGCAGGCAGTGCAGGACGCTGAAGGCGTACTGCAGCCGCTCGACCTCACCGGCCGGCGCGGTGAACTCGTCGCCGACCTTCTCGTCCGCGACGAGCAGCACGCCGCCGGGCGCGAGCAGCCCCCGCGCGGTCCGCAGCACCCCCACCGGGTCACCCATGTCGTGCAGCGCCTCGAAGATGGTCACCAGCGCGTAGTCGCCGGCCGCGTCCGCCGCGTCCTGCCGCAGGAACGTCACCCGGTCCGCGAGCCCCGCCCCGGCGGCGGCGTGCCGCGCCCCGGCGATCGACGCGTCGTCCAGATCGATGCCGGTGACCGTGGCCCGCGGGAACGCCCCGGCGAGCGCGAGCGTCGACGCGCCGGCCCCGCACCCCAGGTCCAGCACCCGCGCCCCGGGCACCGCCGACAGTCGTTCCACCACGTCCGGCAGCGCCGGCAGCCACTCCCGCGCGAGGGCGTGCCGGAACCCCGGCAGGTTCATCGCCGCGATGCCGTCTCTCGTGTACGCCCCGAAGTCGGCGTACGGCACGCCGCCGCCCGTGCGGTACGCCGCGGTGACCGCCGGCAGCGCGTGCGCCAGCCCGGCGAACACGGTCACCATCCCCACCCCGGAGTCGGGGTGCGCCGGGTCGAGCAGCACGTCGGCGGCGCCGTCGGGCAGCCGGAACGTCCGCCGCGCGAGCGACGTGCACTCCACGTACCCGGCCGCGGCCTGCTGCTCCAGCCACTCCCGGGCGTACCGCTCGGCGATCCCGGCCTCCTTGGCGAGGACCGCGTCGGTGGCGTCGGGATGCTCGTGCAGCACGCGGTACAACCCAAGTTGGACGCCCAGGTGCACGCTGAACAGCTCGGCGCCGGCGAGCAGCTGCCCCAGCAGGCGTTCGGTCAGAGTCAGGTTCTCGGTGTCAGTCATGCCTTCAAGGCTGACCCCACCCACTGTCGAACCGGGTACGACCCGCGTACGTGCACTGTACGAGGACGGGGAACCACGCGTGGAAGGTGATTGCATGGCGCTCGCCACCGGCTGGTACCGCGGCACGAGGCGGAGACCGCGGCCGTGAACCTGCGCGTCGGGATCCTCGGCCCCCTGGAGGTCACCCTCGACGGCCGGCCGCTGGAGATCGCGGGCGGCCGCCAGCGTGCCGTGCTCACCGCGCTGGTGCTCGCCCGCCCCGGCGTCCTCGGCGTCGACCGCCTCGCGGCGCTGGTCGTGCCCGGTGCCTGCGGCCCCGACGCGCGCAACGCCGCGCAGACGTACGTCGCGCGGCTGCGCCGCTCGCTCGGCGCGGCGGCCGGGTGCGTGCGGACCACCCCGCCCGGCTACGTCCTGGACGTCCCGCCGGGCACCGTCGACGCCGACCGTTTCGCCGCCCTGATCGCCACCCACCGGCCCGGGGGTGGGGTGACTGACGCTGCGGTGGCACTCGCCGGGGGCGAGGCGGCGCTCGACGCCCTGCTGCGGCTCGACGAGGCGCTCGGGCTGTGGCGGGGCCCGGCGTACGCGGAGTTCCCCGACCTCGCCCGCGCCGAGGCGGCCAGGCTCGCCGAGCTGCGCCGCGACGCCGAGGAGACCCGGGTGGAGCTCCTCGTCCGGCTGGGCCGGACGGTGGAGGCGGTCGCGGCGGCGTCAGCGCTGGTCGCCGCCGGCCCGGGCCGGGACCGGGCGGTGCGGGCCCTCGCGACGGCCCTGGCCGCGACCGGCAGGACCGCCGAGGCCCTCGACGCGGTCCGTGCCCACCGCACCTGGCTGCGCGACGAGGCCGGCCTCGACCCGTCGCCGGCGCTCCTCGCCCTGCAGTCGGACCTGCTGCGCGACCCGCCCGGCCCGAGGGCGGCGCCGACCGGCGCGGTGACGCACGTGCCGGGGGCGGCGTCGACCACTGCGGTGACGCTCACGCCGGGAGCGGCGCCGACCGGCACCACGACGCGCCTGCCGACGGCGGTGGACGGGCTCATCGGGCGGGACGACGAGCTGGCCGGCGTCGCCGCGCTGCTGCGGCCCGGGCGGGTGGTCACGCTCGTCGGCCCCGGTGGTGTCGGCAAGACCAGCCTCGCCCGGGCGTGCGGGCCGGCGTGGTGGGTCGACCTGGCCGCGCTCGGCGACCCGTCCGCCGTGGCGCCGGCGGTCGCCGCGGCCGCCGGGCTGGTCGTGCAGGGGCGGCCCGCCGGCGCGCTCGCGGCGTGGGCGCGCGGCGCCGACGGGCTGCTCGTCGTCGACAACTGCGAGCACCTGCTCGACGCCGTCCACGAGGTCCTCGGCGCGCTGCCGCTGCGGGACTGCCCCGGGCTGCGGGTGCTGGCGACCAGCCGGGAACGCATCGGGCTGCCCGGCGAACGTACCCACGTCGTCGAGCCGCTGTCCGCCCCGGCCGCGGTGCGCCTGTTCACCGCCCGGGCGTCCGCCGCGGATCCGTCCTTCGCCGCGGTCGCCGGGGACATGGCCGCACGGGTCGGTGCCGTCTGTGCGGCGCTGGACCGGCTGCCGCTCGCCATCGAGCTGGCCGCCGCCAGGGTCGGCACGCTCACCGTCGACGACCTCGCCGAGCGCCTCGACGCGCGGATGGTGCTGCTGGACGCCGGGCCCCGGGGCCGGCCGGCCCGGCACCAGACGCTGCGCGCCGTGGTGGACTGGTCGTGGCGGCTGCTCGGGGAGGCCGAGCGGGTCGCGTTCGCCAGGTTGCACGTGTTCGCCGCGGGGTTCGACCTGAACGCCGCCGAGGCCGTCATCGGCTACGGCGGGCTGCCGTCCGCGTCGGTCGCGCACGTCGTGGCGCTGCTCGCCGAGCGGTCGCTGCTGACCCGGCCGGGCGGGGCCGGCGTCGGGCGGTACCGGATGCTGGCGAGCCTGCGCGTGTACGCCGCCGGCCTGCTCGCCGACGCCGAGGACCGGGCGCTGCGGCTGCGGCACGCGACGTACTTCGCCGGGCGGCTCGAGGAGGCCGCGGCGGGGCTGTGGGGTCCGGCCGAGGCGGCGTGGGTGCCGGTCGTCGAGGGCGCGCTCGACGACGCGCGGCAGGCGTGGCAGTGGTCGCGGGTGCACGCGCCCGCCGTCGCCGCCAGGATCGCCGGTGCGGTCGCCTGGTTCGGGTTCTGGCACCTGCGCGCCGACCTGCTCGCCTGGTCCACCATGACGCTGCGCGACGCCACCGGCGACGCGCCGGATCCGGTCGATGGCCCGCCGCAGAGCCCGGAGGTCATGGTCGGCGCGGCCTACGCCGCCTGGCTCGACGGCGACTTCGCCACCGCCGCCCGCATCGCCCGGCAGGCCGCCGCCCGGGGCCACGCCGGCGCGGAGGACCTGCTCGGCGACATCGCGCTCATCCAGGGTGACCTCGACGGCGCCGTCGCCCGGTACCGCCGGGCGGTCGCGGTGCTGCCGGCCGGCGCGCACCGGGCGGTCGCCATGGCCAACGTCGCGCTGCCCCTCGCGTACCGGCAGGACCCCGCCGCCCTGCCCGCCGCCGAGGCCGGGCTGGCCGAGGCCCGAGCCACCGGCAACCCGTCGGCGGTCGCGTTCGCGCTGTTCGCCCTCGCGGAGGCGCACGGCGACGGCGATCCGGCGGCCGCGCTCGCCGCCCTCGACGAGGCGCTGCGGCTCGCCGGCGCGGTCGGCAACCGGTTCGTCACCGGGGTCACCCGCACCGCCATGGTGGCGTTGCGCGGACGGCACGGCCCGCCCGGGCCGGCCCTCGCCCTGTTCGCCGGCGCGATCCGGCACTGGCGGACCACCGGCGGCCGGCCGCTGCTCGTCATCGCGCTGCGCAACCTGGTGGTGTTGTTCGCGCGTACCGGCCGGGACACCGCGGCGATCGAGCTCGCCGCGGCCCTGGACGGTCCCGCCGGGGTCTACGGCGCCGAGGCGGAGCGGCTCGCCGTCGCCCTGGCCGCCGTCAGGATCCGTCTGCCCGCCGCGGCCGCGGACGAGGCGTGGCGGCGTGGCCGCGCCCGCACCGCCGGCGAGGCGGCCGCCGAGGCACTGCGCCACCTGCCGGAAACGGCCGCCGCGGGAGACCCCGCGACGGCCGTGACCGAAACCGTGGAACGCGGCGTCAGCTCTTCTTGACGCCCTTGCCGCTGCGGAACAGCTTCACCATGCCGGCGAAGAACCGCTCCATCTCCGAGCCGAACGGGTTGTCGCTGACCACATACGTCCAGGTGGCGCTCGGCCGGACCAGGCCGGCGTCGGCGGGCTCCCAGTCCGGGCCGTCGATCTCGAGCTCCTCGAACTCCTTGACCGTCCGGTCGTCGATCTCGGCGAGCAGGCCGCGGAAGGCCGGGATCGCCTCCCGGTGGAACTCGTCGAGCGGGTCCTGGGCGCCGAGGACGCGCAGGTGGATGCCCTCACGCAGCTCGCTCATGTCGGCGAGGTGCTCCGACCAGGCGGCGTCGGCGTGGAACAGCGCGATGGTGCGGGCGATGCGCAGCACCGCCTCCTCGCCGAGCTCCTCCGACAGCTCGTTGTACCGGTCGGGGGCCCGCTCGGCGAGCAGCTCACCGGCCGCGTCGGTGGTGAGCAGCTCCTCGCGCCGCTTGGCGTGCAGCTGGCGGTGCTGGTCGAGCAGGTAGTTGTAGCGCCACGTGTTGCGGTGGATCTCCAGGTTGACGGTCTCCGCGACGCGCTGCGCGGAGCCGATCGCCCAGCGGACGTCCTCGTCGTCGATGGCGCCGTCGGCGTCGGCCCGGCCCATCGGCATCGGCTCGGGGCCGTACCGCTGGATGAGCTCGTCCTCGAGGCTGACGAAGAACATCGACTCGCCGGGGTCGCCCTGCCGGCCGGCGCGGCCGCGGAGCTGGTCGTCGATGCGGCGGCTGTCGTTGCGGGCGGTGCCGATGACGAACAGGCCGCCGAGGGCCTCGACCCGCTCGCGGTCCTTCTCGTCGCTGCCGCCGAGGCGGATGTCGACGCCGCGGCCGGTCATCTGGGTGGAGACGGTCACGGCGTTGAACGCGCCGGCCTCCGCGACGATCGCGGCCTCCTTCTCGTCGTTCTTGGCGTTGAGCACGACACACTCGACGCCTTCCTCGGCGAGGGTGGCGGCGAGCTGCTCGGACTCCGCGACGCTGAGCGTGCCGACGAGGACGGGGCGGCCGGTCGCGTGCATCGCGACGATCTCGTTGACGACGGCGATGTCGCGCTCCTCGGCGGAGGCGTAGACGCGGTCGGGCCAGTCCTTGCGGATGTTGGGCAGGTGCGGCGGGATGACCGCGACCTCGAGCTTGTAGAACTCGCGGAGCTGGTCGCCGACCGGCAGGGCGGTGCCGGTCATGCCGCAGATCTTCTTGTACTGCGTGAGGAACGCCTGGACCGTGATCGTCTGCAGGACGGTGCCGCCGCCGCTGCTGCGGATCTTCTCCTTCGCCTCGACGGCCGCCTGCAGCCCGTCGGGCCAGCGCCGGCGCTGGGCGACCCGGCCGCGGAACTCGTCGATGAGCTCGACCTTGTCGTCGCGCACGATGTAGTCGACGTCGCGGACCAGCAGCGCCTCGGCGTGCAGGGCAAGGTTGACGGCGGTGAGCGAGTCCATGTGCTCGGGCGCGTAGAGGTCCAGGTCGAGCAGCGACTCCACCTTCGCCAGGCCGGAGGTGCTGAGGTGGACGGTGCGGCCCTCGTCGACGACCTCGTAGTCGTGGTCGCGGCGCAGCCCGCTGACGATCTCGGCGATCGCGACCGGCGAGTCCTTCTCGTCGATCGTCGAGCCGGCCAGGACCAGCGGGACCTTCGCCTCGTCGATGAGGATCGAGTCGGCCTCGTCGATGATCACGGTGCCGAACTCGCGGTGCACCCGGGCGGCGGTGTCGGTGACGATGCTGTCGCGGAGCAGGTCGAAGCCGGCCTCGCTGACCGAGACGTACGTGATGTCGCAGGCATACGCCGCGCGGCGCTCCTCGGGGGTCGAGGACTCGTTGACCCAGCCGACGGTGAGGTCGAGCAGCTCGTAGACCGGGCGCATCCACTCGGCGTCACGACGGGCGAGGTAGTCGTTGACCGTGATGACGTGGACCGGGCCCATCGCGGCGTATCCGGCGGCGGCGATGGCGGCGGTCAGGGTCTTGCCCTCACCGGTGGCCATCTCCACGACGTGACCGGCGAGGAGCACCTGGGCGCCGAGCAGCTGCACGTCATAGGGGCGCTCGTCGAGGGCGCGCTTGGCGGCCTCCCGGCCGAGGGCGCACGCCTCGACGAAGTCCTGCGGGTCCTCCCGCTGGTGCAGCGCGGTCGCGGCGGCCCGCAGCTCGTCGTCGGTGAGCTCGGACAGCTCGGCCTCGCGCTCCTCGATCAGTGGCAGGAGCGCCTGCATCGGCTCGAGGTCGATCGTGGTGCCGGGCTGCTCCTGCAGCTTGCGACGCCACGCGTTGAATTTGCTCACCAAACCCATGGCCACCACGATACGTCCCCGCCCGCCGGGCGTGTGCGCCCCATCACGCCCGGCCCGCGGTCCGGTGGCCGGGCGTCGCCGGTACCCGAGCGACAATGGTCCGGTGGAGCGGTTGAGCGGGCTCGTCGGACGGGGCGGGGTGGTGGTGCTCAGCGGTGCCGGGCTGTCCACCGAGTCGGGCATTCCGGACTATCGCGGCCCGAGCGGACTGCGGCGCAGCGCGGCGCCGATGACGTACCAGACGTTCACCGGCGACCCGGTCGCCCGGCGGCGCTACTGGGCACGCAGCTACCTGGGCTGGCGCACGATCGCGGCGGCGGCCCCCAACGACGGCCACCGCGCGGTCGCCCGGCTGCAGCGCTGCGGCCTGGTCACGGGCGTCATCACGCAGAACGTCGACGGCCTGCACCAGGCCGGCGGCGCCGACCCGGTCATCGAGCTGCACGGCGGCCTGGACCGGGTCGTCTGCCTGGCCTGCGGCGACCTGACGCCCCGGGCGGACCTCGACGGGCGGCTGCGGGCGGCCAACCCGGACTTCGCCGCGCTCGCCGGCGGGATCAACCCCGACGGCGACGTCGACCTGACCGACGAGCAGGCCGCCGGGTTCGTCACCGTCGACTGCGCGGCGTGCGGCGGGATGCTCAAGCCCGACGTGGTGTTCTTCGGCGAGCAGGTGCCGGCCGGTCGGGTCCGGGCGAGCTTCGACCTGGTCGAGCGGGCCGCGGCGCTGCTGGTGCTGGGTTCCTCGCTCACGGTGCTGTCGGGGCGGCGGTTCGTGATCCGGGCGGCCAAGCTCGGCGTGCCGATCGCCATCGTCAACCAGGGCCCCACGAAGAGCGACGAGCTGGCCGGTGTCCTGGTGGACGCGCCGCTCGGCCCGACGCTCACCCGGCTCGCCGAGCTGGTCGCCTGAGGTCGCACCGACACCGCTGAAACTTTCTCAGCCGGCGGCCGCCCACACCGACAGGGCGTGCCGCACGAGCTCCGCGTTGCCGGTCACCGGGGCGCCGTCAGGGGCGGTGAGCGTGTCCTCCAGGCCGATGCGGGTCGGCAGGCCGAGCCGGCCGGCCAGGGCGACCATCGGCCAGCACAGCTCGTCCTCACCGTGCAGGAGCCGCTCGCCGGGCACGCCGAGCTCGTCGAGGCGGGCCAGCACCGCCATGGGATCGGTCTGCGGCGACATGATCTCGATCAGGACGCGCGGCACGCCGTCGATGCCGTTCACGGTGGACGCGGTCGACAGTGCCGTGGCGTCCTGCACGGACCAGACGCCGGCCTCGACCGCGACGCCGAGGTCCCGCAGGGTCGCGACCAGGTCGGTGAATCCGGGTTCGGCGACGTTGGCGGAGGCGAAGTCCGGCCGCCGGGCCGGCGGCAGCTGCGCCCAGCCGGCCACCGCGCGCTGCCGGGCGGCGGCGTCGCCGTCGGTGATCCACAGCCCGGTGGTGACCCCGACCGGCGTGGCCGGGCAGGCGTCGCGGACCGCGGCCACGGCGGCGCCCACGTCGGCGGCGTGCAGCGACTCGCGCCCGCCCGTGTCTCGCGGGTGCAGGTGCACGGCCTCGGCGCCGGCGGCGACCGCCTCGCGCGCGGCGACGGCCAGCTCGGCGGGGGTGCAGGGCAGCGCCGGGTGGGCGCCGGGGTGGCGGCCGCCGTTCAGCGCGACCTTGATCCGGGCGATGGGGGACAACACGGGACAAAGCCTACGTCGTCCGGCCGCGGTGCGCAGCGCACGGACCCCCGACGGCCGGCGTGGCCTTCGGGGGTCCGTCGTGCGCGGAGGTTATGGGGTGACAGGTGGTTCTGGCTGGCGCGGCGGTCGCCAGGTCCATACGCCACCGGCCACACCGACGGCGCAGATCGCCAGGACCGTGCCCGCGACGCTGCCGGCGGCCAGGCCCACGACGACGCCGAGGACCCCGGCGACGGCGATGGCGACCGCGGTGATGCGACGGGGTGTGACTCGGCGGGTCATCGCCCGGTTGAACCCGTTGACGAACCGCGTGTCATTGCGCAGTGCGGCTTCGATGTCCGCGAGCCGCTGCTGCTCGCTCTCGCTGAGCATGATGCTCAACCTCCTCCGACGGGCCTGCCCGGTGCGCGACGTGTACCCGCTCCGCTCGATGGTCACACACTTCTGCGGGTTTGGGGTCGGTCGATCGGCGCCAGTGGCAAACTCCCAGCCTGCCAGGTTGTGACCTGACCAGGTAGATGCACCATATGTCGCTTCTCGCGTTCTGCGAGCCAAGGCCCCATGTGCCATCCTCTACGGCGGAACACGTCTGGCATCGGGGAGGACGATCGTGGATCCGTCGCAGCAGTGGCAGTACCCGCAGCAGGGTCAGCCGGGTCCGCAGTACCCGCAGCAGGGCCAGCCGGCACCGCAGTACCCGCAGTACCCCGTCCAGGGGCCCCCGACGCAGCAGTACCAGGCGCCCGGTCCGCCGCCGCAGCAGTACCCGCCCCAGTACCAGCAGCCGCAGCAGCCGTCGTACCCGAACCAGCCCTACTCGGCCCAGCCGTACAACATCGCGCCCAACTCGTCGGTGCCGTACAGCGGACCGCCGGCCGTCCCCTACGCGGCGCCGGCGCCCGTCGCGCCCGCGCCCCGGTCCCGCGGCAACCGGCTGCTGCCCATGCTCGTCACCGCCGCGGTCCTGCTCACCGTCATGGCGGTCGCCGTCGTGGTCGTCGCGCTGAACAAGAGCAAGAAGGAGCCGTCGGCCGGTCCGGGTGCGGCGCCGACGTCCTACAGCGGCCCGGTCGACCCCTGCCTGGTCGGCACGTGGAACCAGACCAGCTACCAGAAGCTCGTCGACCTGACCGGCACCGATGTCGACAAGCGCGAGGGCATCGGCAAGGTCAAGATGACCGGCGGCGGCAAGCGCTGGACGATCAAAGCCGACGGCTCCGCGGTCGAGGACGACACCAAGACCGTCTACGCCGGCAAGGACGACAAGGGCCGCAACATCAACGCCACGTTCTCCGGCACCACCGACTGGGCGCTCAAGACCGTCGGCCGGCAGATCGAGTACGCCGGCAAGGAGAGCAGCGCCTCCGTGGTGATCTCCGTCGACGGTCGCAAGGCCGGCACGATCAACCTCGAGCCCAACCTGGACCCGAACAACTACACCTGCGTCGGCGACGTGTGGCGCACGTCCAACACCGACGACCCCGACTCGTTCAGCCGCTTCGACCGGGTCAAGTAGCCGCCCCGCCGCAACCCCTCGATTGGCATCGTCCGTCGAGGGGTACAGGCCGGGCATGACGTGGATCGCGCAAGTGTCCGACCGTGCCCGGGCGCGGCTGACCACGGCCCGCAAGACCGGCTTCGTGCCCGAGTTCCGCCAGGAGGTCCCCGACCGGGACGTGCTGGTGGTGGACCGGCGTTCCACAGTGGACGACGGCATCCCGCACGGCGTGCGGGTGGCCGGCGCCTGGGCGTGGCGGATCGTGCTGTTCATCCTTGCCGCGTACCTGCTGCTGCGCCTCATCGGCGCGCTGCGCCTGATGGTCATCCCGGTCGTCGTGGCGCTCCTGCTCGCGGCGCTGTTCGAACCGGCCGCCGCGGCCCTGCGCCGGCGCGGCGTGCCACGCTCGCTCGCCGCCGGGCTCGTCCTCGTCGGCGGCCTCGTCGTCGTGTTCGGCGGCCTCGGCCTGATCGTGCAGACGTTCATCGCCCAGTTCGACAGCCTCTCCGAGCAGGTCAGCGGCGGCGTCAACGAGATCCGCGAGTGGCTCGCCCGCGGCCCGCTGCACGTGTCGCAGCAGCAGGTCGACGCCGCCATCAACGGCCTGACCTCGCAGGTCACGGCCAACCGCGGCGCGCTGACCTCCGGCGCCCTGAGCACCGCCACGACCCTCGGCGAGGTCCTCACCGGCTTCTTCGTGGTGCTGTTCACGCTGTTCTTCTTCCTGCGCGACGGCGGGCAGATCTGGGAGTTCCTCTGCCGCCTGCTGCCGCGCCCCGCCCGGCTGCCCGCCGCCCGCGCCGGGCACTACTCGTGGTTCACGCTCGTGTCCTACGTGCGGGCCACCGTCCTCGTCGCGTTCGTCGACGCCGTCGGCATCGGCATCGGCCTGGCCATCCTGCGCATCCCCCTCGCGCTGCCGCTCGCGGCGCTGGTCTTCCTCGGCGCGTTCATCCCGGTCGTCGGTGCCACGCTGTCCGGCGCCGTCGCCGTCCTCGTCGCGCTCGTCACCAAGGACCCGCTGCACGCGCTGCTGGTCCTCGCCATCGTCATCGCCGTGCAGCAGCTGGAGGGCCACGTCCTGCAGCCGCTCATCATGGGCCGCGCCGTGTCGCTGCATCCCCTGGCGGTGATCCTCGCGATCACCACGGGCGTGGTCGCCGCCGGCATCGTCGGCGGCCTCGTCGCGGTGCCGCTGCTCGCGGTCGGGAACACCGCGGTGCGGTACCTCGCCGCCCACCCCGACGGCGAGCCGACACCGGACAAGGAGCCACCGGGCACCGAACCCTCCGACGAGTCCGACGGCGGCCCCATCGCCTCGGACACCACCGACGACACCCCGCCCGGGGAGGACCTGCCCGACGCCGAGACGTCCGGCAGCACGAGCTCGCACGGGTAAGGTTGATCACGCGTACCGTCACACGTGAGGAGCTGTCATGCCGCTGACCGGACAGTACGAACCAGGCGCCGCGGACTGGGCGAACGAGCAGGCGGCGCTGTTCGAGCGGACGAACGGGGCCGAGGGCAACACCCTGCGCGGCCGCCCGATCATCCTGCTGACCACCCTCGGCGCGAAGACCGGCAAGCTGCGCAAGAACCCGCTGATGCGGGTGGAGCACGAGGGTGAGTACGCGGTCGTCGCCTCCAACGGCGGCGCCCCGAAGCACCCCGTCTGGTACCACAACCTGGTCGCCCACCCGCACGTCGAGCTGCAGGACGGCCCGGTCCGCAAGGACTACACCGCCCGCCTGGTCACCGGCGAGGAGCGCGCCGCGTGGTGGAAGCGCGCCAACGAGACCTGGCCCGACTATGAGGGCTACCAGACCAAGACCGACCGGGAGATCCCCGTCTTCGTGCTCACGCCGATGAGCTGACGGGTGCTCGACCCGGTCCTGCTCGCGCTGCTGTCCATGCAGCGGCACTCGTGGGAGCAGGGCGTCGCCTCCCACGCCCTGCTCGACCTCGGCCACCCCGGCCTCGCCCGGCTGCTCGCCCTGGACGCCGCCGTGCACCAGAGCGCCGACGGCCGGCTCGGCACCGTGGGGGAGGAGTCCGGCTCGGTCAACGGCGCCGCCTGCGGCGAGGCCCTCATCGGCCACCCGGCGCTCGACGCCCAGCTCGACTGGCTGCTGACCCGCGCGCCCCGCGCCGCCGACGGCACCCTCTTCCACGTCGTCGGCGGCCGCGAGGTGTGGGCCGACACCGTGTACATGGTGGTCCCGCTGCTCACCGCGACCGGCCACCCGCGCGAGGCCGTCCGCCAGGTCACCGGCCACCGCGAGCGGCTGTGCGACGGCGGGCTCTACGCCGCCCGCTGGGACGAGGACACCGCGACCCTCACCGCGCCCGAGCACTGGGGCACCGGCAGCGGCTGGGTCGCCGCCGGCATCGCCCGCGCGCTGCGCCACGACCCGTCGCTGCGCCCCGACCTCGCCGGCCACGCGCGCGAGATCGTCGACGCGTGCCTGGCGCTGCGCCGCCCCGACGGCCTGTTCGGCAACGTCCTGGACGACCCGGCGTCGTTCACCGAGGCGAACGTCGCGCAGATGCTCGCGTACACCACCTGCACCGGCGTCGCCGACGGCTGGCTCCCGCCGTCCTACGCCGGCGAGGGCCGCTCCCTGCTCGCCGCGGTCGCGCCGCTGGTCACCCCCGACGGCCTGGTCACCCAGGTCTGCGGCGCCCCGACGTTCGACCGCCCCGGCACCTCCGCCGAGGCCCAGGCCTTCCACCTCCTCGCGACGGCCGCGGCCGCCCGCATCGAGGCCTGAGCCGGGCCGGTCGGAGGAGCCGCCCGGCCGCCCCCGGCTTCTACAGTGTCCCCGTGACGTACCGGCTCGGCATCGACCTCGGCACATCGAACACCGTCGCGGTCCTGGCCGGCCCGGACGGCCGGGCGAAGAACCTGCTCTTCGACGCGTCGCCGCTGCTGTCCTCCGCCGTCTTCGGCGCCGCCACCGGCGAGCTGCTCACCGGCCAGGACGCGGAGCGGGCGGCGACCGCGTACCCGGCCGGCCTCGAGGCGAACCCGAAGCGCCGCATCGACGACGGCACGGCCTGGCTCGGCGAGCGGGAGCACGCCGTCGTCGACCTCCTCGCCGCCGTCCTCGGCCGGGTCGCCGCCGAGGCCCGCCGCGTCGCCGGCCGCACCCCGGAGACCGTCGTGCTCACCCACCCCGCCGCCTGGGCCACCGCCAGGCTGGGGCTGCTGTCCGCGGCGGCCGCCCGGGCCGGGCTGGGCGTCGTCGACCTGGTCGCCGAGCCGGTCGCGGCCGCCGCCTGGTTCGCGGTGGCGCAGCAGCTCCCCGAGGGGCGTTGTCTCGCGGTGTACGACCTGGGCGCCGGCACCTTCGACGTGAGCGTGGTGCGCCGCACCGCGGGCGGGTTCGAGGTCGTCGCCGCCGACGGCCTCACCGACGTCGGCGGCCTGGACCTCGACGCGGCCGTCGTCGACCACGCGCGTGCCCTGACCGCCGGCGCCGCCGGCGCGGCGGAGGCCTGGGGCCGGCTGGACTGGCCGCAGACCGCCCGCGACCAGCAGGCCCGGCGCACCCTGTGGCTCGGCGCCCGCGCCGCCAAGGAGCAGCTGACCCGGCACACCACCGCCGACCTGCACCTGCCGCTGCTCGACGCCGGCCTGCACCTCACCCGTGACGAGTTCGAGCGGGCCGCCCGGCCGTACCTGGAGCGGACCACGGCCCTGACCGTCGACGTCCTGCGCCGCGCGGGGGTGGCGCCCGAGCGGGTCGCGGGGGTGTTCCTCGTCGGCGGCTCGTCCCGGATCCCGCTCGCGTCGACCCTGCTGCACCGTACGCTGCGGATCAGCCCGACGGTGGTCGACCAGCCGGAGCTGGTGGTCGCGGAGGGCAGCATCCTCGCCGCGGGGCTGACCTCCGGCCCGGTGGCCGCGCCCGGCGCTCCCGTCTCCGGTTCCCCTGTCTCGGCTGCCCCCGTCTCCGGCGTGCCCGTCTCGGGCGCGCCCGTGCCCGTGCTCAGCGTGCCTGCTCCGCGGGCTGCCGCCGAGGCCGTGTCGGCGTCGTCGCCCGCTGCGCCGGTGTCGCCGGGACCGTTCACGGTGCCTGCCGCCGCGCCGGTGTCGCCTCCCGTCGGGCCTCCTGCGGCGCCTCCCGTCGGGCCTCCTGCGGCGCCTCCCGTCGGGCCTCCTGCGGCGCCTCCTGTCGGGCCTCCTGCAGCGCCTCCTGTCGGGCCTCCTGCAGCGCCTCCTGTCGGGCCTCCTGCCGCGCCCGTGTCGCCGGTGCCGGGGCCGGCCGCGTCACCCACCGAGACCCGCCGCTCGCGGAGGTCGCTGACGAGGATCCTCGCGGGCGGACTGGCGGTCGTGCTGGTGGTGTTCGCGGCGGTGTACACCGTCACCCGGCTGGGCGAGGAGCAGTGGGCGAAGGTCGCCGTGACGCTGCGGGGGCACACCGGACCGGTGAACGCGGCGGTCTACAGCCACACCGGGCACCTCCTGGCCACCGGTGGCAGCGACGCCACGGTGCGGCTCTGGAACACCGACACGAACCAACCGGTCGGCGAGCCGATGCGGGCGACCGCGCCGGTGCACGCGCTCGCGTTCAGCGCCGACGACCAGATCCTGGCCTCTGCCGGCGCCGATGGCCGCGTGCAGCTGTGGAGCACCGCGACGGCCAGGTACCGGCCGATCGACGACGGATCCGGTGGGCTGGCCCCACCCGCCGAACCGATCCGCGGGCTGGTGTTCACCGAGGACGGCAACCGGATCCTCGCCGCCGGCGGCGAAGGCACCGTGCAGATCTGGTCGGTCGACACCGGCCGGCTGACCCGCAGCCTGTTCGCCGGGGAGGCGGCCGGGCCGACGAAGGCGGTCGTCCTCGACCCCTCCGACCAGACCGTCCTCGCCTTCGCCGGCGGCGACCGCATCGTGCGCAGCTGGAACATGAACTCGCCGGGGACCGTGCCGACGACGGTCGACGCGGCCGACCACGGTGCCGTCGTGTCCAGCCTCGCGTTCAGCACGAACGGCCGCCTCCTGGCCACCGGCGGCGACGACCACCGGATCCTGCTCTGGGACGCCTCGAACTGGCTGACGCTCGCCTCGCCCCGGGTGCTCAAGGGCCACACCGGGCGCGTCACCTCGGTCGCGTTCGACGCCCCCGGCGGACGGCTGGTCAGCGGCGGCGAGGACGGCACCGTCCGGCTGTGGACCGTCTCGACCGGCGCCCACCTCGGCGCCCCGCTCAAACCCCCGGGTGGCGGCAACGTCGCGGCCGTCACGTTCAACCCCGGCAACGGCGTCGCCTTCGCCACCGCCGGCGCCGGCGGCGACGTGCTGATCTGGGCGATCAGCAAGCCGTAACGGCCCGGCAGCCGGAGCACCTCACCGACCCGCGGCGCGCCGGCCCACCCGTCGCGCGCCGGGTCGCCGAGGGTGTCGGTGGCGCGGCGGCCGGCGTCGGTGGCCCGGTCCAGGAACTCGGCGAGCAGCGCCAGCTGGGTCTCGTCGTAGCCGGCGAGCCGCCCGCCGACCTGGTGGTTGAGCAGCGACAGCTGGATCGACAGCGCCCGCAGGGAGTCCTTGATCGCGGTCGTGGAGCGCCGCCTACCCCACCGTCGCGCTGGTCACGGCCGCGGCCAACCTGCGCTCCGGCGCCTGCGCCGTCCTGCGCTTCCAGCCGATCCTGCCCGGCACGCAGCGCGCCGGGGTGCCCACGTCGTGGCTCGCGTTCCCGATCGGCGCTCAAGCTCGCCGGCGCCGCCGGGCTCCTCGCCGGGCTGGCCGGCTTCGCCGCGCTGGGCACCCGCGGCCGCCGCTGGGCTGGTGCTGAGGCCCGGAGACGGTGGCGGCCGATCTTCCCGGACGAGCTCAGCGCTGGCGCTGGCGCCAGGTGGCGAGCGTCGCCTCCAGGCGGCGCTGGTTGCGGCTGCCGCCCGACAGCCCTCGGCGGGCCCGGCCGTAGAGCCAGACGGCCCCACCGACCACCACCGCGCCGACCACGATGTAGAAGAGGGCGCCGAGCAGCGCCTTGAACAGCCAGACGGCGATCGCGCCGGCGACGAACAGCCCGACGACGACGGCCACGGTCCCTGCGAGGAATCGGCCCATGCGTCCAGCATGCGCCCGCCGCGGCGGCCGGCGCATCGGGGAAGTCACTGAGTCAGGCGGCCAGGGCCGCGTACTGCCCGTCGGCCTCGATCAGGGAGGCGTGGGTGCCCCGCTCCACGACCCTGCCGTGGTCGATGACCAGGATCTGGTCGGCGTCGCGGACGGTGGAGAGGCGGTGCGCGATGGTGATGGTGGTGCGCCCCTCGGCCAGGGCGTCGAAGGCCCGCTGGACGGCGCGCTCGGTCTCGGTGTCCAGTGCGCTGGTCGCCTCGTCGAGCACCAGGATGCGCGGGTCGCGCAGCAGCGTGCGGGCGATGGCGATGCGCTGCTGCTCGCCGCCGGAGAAGCGGTAGCCGCGGGAGCCGACCATCGTGTCGTAGCCGTCGGGCAGGCGGGAGATCAGGTCGTGGATCTGCGCGGCCTTCGCCGCCGCGACGAGCTCCTCGTCTGCTGCGTCGGGCTTCGCGTAGCGCAGGTTCTCCCGGATGGTGGTGTGCAGCAGGAACGTCTCCTGGCTGACCACCCCGACCACCCCGGCGAGGTCGGCGAGGCGCACGTCGCGCAGGTCGACGCCGTCGATGGTGATCCGGCCGCCGGTGGGGTCGTGCAGGCGGGCGACGAGCGAGGCGATGGTGCTCTTGCCGGAGCCGGTCTCACCCACCAGGGCGAGGGAGGTGCCGGCCGGCACGTCCAGGCTGATCCCGGCGACCGCGGCGGCGTCGCTGCCCGGGTAGCTGAAGGTGACGTCCTCGAAGCGCAGGTGGCCGCGGGTCGTGGCGCGCGGCAGCGGCACCGGGTCGGCCGGGTCGTCGACCTCGACGGGCAGGTCCAGGTACTCGAAGATGCGGGCGAACAGGGCGAGGGAGCTGGTGAGGGAGACCCCGACGCCGAGCAGGCCCATGAGCGGGCGGAACAGCGCGGACTGCAGGGCGGTGAACGCGACCAGGGTGCCGATGCTCAGCGAGCCGGCGGTCGGTGGCAGGCCGGCGCTGAGGTAGATGACGGCCGGGATCGCGGCGAAGATGATGCTCATCGACGCCATCCGCCAGCGCCCGGCGAGCTCGGAGCGCAGCTCCAGGTCGATCAGCCGGTTGGAGGAGGCGGTGAAGCGCTCGACGAGGGCGGCGCCGGCACCCATGGTCTTGCTCAGGCGCACGCCGCTGACCGAGAGACCCTCCTCGATCGTGACGTTGAGGTCGGCGAGCTCGCGCTGGCGCTGTGCGGTGATCTCGCGGCGCATCCCGGCGACCTTGCGGGTCAGGTAGATCGCGGGCGGCAGCACGACGAGGGAGACCAGCGACAGCCGCCACGACAGCGCGGCCATGGCGACCGCGGTGGTGACCGTGGTGGTGAGGTTGGCGGCGATCGAGGTCGCGGTCGAGGTGACGACGCTCTGCATGCCGCCGATGTCGTTGGTGATGCGCGACTGCACCTCGCCGGTGCGGGTCCGGGTGAAGAAGCCGACCGACTGCCGCTGCAGGTGGCTGAAGACGTCGGTGCGCAGGCGGTGCATGACCTGCTGGCCGACCCTGGTGGAGATCCAGGTCTGCACGACGCCGAGCGCGGAGGTGACCGCGGCGACGGCGACCATGCCGGCGACCAGCCAGACCAGCAGCGTGGTGTCGCGCCCGGGCAGGGCGACGTCGATGACCTCGCGCAGCAGGAACGGCGAGGCGCCGCCGAGCGCGGAG
The DNA here is from genome assembly GCF_000716715.1 of Dactylosporangium aurantiacum. Taxonomy (GTDB): domain Bacteria; phylum Actinomycetota; class Actinomycetes; order Mycobacteriales; family Micromonosporaceae; genus Dactylosporangium; species Dactylosporangium aurantiacum. Next base: position 161,551 of record NZ_JNYJ01000021.1, on the reverse strand, counting down.
GACACGACGATGATGGCGACGACCGTGGCGAGGGGGCCGCGGTGCGGGGTGAAGAGGCGGCCGATGCGGGCCAGGGAGACGGTCTTGGCGCGGGATTTGTCCGCGGCGCTGAGCTCACGCTCTCGTGGGGGTCGGGTCCGGTACTGGGGTTCCAAGGGAACTCGCCTTCTGTCGGGGAACGTTATGGTGAGGTTACCTCACTATGAGGGTCGAACACCAACCCTTGCTACCGTATTCCCGTGAAGGATGCCGACCGTGACGGTGACGAGAGTCTCGCCGAGGTGTTCTGGAGCGTCGCCCGCCGGCTGCGGCACCTGACGCACGAGACCCTGGAGCCGATCGGGATCACGCCCGGGCAGTCGCGCGCCGTGGCGGTCCTCATGCGGCACGGCGTCATGCGCCTCAGCGAGCTGTCGGAGCACCTGCGCATCGCGCCGCGCTCGACCACCGAGGTCGTCGACGGGCTGCAGGAGCGCGGCCTGGTGGAGCGCCGCCCGGACCCGGCGGACCGCCGGGCCACGCTCGTCGCGCTCACCGCCGCCGGCCAGGCCACCGCGGAGGCGATCCGGGCCGCCCGGCACGCCGAGGCCGAGCGGTTCTTCGCCGGTCTCGACGCCGGCGACCGCGAGACCCTGGCCAGAATCCTGCGGGTCCTGAGGCACTGACGCCGGCGACCCGAAAGGCCGCCGGCGCAGCGAAAAGCCGGCGCAGCGAAAAGCCGACTCAGTGAAAGAGCTGGCGCAGCGAGAAGCCGGCTCAGTGCAAGAGCTGGATCAGCGTGTCGCGGCCGTGATGGTGGCGACCTCCGCCGGGGTCAGGGCGACCGACGCCGCGGCCACGTTCGACTCCAGGTGCGACACCGAGCCGGTGCCCGGGATCGGCAGGATCGCCGGGGAGCGGCGGATCAGCCAGGCGAGGACGAGCTGGCGGGTGGTGATGTCGTAGCGCCGGGCGATCTCCTCCACGGCGCTCACCCCGTCGAGGTTCTGGATCGGCGCCCACGGCAGGAAGACGATCTGCTCCTGCTCGCACAGGTCGACCAGGGACTCCGAGCCGCGGTCGTCGACGTTGTACCGGTTCTGCAGCGACACGATCGGGGTGAGCCGCTGCGCCACCCGCAGCTGCTCCTCGGTGAAGTTCGAGACGCCGATGTGGCGGATCTTGCCCGCGTCCTTCGCCTCGACGAGCGCGCCGATCGAGTCCTCGAGGGGCACCGCCGGGTCGGGGCGGTGGAACTGGTACAGCGGGATCTGCTCCAGCCGCAGCTTGCGCAGGCTGCCGTCGAGGGCCTTGCGCAGGTGGGCCGGGTCGCCGTTGGCGGTCCACTGGTTGGGGCCGGGCCGCTCCAGGCCGCCCTTCGTGGCGATGACCAGGTCCTCGGGGTACGGGTACAGGGCCTCCGCGATCAGCTCCTCGCTGACGTCGGGGCCGTAGGAGTCGGCGGTGTCGATGAAGTTCACGCCGAGCTCCACCGCCCGGCGCAGGACCGCCACGGCGTCGGACCGGCTCGGTGGCTCGCCCCAGATGCCGTTGCCGGTGATGCGCATGGCACCGAAGCCGAGCCGGTTGACGGTCAGGTCACCGCCGAGGTCGATGGTGCCGGCCGCCCCGGCGGTGCTGGTCTGCTCTGACATGCGGCGGGTTCTCCTCAACGAAAACGATAGGCAGCTAATCAGCCAAACCTATCCACGGTGCCGGCCTATTCCAGGTCCGGCAGGTGGGATCCGCGGTGAATTGCTTATGGATTCGGTCGCGGCGGTGTGGGTATCGTGACCCCTCACGCCAACCGTTGGGAGTGATCCGATGCATGCACAGGACCCGACCGGGGTGGACCCCGACAGCCCGGAAGGCCAGGCCAGGGCGGCCGCCCGGCGCGAGCACGAGCAGGCGCAGAGCCGCGCCGTGCACGAGGCGCGCGGCGGGCGCATCGATGACGGTGCCGTCGACTCGACCGGCGCGCTGGTGCGCGACCCGCGCCGCGCGACTCAGCTCGACGAGGACATCTGAGCCTCGCGTTTCACCGCGTACATGCGGGCGTCGGCGCGTTGCAGCAGCGCCTCGGCGGCCCTCGGGTCGCCGTCGACGACGCCAACGCTCGCCCGCACCGGCAGCCGGTGGCCGTCGACGGGCACCGGCACGTCCAGCAGGTCCAGGAACCTGCGTGCCACGGCGTCCGCGTCCCGCACGTCGCAGCCGGGCAGCAGCACCGCGAACTCGTCGCCGCCGATGCGTGCCGCCGTCCCACCGGCGGGCACGCTCGCGGCGAGCCGTTCGGCGACACCCACGAGCACCGCGTCGCCGGCGTGGTGACCGTGGGTGTCGTTGATCGCCTTGAAGTCGTCGAGGTCGACCAGCAGCACCGCGGCCACCTGGTGCTCCGCCGCGGCGGCCAGCCGTGCGTCGAACAGGGCCCGGTTGGCCAGGCCGGTCAGCCCGTCGTGGGTCGCCTGGTGGCGCAGCTCGTCCTGCAGCAGCCGGGCCTGCGTCGCGTCGCGGGCGTTGCTCACGTACCCGCGGACGCTCGGCAGGTGCAGCAGGTTGCGGCTGACCACGTCCAGCCAGCGCCAGGAGCCGTCGGCGTGGGCGTAGCGCACCTGGTAGCCCACCGACGCGTTCGGGGTGGCCCGCAGCGTGTCCATCGCCGCCGCGAACGCCGGCAGGTCCTCGGGGTGGATGTGGGACACGACCGTCGTGCCCAGCACCGCCGCCGGTGACTTGCCCAGCAGCCGCTGCGTCGCCGGGCTCACGTAGGTCAGCGCGCCGGTCGTGTCGACGATCGAGGTGATGTCGGTGGAGTGCGCGAGCAGCGACCGGAAGTGCTCCTGCTGCGCGCCGAGCTCCGCCAGCAGCAGCGCGTTCTCCCGGAACGCGAGCAGCTGGCGGGCGACGACGAGGGCGGTGGTCGCGGCCAGGCCGCCGAGCAGCACCCACACGTCGGCGCCGGGACCGTCGTGCACGACGACCGGCAGCGCCGCGAAGAGCCCGACGAGGGTCGTGTACGGCAGCAGGCTGTAGGGCCGCGGGGCGCGCTGCGCCGAACGCCGCGGGTCGAGCCGCACCGAGTGCTCCTGCAGTCGTGGCCCGACCGCCAGCAGCAGCGGCGGCAGCACCTGCGCGGCGAGCAGCAGGTGCAGGTGCCGGCCGTCGGCGGCGACGAGCGAGCCCACCAGACCCTGGATGGCGGCGGCCGCCACCATCGGCGCGGCGGCCGGCACGCTCAGCGGCGCGTTGCCGCTGAGCACCAGCTTCACCGCGGCGAACGCGGCGAACCCGATGATCACCGTGCCGAGCAGCAGCGCCACCGGCGAGCCGCCGGCCCGCGGCAGGAGCAGCAGCCAGATCAACACCCCGGCGCCGACCAGCACCGACCCGGCGTCCAGCCAGAACCGCACGGTCGCCAACGGCGCCGGGTGCGTGAGCATGACCCAGATCAGCCAGCACGCGCCGGCGAGGATCGCCCCGGCCTGGAAGGGGTTCGGCATCGCCGCCGCCGGCCCGGGGCGCAGCCACGCGACGGCGGTCTGGCTGAGGTCGCCGGCGACGAAGAACACGGCGGCGTGCGCGGACAGCCGCCAGAACCGGCGGGCCGGCGCCGGCAGCTGCGGCAGGGCCGCGACCCGCCGCGTGAACACCCAGATGAGCAGGTCGAACACCGGCAGCGCGGACCAGAACAGCCGGACCCCGCCGGCGCCGGTCAGCAGGCAGCCGACGACGAGCGCCGAGCCGGCGACCAGACCGAGGAGCACCGGGTCGCGCAGCAGCCGCCCCGTCACGCGGTCAGCGCCGGGTTGAGGCGCAGGAACGCGGCGTCGACGTCGGCGACGGGCCCGGGCCGCGCGAAGTGGTAGCCCTGCGCGAGGCGGCAGCCGAGGTCGTGCAGCAGCCTCGCCTGGTCCTGCGTCTCGATGCCCTCCGCGATCGCCGGCAGCTGCCGGCTGGTGCCCAGCTGCAGCACGGCGCGGGTGAACGCGTGGTCGTCGCCGGAGCCGGAGCCGGCGGTGTCCGTCGGCACGAACGACCGGTCGATCTTGAGGATGTCGACGGGCAGCTGGGTCAGGTACGACAGCGACGAGTAGCCGGTGCCGAAGTCGTCGATGGCGACCCGGATCCCGTGCGCACGCAGCCCGTCGAGCGCGGCGAGCAGCGGTGCGGCGTCATCGGCGACCCCGACGAACACCGACTCGGTGATCTCCAGGACCAGCGCCCCGGCCGGCAGGCCCGTCGTCGCGAGGGTCCGCAGCACCTGCTCGGCGAAGCCGGGCTCGGCGAGCTGCCGCACCGACACGTTCACCGTCAGTGACGTGCCGTGCCGGTCGTGCCACGCCTTCGCGTCCCGGCACGCCCGCTCCAGCACCCACGCGCCGATCGGCACGATCATCCCCGTCTCCTCGGCGACCGGGATGAAGTCCAGCGGCGGCACCGACCCGCCCGGCGGCGTCCACCGCAGCAGCGCCTCGACCGCCACGATCCGCGCCGACGGCAGCTCCACCACCGGCTGGTAGTGCACGGCCAGCTCGCCGCGCTCGACGGCGTGCCGCAGGCCCGCGCTGATGCGGGTGAACGTCTCCCGGGCCGTGCGCAGCTCCGGCCGGTACACGCTGACCCGGTCCCGGCCGGCGCGTTTCGCGGCCCGCAGCGCCAGCTCGGCGTCGGCGACCGCGTCGCGGGGCGCGGCCTTCGGCGTCAGGTGCACCAGCGCGATGCTGGCCGTCAGGTGTACGGTCCGCGCACCGACCGTGAGCGGCGCCTTCAGCTCGGCCCGCAGGTGCTCGGCGAGGTGCCCGGCCCGCAGCGGGTCGACGTCCTCGACGAACAGCGCGAACTCGTCGCCGCCGAGCCGGGCCACGGTGTCGGCGGGCGCGGCGGCGGCCAGCAGCCGGGCGGTGACCGCGACCAGCGCGTCGTCGCCGAAGGCCCGCCCGTAGGCGTCGTTGACGTCGGTGAACCGGTCCAGGTCCAGCAGGATCAGCGCGTGCCGGCTCTGGTCGTCGGCCCTGGTCAGGGCCCACTCCATGCGCTGGGTCAGCAGTGCCCGGTTGGCCAGGCCGGTCGTCGGGTCGTGCAGGGCGCCGTGCCGCAGCTGGTGCTCCAGCGCCTCCCGCTCCACCAGGGCCTCGGCCAGCTCCTCGCCGCGGCGGGTCAGCTCGCCCGCGTGCCGGTCCAGTTCCGCGGAGCGGCGCTGCGCGACCCTGGCCAGCCCGCCCAGGCGCAGCACCAGCAGCAGCGACAGCCCCGCCGACACCAGCGCCGGCACCAGCAGGTGGTCCCCGCCGGCGGCGCCCGGGACGAGCAGGGCGAGCGGGCCGATCATCGCCGCCGCCCCGAACATCGAGATCCGCCCGCAGGACACCACGTGGCCGTCGGCGCGCCCGGCGGGCACCGGCCCGGGCACCGTGCGCTGCAGCCCGGCCAGCCCGAGCGCCAGGTACGACAGCAGCCACAACGCGTTGTCGACGGTGTCGACGGAACGGGTCGCGCCCGTCGCGGCGTGCGCGAAGAAGATGAAGTTGGCCGCCAGCAGCAGCCCCAGGCCGGCCAGCACGAGCCGGTTCGCCGGCCGCCGCCACGCGCCGGTGAACAGCACCCGCACCCCGGTCGCGAACAGCACCAGGTCGCACACCGGGTACAGCAGCGCCAGCGCCGTGGCGCCGGGACCGCCCGGGTCGGCGTGGTGCAGGTACGGGTGGAGCAGGAACACCCAGTGCACCAGCGCCAGCCCGGCCGCGATGACGGACGCGTCGAGCAGCGCCGTGCGGGCCCGCCCGCCGTTCGCGCGGACCAGGCCCGCCAGCAGCAGCCCGTAGGACAGCAGGTAGCCGATGTCGTTCCAGGACGGGAACGGCACCGCCCCGTCGTGCCGGAGGTCCTCGCCGGCCCAGACGACGTCGGCGGCGACGCGCACCCCGAAACCGAGCACGACCAGCCGCCACGGCCCGGTCGTCGCGGCGCGGTCCCGCCAGACCCGCACCAGCAGCGGCGCCGCGCACACGACCGCGGTGAGCAGCCACATCACGTGCCCGGGCCGGCCGCCGGTCACCGAGGACGCGACGATCCCGGCCACCGCGAAGGCCACCAGCACCCGCTTCGTTGTGTGCACGCACGCCTCCCGTCAGCGACCTCCGTCGAGTGCACCCCCGGGCGGGTGTCCGCCGGTTGCCCGCACGGTTGCCGTGTGGTTGGCGCCCGAACCGGGAAGGAGAGACCTATGCGGTGTCTGAGTGGGAGGTACCGCCTCGGTCGCAAGCTCGGCCAGGGCGGTATGGCGAGTGTCTGGCGGGCGCACGACGACGTCCTGGACCGCGAGGTGGCGGTCAAGCTGCTGACCCCGGAGCACACCGCCGACGCCGACGCCTTCGAGCGGGCCCGCAACGAGGCCCGCTGCGGTGCCCGCTTCGCCCACCCCAACGTCGTGGCCGTCTACGACTTCGGCACGTCCCGCCGCGGCGGCCGCGGCACCGCCTACCTGGTGATGGAGCTCGTCGAGGGTCCCCTGCTGGTCGGGGCGCTGCGCGACGGCCCGCTTGACTGGCAGGTCGCCGTGCGGATCTGCGCCGAGGTCTGCGCCGGCCTCGCCGCCGCGCACGGCCACGGCATCGTCCACCGCGACGTGAAGCCGGCGAACATCGTGCTCACCGCGGCCGGCGCGAAGATCCTCGACTTCGGCGTCGCCGCCCGGGTCGGGCACCCCGCCGAGCCGGTCCTGTTCGGCACCCCGACGTACGTGGCCCCGGAGCGGCTCGACGGTGAGCCGGCCGGCCCCGCCGCCGACGTGTACGCCGCCGGTGTGCTGCTCTACCAGTGCCTGACCGGCCGCATCCCGTGGCCCGTGAACACCGACGAGCAGGTGCTGCACGCGCACCGGTTCACGCCGCCGGCGCAGCTGCCGCCGATCCCGGGCCTGCCGCCGGAGGTCGCCGAGCTGTGCGCCGCCAGCCTGTCGAAGGTCCCCGAGTGCCGGCCGACGGCGGTCGCCCTGGCGCTGATCCTGTCGGCCGCGGCGGACGTCCAGGTGCACGTGCCGCCGGTCCTGGCCCACCGCACGGAGCCGGTCCGGGCCGCCCTGGACGCACCCACGCTCGCCGTGTGACCCGCCGGCGCCCGGCCGGCCGTCAGCTGGCCGTCAGCCGGCCGTCAGCCGGCCAGGTCGGACGTCCGGTCGGCGGGCACGACCACGTACTGGCGCAGCGACAGGTCACGGAACGTCACCGGCCCGCGCGGTCCCGGGACCCGGTCGATGTTGATGCCGGTCTCCGGCAGGGCCAGCAGCTTGAACCCGTCCAGCAGCCGGGTCGTCGCGTTCCAGAACGCGCCGGTGCCCGCGTACGCCGCGAGGAACTCCCGGGCGGCCTCGGCGGACTCGGTGACGATGCCGGCCGCCAGCCCGGACGTCTCGTCGTTGGCCAGCCGCGCCGCGGCGAGCGGGCCGGAGACCGGGGCGATCGTCACCGTCGCCTCACCGGCCGAGTCCAGCGCCCACTCGTAGCCGAGGGCGTGCGCGTGCGGCGGCAGCGACGCGGCGATCGCCGGGGTGCGGGCGGCCAGCGTCTCGACGATCCCCGGGACCGTGGAGTCCCACAGCGTCTCGTGCACGAGCAGCAGGTTGAGCCGGTTGCACACGCCGAGCCGGTCCAGGCCGGCGTCGACGAGCGCGGCGGCCTTCGCCGGGTCGGCGGCCGCGTCGATGTACAGCACGCCGCCGCCGTCGGCGTGGGCGAGGGTCCGCACGCCGTGCAGGGCGGCGCGCTCGGCGAGGCTGCGGGTGCTGTCGCCGCTGCCGCGCAGGATGACCAGCGGGATGAGGCCGGGCTGCGAGACGAGGGCCTCGGCGGAGTCGCGGCCCCGGCTGCGCACCAGCTGCACCGCGGCCGGGTCGAGACCCGCCTCGGCGAGGGCCGGCGCGACGACCGCGTCCATGAGGGCGACCGCGGAGGCGAGCGCCGCCGAACCGGTCCGCAGCACCCCGGCGTTCTGCGACTTGACCAGCTGCGAGGCGACGTCGACGGTGACGTTCGGGCGGGCCTCGTAGTTGGCGCCGATTACCCCGACCGGGCGGCGCCACTCCTGCAGGACCAGCCCGCCGTCGAGCGTGCGGATCGTGCGCTGGGCCGGCTCCGCCTCCACCCCGGCGAGGATGTCCAGCTGGGCGGCCATCGCGTCCAGCCGGGCCTCGTCGAGCTTGAGCCGGTCGAGCAGGCCGCCGCTCATCCCGCCGGCCACGGCCGCGGCCTGGTCCTCACGGTTCGCGGCGAGGATCGTGTCGCGGGCGCCGGTCAGGCGGCGGGCCATCCCGCGCAGCGCGTCGTCGATCGTCTTGGCCGGGGCCACGGCGAGCGACGGCGCGGCGGCCCGGGCCGCGTGGGCGGCCGCCGAGACGGCGTCCCGGGATGAGTCAGCGGACACGGCGGCACTCCTGTGGACGAGAGAAGGCGGAAGCCAGATTCTAGTGCGTCACCGTTTGCGCGCCTGGAGGGTGTACGTCTGCGGCAGTCGCCACGGCCGCTCCGCGAGGCGGAACTCGCCGTGCTCGTCGGCGACGGTCCGGCCCGGCAGCGCGTCCCACGGGGCGCTGTCGTGCTCCTGCAGCATGGTCAGCTCCAGCCCGGCGTCCATGACCGCGGTGACGATCTCGCCGAGTCCGTGGTTCCACTGGTGGGTGACGGTGTGCTGGAACGTGACGTCCGTCTCCACGTACGTGCCGGACTCCTCCCACACCAGCGGCTCGACGCGTTCGAAGTACGCCTGGTCGACGGCGAGCACACCGTCGGGGCGGGTCTCGTCGACCGCCCACAGCATCGGGTGACCCTCCCGGATGAACAGCCGGCCACCGGGCCTGAGCAGCGCGGCGACGACACCGGCCCAGCGGCGGACGTCCGGCAGCCAGCACAGGGCGCCGATGCCGGTGTACACGAGGTCGAACGCGCCCGGTTCGAGCACCTCCGGCGCGTCGTACACGTCGGCCTGGACGTAGTCGATCGACGCGCCGGTCGCGGCGGCGAGGGCCCGGGCCTCGGCCAGCGACGCGCCGGAGAAGTCCAGCCCGGTGATCTTCGCGCCGAGGCGGTACAGCGACAGCGTGTCGGTGCCGATGTGGCACTGCAGGTGCACGGCCCGCAGCCCGTCGACCGGGCCGAGCCGCGGCAGGTCGAACCGGACGACGTCGCTCAGGTACGCCGGGTCGTCGATGAACCGCTGCCGGGAGTAGCCGGGGGAGGCGGCGTGCGCCGGGGCGCGCTCGTCCCACTGGGCCCGGTTGAGACGCAGGTATTCACTCACACGGTCGAACCTGCCATCTGCGGCGCCGGCTCGACAGCGGTTTTCCGCGGCCGCAGCCACAGCGCCGCCAGAACCAGCAGCCCCAGGCTGACCAGGGTGTACGTGTCGCCGACGACCCGCTGCACGCCGTGCCAGGTGGTGGGGTCCTCGATGTCGGGAAGGTGCCACAGCACGCCGCGCGGGGCGGCGACGTGGTCCCCGCGGCCCTGCATCGGCCAGGCGAGGAACGCCATGACGAGCACGCCGGGCAGGCCGGCGGCGAGCCACCGCAGCCGGGGCGGGGCCTGCGCGGCGACCGCGGCCGTCGCGACCAGGACCGGCACGATCCACGCGTAGTGGTACGTCCACGACACCGGCGAGACGAGCAGGCCGGTGAGCGCGGTGCAGGCCACCCCGGTCAGCTCCTCGCCGCGCGCCCAGGCGGCCCGGGCGATCGCGAACCCGGCCACGGCCACGACGAGCGCCAGGGCGTAGTACACGCCGTCGGAGCCGGTCCAGCGGGCGGCGAGGGTGTGCAGCGACTGGTCCAGGGACCCGCCGAGCGCCGCGTCCTGGGTGACCCGGCCGGAGCTGGCGAACATGCCGGTGAACCAGTACTGCGCCGAGTCGCGCCAGTCGGCGACGAAGCCCAGCACGGTCAGCCCGGCGAACACCCCGGCGGCCGTCGCGGCGTCGCGGTACCGGCGGGTGATCAGCAGGTACACCACGAAGATGCCGGGGACCAGCTTCGCGGCGGTCGCCACCCCGATCGCGGCGCCCCGCAGCCGGTGCCCGTCGGGCAGCGCGAAGTCGGCCATGACCAGCAGCACCAGCATCATGTTGATCTGGCCGTCGTTCAGGTTGGCCTGGACCGGCTCGAGCCACAGGCCGCCGGCGGCGAGCGCCAGCGCGGCGCCGGTGAGCCCGGCCCGGCCGCGCAGGCCCGCCATGCGCAGGCTCAGCAGGCACACCACGACGAGTGACACGACGGTGAGCGCGTTGAGCGCCACCAGGGCGTGGGTGCTGCCGAGCCGGGACAGCGGCTCGAACGCCAGCAGCGTCACCGGCGGGTACGTGAACGGCCAGTGCCCGCCGGTGAACGCGAGGTCGTAGACGTGCGCGTCGTGCCGGAAGGCGGCGCCCGCCTGCACGTAGACCTCGATGTCGGGGTCGTCCAGCTGCGGGCCTTCGAGCCTGGCGACCTGCAGCCAGCTGCCCAGCGACACGGCGAACGCCAGCACGCCCGGCAACAGCAGCCAATCCGGAAGCATCCGTCTCACGGTGCGCAGCGTCCCACAACCGCGTCCGGCAGGTGGCTCAATGGCCGGTATCAGCCGCCGGGACGGTGCCGTGGGTCGGCGACCAGGTGGGATTCGCCCCGTTCACCCAGATCCGGGGGCCGTCGCCGCCACCGCGGCGCTGGAGCCGGTGTCGCCGGTGCCCGCATAATCACCGGTTGTGGACGTACGCGACACGGTCGAGGCGGTCTTCCGGATCGAGTCGGCGCGGCTCGTCGCCGGCCTGGCCCGGATCGTGCGCGACGTCGGCCTCGCCGAGGAGCTGGCCCAGGACGCGCTCGTCATCGCGCTGGAGCAGTGGCCGGTGCGCGGGGTGCCGGACGACCCGGGCCCGTGGCTGATGGCCACGGCGAAGCACCGCGCCGTCGACGCGCTGCGCCGCCGCGCCACCTACGAGCGCAAGCTCGCCGTGCTCGGCGCCCCCGAGGGCGTGCTGGACGAGGCGCCGGACGTCGACGACCACATCCAGGACGACCTGCTGCGGCTGATCCTCACCGCCTGCCACCCGGCGCTGAGCGCCGAGTCGCAGGTGGCGCTGATCCTGCGGACCCTCGGCGGGCTCAGCACCACCGCGATCGCCCGGGCGTTCCTGACCACCGAGGCGACGGTGTCGCAACGCATCCTGCGCGCCAAGCGGACCCTGGCCGCACGCGGCGTGCGGTTCGAGCTGCCGGCCCCGGCCGAGCTGCCGGCGCGCCTGACCGCCGCCCTCGGCGTGTTCTACCTCATCTTCAACGAGGGCTACTCGGCCTCCGCCGGCGACGACTGGGCCCGCCCGCAGCTGTGCGAGGAGGCGATCCGCCTCGGCCGGGTCATGGCCGGGCTGCTGCCGGCGGAGCCCGAGGTGCACGGGCTGTGCGCCCTCATGGAGCTGCAGGCCGCCCGGATCCCGGCCCGCACCGCGCCGGACGGCACCCCGGTGCTGCTCATGGACCAGGACCGGCGGCGGTGGGACCGGCTGCTGATCCGCCGGGGCCTGGCCGCGCTGGCGTCGGCGGAGGCGCTCGGCACGCTCGGGCCCTATGGGCTGCAGGCCGCGATCGCCGCCTGCCACGCGCGGGCGCTGCGCCCGGCCGACACGGACTGGCCGCGGATCGTCGCGCTGTACCGGCTGCTGGCGCACGTCGCGCCGTCGGCGGTGGTGCGGCTGAACCTGGCGGTCGCGGTCGGCATGGCGGCGGGGCCGGCGGCGGGCCTGGCGCTGCTCGACGAGCTGGACGGGGCGCTGCCCGGCTACCCGTACCTGCCGGCCGCCCGCGGCGACCTGCTGGAGCGCCTCGGCCGGCACGAGGAGGCGCGGGCCGAGTTCGCCCGGGCCGCCGCGCTGACCGGCAACGCACGCGAGCGCGACCTGTTCCTCGCCAGGGCCGCGACCCCGCCGCTCTGACCTGGCGGTCATCGGATGAATGCCGAAACCGGAACGCTTGTGTTTCGTGGCGCGGGACTGGTAGACAACAAACCTCCGATGTATGTGGGGGAGTTGTGCGAGGAGAATTTGACGGTCTCGCCGCCGTCGTCACCGGCGGCGCGTCCGGGATCGGCCTGGCCACGGCCCTGCACCTGGCCGGGCGGGGCGCCCGCGTGGCATGCCTCGACCTGCGCCCCGACGGGCTGCCCGAGCCGCTGCTCGGCATCGCCGCCGACGTCACCGACGACGCGACCGTGCGGGCCGGGGTCGCGGCGGCCGTCGAGGCGCTCGGCGGCCTGGACATCCTGGTCAACAACGCCGGCATCGGCGCCGTCGGCACCGTGGAGGGCAACGACGACGACGAGTGGCACCGGGTCCTGGACGTCAACGTCGTCGGCCTGGTGCGGGTCAGCCGGGCCGCGCTGCCCCACCTGCGCCGCTCCGCGCACGCCGCGATCGTCAACACCTGCTCGATCGTCGCCCACGCCGGGGTGCCCGACCGCGCCCTGTACAGCGCCAGCAAGGGCGCGGTCCAGGCGCTGACCGCGGCGATGGCCGCCGACCACGTCCGGGAGGGCATCCGGGTGTGCTGCGTCAACCCCGGCACGGTCGACACGCCCTGGGTGCGCCGGCTGCTCGCGCAGGCCGCCGACCCCGAGGCGGAGCTCGCCGCGCTGCAGGCCCGGCAGCCGACCGGGCGGCTGGTCGCCGCGGAGGAGGTCGCGGCCGCGATCGGCTACCTCGCCAGCCCTCTGGCTGGCGCGACGACCGGCACCGTCCTGGCCGTCGACGGCGGCATGCACGGCCTGCGGATGCGGCCACGCCAGTGAGCCCGGCCGTCCGCCTGGGCCTGGGCTGCGCGCAGCTCGGCAACCTCTACCACGAGATCGACGACGAGCGGGCCCACGCGACCGTCGACGCCGCGTGGGACGCCGGGGTGCGCGTCTTCGACACCGCGCCGCACTACGGGCTCGGGCTGTCGGAGCGGCGGCTCGGCGAGGCGCTGCGGGGGCGGCCGCGGGACCAGTACACCGTCAGCACCAAGGTCGGCCGGCTGCTGGTCGGCGACCCGGCCTGGTCCGGCGGCCAGGACACGGAGGGGTTCGCGGTCCCGGCGACCCACCGGCGGGTCTGGGACTTCAGCCGCGACGGCATCCGCCGCTGCCTGGAGGCCAGCCTCGCCAGGCTCGGCCTGGACCGGGTCGACGTCGCGTTGCTGCACGACCCGGAGGAGCACCAGGAGGTCGCGCTGCGCGCCGGCTTCCCCGCCCTCGCGCGGCTGCGCGAGGAAGGGCTCGTCGGCGCGATCGGCGCCGGCTCGAAGGACGCCGCGGTCCTGACCCGGCTGGTCGAGGAGTGCGCCCCCGACGTGGTACTGGTCGCGGGCCGGTTCACGCTGCTGGAGCAGCCGGCCCGGGAGACGCTGCTACCGGCGTGCGCCGCCGCGGGTGTCGAGGTGTTCAACGCCGGGGTGTTCAACAGCGGGCTGCTCGCCGTCGACGAGCCGAGCGCGGACCTGCCGTACGAGTACGGCCCCGCCCCCGCCGCCGTGGTCGCCAGGGCCCGCGCCATCGCGGCGGTCTGCGCGCGGCACGGCACGACCCTGCCGGCGGCGGCGCTCGCGTTCGCCGCGGACGACCCCGCGGTCACCGCCGTCGTGGTCGGCGCGGACTCGCCGGAGCAGGTGCGCCGCAACGCGGCCCTCGCGGCCGCGCCGCCGCCCGCCGCGCTGTGGCCGGCGCTGCGGGAGGCGGGGCTGCTGTGACGGCCGCCGGGACCGCCGCCGTGACCGCCGCCGTGCCCCTGGTCGTCCGAGCGGACCGGCGGGCCGTCTTCGGCGGCACGGCCGCGGCCTGCTACCGGCTCGGCACCGGACCTGACACCGGCCCTGACCCTGACCCAGCGGGCGTAGAGTCGCCGCGGAGGCACGCATGGCACTGACCGACGAGGCGATCGACAAGATCAAGGGCATGATCACCTCCGGTGAGCTCGGCCCGGGCGACCGGCTGCCGAAGGAGGCGGACCTCGCCGAGCGGCTCGGGCTGTCCCGCAACTCGCTGCGCGAGGCGGTCAAGGCCCTGTCGATGATCCGGGTCCTCGACGTGCGCCAGGGCGACGGCACCTACGTCACCAGCCTGGCGCCCGACCTGCTGCTCGACGCGCTGAGCTTCGTCGTGGACTTCCACCGCGACGACACCGTCCTGCAGTTCCTCGAGGTCCGCCGGATCCTGGAGCCGGCGGCGACGGCGCTGGCCACGGAGCGTATGCAGGCCGAGGACATCACCAGGCTCCAGGCGGTGCTCGACCAGCTCGGCGACCACCCGACGATCGAGGCGCTCGTCGCCAACGACCTGGAGTTCCACCGGCAGATCGCGGCCGGCTCCGGCAACGCGGTGCTGTGCTCGCTCATCGACGGGCTGTCAGGGCCGACGACCAGGGCGCGGGTCTGGCGCGGCCTCACCCAGGAGGGCGCGGCCGAGCGCACCCGCGAGCAGCACCAGGCGATCGTCGACGCGATCGCCGCCCGGCAGCCGGACCTCGCCCGGTCCTGGGCCACCATCCATGTCGCGGGCGTCGAGGAGTGGCTGCGCCGCGCGCTGTGACCCGGCCCGGGCCCCGGTGACCGAAACGGCTCAGGTCGGACGTTTCGCCGCCGATCGGCGGGTTCGTGAAGCGTGCGGAGTCGCGGCGGCGCGGACGGCACTGGCTGGCGGACCAGCCGGTGGCCCGCAAGCTGGTGCTGCTGGTGCTGGTGTGCTGCGCCGTCGGCGCGGTCGTGCTCGGCGTCGGCGTCACCAGCCTCGGCCGGGTCAACGCCAAGGCGTCCGACCTGTACCACGACAACCTGGTGCCGTCGGCGCACCTGGCGGCCATGAACGAGTCGGCGATGCGGGTGCGCAACGACGTCGCCAACCTCGCCCTGTCCAACGGCCCCGTGGCCAGTCAGGCGTTCCAGGAGGGCATCGCCGCCGCGGACGCCGCCGTGGACCGGGCGCTCGCCGCCTACCGCGCGACCGTCACCACCACCGAGCAGCGGCAGTTGCTGGACCGTTTCACGATCTGGTGGGGCGCGTTCCGCAACATCCGCGACCACCGGCTCCTGCCGCTGCTGGCCGCCGGTGACGTCCCCGGCTTCCAGGCCGCGTACCTCGGCGACGGCGCCACCGTCACCGGCAACGCGATGCGCGCCCTCGGCGACCTGCTCGCCTACGAGCAGACCAGGGGGCGCGCCGGCGCCGGCGCCGCGGCCGACGCCTACGGCCGGGCCCGCATCGCGATGATCGTCGCGCTGGCCGCCGGGCTCGCGGCGGCGCTGCTGCTCGGCCGGTACCTGACCGGGCTCATCGTGCGCCCGATCCGCCGCGTGCACGCCGTGCTGACCGCGGTCGCCGCCGGTGACCTCACCGCCGAGGCGGACATCGCCCAGCGCGACGAGGTCGGCGACATGGCCCGCGCGCTGAACGCGGCCACGGCCAGCACCCGCGAGGCGGTCCGCAGCCTCGGGGACAACTCCGCGACGCTGTCCGCGGCCGCCGAGCGGCTCGCCGCGATCAGCCGGCAGATCGACACCAGCGCCACCGACGCCAACACCCGCGCCGAGCTCGTCGCCCGGGCCGCCAACGAGGTCAGCGAGCACGTCGCCGCCGTCGCCCACGGCGCCACGGAGATGGGCGGCGCCATCGAGGAGATCTCGCGCGGCACCGCGCACGCGGCCACCGTCACCGCGACGGCGGTGTCGATCGCGGCGGCCACCAACGAGACCATCGGCAAGCTCGGCGCCTCCTCCGGCGAGATCGGCGAGGTCATCAAGGTCATCACGTCGATCGCCGGGCAGACGAACCTCCTCGCGCTCAACGCGACCATCGAGGCGGCCCGGGCCGGCGACTTCGGCAAGGGCTTCGCCGTGGTCGCGCAGGAGGTCAAGGACCTCGCCCGGGAGACCGCCCGGGCCACCGACGACATCGGCCGGCGCGTCCAGGCGATCCAGCTCGACACCGAGGACGCCGTCGCCGCGATCGGGCAGATCGGTGAGGTCATCGCGCAGATGAGCGAGTACCAGCACGCCATCGCCGCCGCCGTCGAGGAGCAGGCGGTCACGGCCCGGGCGATGGGCCACAGCGTCGACGAGGCGGCCGGCGGCTCGGTCGGCATCGCCACCAACATCGCCGGTGTCGCCGCCGCCACCAGGTCGACGAACGAGGGCGTGACCAGCACCGGCGATGCCGTCGACCAGCTCGCTCGGATGGCGTCCGACATGCGCGTCCTGGTGTCCCGCTTCACGTACTGAGGGTGTGCCGATGAACCGCCTTGCCGCGCTGCTGGCCCTGTCCGCGCTGGTCCTGCCGACCGCGGCGGGCTGCACGCAGTCCCTGCGCACCGGTGACGCCGGCGGGCCGTCGGCGACGGTGGCGCTGCTGCTGCCGGAGCGCAAGGCCAGCCGGTACGAGGCGGGGGACCAGCCGTACTTCGCGCAGAAGCTCTCCGAGCTGTGCCCCGGCTGCGAGGTCGACTACCGCAACGCCGAGCAGAGCGCCGCCACCCAGCTGCGGCAGGCGCGGGAGGCGCTCGCCGCGGGCGCGAAGGTGCTCGTGCTGACCCCGGTCGACAGCGTCGCCGCGGGGGAGATCGTCGCCGCGGCCAAGGCCAAGGACGTGCCGGTCATCTCGTACGACCGCCTCGTGCTGCGGACCGCCGTGGACTACTACGTCTCCTTCGACAACGCGAAGGTCGGCTCCCTGCAGGCGGCGGCGTTGCTGCAGGCGCTGGGCGCGAAGGCGGCCGCGGGGGAGATCCTGTGGATCAACGGCTCGCCGACGGACAACAACGCGACGCTGTTCAAGCAGGGCGCGCACGCCGGCCTCGACGGCAAGGTCCGGGTCGCGGCCGAGTCCGACACCGCGGAGTGGAACCCCGACAACGCCGGGGCGTGGGTCGCCCGGACCCTGCCGGCGCTGCGCGGCCGCACGATCGTCGGGGTGTACGCCGCCAACGACGGCACCGCGGGCGCCGCGATCGCCGCGATGAAGGCCGCGGGCCTGCCGCAGGTGCCGGTCACCGGCCAGGACGCCGAGACCGCGGCCCTGCAGCGGATCCTCGTCGGCGACCAGTACATGACGGTGTACAAGGCGATCCGCACCGAGGCGGAGACGGCCGCGGTGCTCGCCGCCGACCTGGTGCGCGGCAAGCGGCCGGCGGCGCCGGCGACCGTCGACAACGGCGCCGGGCGGGTCCCGTCGATCCTGCTCGACCCGGTCACGGTCACCAGGGACACGATCGCCTCGACGGTGGTCAAGGACGGCTTCGTGACGCCGGGCGCGCTGTGCGCCGGCGCCTACGCCGAGGCATGCAGGGCGGCCGGCATCGCATGACCCTTGACAACACTGGCTAATGACATTAGCTTTTTGGCTATGGAACTTAGCCACGAAGGCGGCCGCATCGCGTACGACGACAGCGGCACCGCCGGACCCCTGCTCCTGTGCGTGCCCGGCATGGGCGTGACCCGCGCGTCCTACGCGCCGATGGGCGCGCTGTTCGCCGCCGCCGGCTACCGGGTCGTCACGATGGACCTGCGCGGCCACGGCGGCAGCGACGCCGTCTGGGCCGACTACAGCCCCGAGGCGATCGGCCGCGACATCGTCGCGCTGCTGCGGCACCTCGACGCCGGCCCCGCCGTGCTGTTCACCAACTCCTACACCGGCGCCAGCGCCGTGTGGGTCGCTGCCGAGGCGCCCGAGCTGCTGCGCGCCGTCGTGCTCAGCGACCCGTTCGCCCGGGTCATGCCGAAGCCCAACGCGCTGATGCGCGCCGCGATCTGGGCGGTCGGCCGGTCCCGTCCACTGTGGATGATGTACTGGGCGAGCCTGTACAAGTCGCAGAAGCCCCCGACGTTCGCCCGGGAGCGCCGCGCGCTGTCGGCAAACCTCGCCGAGCCCGGCCGGATGGCGGCGCTGCGGGCGATGTTCGGCGCCGACGTCTCCGTCTGCGAGGCCCGGCTGGGCGAGGTCCGCACCCCGGCGCTGGTCCTCATGGGCGCGAAGGACCCGGACTTCCCCGACCCGGCCGCCGAGGCGCGCCTCGTCGCCGGGCGCGTCGGCGGCACGGTCGCGATGATCGACGGCGCCGGGCACTACCCGCACTCGGAGTTCCCGGCCGAGACCGCTGCCGCCGTGTTCGCCTTCCTCGGCCACCACGCCGTTGCCTAGGGCCGGGCTGAGCCGCGACGCCGTCGTCGACGCCGCGCTCGCTCTCGTCGACGCCGACGGCCCGGCGGCGCTCACCCTCGCCGCGGTCGCGGCCCGCACCGGGGTGGCCACGCCGTCGCTGTACAAGCACGTGGGCAGCCTGACCGAGCTGCGCGACCTGCTCGCCGTGCGGCTCTTCGAGCAGCTGCGCGCCGAGGCGACCGCGGCCGTGCTCGGCCTCAGCGGCGACGCCGCGCTCGAGGCGCTCATGCGCGCCTACCACGGCTACGCCGTCACCCACCCGCACCGCTACGCGCTGCTGCCGCAGGCCCCGGCCCCAGACCCGGCGGTGGCGGCCGCCGGGGAGCGCTTCGTCGAGCTGTGCTTCGCCGTGCTGCGCGGGTACGGCCTGGACGGCGACGACCTCGTGCACGCCACCCGGATCACGCGCGCGGCGATGCACGGCTTCGCGGTGCTGCACACCTCCGGCGGCTTCGGCCTGCCCCAGGACGTCGAGGCGACCTTCGACCGCCTGGTCGCCACCGTCGTGCGCGGCATGACCGCCATGGCGTCGGGGCGCCGGTGAGCGACCCCGCGCCGCGGGTCACTCGTGCGGCAGCAGGAAGCGGTGGTTGACCTGGAAGCGCCGGCCGTCGGCGGTCGCGAGCACCGGCCACTGCGCCGGGTCCGGGTGCGGCACGGCGCGCAGCAGGGCGCGGGCCTGCCGGCCGCGCAGGTCGAGCTGGGCGACGAACTCGTCGCGGTCCAGCTGCGGCACCGGCACCCCGGCCGGCCACGGCGCCACCACGGTGGGCCGCTGCGCCGGGTCGAGCAGGACCGCGACGAGCCGGACGGCGTCGGGGTGGAAGG
The DNA here is from genome assembly GCF_000716715.1 of Dactylosporangium aurantiacum. Lineage (GTDB taxonomy): Bacteria > Actinomycetota > Actinomycetes > Mycobacteriales > Micromonosporaceae > Dactylosporangium > Dactylosporangium aurantiacum. The sequence continues at coordinate 142,541 of NZ_JNYJ01000021.1, read as the reverse complement.
GCGACCCGGTCCGCAGCGTGCGGTCGCGCAGCTGGCTCAGGTGGTCCAGCAGCGAGTACGCGGCGGCCGGGTACGCGCGGTCGGCGCGGGTCTCCTCGAGGCCCTCGAACTGGGCCCGGAACCGGCGGCCGTTGCCCCGCACGGTGAACACCGTCGACGGCACGTCGGCGATCATCGGCGCGCCCGGCCGGCGGCGGGTGTTGGCGGGGTCGCGCAGCACGGCGGTGGCGTGGTTGCGCAGCGAGCGCAGGGTGCCCTGGCCGACCTTCACCCGGCGGGCGGCGTCGGCGACGAGGGTGCCGTCGTCGTAGGCGACCAGCCGCGGCGCGCGCAGCGCATTCCAGCCGGCGGGGACGAACCCGCCGGTCAGCTCCCAGGTGAGCAGCGGCTGCGACCGCCGGCCCGCCTCGGTGTCCTCCGGCGCGGCCACCGCGATCGCGGCACCGCCGACGGCGGCCGTCAGGCCGACCGCGCCCGCGCCCAGCAGCAGACTCCTGCGGTTCATGCTCCAGTCGCTCCCGTCCGGCGGGGCGTCGTGCCCCGCCACTGGTGACCTTAACGACAAAACGGACTAAAAGACTCCAAATGCCGCCCCGGTACGCCCGGCGTAATGGATACATACCGAAGTCGTTTGGTAGGGTTTACGGTGCTGCATCGGACCCCGTCGGCGAGGAAGCCATGCGTATATCGGCCAAGGCGGACTACGCGATCCGCGCACTGGTGGAGCTGGCGGCCGACGCCGGGCGACCACTGGTCTGCGAGGGCATCGCGGCCGCCCAGCACATCCCGTACCGGTTCCTCAAGTCCGTGATGCGCGACCTGCGCCGCACGGGTCTGGTCCGCAGCCAGCGCGGCTGCGAGGGTGGGTACTGGCTGGGCCGCGACCCGGCCACGATCACCCTGGCCGACGTCGTCGCCGCGGTCGACGGGGAGCTGATGACCGTGCACGGCGAGAGCCCCGACGGGCCCGCCGACCCGGCCGACGCGACCCGCGCGCCGGGCGTCACCGCGGTGTGGCGGGCGATCCAGGCGCGCACCGAGGAGATCCTCACCGGCGTCACCATCGCCGACCTGCTCACCGAGTCACCGGCGGAGCCCGCGGCGTCGCTGCTGGGTCTCGTCGGCGGCAGAACCGCCTAGGAGGCCCGCATGACCCAGCACCCGACCGACCACTGGCACGCCCCGCTGCGCCACATCAAGGGCAAGGAGCTCAGCGGCGACACCCGGCAGACCAGCGGGATGACCCGCCTGGAGGCCGTCTCGGGCAGGACCGTCGGCTCCGAGAGGGTCTGGATGGGCCAGACCCACGTCGCCCCGGCCACCAACTCCGGCGACCACCACCACGGCGAGGCGGAGACCGCCATCTACGTCGTGTCCGGCCACCCGGTCTTCGTGTTCGCCGAGGGTGACGCCGAGGTCAGGGTCGAGACCGAGCCCGGCGACTACATCTTCGTGCCGCCGTTCGTGCCGCACCGCGAGGAGAACCCGGGCACGGAGGAGGCGGTCGTCGTCATCGCCCGCAGCAGCCAGGAGGGCATCGTGGTCAACCTGCCCAGCCTGTGGGCGCCCGTGGACGAGGGGGACGTCGGCAGGTGACGCCCACCGTCGTCGAGTACACCGACCCGATGTGCCCCTGGGCCTGGGGCTCGGAGCCGACGTTCCGGCGGCTGCGGGAGCTGACCGCGGCCCGCTTCCGCTGGCGGCGGGTGTACGGCATCCTGTTCGACCTCGACGACGACCCGCCGCCGGATCCCGACGCGGAGGCCGCCTGGTACCACCGCTTCGTGCGCGACGTGTCGGGCCACACCGGCGCGCCCTGCCCGGCGCGCCTGGAGCGGGTCGCGGTGAGCTCGTGGCCGGCGTCGCTCGGCGCGAAGGCCGCCGCCCGGCAGGGGCTGGAGGACGTGGTCCTGCGCCGGCTCCGCGAGGCCATGTTCCTGCGCGGCGAGCCCGCTGACACCCCCGAGCGGGTCCTGGCCGCCGCGGCGGCGGTCCCCGGGCTGGACCTGGCCCGCCTGGCGCGCGACCTGGCGTCGCCGGAGGTCGCCGCCGCCGTGCGCGCCGACTGGTTGGAGACCCGCCGCCCGGCGCCCGAGGTGATCGGCCTCACGGCGCCCGGCCCACACTGCGGCGCGGCCAAGGAGATCGACGGCGGTCTGCGGTACGCGCTGCCGACGCTGCTCTTCGAAGGCCCCCTGGGCAGGCAGATCGTGCCGGGATGGCGCCCGCTGCGGCAGTACCTGGACGCGGCCGAACGGGTCGCCCCGGCCTGATAACTCCTATAAAAACCATCGGATTTGTCTCGAAGCATAGGACACTTCCAGATGGCTATTGACGTGAGTTCGGCGGCGTCCCCATGATGGGCACATGACATCGACCCACCCCGGCGTAGTTCGTCGCTACGTCGACCTCAGGCGCACGGCAAGCGCCCTCTGTCGATAAGTCACCGTCGATCCACCCGCCCGCCGGGCACGCCGCCGTGCCGCGGGCCCCCGCGCACCCACCGAAGCGACCCCACCCAGCCGCCGCGCGCCCGCAGCACACCGGGCCGGCGTGGCGGACGGCTCCGCGCACCCTCCGTTCCCTGGAAAGGCTTCCGTCCCCATGAGCTCATCGCTGACCCGCAGGTCGTTCCTCGGACTCGGTGCCGCCGCCGGCACCGCGACCCTGCTCGCCGCCTGCGGTGACGGGACGGTCGCGGCCCCCGGCACCGCCGGCGGCACCCTCAAGTGGGGCTGGTCCAGCGTCACCAGCTGGGACCCGGTCACCTCGTCCGCCGGCTGGGACGTGCACCTGCTGTCGCTCGTGTACGCCGGCCTCACCAAGCTCGACGAGAAGGGCAACGCCGTCCCGGCGCTCGCCACCGGCTGGACGTACGACAGCGCCGGCACCACCCTGACGTTCACGCTGCGGCCGGGCCTCAAGTTCAGCGACGGCACCGCCCTGGACGCCGACGCGGTGAAGCAGAGCCTCGAACGCGGCCGGGACTTCCCCAAGTCGCTCGTCGCCGCGCAGCTGGCCAACGTCAGATCGGTGACCGCGCCCGACGCCACCACCGTGGTCCTCGGCCTCGCCCAGCCCGACTACCAGATCCCGAACCTGCTCGCCGGCAAGACCGGCATGATCGTCAGTCCGGCCGCGATCGCCGCCGACGCCGCAGCGCTGGCGACGAAGCCCGTCGGCGCCGGGCCGTTCACCCTCACCTCGTACGTGCAGAACGCCAAGGCCGTCCTCACCCGCAACCCCGACTACTGGGACGCGGCCAGCATCAAGCTCGCCGGGTTCGAGGCGTACCCGCTGCCGGAGCCCGCCACCGTGGTGGCCGCCCTGCAGTCCGGGCAGTACGACGTCGCCCAGATCCCCGGCGGCCAGGTCGAGGCCGCCAAGGCCGCCGGCCTGCGGGTGCAGGTGATCCCGTCACTGGTCGTCGCGGTCCTCGACGTCAACATCACCAAGAAGCCGTTCGACGACCCGAAGGTCACCGAGGCGCTGCGCTACGCCGTGGACCGCGCCGCGCTGCTCAAGACCGCCCAGTTCGGCCACGGCGAGGTCGCCTACCAGCCGTTCCCGAAGGGCTACGCCGGCTACAGCAACAGCCTCGAAGGCATCTACCAGTACGACCCCGCGAAGGCGAAGCAGCTGCTGGCACAGTCCAGCTACGGCACCTCGCCGGTCGACGTCGTCATCACCACCGCCAAGGCCGAGGGCGTGCCCGAGCAGCTGCAGTCGCAGCTCAACGCCGCCGGCTTCAAGGCCACCATCGAGGTCATCCCGCAGGCGCAGGCCACGCAGCTGGTGTACGTGCAGCACAGCAAGGCCCTCTTCGTCGACCAGTTCGCCGGCCGGGACTCCGCCGTGCAGGCGTTCCAGGTGCTGTTCGGCAAGGAGGGCCTGATGAACCCCGGGCGGCAGACCCCGCCGGAGCTCGCCGACGCCCTGGCCAAGGTGAGCCGGACGCCGCTGGACGACCCGACCTACCCGAGCGTGCTGCAGGCGGCCACCGCGGTCGCGGTGAAGTCGATGCCCAACGTCTTCCTGTACAGCGTGCCCCGGATCCTCGCCCGCCGCGCCAACGTGTCGGCGATTCCCGAGTTCACCGTCGTCCAGCGCTTCGAAGGGGTGACCGTGTCATGACCACGCTGCTCTCCCGGCCGCCGGACCTCGTCCGGCCGGTCCCGGCCGCGGCACCGGACGAGCCGCGGCCCCGGCGGTCCCGGCGCTGGATCGGTACCCTCGCCACGCCCGTGGTCGTGTTCGTGTTCTCGTCGCTGCTGACGTTCGGGCTCGGCGCGCTGTCACCGAGCAACCCGGCCGCCGCGGTCCTCGGCGAGACCGCCACCCCGGACGACATCGCCCGGATGAACCACGAGTTCGGCCTCGACCGGCCGCTGCCGGTGCAGTACCTCGACTGGCTGTGCTCCGCGCTGCGGGGCGACCTCGGCCGGTCCTACTTCACCACCATCCCCGTCGCCGACAGCATCTTCGCGGCGCTGCCCGTCGACCTCGCCCTCGCCGGCCTCGCCGTGCTGCTCGCCGTGCTCATCGGCGGTGCCGCCGGCATCGCCGCCGCGCTGCGCCAGGGCAGCCGGCTGGACCGGGCCGTCACCGCCGTCGCCTCCGGGCTCGGCACGCTGCCGCCGTTCGTGCTCGGCATCGGCCTCATCGTGGTGTGCTCCGTGCTGCTCAAGGCGCTGCCGGCGGGCGGCTACGTCCCCCTCGAGCAGGGCGTCGGGCAGTGGCTGCGCTTCGCGATCCTGCCCGCGCTCGCGCTCAGCCTCGACATCGCCGCGTCCATCGCCCGGCAGCTGCGCACGTCGCTGGTCGGGCAGCTCGGCGAGAACTACGTCACCGGCGCCGTCGTGCGCGGCCTCGGCGCCCGCCGGGTGCTGTTCCGCCACGCGCTGCGCAACGCGATCGGTCCCGCCCTCACCGTCCTGGGCATGGGCGTGCCGATGGTCCTCGGCGGCGCCGTCGTCACCGAGAAGATCTTCAACCTGCCGGGGCTGGCCCAGCTCGCCCTGCAGGCGTCCAACCAGCACGACATCCCGCTCATCCAGGGCACCCTGCTCGTCACCGTCACCGTCGTGCTGATCTGCAACACCCTCGTCAACGTCGCGGTGCTGCGCCTCACCCCGCAGGGCAAGCGATGAGCACGCTCACGGCCGCCCGGCCGTCCGCGCGCCGGTGGCGGTGGCAACCGTCGGTCCGCTTCGCGGTCGCCGTGCTCGCCGTCGTCGCGTTCCTCGCCGTGGCCGGCGGCGCGGTCGCGCCGCACGACCCGCTGCTGCAGGACCCGGACCTGGCGTTGCGCGGGCCCAGCTCCGCCCACCCGTTCGGCACCGACTACCTCGGCCGCGACGTGTTCAGCCGGCTGCTCGCCGGCACCGGCACCACCGTCGTCGCCGCCCTGCAGAGCGTCGGCGTCGGCCTCGCCCTCGGCGTCCTGCCGGGCCTGGCGTCGCTGTGGCTCGGCCGCGGCGCCGAGTGGGTGCTGCTGCGCGCCGTCGACGCGGTCATGACGCTGCCGTTCATCGTCTTCGCCATCGCCGTCACCGGCGTCCTCGGCAACGGCCTCAGCCAGGCGATGGTCGCCATCGGCGTGCTGTTCGCGCCGCTGTTCTTCCGGGTCACCCGCGCGGCGGGGCTCAGCCTCACCCGCGCCCAGTACGTCGAGGCCGCCGAGCTGTTCGGCGCCTCCCGGTGGCGGATCCTGCGCACCCACGTGTGGGGCAAGGTCGTGCCGACCGTCGCCGTCACCGCCGCGCAGGCGACCGGCGGGGCGCTGCTCGCCGTGTCCTCGCTGACGTTCCTGGGCATCGGCGTCCAGCCGCCGGCACCGACGTGGGGCGGCGTCCTCGCCAGCGAGCTCGGGTTCCTCGCCCAGCAGCCGTGGGCGCCGGTCATCCCGGCCGCCCTGATCATGCTGGCGGTCGCCGCGCTCAACGCCCTCGCCGACGCGATCCGCCCCGGCGGTGCGGCATGAATCCTGTCCTGCGGGTCGAAAATCTGCACGTGTCCGTCGGCGCTGGCCACGAGGCCGTCCGGGCCGTGTCGTTCGCCATCGAACGGGGCGGGTCCGTCGGGCTGGTCGGCGAGTCCGGCTCCGGCAAGACCCTCACCTGCCGCGCCGTCCTCGGCGTCCTGCCACCCGGCGTCGCGGTCACCGGCGGCACCATCCACCTCGGCGGCGACCCGGACCCCACCGACCTCACCGGGCTCGACCGGCGCGGCTGGGACGCGGTGCGGGGCAACCGGCTCGCCGCCGTGTTCCAGGACCCGGCCTCCTACCTGAACCCGTCGCTGACCGTCGGCCGGCAGCTCGCCGAGCAGCTGCGGCTCAAGCGCGGCCTGCGCCGCGGCCTGACCCGCGCCGCCGCCGTCGAGCTGCTCGCCGCGATGGGGCTGCGCCGGCCGGCGGCGGTGTTCGACCAGTACCCGCACGAGCTGTCCGGCGGCATGCTGCAGCGGGCCCTCATCGCCATCGCCGTCGCCGGCGAGCCGGAGCTGCTCGTCGCCGACGAGGCCACCACCGCCCTCGACGCCGCCGTGCAGGCCGAGGTCCTCGAGCTGCTGCGGCACCTGCGCGAGACGCGCGGCCTGGCGCTGCTGCTCGTCAGCCACGACCTGGCCGTCGTCGCCGAGGTCTGCGACCGGGTCGCGGTCTTCTACGCCGGCGAGATCGTCGAGCAGGGCCCGACGGCCGAGGTGATCGCCAGCCCGCGGCACCCGTACACGGAGGCGCTGCTGCGCGTCGCGTCCCTCGGCGACTGGCGCCGCCGCGACCTGGAGGTCATCCCCGGCCGGCCGCCGGAGCCCGGCGCGATGCCGGCCGGCTGCCGGTTCGCGGCCCGCTGCGCGCACGCCACCGACACCTGCGCCACCCCCGTCCCACTGTCCACCGTGGACGACCGTCAGGTCCGGTGCCACCGGGCCGCGACCCTGGAGCTGGTGGGCGCATGAGCGACGTACTGGTGGTCGACGGGCTGGACGTCACGTTCGACCGGCACCGGGTCCTGGCGGACCTGTCGCTGCGGGTACGGGCGGGGGAGATCCTCGGTGTCATCGGCGAGACCGGCTCCGGCAAGACCACCCTCGCCCGGGCGGTCGTCGGCGCGGCACCGGTGCGCGCCGGCCGGATCACGTTCGACGGCACCGACCTCACCGCGCTGCGCGGCCCGGCGCTGCGCGCGTGGCGGCGCACCGGCCAGGTCCAGTACGTGTTCCAGGACCCGCTGCGCGCCCTCGACCCGCAGCACACCGTCGCGCGGATCGTCGCCGAAGGGCTCACCGTCGCCGGGGTCCTGGACCGGACCGCGATCGACGCCAAGGTCACCGCCGCCCTGGTCCAGGTCGGTCTCGACCCGGCGCTCGCCGACCGGCTGCCCGGGCAGATCTCCGGCGGCCAGCGGCAGCGGGTGCTGCTGGCCCGCGCCGTCGCCCTCGACCCGCGGCTGCTGCTGTGCGACGAGCCGGTCAGCGCCCTCGACGCGTCCAACCGCAACCACGTGCTGCGGCTCCTCGCCGACCTGCGGGACAGGGCCGGGGTGACGGTCGTCGTCATCTCCCACGACCTGAGCTCCCTGGCCGGGATCGCCGACCGGGTCGCCGTCCTGTACGGCGGGCGCCTCGTCGAGCAGGGCCCGATCGAGCGGGTGCTGAGCGAGCCCCGGCACCCGTACACGGCGCTGCTCACCGCGTCGGCGCCCAGCGTCCGCCGGGAGCACCCGATCCCGGCGCGGGCGCTGCGGCCGGCACCGGAGCACACGCCGGCCGCCGCGTTCGGGGCCGGCGCGTGCCCGTACGCGCCGCGGTGCCCCTTCGCGACCCCGGCCTGCGTCACCGCCCCGCCCACCACCGGCGACGCGTGGCAGGTCGCGTGCCACCACGCCGGCGCGTGGCGGGCGCAGCTGGCGGCCGGCGCCCGATGAGCACCCCGACCACCTCCCACTGGGGCGCGTTCCGGGTCCGGCCCGGCGCCGGCGGCGCGCTCGCCGTCGAGCCGCACCCCGCCGACCCGTCGCCGTCGCCACTGCTGGGCAACGTCGCCGGCGGCCTGCGGCACCGCACCCGGGTGGCGCGGCCGGCGATCCGGCGCGGCTGGCTGGAGGACGGGCCCGGCCCCACCGACCGGCGCGGCCGCGACGGCTACGTGGAGGTCGACTGGGACACCGCCCTGGACCTGCTCGCCGCCGAGCTCGACCGGGTCCGGCGCGAGCACGGCAACGAGGCCGTCTTCGGCGGCTCGTACGGCTGGGCCAGCGCCGGCCGGTTCCACCACGCGCAGAGCCAGCTGCACCGCTTCCTCAACGGGTTCGGCGGGTACACGGGCTCCCGCAACTCCTACAGCCTCGGCACGTCGCTCGTGCTGCTGCCGCACGTCGTCGGCGAGGCCGAGGACGTGCTGCGCGACGCGTCGTCGTGGCCGACGATCACCGAGCACACGGAGCTGCTCGTCGCGTTCGGCGGCGTCCCGGCGAAGAACCTGTCCGTCACGCCCGGCGGCGTCACCCGGCACACCGCCCACGGCCACCTGCGCCGGCTCGCCGAGCGGCGGGTGCCGGTGGTGCTGGTCAGCCCGCTGCGCGCCGACCTGCCGGCGGACCTGCGGGCACAGTGGCTGCCGGTGGTGCCCGGCACCGACACCGCGCTCATGCTCGGCCTCGCGCACAGCCTCGTCGTGGAGGACCTGCACGACCGGGCGTTCCTCGACGGGTACACCACCGGCTTCGACACCTTCCGCGGGTACCTGCTCGGGCACGCCGACGGGGTGGTGAAGGACGCCGCGTGGGCCGCCGGGATCTGCGGCGTCGACGCCGCCGGCATCCGCGCCCTCGCCCGGCGGATGGCGGCCGCGCGGACCCTGGTCACCGTCACCTGGTCGCTGCAGCGCGCCCAGCACGGCGAGCAGCCCGTGTGGGCGGGGATCGCCCTCGCCGCGCTGCTCGGCCAGATCGGGCTGCCCGGCGGCGGCTTCGGTCACGGCTACGGCTCGATGGGCGACGTCGGCGACCACGGCCCCAAGCGTCGCCTACCGACCCTGCCGCAGGGCGCCAACCCGGTCCGCGGGTTCATCCCCGTCGCCCGCGTCGCCGACATGTTGTTGCGGCCCGGCGACCCGTACGACTACGACGGCGAGCGACGGACCTATCCCGACGTACGACTCGTGTACTGGGCCGGTGGGAACCCCTTCCACCACCACCAGGACCTGACCCGCCTGCGGGCCGCGTTCGGCCGCCCCGACACCGTCGTGGTGCACGAGCCGCACTGGACGTCGACCGCCCGGCACGCCGACATCGTGCTGCCGTGCACGACCACCCTCGAACGCGACGACCTCGGCGGCGGCCGCCGCGACACGCACCTCATCGCGATGCACCGCGCCGTCGACCCCGTCGGCGAGGCCCGCGACGACCACGCGATCCTCGCCGCCCTGGCGCACCGGCTCGGCTTCGGCGACACGTTCACCGAGGGCCGCACCCCGTGGCAGTGGCTGCGGCACCTGTACGGCGGCTGGCGCGACGAGCTGCGCGCCGAGGGCCACGACGTGCCGGACTTCGACGCGTTCTGGGCCGCCGGCGACTACCAGCTGCCGCCCGGCCCGACCCACTTCACGCTGCTGGAGGACTTCCGGGCCGGCCGGACGGCGCTGCGGACCCCGAGCGGCCGGATCGAGCTGTACTCCGAGACCGTCGCCGGCTTCGGCTACCCCGACTGCCCCGGCCACCCGGTGTGGCTGGAGCCCGACGAGTGGCTCGGCGGGCCGGCCGCCGCCCGGTTCCCGCTGCTGCTCATCGCCAACCAGCCCGCCACCCGGCTGCACAGCCAGCTCGACGTCGGCGCGACCAGCCTCGCCGGCAAGCGCGCGGGCCGGGAGGCGCTGCGGCTGCACCCCGCGGACGCCGCCGACCGGGGCATCGCCGACGGCGACGTCGTGCGGGTCTTCAACGACCGGGGCGCCTGCCTCGCCGGGGCAGTCCTCGACGACGGGCTGCGCCGCGGCGTGGTGCGGCTGCCGACCGGTGCCTGGTTCGACCCCGTCGAGGAGCCCGGCGGGCGGCTGCTGTGCGTGCACGGCAACCCGAACGTGCTGACGGCGGACGTGCCCAGCTCCCGGCTGTCGCAGGGCTGCACCGGCCAGCACGCCCTGGTCGAGGTCGCCGCGCTGACCGGCCCGCCACCGCCGGTGACGGTCCACGACCCACCGCTGCTGGAGCGGAGGAATCCATGAGCGGTCCGGAGCGGAGCGGAGGAGCCGCGAATCATGGGCGCAGCGTGGGACTCAGGCCGGCGCCGGAGCGCAGCGGAGGTGACGGCATGAGTCTCGACGTGGTGACCGCGGAGCTCGCCGCCCGGGCGGCCGAGCACGACCGGGACGCGACGTTCCCGCACGACGGGATCGCGGTCGTGCACAAGCACGGGCTGCTGACCGCCACCGTCGCGGCCCGCTACGGCGGGGAGGGCGCGGGGCTGGCCCGTACCGTCGACATCCTGACCGCGCTGGGCGCCGGTGACCCGGCCGTCGCGCTGGTCACGGCGATGACGCTGTTCACCCACGCCGCGCAGGCCCGCGAGCCGTCCTGGCCCGAGCACCTCTACGCGGACCTGCTCGCCGCGTCGCGGGCGGGCCCGGCGCTGGTCAACGCGCTGCGGGTGGAGCCGGAGCTCGGCACCCCCGCCCGTGGCGGGCTCCCGGCGACCGTCGGGCGCCGCGACGGCTCCTCCTACGTGCTCGACGGCCACAAGGTCTTCTCGACCGGGGCCGTGGCGCTGTCCTGGATGGCGGTCTGGGGCCGCACGGACGAGGACCCGCCGCGGGTCGGCTCGTTCCTCGTCCGCGGCGGCAGCCCCGGCGTGCGGATCGAGCCGACCTGGGACCACCTCGGGCTGCGCGCCAGCCGCAGCGACGACGTCCACCTCGACGGGGTGCGGGTGCCGCTGGACGCGTTCGTGCACAGCCCCGCCGGTCGGGGCGCGGACCTCACCGCGTGGAACGCGCTGGGCCTCACCGCCCTGTACCTCGGCGTCGCGGCCGCGGCGCGGGACTGGCTGATCGGGTTCCTGCACGAGCGGACCCCGGCGGCGCTCGGCAAGCCCCTGGCGACGCTGCCCCGGTTCCAGGCCGCCGTCGGCGAGATCGAGGCCCTGCTGGTGTCGGCGTCGGCGCTGGTACGCGCGCAGGCGGCCGACTACGACAGCGGGCTGGCCGTGGAGGCCGGCATCGGCAAGCTCGTCGGCACCCGTGCCGCGATCGGCGCGGTGGAGCGGGCCGTCGCGCTGATCGGCAACAACGCCCTCACCCGCCGCAACCCCCTGGAGTGCCACCTGCGGGATGTGCTCTGCGCCCGCATCCACACCCCGCAGGACGACACCGTCCTCGCCGCGGCCGGCCAGGCCGCGCTGTCCCGTTCGCTGAACCCGAAGGAGCACACGCCATGACGGTCGAGTTCGTCGGCATGATCGGCACCCAGCACGCCTCGGAGATCCACGCCCCGGCCGGGCCGGTGATCGACCCCGCGTACACGCGCCGGTTCGCCCGCACCCACGAGGACGCCGGCTTCGACCGGATCCTCATCGGCTACGGCTCCGGCTGGCCCGAGGGCGGCCAGGTCGCCGCGCACGTCGCCGCCCACACCGAGCGGATCGGCCTGCTCATCGCGCACCGCCCCGGCTTCGTCGCGCCGACCCTCGCCGCGCGGCAGTTCGCGACGCTGGACCAGTTCAGCGGCGGCCGGGTCGCGGTGCACACGATCACCGGCGGCAACAACGCCGAGCAGCAGCGCGACGGCGTCTACCTGGACAAGGACGAGCGGTACGCGCGCACCGACGAGTACCTGGAGATCCTGCGTCGCGCGTGGTCGTCGCCGGAGCCGTTCGACTACGAGGGCCGCTACTACCGCTTCGCCGACTTCGCCGCGCACGTCCAGCCGGCGCACCGCATCCCGCTGTTCTTCGGCGGGTCGTCGGAGGCGGCGTACCGGGTCGGCGGCAGGCACGCGGACACGTTCGCGCTGTGGGGCGAGCCGCTGAAGGAGACCGCGGAGCAGATCGCCTCCGTGCGGGCCGCCGCGGCCGCCGCCGGGCGCACCGACGTGCCCGGCATCAGCGTGTCGTTCCGCCCGATCCTCGCCCCGACGGAGGACCTCGCCTGGGAGCGGGCGCACGCGATCCTCGACACCATCACCAGCGGCACGGCGGGATGGCCGCAGCGGGCGTGGCGGAGCGACGGCGCACCGGAGAACGTGGGCTCGCAGCGGCTGCTCGCGGCGGCCGCGAAGGGCGACCTGCACGACCGCGCGCTGTGGACCGCCCCGGCGAAGGCGACCGGCGCCGGCGGCAACTCGACCGCGCTGGTCGGCACGCCCGAGACGGTGGCGCGGGCGCTGCTGGACTACGTCGACATCGGCGTCACCACGATCCTGATCCGCGGCTACGACCCGCTCGACGACGCCATCGACTACGGCCGGCACCTGCTGCCGCTGGTCCGCCAGGAGCTCGCGCACCGCGCGGCCACCCGGACCACCGACGCCGCCCCGACCGACGCCGCCGCGGCGCAGGCCGAGCCGGTCGCGGCGGGTGCCCGGTGACCGCGACGATCGGGACGCCCGTCGTGGCTGGCGCCCGCTGGGACCCGCCGGCCGCCATCGCGGTCCGCGGCACCGTGCTCGTCCTGCCGGGCCGCGGCGAGCACGCCGGCGTCTACGACCGCTTCGGCCGCCGCCTCGCCGCCGACGGCTACGCGGTGCGCTCGGCGACCCCGGAGGCGGCGCCGTCGCTCGCCGCGGCCGCGACCGGCCCGGTCGTGCTGGCCGGCTCCGACACCGGCGCCCTGCACGCCCTGGCCGTCGCCGCGGCGCACCCGGACCTGTTCGCCGGGGTCATCGCCGCGGGCGTCGCCGCCGAAGGGGGCGCCGACGTCGGCTGGGAGGAGGAGCTGGCGGCCCGCACCGCCTGCCCGACCCACCAGGCGCGGCTCACCGGCGACACCGGGTTCCGGCGCGGCGCGCTCGCCCTGCCGGTCGCGGCGGACCTGCTGGCCCCGGCACCGGTCGCCGTGCCGGTGCTCGTCCTGCACGGCGAGGCCGACACCGTCAGCCCGGTCGCCGGGGCGCGGCGGCTCGCGGCGCGGCTGCCGCGGGCGGAGCTCGGCACCGTCCGCGACGGCCGGCACGACGTGCTCAACGACGCCACCCACCGCACCGTCGCCGCGCACGTCGTGCAGTGGCTGGAGCGGCTGCGCGCCGGCGCCGACGTGACACCGATCCTCACCGTCCACACGCACTGACCCGCCGAGGGAGGACCCCGATGACCGTCACCGCCATCGAACCCGACCTGTTCCGCCAGCTGCTGCGCCGGCACGCCGCCGGCGTCGTGGTCATCACCGCGCCCGGGCCGGCCGGCCCGGCCGGGTTCACCGCCACGTCGTTCACGTCCGTGTCGCTGCACCCGCCGCTGGTGTCGTTCTGCCTGGACCGGCGCTCGTCGAGCTGGCCGGCCGTCGAGGCGGCCGGGCACGTCGGGGTCCACGTCCTCGCCGACGCGCAGGAGCAGCTCGCCCGGCAGTTCGCGACCAGCGGCATCGACCGGTTCGCCGCACCGGCCAGCTGGCGCCCCGGCCCGCACGAGGTGCCGGTGCTCGACGGGGCCCTCGCGGTCCTGGTCTGCCGGGTCGTGGACCGCGTCCACGCCGGCGACCACGCGATCGTGCTGGCCGAGCCGGTCGTCGGCGAGCACCAGGAGGGCCTGCCGCTGCTGTACCACATGGGCCGCTACCTCAGGGCGGCCTGACGTCGGGCGGGTGGCGTCCGGCAGCCCGGTCGCCACCCGCCCGGCCCTGACCGTCGGCGTCGGTCAGGGAGCCTGAACCCGTCCGGTCAGCCCGTGTAGACGCGGAACTCCGACACCTGCCCGGCGGGCCAGCCGGTGTTGGCGGTGAAGTTCAGCCGCAGGTACCGCACCGACGTCGTGCTGGGCAGGGTGATCGTCACCGTGTTGGCGGCGTTCTGGTCGAACGTGTAGGCGCGCGACGCCACCAGCGTCGCGCCCGAGGCGCCGTCGGTGACCGACAGCGTCTGGGTGCGGGTGCCCCAGTGCGACGGCAGGGTCAGGACCACGCGACGGGCGGCGGTGGCGGCGCCCAGGTCGACCTGGAGCCACTGCGGCCACACGTTGTTGGCGCTCTCCCAGTACGTGCCGGTGTTGCCGTCCACGGCGTTGCCGCTGCCGTACACCTGCGTCTGGCTGCTCTGCGAGGTCGGCTTGCCCTGGGCCAGGTTGGTGCTGGTGTTCGGCGGCGCCGACGTGGTGACGGTGACGGCGTTGGAGGCGCCCGACGTGTTGCCGGCGGCGTCGTAGGCGGCGACCGTGAACGTGTACGCGGTGCCCGCCGTCAGCCCGGTGACCGTGAACGCGAGGGTGCCGGTGGTGCCGACGGCGACGGTGCCGGAGCCGCTGGTGCGGGAGACCCGGTAGCCGGCGACGCCCACGTTGTCCGTCGAGGCGTTCCAGGCCAGCGCCACCGTCGTGTCGGTGTTGCCGGTGGCCCGCAGGTTGCCCGGGACGCTCGGCGCGGTCTGGTCCGGGCCGGTCGGGAACGGCACCGTGAACCGGGTCGCGGTCAGCGCGACCTGCCCCTTGAGCATCCGGCCGCCGTCGTTGGTGAGGCGCAGGTAGTAGTCCGACGAGCACGGGGTGCCGTCCTCGTCGAGGGCGCGCATCCCGGAGTTCGTCGGCTGCCACGCCGCGCTCTCCGCGGTCTTGGCGATCTGGTTGCCCTCGTTGAACTCGTCGAACATCGAGATGTAGACGCTCTGCACGCCGGCTCGGGTGTGGTTGTAGAACTGCCGCCACATCAGCTCGCCGTGGCGGCGGTGCCCGGCGGCGAGGTCACCAGGGATGACGCACGGCTGGTAGTCGATGCCGCGGGCGTTGAGGTCGGCGAGGTCCGGCAGGACCCGGTTGGTGTAGAACCAGTCGGCGCCGTTGTTGTCGCTGATCCGCCCGACCATCCACGGCGAGATCATGTTGAAGGCGTGGTACACGTCGATGAACCCGGCGCGGGAGTCGTCCGTGCCGAGCCGCCAGTGGGTCGGCACGCCGCCGATGACGTAGCAGCCCTGCCCCTTGAACCAGTTGATCACGTCGAGGCACTGCGACGGGGTGAACGGCCGGCCGTCGTCGTTGAAGCCGAAGCCCCAGATGCACACGACGGGCTTGCCGTTCTGCCGGGCGTAGGCGGATGAGGCGGTGTACGCCGACATCTTCGTCGTCCAGTCGGTCTTGATCTCCGACTGCATGTTCAACCACCAGGTGACGTCGTACATGATGTAGAACTTGCGCCCGGTGGCCTCGGCGGCGCTGCGGACCTTCGCCGCCATCGCGTCGCGGGTCGGTCCCTCACCGCCGAACGGGTTGAACCGCTGCAGCGCCGCGGTGTCGCAGCCGTTCTGCTGCATCCACCGGAAGTGGGTGTCGACGGTCTGCTGGTCGTAGGAGGAGAACAGGTTCGCCGGCTGGCCGTTGCCGAGGTTGGCGAAGTTGCTGCGGTACCCCCTGGTGAAGTCGCGCATGTCGGGCCAGCAGGTGATGGAGCACGCGCCGGGCGCCGGCGGCTGGGACCAGTCGGGGCTGTAGTGCCACCAGCCGTTGATCGGCGCGCCGTCGCCGGGGGCGGCGAACCAGCCCTGGTAGCCGACGGTGACCTTGCCGACGACGTCGCCGGGCGGGCTGGCCGCCTCGGCGGGCGCGGTGGCGGCCACGACCGGCAGCGCGGTGGCGGCCGTGCCGGCGATCGCGGTGGTGATGACGGAGCGGCGGGAAACTCCCATGTGGACTCCTCGGGTGTGCCCGTCGCGGTGCCTGTCCCACGCACGTCACGGCCGGATCCGGTGGCGGCCCGGGAACGGCGGGCGGTGCGGTGGGGCGAGCGGGCACGTACGGCGGGGCGGGCGGGGCATTGCGTGGCGGGGCAGCGGGCGGGCGGGCCCGCGGACCGGCACGGAGCAGCCCACGCGTGTCACGGCGCGGTTGGCGGTGCTGGCATCACATGTCGGCTTCTGCGCTGGAATCCTGCCAGCAACCAGCAGCGCCACGCAATAGTTCGATACAAACGCCGCAAGATTTGGACGAGTCCGGCACCCCGTGTTTCACCGTCACGAATGCCCAGGTGGCGACCGTATTGAGAAGGTTCTTCACCTGTTGGGTAAGATCCTCGATGGGTCACGAACATGGGAGAGCCGGTGGCAGCCTCAGCAGCGCAGCGTTTCGCCGAGATCAACACACCCCACCCGCCGACGGACGCGAAGATCCTGATGCGGCGCGCGGTGGTCCTCGGCGGCAGCATGGCCGGGCTGATGGCCGCGCGGGTCCTCAGTGACCACGCCGACGAGGTCGTCATCGTGGAGCGCGACGACACCGACGTCACCGCCGGCCCGCGCCCCGGCGTGCCGCAGGGCAGCCAGGTCCACGCGCTGCTGCCCGCCGGCCAGGTGCAGCTGGACCGCTGGTGGCCCGACTTCACCGAGCGCGCGATCGCCGCCGGCGCGCCCGACGAGGGCCGCAACGACGCGAAGATCTTCATCAACGACGAGCTGCGCGTCGCCACCGAGCCGCCGCCGGCGAAGCCGATCCTCATCACCACCCGGCCGTTCCTGGAGGCCCAGGTCCGTGCCCGGGTCCTGGAGAGCCCGAAGGTCCGCATGGTGTTCGGCCGGGCCGAGGGCCTGCTGTTCGCCGACGGCCCCGACGGCGCGGTCGTCGGCGCGCGGTACGTGCCGGCCGGCGGCGGCGACCCGGTCGAGCTGCGGGCCGACCTCGTGGTCGACGCGATGGGCCGGGCGAGCTCGCTCAACGACTGGCTCGAGCAGCAGGGCTGGCCCCGCGCCCCGATGCAGCGCATGCCGATCAAGCTCAACTACGCCTCGGCGCTGTTCCAGCGTGACCCCGCGGTCAGCGACACCTGGATCGCGATCTCGCAGACCACCCCGGCGAAGGACCGGGTGGCCCGCATCGGCGGCGTCAGCTCCGTGGAGGGCGACCGCTGGATCATGCTGGTCGCCGGCTACGACGACGACCGGCCCAGCCGCGACCCCGACGAGTTCGCCAGGCGCTGCCGCGAGTACTTCCCGCAGATGTTCGGCGACATCGCCGAGCGCGGCACCATGATCGGCGGCGTCATCACCTACCACCAGGCCGACAGCCGCCGCCGCGACTTCGACCAGGTGGAGCGCCTCCCGGCCGGGATCGTCGCGGCCGGCGACGCGGTCGCGTCGTTCAACCCCGTGTACGGCCAGGGCATGACCTCGGCGATGCTGCACGCCTCCTGCCTGTCGGAATGGCTGCGCACCGGGCCCGACGTGACCAGGGAACCGGCCCGCGGCTACTTCGAGCGGGTCCGCGTCGTCGTCGACGCCGCCTGGCAGGTCTCCACGTTCGCCGACCTGGGCCTGCCGCACATCACCAGCGGCCAGCCCCGCGGGTACAAGGTCATCAGGTGGGCCAGCGAGGTCATCCTGAAGGCGTCCATGACCGACGACGTCACCAGCCAGCGGCTCAACCGCGTCACCACCATGCTCGACCACCCCAACGCCCTGGCGAGCCCCGGCCTGCTGCTGCGGGCGCTGCGGCTGAACCTGGTCGGCGGTCGCCGCCGGGCGGTCAGCTCATCCAGATGACGACGCTGTCGCCCTCGGCCGCGGCGGCGTCGAAGAACGCGGCGAGGGTCTCGTAGGACGCCCGCAGGTAGTCCAGCGCCTGCGGGTCGTGCCAGATCTTCGGGTACACGTCGTCGGCGATCAGCGCGGCCGGCTCGTAGTGCGCGGCGAGCGACCCGAACGGCGTCGCGGTCAGGAACGCCGCGGCGGTGGCGACCTCGTCGGGGGTGAGCACCCGCGGCGAGTCGTACCCCCACTGCTCGTCGGTGATCGGCATCCCGCCGCTGATCACGTCGACCGGGGCGTCCACCTGGGCGAGCAGGAACTCCAGCCCGCCCCACGCCTTGTCGATGTCGATGTGCGGCCGGTCGGTGATCTGGTCGTTGGCCGCGAAGTGGTCCGTGCGCAGCAGGTCGCGCAGCTCGGCCAGGTCGCCGTCGCGCAACCGCGCGTACTGCGTGATCATGCTCATGAGGCGCGATCGTAGTCGAGCGCCTGCCTGGCCTCACCCACCTGGCGTGTGACGGCGGCCGCGCCGTGCCCGGCGGCGAGCCGCTCCGCGCGCTCCAGCAGCCCCGGCACCTCGTCCGGGCGGCCGTCGGCGGCGGCCACGTACGCCAGCCCCACCAGGTTCGCCGCGACGCCGGCGTGGTGGCCGAGCTCCTCCCGCAGCCGCACCGACGCCTCCAGGTGCTCGCGGGCCTCGTCGAGGCGCCCCGCCCGGTGCGCGGCGATGCCGAGGTGGCGCAGCACGGACGCCTGGGTGCGCCGGTCGCCCGCCGCAGACGCGAGGGCCCTGGCCCGCTGCAGCGCCGGCACCGCCGCGTCGTCGTCCTGGCGGACCACCTGATGGAAGCAGCCGATCCAGAACAGCGCCTCGCCCTCACCCCGGCCGTCGCCGAGCTGCTGGTACAGCTGCGCGGCGCGGGAGAACAGCGGCAGCTCGGCCGGGTCCTCGACCCGGTCCCGCAGGAACCTGGCGTGCACCACCCTGCCGCGGGCCAGGGCCAGGTCCGCCTCGACCGCGTCGAGCGCCCGGTCGGCCGCGGGCAGCGCGTCGTGGTCGTCGCCGAACACGCTGCGCTCGTACAGCTCCCGGGCTTCCGTCAGGCGGTGCTCCGCGCTCATCCGGCAAGCATAGGGCCGGGTGAATCAGATCCGGGCCGACCGCCGGGCCCGCAGATGCCCGATCGTGAGCAGCACCACGGCGATCGCCGCGAACACGGCCGTCTGCGGCCGCAGCAGCACCGGCGGCACCCCGTGCATCGCGGACCCGTACAGCGGCCCCGCCACGTGCAGGGTGCTCTCGAGCATCACCGCGACGCTCAGGCAGGCCACCGCGATCGGCAGCCGCGGGTCGACCAGCACACCGGCGGTCACCGCCAGCAGCAGCGCGAACGGGTACACCAGCGGGCCGGGGCTGTCCCGCGCTGCCGGGCTGTCCCGCGCTGCCGGGCTGTCCCGCGCTGCCGGGCTGTCCCGCGCTGCCGGGCTGTCCCGCGCTGCCGGGCCGGTCCGCGGTCCGTCAGGGCGAGCGTGGTCAGCACGGCGAACGCGGTCACCACCGGCCACGGCAGCTCGCCGTACCCGGCCGGCAGCACGGCCCACACTCCGGCGAGGACGGCGGCGACCACGGTCCGCCCCATGACCAGCGCCACCATCGCCGCGGCCCCGACCACCATCGATGCGCCGAGCAGGGCGGCCAGCGGCCCCCGCAGGTCGGTGCTCTGGCCCAGCACGACGAGGATCGCGGTGAACGCCTCACCCAGCGCGAGCAGCGCCCCGATGCGCAGCCCTTCGGACCACACCTCGCCGGGGGAGCGCCGCCGCCGCGGCCCGAGCCGCTCCCGCAGCCCCTGCACCACGATGCTCACCGACTCCCGCGCGCTCGGCCGCCGCCGCCCGGGCTCGGCCGCGTCGAGCAGCGTGCCGAGCAGCTCGTCGCCGCGCTGCTCCCGCCACGCCCTCGGGTATGCCCGCAGCAACACCCGGTACCGCCCGGCGAGGACGTCGGTGGCCTGGCTTTCGGCGCTGGTGCTCATGCTCACGCTCCCGGTCGGCCGGCGGCTGGTGCTGGCGTGGGGCTGGTCGCTCGTGCCGGGCCGGCGGTGCTGCCGTGGTGGCTCGGTCATGCCGGGCTCGCCGCGGTGGTGACGGCGCGGCGCCTGGCCGTCGCGCTGGTGACGACCTTCGCCGCGGCGGCCAGCCGGGCCGCCTCGTCCTGCAGCGCGTTGCCGCCGTCGGCGGTGAGCGCGTAGTAGCGCCGGGCCCGGCCGTTGACGATCTCCTCGCTGACCACCTCGACCAGCCCCGCGTCGGCGAGCCGGTCCAGCACCGCGTACAACGACCCGGCGGCGAGCCGCACCGCCCCGCCGGACAGCGCCTCGACCCGCTTGATGATGACGTACCCGTGCAGTGCCCCGTCCATCAACGACGCGAGCACGAAATAGCTCGGCGCACGGAGTTGTATAGTCATGTAAGAAGACTATCCGTGTCGCGTGTCCATCGCAACGTGGATTTCGATGCAAGTCACTGTCAGCGCTCCGGCCCACCGCCGCCCGCCGGTGTGGCGGGATGCCTGACGTCCGGCATCCCGGCAGCAAGGGCGGGGCGGCGGTGGCACGGTGGTTGGATGGCGCGTCGGCGGGTCAGCCGATGATGCGGCGCCCGGCGTAGAACGCGTACACCTTGGCGATCCGGACGTGGTCCCCCGGGTGCGGTGCATGGATCATCATGCCGTCACCCAGGTAGATCCCGACGTGTCCGGAGCTCGGGAACACCAGGTCTCCCGGCTGCAGTTGGGCGCGGGACACCGACCGCCCACGGCCGATCAGGCCGCCGGTCTGGTGGGGAAGTTTGATGCCGGCCCGGGCGTAGCTGGCCACGACCAGCCCCGAGCAGTCGAACCCGTTGGGTCCGGCGGCCGCCCATACGTAGGGCTTGCCCAGCTGTGCTTTCGCGTACGACAACACCGCCGCGACCGACCCGGGAACGACCGGTGTCTGCGTCACCACGGGCGGCTTGGGCTTCGGCTTGGCCTTGACCTTCGGCTTCGGTTCCGGCGCCGTGGCCTTGACCACGGGCTGTGCGACCTTCACGGTCTCGGTGGCCGGCCGCACGGGCGGCGTCCGCTGCTCGAAGAACCGCCCGGCCCGCTGCGCCGGCATCCGGGCGGCGACCTGTTGCGGAATGTCGGCGGCGACCGGCTCCCGGTGCGCCGCCGCGGGTGATGCGGGAAGAACGATGGTGGACAGGACTATGGCGACCGCGGCAACGCGGAGAACTGAGGACAGAACGTGCTCCCACGATAGGTCCAGGACTCAGCCGTGCATCCTGGGGCCGGCACGCGACCGGTCCTCGCCCTTGAGGTAAGGGCTTTCCAGGAACCTGGACGGAACGAAACGGTTGCAGCACCCGGAATGAACACCGGGGCGTAGTTCGGAAACTAGGCGTCCCGCGGAGATCATCGACCGTTCACCATCGATCTCACACGCGATGTCACCCCACACCCCGGCGCGTCGTTCCGGCCTCTCGGCACCCCGGGCACCGTCGATCGAACCGCCCCTGCACAGATCGACCGCGGGTGAGTCGTGCGTTCCCACCCGGCGATGCGCGCCACCCTCGCCGGCGCCCCCGCGCCCGGGCGGAACCGCCCGCTGAACAGCAGGGATACACCGATGTCGCGGTCGGACCCGGTCACGTGCCGCTTCGACGACGCTGGATGCCAGGAGGGTGAGCGCGGCGGCGCCTGCGAGGGCCGCGGCGAGCGTCCGCACGGACCCGAGGTGCAGCTTCACAGGGCGGCCCGGAGTGCCCGACCGGGGCGAGCGACGCCTGCCTCGAACGACCACGACGGCGCGGCGACGCTGACCTCGCGCCGAGCCAGCACCTGCACGCCGGGCGGACATCGATCCCAGCGGACCGTCAAGCGACCGTGGGAAGCCGCGTCTCGCGCGCCATTCAGCCGAGTGGTGTGCTGCTTGTAAGCAGCGCGGTGGCCGTGCCGCGCGGTGGCCGTGCCGCGCGGTGGCCGTGCCGCGCGGTGGCCGTGCCGCGCGGTGGCCGTGCCTTCCGAGCCTGGCCGCGCCCTGGCCCGGTCACGCCGTGGGCGGAGGCTGTCCGGTCTGCGCCCACGCGGGCATCGCTCCCGACACCGCGGCGCGGCGCGGCGAACAAGCGTGGTTACGGCAGTGGCTCCGAGAGTGGTTACCGGGGTGGTTCGGCGGAGCAGCGGTCCAGCCAGTCCTCCATCAGCGTCTCGAACAGGGCGGGCTGCTCGAACTGCAGGTTGTGGCCCGCGACGTCGAGCACCACGAACGTGGCCCGGGGGTAGTGGGGCAGCAGCGCGAACGGGTCGACGTAACCGACGGACGAGTCCTGGCGGCCGCACAGGAACACGGTCGGCCGCTCGAACGGCGTCGTGCCCTCGGGGCCCTCGCTCAGGTGCCAGCGGTGCTCGATGCGCTCGATCGCGGCCATGTCGGCGGCCTGGAGGGCGGGGACGATCTCGTCGCGGAACCGGCGCAGCGTCTCCGGGGTCTGCACGACGACGAACTCGGCATACTCGGCCGTGGCCGCCTCGTCCAGGTCGGTGTCGTCCAGCAGGCCGGGCGTGGCGCGCAGCACGACGTGCGGCGGGCGGACGCGGGCGGCGCGGTCGAGGGTCTGGCCGACGGGGCAGATGAGGGCCAGGCCGAGGACCTGGTCGGGCCGGGCGCCCACGACGGCGCGGGACAGGTAGCCGCCGTAGGACTCGCCGACGAGCAGGAACGCGGTGCTGCCGATCTCCTTGTCGACGAGGTCGAGGACGGCGGCGAGGAGGTCGTCGGAGCTCGCCGCGTCGCCGGCCGGGGTGCGGCCCATCCCGGGCAGGTCGGGATAGAGGCGCCGGTAGCCGGGGCGGCGGGCGAAGATCGGCTCCAGGCAGCCGGACATCAGACGGTGGTCGACGGGCCAGCCGTGCAGGGCCAGCACCGGGATGCCGGAGTCCCCGCCGTGGGTGACGAGATGCATGACCGCATCCTGCCCGGGGGGTACGACAAAAACGGCCCGGGAGGAACGCGCGGACGGCCCGAGGAGTGTCCAACCCTCGATGACCGGAACGCTGATCTTGTCAGAGTCGTTGTGTGAAGGGAATCGGGCCGGGGCAAAGGGGAGGCATGGCGGAACTGCAGTGGCTCGGTGTCATCCGGCACGGCCAGTCGACCGGAAACGTGCTTGCACAACAAGCCGAGGCGGGTGGACTCGAGGAGATCGCCATCCCGGAACGTGACGCCGACGTCCCACTCTCCGAGCTCGGCCGCGAGCAGGCGCAGGCCGTGGGCCGGTGGATCACCGGGCTGACCGCCGAGCAGCGGCCGCAGGTGGCGGTGGTGTCGCCGTACCTGCGGACCCGGCAGACCGCCGAGCTGGCCCTCGCCGGCACCGGCATCCAGGTCGTGTACGACGAGCGCCTCCGCGACCGCGAGCTGGGCGTCATCGACCTGCTCACCACCCGTGGCGTCGAGGCGCGGCTGCCCCTGGAGGCGGCCCGCCGCCGGCGGCTCGGCAAGTTCTACTACCGCCCGCCCGGCGGCGAGTCCTGGGCCGACGTGCTGCTGCGGCTGCGGTCACTGTTCGGCGACGTGCGGGCCGCGTACCCGGGCGGCCGGGTCGTGCTGTTCGGTCACGAGGCGATCGTCATGCTCGTGCGGTACCTCGTGGAGGGCCTCGACGAGGCGAGCCTGCTCGCGCTCGCCCGGGCCACGGCGCTGGGCAACTGCTCGATCAGCAGCTGGCGCTGCGACGGGCAACGGTTGCGGCCCGAACGGTTCAACGACGTCGACCACCTGCACCGCGAGGGTGCCCCGGCGACCAGGCAGGAGGACGTCAGTGCCGACGTCTGAGCACACCACGATCACCCCGGGGCTGCTGCGGGACTGGCCGCTGCGCACCGGCACCACCGACAAGAAGGACCGCGGCACGGTGCTCGTGGTAGGCGGTTCCCGCTCCACCCCCGGCGCCGTCCTCCTCGCCGGGGTCGCCGCCCTGCGCGCCGGCGCCGGCCGCCTGCAACTCGCCGTCACCGACAGCACCGCGACGGCGCTGAGCATCGCGGTGCCCGAGGCCGCCGTCATCGGCCTGCCCGAGACCTCGTCCGGCAGCGTCGCCGGCGACGCCCCGAAGCGGCTGCTCGACCTCGCCGCGGAGGTGGACGCCGTCGCGATCGGCCCGGGCCTCGACGACATCGACGAGACCGAGTCCCTGCTGCGTGCCGTCCTCGACGCGCTGCCAGCCGGCGCCGGTGTGGTCCTCGACGCGTACGCCCTGGGCGCGTTGAGCCGCCACCCGGACCTGCTCGAGGGCCGCCCGCAGCGGTTCGTGCTGACCCCGAACGTCACCGAGGCCGGCTACCTGCTCGGCGACCCCGACTCCGTCGGCAGCGACGACGACCTCACCGCCGTCGCGACCGCCGTGGCCAGCCGGTGCCATGCGGTCGTCACGGTGTACGGCACCGTCGCCGCCCCCGACGGCCGGGTCTGGCTCGAGGGCAGTGGCGACGCCGGCCTCGGCACGTCGGGCAGCGGCGACGTCCTCGCCGGCGTGGTCGCGGGCCTGCTCGCCCGCGGCGCCGACCCGGCCCAGGCGGCGTGCTGGGGCACCTGGGCCCACGCGACGAGCGGCCAGCGGCTCGCCCCGCGGCACGGGCGGACCGGGTTCCTGGCCCGCGAGCTGCTGGACGAGGTCGCGTACACCCTCGGCACCGTCTGACCACGCCACCCCCGCGATCCCACGACGGCCGAGGTCCACGACGGCCGCGTCGGACCCGCGGCGACCCGACGCAGACCGCACAGGTGATTGACGTGCCCGCGCCGGTGCGTTTGGCTGTGCGCCGTGCCGAGTCGATTCGTGGACGAGCGGGAAATCACCGACGCCGGCGGGCTGAGCCCGGTCGAGCGCGAGCAGTTGCGGGCCGCGGGCCGCCGCTACGACGGCGAGGACCTCGACGCCGACGCCCGGCTCGGTGAGGACGACCAGGAGGAGACGAGCTTCCGCGGGTTCTGCACGCTGTGGCGGGTCGTGGACGGCGACGAGCCCCGGTACGACGCGTGGCTGTACCAGGTGGACAGCGGCACCTTCTTCCGCGCCGGCACCACCGAGGTCGTCGCCGAGGTCATCCAGTTCGGCCTGGAGTGCGACGACGAGGAGGTGGCGCGGGAACTCGGTCCCGCGATGGTCGCGGCCGGCCTCCTCCCCAGGTCGGACTCGGCCTACGCCGAGTTCGCGGAGCTGCTGCGCCGCCAGGAGGCCTGAGCGGACGTCGCGGCCCGCACCGCCACCCGCTCCAGGTGGTGCAGCAGCGCCACCGTGTCGTCGGGTGAGATGTACGCGGTGTCGGTGTGCGCCGTGCACCGCAACCCGCTCGCGGTGTCCTCGACGTCCAGGATCATGGGCTCGAAGCCGGGCGCGTCGCGCCGCACCGTCCAGGACCACGACGAGCGGGGCAGCGCCGCCAGGATCTCCTCGGCGGTCGGCTGCGGGCCGCCGGCGCCGGCCGACGGGTTGCGGCGGTCGTTGAGGAAGCAGCCGATCCCCAGGCGCTCGCCGCGCTGCGCGCCGACCCGCTCGACCAGGGCGAACAGGTCGCGCTGGTCGAAGTACGCCAGCTTGTACGCGCTCATCGAGGCCCGCCGCGCCAGGGCCACCACCTCCTCGAACGAGGCCCCGGCGACCGGCACCCGGCACAGCCCGGCCTGCACGGCGGTGCAGACCACGTCGGCGAGCCCGGGGCGGAAGCGGTTGCTGACCAGTGGTCGCACGACGACCGGGTCCACGCCGCACGTCGCGTGCACGGCCATGGCGAACACGGCGAGCAGCGTCGCGGACGGATCGGCGCCGGTGCGGGCGGCCAGCACCCGCAGCGCGAGCGGCAGCGCGGCCGAGTCGTGCACGGCCCGCCGGTACCGTGGCCGGCGCGGCGCGGGCGGGGTGCGGAACCTGGCCGGCGGCATGGTGCGCAGGATGTCCTCGAAGTGTCGCAGCGCGGCCTCGTTCTGCCTGCGGCCGGCCGGCGACGCCTGCCACCGCGCCTGGTCGAGGGGTTGCCGGCCGGCGACGGGCGCGGCCGGCCGCTCGGCGACGTCGCGCAGCATCACCTGCGCCCCGGCGCCGTCGGCGGCGAAGTGGGAGATGAGCGCGACGACGTGGCTGGCGACGCCGTCGCGTGCCACCGCCGCCATCCGGATCGGGTACTGCGTGCCGAAGTCGAGCCCGGCGTCGCGGTACCGTCCCGCCACCGCCTCGGCGACGTCGGACGGGTCGGCGGTGCCGGCGTCGTACACCTCGAGGACCGCGTGACCCGACGCGTGCACGACCTGGGTCGGGGTGCCGCCGCCCGCGGGGATCCGCAGCAGCGTGCGCAGCGACGGGTGGCGGCTCAGGTGGTGGCGCAGCTCGTCGGCCACCTCGGGCACGGTGGTGCCGGGCTTCAGCGGCAGCGCGCCGCCGATCGGCATCCAGTGCCCGAGCGTGGTCACCGCGTTCCAGCTCTCGATCTGGCCCCACGACAGCGGCCCGCTGCCGGCGCCCGGCCCCTCGAACGCGACGGTGATCTGCTCAGCTGCGGGGAGCTCCATGGCGTGGCAGCCTAGCCATGCAGGCGGGTCCCTTTGAGGATCCTGTCGACGGCGTTCCGCGGGCCGTGCACGGCCATCCCGACCAGCCGGAGATCTGCCTGGTGCACGGCGCGCACGGCGGCCCGGTTGTCCTCGTCGTTGCCGGTCTTGAACAGCTCCTCCGTGAACGTTGCACACGCGACCGACCGTTCCACCGCCCGGCGGTGCGCCGCGGCGAGGGTGTCGGCGTCGCCCTCGAAGACCATCACGGGCTGGCCGAACATCGGCAGGTACCGGTTGCCGTCGGCGTCGAGGTAGTCCTCGCCGAGCAGGTCCGGCGCGGTGCCGGCGATGCCGCTGACGACGAACGCGGTCACGTTGAGGCGCTGCCAGGTCGCCAGGTCGTCGCGGAGCAGCACGGCGATCTTCGTGGGGAACGTCATGAGGCCAGCGTGCCCGCCCTGACCTGGGCGGTCTTGTACGTTGTGCACATGGAGCTCGTCACCGCATGGCGGCCCAGGGTGCCCGGCATCGCCGAGGTGTTCCACGCGCACTTCGTCGACCACGCCTATCCGCCGCACGTCCACGACGCCTGGACGCTGCTCATCGTCGACGAGGGCGCGATCCGGTTCGACCTGGACCGCCACCACCGCGGCGCCGCCGGCGCGTCGGTGACGCTGCTGCCGCCGAACGTCGCGCACGACGGGCGGGCCGCGACCGGCGACGGCTTCCGCAAGCGGGTGCTCTACCTGGACACCACGGTCCTGGACGAGGGCCTGGCCGGCGCCGCCGTGGACCGGCCCGGCGTCGACGACCCGCTGCTGCGCCACCGCATCCACCAGCTGCACCTGGCCCTGGACGCCCCCGGCGACGAGCTGGAGGCGGAGAGCCGCCTCGCGCTGATCCGGGACCGGTTGCGGGGCCACTTCCGAGCGGTGCCGCCCGCCGGGGGCCCGCCCGCGGCCGGGGTCGCGGACGGGCTGCGGGACCTGCTCGACGCGCGGACCCGGGAGGGGATCACGCTCACCGAGGCGGGCGCGCTGCTGGGCTGCCACCCGGGTCACCTGGTGCGGTCGTTCACCTCGACGTTCGGGTTGCCGCCGCACCGGTACCTGGTGGGCCGCCGGGTCGAGCGGGCCCGGCGGCTGCTGCTGGACGGCCGGCGCCCGGCGGACGTGGCGGCCGAGGCCGGCTTCCACGACCAGTCACACCTGCACCGGCACTTCGTCCGGCACGTCGGGGTCACCCCCGCGCGTTACGCCGCCCAGGGCGGGGTGCCGAACACGCTGCCGTCGGCGCGGTAGGCGGTGAAACCGGCGGGCACGGTCACGTACACCTCGGCGGGTTCGCTGCCGGGGTTGTGCGCGGCGATCGGCTCGCCGGCCGGCACGACGACCGCGTCGCCGGCGGTGAGCACGTCACCGCCGGGGGTGACCCGTAGCTGCCCCGACAGCACCATGAACACCTCGTCGCGGTCGATGCTGTGCGGCATCGACTCGTGGCCCGCGGCGACGGTGAGCCGCCACGCGCAGACCTGCCGGGAGCCGTTGCTGGGCCCCGCGAACACCGTGAACGTGGAGCCGTCGAGCTCGAATCGCGGCGCGTCGGCCGCGCGGACGATACTCATTGCTGTCCTCCGTGATGGGTTGGTAGCGGTGCCTCAAAAGCTAAACCAGGTTTCGTACTTTGTAAACGGGGTTTCGTATGTCTGATCTCACGCCCGGCGAGCTGCGCGCGCTGCCGCTCGGCCGGCTGCTGCTGCAGGCGCACCGGCGGGCCCAGGCGGCGTCCCTGGCGAAGCTGCAGTCCCGCGGGCACAGCGAGATCCGTCTCGGCCACCTGCCGGTGATCACGAACCTGGACCCGGCCGGCACCCGGATCACGGACCTGGCCGCCAGGGCCGGCATGACCCGCCAGATGGCCGGCCGCCTGGTGAAGGAGCTCGAGGTCCTCGGGTACGTGTCGAGCCGTCAGGACCCTAACGACCAGCGGGCCGTGGTGGTGGCGTTGACCGCCCGCGGCACGGACTTCCTGGCCGACGCCCCGGCCGCGATGTCGGAGGTGGACGGCGACTTCGCCGCCCTGCTGGGCAGCGACGAGCTGGCCCGGCTCCGTGAGTCGCTGGTGCGCATCACCACGACCTGAGCCGGGCCGCACGCGATGCCGGACGGTCGCGGTGGTCCTGGCCACCGGAACCGTCCGGGATCACCGGGTGTGGGCGAGGCGCAGCCGGCGGTCGGCCGCCGCGGCGTTGCGGTGCAGCCGGTCGGTCTCGGCGCTGAGCAGGTCGCGGCCCGGGACGGTGAGCCGGTAGTAGCGGCGCAGCCGGGACGCGACGACCTCCTCCCGGTCGACCTCGATGAGCCCGTCGACCCTGAGCCGGTCGAGGATGCCGTACAGCGTGCCGGCCTGCAGGCGGACGCGGTCGTCGGAGATGCGCCGCACGTCCTCCAGCACGCTGTAGCCGTGCTGGGGCTCGGCCGCGAGCGCGGTCAGCACGAGGAACGTCGGTTCACGTAACGGTACGCCAGTCATGTCCATCACTATATTCAACTCATCGGTATATACCATCGACCGATCGGTCAGCCAGCTGTCGGAGTGACATTCGTCAGGCCCCCGGTGGCGTTGCGGACGGTGTTGGACGTATAGACGACGTTGAGGTTGCCGGCGCACTTGGACGTCGAGGTCACGTTGACCGCGTACCGGCCGACGCCGCCGAGGTCGGAGACGTTGTCGCGCCACACGTTGCCGCAGCCGGAGCCGGCGACCGGGTTGTGGGTCTCGTACCCGTTGGCGAACGTCCCGGGTGCGGCGAACGTGCCGGTGTTGCCCTGGATGAGGTACCCGGTGCCCTTCACGTCGACCCACGAGTCGGCGGAGTTCTGCCCGGCGATGCCGCGCCCGTCGAACGTGTTGCCGCGGATGACCCCGTCGACGGTGCCCTCCTTGACGTCGATGTGCTCCGCGGCCACGTACGGGCCGATGCGGTTGTCCAGCACCTGCACCCGGTCGGAGCGGTCGACGCCGCCGCTGTTGCCGTGGCAGGCCCAGTTCGAGTTGGCGGAGCCGAGGTAGACGCCCTCGCCGTACGCGGGCTGCACGGTGCCGGTGTACTCGATCGTCGAGCCGCGCAGCACGCCGTCCGAAGAGGACCGTCTGAAGTGGACACCTTCGTCGCCGATGTGGTGCACGTACAGGCCGTCGATCGTCACGTGCGGCGAGTCGTCGAGGACGACGCCCTTCTTGGCGTCGGCGACGGTGAACCCGGTGAGGTTCCAGTAGGGCGCGCCGGCGAGCCAGATCCCGTAGCCGGGGTCCCAGCCGGGCGTCGGCACCGGGCATGACGGGCCGCTGCCCGCACTGGTGGGGTTGGTCAGGATCGCGGTCCGCGGGCCGGTCACCGTGATCGGCGCGGCCGCCGTGCCCGGGGTCGTGCCGATGAACGAGCCGTCGTAGACGCCCGGTGCCAGCCGGATGGTCTGGCCGGGCCGCGCGCCCGCCATGGCGGCCTGCAGCTGCGCGGCCGTCGACACGTCCACGACGGATCCGCTCGGCGGCGGCGCCGACGTCGAGGGCGCCGGCGACGAGGGTGCGGGGGAGGAGGGCGCCGGCGACGAGGGCGCGGGGGGCGAGGGCGCGGGCGACGACGGTGCCGGGCCGCCCGCGCACGGCGCGCCGTTCACGGTGCAGTTGACCGGCGTGCCCGTGCCGCTGACGTTGAAGCCGAAGCGGACCGAGGCGCCGGCCGCGACCGTGCCGTTCCACGAGGCGTTGGCGAAGCGGTGGTGCTGGCCGGTGCTGGTCCGCGTCGACTCCCACGAGCTGCTCACGGTCGAGCCGGCCGGCAGGTCGAACTCCACGACCCAGCCGCTGGCCGCCGCGTCGCCGCGGTTGGTGATCGTGTACTCGGCGCCGTACCCGCTGCCCCACCCGGAGGTCTGCGCGAACGCGGCGGTCAGCGACGCCGCCGCCGCGTTCGCGGTGAGGGGCGCGAGCAGCAGGATCGCCGCGCCGGCGGTCACCGCCAGCGGGACGGCCAGCGGCAACGTGCGCGAGATCCGCATCGACCAGCCTCTTCCGCGTCGCAGCGTCCGTTGGCTGATTAGTTAACAGTCTTTACAACTCTTGGTCAATGCCTCCAGCACCCGGGAGCGCAAACAATACGCAGCGTAGTCGCGCCGCTACGAGTCAGAAGTTCAGCGCGAGGTGCACCAGCGTCGCCGCGCACGCGTGGACCTGCTCGATCGACACCCGCTCGTCGGGGCAGTGGCCGTAGCCGACGCCCGGGCCGTACTGGACGGTCGGGATGCCGCCGATGTTGGTGAGCAGCCGCAGGTCGGAGCCGTACGGTGCGCCGACGACCGCCGGCGCCGGCCCGCCGTGGGTGCCGGTGTGCGCGTCCGTGTGTGCGTCCAAGACCCGGCGGACCAGGTCGGTGCCGTCGGGGCAGCGGCCGGAGGCGAACTGCCCGCCCCACCACTCGACCGTCACCGGGTGCTCCTTGAGCCACGGGTCGGCGGCGCACGCCTCCGCGACCGTCTGCTCGAACGCGGCGCGGGCCTGCTCGACCGGCTCGTCGAGGGCCACCCCGAACCGCCCCTCGGCGACCAGCAGGTCGGGCACCGTCGAGGCCCAGTCGCCGGCCCGCACGGTGCCGATCTCCAGGGGGTACGCGATGTCCCAGCGCCCCATCATGGGATCCACGGTGCGGTTGCGGGACGCCTCCAGGGCCCGCAGCACCGGGAAGATGAGCTGGAACTTCTCCACCGCGCTGACGCCGCTGGTGCGGGCGCAGGCGTGCGCGGCCAGCCCCGGCACGCGCAGCCGGAACGTGAGCGCGCCGCCGTTGGCGGCCAGCACGTCCAGGTTCGTCGGTTCGGTGATCACGCAGGCGTCGGCGCGCCAGCCGCGCTCCAGGGTCGCGTAGGTGCCGAGGCCGCCGTCCTCCTCACCGACGACGGCGGCGAGCAGCACGTCACCGGGCAGGCGGGTGCCGCTGCGGTGCAGCGCGAGTAGGGCGGCCAGGGCCGCGGCGAAGCCGCCCTTCATGTCGCAGGCGCCGCGTCCGTACACGTGACCGTCCGCCACCTTGCCCGAGTACGGGTCGTCGGACCAGGTCGACAGGTCGCCGGGCGGCACCACGTCCAGATGGCCGTTCAACATGAGGGTGCGGCCACCGCCGGTGCCGGGCAGCCGCGCCACGAGGCCCCACGCCTCGGTGCGGTCGACCTCCATGCCCGGGAAGTCCGGGCGGGCGGCGAGCTCGGCGACGGGGATCGGCCACAGGTCCGTCTCGACACCCTCGGCGCGCAGCAGCCCGGCGACGTGCCGCACGATGTCGGCCTCCGCTTGGGTGCCACCCACACTGGGTACGCGGATGAGGTCGACGAGGGTGCTGACGGTCTCGTCGCGGGAGCCGAGGAGAGCGGTGTGGACGTCCATCTGGGCAATGTATGTCGTTGACGCTGCTGACGTACAACATCCTGACGGGCGCGAACCACGGCCGGCTGGACGCCGTGTGCGCGGTCGTCGATGCCGCGGGGCCCGACGTCGCGGCGGTGCAGGAGCTGCGCGGCGACCCACCCCTCGCGCGGCGCACGGGGATGCGGCTGCACGTGGCGCCGCCGCACACCGGGCAGCCGGTCGGCCTGCTGGTCGCGCCGCACCTGCGCGTCCTGCGGCGGGGCACGGTGCCGGGGCCGTTCCATCACGGCGCGGCGTGGGTGGAGGTGGCGACCGAGGCGGGACCGCTGACCCTGGTCAGCGTGCACCTGTTCCCGTACTGGGGGCTGGTCCGCCTGTACGAGGCCCGGCGGTTGGCGGCGTTCGCGGCGCGCCGCGAACGGGTGGTGCTGATGGGGGACTTCAACTCCCTCGACCCGTGGACACCCTACGGCGAGGTGCGGCGGCGGCACCGGCGCTGGTTCGGCCGGGGCGGCCCGGACACGCGGGCGATGGCGCTGCTGGCCGGCCGCGGCCTGGTCGACGTGTTCCACCGGGTCGGCACGGGGCCGGGCTGGACGGTGCCGACCGCGCTCGGCGGTGCGGAGTTCACCCGCTCGCGGCTGGACTACGTCCTCGCGTCACCGGCCGTGGCCGGCGACTTCACGGCGTGCCGCGTCCTGGACGGCGCCGCGACTGCGTCCGCGTCAGACCATTTTCCGGTGGTGGCGACACTCGCAACGCCGGACCCCGAGGGTCGATCTGCTCCCTGACCGGCGCCGGCCGGCGGTGCCCGCCGAGCGGCGGGTTGGCCACCCAGCGGATCATGGGACCCTGCCCGGGGGCCGGCAGCCAGCCCAGGAACCGGGCCCAGAGCTGGTCGGCGCCGAGCTGGCGCAGGTCCTCGGCGGCGTCGGCGACCCGCAGCGCCATCATGGTGCGCAGCGCGGCGGGGCTGTCGCCGTGGTCCGCGAGGAGCTGCTGCTGCTTCGCCGCGCACGGCCACGGCTCGCGACATCCCGTGCACAGCCACGTCGGCCGGGCCGGGATGTGCGCGATTGTCACCCCAGGCTCCCGGGCCGGGCGAGCTCGAGGCGTCGCAGCGCGTACACGAGCACCGAGTTGCGGGCCGAGACGTACTGGTCGCACGGCCACGGTTGGTGGCAGTCGCGGCACTGCTCGGCACGGTGGAGTTTCGCGGCCAGCCAGCTCTTCGGCCGTGGCTGATGGCGGCGGCGCTGGCGGACGAGCTCTTTGAGGTCCATCGCGGGGGATCCTTGTCAGGTCGCCGATGTGGGGTGGGTGGGCTTGCTGAGGCGCAGCGATGCGTGCAGGACGTGCTGATGCGTCACCAGGTGGTGGCGGCGGCGCTGGGTGTGGTGCTTGGCGCGGTACATGGCGGCGTCGGCCCGGTGCACCGCATCGGCGAGGTGCGCCCCGGGCTCGACCGGGACGAGCCCGACCGACGTGCTGACCGACACCACCTGACCGCAGAGCCGCATCGGCGCGGCCAGCTGGTCGGCGAGGCCGGCGGCCTGCTCGTCGGGCTCCCCGTCACGCCCGGCGATGAGGCCGGCGAACTCGTCGCCGCCGAGCCTGGCCACCACGCCACGCCCCGCGCACGCGGAGAAGCGGCGCGCGATGGTCACCAGGACCTCGTCGCCGGCGGAGTGGCCGTAGACGTCGTTGATCTGTTTGAACCCGTCGACGTCGAGCACGACGGCGACCAGGGGGTACGCGTGCGGGTCGGCGACGAGCTCGGCGCCGCGCTGGTAGAAGGCGCGCCGGTTGGGAAGGCCGGTCAACGCGTCGTGGCTGGCGGCGTGGCGCTCCGCGGTGAGCTGCCGCTGCAGCTGGGCCACCCGCCGCTGCTGGATCCACGCCGCGCACGCTCCAGCCGCCGCGGCCGCGCCGGCCAGGAAGGCGAGAGGGTCCATGTGCGCGTCCTCCAAGATCGCAGCTGGGGAAGCCACCCGATCATTTGGGAGCGAACGTCCGGTTTCGGTCACAAATTGTGAGCGTCCCCGCACATTCGCACATGCGCTAGCATGCGCGTTATCGGCTGCATACGCAAGAGCCGATGCACGTGCAGACGCCGATTCTCGGCAAACTTTCAACTACATGTTGCAGAGAGATGCCCATGGAGCAGACGTACAACGGGATGCCGGCCGGCGACCTGCCGGGCGTGCCCTGGCAGAAGAGCAGCCGCAGCAACCCGAGCGGCAACTGTGTCGAGCTGGCCCCCCTGCCGGGCGGGGCCGGGTTCGCGATGCGCAACTCGCGCGACCCGGAGGGTCCCGCGCTCATCTACACCTACGACGAGATCGCGGCCTTCATCGCCGGGGCCCGGGACGGCGACTTCGACAACCTGCTGCAGCCCGACCACTGAGGGCGTGGGCTCGCTTGCAGCGATACCGCCGGATCGACGCGAGCCCACTCCCGCTTACTGTCGGCTCATGGCATGCTTACTCCGGCTCGCGCTGGCACGACGGAGGCATGTCCAGGAACTCGGAGGCAGTAGGTGACGACCGGAACCCCTGAAGGCGGCGCGTCCGGAGGCCCCACGGTCCTCCGGATGCTGCTGGGCGCCCACCTGCGCCGGCTCCGCGAGGCGCAGGGCGTGACCCGTGAGGACGCGGGTTGGGAGATCCGCTCGTCCGAATCGAAGATCAGCCGCATGGAGCTCGGCCGC
Organism: Dactylosporangium aurantiacum; assembly: GCF_000716715.1. Lineage (GTDB taxonomy): Bacteria > Actinomycetota > Actinomycetes > Mycobacteriales > Micromonosporaceae > Dactylosporangium > Dactylosporangium aurantiacum. Next base: position 108,168 of record NZ_JNYJ01000021.1, on the reverse strand, counting down.
GTCGGCTTCAAGGAGCGTGACGTCGCCGACCTGCTCACCCTGTACGGCCTGGACGACGAAGAGGAACGCTCGCGGCTGCTCGCCCTGGCCCGCGACGCGAACAACCCGGGCTGGTGGCACCGCTTCGGCGACGTGCTGCCCAACTGGTTCCAGTCCTACCTGGGCCTGGAGGCCGCCGCGGCGCTCATCCGCACCTACGAGGTGCAGTTCGTGCCCGGCCTGCTGCAGACCAAGGAGTACGCGCGCGCCGTCGTCCTGCTCGGCCACGGCCGCGCCAAGGCCGACGAGATCGACCGCCGGGTCGAGCTGCGCATGGCCCGCCAGCAGGTGCTGACCCGCGCCGACGCGCCGAAGCTGTGGGTCGTCGTCGACGAGGCGGCGCTGCGCCGGCCGATCGGCGGCATCGACATCATGCGCGGCCAGGTCGACGCCCTCCTGGAGGCCAACACGCTGCCCAACGTGCGGCTGCAGGTCATCCCGTTCAACGCGGGCGGCCACGCCGCGGCCGGCGGTGCGTTCACCATCCTGCGCTTCCCCGACCAGGACCTGCCCGACGTCGTGTACATCGAGCAGCTCACCAGCGCGCTGTACCTCGACAAGCGCGACGACGTCGACCTGTACGCCGAGGCCATGGAACGGCTGTGCGTCGAGGCCCGGCCGCCGACGGACACCCAGAAGGTCCTCGAGGAGATCCGGCGCGACCTGGAGTCTTGACGTCGCCGCACCGAGGTCCCTCTGGACCTGAGACCGTGCCGTAGTTTCGGTCGTATGGGATCTTTGTCAGGAACTGTCGCACTCGTCACCGGCGCGTCCAGCGGCATCGGTGAGGCCGCCGCCCTGTCGCTGGCCGCCCGCGGCGCCGCCGTCGCGCTCGCCGCCCGCCGCGCCGACCGGCTGGACGCGCTCGCCGACCGCATCCGTGCCGGCGGCGGGGTCGCCCTCGCCGTCGAGGCCGACGTCACCGACCGGGCCGAGGCGGCGGCCGCGGTCCAGCGGACCGTGGCCGAGCTCGGGCGCCTCGACACCCTCGTCAACAACGCCGGCGTCATGCTGCTCGGACCCGTCGTCGACGCGCCGGTCGAGGAGTGGCAGCGCATGATCTCCGTCAACGTCATGGGGCTCATGTACTGCGCCCACGCCGCGCTGCCGCACCTGCTCGCCGCCGCGGCCGACGGCCCGCGCAAGGTCGCCGACATGGTCAACGTCAGCTCCGTCGCCGGCCGGGTCGCCCGCAACGGCAGCGGCGTCTACAACGCGACCAAGCACGCCGTCGGTGCCTTCAGCGAGGCGCTCCGGCAGGAGGTCACCGGCCGGTACGTGCGCGTGTCGCTGGTCGAGCCGGGCGCCGTGGAGACCGAGCTCGCCGGCCACAACCGCCCCGAGATCCTCGACACGATCCGGCAGCGCTTCGCCGACATGGAACGCCTCCAGGCCGACGACATCGCCGACACGATCACGTACATCGTCACCCGCCCGCGGCACGTCGCGGTCAACGAGCTCCTGGTGCGACCTACGCAACAACAGGCCTGAATGGGTTTGCCGCCCTCCCTGGCGGGCACGAGACGGTGGAACGCGCAAGTCAAGAGTTCGGAGGAACGAATGAGTGGCGTGACCGAAACCATCGACGTCCACGTGCCCGTGCGCACCGCATACAACCAGTGGACCCAGTTCGAGTCGTTCCCGCAGTTCATGAGCGGCGTCGAATCGATCCGTCAGGTCGACGACCGGCGCACGCACTGGGTGACGAAGGTCGGCGGTGTCCGGCGCGAGTTCGACGCCGAGATCACCGAGCAGCACCCGGACGAGCGGATCGCCTGGAAGAGCGTCGGCGGCGACACCAAGCACGCCGGCGTCGTCACCTTCCACCGCCTCGGCGACCAGGACACCCGGGTCACCGTCCAGCTCGACTGGCAGCCCTCGGGCGTCGTGGAGAAGGCCGGCGCCGCCGTCGGCGTCGACGACATGCAGGTGAAGGCGGACACGAAGCGCTTCAAGGAGTACATCGAGGAGCGCGGCACCGAGTCCGGCCAGTGGCGCGGCGACATCCAGCGCCCCGGCCTGTAAATCTTCCCTCGTTCCCGGAACGCCGCCTCCTCGCGCGGGAGGCGGCGTTCCCGCGTTTCCAGGAGGTCTTCCATGACGCTGCGCGCGCTCGTGCTGAGCTGCTCCCTGCGGAGGTCCCCGTCCCCGTCCAGCTCCGAGCTGCTGGGCCGGGAGGTCCTCACCGTCCTCGCCGACCACGACGTCGACGGCACCGTCATCCGCGTCGCCGACCACGACGTGCACTTCGGCGTCTCCGCCGACGAGGGCCCCGGCGACGCCTGGCCCGCCATCCGCGCCCGGCTGCTCGACGCCCACATCCTCGTCATGGCCACCCCGATCTGGATGGGCCAGCCGTCGTCGGTCTGCAAGATGGTCCTCGAGCGCCTCGACGCCGAGCTCACCACCGGCACCATGCGCGGCAAGGTCGCCACGGTCGCCGTGGTCGGCAACGAGGACGGCGCCCACCACGTCACCGCCGAGGTCCTGCAGGCCCTCAACGACGTCGGCTTCACCATCCCCGCCGCCGCGTCCACGTACTGGGTCGGCGAGGCCATGGGCAAGGTCGACTACAAGGACGCCGGCCCGAAGCCCGACACGACGGCCGCCGCGACGCTGACGCTGGCCGCGAACGCCGCCCACCTGGCCCGGCTGCTCGCATCCTCGCCGTACCAGTGAGCCCGGTCCGCCGGGCGCTGGTCCGTGGCGGTCGATCGGGGGCCGGCCGGCGCCGGCCCCCGGGACTGGCCGGTGCGGGTCAGCGCAGGGCGTGTTCGATGCGGTCCAGCGCGTCGTTGCGCGGGGTCGCGCGGTCCAGCAGGTTGGACTGGTCGGCGGCGAGGATGCCGGCGAGCACCGGGGTTTCCGCCTTCTCGATCTCGCGGTCCGCGGCCTCGGCGGCGGCCTGGGCGATCAGCGCCGCCTGCCGGCCCGGGAGGGCCTGCCACGTCGGCAGCAGCGTGTGGTTGAGGGCGTCGTCGTACCACGGGGGCACGGTGGGCGGGGGCAGCTCGCCCGACCGCCAGCGGTGCACCAGGGTCTGCGCCCAGCGGTCCCAGAACGCGAGCTGGGCAAGGACCGTCGCGACGGTCCAGCTGGGGGTGACCGGGCGGTCGAAATCGTCGTCGGCGAGGGAGTCGATGAGGGTGGTCAGGCGTTGCCGCGCGGCGGCGTTCTCGTCCAGGGGTACACGTTCCACCTGCTCAACGGTAAGTCCGGCGGTGCCGGTCCGCACGGCGAGCAGCGGGGGAGTGTGACGGCCGATTTCCGCCAGCGTCGGCGGCCGGGGTGGGTGAGGATCAGGGGCATGTTCACCGTGAGTGCGATCGACCCCGGCATCCTGGAAGCGGTGCGGGGCAAGGGAACCGACGTATCCGGCAACCCTGTCGAGCGGTCCGCCGCCGCCGGTGGGGAGCCGTTGCGGTGCTGCCTGCGCGACGCGGTCGAGGGGGAGGCGCTGATCCTGTTCGGGTACGAACCGGTGCTGCCGCCGAGCCCGTACCGTGAGATCGGCGCCGTCTTCGCGCACGCCGAGCGGTGCGCCGGGCCGGCGGGGACCGGCTACCCGGAGCAGTGGCGGGGGCGGCCGCAGGTGCTGCGGGCCTACGACGCGCGGGGCTGGATCCACCCGGCGACGCGGGTGCACGACGGCTCCGATCCCGAGGGGGCCTTGGCGTCGGTACTGCGGGAGCCGGCGGTCGTGCGCGTCGACTCCCGCAACGTCGCGTACGGCTGCTACATGTTCACCGTGACCCGCTGAGCAGGAACGCGGTGAGGGCCGTGCGGTTCGGCAGGCCGAGTTTGGCCAGGATGTGCCGCACGTGGGTTTCGACGGTGCGTTCGCTGACCACCAGCCGGGCGGCGATGTCGCGGTTGCTGAGGGCCGCCGCGACCAGGGCGGCGATCTCGCGTTCCCGGGCGGTGAGCGGGTCGTCGAGCAGCGCGGCGGCGGCCCGCACGGCGCCGGGCATGTCGAGCCGCCGGGCCTCCGCGGCCGCCCGGCCCGCCAGACCACCGGTACCGGCGCCGCCTGCGGACCGCAGGGTGGCGAGGTCGAGCCAGGTGTGCACGAGCCACGGCCGGGCGTCGAGGCGGGTGTTGCCCCGCACCGCCCGCTCCAGGGCGGCCACGGCCTCCTCGTGCCTGCCGAGCAGCGCCGCCAGCCGGCCGATGGTGCGGTCGGCGGCGCCGCCGCAGAAGCTGTCGGCATTGCCGGGGAAGCCGCCGGAGCCGGCCCACGGCCGCCACAGCGGCAGCGCCCAGGCGGCGGCCTCCGCGTCCTGGAGCAGCAGCGCCAGCTCGGTCAGGTGCTGCAGCACGCCGAGCCACCGCACGCCGCGCGGCGGTTCGCGCAGCAGGTGGCGCAGGCGTTCGTACCGCGCGAGCGCCTCATCCCGGTGACCGGCCTGGTGCCATGCCAGGGCGGCGGCGGCCACCGCGATCGGCAGCCCGGGGTACGCGCCCAGCCGCTCCTCCCACCCGTCGCGCAGCTCGCGGGGGTCGCCGCGGACCAGGGCGAGCAGCCCGGCGAAGACGTCGGTGACCACCATGGCGAGGTCGTCGCCGAGCGTGCCGGCGATGCGGTGCGCCTCGGCGGAGGCGGCCCGCGCGGCGGTGAAGCGGCCGGCCAGCGCGGCCCGGGCGGCGTCGGCGCGCCGGGCGTGCCACGCGGCGACGGGCGCCCGCGCGGCGTCGGCGAGGTCGTGCAGCCGGGTGATGCCGTCGTCGACGCCGCGCAGATCCTGCTGCTGGTACCGCACGTCGATGCGCCACAGCTCGCCCCGGACCGCCGGCCGGAGCTGCCCGCACCGCAGCGCCGTGGCCACGGTGAGGTCGGCGAGGCGGAGACGCTCGTCGGTGTCGCCGGCCCGGTCGAGGTGCCACATGCGGGCGCGGGCCGCGTCCAGCAGCGCACCCGGGTCGCCGCCGGCCTCGGCGGCGGCCAGGGCCGCCACACCGTCGGCAGGGTCACCCTGGTCACCCTCGGCCCGCAACCCGGCCCGCCGCGCCAGCAACCGCGCCCGCAGCACCGCCGCCCCGCCGGCGGCGGGAGCGCCGGGCGGGAACCGGGTCAATGCGCGATCGCACAGCAGCACCAGCCGCGCCACGACATCCGGATCGCCCGCGCCGGGCAGGACCAGCGCCGCCTCGGCGAGCAGGTCGGCCCGGTCACACGCCGTGGCCAGGTCCGCCGCCTCGACGCACAGCGCCGCCGCCGCCCGGGGCCGCCCGGCCAGGACCTCCGCGCCGGCGGAGGCGAGCAGCGCCCCGATCCGCGCGACCGGCCCGAGCGGCACCGCACCCCGGACCCCGGCCAGCACGCGCAGGGTCTCGGCCAGCGGCGCGGGGTGCCGCCCGCCCGCGCCGTCGTACGTCACGACCAGCAGCACCCCCGCGGACGCCGCCGTCCGGCCGAGGTGCCGCAGCACGGCGAGGGTCTCCGCGGACGCGTGCTGGACGTCCTCGACGACCACGGTCCGGTGCGCCGCCGCCAACGCCTCCGCCAACGCCACCGCCCCGGCGAAGCCGCTGCCCGGGACGCCGGCCGCCGGCAGCAGCCGGGTGAGCGGCCACAGCGGCGGCGCGTCGGTGTCCGGCGGGCAGTGCGTCCACCCGACCCCGGCCACCCCGTCCAGCGCGGCGTGCACCACGCGCGGCGCCGCGGTGACGACCGCGACCGCCCCGGTGCCGACCGCCGCCCGCAAAGCCGCCGCGTCCGCCGCGTCCGCCGTCGCCGAGGGTTCCATCGCATGTGCGTACCACGGATACGTGCTGGCGCTGACGACCGTACCCGGGAAAACCGCCACGCTCGGTGCATGCAACTCGACGATTACACCGGTCACGACGCCGTCGGGCTCGCCGCGCTCATCCGTGCCGGGGAGGTCACCGCGGCCGAGGTGGCGGCCGTCGCGCGGGAGGCGATCGCCCGGGCCGACGAGGTCGTGCACGGGCTGGCGTATCCCGTGTTCGCCGAGCCGCTCGCGTACGACCCCGGCGGCCCCCTCGCCGGGGTGCCGTTCCTGATCAAGGACGTGCCGATGGCGCGGGGCGTGCCGTTCTCCGTGGGCAGCCAGGCGGTGCCCGACGTGCGCGCCGCGCACGACAGCGACCTGATGGCCCGGTTCCGCGCGGCGGGGCTCGCCACGTTCGGCAGCACCAGCATGTGCGAGCTCGGGCTGAGCTTCGCCACGGAGCCGGTGCGCACCGGCCCGGTCCGCAACCCGTTCGACCCGGCACGGGGTGCCGGCGGGTCCAGCGGTGGCGCGGCGGCGCTCGTCGCGGCCGGTGCGGTGCCGGTGGCGCACGCCAACGACGGCGCCGGCTCGATCCGCGTGCCGGCGTCGTGCTGCGGCCTGGTGGGGTTGAAGCCGAGCCGGGGGCGGGTGCCGTGCGGCCCCGACACGGGCGAGGGCGCGTTCGGCCTGGCCTACGAGTTCGCGCTGACCCGCACCGTCCGCGACGCGGCGCACCTGCTCGACGCGGTGCACGGGCCGGCGGCCGGCGACAAGTACACGGCGCCGCCGCCGCGCCGGCCGTACCGTGCCGAGCTGACGGCCGACCCGGGTCGGCTGCGGGTGGCGCTGAGCACGCGGGCGTGGTCGGGTGCCCCGGTCGACCCGCAGGTGGCGGCGGCGACGCGGCGCGCCGGGCTGCTGCTGGAGCGGCTCGGGCACCTGGTCGAGCCGGGGAGCCCGGCCGTCGACTGGGAGGACGTCCTCGCCGGAGTCCGCGGTCAGCTCGTCGCCAACGCCGCCCCGCTGCTGATGGCGCCGAGGCCACCGGACCCGGCGAAGCTGGAGGCGGTGACCCGGCGCGTCCTGGAGGAGGTGCGGGCCGCGTCGGCGATGGACCTGGTACGCGCGTTCGCCGCGCACAACCGGGTGAGCCGCGCGGTGGGGCGGTTCCTGCGGACCGTGGACGTGCTCGTCACACCGACGCTCGCGCGGCCGCCCGCGCCGCACGGCACGCTCGACTACGACAACGACGCGCACACCGTCGACGGCTGGCTGCGCAAGCTCTTCGACTACGGCCCGTTCACCGCCGTGTTCAACATCAGCGGGCAGCCCGCGGTCAGCCTGCCGCTGGGCCGCACCGACGACGGCCTGCCGATCGGGGTGCAGCTGGTCGCCGGGTACGGCCGGGAGGACCTCCTCATCGCCCTCGCCGCCGCCCTCGAACCCGAGTTCATCACTAACTCGACCGGATTTATAGGGAAATCACCCCGAAACATTGACGGGCGTACAGATGCCGTGATCTGATCCCGACCCAGAGGATTTCTCACATTCGATGGGATCGAGGAAACCGCCGTGTCCGTGTTCCGTCGTACCGCCCTGGCGGTGGCCGGCGTGCTGGCCGCCACCAGTGCGGCGGTCGCGCCCGCGCTGCCCGCCGCGGCCGCCCTGCCGACCGCCGCCGTCGCCATCGGCGACAGCTTCATCAGCGGCGAAGGCGCCGGCAGCTACCAGCCGGTCGTCGACGCCAGCGGCGTCGCCCAGTCGTTCCCCGGCTGGTCCGCCCCCAACAGCAACGCCTTCTTCTGCCACCGCTCGGCCAACGCGTCGCTGAACCAGGCGACGCTGCCCGGCATCCAGGCCCGCTTCAACCTGGCGTGCTCCGGCGGCCGCCCGCACGACATCGCGAACCCGTCCGGCGCCCGCGACAAGGGCCGCACCGTCGCCGCGCAGCTCGACCAGCTCCGCGCCGTCGCGCAGACCCACGACATCGACCTGGTCCTGGTCGGCCTCGGCTCCAACAACAGCTCGTTCACCTTCGGCGACGTCGCGGAGAAGTGCGCGAACCGCTTCATCGCCGACGCGTGGACCGGCTGGTGGGAGTTCTGGGCGTACCTCAACGGCCCGGTCGAGCAGGAGCCGTGCACCGCCGCCGACCTCGCCACCGCGGCCCAGGTGTCGGCCGCGACCGCCGAGACGATCGCGGCGGTGCGGCAGCTGCTGGCGACCCTCGACCAGATCGACGCCGACGGCCAGCACCGGGTCGTGTTCCAGGACTACACCAACCCGCTGCCGTTCGACCTCGAGCAGAGCTACTGGGAGGAGGACGGCCGGCAGGACGACCGGGACAAGTTCCGCGACCTCGGCGCCGAGCGGTACGCCGCCGGCTGCCCGATCCACCGGGCCAGCCTCGCCCCCGGTCACGGCTTCTCGCAGAGCCTCGGCACGATCGTGCGCTCCACCCGCGACACCCTCGCCGCCGAGTTCCCCGGCGACGACCTGGTCTACCTGAACGTCCAGCACGCGTTCGACGGCGCCCGGCTGTGCGAGCGCGCCGGCAGCCCGGCGGGCGCCCTCGCCACCCCGATCCGCCTGCAGGACGGCCCGTCCGGCGTGTTCGTGACCAGCCTCGCCGGCAAGGACAAGATCGACATCCAGCGGATCGCGAACACCTGCGTGTCGTACTTCCAGACCTGCCAGGAGTCGTGGCACCCCAACGCCGCCGGCCACGCCGTCCTCGGCAAGTGCCTGACCGGCGCCGCGACCACCGCGGCCCGCACCGTCACCTGCACCCGCCAGGCCGACGGCACCATCGTCACCGCCTGACCGCCCCGCCGTACGGCTGCCGCCCCCGGAGTAGCACGCCCCCGGGGGCGGCGCCGTCTGTCAGGCGGGCGTCGGGGGTGTCAGGCGGGTGGCGGGGTGTGTCAGCGTTCGGGGATCAGCGGGGCGCGCCCGGCGCGGCCCCGCGCCGCCTCGACCGGCGCCTCGATCCACAGCCGGTGGCGCGGCGCCGTGCCGGTCACGACGAGGCCGGTCTCGGCGCCGGAGGAGAACTCGCCGCCGCCGAGCGCGACCGCGCCCGGGACCGCCGCCCCGGACGACGGGGCCGGCAGGATCGCCAGGGCCCCGGCGGGGGAATCGACCGCCCCGGCGTCCACGGCCGCGGCGTCGAGCGGACCGGCCACGTACCGCAGGAACGCCGGGTCGTCGGCGGGCGCGTCGTCGCTGTCACCCGTCGCGTAGGCGACCCTCGGGCGGCGCCGGGCTCGTACAGCGCCCGGAAGCCCTCCTCGAGCTCGGCCTCGGCGCCGGCGCCCCGCCACCCGGCCGCGACCGCGGCGTCCCCGGCGAGCACGACGATGGAGCTGTTGACGCTGACGACGGCACCGAGCCGGTGCGCCACTGCGGAGCCCGTGCCCGGCACCCTGTCCGCGGGTCCGCTACGGCCGCAGGGTCCGCTCGTAGCAGACGGACAGCGTCGAGCCGGCGTACACGCCGAACAGCGGGATGCGGTGGTACCCCTCGCGCTCGTAGAAGCGCTGCGCGTCCGGCTGCTCGGTGCCGGTCTCCAGGCGCAGCGTCGTCCAGCCGCGGGCCAGGGCGGCCTCTTCGAGGGCCCGCAGGACCGCGGTCGCGACGCCGGTGCCGCGGGCCGGCGGCACCACGTACATCCGCTTGATCTCCGCGGCGGACGGCTCCAGGCGGCGCAGGCCACCGCAGCCGACCGCGGTGCCGTCGGCGTCGCCGACCGCGACCAGGAACACGTCGATGTCGCCGGCGCTCGGGGCGGCGCCCGGCTCGTGGTTGTCGTTGCCGTACCGGGCGTCCAGCTCGGCCCGCTGCGCGGCGCGCAGGGCGGCCCCCGCCGGGTCGTCCCAGGCGCGCGCCTCGATCGTCCAGTCCGTCATCGTCACACCCTCACTGCCGCAAGCTCGGAACAAGCGTTACCGTAACAGGTGTTACGAACCGGGAGGGTGAGACGCGTGCCACGCCAACAGCCACGTCAGGAGCAGGGTGAGCTGCTGTCCAGGGCCGTCTGGGACGTGCTCGCCCAGCAAGGGCTCGAACGGCTCACCATCCGGGCCGTCGCGGCCGCCGCCGGCTGCACCACCGGCCTCGTCATGCACCGCTTCCCGAACCGGCGGGCGCTGCTGCGCCACGCCCGGCAGCTGCTGCACGACACGACCCGGGCCCGCGTCGAGGCGCTCGAGGCCGCCGCCGGCTCGCCCCGGGCGGCGCTGCGCGCGGTGCTGCACCAGGGGCTCGCCCTCGACCCGCAGACCACCGCGGAGAGCACCGTGTGGGTCGGGTTCCTCGCCGCCGCGGTCGCCGACGAGGACCTCATCGCCATGCACCGCGCCGGCAACCGGGCCTGGCGGGCCAGGGTCGGCCGGCTCGTCGCGGCGGCCGGGCCGCGGCAGGACCCGGCGACCGTCGCCGACGCGCTCATCGCCATGGTGGAGGGCGCGGCCGCGTTCGCCGCCGCCGACCCGCAGGCCTATCCGCCGCCCGTACAGGTGGCGATGCTGGATCTCACCCTCGGTGCCTTCGGCCTCACCCCCGAGCCCGGACCGCACCCCGTCGAGGCAGCTGGGGCGTCACCGCGAGGGTGAGGCAAAGATCACCGGCGGCACGGCACGGCGTCATCCCTGATGGCAGGCGTGGTCATCTGCCCCAAATGTCGGGCGGTCGCGGACCCCCGGGCCGGGTGACGGGGCCCGCGCGGGGAGTGATTCACGCTGTACGATTCGTCGGTTACTCAGCGAGCCAAGCATGTCGAGCGGGGATGTTGTGATCATCGGAGCGATCCGACGCGGTCGCCTGCGCGCGGTCGCGACGCCCGTCGCACCGCCGGTCGCCGGGGCACGCGGTCCGCTGGCCGCGCGGGCGGTCCTGCGCACCGGCGCGCTGTCCTTCGGCGCGCTCGTCGTGCTCGGCGTCAGCCGCCTCGTCCACGGCTCGCTCGTCGGCCACGCCACCGGCCCGCAGGCCTACGGCGTGATCGGCTCGCTCATCGGCATCACGTACGTCGCGGGCCTGTTCATCCCCGCCGGGCTGGCCAGCGCGATGGCGAAGTTCGTCGCGCACAACCGCGGCCGGTCCGACCCCGCCGCCGCCGAGGCGGTGCACCTGCTGCTGCGCCGCATCTCCGACGCGAGCGCGGTCGTGCTCGGCGTGCTGTCCGCCGTCGCCGCCCGGCTGCTGTTCCCCGTGTCGCTCGCCGACGCCGCCGCCGTCGGCCTGCTCGCCGCGGCGTTCTGCGCGTACAGCGTCGACAAGTCCGCCTTCTACGGGTTCGACCGGGTCGCCCGGTACAGCCGCCTCGAGGTCGCCGGGTCGACCCTGGCGATCCTCGCCACCGTCGCGGTGATCGCCGCCGGGTCGACCGTGTACCTGCTGCCGCTCGCCCTCGGCTACGCCGTCGTCGTCGCCGGTGCCCGGCTCACCCGGCTGCCGGACACCCCCCGCGGCGCCGCCCCGCCGCCGCCCGTGCCCGCCGGTCACCGCCGCGAGGTCCTCGCCTTCGCCGGGCTCGCCGCGCTCGGCGCCGGGTCCGCGGCCGGCCTGCTGCAGGGCCTGCCCCTGCTGGCCAGCGCGTTCGCGTCCGGGCCGGACGTCGGTTACCTGGTGACCTCCGTGACGCTGGTGTCGCCGCTGTACCTGCTGCCGCGGGTCCTCGGCCTCGCGCTCTTCCCGGCGATGTCGCACGCGCAGGGCGAGGGCGACGCGACCGCGGTGCGCCGCAGCACCGACCTGTCGATGCGCGGCACGGTCGTGGTCCTCGCGGCGCCACTGGCCGCCGCCCTGCCCCTCGCGCAGCCGCTGCTGCGCCTGTACGGTGGCGACGCGTTCGCCGCCGGCGCGCCCGAGCTGCGGTTCATGCTCGTCGCGACGTACGTGGCGGTCCTCGCGACGGGGCCGGTCAACGCGCTGTCCAGCGGGTCGCTGCGCGACTCCCTGCGACCCGTCGGCTATGCGGTGGCGGGCTGCGTCGCCGGCGTGCTGCTCGCCGTGCCGCTCGGCCGGGCGTACGGCGGCGCCGGGGTCGCCGCGGCCTACCTCGCGGCGATGCTGGTCACCACCGGCGGGCCGGTCGCCGCGGCGTGGCGGCGCTGGCGCATGCCGTGGGCCGGCACCGTCGTGCGCGGTGCGCTCGTCGTGGCGGCCGCCGCGGCGCTCGCCGTCGCCGGCGACACCGTCGACCTCGCCGTGGCCCGGCCGGTGACCCAGCTGGTCGCGGCCCTCGCGGCCGGAGGGCTCGCCGTGCTCGTGTTCGCCCGGGACGGCCGGTCCCTGCTCACCAGGATGGACGAAGGCACCGCATGAACGACACGACACGCACGGTGAGCCCGCGCGACCGGTGGATCCGGCCCGTCGACCTCACCCTGTACGTGCTGCTGGCCGCGCTGCTGCTGCTCGTGCTGTCCGAGGCCTGGCTCAACGGGGTGCTGCTGGAGACACCGTCGGCGAGCTACGGCACGGTGCCGCCGACGACCTGGCCGCGGGTGCTGAAGAACGCCCTGTACCTGGCGCTGCTCGCCGCCGCCGCGCTCAAGTACACGCTGTCGCGCCGCTGGCGCAGCCTGCTCACCGGCGCCGACGCCGCGCTCGTCGTGCTCGCCGTGGTGCTGGTGCTGGCCGGGCTCGCCTCCGACTCGCCGCTGCCGCTCATCGCCAAGGGCATGTTCGTCTACCTGCGCGGCGCCATCGTCTTCTACGCCTGGCGGGCGCTGCGCCCCGGCCCGGCCGCGGTGCGCCGGTTCCTGCTCGCGCTCAGCCCGGTGATCGCCGTGCACGTGCTGGCCGCCATCGCCCAGTTCGCGTTCGGCTGGCCCGCGTACTCGATGTTCGGCTGGACCGACACCACCTGGTTCACCATCAACCGGGCCCAGGGCGTCTTCCGCCACCCCAACGACATCGGCCACCTCATCGCGCTCGCGCTGCTCGGCCTCGCCGCCTACCTGGCCGTGCGCCCCCGCCGCCGGCCGCTGCTGTGGGGCGCGGTGCTGCTGCTCGGGCTCGGCCTGGCCGCCAGCCAGTCCCGCGAGTCGATGCTCGCCGTGATGGCCGGGCTCGTCGTCGTCGCCCTCGTCAACCGGGTCCGTGTCGCCCCGGTCGCCGGGGTCGCCCTCGTCGTCGTCGCCACCGCCGCGCTGCCGCTGCTGGTCACCCCCAGCAACCGCGCCGAGTGGAACCGCCGCTTCGCCGGCGTCGTCAACGCGGTCGAGGCACCGAGCGGCTACCGCGAGGGCGAGGCACCCGCGCCCGCACCCACCTGCGACAAACCCGAAGGCTGCCAGGCCGAGCCGGTCCCGCCGCCCGCCGAGCGTGAGATCCGCATCCTGTACGCGCGGCAGGCCGCCAAGCTGTGGGTGCACCGCCCGCTGCTCGGCTACGGCACCGGACAGTTCGGCGGCTACGTGGCGTACCAGAACAACCCCCACTGGAACGAGAACCCCCGCTTCGGACCCGGCGGGTTCAACCTGCACGGCTTCTACACCGAGACGGTCGACTCGTTCTGGATCCACCTCGGCGTGGAGACCGGGGCGCTCGGCGCGCTGGCGTACCTGGCGTGGCTGTTCCTGCTGTGCCGCCCGCTGCTGCGCCAGGCCCGCCGCCGCCCCGACCCGGCGGCCGGCCGGCAGGCCCGCCGCCGCGCCCCACCGGCCGTGTACGCGTGGGCCGTCGCGTCCGTCGCCGCGTCCGTGCTCATCGCGTTCCTGGCCATCGCGCTGGAGGATCCGCTGTTCCCGGCGCTGCTGTTCACCGTCCTCGGCATCGCCTGGACGCTCGGCGTGCCCGAGGCCGGCCGCGGCAGGACCCGCGCCCCCGGCGAGCCCCTGCGCGTCGGCATGGTCATCATCAGCGAGTACGAGGCGAACGCGCGGGTCCGCCGGGAGGCCGAGGCCCTCGCCGCCCGCGGCGACGACGTCACCGTGCTCGCCCTGGACCGCACCGGCGCGCCGCGGGTCGAGATGATCGACGGGGTGCGGGTCGTGCACCTGCGGGTGCGCAAGTACCGCGGCGACTCCACCCTCGCCTACGTCCAGCTCTACGGCGCCTTCTTCGTCGCCGCCACCTGGTGGCTGATCCGCCGCCCGCGCGCCTTCGACCTGGTGCACGCGCACACCATGCCGGAGGCCGTCGTCTTCGCCGCCGCCGCCCAGAAGCTCGCCGGCGTGCCGATCCTGCTCGACGTGCACGACCTCACGTACCAGCTGTTCGCCTCGAAGTTCCGCGACCGGGGCCTCATCATGCGCGGCATCAAGCTGTCCACCCGCGCCGCGCTCGCCTTCGCCGACGAGGTCCTGACCGTCCACGAACCGTACGCCGAGACCGTGCGCACCCTCACCGGCCGCCGGATCACGATCGTGCTCAACAGCGCCGACGAGCGGCTCTTCCCGCCGCGCCCGTACCGTGCCCCAGCACCGGGCCAGGTCCTCTTCAGCTACCACGGGCTCATCGCCCCCCGCCACGGCCTGGACAACGTCGTGGAGGCCCTGGCCGCCCTGCGCCGCGAGATCCCCCACGCCCGCCTGCAGGTCCTCGGCAGCGGCGACGGCCTCGCCCCGCTGCGCGCCCGCGTCGCCGACCTGGGTCTGCACGACGCCGTCACCCTCCCCGACGGCGTGGTCCCCATCACCGCCATCCCCCCGGCCCTGGAGCACGTCACCTGCGGCGTCGTCCCGAGCCGCCTCGACCCGTGGACCAACGAGGTCCTGCCGACGAAACTCCTCGAGTACGCCAGCCTCGGCATCCCCGTCATCACCTTCCGCAACCACGTGATCGCCCGCTACTTCCCCGACGACGCCGTCACCTACGTCGACCCGGCCACCCCCGAGACCCTCCTCGCCGCGATGCGCCTCCTCGCCACCAACCCCGCGTTGGCCGCCGACCGCGCCGACCGCGCCTCAGCCGTGATGCGGGACCTGTGCTGGAGCTCCCAGCGGCCGGTGTACCTCGCCCTGATCGACCGCATGACCGGCAACGCTCCCGCCACGGGCCCGCTCCCGCCGTCCGGCGTCCCGACCCCCCGCCACCCTTCATCCACCGCGCCGTCCCCCGAACCCACCCTGGTCCCAGCGCAACGCACCCGCCCCACCCACGACCCAGCCCCAGCCAACGACGGCCTCTGACCCCGCCTTCCGCGTCGTCCCGAGCACCTGCGCGGTGGACCAGCGCGGTCCGCCAGCGCGGTGGGCCAGCGTGGTGGGCCAGCGTGGTGGGCCAGCGTGGTGGGGCCAGCGCTATGGGCAGCGCCGCGGGGCAGCGCTATGGGGCAGCATCGCGGGCCAGCGCTATGGGGCAGCGCGGCAAGCCAGCGCGGTGCGCCAGCGTCTCGGCAGCGTCGTGGTCCAGCGTCGAGTCCCGACCCTCGCCAGCCCGGTCAGTCCTCGTCCCCGGCGCCGTCTGTCCGGCCATTTACAGCCGCTCCGGCCCCAGCGCAACGCACCGGCGCTGTGGTCGGCTGCGCCGTGGTGGGCCGTGAGGCGGATGCCACGATGATCGCCGCCAGCGGACACGGCACCACACGCCCGCCGACCAGCACGGAGCGTTGACCAGCGATGCCTCTGACCCCGTCTTCCGGGCGTGTCGAGGGACCAGCACGGTGGGCCAGCGCGGCGGGGCAGCGCCGTGGTCCAGCGCGGTGCACCAGCACCGCGGTCCAGCGCCGTAGGGCAGCGTCGAGTCCCGACCCCTCGCCAGCCCTCGCTAGTCCGGTCAGCCCTCGTCCCCGGCGCCGTCTGTCCAGCCGTCCCGAGCCGCCCCGGCCCGAGCGCAGCGCACCCGCGCTGTGATCGGCGCCGTGGCCGGCCGTGAGGCGGGTGCCACGATGATCGCCGCCAGCGGACACGGCACCACACGCCCGCCGACAAGCAGGGAGCGTTGAGCAGCGAAGGCCGCTGACCCCGTCTTCCGGGACGTGTCGACGGGGCAGCGTCGTGGGGCAGCGTCGTGGGGCAGCGTCGTGGGGCAGCGCCGTGGGGGAGCGCCGAGTCCCGACCTTCGCCAGCCCGGTCAGCCCTCGTCGCCGGCGCCGGCTGTAAGGCCATCCCCAGCGGCCCCGACCCGAGCGCAATGCACCCACGCTGCGGTTGGCCGTGCCGTGGTTGGCCGTGCCGTGGTTGGCCGCGCCGTGCAGCGGTTACCGGCCGCCGCGCCTGGCGCTTGCCGGCTTCCGAGCGTGCCCGGCTTCCGAGCGTGCTGAACGCTGCCTGCGCCACATGCTGCGTGCGAACGTGCGTGGAGACGGCACAGCACCACCGTTGGCGTGGGACGAAGGACCCCATGGTCGGGACGCGCAGCTCCGCCGCGCATCGCGGCACGACGGCCAATCCTGATCACGTCCGCACAGCGTCAGTACGGAGGCCTCGCCCCCTCCCTTCGTGCGATCCCTTCAGCGGTCATCAGCGCCCGTGCGACGGCGGAGGCGGACGAGCGGCGCACCGGGAACGAACACTGCCGAACCCGACACGGCGGCCCAGCCGCCACGATCCGCCAAGGAGATTGCGGCAGTGCAGTGCGGGCGCCGCAAGGAGCAGCCGGTGACGAGAAGGGCCGGCGACCGCCGGGCTGGATGACGAAGGACCGGCCGCCGCTGACTGCCGCCGTGCACAACGGCCCATCGCAGGTGATCGCGGACCGGACCTCCCGGCCGCCCGCTTCGGCGTGGTCACCGGGCGACGCGCTGCCGGAGTGCGCGGCGCCGGCGCCGGCGTCGACACAACCGGCGTCGTTGCCCGAGAGACCGGTGCCGCCGCGACGTCGCTCGCCGTGACGGGCCTGGAAGCCGCGGTGGCGGCCACGTCCGTCGGCGCACACGCCACAGCAGCCGCCGGCCTCGTGGGACGGCCCGGTGCGGTCGCTCGGCGAGCGCGTGCGGCTGACGAGGGGCCCGAGGAACCACCATGCGCCGCCGCGTCCAGCTCCGCCGCCAGCCGGGCGTTGCGCAGCCTGGTCAGCTTCGTCGCGTGGCGGGCTGCGAGGCCGTGTGCGCGGGCCTCGGCGAACTCCGCCCGCCGCTGCGCCTTCGCCGCGAGCCGGCGCTGCCGCTCGGCGCCCAGTGCGGCGAAGCGAGCCTCCCAGCCGCTCGGCCCCACGGCCGGATCCGTTGCGTCCCAACCGAAACACGCTCGTGCCACGTGCCGCCTCCCCCCGGTAGGCGTGACCCCTCAATCCTCGCGGTCGCACACCCCCGCGTCCAGCGCCATCACCGCCAGCGACCGAACCACTACTTGACGACGAGCGGGCTGGTGGGGTTCAGGACGCGGCGGTAGTGGTCGATGATCTGGCGGCCGATGACGGTCCAGTCGAGCCAGGCGTTCACCTCGCGGCCGTTGGAGCGGGTACCCGCCTCGAACACCTCGACGCAGCGGTCCACCAGGCCCTCGACCAGCTGGGCGCGGGTCTGCGGAGTGCCCCACGGCTCGGGGAACTCGACGACCGCCGACGGGTGCACGCCGTCGAGGACCTCGGCCACGTCGCCGACGTCGGTGGTGACGACCGGCAGGTTGATCGCGGTGGCTTCCTTCACGACGGTGGGGGAGCCCTCGTACCCCTTGCGCGAGGTGAACAGCAGCACGTCGGCCGCCAGGAACTTGGGCACGATGCCCTCGCGGGTCTGGCCGGGCTCGGCGAGGACCAGCTCGCGGACGGGCCAGCCGCGGCGGGCCAGCTCAGCGAGCACGTCGGTGAACACGTCGTGGCCCTTCACCCAGTTCGCCGGTACGCCGCCGAACAGCACCACCTTCTCGTGCTCGGCGAACCCGAGCGCGGCCCGCGGCGCCCGGCGGTCGGCGGGGCGCAGCAGGTCGAAGTCGACGCCGTTGGGGATGACCTCGCCGTCGGGGTCCTTGGCGGCGACGGCCATGCGGCGCGAAACGTACACCTTGTCGGCCACCCCGCCCCAGCCGAGCTTGGTGATCCAGCGCTGCCAGTGCCAGTTGACGTCGTGGCCGTACAGGTTGAGGATGCGCGGCACGCCGCCGATGAACCTGGTC
Organism: Dactylosporangium aurantiacum; assembly: GCF_000716715.1. Classification (GTDB taxonomy): domain Bacteria; phylum Actinomycetota; class Actinomycetes; order Mycobacteriales; family Micromonosporaceae; genus Dactylosporangium; species Dactylosporangium aurantiacum. The sequence continues at coordinate 90,392 of NZ_JNYJ01000021.1, read as the reverse complement.
GCGACGCCGGTCATGCCGTGGTGCACGTGCACGAGGTCGTAGCCGCCGGCGCGGACGAGGCGGCGGATGCGGGGCGCGGCGAGCAGGTAGTCACGCCGGCCACGGGCCTGCGCGACGATCTCGACGTCGGCGTGGACGCCGAGCGCGCGCAGCGCCTCGACCTGCTCCTTGACGAAGATGCCGCGGAAGCTGTCGCCCTCCGGCCACATGTTGGTGACGTGCAGCACGCGCAATCCGGCGCCCGGCAGGTCGGTCACTGTCGCTCCTCGAGATCGGGGCTCACCGGCCGGGTGCCTCGGTGAGCACCTGCCGGATCTGCCCGTACGCGGTCTTCGGCCGGAACGCGTCGTCGAACAGGCACGCGTTGCCCCAGCCAGGGTAGGCGTGCGGGATCCACGAGTACGCGTCGGTGAATCCCCACACGGTCACGGACACGCAGCGCGGGACCGCGAGGCAGTCGCGCAGGACCCCCGCGTACACGACGGCCTGCCCGGAACGGGACGTATCGGTCGCCGCGCCGGCGCTGCGCACGTCGAGTTCGGTGATCGCCACCTCGACCCCGAGGTCGGCGAACCGGCGCAGGTTGTCCCGCAGCGTCTTGGGCGGCGTGTCGATGGTCACATGGGTCTGGAAGCCGACCCCGTCGACCGGCACGCCGTCCGCGCGCAGCTTCGCGACCATCGTGTACAGGGCGTCGCTCTTCCGGTTGAGGTTCTCGACGCCGAAGTCGTTGATGTACAGCTTGGCCTGCGGGTCCGCCTCGTGCGCCCAGCGCAGGGCGTCGGCGATGTAGCCGGGACCGAGCGCGTTGAGCCAGAAGGACTTGCGGAGCTGCCCCGACGCGTCCGCCAGCGGCTCGTTGACGACGTCCCAGACGCCGATTCGGCCACGGTACCGCCCGACGGTCGCCTGAATGTAGCTTCGCAGCAGCTCACGCAGCTGGTCGGGGCTGAACGAGCCCTTCTCCAGCCAGGCCGGCAGCGCCATGTGCCACACCAGGGTGTGCCCGCGCACCGCCATGCCGTTGGCCTCGGCGAACCCGACCAGCGCGTCGGCGCCCGACCAGTCGAACTGGCCCTCGGCCGGCTGCAGCACGTCCCATTTGAGCTGGCTCTCCGCGGTGATGCTGCCGAACTCCTGGGTCAGCGTGGTGCGGTAGCGCTCGTCACGTTCGAACGGCGCCGGCTGTACCGCCGTGCCGATGTCGAGATGCCACGGCTTCGCCAGCTGCTGCAGCCCGCCACCGACACCGGCCGCCGCGGTCGGGGACGGTTTGGCCGGCTGGACGGCGCCCGGCCCGTCGGACCGCGACCAGAGCGCGGAGGCGCCGCCGATCGTCGCGAGCAGGACTGTGACGCAGGTCCAGACCCTGGCGAGCGGATGCATCGCCAGCCTGCGCATCGCCCCCGTCTCCACCGCCAAGCTGCCCCGATCGTTATAGACGTCCGTATGGCACCCTAGCCGAGGAGTCTGTGAACCCGGGGGTCGGGCGCGCGGCCGCACGTCGGCGCCGCGGTGCTGTACCGTGCCGTGGGCTGCGTCGACGCGGGGCCAGGATCTCGGTGTGGTGCCCTGGCTTCGATGCCGCACAATGCATGTGGAGCGGGACGTCTTGGAGGACGGGGATGCAACCATCGGAGCAGGGCGGCGCGTTGTTCCGACCGTTGTCATTGATCCATCGCAACACTGCGTATGAGGTCTGGCACGCGGTGTCGCCGGCCGGCCGGCCTGCGGTCCTGGTCGGGCTGCCCACCGCCATCGCCGGTTACAAGCCGGCCCGCGACGCGTTCGCCGCCGCCGTCAACTGGGCCCTGCGCGGCCCGTACGCGACGATCGAGGTTCTCGGCCACGACGGCTCCGGCGCCGTGCCGTGGATCGCCATCCTGCCCGAGGCGCGGGTCGTGTCGGCCAACGCGTTCGTGCAGTACCTGGTGTCGATCGAGCCGCCGACGCAGCAGATGACGCCGCAGCAGGCCGCGCAGGTCGCCCAGGCAGCGCAGGCCGTGCAGACCGCGCCGCCCGGGCCGTCCGGCCCGTCCGCGCCGCCCGCGCCGTTCGCGGGGCAGCAGCCTGTGGCGCCCCCGCAGCAGCCTGTCGTGGCAGCGCAGCAGCAGCCGTTCGTGCCGGCGCAGTGGGCCGGGACGCAGCAGCCGCCCGCGGCGCCGCCCGTGTCCTCGCCGCCCGTGTCGCCGCCCGCGCCGCAGGTGCCGCACCAGCAGCCGGTGCAGCAGCCCGGGCCGCCGCCGCTGACGCCGCACTGGCCGACGACGCAGGACACGCTGCCGGTGCCGCCGCCGACCGTGTCGATGCCGTCGGTGTCGGCGCCGCCCGCTTCCAGCCCGCCGGTGTCGGGTCCGCCGGTGTCGATGCCCCCGGCGGTGTCCATGCCGTCCGCGTCGACCCCGCCGGTGTCAATGCCCGCGGTGTCCATGCCGTCGGTGTCGGCGCCGCCCGCTTCCAGCCCGCCGGTGTCCGGCCCGCCGGTGTCCATGCCGTCCGCGTCCGTGCCGCCGGTGTCAATGCCGTCGGTGTCGGCGCCGCCGGCGTCCGGTCCTCCCGCGTCCGGTCCTCCCGCGTCCGGTCCTCCCGCGTCCGGTCCTCCCGCGTCCGTGCCGCCGGTGTCGATGCCGTCCGTGTCGGCGCCGCCGGCGTCCGGTCCTCCCGCGTACACGCCGCCGGCGTCCGGTCCTCCCGCGTACACGCCGCCGGTGTCGGGTCCGCCCGTGTCGATGCCGTCCGCGTCCAGCCCGCCGGTGTCGGGTCCGCCGGTGTCGCCGCACTGGCCTGTGGTGCAGACGCCGCCCGTGGCGTCGGTGTCGTCGCCGCCCGTGTCCGCGGCTCCGGCGCAGCCCGTGTCGGCTGCCCCCGCGCAGCCTGTGTCCGCCGCCCCCGCGCAGCCCGTGTCGGCGGCGCCTGCCGCGGCCGAGGCTGCGCCGGCTGATGTGTGGCCGGCGGTCGAGCCGGGGCCGGTCGCGCCGTGGGCGCCACCGCCGCCGCGGGAGCCGTCCGGGTGGACCCAGGTGGCTGCGCCGGCGCAGCAGCAGCCGGCCGGCACCGTCCCGGCGGCCGGGCAGGATCCGGTGGCGCCGCCCGCGGCCGAACCGGTGCAGGCCGTATACGTGCCCGGCAACCCCGTGGCCCGCCAGGCACCGCCGGCGACGTCGTGGCCGTCCTGGGACGAGCCGAGCCCACCTGCCGATGACGCCTCGGCAGCGGTACCGCCACTGCCCCAGCCGGGCGAGTGGCCCTCGCAGCAGCGGGCGCGCCGCGGGGCCGGGCGGACCGTGGCGTACATCGCGGCGGCGGTGGTCCTCCTGCTGCTCATCGGCGGCGGCGTCACGTGGCTGGTGCTCAACAACGATAAGGGCACGCCGACCGTGGCGGCCTCCAGCGGGCCGGCGAGCCCGAGCCCGTCGCCGTCGCCGACCGAGGTCCTGCCGGTGTTCAACACCTCGGCGGCGCCGGTCAGCGTGCTCGGCGGCACCTGGCAGCCCGGGGACCAGACCAAGACGTGGGACTTCGGCAACTGGCCGTTCGCGTTCCGCACCGCGGCTGACGTCACCTGTGAGTTCTGGGTCGGTGAGCCGAACTACAAGGCGTACAACTGCAACCGCGGCGTCAACCCGGCGCACACGGTGATGGCGATCGTGGTGCGACGCTGTGCGAACCAGTGCGACGAGGCCGAGCAGGCGCAGCTGGAGACGACGACGCCGTGGAAGCCGGACGTGACGCTCACCACCAAGGACCCCGTGACCAAGTTCGGCAACGTGGACTACGGCGACGGGCGCCAGCAGTTCACGATGGTCCACTACTTCGGTAAATCGGCCGGTGCGCCGTTGGAGTGGGTGGTCATCTTCCAGGGCAACTCGCCGAACAAGGACCACGAGCTCGTCCTGAAGGCCGCCAACGACATCCGGTCCCAGACCCCGTGATTTTCAGGCGGACCATGCGCCCGCGGCGCCCGCTATAGACTCCGCCGCATGACGACGGCCAACGACGCGGCACCGGCCGGCGCCGACCCCGACGACACCGGGTCGACGCCGGCCACGACCGGTGCGGCCGATGCCGATCCGGCGCCGGCCGCGGACAAGGCCAAGGCCGCGGCAGCCGCGGACGACGTCGACACGGCACCGGCGACCGACGAGCCGGATCACACGGATCACCCGGACGGCGTGACGGCCGCCGACGGCACGGACACCACCGCTGGCGAAGACACCGATCAGCCCGCAGCCTCGACCACGGACGCCACCGTCGACGCCGATCAGCCCGAAGACGCCGATCAGCCCGAAGACGCCGATCAGCCCGCCGTGGCGACCATGGGCGCCGCCGACGCCGAAGCCGCGACCGACACCGCCGAAGACGCCGTCCCGCCGCGGCGCCGGCGGCGGTGGCTGCGCGTCCTCACCGTCACCGCCGTCGTCCTCGTCGTGCTCGCCGGCGCCGCGGTCGGTGCCGCCGCGCTCCTCGTGCGCCGCTACGACCACAGCGTCCACCAGGAGCCCCTGCTCGGCGCGGCCGCCGTGCCCGCGCCGACCACCAAGCAGGAGGACGGCCGCGCCCTCATCGAAGGGCCCCTCAACATCCTGCTGGTCGGCATCGACGAGCAGGACGACGACCCGGGCGCCGGTGCCCGCTCCGACTCGATCATCATCCTGCACGTCAACGCCGACCACTCGAAGGCGTACCTGCTGTCGATCCCGCGCGACACCAGGGTGCAGCTGCCGGCGTACCCGAAGAGCCGCTACTCCGGCGGGATGGACAAGATCAACGCGGCGTTCTCGGTCGGGTGGCGCAACGGGGGCGGGCGCGGCGGCGGGTTCGAGCTGCTCAGCCTCGCCGTGCAGAAGCTGACCGGGCTGAGCTTCAACGCCGGCGGCATCGTGAACTTCCAGGGGCTCACCGCCGTGGTCGACGCGCTCGGCGGGGTCGACATGTGCGTCGACGAGGAAGTGACGTCCATCCACGTCGGCTGGGACGCGCAGGGCAACCGGAAGGTGCCGTACATCCTGATGGCGCCCGACTTCGCCCACGCGGAGAAGCAGCCCGGGGTGCGGGCGCAGGTGTACCACGTCGGGTGTCAGCACTTCAACGGCTGGCAGGCCCTGGACTACGTGCGGCAGCGCGAGCTGATCCCGGACGGCGACTACGGCCGCCAGCGCCACCAGCAGCAGCTGCTGTCCGCCCTGGCCGGCAAGCTCACCGCGTCGGGCATGCTCAGCGACCCGCTGGGCACCGACCGGGCGCTGCGGGCACTGGGCAACTCGGTGACGTTCGACGGCAACAATGTCTCGCTGCTCGACTGGATCTTCACGCTGAAGGGCCTGCGCCCGGCGAACCTGACGATGCTCAAGACCAACGGCGGCAAGTTCACCACCGAGGTCATCGGTGGCCGGTCGTACGAGGCGACGTCCGCGACGAGCCTGGAGATGTACGCCGCGGCGAAGAACGACACCCTGGACGCGTTCGTCGCCGCCCACCCGGACTGGGTCAGCACGTGAAGGTGCTCATCGTCGGCGGCGCCGGGTACATCGGCAGCAGCATCGCCTCGGCCTGCCTGGACGACGGGATCACCCCGATCGTCCTGGACAACCTGAGCACCGGGGTCGAGGCGTTCCTGACGGGCCGGGAGGCGTACATCGGGGACATGGCCGACCAGGTCCTGCTGGACAAGGTGTTCCACGACCATCCGGACATCGCCGTCACGATCCACTGCGGGGCGCTCATCGTCGTGCCCGACTCGGTCCGCGAGCCGCTGCGGTACTACCGGGAGAACGTCGCCAAGTCGGTCGAGCTCGTCGACGGGCTGGTCCGCAACGGCTGCCGCCGCATCATCTTCAGCTCCACCGCCGCCGTGTACGGCCAGACCGACTCCCTCGTCGTCGACGAGTCGCTGCCCGCCGCGCCGAGCAGCCCGTACGGGCGCACCAAGGCGATGCTGGAGGACATCCTGCGCGACAGCGCCGAGGCGTTCGGCCTGGGCGCGCTGGCGCTGCGCTACTTCAACCCGATCGGCGCCGACCCGCGGCTGCGCACCGGCCTGCAGACCAGGCGCCCGACGCACCTGCTCGGCCGGCTCATCGAGGCCGCCGAGACCGGCACGCCCCTCACCGTCACCGGCGTGGACTGGCCGACCCGCGACGGCACCGGCATCCGCGACTACGTCCACGTGTGGGACCTGGCCCGCGCCCACGTCGCCGCGGTCCGCGGCTTCGACGCCGTGTGCCCGCCGGGCAGCTTCGTCGCCGCGAACCTCGGCTCCGGTGCCGGCTGCACCGTCCTGGAGATGGTCGAGGCGTTCGCCGAGGTCAGCGGTGTGCGTGTACCGGTCGAACCCGCCGCCCGCCGCAAGGGCGACGTCCCGGGCGGCTACGCCCGCTGGGATCGCGCCCACGCCCTGTTCGGCTGGCGCCCGACACTGACCCTGCAGGACGGCATCCGCGACGCCCTGCGCTGGATCGAGGCCCGCCCGTCCGTCCTCGGCGACTGACCGGCTCCCGACCGCCGGGCCCGGCACCGCAGTCAGGCACGGTGACGCCGGTCGGCGGTCGGTGCGATGCGCCGGTCGGGTTGCCACGTGCCGGCGAGACAGCGATGCCGGCACGCCGGAGGTGCCCCGTGGTCCCACCGCAGCAGGCTGGTCGTGGTGCGGCGCCGCAGCGCACGGCGGGTCCGAGGGATGTCAGCGGTCCGCCGCGGGTTTGCGGGTGATGCGGTACTCGAGCGTGAGGAACGGCAGGCCGAACAGGGTGAACGCGTGGTCGGCGCGCAGCTCGCCGGCGGTGACGTACACGTCGAGGGATTCGGTGAAGCCGTGCACGGCGAGCGTGGACAGGTCGCGGCTGGTGGGGTCGATGTAGCTGAGGTAGTGGCCGGTCTGTCCGTCGCCGCGGCTGGTGAGGCGCAGGCCGCCGTCGGGGCGCTGGCGGGGTGCGAGGGTGGCGGTGAAGTTGGCCTGCGGCAACGGGAAGCCGACGCTGACGTAGCCGCGGTCGTCGTGGCGGTACGTGGTGTAGACGCCGACGTAGATGGGCTCGCCGGTGGTGGCGTAGCTGCGGATCCAGCCGCGGGTCGACACGACGGCGGTGTCGGGGTCGCTGATCGTGTCGATGCGGCTGTGCACGCCCTGCTGCGCCTCGCGCAGGTTCATCGGCACGTTCGCCTGGCCGAGCGGGCGGGCGACGAGGGTGCGGTACAGCAGATATCCGGGCCGGACCCAGGGGCGCCAGCGGGGCACGATGTCGAGCGTGAAGCGGGTGGTGTGCTCGTAGAACTCGCGCACGAGGGGGTCGACGGCGGCCGGGTCGAAGTCGGGGCCGTGCAGCGCGTCCAGGGACGCGACGATGCCGACGTCCGGGGCGGCCTCCCGGTAGACGCCGCCGGTCGCCTCGGCGAGGGCCCGCACGTAGCCGGTGCCGACGTAGCGGGTCCGCGCCTCCAGCGGCACCACGAACGGCAGCCGCCCGGCCGGCGCCTTGCCCGCCACGAGCGTCACCTGCGGCTCGCGGAACAGCAGCTGGGACAGCGTGCGGAACGCGACCACGCTCGCCGCGGCGACCTGCGCCGGCGGCCGGCCGCGCAGGGCGGCACCGACGGCGAGCCCGACGACGGGGCCGAGCGCGACCTTCTCCGGGCGGATCCCCATCGCCCCGGCGATCGCGCCGCCGGCCACGCCGACGGCGAGGGGGCTCGCGCCCGCCTTGCCGGCGACCCAGCCCGCCGGGGCGGCGATCGCCCCGCTGGCCGCGATCCTGGACCAGACGGCGGGGATCTCGTCCGGCCGCTGCCTGGCCCGGGCCACCGTGTCGACCGCCGCGAGGGCGGCGGCGCCGAGCAGGGCGCCCCGCACCGCGCCGCGCGGGCCGCGGTGTGCGGTGAGGGCCGCGCCGGCGGCCGCCCCCATCGCCGCGGCGAATCCGATGCCCTGCACCCGTTTCGCGTCCATGGCGTCTGTTCTACACGGCGCCGGTCGCGCCGCGACGGTCAGCTCTGCCGCAGCGCCGGCATCGGGATCTGGATCTGGTACGCGGTGGCGCCGGCGCCCGTGCCGCCCTGGCAGGTGTTCGGCGGGACGGTGCCGATGCCGCGGGTGGAGGGCCGCTCGGCCGCCCAGAACATGTACCCGAGCAGGCCGGCCGTGGTGCCCGCGCCGTTGGGCGCCGCGGACTGCACGAACGTGCCGGTGGCGCGCTGCAGCGAGGTGGCGTAGTCGGTGCACTCGGGCAGTGGGCGGTTGCCGTAGGCGACGTACAGCCCGGCGGTGAACTTCGCCGGTGCGAGCGGCGGCACGGGCGGTGAGTAGTTCGACTTGCCGTCGATGTGCTCCTGCCAGTCGGCCACGGCCGAGCTCGCGGACGCCGGCCGGGCCGGCACCATCGCGTTGGCGTAGTCGAGGACCGGGCGGTCGGTGCGCAGCCAGTCGGCGGTCGCCTTGCGGTTCAGCGCGATGAGCCAGCGGTCGCCGGCGGCCACGTCGATGGTGAGCCGGGCCGCCGGGTTCGCCCCGGTCGCGTCGTACGGCAGGACCGCCCGGTACGCGTCGATGAACGCCTGCAGCCCGGTCAGGTTGGGCGAGGTGTTCTCCTCGTAGTCGATCTCGATGCCCACGCCGAGCCGGCGGGCGGCGTCGGCGGCGTTGCGGCCGAACTGGGCGGCGTTCTCGGCGAGGGCCGCGTTCCAGGCGTCGGTGTACGTGATGCCGCCGATCGACAGCATCACGCGGATGCCGCGGCTGGTGAAGTAGCCGACGATCTCCGGGGTGATGCCGCGCGGGATCCCGTCGACGGTGGTGGCGTCGTCGGTGAGGTGCAGCAGCTTCGCCGGGTCGACGAAGCTGAGCACGACGACGTTGACCGACGGGCGGCCGTCGCCGCGGTCGATGAGCCAGTGGTTCTGCGTGTCGAACTCGGCGACCGTCCGGGTCGTGCCCCAGGTGCAGAAGTCGTTGCCGCAGTGCCAGGCGCCGTACACCTGCACCGGGGTGACCGCTGCCGCGGCCGGCGCGGCGGGGGCGACGAGGAGGGCGGCGAGCAGGGCGAACGCTGTCAGGATCCGGCGCATGGAGGGCTCCCTCGACCGCATGGGCATCGATCTGGAAAGAAGCCTAACCGTAACGTCGGACGGCTGTACATCGCCGCGGCGCGGAGCGATCTGGGGCCCGATTCCGTTACACCGGCGCGGGCAGGATCGCCAGCAGCTGGGTCGGCGGCTCGAGGGCGTCGACGATGGTGTCGCCCTCGAGCCACAGCCCACCGGCGCGGCAGACGAGCGCGGCGGCCGCCTCCACGGGGCAGGGCAGCAGGGCGCCGCACGCGCCGCAGCGGGCCGGGTCGTCGGGGTCCCGCTCCAGGTGGCGGGTCTGCAGTTCGGCGGCGGTCTTGACGAGGACGCTGTCAGGGTCGAGGCGCAACATGCCGACGATCGTGCCGCCGGTACCGCCGCCGGCCGCTGCACAAAACGGGTGAAATGCCTGCGTGCGGCGGATCACCCGGCGAACCCGGCATCCGGGTCGGCACAGGGGACGGCGCCCAGGTCAGCGCGAGGGCTGGCCGGTGCCGTCGCACTGGGTCGCGGCGCCCGTGACGCCGTCGGGCTGGTGCGCCGGCGTCGGGGTGCCGGCGTTGACGTGGACCCGCGCACCACACACCGGGCAGCGGCTCATGGCCTCCGACGATGCCATCTCGTTCACCTCACAACAGACGAAAAGACCGGACGAGGATCTGTTTCCCCTCGTCCGGCCCGTTCGAACATGCCGGCGCCGATCGTCAGCCGCTGACCAGCACCAGCATCTGCCGGATCTGCTGGGTGCGGGACAGCTCGATGCGCTCGGCGAACTGCTTCACGGTCGCGTTCTGCCCGTTGGTCTTGAGCTGCTGCGCCATCTCCACCGCGTTGTGCTGGTGGGCGATGAGCAGGTTCAGGAACTTCGTCTCGAAGTCGGCGCCCGACGCGTCGCGCAGCGCCTTGAGCTGCTCCTCGCCGGTGGCCGGCTGCCCGCCGTGCGTGGCGTGGCCGCTGTGGTCGTCGGTGCCGGTGGCGGGTTCGTTCCAGCCGGTGAGCCAGCCGGTCATCCGGTCGACCTCCTCGGCCTCGGTGACGTCGATCGCGCCGGCGAGGTTGACCACGTCCTCGCGGACGCCCTTGGCCCGGCCGAGCCGCAGCATCTCCAGGCCCTGCCGCTGGTGGCCGATCATCATCTGCAGGAACAGCACGTCGTAGGCGTTGTGCGGCCCCTCGGCGACGGCCGCGACACCCTGCGGCGCCGGGGCCGCCGCCGGCCGGTTGACGTCCTTGCAGCCGGCGAGCAGCACGACCGCGGCGAGCAGCACCGCGCCGGCGCCGCGGAACCGGGTCATGGCGCTCATACCGGCAGCCAGAGGGCGAGGGTGTAGATCGGCTCCCACGTGTAGATCGACGTGTGCGACTGGCGGCACTGGTACCGCCGGCCGTCGTAGGTGACGGTGTCGCCGGTGCGGTACGTGACCCCGGCGGCCCACGCGGCGCCGCTCGGCGGCGGCGGTGCGGTGGTGGTCGGTGCCTTCGTCGGCGTGGCCGTGGCGGTCGCCGTCTGGGTCGGCCGGGTGGTCGCCGTGGCCGTCGGCTTCGGCGCGGTGGCGGTCGGCTTCGGCGTCGGCGTGCCCGTACCGCCGCCGCCGATCTGCAGGTCGACGCAGTTGTAGAAGGCGTTCACCGTGTCGGCGATGTTCCACACCGCGAGGACCGTCTGCCGCCCCGAGTAGCCGGCCAGGCTCACCTGGTGCGACACGGTCGCGTTCGGCTGCCTGCCGCCGTCGCTGAACTGCGCGATGCGGGTGTCGCCGATGAAGTACTCCCAGGTGCTGGTCGCGTGCCGGGCGGTCAGCACCCAGTTGAACGTCACCGACGTGCCGACCTGCGTGGCGGGCCAGTTGCGGCTGTTGTCGGCCAGCACCGCGAACTCCGGCTTGTCCGCGTTGCACGACCTGAGCCCTTTCGGCCCTTCGACGCTTTGCGGCTCGTACTGGATGGGACCGCAGTCGGCCACCTTCCCCTGCGCGCACAACGCCTGCCGGCTCGGTGGCGACGACACGTATCCGTGCGCCGAGGCGGGCGAGCCGAACCACAGGGATCCGGCCGCCGCACCCAGGGCGACCAGCGGATAGAGCACGGACCTACGCATTCGCAGACACCTTCCACACCATTGTTCGCGGGTGCGGAAAACGTATCGGAGCGGCGCTTAACGAGCCCTTCTGCGATTTGCAAATCCGGCCTAACGCGTATTTATGGCGGCGTTAAGTCGGCACGGAGATCCGCTCCGGGGCCGCGGTGTCCAGCGGCACGTGCGCGCCGGGGACCAGCCCCAGCTCGACCGCGGGCCGCCCGGCCACGGCGTCCAGGACCCAGTCGGCGACGACCCGACGCCGGTTGCCCGGCAGCGACCGCAGGTGGTAACCCCGGGTGAGGAACTTCGCCGGCCAGCCGGACAGCGTCAGGCCGAGCGGGTTCGCGGCGCCGTCGGGGCCGCCGAGGTCGACCAGGAACCCGAGGTCGCGGTGCTTGTACCGGCGCCGCCGCCCGATGCCGAACGACGCCGCCACGTTGTGCGCCACGACGGCGCCCTGCCGCACCGCGTGCTGGGCCGTCATCGGGGTCAGCCGCCCGGGCCTGGTCAGGTCGGGCACGGCGGCGGCGTCGCCGCAGGCGAACACGTCCGGGTACCCGGGCACCGTCAGGTACTCGTCGACGACGAGCCGGCCCTGCTCCGTGCGCAGCCCCAGGTCCTCGATCAGCGGGTCGGGCCGCACCCCGACGCACCAGATGAGGGTGCGGGTCGGCACGCTCCGCCCGTCGGTGAGCCGGACCCGGTCGGCGAGGGCCTCGGCCACGGAGCAGCCGGTGAGCACCTCGACGCCCCGCTCGCGCAGCACCCGGTCGGCGATGCGCGACAGCCGCGGCGACAGTTCCGGCAGCACCCGCGGCGCGACGTCCAGCAGCATCCAGCGGACCCGTTCGTGGGCGAGCTCCGGGTAGTGGCGCAGCTGGTCGCGTACGGCCAGCTGGCAGTGCGCGACGACCTCGGTGCCGGTGTAGCCGGCGCCGACCGCCACGAACGTGAGCCGGGCCGCGCGCTCGGCCGGGTCGCCCGTGTCGGCCGCCAGTTCGACCTGCCGGATCAGGTGGTCGCGCAGGTACAGCGCCTCCGGCACGCCGCGGAAACCGTGCGCGTGCTCGGCCAGGCCGGGGATCGGCAGCAGCTTGTTGACGCTGCCGGCGGCCAGCACCACCCGGTCGTAGCCGAGCCGCCGCTCGTCGCCGTCCGGGTCGCGGTAGCACACCTCGTGCCGCTCGGGGTCGACGTGCGTCGCCTCGCCGAGCACCAGCCGCACCCCGGGCAGCGCCGCCGGCAGCGACACGGTCACCCGCCGTGGCTCCAGCACGCCCGCCGCCACCTGCGGCAGCAGCGGCAGATACAGGAAGTAGTCGGTCGGGTTGAGCAGCGTGATCCGCGCGCGGCCGCGGGACATCCGGGCCAGCCGCCTGGCCGCGTGAAACCCCGCGAACCCGCCGCCGACCACCACGATGTGCGGTGCCATCCTCGCCTCCAGCTTCAGGTCATGAGCGTCACGCCGCCGGTACCCGTGTCGACGCGGCTCACGCCCGCCGCGCATGATCGCTGCCATGCTCACCGTCGTGCTGCGGACCGCTCAGGTCGCCCGGGTCCTCGCCGCCAGCACGCTCGGCCGGCTGCCGCTCGGCGCGGCGCCCGTCGCGCTGCTGCTCTTCGCCCGCGAGACACTGTCGATCGGCGCCGCGGGCGCGCTCGTCGGGGTGTACACGGCCGGGATCGCGGTCGGCGGGCCGGTCCTCGCCCGCGTCGCCGACCGGTTCCGGCAGCCGCCGGTGATGCTCGCCGGCGCCGCCGTGTCCACCGCCGGGTTCCTGCTGCTCGCCTCCGGGGTGCCGCTGTGGGCGGCGCTGCTCGCCGTGCTGCTCGCCGGGCTCGGCGCGCCGCCGTTCGAGGCCGGGCTGCGCGTGCTGTGGCGCACGCTGCTCGACGAGGAGCACGTGCCCACCGCGTACACCCTGGACATCGCGGTGCAGGAGCTCATCTTCATCTTCGGGCCGCTCGTCGCGGGCGCCTCCGTCGCGCTCGCCGGTCCGGCGGCGGGCCTGCTGGTGACGGCGGGTCTGCAGCTGCTCGGCACGCTCTGGTACGTGAGCACCCCGGTCGTGCGCGGCTGGCGCGGCGAGCACGCCGAGCGGCACTGGGCCGGCGCCCTGCGCTCGGGGCGGCTGCGGCTGCTGCTCGTCGCGGTCGTCCTCGTCGGCGCCGGCGTCGGCAGCCTGCCCGTCGCCGTGATCGACTACGCGGAGTCCGTCGGCAGCCGCGGCTGGTCGAGCTGGATCCTCGCCGCGCAGGCGACCGGCGCGCTCATCGGCGGCCTGGTCAACACCCGGGTCAAGGTCGACGGGCGGCGGCTGCCGCTGCTGGCCGGGTGCCTCGGCCTCGGCTACGCGCCCCTGCTGCTCACCCCGTCCTCGCCGGTACTGCTGCTGCTCCTGGCCGTGGTCTCGGGGCTGTTCCTGCCGCCGTTCCTCGCCGCGACGTTCGTCACCGTCGACCGGATCGCCCCGGTGGGCACCGCGGCGGAGGCGTTCGCCTGGGTGGCCACCGCGTTCTCCGTCGGCGCCGCGGCGGGGGCGGCGGTGGACGGCGCGATCCTGGACGCCACCACCGGCCCGCGGATCGGGTTCCTGCTGTCGCCGCTGGTCATCATCGTCGCGGCGCCGTTGCTGGTGCCCCTGGCGAGGCACGTGCGGGCCACCACCGGCTGACCCGCGGGCGCGCCGTCGCCGTCGCCGTGGTCGTGGTCGGCTCGGCCGGTGTGTCCGGTCGGTCCCGTCTCTCGACACGTTCGAGCGCAGGGCACCGTATTTGTCCGAAATAACCGGAAAATCAGGTTTACTGGCTAGTGTCGAAAGCAGCGCGGCGGCCACCGGTTGGAACAACGGGGGACGGTGGACGTCGCGGCAGCGGCGGGTCCGGGGCGGCAACGGTGCCACCCGGGCCCGTTCGGCATTTCGCGTACAGTTCCGGGGTGACCCCGCACGACCCCACCCTCGTCTCCACCCCTGCTCCCCGGGCCGCGCAGCCCTCCGACGAGCTGGCCGGCGTCTTCGACGACGCCTTCGCCAGCGACGCCGCGGACCCCGAGGACCTCGGCCCGGGCGTCGACCCGGAGCGCATGGCCATCTGCCTCGCCGTGTTCGAGGAGCTGCAGGACCTGCCGCCCGACCACCCGGACGTCCAGCGGGTCCGGCGGGCGACGTCACATCTGTACAAGAGCGTCAAACGGCAGCGGCGCAGCGAGCGGCGAGCCGCGATCACCGAGGCGGACCGGGCCGTGACCGCGGCCACCGCCACCGGGGCGCCCGGCCGGATCGACGACGAGACGCAGGGCATCGCCCTGGTCTCACCGACCGCCGGCGCGACCGCGGGCCGCCTGCTGCGGGCGCGTTCCTGCTACACGTGCAAGGAGCGCTACGTCGACGTCGACGCGTTCTACCACCAGCTGTGCCCGTCGTGCGCCAGGATCAACCGGCAGCGCCGCGACGCCCGCACGGACCTGACCGGCCGGCGGGCCCTGCTGACCGGCGGCCGCGCGAAGATCGGCATGTACATCGCGCTGCGCCTGCTGCGTGACGGCGCCCACACGACGATCACGACCCGCTTCCCGAACGACGCCGTGCGCCGCTTCGCGGCGATGCCCGACAGCGCCGACTGGCTGCACCGGCTGCGCATCATCGGCATCGACCTGCGCGACCCGGCCCAGGTCGTGGCGCTCGCCGACGACGTCGCCGCCCAGGGCCCCCTCGACATCCTCATCAACAACGCCGCGCAGACGGTGAAGCGGGCCCCGGGCTCCTACTCGCACCTGGTCGCCGCGGAGTCCGTGCCGGTCGAGCTCGACGGCCCGATGCCGGAGACGCTGACGTTCCACAAGGCCGACCCGCATGCCGAGCTGACCCTCGAGGCCGGCTCGTCGCCGCTGATCCCGCCGGACGCCCTGACCGCGCTCGCGCTGACCAGCCGGTCCGCGACCCCGGAGCGGATCGCCGCCCTCACCGCGATCGACGCGGGCGGGCTCGTCCCGGACCTCGCCGAGATCAACAGCTGGACCCAGCGCGTCCACGAGGTCGACCCGCTCGAGCTGCTCGAGGTCCAGCTCTGCAACGTGACGGCGCCGTTCATCCTCGTCAGCCGCCTGCGCCCGGCCCTGGCCGCGTCCCCGGCCCGCCGCAAGTACGTGGTGAACGTGTCCGCGATGGAGGGCCAGTTCAGCCGCCGGTACAAGGGCCCCGGTCACCCGCACACGAACATGGCCAAGGCCGCCCTGAACATGCTGACCCGCACCAGCGCCGAGGAGATGCTCACCGAGGGCATCCTCATGACGGCCGTGGACACCGGCTGGATCACCGACGAGCGACCGCACCCCACGAAGATGCGCCTGCACGAGGAGGGCTTCCACGCTCCCCTCGACCTCACCGACGGCGCCGCCCGCGTCTACGACCCGATCGTCCGCGGCGAGCAGGGCGAGGATCTGTACGGCTGCTTCCTGAAGGACTACAACCCGTCCGCGTGGTGATCGACGCCCGGCGCCGGCCCGCCGGCCGGCGCCGGGCCCGGGTCGGGGTGGTGCCGGGGCGCCGGAGCCGGGCGCGGCAGGCGTGGCACGGTGGGTCGGCGGGCGGCACGCACGCCGTCCGGCTCACCGGCGAAAGGCAGCGCCGCGAACCGGCATCATCCGGGAGCCATCCGACGGGCCGGGCGCGTCAGCGCAGCTGGTACGACAGGGTGAACTTGCCGACCTGGACCTCGTCGCCGTCCTTCAGCGTGGCGCTCTTGACCCGCTCACCGTTGACATACGTGCCGTTGAGGCTGCCCAGGTCGAGGGTCGAGTAGCCGAAACCGCTCGGGTTGCGGTGGAACTCGACGTGCTTGCGGGAGACCGTGTTGTCGTCCAGGACGATCTGGTTGGCGGAGTCGCGGCCGCAGCGGCAGACCTCGCCGTCCAGGGCGAACTCGGCGCCCGCCTCGGCGCCCTTGCGGATCAGCAGGGTGGCCCGGCCGGACGGGAGCTTCTCCATGTGGGCGGTCAGGTCGAGGGGCTGCGTCGCGCCCTCGGGGGCGGCGACGGACGCCTGGGCCAGCAGCTCCTCGCTGGTGATGATCGGGACCCGCCAGTGCCGGGCCAGGGCGATCGCCTCGAGGGGGGCGGCGGGCACCCGGATGCCGTCGCCGAGGATGAGCTGGAACGGGCCGTGCGCGGCGACGACCTCGATCGCGCGCAGCGGGGCGCCCAGTGCGGTCAGCGCCCGCTGGAACAGCTCGGCGCTGACCGGCTCGACCAGGTCGCGCGGGCCGCCCTCGACCGCGAACTGCAGGTGGCGGCCGGTCTGCTCATCCTTGAGCAGCACCATCGGACGGCTCTGCCAGGTCTGAGCCCGCACACCAACGACGACGAGCTCTCGCATCCCCGGGCCTCCCGTGTCCGACGGTCAACTTTGATGTGCCGCTAACGGTACCGGGCGACGCCTCGCTTTCAGAAATGCCAGCCCCGCCGCTGCGTCGCCTGCCGCACCCAGTCGTCGACCTGGGCGGGCCAGTTGACGCCCGCCGCCTGCGCGTGACCGACCTGGAAGCGGCTGATCGTGTCGTGGCCCTCGCTGATGAACCCGCCACGCTTGTCGAACTCGATGATGACCTGCGTGCCGTGCGGGTCGGTGACGAAGGTGACCTCGACCTCGTTGATGCGGCTGGCGTACTGGTGCGCCGCGTAGAACTCGATCTCCTGGTAGAACGGCAGCGTCTGGTGCACGCCGTGGATGTGGCCGCGCTCCAGGTCGGCGGCCTTGAACCGGAAGCCGAGCTGGCCGAACGCGTCGAGGATGGCGCCCTGCACCGGCAGCGGGTGCACGTTGATCGGGTCGAGGTCGCCCTTGTCGAGCGCCCGGGCGACCTCCAGCTCGGTGCGCACGCCCATGGTCATGCCGTGCAGGCGCTGGCCGTACATGTGGGTGATCGGGGTCTCCCACGGCACCGGCAGCTGGAACGGCACCGCGTGCTGCATGCCGGGGCCGAGGCGGAACCCGCCGGTCAGCTGCTGGCGCTGGAACTCCACGGTCGCGTCGTACTCACTGTCGGCGCCCTCGACCTCGACCCGCGTCTGCAGCGCGACGACGATCCGCTCGACCTCGACCTCGTGGTCGCCGCCGGCGAAGCGGACCTGACCGGAGACGTAACCGCCCGGCTGCACGTCGGGGCTGTCCAGGACGGTGTCGACGGTCGGACCACCGACACCGAGTGCGCGACGCAGGCTCTTGAAGACCATTCGCGGAGACTAACACGCGACGCTGTAGGGTTGGCTGATGTCCAGACTGCTGCGGATCGGGGAGCTGGCGAACCTCGCGGGCGTGTCCACCCGCACGGTCGACTTCTACACCGGGCTCGGCCTGATCGAGCCGTCCGAGCGCACCGCCGGCAACTTCCGCCTCTACAGCGCCGACTGCGTCGACCGCATCGCGGCGATCAGGGCCCTGGAGGCCAACGGGGTGAGCCTCGCCGACATGGCGGTGGCCCTCGGCCCGGGGCAGGGCGACCTGCCGGGTCAGCTGACGCAGCTGCAGGTCGACCTGGACACGCTGCGGGAGGCGGCCGCCCATTCCGGCCCGGCCGCCCACCAGCTGCTGCTCGCCCTCACCGCCCGCCTGCAGTCGCTGATCACCACCGCCATCGAGGTCACCGGCAGCCTGCCGCCGATGTAGCGGTGTCGCACGGCGCGGCGCCGGCCGTACGGTGACCGCGGCGGGCGGGCGGGTCAGACCCGGATCAGCTCGGCGACCCGCTGGCCGTGCTCGGCGGCCTTCGCGTGCCCGGTCCGCAGCGACTCGGCGGCGAGCCCGCGCAGCGGCGCCATCGCGGGCGTGACGTCGGCGAGGGTCAGCTCGGCCTCGGCGACGTGCAGGTCCAGGCCGAACACCTCGCCCAGGATCCGGCGCAGGTACGGCGTGACGTGGTCCCAGCCCTCCTTCGGCGTGCCCGGTCCGTAGCCGCCGCCCCGGCTCAGCGTGAGGACGGCCGGCTTGCCGGCCAGCGGCCGGTCACCCTGCAGGCCCAGCCGCGGGTGCATGAGCACCAGGTCGATCCAGGTCTTGACCTGCGCCGGCAGGTTCCAGTTGTACAGCGGCACCGCGAACAGGAACGCGTCGGCGGCGAGCAGCTCGGCGCCGAGCCGGTCGACGAGGTCCCGGGCGTCGTCGGCGGGTGGCGCGGCCGGGTCGACGGCGGCGCGCGCCAGGGCGGTCCACGCGTCCGACGGCAGCGGCTGGACGCCCAGGTCACGCCGGGTGACGACGGCGTCGTGGTGCTCGGCGAGCCACGCCTGCTCGGCGGTGTCGGCGAGCGCGCGGCTCACGGATCCGGTGGTGCGGACGCTCGCGTCGAGTCGGAACAGGTGCATGGTGCGGTCCCCCTCAGGAGTTAGGCTGTTTCGCAGAAAGTCTGCATCGCAGAACATCTTCCCGCAAGAGTGAGTGAGCCGCTTATCATTGCGGGCATGACGCAGGCGCCGGAGGTCCACGACGAGCTCCAGTCGGACCTCGGCTGGGCACTCGGCGTCGTGCTGCGCGCCTACGCCAAGGGCGCCGGCAACGTCATCGCCGGCGTCCCCGGCGGCCCCCGCGGCTACCAGGTCCTCGCCGCCGCCGTCGCCGGCGCCGAGGGCACCCAGCTCGCCCTGGCCAACAAACTCGGCGTCGACCGCACCGTCATGACCTACCTGCTCGACGACCTGGAGCAGGCCGGCCTCATCGAGCGCCGGCCCGACCCCGCCGACCGCCGCGCCCGGCGCATCGTCGCCACCGACGCCGGCCGCGCCACCATGTGCGAGCTGCAGGGCAAGCTCGCCCACGTGGAGACCCGCGTCCTGAGCGCCCTCGCCGAGCCCGAACGCGCCCTCTTCCGCGATCTGCTGCGCAAGGTCGCCACCCGCGTCGACGAGCACGACCCCGTCGCCGACGCCTGCACCGTCGTCGAGGAGCTCACCGACGTCCCACCGACCGCCCGCACCCGCCGCCGCAAGCCCTAGACGCCACGGTGGGCGATGCGGTGACAACGTTCTGGTCTCATTGCCGCGTCTGACGTCATGAGGTCGGCATACTTGGAGCGGACCACTGGTCGAGCAGTGAGGAACGTCGGGTCGCGATGATGCTGCAACGCCGGTATCGGCTCGAGCGGCTGATCGGCGCCGGTGCCACCAGCGAGGTCTGGCAGGGCCACGACGAGCTCCTGCGCCGCCAGGTCGCGGTCCGCCTCCTGCGCGCCGACCGCGCCGAGCTCGCCGACCTGTTCCTCGCCGAGGGCCGCGCCGCCGCCCGGCTCACCCACGCCAACGTCGCCGCCGTGTACGACGTCGGCACCGTCGAGCTGCCCGGCCGCGGCGACGTGCCGTACGTGGTCATGGAACACGTCGACGGCGGCACCGTCGCCGACCGGCTCCGCCACGGCCCCCTCACCCCCGACGAGGCCGCCCGCGTCGGCGCCCAGGTCGGCGCCGCCCTCGCCCACGCCCACGGCCAGTGGGTCACCCACGGCGCGCTCACCGCCGCCAAGATCGCCCTCACCGACGTCGGCGCGAAGGTGTTCGGGTTCACCGACCGCCGCGGCGACGACCCGCACGACGTCAGCCACGACGTGTACGACCTGGGCCACCTCCTGCGCGCCGCCCTCGCCGCACCGCACGCCGACGGGCCCGCCGCCGACACCGCCGTGCCCGCCGACCTGGCCGCCCTGATCGACCGGTGCGCGCACCGCGACCCCGCGCTGCGCCCCGGCAGCGACGAGGCGGCCCTCACGTTCGCCCGCATCGCCGGCACCCGGGTCGACCTGCCCGCCTGGTACACGCTGTCCACCGACGACGACGCCACCACCCTCGCCGGCCGGGCCGCGTCCGCCGGGCGGCCGAACCCGGCGCGCCGGCCGTCGGTCCTGCCGCGGGCGTTCCCGCCGGTGCGGCTGCGCCGCGCCGACGGCTCCGGGTTCGGCCTCGGCGCCGGCGGTGCCGCCGCCGTCGGCGGGGTGCTGCGCCCGTGGATCAGGCCCGCGACCGAGCTCGGCGCCCGGTCCGCGGCGCACACCAGGATCGTGCTGGGCCGGCTGCCGTTCGGGGCACAGTCGCGGTCCCGGTCCGCGGCGGCGCTCAACGACGTCACCCTCGTCGACCTGCGCTCGGCCCGTTCAGCCGCGCCCGCCGCCGCTGCCGCTGGGGCGCATCGCGGCACCGGTCCGTTCCGCCGGGGCGCGTCGTCACGCCGGGGCGGGGCGCGGGGTGTCTCCGGCGCGTCGGACGTTTCCGGCGTGGCGTCGGGCATGTACGGCGTGGCGTCGGACGGCGCCGATGCTTCCGGCGCGGCCCCGGCCGTGCGGGGGCGGCGGTGGGCGGTGCGGGCGGCCGTCGGGGCCGCCGTCGCGGGGATCGTGTCGTTCGCCGCGGTCGCCGCCCTCGGCCAGCACCAGGCGGAAGGGCGACCACCGTCGAGCGGGTCGGTGCAGACCGCGGCGGCCGCCGCCAGCGGTGTGCCGGCCGCCACGACCACGACCCAGGCGCCCGCACCGCCGGTCGTCACCACCACCACGACCCACCCGCAGACCCAGCCGACGACCCGCCCGCCGGCGACCCGCCCGACCTCCGGCCGCCCGTCGACGTCGGCGCCGGCGAGCCCGTCCGCGTCGCCGTCGGGCTCCGCGTCGGCGTCACCGTCGGCGTCCGCGTCCCCGTCGGGCTCGCCGTCGCCGTCCGGGTCGCCGGCTCCGTCAGCGTCCGCGTCGCCGTCACCGTCGATGTCCCCGACCGGCGAGTGACCGGCGGCCCGGCCACGCGGCGCCGGGTCAGGTTGGCCGCCGCGCCGGGTTGGCCGCCGCGCCGGGGTGGCCGTCCCGTCGGGGCAGCGCCGGGTCAGGGTGGTCGCGGGGTCACGGGGTCCAGCGCGGGTCGCGGCCGCTGAGGCCGAGCACCCTGGCGAGGGTCGGCGCGGTGGCGGGCACCGGGACCTCAGCGGCGTACACGCCCATCTGGCGGCCCAGCTCCGCGGAGCGGGCGACCTCGTCGTACACCCGCAGCAGCAGCGCGTCGTCCCAGTGCGGGTCGACGTCCGCCGCGCGGGCCAGGTCCCAGCCGTGCAGGACCAGCTCACCGAGGACCATCCCACCGACCAGGTCCGCGGGCAGCTCCATCGGCCCGCCCATCCTGGTGACACCCCGCCACGCCGCCGGGTCACCCCACGCCGCGGCGAGCCCGTCGACCTGGGCACGCAGCCGGGCCCGCCAGTCGCCGCCGGTACGGTCGACCTCTTGCCCAGGCTCCAGCGCCTCCTTCCGCGCCGCCGCGACCAGCGACGGCCCCCACTGCAGCAGGTGGTTGACCAGCGCCCGCACGTCCCACCCGGCACACGGCGTCGGCGCGTCCAGCGAACCGACCTCGTCCACGATCTTCCCGGCCACCGCCGCGGCGGCACCGATGAGCTGATGTCCGTCCATCCCGCCGACGGTAGGCGCCCCGCCGCGCCCCGGTCTTGGACAAACGCGACGGCTAGGGTGTGATCCCGTGCGCGACCCGAGGGAGCTGTCCGGCGCGTGGTCGGCGTTCCAGCACCACGGCGCCGCCGCAGCGCCCCCACCCCTGACCGGCGTCGTCGCCCGCTACTGGTGGGCCCGCTGGGACCTGCGCGGCCAGCCCGCGTACCGGCAGCTGCTCCCGCCGACCCCGGCCGTCCACCTGACGTTCCCCACCGACGGCGCCCCGGTCCTGCGCGGCGTCCACCGCCGCCACTTCCACCGCGTCCTGTCCGGCGCCGGCGGCGTGCTCGGGGTCGCGTTCGTGCCCGGGACGTTCCGCCGCTTCCTCGGCGCCCCCGTCAGCACCCTGACCGACCGCACCGTCCCCGCCGCCGACGTGTTCGGCCCCGACCTGCCCACCGTCGCCACCGCCGGGCCCGCCGGGACGGCCGCCGTGGACGCGTTCCTGACCGCCCGGCTCCCGACCGACCCGGCGGGCGACGAGGTGGCCACCTGGGTACGGCACGCGTCGCAGACCCCTGACCTGCGCCGCGTCGACGACTTCGCGGTCGTGTGCGGTGTCGGCGTACGCCGCATGCAGCGCCTCTTCGCCGAACACGTCGGGGCGAGCCCGAAGTGGCTGCTGCGCCGCCTCCGCCTCCAGGAGGTCACCGACGCCCTGGCCGCGGCGCCGGGCGCCCCGGTCGACTGGGCCGGCCTCGCCGCCGACCTCGGCTACGTCGACCAGGCCCACCTGAGCAGGGACTTCACCGCGATGTTCGGCGAACCCCCGACCGCGTACGCCGCCCGCTACTGACCTTCGGACGCGGGCACGGCTGCTGACCGCCCGGCTCGGGTGCTGGCCGCCTGACCGGGTGGAGCGCCCCGCTGCTGAGCCGCCCGGTCCGGCGCACCGCCAGCTGCTGACCGCCCAGCTTCGGCGCTGGCAGCCTGGCCGAATGGGGCGCCTGCTGGTCACCACCTGGCTCGGGCAATGACTGCCTGGCTTGGGCGCAGGGTCCGCTGCTGAGTGCCTGGCTCGGGCCGCTGGCTGCCCGGCCGGTCGGGGCGCCCCCGGTGAGCGTGTGGCCGGGCGCGGCGCCGGCTGCTGACCGCCCGGTGCGGCGCCGACCATCCTGGGCGTCGAGGCGCCCCAGGGCCCGCACCCCCGCCCCGGGCCGGGGCGGGGTGGTGCGGGCATGGCCGGCGAGGCGCCGCGGTGCGGGTGGTGGCGGGCAGGGCGTAGGGTGGCGGGCGATGTTTGCGCTGCGCACCAGGCTTGCGGGTGTCGTCGTGCTGGTGGCGCTCGGCGTCGCCGGCTGCGGCGGCGACCCTGACCCGACCAGCACCTCGACGACGCCCGGCGCGTCCTCCTCGCCGGGGCGGCAGGTCACCGACGACCCGTCGGGCCTCCCACCGTCGCCGGGCGCCAGCGGCACCGCCGCCGGAGCGTCCCCCGGCGGCCCGGCCGGCGCCGCGTCCGGCGGGCAGGCGGTCAAGCACGCGTTCCCGGTGCAGGGCAAGGCCTCCTACAGCCGCACCCACCACGACTACCCGGCCAGCGACATCATCGCCGCCTGCGGCCTCACCGCGGTGTCACCGGTCGACGGCACGGTCCTCGAGGTGACGCGGACCGATACGTACCAGGCGAAGGTCAACGACGGAGCGACCCGCGGCGGCCTGTCCGTGTCGATCCTCGGCGGCGACGGCGTGCGCTACTACATGTCCCACTTCTCCTCGATCGACCAGGGCGTCGAGGCGGGCACCCCGGTCCGGGCGGGCCAGCCGGTGGCGAAGGTCGGCCGGACCGGCGACGCGAGCGCCTGCCACATCCACTTCGGCCTGTCCCCGGCGTGCCAGAAGACCGGCGACTGGTGGACGCGGCGCGGAGTGATCTGGCCGTGGGCCTACCTCGACGCGTGGAAGGCCGGCACCGCGAAGTCCCCGGTCGCCGACGTCGAGCAGTGGCAGCGCCAGCACGGCTGCCCGACCAAGCCGCTCGTCAACCCGTGACCCGCCCGCGACCGCACTGACCAGCCCGGCGGCAGCGGCGCCGTCCCGCACGGCGACGCGACCCGGGAGCACAGACCAGACCGCGACACACCGCAGACCCGGCCGCGGACACCGCAGACCTGGGCCGCGGTGCCGCTGCCCGCACGGCCTGGTCAGTCGTAGCAGAGGCAGAACGGGTGGCCCGACGGGTCGCTATACACCCGGAAGCCCGCCTCCTTGGTCGACAGCAGCGTCGCGCCCAGTTGGAGCGCCTTGGCCTCGGCGGCGTCGATGTCGTCCACCTGGATGTCGAGGTGGATCTGCTGCGGGCGGTCGGGGTCGGGCCACTGTGGTGGGCGCAGGTCGGGCGCGTGCTGGAAGCTGAGCTTCGTGGTGCCGTCGCCGATGTCGACCCAGTCGCCGTCGACGCGGGTGATCGGCAGGTCGAGCAGCTCGGAGTAGAACCGGGCGAGGGCCTGCGGGTCGGGTGAGTCGAGCACCACCGAGGTGAGTTTCGCCGTCATGCCTCCATCGTGCCCGAGGGGTGTGACAAAAAACTTTGGGCTTGGATGGCGGTGATCGCGACCGTGTTCACGATGTCCTTGACGGTGGCGCCGCGGGACAGGTCGTTGACGGGTTTGCGCAGGCCCTGCATGACGGGGCCGACCGCGACCGCGCCGGCGGAGCGTTGCACGGCCTTGTACGTGTTGTTGCCCGTGTTCAGGTCCGGGAACACGAACACGGTGGCCTGCCCGGCGACGGTGCTGCCGGGCAGTTTCGTGGCGGCGACGGCGGGGTCGACGGCGGCGTCGTACTGGATGGGGCCCTCGACCGGCAGCTCGGGGCGCCGGCCGCGCACCAGTGCCGTGGCGGAGGCGACCTTCGTGACGTCGGCGCCGGCGCCGGACGTACCGGTGGAGTAGGACAGCATCGCGACGCGCGGGTCGATGCCGAACTGGGCGGCGGTCGTCGCCGAGGACAGGGCGATGTCGGCGAGCTGCTCGGCGTCCGGGTCGGGGTTGACGGCGCAGTCGCCGTACACGAGGACCCGGTCGGGCAGGAGCATGAAGAAGACACTGGAGGCGACGCTCAGCCCCGGCACCGTCTTGATGATCTCGAACGCGGGGCGGATCGTCGCGGCGGTCGTGTGCGTGGCGCCGGAGACCATGCCGTCGGCGAGGCCGAGGTGGACCATCATCGTGCCGAAGTAGCTGACGTCGCGGACCACGTCGCGGGCCAGGTCCAGCGTGACACCTTTGTGGGCGCGCAGCTGGGCGTACACGGGAGCGAACCGCTCCAGCAGGTCCGACGTCGCCGGGTCGATCACCGTGGCGGCGGAGATGTCCAGACCGAGGTCGCGGGCCTTCGCGGCGATCACCGCCGGGTCGCCGAGCAGGGTCAGCGCGGCGACGCCCCGGCGCAGCAGGATGTCGGCCGCGCGCAGGATCCGTTCCTCGGTACCTTCGGGCAGGACCAGGTGCCGGCGGGCGGCGCGGGCACGGTCGATCAGGTCGTACTCGAACATCAGCGGCGTGACCCGCGTCGACGCGGTCAGCTCCAGCGCGTCGGCGAGGGCGGCCGTGTCGACGTTCGACTCGAACGCGCCGAGCGCCGCCGCGACCTTCCGCGGGTTGTCCGGGCTCAGCCGGTGCTCCATCCGCGTCGACGCGGCGATCGTGTCGTAGCTCGCCGCCGGCACCGACAGCACCGCCAGCCCCGTGTTGAGCCGTTCGAACAGCGCGAGCGCCGTCTTGTCCGGGGCGATGCCGAGCGTGAGCACGATCCCGGCGAGCGGCACGGTGCCGGAGGCGTGCGCGGCGGCCGCGGCGACGAGCAGGTCGGCCCGGTCACCTGGGGTGATCAGCAGGCAGTTGTCGGTCAGGTGCGACAGCAGCGCCGGTACCTGCGCGGCGCCGACGACGTAGTCGAGCACGTCGCGCTCCAGGGAGGCGGGACCGGCGCTGAGGACGCTGGCGCCGAGCGCGGCGGCGACCTCCGCGACGGTCGGCGCCGCGACCGTCGCCACGTTCGGGATCGTGTAACAGGGGACCGGCAGCGCCGGCGGCGGCAGCGACGTCTTGTTGACGATGACGGCGGCGACGGTCGCGTCGAGGTCGACCAGCGCGTGGTACGCCTGCCGCGCCACCGACCCGACCGTCGCGTCGTCGAGGTCGGCCCCGTTGACGACGGCGACCACGACCGCGCCGAACTCGTTGGCGAGCCGGGCGTTGAGCGCCAGCGTCGGTGACTGCTCGTCGTCGAGGTCGCTGCCGATCACCACCACCGCGTCGTGGTCGCGGGCGATCGGCCGGAACCGCTCCACGATCCGCCCGACGAGGCCCTCCCCGTCGCCCGCGGACAGCATCCCGGCCGCCTCCGCCGCCGTCACCCCGAACAGCTGCTGGTCGTCGAGGCCGATGTGGTACCGCGACCGCAGCAACGCCAGCGTCGGATCCGGTGCGGCACCGTCGACGAACGGCCGGAACACGCCGATCCTCGGCACCTTCCGCGACAACAGCTCGGCCAGCCCGAGCGCGACGGCGGACTTGCCGGATCCAGGTCCGTGTTCGACCAGGTACACGATGCGTGCCACACCAGTAGTCTGCCTGTCATGATCCTCGTGCTCAACAGCGGCTCCTCGTCGGTGAAGTTCCAGGTCGTCGACCTCGCCGCCCCTTCGGGGTCCGCCGGCCCGCGGGGTTCGGTCGAGCGCATCGGCGAGCCGGGGGGCGTGCCGGACCACGCGGCGGCGCTCACCCAGATCCTCGGCGGCCTCGACGCCGCCGGCATCACCGCCGTCGGGCACCGCATCGTGCACGGCGGCTCCAGATTCACCGCGCCCGCGCTCGTCGACGACGCGATGCTGGCGGTGCTGCGGGAGCTGACCCCGCTCGCGCCCCTGCACAACCCGGGCGGCATCGCCGGGATCGAGGCAGCCCGCGCCGCCCTGCCCGGCGTGCCGCACGTGGCCGTGTTCGACACCGCGTTCCACGCGACGCTGCCGGAGGCGGCCCGCACGTACGCCCTCGACCGCGAGCTGTCCGCCCGGCACGGGATCCGCCGGTACGGCTTCCACGGCACCTCCTGCGACATCGTGTCCCGCCGCACCGCCGACCTGCTCGGCCGCCCCCTCACCGAGCTCAACATGATCGTGCTCCACCTGGGCAACGGCGCGAGCGCCACCGCCGTCGAAGGCGGCCGCAGCGTCGAGACCTCCATGGGCCTCACCCCCCTGGAAGGCCTCGTCATGGGCACCCGCTCCGGCGACATCGACCCCGCCGTCCTCAGCTACCTGCACCGCGCCGCCGGCCTGGACCCCGCCGCCGCCGAGGAGCAGCTGCAACGCCACGGCGGCCTGCGCGGCCTCGCCGGCGCCAACGACATGCGCACCGTGCTGGAGCGGCGCGCCGCGGGTGACGCCGCCGCGACGCTCGCCTTCGACGTGTACTGCCACCGGATCCGCAAGTACGTCGGCGCGTACCACGCCGTGCTCGGCCGCCTCGACGCGGTCGTGTTCACCGCCGGCGTGGGCGAGCACGCGGCCCCCGTCCGCGCGGCTGCGTTGGACGGGCTGCAGGGCTGGGGGATCACCGTGGACCCGGACCGCAACGCGGCCCACGCGCGGGTGATCTCGCCGGACGGTGCGCGGGTGGCGGTGTGCGTGGTGCCGACGGACGAGGAGCGGGCGATCGCGGAGCAGGTGCGGGCGGCGGTCGGGTCGTCAGGGTCGGGGTGATCGCGGTCGAGGGGTGCGTGGGGGCGGGGTAAACTACGGTGGGTAGTGACGTCGGAGATCAATTTCCTACGGTGGTCTAGGGTTGCTTGTGAAGCGGCCAGGCAGCCCGGCCCGGTGGTTCGCCTGTGCGGTTGGTGGGCGGGTCGGCTGCCTTGATCTATCTGGTGACGTGGTCGACGGGGTGACGGCCGGTGGGCGTACGCACGGGCGTGGTGGGGTCGGTGTGGTGGGGTTGGGCCTGACGGGGTTGGTGCCGGAGCGGGGTTGGTGGCGGTAATGAGAGCTGGCGGAGCGCGACGGGGGAGCCGGCTGGCGGAGCTGGCAGGCGACGCGGGCTGATGGTGCTCGGCAGGACTCGGCCAGGCGCGCGGTGTTGAGAGGCCAGGCGGGCGATGCTGACAGGTCAGCCTGGGCGGTGTTGAGAGGCCAGCTGGGCGGTGCCGTGAGGCCAGCCGGGCGCGGGGTGCCGTGAGGCCAGCCGGGTTCGGCGCCTGAGACAGACCAGGAGTCGAGGTCAGCCGGGACCGGGAACCCGTTCGTGGTCAGGTCCGTCGGAGCGCATGCTGGGCGACCGCCAGGGCGCATGCCGGGGCCGAATGCCGAGGCACACGCCGCGCCTACCGGCCGAACCGGACCGACCGACGCCGACCCACGATGCTGGCCCGCGCCGGCGCACAAGCTGCCGCGCGCCAGCGCAGGCAGTGCGACCGCGCAGCGGTCGCATGGGGGTGCGGGTGGGAACCCCCGCCGCCGCGCCGCAGGCGCGGCAGCCAGCACAGCACGGCTCAGCGCCAGCCGCGGGGGTGGTTGGCGGTGCGGGGGCCGCTGCCGCGGGCGGCTGAGCCGGCGGCCTCCGCGAGGATGTCCGCCAGGTCGTCGAAGCCGTCGCGGACCAGGCCGGCCGTCACGCGGACGTGGTCGCTGTCGAGGTGGCTCACCTCGAACGGGGCGCCCGGGGCGACCGCGATGCCGTGGGCGGCCAGGGTCAGCATCGCCACCTGCTGGTTGGCGACGGCCATCCAGAGGTTGATGCCGTCGCCGGCGGTCGCGGTGACGCCGCGGGCGTCGAGGGCGTCGAGCAGGGCGGTGCGGCGGCGGGCGTACTCGTCGCGGGCGTACGCGATCTGGTCCACTGTGGACGGGTCGGTGAGCAGCTCGACGAGGACGGCCTGCAGCAGGCGGCTGGACCAGCCGGGGCCGAGCAGGCGGCGGTCGGTGACGGCGGTGACCACGTCGGCCGGGCCGCCGATCGCGGCGAGGCGCAGGTCGGGGCCGTGGCTCTTGGAGAAGCTCAGCACGTGCACGGTGCGGTCGGGCAGGCGGCGGCCGAGGCTGACCGGGGGTGCGGTGGCGATGTCGCCGGCGTGGTCGTCCTCGATGACGGTGACGGCGGGGTGTTTGGCCAGGACGCGGGCGAGCTTGTCGGCGCGCGCCTGGGTCATGCTGGCGCCGGTCGGGTTGTGGGCGCGGGGCTGCAGGTACACGGCGACCGGCTCGTACGTCTGCAGGGCCGCGGCGAGGGCCTCGGGCCGCATCCCGTGCTCGTCGATGGCGACGCCGACGACGGTGGCGCCGACGGCTTCGAGCAGGTCCAGCACCGGTGGGAACGCCGGGTTCTCGACGAGGACGTGGTCGCCGAAGCGGACCACGGTGCCGGTGATCCGGTCGAGCGCGTCCAGCGCGCCGTCGACGACGGTGAGCTGTTCGGGTGGGAACGGCCAGCGGGACCGCAGCGCCGTCTCCAGGGACGGTAGGACCGCGCCGTCGAGGTAGCTGGTGGTGAGGCGGGCGTCGCCGATGCGGCGCAGGGCGTCGGTCAGCGACGGCAGCAGGTCGTAGTCGGGCACACCGGTCGAGTAGTCCCGCACGAGTCCCGCACCGAGTTCGCCGACGCGGCCGCCGAGCTGCGCGTACCGCAGCCGTTGTCGTGGCAGGGACGGGCCGGCGACGAACGTGCCGGACCGGCCGCGGGTCTGGATGGCGCCGGCGCGGGCCAGGCTGCGCCACGCCTCGGACACGGTGGTGGGGCTGATGCCGAGCTCGCGCGCGACGTCCCGCACGGTGGGCAGGCGGGAGCCGGCGGGCAGTGTCCCGGCGGTCACCAGGCGGCTGACGGCGGCGGCGATTCCCCGGGCGCTGCGGTCGTCGACCGCCCCGGCGATGAGCGCGAGCAAATTACATCTCCGAAACATTCTGTAACGCTTGGACCATTGTCCGCCTAGATTTGTGTCGTTAGTGTCCTACGGCATCCGACCCGAGACAAGGTCAACGCCGCAGAAGCCCAGCTGTCACAAGGCACCAACACCCGCCAAGAGCCCAGAGAGGGGCAGCCATGGCAGACGTGATCCGGGCCGCCATCGTCCAGACGAACTGGACCGGCGACAAAGAATCGATGATCAAGGCGCACGAGGACTACGCGCGGCAGGCCGCCGCGCAGGGTGCGAAGGTGATCTGCTTCCAGGAGCTGTTCTACGGTCCCTATTTCTGCCAGGTGCAGGACAAGGCCTACTACGAGTACGCCGAGTCCGTTCCCGGCCCCACCACCGAACGCTTCCAGGCCCTGGCCAGGGGGCTGGGCATGGTGATGGTGCTGCCGATGTACGAGCAGGAGCAGCCGGGCGTGCTCTACAACACCGCGGCCGTGGTCGATGCCGACGGCAGCTACCTGGGCAAGTACCGCAAGAACCACATTCCGCAGGTGAAGGGCTTCTGGGAGAAGTTCTACTTCCGCCCCGGCAACCTTGGCTACCCGGTCTTCGACACGGCGGTCGGCAAGGTCGGCGTCTACATCTGCTACGACCGGCACTTCCCGGAGGGCTGGCGGGCGCTGGGCCTCAACGGCGCGCAGATCGTGTTCAACCCGTCCGCGACCAGCCGTGGCCTGTCGGCCTACCTGTGGCAGCTGGAGCAGCCGGCGAGCGCGGTGGCCAACGAGTACTTCATCGGCGCGATCAACCGCACCGGCATCGAGGACCTCGGCGACAACGACTTCTACGGCACGTCCTACTTCGTCGACCCGGAGGGCAAGTTCGTCGGTGAGGTCGGCGACGCGCACAACCCGGAGCTGATCGTGCGGGACCTCGACATGGGTCTGCTCGCCGAGGTCAGGGACCGATGGCAGTTCTACCGGGACCGCCGCCCGGACGCGTACGGGGACCTGGTGAAACCGTGAGCGGCTCGCAGCGGAGCGGAGCAGCCGCTCACCAGCAGGCGCAGTTCGTCGAGCGGTGCCGGAGCGAAGCGGAGGCGGCGCGATGATCCTGATCAAGGGCGGGACCGTGATCGGTCCCACGGGTGCGATCCCGGCCGAAGTGCTCGTCGTCGGCGAGCAGGTCTCGGCGGTCTTCGCCCCGGGGCAGGGGCCGCAGGAGGGCGACTTCGAGACGCTCGACGCGACCGGCAAGTACGTCATCCCCGGCGGCGTCGACGCGCACACGCACATGGAGCTGCCGTTCGGCGGCACGTTCGCCAGCGACACGTTCGACACCGGCACCCGCGCCGCCGCGTGGGGCGGCACGACCACGATCATCGACTTCGCGGTGCAGCGCACCGGGGAGGTCGTGCAGGACGGCCTGGCCGCCTGGCACGGCAAAGCCGACGGCAACTGCCACATCGACTACGCGTTCCACATGATCCTCGGCGGGGTCGACGACGAGTCGCTCAAGGCCATGGACACCCTCGTCGCCGACGAGGGGATCACCAGCTTCAAGCTGTTCATGGCGTACCCGGGTGTCTTCTACAGCGACGACGGCCAGATCCTGCGCGCGATGCAGAAGGCCCGCGACAACGGCGCCATGATCATGATGCACGCGGAGAACGGGCCGGCGATCGACGTGCTCGTCAAGCAGGCCCTGGAGCGCGGCGAGACCGACCCGATCCACCACGGCCTCACCCGCCCGGAGGCCCTGGAGGCGGAGGCGACCAGCCGCGCCATCTGGCTCGCCGGGGTCGCCGCCGACTGCCCGCTGTACATCGTGCACCTGTCCGCCAGCAAGGCCCTCGAGCAGGTCGCCGCCGCCCGCGACCTCGGCCGCAACGTGTTCGCCGAGACCTGCCCGCAGTACCTGTACCTCACCCTCGAGGACCAGCTCGGCGCGCCCGGGTTCGAGGGCGCCAAGTGGGTGTGCTCGACGCCGCTGCGCAGCAAGCACGAGACGCACCGCGCCGACCTGTGGCGGGGCCTGCGCAGCAACGACCTGTCCGTGGTGTCGACCGACCACTGCCCCTTCTGCTTCAAGGACCAGAAGGAGCTCGGCATCGGCGACTTCTCGAAGATCCCCAACGGCATCGGCAGCGTCGAGCACCGCGTCGACCTGCTGTACCAGGGTGTCGTCGACGGCAAGCTCAGCCTCGCCCGCTGGGTGGAGACGATCGCGACGACCCCCGCGCGCATGTTCGGCCTGTACCCGAGGAAGGGCATCATCGCGCCCGGCTCCGACGCCGACATCGTGCTCTACGACCCGGCGGCCCGCACCCGCATCAGCGTCGAGAACCACCACATGAACATGGACCATTCCGCCTGGGAAGGGTACGAGATCGCCGGCAAGGTCGACACCGTCATGTCCCGCGGACGGGTGATCGTGAAGGACGGCGCGTACCACGGCGCCAAGGGCCACGGGCAGTTCGTCCGCCGCGGACTCTCCGACTATCTCCTCTGAAAGGCACCACATGCGTGAGATCAAGCACTGGCTCGACGGCGCCGCCGTCGAGGGCACCAGTGGCAGGCAGTTGCCGGTCTGGGACCCGGCGACCGGCGAGCAGCAGGCGTACGTGGTCGCCGCCACCAAGGAGGAGACCGACCGGGCGGTCGCCAGCGCCCTGAAGGCGTTCCCGGCGTGGCGGGCCGCGTCGCTGTCGCGGCGGGCCGAGGTCATGTTCCGGTTCCGGGAGCTCGTCGACGCCAACCGCAAGGAGATCGCGGCGCTGGTCAGCAAGGAGCACGGCAAGACCGAGGCCGACGCCGCCGGTGAGCTGGCCCGCGGGCTGGAGAACATCGAGTTCGCCACCGGCGCGCCGCACCTGCTCAAGGGCGGCTACAGCGAGCAGGCGTCCAGCGGTGTCGACGTGTACTCGATCCGCCAGCCGCTCGGGGTCGTCGCCGGGATCACCCCGTTCAACTTCCCGGCGATGGTACCGATGTGGATGTTCGCCAACGCGCTCGTCTGCGGCAACACGTTCGTGCTCAAACCCAGCGAGAAGGACCCGTCGGTCTCGCTGCTGCTGGCCGACCTGCTGCGGCAGGCGGGGCTGCCCGACGGCGTGTTCAACGTCGTGCAGGGCGACCGGGAGGCCGTGGAGACCCTGCTGAGCCACCCCGACGTGCAGGCGTTGAGTTTCGTCGGCTCGACCCCGATCGCGAAGGCGGTCTACGAGGCGGGCACCCGGGCCGGCAAGCGGGTCCAGGCGCTCGGCGGGGCGAAGAACCACATGGTCGTGCTGCCCGACGCGGACGTCGACAGCGCCGCCGACGCCGCCGTGTCCGCCGGGTACGGCTCGGCGGGGGAGCGGTGCATGGCGATCTCCGTCGTCGTGGCCGTCGGTGCCGTCGCCGACCCGCTCGTCGCGGCGATCAGCGAGCGGATCGGCCGGATCGCGGTCGGCCCGGCCAGCGACCCGGCCGCGGAGATGGGCCCGCTCATCACCCGCGAGCACCGCGACAAGGTCGCCGGGTACCTGGCCGGCACCACCGCCGACATCGTCGTCGACGGCCGCGAGGCACCGGTCAGCAGCGGGCCCGGCTTCTTCCTCGGCGCGTCCCTGGTGGACCGGGTCAGCACCGACGAGGCGCTGTACACCGACGAGATCTTCGGGCCGGTCCTGTCCGTGGTGCGGGTCGACAGCTACGACGAGGCCGTCAAACTCGTCAACGACAACGAGTACGGCAACGGCACCGCCATCTTCACCCGCGACGGCGGGGCGGCCCGGCGGTTCCAGTACGACGTGGTCTGCGGCATGGTCGGCGTCAACGTGCCGGTGCCGGTCCCGGTCGCCTACTACAGCTTCGGCGGCTGGAAGTCCTCGCTCTTCGGCGACCTGCACATGTACGGGCCCGAAGGGATCCAGTTCTACACGCGCAGCAAGGTCGTCACCTCCCGCTGGCCGGACCCGGCCACGTCGGAGGTCGACCTCGGCTTCCCGAAGGTGCGGTGACGACATGGACATCGGGGTGGTGCTGCAGTGCGACCCGCCTGCGACACAGACCGTCGAGCTCGCGAAACAGGCCGAGGCGGCCGGATTCAGCCACGTGTGGACGTTCGACTCGCACGTGCTGTGGCAGGAGCCGTTCGTCATCTACAGCAAGATCCTCGCCGACACGCAGCGGGTGATCGTGGGGCCGATGGTGACGAACCCCGGCACCCGCGACTGGACCGTCACGGCGTCGCTGTTCGCCACCCTCAACGAGATGTACGGCAACCGCACCGTCTGCGGCATCGGCCGCGGCGACTCGGCGGTGCGGGTCCTCGGCAGCCGCCCGACGACCCTCGCGGAGCTGCGCGAGTGCGTGCAGGTGATCCGGGAGCTCGGCAACGGCCGGGAGGTCCACCTGCGCGACCGTGACCTGCGCTTCGCGTGGGCGCCCGACAGCCGGCTCGAGGTGTGGGTCGCCGCGTACGGGCCGAAGGCGCTCGCGCTCACCGGTGAGGTCGGCGACGGGTACATCCTGCAGCTCGCCGACCCCGACATCGCCGCCTGGATGATCAAGGCGGTGCGTGACGCGGCGGAGAAGGCGGGCCGGGACCCGGCGGCGATCAAGTTCTGCGTCGCCGCCCCCGCGTACGTCGGCGACGACTCGGTCGAGTCCATGGCCCATCAGCGGGAGCAGACCCGCTGGTTCGGCGGGATGGTCGGCAACCACATCGCCGACATCGTCGCCCGCTACGGCAGCGACGGTGCCGTCCCGACCGCCCTCACCGACTACATCAAGGGCCGCCAGGGCTACGACTACGCCGAGCACGGCCGGGCCGGCAACACGCACACCGACTTCGTGCCCGACGAGATCGTCGACCGGTTCTGCATCCTCGGCCCGGTCGAGGAGCACCTGAAGCGGCTCGCCGAGCTCAAGGACCTCGGCGTCGACCAGTTCGCCGTGTACCTGCAGCACGACGCGAAGGAGTCGACGCTGCGGGCGTACGGCGAGCACATCATCCCGGCTGTCACGAAATGAGGAAGGTCCTCGGTGCCCTCGGGGGGCTGGTCGTCTTCGCCCTGTTGTGGGAGGGGTACAAGGCGGTCGGCGACCCCGAGGGCACCGCGGTCCTCGGGGTGAAGGTCCTGCCCCGCGCCGACGACCTGTCCATGCCGCACCTGTGGACGGTGGCGCAGCGGCTCGGCCGGCCGGAGCTCACCGGCGGCCGGCCGGTGTGGCAGGTGGTGTTCGACGCCTGCCTGTTCACCCTGGGGGTGACGGCCGTCGGTTTCGTCGCCGGTACGGCCATCGGCTTCGTCCTGGCCACGCTCATGCAACGGTTCCGGGTGGTGGAGCGGGGGCTGCTGCCGTACGTGGTGCTGTCGCAGACGGTGCCGCTCGTCGCGCTCGCACCGCTGGTGGCGGGCTGGAGCGGGGCGCTGTCGTTCGGGCCGTACCCGTGGCAGGACTGGATGACGGTCGCGGTCATCGCCGCGTACCTCGCGTTCTTCCCCGTCGCCGTCGGGCTGCTGCGCGGGCTGCAGTCGCCGTCGGCGAGCGGCGTCGAGCTGATGCGCAGCTACGCCGCCGGCTGGTGGCGCACGTACGGCAAGCTGCGGCTGCCGGCGGCGCTGCCGTTCCTGTTCCCCGCGCTGCGGCTGGCCGGCGCCGCCGCGGTCGTCGGCGCGGTCGTCGGCGAGATCTCCACCGGCACCCGCGGCGGGATCGGCCGGCTCGTCATCGAATACTCCCGGGAGGCCACCTCTGACCCCGCGAAGGTTTACACCGCCATGCTCGGCGCCGCCGTCCTCGGGCTCGTCGTCGCCGGCGCCGTCAGCCTCCTCGAACTGCCCCTCATGCGGCACCGGCGTCGCCTGGCCTGGGCCGACCCGGCGAAGCTCGTCGGGCCAGGCTGGGCGAAGGGCAAGGTGAACGTCGTATGAGCGACCCGCAGGTCAAACCGAAGCCGGAGCGCGCCGGAGGTGGCGACACGGCCGCCGTGCAGATCTCCGGTGTGAGCAAGGTGTTCAACCGGGGCCGCCCCGACGAGGTGACCGCACTGTCCGACGTGGACCTCACCGTCGACAGTGGACAGTTTGTGTCGTTGATCGGCCCGTCGGGGTGTGGCAAGAGCACCCTGCTGCGGCTCATCGCCGACCTCATCGACCCCACCGCGGGCACCGTCACCGTCGCCGGGAAACCCGCCGCGCAGGCCCGCCGCGACCAGGAGTACGGCATCGCCTTCCAGCAGGCGGGGCTCTTCGAGTGGCGCACCGTGCGCCGCAACGTGGAGCTGCCCCTCGAACTGCGCAAGGTGCCGAAGGCGGAGCGCAGGGTCCGGGCGGAGGAGATGCTCGCCCTCGTCGGTCTCGCCGACTTCGCCGGGCACTACCCGGCCCAGCTGTCCGGCGGCATGCAGCAGCGGGTCGCGATCGCGCGGGCCCTGGCCGTACATCCGCCGCTGCTGCTGATGGACGAGCCGTTCGGTGCCCTGGACGAGATGACCCGGGAGCGGCTGCAGGGCGAGCTGCTGCAGATCTGCGCGAAGACCGGCACCAGCACGGTGTTCGTCACCCACTCGATCTCCGAGGCGGTGTTCCTGTCGGACAAGGTCGTCGTCATGTCGGCGCGGCCCGGCCGGATCACCGCGACCGTCGACATCGAGCTGCCCGGCCGCGACGAGGCGGCCCGGCAGTCCCCCGCCTACTTCGAGTACGTGACCGCGGTCCGCAAGGCGCTGCGGGCATGAGGTACCTCCGCTCGGTCCTGCCCCCGGTGCTCGTCGGTGTCCTCGCCGTCGTGCTGTGGGAGGTCGTCGTCACGGCGGGACGGATCGCGCCGTTCATCCTGCCGGCCCCGTCGGCGATCTGGGACCAGCTGGTCGAGCAGCGCGACAACGTCGTCGACGCGGCCCTCGCCAGCGGCGCCAACGCCCTCGTCGGGCTCGTCGGCGGCACCGCCGCGGCGATCGTCGCCGCGCTGCTGTTCAGCCGGTCGAAGCTGCTCAGCGACATCGCGGTGCCCTACGCGGCGGTCGTCAACGCGCTGCCGATCATCGCCCTCGCCCCCATCCTCAACAACATGTTCGACTCGACGAGCAGCCTGCCGCGGCGGGCGGTGGCCGGGATCATCGCGTTCTTCCCGGTCTTCATCAACACGCTGCGCGGCCTGCGGGAGGTCGACCCGACCCACCGTGAGCTGATGGACAGCTACGCGGCGGGCGGGTGGACGTTCGCCCGCCTGGTGCGCCTGCCGGGTGCGCTGCCGTACGTCTTCACCGGCCTGCGGCAGGCGTCGTCGCTCGCGGTCATCGCCGCGGTCGTCGCCGAGTACTTCGGCGGGCTGCAGGACGGTCTCGGCGCGCGGATCACGTCGGCGGCCGCCTTCACCGCGTACCCGCGGGCGTGGGCGTTCGTTGTCGGCGCCTGCGTCCTCGGGCTCGTCTTCTACCTGACCACGCTCCTGCTGGAGCGGCTCGCAACGCCCTGGAAGTCCCGTTCATAACGCGGTACCCCCGGAGGAAACCCCCATGAGAAGTGCGCGCCTCATCGGCGCCGTCGCCGCGGCAGGACTCGTCCTGGCCGGCTGCGGCACCGCCGACACCGACAAACCCACGACGACCACCAGCGGCGGCGTCACCACCGTGAAGCTGCAGCTGCAGTGGTTCTTCCAGGCCCAGTTCGCCGGGTACATCGCCGCCGTCGACAAGGGCTTCTACAAGGAGCAGGGCCTCGACGTGCAGCTGCTGGAGGGCGGCGTCGACATCGTGCCGCAGACGGTCCTGGCCACCGGCAAGGCCGACTACGCCGTCGCGTGGGTGCCGAAGGCGCTCGCGTCGCGGGAGCAGGGCGCCGGGATCACCGACGTCGGGCAGATCTTCGCCCGGTCCGGCACGTACCAGGTCGCGTTCGCCAGCAGCGGCATCAAGTCCCCGGCCGACTTCAAGGGCAAGAAGGTCGGCAACTGGGGCTTCGGCAATGAGTTCGAGCTGTTCGCCGGCATGACGAAGGCCGGGCTCGACCCGGGCAAGGACGTCACGCTCGTGCAGCAGCAGTTCGACATGCAGGCGCTGCTGAAGAAGGAGATCGACGTCGCGCAGGCCATGTCCTACAACGAGTACGCGCAGCTGCTGGAGGCGACGAACCCGGCGACCGGCGCGCTGTACAAGGCGGAGGACTTCTCCATCATCGACTGGAAGACCGTCGGCACGTCGATGCTGCAGGACGCGGTGTGGGCCAACACCGACAAGCTCAAGGACAAGGCGTACCAGGACCAGACGGTGAAGTTCCTGACCGCCACGATCAAGGGTTGGGCGTACTGCCGGGACAAGCCCGAGGAGTGCCGCGACATGGTCGTCGCGAAGGGCTCCAAGCTCGGCAAGAGCCACCAGCTGTGGCAGATGAACGAGGTCAACAAGCTCGTCTGGCCGGCCGCGAAGGGCGTCGGCATCATCGACGAGGCCGCCTGGAACCAGACCGTCGACATCTCCCTGACGACGAAGAACCAGGTCGGTGACACGGTGCTGAAGAAGAAGCCCGAGGGCCTGTCGTACACCAACGACTACATGCAGAAGGCGGTCGACGCGGCGAAGGCCGCCGGTGTCGACGTGCTCGGCTCGTCGTTCACCCCGCAGACGGTCACCCTGACCGCCGGCGGCGCGTGAGCTCCACGCCACCGGCGGCCGGTGCCGACCACCGTGCCGGCCGCCGGTGGCGTGAAAGTTCCACCGTCACCGTCACCGTCACCGTCCCGGTGGGCGGCGGTCGTGCAGCGCCGGCCGCCCGCCGGGGTGCGTGACGACGGCACCGGCGGCGGCCACCGCGAACCGGGCCGCCTCCGGCGGCGACGCCCCTTCCAGCAGCGCCGCGGTGAGCGCGGCGGTCAGCGCGTCGCCGCCGCCGGTGCTGTCCACGGCGTCGCCGCCGGAGTGCGGCACGAGCTCGTGACCGTCCCGCCACACGAACAGGTCACCGCCCTCCTCCAGGGCGAACGCGAGCAGCGCCGGCCCCGCGTCCAGCAGCCCCGGCGCCGCCTCCAGCACGTCCTTCTCCCGCGCCGGCACACCCAGCAGCAGCGCCGCCTCGTGCGCGTCGGCCCGCAGCACGCCGGCGCCGCGCAGGATCCCGCGGTCGGTGACGGCGCCGTCGAGCACGACGAGCCCACCGGCGAGCTCGACCGCGGCCCGGACCGCGTCCAGGGGCTGCTGCAGCTGCACCAGGACCGCGCGGGCAGCGCCGAGCACGCCGGCCGCCGCCCGCACGTCGGCCTCCGTCAGCAGCACACCGAGCGGCAGGTGCTCCAGGTACCGCCACCGGCCGCCGTCCTCGAGCACCTCGACGATCAGCCCCGTCGGGGTCCCGGCGCGGCGCACGACGTGGGTGACGTCGATGCCGTCGACGCCGGCCCGTGCGATGAGCGCGTCGCCGACCGGGTCGTCCCCGGCGACCGCGACGAGGGCCGTCGCCACGCCGAGCTGCGCGAGCCCGACCGCCTGGTTGGCGCCCTTGCCGCCGAGCTGTTCGAGGCGGTCCCGGACCGCGCCGGACGTCCCGGCGTCCGGCAGCCCCTCCACCACCATGACGAGATCACGGGCCAACTGCCCGACCACCACCGCATCCATGGCGGCGCTGTTACCCGCCGCGCCACCCGTTCACCCACGCCCGCGGGTGCGGCCGCGGGTCACGGTCGAGGGGGTGGCGCGGCCGGCGCTGCGGGCGTACCGGCGCGGGCTCTGACGAGGAACGGCAGCGCACACGCGGACAGGGCGGCCGAGATGAGGAACGAGACCGGGTAGCCCCACACGTCGGCGGCCCGGCCGAGGGCCGGCTGGGCGGCGACGCCGCCGGTGGAGGTCATCAGCGAGTCGAACGACAGGATCGTCGCGCGCTGCGGCGAGGGGATGAGGCCGTTCACGTACGCCTGCCGCAGCGGCATCGCGGCCGCGCCCAGCAGCGCCCACAGCACGACCAGGGTGAGCGCCACCCAGAACCGGCCGGCGAGGCCCAGCCCGGCGAGCGCGACGACGCCGGCGGCGGTCAGGGCCAGGTACGCGGTGAGCCGGTGCGCGAACAGCCCGCCGATCCGCCCGGCGAGCAGGCCGCCGGTGATCTGGGCGGCGGCGAACGCGGCCGCGGCGACGCCGGCCACACCGTAGGCGTGCGCGTCGTCGTACAGGTCGAGCAGGTGCGGCTGCAGCGCGTAGAACACGTAGACGCCGACGCCGCCGGTGAACGGCGCGGCGAGCATGAGGAGCCGGACCTGGCGGGCCCGCCAGCCGTAGCGGACCGAGTCGCCGGCGATGCGGCGCATCCGCGCCAGGGGCGGCAGGCTCCGGTCCGGGGTGAAGCCGACGTCGCGCATGAGGGCGGCGGCGAGCCCGCACATGAGCGCGTACACGCCGGCGCGGACCAGGAACGGCACCCCGAGGTCGGTCAGCTGGGCCAGGTACCCGCCGGCGACGGACCCGGTGAGCATGGCCGCCCCGCTGACGACCTGCCCCCGGGCGAACACCGCCTCCAGTGGCCCGTCGTCGCCGGTGGCGGCGAGGGCGTCGACGAGCCACGCCTCGACCGCGCCGGAGAAGAACGTGAAGCCGAGCCCGATCAGCAGCGACACGGCCGCCCACGGCCAGAACGGCGCGTGGACGTGCCACAGCCACACGTACAGGCCGGTGGTGACGGCCAGGGTCACGGTGCCGAGCAGGAACGACGCGCGGCGCCCCCACAGGTCCGCGACGATGCCGGTCGGGACCTCGAACAGGACCATGCCGGCGGTGAAGCAGGCGTTCGCGGCGAACGCGGCCAGGTTCGACAGGCCCGCGTCGAGCAGGAAGATGGTGTTGATGCCCCAGATCAGCGAACCGGCGAGGGTGTTGCCGGCGGTCAGCAGGTAGTAGGTCCGCCGGACCAGCGACGCGGAGGGCACGTGATCACTGTGCCAC
The DNA here is from genome assembly GCF_000716715.1 of Dactylosporangium aurantiacum. Taxonomy (GTDB): domain Bacteria; phylum Actinomycetota; class Actinomycetes; order Mycobacteriales; family Micromonosporaceae; genus Dactylosporangium; species Dactylosporangium aurantiacum. Next base: position 50,008 of record NZ_JNYJ01000021.1, on the reverse strand, counting down.
GCGGGGCGGCGACCCGGCGGTCACCGCCCCGCACGCGGGGCGCCGGCTCAGGCGACGTACGCGTCGGCGGCGTCGAGGGCGTCGTCGATCGCGTCGATGCCCTGCAGCAGCTCCTCCTCGGTGATGACCAGCGGCGGCACCACGTGCACCCGGTTGAAGTGGGTGAACGGCCACACGCCGCGGGCCTTGCAGGCGGCGACCACGTCGGCCATCGGCTTCGCCGCGGCGCCGGAGGCGTTGTAGGGCACCAGCATCTCGCGGGTGTCGCGGTCGCGGACCAGCTCGATCGCCCAGAACAGGCCGACGCCGCGGACCTCACCGACCGACGGGTGCCGGTCGCGCAGCTTCTCCAGCCGCGGCCCGACGACCCGCTCGCCGAGGTCCCGGACCCGCTCGGGGATGCGCTCCTCGCGCATCACGTCGATGGTCGCGACCGCCGCCGCGCACGCGAGGGGATGCCCGGAGTACGTGAGTCCGCCGGGGAACGGGCGTTCGGCGAACGTCTCGTACACCCGCTCGCCGAGCACGACACCGCCGAGCGGGACGTAACCGGAGTTGACGCCCTTCGCGAACGTGATCAGGTCCGGCACCACACCCCACCGGTCCACCGCGAACCACTCGCCGCACCGGCCGAACCCGCTCATCACCTCGTCGCAGATGAGCAGCGCGCCGTGCCGGTCGCACAGCTCCCGCACCCCGGCGAGGTAGCCGGGCGGCGGCACCAGGATGCCGTTGGTCCCGACGACCGACTCGAGGATGACCGCGGCGACCGTGTGCGGCCCCTCGAACATGAACACCTCCTCGAGGTGCTGCAGGGCGCGGGCCGTCTCCTGCTCGGCGCTGTCGGCGTGGAACGCCGACCGGTACGGGTACGGGCCGAAGAACCGCACGACCCCCGGCATCGCGGGCTCGTTGGCCCAGCGGCGCGGGTCGCCGGTCAGCGTGATCGACCCGGTGGTCGCGCCGTGGTACGACCGGTACGCGGCGAGCACCTTGTGCCTGCCGGTGGTGAGCCGGGCCATCTTCACCGCGTGCTCGTTGGCCTCGGTGCCGCCGTTGGTGAAGAACACGTGCGACAGGTCGCCGGGTGCCACCTCCGCGATGCGGCGGGCGGCCTCGCTGCGCGTCGGGTTGGCGAAGCTCGGCGCGATCGTGCACAGCCGCGCCGCCTGCTCCTGGATCGCGGCGACGACCTTGGGGTGCTGGTGGCCGAGGTTCAGGTTCACCAGCTGCGAGGAGAAGTCGAGATACCGGGTGCCGTCGGCGTCCCAGAACGTGCTGCCGAGGCCGCCGGTGACGACGACCGGGTCCAGCGCCCGCTGCGCCGACCAGGAGTGGAAGACGTGCGCGCGGTCGTCGCGGTAGGCGTCGGCCTCGGAGGTGTGTCCCGTCATGAGCCGACGCTAATGGCACACGTGCGCCCGTACAATATCTCCACTGTTACAGCTTGTTACCCGCCCTATGCTGAGACCCATGCAGATCACCTCGATCGCCGAACTGGAGGACCTGCTCGGGTCGCCGATGCCCCGGGCCGCAGCCAAGGAACGCAGCACCCTCACCGCCACCGACCGGGACTGGCTGGCGCTGTCGCCGTTCGTCCTGGTGGCCACCGCCGACGCCGACGGCAACTGCGACGTCTCCCCGAAGGGCGACCCGCCCGGCTTCGCGCTCGTCATCGACGACCGTACGATCGCGATCCCGGAACGCCCGGGCAACCGCCGCGCCGACGGCTACCACAACATCCTCGCCAACCCCCACGTCGGCCTGATCTTCCTCATCCCCGGCCGCCGCGAGACGCTGCGCATCAACGGCCGCGCGCGCCTGCTCACCGACGCGCCCTGGTTCTCCGACATGGTCGTCGAGGGCCACAAACCGCTGCTGGCCCTGGTCGTCGACATCGACACGATCTTCTTCCACTGCCAGAAGGCGTTCATGCGCTCCCAGCTGTGGAAGCCCGAGACCTGGACCCCCGAGGCGCTGCCGTCCCACGCGAAACTCATCAAGAGCGTGCAGAACACGGTCGAAACCGTCGAGCAGCTCGAGGAGTACTACGAAGAGGGCCGCTACAGCCGCAACCTGTACACCTGAACGGTTCGCACCCGCACCCGCCCGCCGGCCCGGCGCTCCTCGCCCCGCCGGCGGCCGGGCCGGCGCTCCGGTCCAGGGCCACCTGCACACCACCGGCCCGGTCGTCACGCGCACGCACCGGTTCCTGGTCCGCGTGGTCCGCCCGCCGGGGGTGAGCGGTCGCCCGCACGGGCGGGTACAACTCGTGCGTGGAGTATGCGGACCTGCGGGCCGCCTCGCGCCGGCTGTCCAACGTGATGCTCGGCGTGCACCACTGCGACTGGTGCCCACGCGACGACACCGCCGACCTCAAGGACCGTGCCTCGGTGGTCATCGACCTCGCGTCCTGGAAGGACCCGCGGACCCTGGCCACGCTGCCGTACGCCGCCCACCACGTCGCCGCCGGCGGCGACGTCGGCATCGCCCTCGCCGCACTGCAGGCGTCCAGGACGTGGCGGACGAACCAGCCGATGACGAAGTTGTGGGTGACCAGCAGGTCGGTGCGGTCCTCGGCACCGACGGCGAGGAGCCGGGTGACCGCGTCGTGCAGGGCCGCCGCGTCCGGGTCGCGTTCGGCCGGTGGGACCTGGTCCAGCCAGGACCGGTACCGCTGCGGGTAGTCGGGCTCCCGTCCCGGCGACGGCACCGGCGTGCGGTCGGTGACCAGGTCGCAGGCGTGGACGGGTACCCCGGGCAGGTACGCGGCAAGGATGGCGGCGGTCTCGGCGGCGCGGCGCAGCGGGCTGTGGTGCACGGCCGTGAACGGCACGCCGCGCAGCCGGTGGCCGAGCCGCCCGGCCTGGGCCCGGCCCTCGGCGGTCAGGGCGCTGCCGGGGGTGTCGCCGTCGGCGTGGCCGTGCCGGGCGAGGTACAGCGTGGTCCGCGGCAATGCGTCACAACCTCAGGTAGGCCAGCACCGCCAGGACGCGGCGGTTGTCGTCCTCGGACTGGGGCAGGCCCAGCTTGGCGAAGATGTTGTTGATGTGCTTGCCGACCGCCTTGTCGGTGACGAAGAGGCGGGCGGCGATCGCGGCGTTGGAGCGGCCCTCCGCCATCAGCCCCAGCACCTCCCGCTCGCGCGGGGTCAGCGCCGCGATCGGGGCGCTGCGGGCCAGCAGCTGGGAGACGACCTCGGGGTCCATGGCGGTGCCGCCGCCGGCGACCCGGCGGACCGCGTCGACGAACTCCCCGACGGTGGCGACCCGGTCCTTGAGCAGGTAGCCGACGCCGCCGCGGCGGTCGGAGAGCAGTTCCCGGGCGTACAGCTGCTCGACGTGCTGGGAGAGGACCAGCACGGGCAGGCCCGGCGCCTCGGCGCGGGCGGCGATCGCGGCGCGCAGGCCCTCGTCGGTGAACGTGGGTGGCAGGCGCACGTCGACGACGGCGACGTCGGGGCGGTGCTCCAGCAGGGCCTCGCGCAGCGCCTCGCCGGTCTCGACGGCCGCGGCGACGGTGAAGCCGTACGCGCTGAGCAGCCGGATCAGCCCGTCGCGGAGGAGGGCGAGGTCCTCGGCGATGACAACACGCACGGCAGCTCCATGGTCAGCACGGTCGGACCGCCGGCGGGGCTGTCGACGTGCAGGGTGCCGTCGAACGCCCCCAGGCGGCGGGCGACGCCGGTGAGGCCGGAGCCGCCCGGCGAGGCACCGCCGACGCCGTCGTCGCCGACGGTGATGTACAGCGCGCCCCCGAGGTGGGTCAACGATACCCAGGCCGTCGACGCCCGGGCGTGCTTGACGACGTTGGTGAGGGCCTCGGCGACGGCGAAGTACGCCGCGGACTCGACCGGCGCGTCGGGGCGGCCGGGCAGGTCGACGTCGACGGTCACCGGGATCGGCAGGGTCAGCGCGAGGGCGCGCACGCCGCCGTCGAGGCCGCGTTCGGCGAGGACCGGCGGGTGGATGCCGCGGACCAGGTGCCGCAGCTCGGCGAGGGCGAGGCCGCTGGCCTGCCGGGCCTCGGCGATGAGGGCCTGCGCCGCGGCCGGGTCGCGGGTGACGAGGTCCTCGGCCATGCCGAGGCTCATGCCGAGGGACACGATGCGGGCCTGGGCGCCGTCGTGCAGGTCCCGTTCGATGCGGCGCAGCTCGGCGGCCTGCGCGTCGACGACCTGGGTACGGGTCTCGGTGAGCCGGTCGACGCGCTGGGCGAGGGCGGCGCCGCGGGTCGGGCCGAGCAGCGCCCGGTCGAACTGGGCGAGGACCCACAGCAGCCACGGCCCGGCGTACAGGGCACCGGCGGTGACCAGGGCGCCCTGCGGCGGCACGCTGAGCACGTCGAGGGCGTCCTCGATCGGCCACGTGACGCCGTAGCCGTAGCGGCCGGTGACGGCGTCGATGACGAGGGCGACGCCGAGCAGCCCTTCCAGGCCGTACCCGAGCAGCACCGGACCGGCGACGCCCAGCAGCAGCCCGGTGGGCGCGCCGGCGAGTAGCCACAGCAGGTCCCGCCAGGTGGCCGGGTCGCGGACCAGCCACAGCCAGCGGCGCGGGGTGCCGACGTGCGCGCCGTCGGGCAGCGGCCGGTACGGCCGGGGGATGTCGACCCACGACCAGCTGCGGGCGGCCCGGCGGTGCAGGTCGGCGTAGGCGCGCACGAGCATCGCGACCAGCGGCGCCAGGACCAGCCCGAGGCCGACCGCGGTCAGGGCGAGCGACACCACGGACAGCACGAGCAGGGCCAGCTTCACCGGCGGCGACAGCAGCCCCAGCAGGGCCACCCGGCCGATGGCGGTGACCCCGGACCGCACGAACGCCTTCACCCTCATGCCAGCCATTGTCCGGGCCGGGCACGCGGAAGGCAGTGGGCTTAACCCTACTCCCGGCCCACGTACGCGTACTCCCGCGCCAGCCGCCGGGCCCGGGTGAACGCGACGTCCGGGACCGCCATGTACGACCACGGCCAGCGGGTCACCCGGTCGCCGAGGGCGTCGAAGCGTTCCGCGGCGGCCGGCCGGTCCCCGTTGAGCGTGAACGCCATCGCGAACGCGTTGTCGCCGGCGGCCCAGCCGGGACGGCGCTCGTAGCGGGGGTGGCGCACCGAGCGGTCCGCGGCCAGCCGCAGCCGCTCACCGACCTCGGGGCTGCGCATGTACTCGCCGTCCTCGCCCTCGGGCAGGTCCATCCAGTGCTCGATGTGCGCGTCGGCGACCAGCACGCCCAGCGGCGAGCCGGGCGGCGCGGCGGCGGCCGCGGACTCCGCGAACTCGTGCATCAGCTCGTGCGAGCCGCTCCACTTGCGGCACAGCTGCTGCAGCAGCTGCGTGTGCGCGTCGCGGTGCCACGGGTACCGGCGCACCGCCTCGTCGAAGCGGCGCCGCGTCTCGTCGAGGCCGACCTGCCGGGCCCGGCCGAGCGTGACGAGCGCCGCCCACGGCGTCGGGTCGTCGGCGTCGAGGCCGGTCGCGTCGTCGAGGCACTCCTCGGCGATGCCCAGGTGCCGGGAGAAGAGCTTGAACGCCTCCTCGCTGACGGTGGCGGCGGTGCCGTTGCCGCGGGCCCGCCACGCCCAGTCGATCGCGTGCTGGCCCTTCACGGTCAGCGCCGTCGCCTTGCCGGGGCCGGTCTCGGCGGCGATCCACTCGTCGATCCAGGCGCCGTCGCCGGCGTGCTCGCCGAGGACCCGGCAGTAGAAGGCGCGGTCGTCGGGGTGTTCGACGCCGCGCAGGAACTCCGCCGCGGCCCGCCAGTCGCCGCGTTTCGCGGCCGCGATGAGCCGGGTGGCCTCAGGGTCGCCCTGCGCCGGGTCGATGTCGAGCCGTTCGACCCGGTCGGCCGCTCTTCGCCTGAAAGGCCACATCGAACTGTTCCTTTCCCCGTTGCGGTCAATGGTCCCGAACTATAGGGTCCGTCCGCCACGGCCGCTATCGCCGCGGTGACACGGGGAGGAACACCGGTGGCCGTCGCTGCGCGTGCCGTGCTGTCCATCATCATGCTGGCCGGGTTCTATGTGCTGGCCGTCGTGCAGTTCGTGGCGGGCATCGTCCTGGCCGCGTGGGTGACGACTGTCACCACCGGCGCGGTCGGCGGGAAGGTCGGCGCCGCCGTCTTCGTCGGCACCGTGTGGGCGGTCGGTCACGGCACGTGGAAGGCGCTGCGCGCGCGGCGCGACGGCCCGCACGGCGTGCCCCTCACCCCGCAAGACGCGCCGCTGCTGTGGCAGACGGTCCACGAGCTGTCCGCCGCGGTCGGCACCCGCCCACCCGACGAGGTGCACCTGGTCGCGGACGTCAACGCCGCGGTCAGCGAGCGGACCCGCCTCATGGGACTGATCGGCGGCCGGCGGCACCTGTACGTGGGGATGCCGCTGCTGCAGACGTTCACCGTCGCCCAGCTGCGGTCGGTCCTGGCGCACGAGCTCGGCCACTACTCGGGCCGGCACACGAGGTTCGCCGGCGTGTCGTACCGTGGCCGCCTCGTGCTGGAACGCACGGTCGCCCAGATCGGTCCGGGCAACCCGACCGGCTGGGTGTTCCGCGGCTACGCGCTGCTGTTCATGCTGGTCCAGCACGCCGTCAGCCGCCGCCAGGAGCTGGCGGCCGACCTCGCCTCGGTGCGGGTCGCCGGCCGGCACGCCGCGGCCGGCGCGCTGCGGGAGGTCGAGGTCCTCGACGCCGCGTTCGGGTTCTACCTGACCCGGTTCGTGCAGCCGGGCCTGCAGGCCGGGTACCTGCCCGAGGACCTGTTCGGCGGCTTCGCCGAGATGCTGCGCGCCCGCGCCGAGGAGCTCTCCACGCTGCGGGCCGCCGCGGGCCGCGCGGCCGGCGAGGCGAGCCGCTGGGACACGCACCCGCCGCTCGCCGCCCGGGTCGCCGCGATCATGGCCGCGCCGGAGACCACCGCCCCCGTCGACCACGCCCCAGCCCACACCCTCGTCGCCGACCTCGGCGCCGCCGGGCGGGCCCTGCAGTCGCAGGCACTCGCGCCCGACGGCGCGGTCGTGCTGCCGTGGGACGAGTTCCACACCGCCGGCGCCGTCGCCGCCCTGCAGGAGCGGTCCGACACGACGCTGCGGGTCTTCGCCCGCGCCGCCGGCCGCCCGGTCGCCGACGCCGGCGACGTGCTGGACCTCGTCGCCGCCGGCCGCCTCGACGACCTCGCCGCCGCGCTGCTGCCCGGGGCGGCCGGCCCCGAGGCCCGGACCCGCTTCGCCGAGGCCCTCTCCGAGCTGCTGACCCTCGCCGCCGTACGCTCCGGCGCGGCCCGCTGGCGGCACTCCTGGACGTCCCCGCCGCAGCTGGTCGGCACCGGCGGCGATCCGCTGGACCTGTCCGGCGTCGCCGCCCTCGCCTGCGACCCGGCGACCCTGCCCGCCGCCCGGCAGCGCCTGCACGAACGCGGCATCGACGTCACCGCCGCCAAGCACGTGCGCCGCCGGGTCGGCCCCGAGCACGCCGGCATCCTCGCCGGGGTCACCACCGCCATCGTCGACGGGACCCGCGCCGACCTGCTCATCCTCACCCACGGGCTGCTGTTCGTGCCGGGGATGCCGCGGTACAAGACGGGCATGGCGCGCTACCGGATGCGCCGCTGGCTCCGCGAGGGCGACCCGGCACAGCTCGCCGCCACCCAGGGCAGCCGGTTCGTCCCGTACGAGGAGATCGCGCTCGCCGTGCGCACCACGAAACTGCGTTTCCGCTGGCAGCTGACCCTCCACGACGGCACCGTCCTGGAGGTGCGCAGCGGCGCCCAGAGCGAGCAGCACGCCGACGCGTACACCGTCTTCGCCGAGGCCATGCACGCGGCCACCACCTGATGCTCCGGGAACTGACCGACGGCGTACCCGACACCGACCGCGCCGGCGGCGGCCTGATCACGGCCGGGCCGGGACACGTTCGACGCCGCCCTCGACGACCCCGACCTGCTGGCCGAGCACCCGAAGATCGTCCGGCTCGCCGGCCTGCGCGACGCGCCGTGGTCCAACGCCGACTTCCCGCACGCCGAGGAGCTGACCGGCCTCGGCGGGGCGGCGTTCGACCTCGTCCTGACCAAGCTGCACCCGAGCTACGCGGCGCTCGCCGAGTACCCGGAAGCCCTCGACCGCCGTCCCGCGACCACCTGCACGCGGCGCCGCCACCAGGGTTCGATCGCCAGGTCGGTCGGATCACGGTGCGGCTGCCCCGGTCCCTGGCCGAGGCGGCGGTCGCTGCCTGGAACCGCGATGAGCTCGATGAGGTCAGTGACGAGATTCGCGAAGAGTACGAACTGCGTGAGGACGCCGCTGAGCTGGCCTTCATCGGCCTGGCGGTCAGCGAGCGTGGCACGTGGGACGGTGAGCAGGTCATCGTCGATCTGGATGTCGCGGAGGTCGCGGCGGCATTGCGGGCTGCTCGGTAGGTGGGCCGCTCGTGCCCGTGCCGCCGGCGCCGGGTGGTCAGGGTTGCCGTAAGGCGTGCTCGAAGCCCCACCGGACCCATTCCGGGAGCGGCTCGGCGCGCAGGTCGGGAGTGAAGGCGTGCGGTTGCAGCGCGGCGAGGGCCTCGCCGATGTCGCCGCCGGCGCAGCCGGCGAGGGGCTCGTCGTAGGCGGCGTGCAGCAGGGCGGCCAGGGCGCGCGGGTCCTTCCAGGACGCCAGGTCGGTGATGGCCGCGGCACGCAGCTCGAGGTCGGCGGGGATGCCGCCGGTGGGACCGAGCCAGCCGACGTTGACCATGGGCACAGGAAAGTCGGAATACCCGTACGGCGACAGGTCGGGATACTCCACGGACGAGTTGTACGCGATCGGGCGGCCGGTGGCACGCCGGTTACGGCAGGCCGACGAGCTTGCCGACCTTCGTGCCGTGCTCCAGGTCGGTGTGGGCGGCGCGGATGTCGTCCATCGCGTACGTGTGCACCGGGCCGAGCGTCACCTCGCCGGTGGCGATGCGGTCCAGGTACCGCTGCAGGACCGCGGCGGGCAGGTCGCTCGCCTCGCCGCCGTACGCGGTCAGGCGCACCCCGGTGGGCAGGTAGCCGATCGGGTAGAAGTCGCGCACGAGCCACTCGTTGGACAGCATGCCGGTGAAGCAGACGGTGCCGTGCACGCGGGTCGCGGCGAGGGTGTCGGGCAGCGTCGGGGTGCCGACCAGCTCCAGGGCCGCGTCGACCCCGTCCGGAACCAGGGCCCTGACCTGCGCGGCGACCGCCCCGTCGTCGACGAGCGGGTGGGTGACGCCGACCGCGGCGAGCGCTTCGAGCCGGGCGGGGGAGCGGGTGGTGGACAGCACCGTGGCGCCCAGGTCGCGGGCGAGGGCCGCGGCGGCCAGGCCGACCGAGGACGTGCCGCCGCGGATCAGCAGCGTCTGCCCGGCCCGCAGGTCCAGGCCGGTGGTGAGCGAGCCGTACGCCGTCTGCAGCGTCTCCGGCACCGCGCCGAGCGCCGGCCAGGGCAGTTCGGACGCGAACGGGATGACCTGGGCGCGGGGCACGACGGTGTACTCGGCGTAGCCGCCGTCGAACGTGCGGCCCATCCCGCCCATCATCGTGGCGACCTGCTGGCCGGGGGTGAGGTCGGAGGTGCCCGGGTCGTCGACCACGCCGGTCGCCTCGATGCCCGGGACGCGGGGGAAGACGACGCCCTCGGCGTAGCCGAGTCGGGTGTGCAGCTCGGAGCGGTTGAGCCCGAACGCCTTCACCCGGATCCGCACCCACCCCGGCGGCGGCTCGGGCGTGGGGACCTCGACGACCTGCAGGTTCTCGACCGGGCCGGGTCCGGACAGCATGACTGCGCGCACGAGTCACCGTACCAGCGGATACAGTGCGGCGTGCCCACTGTGACCGACCGGCTGCGCGCCGCCGGGTGTGTGTTCGCCGAGGACGAGGCGGCGCTGCTGACCGAGGCGGCGGCCGGGGACGCCGCCGCCCTCGACCGTCTCGTGGCCCGGCGGGTCGCCGGCCATCCCGTCGAGTACCTCGTGGGGTGGGCGTCGTTCGCGGGCGCCCGGTTCGCCGTCGCGGACGGGGTGTTCATCCCGCGGCACCGTACCGAGCTGCTCGCCGCCACCGCGCGCCAGCTGATCCACAGTGGACAGACGGTGCTCGACCTGTGCTGCGGCACGGGGGCGCTCGGCGCGACCGCCACCCGCGGCCGGGACGTGCGGCTGGTGGCGGCCGACATCGACCCGGCCGCCGTCGCCTGCGCCCGGCGGAACCTGCCCGGCGCCGAGGTGTACGAGGGCGACCTGTTCGACCCGCTGCCGGCGGACCTGCGCGGACGGGTGGACGTGCTGCTGGCGAACGTGCCGTACGTGCCGACCCGCGAGATCGCCTTCCTGCCCGAGGAGTTCCGGGTGCACGAGGCGCGGGCCGCCCTCGACGGCGGCGACGACGGCCTGCGGGTGCTGCGGCGGCTCGCGGCGCGCGCGCCCGGCTGGCTCGCGCCCGGCGGTCACCTGCTCACCGAGGCCGGCGACGCGCAGCTGGACGCCGCGCACGCGATCCTGCGTGACGCGGGGCTGTCGCCGCGCACCGTCACGGACCCCGACACCGAGACCAGCGTCGTGGTCGGCAGTATGAGCCGGACGATATATCCATAACCATCAAATCGATGGATATCATCCTCCCCATCATCCAACTCGTTGGGGAGGCTCCCGGATGGTACGAAGGCTCCTGGCGGTCGTGACCGCCGTCATCGCCGCGGTCGGCGTCCTGCCGGGCGTGGCGCACGCCCAGCAGGACGTCGTCGGCGGCACCCGCGCGGCGCAGGGCGAGTTCCCGTTCATGGTGCGGCTCTCCATGGGCTGCGGCGGCGCGCTCTACAGCCCGCGGCTGGTCCTCACCGCGGCGCACTGCGTCGGCGGCACCGGCACGAACACCGGCATCACCGCCACCCTCGGCGTGGTCGACCTGCAGTCGTCCAGCCGGATCCAGGTGCGGTCCAACTACGTGTACCGGGCTCCCGGGTACAACGGCAACGGCAAGGACTGGGCGCTCATCCGGCTCGCGTCGCCCGTCAGCGGGCTGGCCACGCTGCCGATCGCGACGACCACCGCGTACAACACCGGCACGTTCACCGTCGCCGGGTGGGGCGCGGCGCGGGAGGGTGGCGCGCAGCAGCGCTATCTGCTCAAGGCGACCGTGCCGTACGTGCCGGACTCGACCTGCGACAACTCGTACCCCGACCTGATCCCGAACGACGAGATCTGCGCCGGTTACGCCGCCGGTGGCACCGACACCTGCCAGGGTGACTCGGGCGGCCCGATGTTCCGCCGGGACGCGTCCAACGCCTGGATCCAGGTCGGCATCGTCAGCTGGGGCAACGGCTGCGCCCGCCCGAACTACCCCGGCGTGTACACGCAGGTGAGCACGTTCGCCGCGGCGATCGCGTCGGCCGCCGCGTCGCTCGGGGGCTGACCCGCCCGAGGGCCGGCCGGCGCACGTGGCGGCCGGATGCGGGACAGGAGGGGGCCCGACGTCGGGGCCCCCTCCGTGTCAGTCAGACGCTCATCACCACCCGCTGCCCGAGCTCGTGGCTGATCCGCTCGAACGTGCCCGCGTTCTCCTGCTTCTGCACCAGGTTGGTCTGCAGGATCTGCGCGCACTGCATCTCGCCCATAAGCAGCGCCTTGTCGATGAGCCCGCGGTAGCCGGCGATGCCGAAGTGGGCCAGCTTCGTCTCCGCGTCCACGGCGTAGATCTCCATCGCCTCGGTGGACGGCCGCTGGTTGGCGAACGCCTGGAACTCCGCCCGCATCCCGTCGAGGGTCGCGCACGGCACCTCCGTCGGCTCCATCTCCATCATCGCGAAGCACGTCTCGATGTTCTGGATCTTCTGCTGGCCCTGTTGCTGCTGCGCGCGCAGGATCTGGGCCAGGGGACTGTGCTCGGCCTGGCTGAGGATCTCGCCCACCAGGTGGTTGCTCTTGCGCTCGGCGTCGTACATGCCGGCCAGCTCGTACAGGAACAGGTCGGACGGGTTGTCGATGACCATCTACTTCTCCTGTTTGGGTGGGAAGCGTGCGGTACGGGGCGCCAGCTACCCGGCGCTGCAAGTTTCACACCGTCGCGGCCGCCGACCTGCGGCCCGGCGCTGACCTCGTTGACGGTCAACTGAAGCGCTTCATATGTTGCCTCGACACCCCTAGGAGGCAACCCATCATGAGAACGCGGATCACCCTCGTGGCGGCCGCGGTGCTGTCGGTCGTGGTCTCGGTGCTCGTCGCCGTGCACCCGGCGCAGGCCGCGACCGGCTTCACCGTCAGCAACGGCCGGCTGTACGACGCCAACGGCAACGAGTTCGTGATGCGCGGCGTCAGCCACGCGCACACCTGGTACCAGACGCAGACCAGCTCGTTCGCCAACATCAAGGCGCTGGGCGCCAACACCGTCCGGGTCGTGCTCGCCACCGGCGACCGGTGGGCGAAGAACGACACCGCCGACGTCGCCAACGTCGTGTCGCTGTGCAAGGCCAACCGGCTCATCTGCGTGCTGGAGGCGCACGACACCACCGGCTACGGCGAGCAGAGCGGCGCCATCACCCTCGACCGGGCCGTCGACTACTGGCTCAGCGTCAAGAGCGCCCTCGTCGGCCAGGAGAAGTACGTCATCGTGAACATCGGCAACGAGCCGTACGGCAACAACGCCGCGACCGTCGCCAACTGGGCCACCGACACGGCCAACGCGGTCAAACGCCTGCGCAGCAACGGCTTCGAGCACACCATCATGGTCGACGCGCCGAACTGGGGCCAGGACTGGTCCTTCACCATGCGCGACAACGCGGCGGGTGTCTTCGCCGCCGACCCGTTGAAGAACACCGTGTTCTCGATCCACATGTACGGCGTCTTCGACACCGCCGCCGAGATCAACGACTACCTGAACCGGTTCGTCACCGCGAAGCTGCCGATCGTCGTCGGCGAGTTCGGCTTCAACCACTCCGACGGCAACCCCGACGAGGACACCATCATGGCGACCTCGCAGTCGCTGCGCATCGGCTACCTCGGCTGGTCGTGGAGCGGCAACGGCGGCGGCGTGGAGTACCTCGACATGGTGACCGGCTTCAACCCGGCCCAGCTCACCAGCTGGGGTGAGCGCATCTTCAACGGCGCCAACGGCATCAAGGCCACGGCGAAGGAGGCGACCGTCTACGGCGGCACCACCTCGCCGTCGCCGTCGCGCTCCTCCTCGTCGCCCTCGCCGTCGGTGTCGGTCTCGCCGTCGCGCTCGGCGTCGTCCTCGCCGCAGCCGGCCGGCGCGTGCAAGGTCACGTACACCGTCACCAACCAGTGGCCGGGCGGGTTCCAGGGCGACGTGAAGGTGACGAACACCGGGTCCACCCCGGTCAACGGCTGGCGGCTGGCCTGGACCTGGCCGAACGGGCAGGTGCTCACCCAGGCGTGGGGCGCCACCTACGCCCAGTCCGGCGCGGCGGTCACCATGACCAACGAGAGCTACACCGCGAACATCCCCGCCGGCGGCACGGTGACGTTCGGGTTCCTGTCGAACTGGACCGGCTCGAACACCGCGCCGGCCGCGTTCACGCTCAACGGGACGCGCTGCGCATGACGTAGGGTCGCCGCGTGGACCCAGTGGTGATCGTGGGGGCGGGACCGGTCGGTGCCGCCTCCGCGATCCTGCTCGCCCAGCGCGGCGTGCCCTGCCTGCTGCTGGACCGTTACAGCACGCCGTATCCGCTGCCCCGCGCCGTGCACGTCGACGACGAGGTGATGCGGATCCTGCAGCAGCTCGGGATCGCCGAGCGGTTCGCCGCCGTCAGCCGCCCCGGCCTCGGCCTGCGGCTGCTGGACGGCCGGCACCGCACGATGGCCGAGTTCCGCCGCGACCCGGCCCCCGGCCCGCACGGCTGGCCGCAGGCCAACATGTTCGACCAGCCGGACCTGGAGCGGCTGCTGCGCGAGCGGGTCGCCGAGCTGCCGCTCGTCGAGTTCCGCGGCGGCGTCACCGTCACCGCCGTCACCGGCGTCACCTCGGACGTCGCCACCGGCACTGCCACCTGCACCGTCACCTGCACCGGCCCCGCCGGGCAGGAGACGCTCGCGGCGTCGGCGGTGCTCGGCTGCGACGGCGCCAACAGCACCGTCCGCGGCCTCATCGGCGCCACCCTGGAGGACCTCGGGTTCCAGGAGCGGTGGCTGGTCGTCGACGGCGTCACCGACCGCGACCTCGACGCGTGGGGCGGCGTGCACCAGGTCTGCGACCCGCGCCGGGCGGCGACCTTCATGCAGCTCGGGCCGCGCCGGTACCGGTGGGAGTTCCGGCTGCACGACGGCGAGTCGACGCTCGACGTGCCGGCCCTGCTCGCGCCGTGGCTGGCCGGGGCCGCGGTGACCGTGCTGCGCGAGGCCGAGTACACGTTCCGGGCCACGGTCGCCTCCACGTGGCGGCGCGGCATGGTGTTCCTGCTCGGCGACGCGGCGCACCAGACCCCGCCGTTCATCGGCCAGGGCCTCGGCGCCGGGCTGCGCGACGCGCACAACCTCGCCTGGAAGCTCGCGTCCGGGCGGCCGACCCTGCTGGACTCGTACGAGCGCGAACGCAAACCCCACGCGAAGGCGCAGATCCGGCTCGCCGTCGTGGCCGGCTGGGCGATGACCGGGGGACAGGACCGCGCGGCGTCGGTGCGGCGGGTCGTGCTCGGCGCGGTGTGGCGGCTGCCCGGGCTGAAGGGCCTCGCGCTGCGCTCGACCAGCCCGCCGCTGCGCGGCGTGGGCCGGGGCCGGCGCGCCGGGACCCTCGCACCGCAGCCGGTCGTGCGCTGGCAGGGCCGCGACGTGCCGCTCGACGACGTCCTCGGCGACGGCTGGGCCGTGCTCTGCCGCCCCGGCGTGCTGATCAGGCACGGCTCGGCCCGGGTGGTGCGGGTGACGCCGGAGCTCGACCCGAGCGGCGCGCTGCGGCGCTGGATGGGCCGGCGGCGCACGGTGCTGCTGCGCCCCGACCGCGTCGTGGCCGGAAACGGCTGGACGCCTGTCGCACAATGAGAGCTGCGATGGACCACCAGCAGCTCGTGAAGCTCAGCAAGCGGATGTCGAAGGCGCTGCGCCACGACCCCGCCCGGGTCGGGCTGACCCTCGACGCGGGCGGCTGGGTGCCCGTGGACCAGTTCCTCACCGCGATGGGCATCACCCGGACGGACCTCGACGAGGTCGTCGCCGGCAACGACAAGCAGCGCTATGCGGTGCGGACCGGCCCCGGCGGGGTCGAGCGCATCCGCGCCAACCAGGGCCACTCCGTCCCCGTCGACCTCGGGCTCACCCCACAGGAGCCGCCGGAGGTGCTCTTCCACGGCACCGGCGCGGCGGCGCTGCCGTCGATCCAGGCGACCGGGCTCAACCGCGGCGGCCGCCACCACGTGCACCTGTCGCCGGACACCGCGACCGCCCGCCGGGTCGGCACCCGCCGCGGCGGCGCCGTCGCGGTCCTCACCGTCCTCGCCGGGCAGATGGCGCGGGCCGGGCACGTGTTCTACGTCTCCGGCAACGGCGTCTGGCTCACCGACGAGGTGCCGCCGGAGTTCATCAGGCTGTGAACCCGGCGCTCAGCCGGCCTCGAGGCGCTGCTGCAGCAGCCTGGCCAGGGGGAGCGACTCGCCGTCGCGGGCGCCCTCGCCGACGATCAGCCTGGGCGCCTGCGGCTGCGGGGTTACCCCGGTCAGCCAGCCCGTCGCGCTCGGCGGCACCAGCAGCGAGTAGTACCGACCGTCGTCACCGACGGCGATCGTCCGGTCACTATTGAGGTACCAGCCGCGCAGGGGCGTACGGTAGGAGCGTCCGTTGTACGACCGGGCCCGCAACGGCGCGGTCGGCAGGCCCGCCGCCCGGGCGTCCGCCACGAACCGCTCGACCAGGCCCGACGCCTCCGCGGCCTCCGCGGCGCGGCGCCGGTCGAGCTCGGCCCCGTGGTGCGCCACGGCGCGGGCTCGCTGGGACTGCCAGTCGTCGTCGGCCACCCGCTCGTTGTACCAGTCGGCCGCACCGGGCGCCGCCGCGGGGACCCGTGCGGGCTGGTCGCAGATCACAACGGGGTGCACCGCCCCGGCGGCGGGCGGTGCGGCCTGGGATGCTAGAGACGCCACGAATGCCACGATTGAGGAGCTCCACCGTGACCGCAGGCACCAACGACGACACCGGCTTCGCCGAACTGGGCTTGCGGGACGAGCTGCTCAAGGCACTGACCACCCTCGGCTACGAGGAGCCGACCCCGATCCAGCGCGAGGCGATCCCGCCGATGCTCGCCGGTCGTGACCTGCTCGGCCAGGCCGCCACCGGCACCGGCAAGACCGCCGCGTTCTCGCTGCCGCTGCTGCAGACCATCCCCGCCCCGGGCGGCGACAACCCCTCCGCGCTCATCCTCGTGCCCACCCGCGAGCTGGCCGTGCAGGTGTCGGAGGCGATCCACCGGTACGGCAAGGACCTCGGCACCCGCGTCCTGCCGATCTACGGTGGCCAGCCGATCGGCCGCCAGCTGCGCGCCCTGGAGCACGGCGTCGACGTCGTCGTCGCCACCCCGGGCCGGGCCCTCGACCACATCAGCCGTGGCACGCTGCACCTGCACGACCTGCGCGTCGTCGTGCTCGACGAGGCCGACGAGATGCTCGACATGGGTTTCGCCGAGGACATCGAGGCGATCCTGCAGGAGACCCCCGAGGACCGCCAGACCGTGCTGTTCTCCGCCACGATGCCGCCGCGCATCGACGGCCTGGCCCGCAGCCACCTCAACGACCCGGTCCGCATCCAGATCGGCCGCGCCCCCACCGCCGCCGGCGAGGCCCCGCTGGTGCGCCAGGTCGCGTACGTGGTGCCCCGCGCGCACAAGCCCGCCGCCCTCGGCCGTGTCCTGGACGTCGAGGCCCCCGGCGCCGCCCTCGTCTTCTGCCGCACCCGCGACGAGGTCGACCAGCTCACCGAGACCCTCAACGGCCGCGGGTACCGGGCCGAGGCCCTGCACGGCGGCATGGGCCAGGAGCAGCGCGACCGGGTCATGGCCCGCCTGCGCAACGGCACCGCCGACCTGCTGGTCGCCACCGACGTCGCCGCCCGCGGCCTGGACGTCGAGCACCTCACCCACGTCGTCAACTACGACGTGCCGTCCGCCCCCGAGTCGTACGTGCACCGCATCGGCCGCGTCGGCCGGGCCGGCCGCGAGGGCGTGGCGATCACCCTCGCCGAGCCCCGCGAGCACCGCATGCTCAAGACCATCGAACGCATCACCAAGCAGCGCATCCTCATCGAGAAGGTCCCGACCGTCGCGGACCTGCGCGCCCGCCGCCTCGAACTGACCCGCGCCGCCCTGCACGAGAGCCTCGTCGCCGACGACGCCGCCCTGTCGCAGTTCCGCGTCGTGGTCGAGACCCTCAGCGACGAGTTCGACCTCATGGAGATCGCCATCGCCGCGGTCAAGCTCGCCCACGACGCCGCCGCCATCGGCGACGGCGACGAGGAGGAGATCCCCGAGATCACCCTGCGCGCCCCGCGTGAGGGCGACCGCCCCGGCTACGGTTCAGGTCCTGGTGCGGGTTCCGGGGACCGCCCCGGCCGGCGGGTCTCGGTCCGCGACGCCGACGGCCGCGGCCGGGGCCGCGACGCCGGTGGCCGCCGCGTCCCCGCCGGCGGCATGACCAGGCTCTTCGTCGGCGCCGGCCGGGCCGCGGGCATCCGCCCCCAGGACCTCGTCGGCGCCATCACCGGCGAGTCCAGCCTGAGCGGCCGCGACATCGGCGCCATCGAGATCACCGACCGGTTCTCCCTGGTCGAGGTCCCGGAAGGCGCCGTCGACGAGGTCATCGACACCCTGCGCCGGACCACCCTGAAGGGCCGCCGCCCCGTGGTCCGCCGCGAACGCTTCAACCAGTAGCGGTGCTCGGCTTCGGCGGCTGTCGCCGCGCCGGCCGGGGGTTTCCCATCCGGGAGCCCTCCATGCTCGCCGGCGCTGCCGCGCGGCTGCCTCATCGAGAGGTTCGCAGGTTCACGTGGAGCCCGTTCCCGGTGGTGCAGGTCGAAACCCCCGTGGCCGGACTGCGGTGCCGTGGTGCGGCGCGCCGGCGGTCCCGCACACGCACATCGGGTTGCACCCGGTCCAGCGCTGGAGCGCAACGGTGCCCGTCCGTGCCGGCGCGCGTCCGTAGGGGGCGCTAGAGGGGCAGGGTCTCGCCCGGCAGGTGGAGGGTCAGGTCGGCGCCGGGTGGGGGTGGGTCGAAGGCGAACGTCGAGGTCACCACGTGGCCCGGGAGGATGTCGACGGCGGTGGGCGTACGTGCGCGCAGGACCGCCGGGCCCGCGGACACGGTGAGGTCCGCCGGCGCCACGTGCCGCACCACGGCGCCGGTGTTGCCGAAGCGGATCGTGATGCTCATGTGGTCGGCGCCGAGCACGTCGACGTCGGTCACCACGGTCGGTGGCGCGGCGTGGCGTGGCGCGGCGGGGCCGGCCTCGGCGAACGTGGGGGCGACGATCCCGGCGGCGCCGCCGATGGCGAGGCCCGCGGTGGTGGCGAGCAGGACCGCGTTGAGCGTGCCGCGACTGAGTCCCATGCCGTGTGCCCCTCCGTCGCGCCTCGTGTGGGTGGCAGCGTCACACAGCGCGCTGAGGATCGGCTGTGGTGCCGCTGAGGTGCGGTTTCAGCATGTCAGCTGGGTGGCGGGCGCCAGGGCCGAATCGGTGGACGTCTTGTCCTGCGAGCGGGGACCGCGGGACTGGAGCACCACGGGGGTGGCCAGCTGCTCCTCGACGGCGCTGGTCCAGTCGTGGACGGTGGTGAGCCTGGGCCGGCTGGCCAGCAGCGCGCGGGTGAGCCGCTCCTGGCGGTCGAGGTCGCCGGTGACGCCGCGGGTCGGGACGGTGCCGTCGTAGCCGGTGCACATGCGCAGCTGCGGGGTGTGCTCGGCGGTGTCGAGGTGGGTGAGGGCGAGACCGTCGACGCCCCCGCAGACGTCGAGGGCGTAGCGGTGCGCGACGGCGTCGAAGTGGCCGACCCGGAACGCGCCCTGCCACGGGTTCGTGGGGTTGTTCGGGTCGGTGACCGGCAGCGCCGGGTCCTCCGTGACGAGGGGGCCGGCACCGTGCCGGGTCGTGAACGTGCGCAGCACCCCGAGGCGGTAGGCGGGTGCGCCGGCCAGGAGGGTCTCGGCGTTCGCGAAGGTCGTCGTGCTCCAGGTGGTGTACGGGTGGAAGCCGTGCCACTCGTCGAGCAGCACCCCTTGCGCGCCCTCGAAGACGCACGGGCCCTCGATGCGCAGACCGTCCACGATGGACACCGTGGCGGCGAACGCGGTGTACGCCTCGACGCACGCGTCCACGGGCGGGCCGCCGACGCCGAGCGCGGCCCGCAGCCGGCGCAGCTTCGCCCGCAGCACGGCGGGGGTGCGGCAGTCGCCGACCCGGGGCGCGTCGTCCGGGCGGGACAGCGCGTACGCCATCGTCTCGCCGACGCCCATCCCGCAGGAGCCGTGCCGGTCGGCGCCGCGGGCGATCTCCCTGGCCCGGTTGGCCTCGCGGTGGTACGGGGTGGACAGCAGCGCGGCGCGGTCGACGGTGAGCCGCTGCCACACGTCGTGGACGCCGAGGCCGATCAGGTGGTCGGCCTCGGCGGCCAGGGCGAGGGGGTCCACGACCACGAACCGGGACAGGTGGGTCCGCACGCCGGGCCGGAACGTGCCCGACCCGAACTGTGCGAACGTGTGCTTGCGCCCGTCGGCGAGCTCGACGGTGTGCGCGGCCTGCGCGCCGCCGTTGAAGCGCACCACGGTGTGCACGTCACGCGTGGCGCAGAGGTGGTCGACGACGGTGCCCTTGCCGCAGTCGCCGTATCCGAGGTCCACCACGATGACGTGCCGCATGGCTACAACCGCTCCACGCTGGTGGTGCCGGTCATCGCGGGGGCGGTGCCGGTGGCGACCGGGGCGCGGTCGCCGCCGATGCGCGCGAGGGCCTTGCCGACGGTCGCGGTCGCCTTCGAGCCGACCTCGCGCAGGTCCTCGAGGCCCTCGTCCAGGTCGATGCTGTCCTCGCCGAGGCCGACGGTGAGCGCGATCGTCTCGCAGACCG
The DNA here is from genome assembly GCF_000716715.1 of Dactylosporangium aurantiacum. Classification (GTDB taxonomy): domain Bacteria; phylum Actinomycetota; class Actinomycetes; order Mycobacteriales; family Micromonosporaceae; genus Dactylosporangium; species Dactylosporangium aurantiacum. Next base: position 29,967 of record NZ_JNYJ01000021.1, on the reverse strand, counting down.
CGTCGAGGTCGTCCAGGGCGATGACGTTCTGGCCGAGGAGGTCCTTCCAGAAGTCGAGGATGGTGGTGTTGCCGGCGTACGCGGTGCCCGTCGGCAGGATGTAGTAGGTGTCGTACATGCGCCGGACCTCGTCGACGACGGCCCGCAGCGCGATGGGCTCGTCGAGCTCGTCGCCGATGACGGCGCGGACCTCGCCGGGCTTGACCCGCGGGTAGGCCTGCTCGTCGCCGATGATGAACAGGTAGCCGCGCTTGCCCCGCTTCTCGTAGCAGTCGATGCTGGTGTGCCGGGCCATGAAGTACATCGCCAGCTCGTAGGACTCGGTCATCTGCCCGCCGCCGCCACCTTCGAGCACGAACCGGCCGAGGTCCTCGTCGAGGCGGTTGTCCGACTCGAACTGCCCGACCTGCAGCGGCACCCGGTCGCACGTGGCGTCGCCGATGGCGCCGAACAGGATCTGCGGGTCCTTCACGTACCCCTTGCGCAGCAGCAGGCCGAGCAGCTGCGGCAGCTTCTGCTGCAGCACCCGGGGCACCGAGCCCATCGAGCCGGTCACGTCGAAGAGCACGGCGATGGCGACCGAGTCGGGGTGCTCGTCGGAGTCGCGGCTCTCCCGCTTGCCGACGCCCTTCGGGTCCAGTGCGGTGTGGACGGTGCGGGCGCCGGAGTCGCTGTAGGCGAACGCGCTGGCGCCGGTGGCGCGGCGGTAGCGGTCGGCGGCGTCGTACACGTCGGTCGACCAGATCCCACTTCCCATGGGTCTCCTCCTTGTGCGGTCTGTACGGTCTGTACGGTCTTGTGCGGGCTTCTACAGGGCGAACGGCCGGAACTTGCGCGGGCCGTACAGGCGGTGCAGCAGGTCGTCGAGCTCGCCGAGCAGCTTCCAGGCGTCGTCGGGGCGCTGCCTGGGCGAGCTGAGCCGGCAGCCGTCGGCGAAGCGCCGCAGGGCCGGCGGGGCGAGATCCCGCATCAGGTCGGCCATGAGCCGGGCGGCCATGGCCAGGTCGGTGTAGGGGCCGGGGGTCTCGCGGGCGAGGACCTCGGCCGGGTAGTGGTCGCGGCGGTGCGGCACGATCGCGGGGATCCGCTCGCCGGGCTCGCTGGCGCTGTAGCACCAGTCGACGAGCACCACCCCGTGGTCGTGGGGTTCGATGAGGACGTGCTCGGGCAGGACCGCGCCGTGCACGACGCCGGCGCGGTGCGCGAGGCCGAGCGCGACGAGCAGCCGCCGCCACATCCACGCCGCGTCGCGCGGGTCGAGCCCGTCGGGCCGGCGCCGCGCGACCTCGGCGAGGCTGTGCAGCCCGCCCGCGGTGGTGGCGAGCACGTTGCCGCGCCGGGTCACGGTGCCGTCCTTGTGGCGGAACGAGTCGACCAGCCGCGGCACGTACGGCAGGTAGCGCGGGTCGCCGCGCTCCGCGATGCGCCGCAGCGCGGCCGCCTCCCGGGCCATGAGGTCGTTGCACGCCGGGTCCCGCACGAGCTTGAGGTGGCCGTCGGGCACGGCGTACAGGTTGGCGAGGTCACCCTCGAAGGCGAGGGTGGCGGTGGAGTAGACGCCCGCGGCGCTGCGGATGGTGCCGCGGTTGCGCCACAGGTCGCTGAGCCGGGCGAACGCGGCGGCGCCCTGCGGCCCGGCGGTGTCGGGGTGGGTGAGGCGGGCGAGCCGCCGGTACGTGCCGGCCGGGTCGTCGCCGTCGAAGAGCGTGCTGCCCCGGTGCATGATGAGCTCGATGGCCTCGGCGGTGGTGGTCATCGGACCGTCTCCTCCCTGCTGGGCATGAGCAGTGCCGGGTGCAGCAGCCGGGCGTCGCCGGCGCGGTAGAGCTTGGCCCGGGGGCCGCCGCGGGCGCCGCCGCGCTCGGTGGTCGTGTTGGTGCTCTCCACGAACCCGGGCACGGACAGCACCTTGCGGTGGAAGTTGCCGGCGTGCAGCGGCTCGCCCCACACCGTCTCGTACACGGCGCGCAGCTCGGCGATCGTGAACTCCTCGCCGACGAACTTGGTCGCCAGGGGCGTGTACTCCAGCTTCGACCTGGCCCGCTCGAGGCCGTCGGCGACGATCGTGCTGTGGTCGAACGCGAGCTGCGCGGGGCGCTCGTCCATCGGCACCCACGCGGCCTCGCGGGCGTCGCTGCCGGAGACCGGGTCGGGCAGGTCGGGCGCGAACGCCACGTAGGCCACCGAGAACACCCGCATGCGGGGGTCGCGGTCGGGTGCGCCGTACGTGCCGAGCTGCTCCAGGTGCAGCCGCCGGTGCGCGGTGGCGACGCCGGTCTCCTCGGCGAGCTCCCGCGCGGCGGCGGTCGGCAGGTCCTCCCACTGCCCGACGAACCCGCCGGGCAGGGCCCACATGCCTTCGCTGGGCGGGCAGGCGCGGCGCACGAGCAGCACGTTGAGCGCGCCCTGCCGGATCGTGAACGCCACGATGTCCACGGTCACCGCCACCGGCGGGTAGGCGCGCGGGTCGTAGTTGGCGAGGAAGTCGGCGTCGTTCACCCTGAGTCCTTCTCAGATTGAGTAGTTCTCGATCTGAGAAGAACATACGTCGTGGGGTACGGGTGGCGCAATGACGTTTTTCCGTCGCGCGCCCCGGTCGTCCTTACGCGGTGGCGAGGCGGTCGCGGAGGTGATGGCCGTGCGCGGCGGAGACCTGCGCGGCGACCGCGGACCTGACCAGGTCGCTGCGGTGCCGGACGCTGCCGCCGGGCCCTTCGGCCAGCAGGTGCGCGTGCACGAGCCGGTCGACGGCGGCGAGGACCTCGTCGAGGTCGAGGCCGCCGGCCGCGGCGAGCTGCTCGACCCGCAGCGTGCCGAGCGCCGCGGTGAGCCGCAGCACCTCCCACGCCGCCGGCGGCATCCACCGGGTGCGCTGCCGGGCCAGGTGCGTCGCGACCGCCTCGGCGAGCGCCGGGTCGCCGCCGCACGCGGGTGCGACGAGCGCCGGGATGCCGCCGCTCGCGGCGAGGACGCCGGCCGGCAGGTCCCGTTCGCCGAGCGGGTCGAGCCGCAGCACCAGGTCCGCGTCGAGCGCGTGCAGCGGCCGGTCCGCGATCGCCGACGGGTACCGGTACGACACGACGACCCGCAGCCCACGCTCCCGCAGCCAGCGCAGCTCGCTGACGGAGTGCGCGTCGAGGTGCTCCGCGTCGTCCACGGCGACGGTACGGCCGCCGAGCCCGCCGGCGATCGCGTCCAGCTCGGCGGGGTGCAGCCAGCGGCGCTCCCGCATCGCCGCGTCGAGCACCTCGTCGGCGGGCCGGCCGAGCTGGTGCAGCGCGGCCCGCAGCCAGCCGAGCCGCAGCGCGCCGCCCGGCCCCGGCCCGCGCCCCAGCCCGACCCGGCCGGGCTCCTCCTCACGCAGCCGGGCGAGCAGGGCCGACTTGCCGGCGCCGGCGGGACCGGTGACGTGCACGACGCCGGGACCGCCGGCGAGGACGGCGAGCTCGGCGGCCCGCCCGACGAAGGGTGTGCCGTCCGCGGTGCCCGGCGCGGGGTCGGTGGCCCGGACCACGGAGAGGCGCCGTCCGGCCGGGGGAGCCGCGGGGGCGGGTGTCTCCTGCGCGGCGGGTGTCGTGGTGGTGGGTTGGGCGGCGGCGCGGCGGTCGGCCTTGCGCCGGTCGCCACGGCGCCGGTCCCCGGCGCGGGCCGTACCGGCGGTGGCCGGGGCGGCGGTGGAGAGCTCGGCCAGCAGCCGGTCCCGCAGCGACGTGGTGTCGGCGGACGGGGCGATGCCCAGGTCGTCGGCGAGCGCCCGGCGGCACAGGTCGAACCAGCGCACCACCTCGTCCGCGCGGCCCAGCCGGGCACCGGCGAGCATGGCGAGCCGGTACCCGCGCTCGGTGAACGGCTCCAGCTCCGTCGCCTCGCGCGCCAGGCGCAGCGCCCGGGCCGGCTCCACCGCGGCGGCCGGCTCGGCCAGGTCGAGCAGCGCCGCGACCAGGACCGCCTTCACCTCGGCACGGGCGGGTGCGGCCCAGTCGGCGTACTCGTCCTCGGCGAACGGCAGCTCCGGCGCCAGCTCCACGATCCGCTCGCGTACGTCCAGCTGGCCCGGCCGGCGCTCGGCGACCTTCGCCGCGGCCCGCAGCTCGGCGAGGTCCAGGCGGGCCCGGTCGGTGGCGAACACGTACCCGCCGGCCCTCGTCACGATGAACGACCGGCCCGTCGGCACCCCCGGCTGCAGCGCCCGCCGCAGCACCGACACGTAGTGCTCCAGCGCCGCCGTCGCGTTGCCCGGCAGGTCCGCCCCCCACACCGCGTCGGCCAGGGCGTCCTTCGACTGCACCCGGTCGTGCCGCGCCGCCAGCACCCCCAGGACCTGCCGTGCCCGCCGGGGCAGGTCGTCGCCGGTCATCCGCCGCCCGTCACCGTCGATGATCTCGATCTGCCCCAGCACGCGCACGTCCACAGCCGCCGCAATCGGCAGCCCCGCCCACGGCTTGAGCGGTTCCCCGCAGCCGGCGGCCGGTGTCCGCATGCCGGTCACCACCCGCCGGGCGGCGGCGGGCACGGGTACGTTGGCGCGGAGGACGCGACGTTGGGGGATGTCGATGGACTTCGGGGTGCTCGGTGCGCTGCTCGTCACCGGCCAGGACGCCGGGACGCTCACGGTCGGGCCGCCCAAGCTGCGGCTGCTGCTGGCCGCGCTGCTGTGCCGGCCGGGCGCGGTGGTCAGCGGCGGCACCCTCGCCGAGGCGCTGTGGCGGGCCGGTCCACCGCCGGGCGCGGCCGGCACGATCCGCGTCTACGTGCACCAGCTGCGCCGGGTCGTGGGGGAGGAGCGGCTGGTCCGCGCCGCCGGCGGCTACCAGCTCCTGGTCGGCCCCGACGAGCTGGACAGCGAGCGGTTCCGGGCGCTGGGCGAGCAGGGGCGCAAGGCCGCCGCCGACGGCCGCCCCGGCGAGGCCGTCACGCTGCTGCGGCAGGCGCTGGGCCTGTGGCGGGGGCCGGCGTTCGCCGAGTTCCAGGACGCGGAGCTGATCCGGGCGGCCGCGGCCGCGCTGGACGAGCTGCGGCTGGACGTGCTCGAGGAGTGCGTCGAGTGCGAGCTGCTCCTCGGCCGGCACGCCGAGCTGTGCGCCGAGGTCAGGGAGCTGGCCGCCGAGCACCCGCTGCGGGAGAACCTGCGCGCCCAGCTGATGCTGGCGCTGGCGCGCTCCGGGCGGCAGGCCGAGGCGACGGCCGTGTTCCACGACACCCGCCGGCAGCTCGCCGAGGACTACGGGCTCGATCCGGGTCCGCGGCTGCGGGCGATGTACCAGCGGATCCTGGACAACGATCCCGGCCTGGCGTACCGGCGGCCGGTGACCCCGTTGCAGCTGCCCCGGGACACCGCCCGGTTCGCCGGCCGGGCGGACCTGCTCGCCGCGCTCGACGCGCTCGTGCCGGACGAGCGGGGCACCGCGGCGCCGATGGTGGTGACCGTCGTCGGGATGGCGGGGGTGGGCAAGACGACGCTCGCGGTGCACTGGGCGCACCGCGTCGCCGCCCGGTTCGCCGACGGGCAGCTGTTCGTGGACCTGCGCGGGTTCGGGCCCGCCACGCCGGTGCGGCCGATCGAGGCGCTCGCGGGTCTGCTGCGCGGGCTCGGGGTCGCCCCGGAGGCGGTGCCGCTGGACGTGCAGGAAGCCGCGGCGCTGTACCGCTCGCTGCTCGCCGGCCGTCGGGTGCTGGTCGTGCTGGACAACGCGGCGTCGGCGGAGCAGGTGCGGCCGCTGCTGCCCGGCGGCCACGGCTGCCTCGCGCTGGTGACCAGCCGGCACCGCCTGTCCGGGCTGATCGTGCACGAGGGTGCCCGGCGGCTCAACCTCGACGTGCTCAGCCCCGCCGAGGCCCGGGAGCTGCTCGCCGGGCTGCTGGCACCGGACCGGCCGGGCGAGCCGCCGTCGGCCCTGGAGGCGTTGGCGCAGGTGTGCGGCCACCTGCCGCTGGCGCTGCGGATCGTGGCGGCGCAGCTGCTCGACGCGCCGTTCCGCGCGGTGGAGGAGCACGCGGCGCTGCTGCGGACCGGCAGGCTGCGCGGGATGGCGGTCGACGGCGACGAGGACGCGATGATCCGGGCCGCGTTCGACGCGTCGTACGAGGCGCTGCCGGCCGGTGAGCGGCGGATGTTCCGGCTGCTCGGGCTGGTGCCGACCGGTGACATCGGCGCCCCGGCCGCCGCGGCGCTGGCCGGGGTGCCGGTCGAGGAGGCGGCCAGGCTGCTGGACCGGCTGACGGCCGGCTGCCTGCTGGCCAACCCGGCGGCCGGCCGCTGGACCGTGCACGACCTGCTGCGCTGGTACGCCGCGGAGCGCGCCACCGCCGACCCGGGCGCGGTCGAGGCGTTCCAGCGCTTCTGCGACTGGCACCTGCACTGCGCCGACGCGGCCGCGCGGCACCTCTTCCGGCACGGGCTGCGGCTGCCGTTGCCGCCCGGCCCGCCGCCGCCGTCCACGCTGCGGTTCGACTCCGGCCCGGCCGCCCGCGACTGGCTCGAGCAGGAGCTGGCCAACCTCGCGACACTCGTCGTGCACTGCGCCGGGCACGGCCCGAAACCGGTCGCGTGGCTGCTCGCCGACGCGCTGCGCGGGGTGTTCGCCCGGCTGCGGCGCCTCGTGGACTGGACCACGACGGCGGAGGTGGGGCTGGGCGCCGCCCGCCGCGACGGCGACGACCGCGCCGTGGTCGCGATGCTGCACAGCGCCGCGCACGCCGCCTTCACCGCGGGGCGGGCCACGGCCGCGATGGCGCACCTGACCGAGGCCGCCGAGCTCGCCCGCCGCGCCGGCTGGGCGATGGGCGAGGTCGCCGTGACCGGCAACCTGGGTGTCATCCGGTGCGACATCGCCGGCCAGCTGCCCGTCGGTGTCTCGGACATGGCGCGGGCGATGCGGCAGGCAGAGCGGTGGGGCATGCCGGACATCGGCAACAGCCGCAGGAGCGGCCTCAGCTTCATGCACCTGCGCATGGGCTACCTGCGCACCGCGCTGCGCGGCGCGCTCTGGGCGCTGGAGCTGGCCCGCCGCGCCGACGACCTCAGCACGCAGGCGGGCAGCCACCACAACGCCGGCCGCGCCTACTGGGAGCTGGGGCTGCCGGACCGGGCGGCGGAGCATTTCCGGCGCTCGCTCGCGGTGGGCCGGCAGGTCGGCCACCAGGAGGTCCTGATCCGTGCGAACCTCGGCGTGGCGCTCATCGAGACGATCCACGCCGGCCGCGGCGGCGAGGGCCTGGCCCGGGCCCGGACCGCGCTGGCGCAGGCGCGCGAGATCGCGGACCGCTGGATCGAGGCGGAGGCGCTCAACGCGCTGGCCGCGATGCACGCGCACCTCGGCGAGCACGCCGAGGCGGCCCGGCTGTCGGCGTCGGCGCTGTCGGTGACCGAGGCGATCGGTGCCCGGCTGCGCACGGTGGAGCCGCTGCTCGGCCTGGCCAGGGCGCACTGCCGCCTCGGCGAGCTGGACACCGCCCGGGAGCACGCCGACCGGGCGCGCAGCGAGGCGACCGCCATGTTCCTGACCGTCGACGCCGCCCACGCCGTCGCCGTGCTCGCCGAGGTGGCGCTGCGCCGGGGCGACCCCGCGACGGCGGCGCGGCACGCCCGGCGGGCGCTGCGCGCCTACACGCGGTCCGGGCACCGGCCCGGCGAGCGACACGCCCGCGGGCTGCTCGCCGCCGCCCGCCGCCGGCGCTGAGCACGGCCCCCCACCTGCGGCGCAACGCGGCCACAACGCCGCCGCAACGGCCGTTCCGCCACGCTCTCCCCGGCTCGATCACGGGCCGTCGACTCGATCCGGGGGGTTGCCTACCCAATGACCATGACCACACGACACCGCCTGGCGAGGCGGTTCACCACGCTCGTCCTCACACCGGTCGTCGGGCTCGCCGGCGCCGTCGTCACCGACCTCGCCGTCGGCACGGCGCCGGCGCACGCCGCGTCCACCTACAGCGCCACCATCACCAGGTCGGAGGTGATGAGCCGGGTCCGCGACTGGTACGGGCGCCGCGACGACGCCGACATGACCTACAGCAGCACCGACACCGCCAAGGACGTCGACGGCGACCACCGGTACCGCACCGACTGCTCCGGCTACGTCGCCATGGCGTGGCACTCCGACAAGCAGCCCAGCACGTACGAGCTGCAGGACTCCACCGACTCGCGGGCCGTGCCGATCAGCAAGTCCCAGCTGCAGCCGGGCGACATCCTGGTCGACAACGTCGGCGACGAACACCACGCGGTCATCTTCCAGGGCTGGAACGACGTGTCGAAGACGTCGTTCCAGTACTACAGCTTCGGCAGCACCCCGATCGTGCACTACACCGACGGCGGGTTCGGCGCCGACGACCGGATCAGCGGCAAGCTGGCGTCGCACTACAACGCCTACCGGTACGAGCGGATCGCCGACGCCACCCCGGGTGTCGGCGCGGTGCAGATCGGCACGACCACGCGGGTGTTCTTCCGCGGTGCCGACGGCGCCCTGTGGCAGTACTACCTCGAGGGCGGACACTGGACGTCGCAGAAGATCGGCGGCCAGATCATCGGCAACCCGTCGGCGGTGTACGACCCCAACGAGAACCTGATCCGGGTCTTCGTGCAGGGCACCGACCGCGCGCTGTGGCAGTTCTACTGGAACGGCAGCAGCTGGCAGCAGCAGCGCATCGGCGGGTCGCTCAGCAGCGGCACCGGCGCCGTGGTCAAGGGCAACGTCGTGCGGGTCTTCTACCGCGGCGGCGACGGCTCCCTCTGGCAGCACTACCTGTCCGGCGGCTCCTGGGCGTCGCAGCGCATCGGCGGGCTCATGCTGGACAACCCGGCGGTCGTCGACGACGCCGCCTACCTGCGGGTGCTGTTCCAGGGCACCGACGGCGCGATGTGGCAGTACTACTGGGACGGCGGCAGCTGGCGTCAGCAGCGCATCGGCGGCGAGTTCACCAGCGGGTTCGGCGTGCTGTGGCTCGGCGGCGTGGTGCGCGTCTTCGCCCGCGGCGCCGGCCACGGCAGCCTCTACCAGTACTACCTCGCCGACGGCACCTGGACCCTGCAGAGCCTGGGCGGGGAGATCACCAGCAACGCCGGTGCCACGTTCGACGGGTACCTGCTGCGCGTCTTCGCCCGCGGCGCCGACGGCGCCCTGTGGCAGAACGTCTGGGACGGCAGCACCTGGAACTGGTCGAAGATCGGCGGCAAGCTCGCCTGACGGGTGAGGGTGTGGGAGTGCGCCGCCCGGGCCACAAGCGCCGGGCGGCGCACGCCGCGCTCCGGGACGCCGTCCCACTGCTGGGCGCACCGGCAGATCACCTGGGCCGCCCCGCCCCGGGCGCGCCGCCACCACGAGGCCGGCGGGCGTTTCTCGTCGCCCTGACAGCTCGCCCGACGCACACCGATTCGACGCAGCCCGACCTCGAGCCGGAGCCCGTCACGGTCCCGACGTGTTCAGGCGGACCACAGGCCGGCCTCAGGCCGTCGTGGTCCCCTGGCCCGCATGAAGATCCTGGCCAGTGTCGCCCCGGTGGTCCGTCTCACCTCGCGCATCGCGCTCGCGGCCTGCCTCGTCGCCGCGCTCGGGGCGGGGATCGTCACCATGATCGTGGCCGCGCTGCGGTAGCCCCGGCGCCAGAACATCACCGTAAAGCGAGATCCAGGCGCGCCAGGATCGGCCTCGGTGCGGTCATCCGCCAGGCCTCGGTGATGAGGTCGCACAGCTCGTCCTCGTGCGCCTTGCGCAGGCGCACCTGCACCCAGCCGAACCGGCCGGACACGTGCGACTTCTTGTACGCGCGCGGGTCATCCTCCACGAGGGCCGCCTGCTCCTCGCGGGACGTCTTGACCAGCATGGTCCAGTCGTCCTCGCACAGATAGGCGAACCCGCGGTCGCGCACCCGGAAGCTGAGATGGTTGCCGTGCAGGCGCTGCTCGACCTCAGGCAGCGTCAGGACCATGCGGAGCGCCTCGGCGACGCTCACTCCGCGGCTGGTTCGCAATCCCATGTCTGTAGGTGTAACAGGAGGGTCCGACACTTTTCCGGGGATCCGATTTTCCCCATTTGCCAAGTTTCATGATCAAATGCGTTCTCGCAGCGTACGGGCGCCCGGCCGAAATTGTCGGTGGGCGTCGCTAGGGTGTCGCCCATCCAGATCTGGCCACGGGGAGGCGGCGGATGGGCACTGTCGAGGGCACCTTGGGGATGCCGGCCGCCTGGCTGCGGGCCATCAGGCGGCGGCGCGGCGGCGCACCGATCCGGACCGCCGGCGTCGCCTCACTGGTCGCCACGCGCCCCAACCTGCGCACGTCGTTCATCGGCCCGCGCGCCCCGGCGGGCATCCGCGACCAACTGGGCCGCGTGGCGTGCAGGCTGAGCGCCGGCGGACGCGGGGTCACCGACCTCACCCCGCGCGCAACCGGCGACGGGCGGCCGCCGCCGGGCGCCGCGCCGCCGCCCGCCGAGCCCGACCCCGTTACCGTGTCCGAGATCATCACCGACCCGCGGGAGGTCATGCAGTGAGCCCCAAAGCGGACGCCGTGCCGCAGCAGCGGGACGGCGCCACGGTGCAGCGGCCGCCGGCCGAGGTCCGGCACGCCGACGAGCTGGCGAGGCTGCGCGACACCGACACCGGTGAGCGGCCGCCCGGCTGGGCGCTGAGCCTCACCGCCGCCCGGCGGTTCATCGTCGGGGACCCGGCCGCCGAGATCAGCCGCAAGTTCGTCGGCGACCCGTCGCTCATCGACCGGGCCCTCGTGTCCCTCGCGACCAGCCGCGGGCTGATGCTCGTCGGCGAGCCCGGCACCGCCAAGTCGCTGCTGTCGGAGCTGCTCGCCGCGGCCGTGAGCGGGGAGTCGACGCTGACGGTCCAGGGTGGCGCGGCGACGACCGAGGACCAGATCAAGTACTCGTGGAACTACGCACTGCTCGTCGCCGAAGGGCCCAGCCAGCGCTCGCTCGTGCGCGCCCCGCTGCTGCGCGGCATGGCCGAGGGCAAGGTCGTGCGGTTCGAGGAGATCACCCGCTGCCCGCTGGAGGTCCAGGACTGCCTGCTGTCGCCGCTGTCCGATCGGGTGCTGGCGATCCCCGAGCTGACCGGTGCGGACTCGATGGTGTTCGCCCGGGACGGGTTCAACGTCATCGCGACGGCCAACACCCGCGACCGGGGCGTCAACGAGATGAGCGCCGCGCTGAAGCGGCGGTTCAACTTCGAGACGGTGTTCCCGATCGCCGACTTCGACACGGAGCTGTCCCTCGTCGAGGCCGAGGCGGGTGCGCTGCTGCGCCGCTCCGGGGTCACCGCCGCACCGCGCCGGGACGTGCTGGAGGTGCTCGTCACCACGTTCCGGGAGCTGCGGACCGGGCAGACGGCGCGCGGCGACACGATGGAGCGGCTGTCGGCGGTGATGAGCACCGCCGAGGCGGTCTCCGTCGCGCACGCCGTAGGGCTGCGCGGCTGGTTCCTGCGCCGCGAGCCGGGCACCGCCGAGGACCTGGTGTCGTGCCTGGCCGGGACCGCCGCCAAGGACAACGGCGACGACCTCGCGAAGCTGCGGCGGTATCTGGAGCAGCAGGTGACCTGGCGGTCCGGCGCGCAGTGGAAGGCGCTGCACGCCGCACGGCACCAGCTGCCGGGCTGAGGCGGGCACGATGACCACGACGTTCATCGGCGTGCGGCACCACAGCCCCGCGTGCGCGCGGCTGGTCGCCGGCACGATCGCGGCGCTGCGGCCCGCGCACGTGCTCGTCGAAGGCCCCGCCGACATGAACGACCGGATCGGTGAGCTGCTGCTCGGCCATGACCTGCCGGTCGCGGTGTTCAGCAGCTACCGCGACGACGACCGGCAGTCCGGCTCGTGGGCGCCGTTCTGCGCGTACTCCCCGGAGTGGGTCGCGCTGCACGAGGGCCACCGCGCCGGGGCGCAGGTCCGGTTCATCGACCTGCCGTCGTGGGACCCGGCGCTCGCCGCGCGGGAGAACCGGTACGCCGACGCCGAGCAGCGCTACGCCGAGGTCGTCGACCGGCTCTGCGTCACGTTCGCCGTCGACAACGTCGACGCGTTGTGGGACCACCTGTTCGAGATCCCGCCCGACGACGGGCTCGCCGAGCGCCTCGCCGCCTACTTCGACCTGCTGCGCGGCGAGACCCCGGTGAGTGAGGGCGACGCGAGCCGCGAGGCGTACATGGCGCGCTGGATCCGCGCGGCGGCCGCCGACGCGGGGGACCGGCCCATCGTCGTGGTCACCGGCGGGTTCCACCGGCCGGCGCTGATCCGGCTGGTCGCCGCGGCGGACGGCGCGGACACCGGCTGGCCCGAGGTGCCGCGGCTGCCGGAAGGGGCAGTCGGCGGCAGCTACCTGGTGCCGTACTCGTTCCGGCGGCTCGACGCGTTCGACGGGTACCAGTCGGGGATGCCCTCGCCGGAGTACTACCAGCAGCTGTGGGAGGGCGGGCCGCGGCACGCCGCCGACCAGCTCGTCACCGCCGTCGTGGGCCGGCTCCGGGAGCGCCGGCAGCGGGCGTCGACGGCGGACCTCATCGCCGCGACCGCGTCCGCCGCGGGCCTGGCGCTGGTCCGCGGCCACCAGCACCCCGGGCGCACCGACGTGCTGGACGGGCTCGCCGGGGCGCTCGTCCACGACGCGCTCGACGAGCCGCTGCCGTGGGCGACCCGCGGGCGGCTGCGGGCCGGCACCCACCCGGTGGTCGTGGAGATGGTCGCCGCGCTCAGCGGGTCCCGGGTCGGCCGGCTGCATCCGTCGACGCCGCTGCCGCCGCTCGTCCACGACGCCGACGCCGATCTGGAGCGTGAAGGGCTCGGCGGTGACCGGACCGTCACCCTCGCCCTCACCGAGGACGACGGCCTGCGCCGCAGCCGGCTGCTGCACCGCCTGCGGGTGCTCGGGATCCCGGGGTTCACCCGGCGACGGGGACCACGCACCGGGGTCGACCCGGTGCTGGAGGAGCGGTGGGACGTCAGCGTGCACGAGCACCGGCTGGTCGCGTTGATCGAGGCCGGCGCGTACGGCGCGACCCTGCACGAGGCGGCCGCGGCCGCGCTGGCCGAACGCATCCGCGGCGCCGACGTCGCGGGGCTCGCCGACGCCCTGTTCGACGCCGCGCTGTGCGGCACGGTGCGGCTGTCCGACCAGGTCCTGCGCGACCTCGACGCCGCCGTCGGCACCGCCGCCGACCTGGGTGCCCTCGGCCGCCTGCTCGCGGTCGTGCTCGCCCTGTGGCGCCACGACCGGCTGCTGGGCACCGCCGGCAGCGCACCCCTCGGCACGGTGATCGGCGCCGCGCAGCGGCGGGCGTTGTGGCTGGCGGAAGGGGTACGCGGCGGCACCGCCCCGGCGGAACCGGCCCGCATCGACGCGATCGTCGCCGTGCGCGACACGATGGTGCACGCGGGGCGGCGGCTCGGGCTGGACCGGCAGGTCGCGCTCGACGTGATGCGCCGGGTGGCCGCGGATCGTGAAGCGCCACCCGACCTGCGCGGGGCCGCGTATGGCTTCGGCTGGTCGGTGGGCGGCGCGGCGGACGGCGCGAGCGGGCCGGTCGGCGGCACGGCGGCCGGTGGCGGCGCGGCGGGCGGTGGCGGCGCGGTGGGCGACGGCGGCGCGGCGGGCGACGGCGGCGCGGCGGGCGGTGGCGGCGCGGTGGGCGACGGCGGCGCGGTGGGCGACGGCGGCGCGGTGGGCGACGGCGGCGCGGTGGGCGACGGCGGCGCGGTGGGCGACGGCGTCGCGGTGGGCGACGGCGGCGCGGTGGGCGACGGCGTCGCGGCGGGCGGTGGCGGCGTGGTGGGCGGCGGCGTGGTGGGCGGCGGCGCGGTGGGCGGCGGCGTGGCGAGCGCCGACGCGGACGGCATCCTCGACGATCCGGTCCGGGCGGTGCGCGGCGCGGCGACGCCGGGCACGGTCGGGGACTGGCTCGCCGGGCTGTTCGGGGTCGCGCGCGAGGAGGTGCTGCACACGCCGCGGGTCCTGGACGTGCTCGACGACCTCGTCAGCGGCATGGGCGAGGCCGAGTTCCTGATCGCGTTGCCGGCGTTGCGGCAGGCGTTCGCGTACTTCCCGCCCCGGGAACGCGAGACCGTCGCCGGGCACCTGCTCGCCCGCCGGGGGATGCGCGGGTCCGGGCGGTCGCTGCTGCGGACACCCGCCGCCGACCCCGTGCTCACCGCCGCTGCGGCCGAGCTGGAGGCGCGCGTCGACGAGGTCCTCACCCGCGAAGGGCTGCTGGCATGACGATGCCGGACCACGACGGCGACGCCACGGCGCAGGAGCGGCTCCCGGCGCAGCAGCGGCTCGCGGCGCAGGAGGAGCTCGCCGCGCCGGAGCAGCTCGCCGTGCAGGAGCGGCTCGCGGCGCTGGAGCGTTGGCGGCTCGTACTCGGCGAGCCGGGCCACTCCGTCATGGCCGGCGGGCAGCTCAGCGACGCCGGTGGCGGACGGGACGCGGCGCTCGACTGGCTGTACGGCCGCGACGAGGACCTCGAACGACGCGGCATCCGGCAGACCCGCCACGGCGGCGACGGCCCGTCGCTGGTGACCACCGTCGACTGGCTGGACGGGATCACGACGCTGTTTCCCAAGGAGACGGTGGAGCGGTTGCAGCGTGACGCCGTTGAGCGGTACCAGATCCACGACGTCGTCACCGATCCTGCGGTGCTCGCCCGGATCGAGCCCAACCCGACACTGCTCAAGGCGGTCCTGCGCACCAAGCACCTGATGAACCCCGACGTGCTGCTGCTGGCCCGCCGCATCGTCGAGACGGTGGTGCGGCAGCTGATGGAGCGGCTGGCCACGCAGGTGCGGCACGCGTTCTCCGGGGCGCGGTCCCGCAACGCCAGCCGGTTCAAGGTGGCGCGCAACTTCGACATCCGCCGCACCCTGCGCGCCAACCTGAGCCACTACCAGCCGCAGGAGCGCAAGGTGTATGTCGAGACGGCGTACTTCGTCGCGCGTACCCGCCGGCACCTGGACCAGTGGCAGGTCATCCTGCTGGTCGACCAGTCCGGATCGATGACCGGCAGCGTCATCCACTCCGCCGTCACCGCGGCGTGCCTGTGGGGGCTGCCGGGCGTCAAGACGCACCTGGTCGCGTTCGACACGGCCGTGGTCGACCTGACCGCCGACGTCGACGACCCGGTCGAGCTGTTGATGAAGGTCCAGCTCGGCGGCGGCACCGACATCGCCCAGGCGGTCGCCTACGGTGCCGGCCTGATCGAGCAGCCGCGGCGCGCGATCCTGGTGCTGATCAGCGACCTGTACGAGGGCACCGGCGGCAGCGAACGCCTGGTGCGACTGGTCGGCGACCTCGCCGGGCAGGGCACGAAGGTGCTGTGCCTGGCGGCGCTGGACGAGGACGCCGATCCCGCGTTCGACCGGGACCTGGGCCAGCGCCTCGCCGACGCCGGCGCGGCCGTCGGCGCGATGACGCCCGGGGAGCTGGCGGCGTTCGTGGCGGAGCAGGTGGGCCGGTGAGAACGGACGAGCTTGGCGGGGCGGGCAGCCGGGAGAGCGGACCGGCGTGGTGGAGGAGCCGGTGAGAGCGGACCTGTTGGCGCTGACCCCGGACGCGCTCGCCGCGCTGACCAACCGCGGCCTGGTGAAACGGGCGACGCGCGAGGTGGAGGCGGCACCGCCGGCGGTGACGGTGGATGCCGAGGGCACGGTGCGCGGGGTGTACCAGGACGGCCCGCAGACGGCGCTGCCACCGGGCGGCCTGGACCGCGGCACCTGCACCTGCGGCGCGACCGGCGTGTGCCGGCACGTGGTGGGGCTGGTGCTGGCGTATCAGACAAGCGCCGCCGCCGGGACGTCCCCCGTCGAGGCGGACGGCGCGAAGGCTGGCACCGCCGGGACGGACCTTGCCGAGCCGGACGGCGCGAAGGCTGGCACCGCCGGGACGGGCCACGTTGAGGTGGACGGTGCGAAGGCCGGCGGCGCAAGGGCGGGCGGCGCCGGCACGAACAGCGCGGGCTCCGGGCCGGTGGCGGCGTGGTCGCCGGGGACGTTCACCGACGAGCAGCTCGAAGCCCGCATCGGTGCCCGTCGGCTGGCCACCGCCCGGCGCACGCACCGGGCCGGGTACGTCGCCCGCGTCCACCGCCCCACCGCCGCGGATCCCGCGCCGCGGGTGGAGCTCGGCGCCGCGACTGTGCGGTTCCTCGTCCCGATGGATCTCGGGTTCGTGCACACCGATGCCGTCGCCGGGGCGCGGGACGACGTGCTGGCGCTTGCCGTGTGGGCGTTCCGGGTCGCCGACGCCACCGCTCCCGGGGAGCCGGACGTGCAGGTCGACGTCGGCGGGCCGGAGACGGGTGGCGGCGCGGCCGACGGGTCCCTCGAGGCGGCGCTGCGCCTCGCCGACGAGGTCCTGCTGACCGGGGCGGCGCACGTCGGGCCCGGGCTGGCCGGCGCGGTCGCCGAGGTGCGGCAGCGGCTGGACCGGGCCGGGCTGCGGTGGCCGCTGCTCGCGGTCGGCGACCTGGAGGAGCAGCTCGCCGCGTACGGGCAGCGCGCCGGGGCGTACAGCCACGAACGGCTCGCGGGGCTGGTCGCCGAGCTGCACGCCCGGCACCGGGCGGTCACGAACCGCGGGGCGAGCCTGCGGGCCAGGGTGCTCGGCACCCAGGAGGCGGCGGAGACACCGATGCGCCGGGCACGCCTCGACGGGCTCGGCTGCCGGGTCCGCGTGGTGGGCGACACCGACCGGCAGGTGGAGATCTACTTCGCGCACGCCGACAGCGCGACGGTGCTCGTGCTGCGCCGGACGTTCCCCGACGCGGCGAGCGGCCCGGGCAGCGGCACGGGGAGCGGCACGGGGAGCGGCACGGGGAGCGGCACGGGGAGCGGCACGGGGAGCGGCACGGGCAGCGGCACAGGGAGCGGCACGGGCAGCGGCACAGGGAGCGGCACGGGGATCGGCGGGCGGCGCATCGGCGGGGCGACCGTCGCGCAGCTGGCGGCCGGCAACGTCGTCACCGAGTCCGCGATCCGCAGCGCCAGCCGCACGGTCCGGCTCGCCACCAGCAGGATCGCGAAGACGACCGTCACGCCGTCGCAAGGGTTGTGGACGTCGTTGCCGGAGGCGCTCGTCGTGCGGGACGTGCGGGTCCTCGCCGCGCAGCTGGACCGGTTGCCGCCGCGGGTCGTGCGGCCCAGGGTCGAGGCCGAACTCGTCCGCGTTCTGGAGGTCGCCGAGGTGCGGTCGCTGCGGTACGCCCCCGGCGCCCAACGGCTCGACGCGCTCGTCGCCGACCCGGCCGGCGGTGTCGCGACGGTCACCGCGACCCACTCGGCGGCGGCGCCGGGCGCCCTGGACGCGATCGCGGCGGCGCTGTCGGGGACGGTGCGTGCCGTCGCGGGTACGGTCAGCCGCAGCAGCGGCGAGATCCTGATCGAACCGCTCGCCATCGCGGTCGGCGACGGCGAGGTCGTCGTGCCCGACCTGGCGCCGGCGGCCGGGCTGCGCATCGACGGCGCCCCCGTGCCCGGCGGCGACCCGCTGCGGCAGGCGGTCGACGCGGCGGCGGCGCTGCTGGCCGAGGTGCCGCACCGCGGGCTGCGGATGCTGCCGCCGACGTTCGGTGACCGGTTGCGCGACGCGGGTGACGCCCTCACACGGGTGGGCCTGCACCGCTGCGCCGCCGCCGTCGGGGCGCTGCGGGCCGGCCTCGGACCGGACCCGGACACGCAGACCGCCGGCCTGTGGGTCGACGCGTACGTCCGCCTGCTGGTCACCCTCGAGCTGCTGTGACCCGACGGCGGCGACACCCGGCGTGCGGGCCCGACGACGCCTGCGGCGAGGCCGGCGGACGCTCGCTCCCAAGCCGCCCCGGACGCCCCTGGCGCCCGCGCCGTGAGGATGATCACCAGGCGCTGCCGGCCGCCGCGGAAGACCACACCGCCGACGCCCGGCGGCGGGCATCGAACGCCACCGCGCTGCGGTGAAGTGACCGTCACGGATCGTCGATGAGCAGCGGAAACTTGTCGGGACAGGGGGACAGGTCACGCCATCGGCGGTGTCGATTTGCCCGGGTCTGTGCTCGACGGAAGAGGGATCACATCGGCTCGTCGGCGTGTCGATCTTGATCGGTGGCTAGGCTACCCGCCGGAACCATCGGGGACAGCAAAATAGGGGGCGCAGCATGGCTGACTCGTTCGTGCATCTCCACGTGCACACCGAGTACTCCATGCTCGACGGAGCGGCGCGGCTCAAGGACATGTTCAAGGAGGCGAACCGTCTCGGCATGCCCGCCGTCGCGATCACCGACCACGGCAACATGCACGGGGCGTACGACTTCTACAAGCAGGCCAAGGCCGCCGGGGTCACGCCGATCCTGGGCGTGGAGGCCTACGTGGCGCCCGAGTCGCGGCTGCACAAGCAGCGCGTCAAGTGGGGGCGGCCGGACCAGAAGGACGACGACGTGTCCGGCTCCGGCGGGTACACGCACAAGACCATCTGGGCGAGGAACAAGACCGGCCTGCACAACCTGTTCCGGCTGAACTCGCGCGCGTCGATCGAGGGGCACTTCGTGAAGTGGCCCCGGATGGACATGGAGATCATCGCCGAGCACGCCGAGGGGCTGATGGCGACCACCGGCTGCCCGTCGGGCGAGGTGCAGACCCGGCTGCGGCTCGACCAGTTCGACGAGGCGTTGAAGGCGGCCGCGAAGTACCAGGAGATCTTCGGCAAGGAGAACTACTTCCTGGAGGTCATGGACCACGGCCTCGACATCGAGCGGCGGGTCCGGGAGGGCCTGACCGAGATCTCCAAGCGGCTGGGCATCCCGCCGGTGGTGACCAACGACTCGCACTACACGCACCAGTCGCAGGCCGAGGCGCACGACGTGCTGCTGTGCGTGCAGACGGCGGCGAACATCAACGACCCGAACCGGTTCCGGTTCGGCGGGTCCGGCTACTACCTGAAGTCCGCCGACGAGATGCGCGCCGTGGACAGCTCCGACCTGTGGCAGCAGGGGTGCCGCAACACGCTCGTCGTGGCGGAGCGGGTCGACATCGACGGCATGTTCGTCGAGCGCAACCTGATGCCGCGCTTCCCGGTGCCGGAGGGCGAGACCGAGGAGTCGTTCTTCCGGGCCGAGGTCGCGCGGGGGATGGCGCGCCGGTTCCCGGACGGCATCGACGAGGAGCACCAGCGTCAGGCCGACTACGAGGCCGACATGATCGTCAAGATGGGCTTCCCGGCGTACTTCCTGGTCGTGTCCGACTTCATCCTGTGGGCGAAGAACCAGGGCATCGCCGTCGGCCCGGGGCGTGGCTCGGCGGCGGGCAGCCTCGTCGCGTACGCGATGGGCATCACCGACCTCGACCCGCTGCCGCACGGCCTGATCTTCGAACGGTTCCTGAACCCCGACCGTATCTCGATGCCCGACATCGACATCGACTTCGACGAGCGCCGGCGCGGCGACGTCATCCGGTACGTGACGGAGAAGTGGGGCGAGGACCGGGTCGCGCAGATCGCCACGTTCGGCACGATCAAGGCGAAGGCCGCCATCAAGGACTCGGCGCGGGTCCTTGGCTACCCGTTCGCGGTCGGCGACCGGATCACCAAGGCGATGCCGCCGGCCGTGATGGGCAAGGACATCCCGCTGTCGGGGATCTTCGACCCCAACCACCCGCGGTACTCCGAGGCGGTCGAGTTCCGCGCCCTGTACGACAGCGACCCCGACGTGAAGAAGGTCGTCGACACCGCGAAGGGCATCGAGGGCCTGATCCGTCAGACGGGCGTGCACGCCGCCGGCGTCATCATGTCCGCCGAGCCGCTGATCGAGCACGTGCCGCTGATGCGCCGCGACGCCGACGGCGCGATCATCACGCAGTTCGACTACCCGACCTGCGAGACGCTCGGGCTGCTGAAGATGGACTTCCTCGGCCTGCGCAACCTGACGATCATCGACGACGCGGTCAAGAACATCGAGCGCAACCACGGCATCAAGCTCGACCTGCTGAGCCTGCCGCTGGACGACAAGGCCGCCTACGAGCTGCTGGCCCGCGGCGACACGCTCGGGGTGTTCCAGCTCGACGGCGGCCCGATGCGCTCGCTGCTGCGGCTGATGAAGCCCGACAACTTCGAGGACATCTCCGCCGTCCTCGCGCTGTACCGGCCCGGCCCGATGGGTGCCAACTCGCACACCAACTACGCGCTGCGCAAGAACGGGCAGCAGGAGATGACCCCGATCCACCCGGAGCTGGAGGAGCCGCTCAAGGAGATCCTCGGCCCGACGTACGGGCTGATCGTCTACCAGGAGCAGGTGCAGCGCGCCGCGCAGAAGCTGGCCGGCTACACCCTCGGCCAGGCCGACCTGCTGCGCCGGGCCATGGGCAAGAAGAAGAAAGAGGTCCTGGAGAAGGAGTTCGTGCCGTTCCGCGACGGCATGCGGGCCAACGGGTACAGCGACGAGGCCATCAAGAAGCTGTGGGACGTGCTCGTCCCGTTCGCCGACTACGCGTTCAACAAGGCGCACACGGCCGGCTACGGGCTGGTGTCGTACTGGACGGCGTACCTGAAGGCGAACTACCCGGCGGAGTACATGGCCGGGCTGCTGACCAGCGTCGGCGACGACAAGGACAAGATGGCCCTGTACCTGTCGGAGTGCCGGCGCATGGGCATCGAGGTGCTGCCGCCGGACGTCAACACCTCCGCGGGCCCGTTCACCCCGGTCGGCAAGGACATCCGCTTCGGCCTGGCCGCCGTGCGCAACGTCGGCACCAACGTCGTCGAGGCGATCGTGCGGTGCCGGCAGGCCGCGCCGTACAAGGACTTCCACGACTTCCTGTCCAAGGTCGACGCGGTGGCCTGCAACAAGAAGACCGTCGAGTCGCTGATCAAGGCCGGGGCGTTCGACTCGATGGGGCACCCGCGCCGCGGGCTGCTCGCCATCCACGCCGACGCCATCGACGCGTACGCCGACATCAAGAAGAACGAGGCGATCGGCCAGTTCGACCTCTTCGGCGACGCGTTCGCCAGCGACGACACGGGCAGCGCCGGGCCGGCCATGACCGCGGCCATCCCGCAGATCGAGTGGGACAAGCGGGAGCTGCTCACCTTCGAGCGGGAGATGCTCGGCCTGTACGTGTCCGACCACCCGCTGTTCGGGTTGGAGTCGGTGCTGGCGAAGGCCGCCGACACCGCGATCAGCAGCCTCTCGGAGGACGGGTCGGTTTCCGACGGTGCGGTGATCACCCTGGCCGGCATGCTCACCGGCGTGCAGCGGCGCATCACGAAGCAGGGCAAGCCGTGGGCGTCGGCGACGCTGGAGGACCTCGGCGGTGCCGTCGAGGCGCTGTTCTTCCCCAACACCTACGAGCTGGTCGGGCAGTACATCGCCGAGGACGCGATCGTCGTGGTCAAGGGCCGCGTCGACCGTCGCGACGAGACGCCGCGCCTCATGGCGATGGACCTGTCGATGCCCGACGTCACCGCCGCCGACGAGAACCGGCCGGTGGTGCTGTCGCTGCCGGCGAACCGGTGCACGCCGCCGCTGGTCGACCGGCTCAAGGAGATCCTGCTCAACCACCCGGGCAAGGCCGAGGTGCACGTGAAGCTGAGCCACGGCTCGCGGATCACCCTGCTGCGGCTCGGCCCGTACCACGTCAACCCGACCACCGCCCTGAAGGGCGATCTGAAGGCGTTGCTGGGCCCCAACAGCTTCTCCTGACGGGTCCACCCCGCGAATCCCGGCCGGGGAGCGGGCGCGGTAGGGTCGGCGGGTGCGGACGCACGCCCTCGCCGACGGTCTGCGCCCGCGTCGGTCGCTCTGGCTCTCGCGGCGTGCCCGGTGGACGGTTGCCGTGGTCGCGGTCCTGGTCGTCGCCGTGGTCGCCGGTGCCGTCGTGTACCGGTTCAACCAGCGCCCCTACGCGTTCGACCGGCTCACCCGCATCGGTGAGGTCACGTACCCGGACGCGGTCGACGAGCCCGGCATCCGCGCGTTCCTGGACGGCGGCCGGGCGTTCGTCGGCCACCCGGCCGCCGGTGGGCAGTTCCACCTGCGCGCCGTCGACGTCGAGAAGCCGACCGCGGCGCCCATCTGGACCAACACCTCGCTGACCGGCGTCGAGTCGTTCTCCTACGCCCGCGGCTCGGTGATCGTCGTGGGCCGCCCCGACCGTGCCGGCCTGCGCACCATCACCCTGCTGAACGCCTCCAACGGGGTGCCGTTCATCAGCCTGGAGGTCGACCGGCACGACCGGTGGGAGCTGGTCGGCAAGTATTTCGTCCGGTACCGGGCGACAGACCACAAGCTCGTGATCACCGACGTCGGCACGCAGAAGCAGATCGCGGTCCTCGACCAGCCGGCCGGCGAGCACCGGTTCTGGCTGACCGACAACTGGAGCCACCAGCAGGTCCCGACGTCGCTGGACGGCGCCGCGGTCGACGAGCCGATCACCGTCGACCCGCACCTGGTCAGGGCGGTGGCCGGCGACGGCGTCGAGGTGCTCAGCCTGTCCAGCGGCAAGCCCGACGACACCGCGCAGGGCGTCGCCGGGCCCGAGGACATCGTGTACCCGTACGCCGAGCAGGTCTTCGTGGCCGGCAACGGCACCGGGTACCGGGTCCGCGCCCACGACCGCCTGAAGCTGGGCAAGGCCCAGTGGACCTGGGCGTCACCGGACCCGCAGGCCAAGCTCGACGAGCTGGTCAGCTGCGGGGAGCGGCGCGTCTGCGCGGTCGAGGCGCGCCGGGTGACCGCGCTGGACATCCGCACCGGCCGGGTCGAGTACCGCATCGACATCGACGGCGCCAGGACCCTGCTGCCGGTCGGGGAGCGGCTCATGCTCCGCGACGCCACGGGCGCGGTGCTGCTGGACGACACCGGGCACGTGGTGCGCCGCTGGCCCGGGCAGCGCCCGGCCCGCCTCGACGACGGCAGCTACCTGCTGCTGCCCACCGACCCGCCGGCCGGCGCCTTCCCGTGGCTGGGTGTGCAGGCGGACAACGGCGCGACCCGGGAGCTGGGCGCCGTCGACGTCGAGCCCGCCACCTGTACCTGGAGCCACACGTACGTGGCCTGCGCCTCGGCACCGGGACGGTTCGTGTTCTACCGGCTCAGGGCGCCCTGGTACTCCGGGCGGCTCTGACGCGACCGGCGGCGGGCGAGGCGGAAGATCGCCACCGCGCCGATCGCCACCCAGATCACGTTGAGCACCGCCGAGGGCCAGGCGCCGTTGACGGCCGAGTTCAGCGCGAGCGCGCCGCCGCCGGCGACGTTCAGCGTCTGGAACACGGCGCCGTCGCCGGCGATGCGTTTCGCGGAGACCAGCGCGTACGCGGCGAGCAGGCCGGCCGCGCCCGCCCAGCCGATCAGCGCGATCACGGCAGCACCGCGAACGCGCGGACGGTGAACGTGCCCATGCCGGCGACGCGCGGCGGCACCGCGGAGAACCGGAAC
The DNA here is from genome assembly GCF_000716715.1 of Dactylosporangium aurantiacum. Lineage (GTDB taxonomy): Bacteria > Actinomycetota > Actinomycetes > Mycobacteriales > Micromonosporaceae > Dactylosporangium > Dactylosporangium aurantiacum. The sequence goes on along the minus strand of NZ_JNYJ01000021.1, from coordinate 6,576 downwards.
CCGTCCAGCGGCAGCCGGTCCAGGTCGGTGAGGTGCTCCACGACGTAGATGCCGGCGTCGAGCAGGCCGGTGTGTGCCGGGCGGGTCAGGTCGGCGACGTCGTCGATGTTGACCGAGTCGATCCCGACCAGCGCCGGGCCCCGCTGCGCCAGCCACTCGACGGCGTCGCGGGTCAGGAACGGCGCGTCGGGGCCGCCGTAGGCGGGTGTGCCGAAGTGCCGGGACCAGCCGGTACACACGAGGACGGCGGCACCGGTGAGATCCGCGCCGTCACCCAGGGCCTTGGCCAGCAGCGCCGCGCCGACGCCGCGCTCGCCGGTCGCGTCGACGAGCAGGCCGGGCAGGTCCGCGACCCGGTCGAGAGGCACGTCGGTGAGGTCGCCGCGGCCCTCGAACCGGTGCGCCGGCGTGTCGAGGTAGGTGCCGGTGTTGGCGATCAGCTCGATGCGGCCGATCTGGAAGTCGGTGCCGGGCGCGTACCGGCCGCGGGCGTCGTCGCGGGACAGGTAGTCGCTGATGACGGGCCCGGGGATGCCCGGGTACGTCACCAGGCCGTCGTGGATCGGATGGTTGAGTTCGACGAAGCGGCTCACGAACTGCATCGTCGCAGACAGCACAGCTAACGTGTGAGCGAGAATTCCTACAGTTGCACTGAAGCTGGGCTGCACATTGAACCTGGATCCGCGCCGCCTCGCGGTGCTCGCCGCCATCGCCCGCCGGGGCACCCTCGCCGGCGCCGCCGCGGCACTGCACGTGACCCCGTCGGCGGTGTCGCAGCAGCTCGCGCAGCTTGAGCACGCGGTGGGGCGGCCCCTGGTCGACCGTTCCGGGCGGCGGGCGGAGCTGACCGCCGCGGGCCGGATCCTCGCCGTGCGCGCCGAGGCGATCGAACGCGAGCTCGCCGAGGCGGAGCGGGAGCTGACCGCGATGTCCGGCCGGGCCGCCGGCCTCGTGCGGGTGGGTGCGTTCCCGACGGTGATCCGGCACCTGCTCATCCCGGCGATCGACCGCCTGGCCCGCGACCACCCGGACGTGACCTGCTCGATCACCGAGCTCGACGGGCCGCCCGCGCTGCGGGAGCTGCGCCTCGGCGGGCTGGACGTGACGATCACCGAGCGCGACGCCAGCCTCGGGCTCGAGTCGCGCCGGCAGCTGCACGTGGTGCCGCTCGGCGAGGACCCGTACCGCGTCGTCGTGCCCTCGGGATGGCCGCCGGTGCAGTCGTACGGTGACGTCGCCGACGCGCCGTGGATCTGCGGGCCGCCGTCCTCGACGACCGGCCAGGTCCTCGACCGGCTCGGCCGGGAGCGGGGCTTCACCCCGCGGCGGGTGCACCGGTGCGTGGACTATCCGGCGGTGCTCGCGCTGGTCGCCGCCGGTCAGGGCGCCACGATCGCACCCGACCTGGCGCTGCGCGGTGTCCCGCCGGACGGGCTGCGGGTGACCGACCTGCCGGTCGCCGGGGCGCGCCGCCTGGACGCCCTCGTCACCGCCGGCAGGGCGGCCCTGCCGGCGGTGGAGGCGTTGCTGGCCGCGTTGCGTGCCTGAGCCAGCCGCTAAGCCGGCTAGTAGATCGACATGTGGACGTGGTTGGTGTGGTCGCTGCTCGGGTCGCCCTGTCCGCTGCCGTACGCGCGCCAGCCGGCCGCCGGTGTCCAGATCTGCTTGAACCAGATCACGTACATGACCCCGAGCGCGGACGCGTTCTTCACCAGCCACGTGGCCAGCTGCGTGCCGTACTCCTTCGAGGAGCCGGTGGCGACCCCGCCGAAGCCGTTGGCGTCGGTGGCGAAGTCGCAGGCGCGGCCCTTGGGGTGCTCGTAGGGCTCGCCCGGCGGCCGCCAGCACGACACGAAGTGGGTGAACCCGGCCTTCTGCACCTGCTGCAGCGCGTGCAGTGTCCGCGGGGTGAGGCAGCCCTTGGTGGTCGGGTCGTCGGCGCCGCACGACTCGGTCGACCAGGAGCCGTCGGCCCTGCGCGGCGCGGGCTGCGCGGCGCCGGCCGGCGCGTTGCCGCTCCAGGTGGTGGACGGGTCGACGGCGTTCTTCGACGCGGCGAGGGCCTTCTCCAGCTCGGCCTTCTGCTGCGACATGACCGTCATGCTCGCCTGCTGGGTGGCGATCTCGGTGTCGATGGTCGCCTTGGTCTTGGTGAGCTCGTCGCGCAGGACCGCGAGCTGCCGCAGTTGCGTCGCGTGCTCCCTCGCGATGACCTCCAGGGTGCTCACCCGGTCGGCGAACGACCCGGGCGTGCCGCTGTTGAGCAGGGTCGCCGCGCTGCGCAGCCCGCCGCCGTTCTGGTACGCGGCCACCGACAGCGACTGGGTGTCCTCACGCAGCGCCGCGTACTTGGGCTCGATCGCCGTGAGCTGGGTGGCCAGGCCCTTCTGCCGGACCAGCGACGCGCTGAGGGCGTTCTGCGCGTCGATGTAGGCCCGGTTGGTCTCGTCGAGCTTCTTGATGAGTGCCGGGTCGCCGCCCTCACCGGCCGCAGCCGGTGAGGCGGTGCCGAGCACCACGGTCGGGGTCAGGAGGACCGCGAGCGCCACGAGGGCGGCGACGATCCACGGAGGTCTGGACATACTGTTCCCTCCATCGGCCGCCTACCGGGTGAGCTGACGGATTCGGGACGGAACAGTCGCCCCTACCGCGGAAAAATCGCGGATTCACCCCAAGAACGTGGTTCCCCGGCCCGTTGGGCACGGCTCGGCGGTGGCCCGCGCCGGCGCCGTCAGCGCCTACGAGCGCGGCCGCCGGAACCCTAACCACCTGCGATTTCATCCTTCCACCCACCCGGCGTGACGGCGTGGTGGCGTCGTGCTGCGGGGCGCGGTGCGGGGTGCCTGAGGGTGGTAGGCTAGCCTCCTAGGAAGGTTTGGGGGACATGAAGCGGGTCATGGCGGGGTATGCGGTGATCGTCAAGGTAAGCAACGGAAGGGGTCTCGGACATGTCGAGAAGTGCCACGAGCGCACCGGCCACCGTCGAGGACTGCCTGCGCGTCGGTGCCGGCTTCTCCCAGGGGGACAGGGCCTGGATCGCCGAGCAGTTCGCCACGCTCGACAGCCACCTGGCCGCGTTCCACGTCGACGCCACTGAGCTCGAAATCCTGGTGAAGGACCGGGGTGCCCGCGGACAGAAGGTCACGCTCGAGTGCTGGCTGCCCGGCCGCCCGAAGATCGTGACCACGTCGGTGGAGGAGGACCTGCACACGGCCGTCAACGAGGTCCGCGACGAGCTGCGCCGCCGGCTGAACGACACGAAGACCCGCCAGGAGCCGCGGCGCAACCGCCACCTGCGCGAGCACACCATCAACGACGTCATCTCCCCTGAGCTGACCCCGCCGCTGGAGGAGGCCGCGGTCGCCGCCGAGGCCGGCGGTGGCGAGGGGGCCGTCCGCGGCGCGTGAGCGCGGGCGCCCTTCGGGTGCCGCAGCCCGGCCGCCGGCGGATCGGCGGCCGGGCTCACGTGTTCCTCGGGGCCGCCGGCGGCGCTCGCCTGGCGGCGGTTCGCCTGGCGGTTCGCCGGCCGGGTGCGGTGGTGTTGTGGTGGAAGCCTGCGGACAGTGGCGGAGTTCGATAGGTTGGACGCATGTGGCGGATCACCGTGGACCACACGTGCATCGGGTCGGGCAGCTGTGCGGGGATCGCCCCGGACCGCTTCGAGCTGGACGAGGCCGAGGGCCGGGCGCATCCGGTGACGCCGGACGTCGCCCCGGACGACGAGGCCGTGCTCGACGCCGTGGCGTCGTGCCCGATGGAGGCGATCAGCGTCCTGGACCTGGCCACGGGCAAGCCTGTCGAGATCTGACCCCGCCGCCCGGGACCATGGCCAAGCCCCAGGGCTTGGTTATCGCGGGGTGCGGTTCATCGCCGGGTGGTCATCGCCGGGTGCGGTTCATCGCGGGATGTGGAAGGCCGCGAGGATCGCGTCCGCGGCCTGGCCCGGGGTCATGGTGCCGGCGCGGACCTGATGTTCCAGATCCGGAGCGAGCGCGCGGACCGCGGGGTCGGACCGCAGGCGGTCCAGGAGGGTGCCGCGGGCGGTCTCCCAGATCCACGCGACCCGCTGCGCCTCGCGGCGGCGGTCGAGGTCGCCGGAGCGGGCCAGGTGCTCGTGGTGGGCTTCCAGTTGGGCCCACAGCTCGGGGAGCCCGGCGCCGGTGAGGCCGCTGCACGTCACGACCGGCACCTGCCAGCCGTCACCGGCGCCGCCGCGCGCCGTTGCGCCGTGCAGCAGGCGCAGGGCGCCGGCCAGCTCCCTGGCGGCCTTGCGGGCGTCGGCCTCGCCCGGGCCGTCGGCCTTGTTGACGGCGATCACGTCGGCGAGCTCCAGCACGCCCTTCTTGATGCCCTGCAGCTGGTCGCCGGTACGGGCGAGCGCGAGCAGCAGGAAGGTGTCGACCATGCCGGCGACGGCGGTCTCGGACTGGCCGACGCCGACGGTTTCGACGAGGACGACGTCGTAGCCGGCGGCCTCCACGACCGTCATGGCCTCGCGGGTGGCCCGCGCGACGCCGCCGAGGGTGCCGGAGGTGGGGGAGGGGCGTACGAAGGCCGCGTCGTCGACGGCGAGCCGGGCCATGCGGGTCTTGTCACCGAGGATGCTGCCGCCGGTGCGGGTCGAGGACGGGTCGACGGCGAGGACGGCGACGCGGTGCCCGGCGCCGGTCAGGGTGACGCCGAGCGTGTCGATGAACGTGGACTTGCCGACGCCGGGTACGCCCGTGACGCCGACCCGGCGGGCGCGGCCCGCGTACGGGGTCAGCGCGACGAGGAGCTCCTGGGCGCGGGCGCGGTGGTCGGGGCGGGTCGACTCCACGAGGGTGATCGCCCGCCCGATCGCGGCCCGCCGACCGGCCAGGACACCGTCACGCAGCGCGGCGTCATCCACGCGCGGCCCGCCGCTCGACCCGATGCGTGGCCCGGCGCCTGGCCCCATGCGCGGCCCGCCGCCGAGCCCGGTGCGCGGGGCTATCCATGCGCGGCGCGGAGCTGGGCCAGCAGGTCCAGGGCGGCGTCGGCGATCACGGTGCCGGGCGGGAAGATCGCGGCGGCGCCGGCGGCGCGCAGCTCGTCGAAGTCCTGCGGCGGGATGACGCCGCCGACGATGACGAGGATGTCGTCGCGGCCGAGGGCGGCGAGCTCGTCGCGCAGCGCCGGGACCAGGGTGAGGTGCCCGGCGGCGAGGGAGTTGACGCCGACGATGTGCACGTCGGCCTCGACGGCCTGGCGGGCCACCTCGGCCGGGGTCTGGAACAGCGGGCCCACGTCCACGTCGAAGCCGAGGTCGGCGAACGCGGTCGCGACGACCTTCTGGCCGCGGTCGTGCCCGTCCTGACCCATCTTCGCCACCAGGATCCGGGGGCGGCGCCCCTCCGCCTCGGCGAACTCGGCGGTCGCGGCGCGCACCCGTTCGATGAGCTGGTCGTCGCCGGCCTCGTCGCGGTACACCCCGGAGATGGTACGGATCTGCGCGGTGTGCCGCCCGAAGACCTTCTCCAGGGCGTCGGAGATCTCGCCGACCGTCGCGTGCGCGCGGGCCGCGTCGACGGCGAGCTCCAGCAGGTTGCCGTCGGCGGCGGCGCCGGCGGTCAGCGCGGCCAGCGCCTCCTCGACGCGGGCGGGGTCGCGTTCGGCCCGCAGCCGGGCGAGCTTCGCCAGCTGCTGGGCGCGCACGGAGGAGTTGTCGACCTTCAGGACCTCGATGGGTTCGTCGGCGTCGGGGCGGTACTTGTTGACGCCGATCACCGGCTGCCGGCCCGAGTCGATGCGGGCCTGGGTGCGGGCCGCGGCCTCCTCGATGCGCAGCTTCGGGATGCCCTCGTCGATCGCGCGGGCCATGCCGCCGGCCGCCTCCACCTCCTGGATGTGCTGCCAGGCGCGGGTGGCGAGGTCGTGGGTGAGCTTCTCGACGTACGCGCTGCCGCCCCACGGGTCGATGACCCTGGTCGTGCCGGACTCCTGCTGCAGCAGCAGCTGCGTGTTGCGGGCGATGCGGGCGGAGAAGTCCGTCGGCAGGGCGAGCGCCTCGTCGAGGGCGTTGGTGTGCAGCGACTGGGTGTGGCCCTGGGTGGCGGCCATCGCCTCGACGCAGGTGCGGACCACGTTGTTGAACACGTCCTGCGCGGTCAGCGACCAGCCCGACGTCTGGCAGTGGGTGCGCAGGCTCAGCGACTTCGGGTTCTGCGCGCCGAACTCGCGCACCAGCTTGGCCCACAGCAGCCGGCCGGCGCGCAGCTTCGCGACCTCCATGAAGAAGTTCATGCCGATCGCCCAGAAGAACGACAGCCGCGGCGCGAACACGTCGACGTCGAGCCCGGCGTCGCGGCCGGCGCGCAGGTACTCCACGCCGTCGGCGAGGGTGTAGGCGAGCTCCAGGTCGGCGGTCGCGCCGGCCTCCTGGATGTGGTAGCCGGAGATCGAGATGGAGTTGAACTTCGGCATGTGCGTCGAGGTGTACCGGAAGATGTCGCTGATGATCCGCATCGACGGTGCCGGCGGGTAGATGTAGGTGTTGCGGACCATGAACTCCTTGAGGATGTCGTTCTGGATCGTGCCGGACAGCTGCTCCGGCGT
>NZ_JNYJ01000020.1 GCF_000716715.1 Dactylosporangium aurantiacum | reverse complement strand
CCTGGAAAGTCCTGGTGCTCTCGCCTTCGTTGCTTCCCGCGGTCACGAGATCTTCGGCTGGTGCTGGGGTTATCAGCTGATTCGTCCCGACGGCTTCTCAATGCTCTACCTCCATCAACTGGAGGTGGTCGAGAGCCACCGTCGGCAGGGCATCGGCCGGGCACTTCTGGGTGCTTTCATGCGCGCCGGCGCGCAAGCCGGTGCAACCAGGATGTTCTTGACGACGGGTGAGACGAACGCTCCCGCCCGGGCACTGTACGCGTCGACGGGCGGCGGCCTGGCCGCACAGGGGCCCACGGTGAACTACTGGTTCCGGTTGAGTCCGTAGGGAGAGAGGCGGCCGGGCGGTTCTGACCGCTGGGGGTCGCGTCACGGCTGTCGTTGACACAGACATGCTGGCAGCACCTCAAAGCGTTGGACGAGGACAGGCGCATGTCGAAGCTCAGGACCGAGACCTCACGGTCCAGACCGATGGAAAGCGAGTCACCATCGTCGGCGCGTTGGCGAGGATCGCCATGGCGGTGAGCCGCTTCGGCACGTGGATGACCGGGTCGATGCCGTCGATCACGTGAGCGCGTCCAGGCATCGGCGGCGCGCCGTGGATGGTCGGTGTACGGCGCGGCCTCGGGCGCGCGATCGCCGGATGATGAAATGCAGCGATGACCGAGGTGCGGCTGCTCACGTTCAACGCGCTCATCCGGGACGACGTGCCCGCGCGGTTGCGGGCGCTCGGGCCGGTGCTGGAGCGGTCCGGGTACGACATCGTGTGCCTGCAGGAGGTGCTGCACCGCGGCAGCGCGCGGCTGCTGCGCCGGGTCACCCCCGGCTACCCGCACCGGGCGGGCACCGGGGCGGTGCTGCTCGCCGGGGGGCTGCTGCAGCTGTCGCGGTGGCCGGTGCGGCGGCACCGGTTCGCGCGGTTCCCGATGGCCGGCCCGGCCCGCACCGAGCTGCTCATGCGCAAGGGCGCGCAGCTGGCCGTGGTCGAGACGCCGGCCGGGCCGCTCGCGGTGGTCAACACCCACCTGTCGGCGAACCGGGACGACGACTGGTCGGAGGGCAACCGGTACACCGGCGTCATCCGCGGCGAGCTGGAGCACCTGGCTCGGCTGGTGACCGGATTCGAGCCGGCGCTGCCCGCGGTCGTGGTCGGCGACTTCAACGTGCCGCGGGACTCGCCGCTGTTCACGCGGTTCGCCGCGGCGGCCGGGCTGCGCGACGTCCTGGCCGGTGACACGTCCACCACGTTCCGGCCGACGCCGCGGTGGCCGGCGCCGCCGGCGCTGGACCAGGTGCTGGTCCGCCCGGCCCCGGACCGGCCCTTCCAGGCCCGGGCCCGCACGGTGCTGCGCGACGCGGTCCGGGTCGCCGACGGCCGGGAGCTGTTCCTGTCCGATCACTACGGCATCGAGGCGGAGCTGTCGTTCGAGGGATAGCGCCCTCAGCGGCGGCGGCGGCGGTGCTCGCGTGGCGCGACCGGCAGGCCGGTCACCGCGGACAGCCAGGCGGCGAGGGGCTCCGCGCGGGTGCCGGTGTCGGTCTCGTGGAAGATCTCGCTGTGGTGGCCGGGCGGCACGACCGCGTCCAGGTGGACCGTCGGCACGTCGTCGGTCTCGTCGTCGCGCAGTCGCAGCGCCACCGCCGGCCGCGGCGGCCGGCGGAAGGTGCCGGTGGAGACCCAGACCCGGCCGCCGGCCAGGCCGGTCGGCGTGACCAGCCACCCGTCCTGGGTCGCCGCCATGACGGCCGTGCCGGCGGCCCCGCTCACCGACGCGAACACCAGGAAGCACAGGATCGGCCCGCCGCCGCCGCGCGTGTAGGCGAAGATCGTGAACGCCCACAGCAGGAGCACCCCGCCGACCGCGGCGCCAATGGCGACGCGCCGCCAGTACGGCTTCATCCGCAGCAGCAGCGCGGGCCCGCCCGTCGCGGGGTCGGCACACGGCACCGCATGCCACCCGGGCGGCAGCTTCGGTGGGGGCACGGCGGGCCACGACACAGCCGTCATTGTGGGCGGCCCGCACAAGCGGTCAGCCGGAGATCAGCGGCGGCAGGGCGAACAGCATCACCGTCGACCAGGTCACGTGCGTCAGGACGGGGGCGAGGACACCGCCGGAGGCGCGGCGCTGCAGGCCCAGGACGGTGCCGAGCAGCACGGCGGCGAAGACGAGCATCGGGTTGCCGGTGGCGACGGTGACGATGGCGTAGACGGCGGTGGAGATGGCGACCGGCAGGGTGCGGCCGACCGCGGCGAACAGGGCGCCGCGGAAGAAGAGCTCCTCGGCCGCGCCGTTGGCGAGGGTGACGACGGTGATCAGGGCGATGGAGCCGTACCTGGCATGGTCGAGCACGTCGTCGGTGTACGCGCGCAGCGGCGGGATCTCCCGCACGACCAGGGCACCGGCGACGAACACGGCACCGGCGAGCAGGCCGGTCACGACCGGGGTGGCGACCGGCCGGCGCAACGTGTCGCGGAACAGGATGTGCCCCAGGTGCAGCGGCCCGGACAGCAGCGCCCCGGCGACCCAGGTCGCGGCGACGGCGAGGGTCATCGGGTAGAACAGCGCGTCGCCGGGCCGGATCGACAGCGACACCCCGAGCAGCACCGCCCCGACGACGAGGGTCACCGCGGCCACCACCCGGCGGCGCCGGAACGCCGCGTCGGTCTGGGTGTGGTCGCGCGGTACGCGGTCGATGAAGACCCGCCCGACCAGCCGCCTCATGCGGCGCGGTCCTGCAGCGCCAGCCGGACCGCCTCCTCGTAGCCGATCGTCGGGCCGGGCACGACGGCCTCGATGCCGCGGTCGTGCACGACGACCTCGGTGCTGAGCGAGTCGACGAGGTTGCGCGCGGTGGTGAGGTCGACGTCGGTGACGAACGCCAGCCAGGCGGAGGACAGTCGCGGGGTCAGCAGTGGCACGGTCACGTTGGGCAGCGTCTCACCCCGCACCGAGGCCGCCCGCTGCAGCATGTCGATGTAGCGCAGCACCTCCGGCCCGCCGATCTCGAAGACCCTGCCGCGGGCCTCGGCCGGTTCGAGGACCCCGATCAGGTACCGGATCACGTCCGGCAGCGCGATCGGCTGGGTGCGGGTCTTCACCCACCGCGGCGTGAGCAGCGCCGGCAGCCGCTCGACGAGCTGCCGGGTGATCTCCCAGCTGATCCCGCCGGCGCCGACCACGACCGCCGCGCGCAGCGCCGTGACCGGCACCGGCCCCTCGCGCAGGATCCGTTCGACGGTGCGCCGGGAGCGCAGGTGGGCGGACAGCTCCGTGCCGTCGTCGCCGAGCCCGCCGAGGTAGACGACGCGTTCCAGGTCCGCGTCGGCGGCGGCCGCGGCGAACGTGCGGGCCGCGGCGGCGTCCTTGGCCTCGAAGTCGTCGGAGTCCAGGGAGTGCACCAGGTAGTACGCCGCGTCCGCGCCGTCGAGGGCCCCGGCGACGCTGTCCGGGTCGAACACGTCACCCCGCACGGGTGCGCCGCCGCCGTCGTAGCGCTCGGGGTGGCGGGTCATCGCCCGCACGTCGTAGCCGAGGTCCACCAGCGCCCGGGCGAGGTGCGACCCGATGAACCCCGACGCCCCGGTCACCACCACTGTCTTCGTCACCTCCACCTGGTACCCCGCGGCCGCGGACAGACCGCAAATCGACGCAGGGGGCTACCCTCGACGGCATGTTGCTCGCGAAGCGGACCAGTGTCTGGCGCGCGCGGTACGAGGTGAGCCAGGACGGTCACCGGGTGGCGCGGTGGGACGGCTCGCTGTGGCGCGGTGGCGGCGACCTCGAGGTGGCGGGGCAGACCTTCCACGTGCGCGGCAACGCGTGGGGCAGCCGCTTCTCGATGCTCGACAAGGCCGGTGGCGTGGTGGCCGCCGCGGACCGGGTCGGCCGCAAGCGGTGGACGGTGACCGCCGGCGGCACCACGTACGAGTTCCAGCGCGCCTCGGTGTGGAGCCAGGCGCAGGACCTGTACGCCGGCGGCCGGCAGGTCGGCTCGGTCCGCAAGGTCAGTTTCTGGGGCAGCGATGTCGCCGTCGACCTCCCCGGCGTGCCGCTGCCCGTGCAGATCTTCGTCCTCGGCGTCATCGTGACCATGTGGCAGGCCCAGGCGGCCGCGGCCGGCGGTGGTGGCGGCGGCTGAGCGGGCGTCAGGAGAAGTGGGTCACCGGGCGGTCCAGGAGTCGGCCGTCCAGGTGCACGTCGACCTTTTCGTTGTAGAAGCTCACCAGGCCCGCGATCGGCAGCAGCGCCGCGGTCGGGAAGTCGTAGGCCCAGGCCAGGTCCTGGTGGACGCTCCCGCCGGCGAGCACCGACCAGTAGTCGCTGGTGCGTCCCTTGTACGGGCACGCCGTGCGGGTCGGTGACGGCTGCAGGCGGGTGAAGTCGACGTCGGTCCGGTTGAGGTAGTACCGCGTCGGCAGGCCGGTCTCGAAGACCAGCACCGGCGACGACGACTCGGCGAGGGTGACCCCGTCGAGGGAGATCCGCACGGCTCGGGTGGAGCGCAGCGCGTCGACCCGGCTGTACGGGTTGCGGGGATGGACGAACACCTGCTCGTCCTCCTCGAACCAGGCGTCCAGGGCGTCCCACTCCAGCCGGGCGAGGCCTTCGAGCGGGCCGTCGGCGTAGACGCGGCCGGCCGCGGGGCGGTCCTGGTCGCCGGCGCGCAGCCCGATGCGGCGGGCGCTGCCGCGCTTGAGCCGCTGGACGTGGTGCTCGTCGACGATGGCGGCCGGGTCGAGGTCGGTGGCCGGGACGTAGTACTGCGGGTAGTGGGGCACCTCCCACACGTACACGGCGCGGGTGGTGTCCAGGACGGTCCGGCCGGCGAGCACGGCGCGCACCCGGCGCGGCACCGGCTCGGTGTGGTCGACCGGCACGATCATCTTCGGGTAGTCGGCTGTCACACCTGTCTGCCTACCACCACCCGGCCGATCCGGTCGCGCATCGGCCGATCTTCGAGGGCCGCGATCGCCTCCTCGACGAGGCGGCTCAGCGGGTAGCGCAGCTCGGCGTCGAGCGCTTCGGCGGCGCTCGTCGTGGCGGCCATCTCGGCCTCGATGACCGGCAGCAGCCCGCGGGCGCGGTCGGTGAGGTGCACGATGCGCTGCCGGGCGTCCGCCCCGGTCTCCAGGCGGACCAGGTCCTGGCGGGCCATCTCCGCGACGGTCTGGCTGGCCGCGGAGTGGGTGACCCCGATCGCCGCGGCCAGGTCGCGGATGGTGGCCGGGCCGCCCTGGACGAGGGTGCGCACGACCGGGGCGAACCTGGGCCGCACCTCGGGCAGGCCGAGGTCGGCGTAGACCCCGGCGACGTCGCCGTCGAGCAGTTCCAGGAGGTGCCGCAGCCGGCTGCCGAGGAATGTCACAGCACTAATATAACAGCGCTGTTGTATCGTGCTGGACATGTACCCGTTCATCGACCCGTACGACGAAGGCATGCTCGACGTCGGCGACGGCAACCTCGTGCACTGGGACGTCGCCGGCAACCCCACCGGCCTGCCGGCGCTCGTCGTGCACGGCGGGCCGGGCTCGGGCTGCGGCCCGCACACCCGGCGCTACTTCGACCCGGACCGCTACCGGATCGTGCAGTTCGACCAGCGCAACTGCGGCCGCAGCACCCCGCACGCCTCCACCCTCGCCGCGGACCTGCGGCACAACACCACCGGGCACCTCATCGCCGACATGGAGCTGCTGCGCGAGCACCTGGGCATCGAGCGGTGGCTGCTGTTCGGCGGGTCGTGGGGCTCGACGCTGATCCTCGCGTACGCCGAACGCCACCCGCAGCGGGTCTCCGGCATCGTCATCGACGGCGTCACCTCCACCCGCCGGCGCGAGATCGAGTGGCTGTACGAGGGCGTCGGCCGGTTCTTCCCCGCGCAGTGGGCGGCGTTCCGCGACTTCGCCGCGCCCGGCGGCGGCGACGTGGTCGCGGCGTACGCACGCCTGATGGACTCGCCGGACCCGGCCGTGCGCGCCGCGGCCGCCGAGGCCTGGTGCGCCTGGGAGGACGCCGTCGTCTCCCTCGAACCGAACGGCGTGCCCGACGTGTACAGCGGCCGCCCCGACGACGCGAAGCTCGCCATGGTCCGTATCTGCACCCACTACTTCGCGCACGCGGGCTGGCTGGAGGAGGGCGTCCTGCTGCGCGAGGCGGACCGGCTCGCCGGGATCCGGGGCGTCCTGCTGCACGGCCGGTTCGACATCAGCAGCCCGCTGGAGACGGCATGGCTGCTCGCGCAGCGCTGGCCGGACGCCACCCTCACCGTCGTGGAGGACTCGGGCCACACGGGCAGCGGCACCATGCGGACGCTGATCCGCGAGGCGCTCGACTCGTTCGTCCGGTGACGATGCCGCCGCCCGTGCGGCGCGGTTGGTGCCGGTGCTCGCGGCGCTTGGCGACGGCGCTCGCGGCGCTTGGGTGCCGGTGCTCGCGGCGCTTGGGTGCCGGTGCTCGCGGCGCGTTTGGCGGCGGCGCTCAGGCGGCGCGTTTGGCGACGGCCTCCCGCCAGATGAGGCCGACGATGCTGGGGCGCACCTCGGTCGTGATGACGGCCATCGCCTGCCGGACGAAGCCGGTGCCGGCCAACTGCCCGACCATGCTCGCCGCGAGGTCCGCCCGGGCGGTGAACAGTCCGTCCGCGACGTCGCGGGCCACGGTGAACCGGGTGACCGCCGGATGGTCGAACAGGCCGGACGGGCGCACCAGGGTCCAGTCCAGGTCGCTGTCGCGGACGAGGGCCTCCATGCGGCGCATGTCGTCGTGCACGGTGCGGCCCATCCGCCGGTTGAACAGCGGATCCATGACCGTGTTGAAGAACCGCTCACCGGTGGGCCGCCACGCCGGGTCCATGACGCTGGAGCTGACCGCGAGCAGCCGCTTCACGCCGTGCCGGTGCATGGCCTCGACGATGGTGGCGGCGCCGCGGGAGTACAGGGTGACCGGCCGCCGGGTCAGCGGCGTGCCGAGCGTGGACAGCACCGCGTCGGCGCCGGCCACGGCCCGCCGCACGGTGTCCGGGTCCAGGACGTCCCCGGCGACGACGGCCAGCCCCGGCCGGGGACGCAGGGCGCCGGGGCGGCGGCTGACGGCGGTGACGTCGTGCCCGGCGGCGAGGGCCTGCTCGACGATGAGGCGCCCGGTCGGACCGGTGGCGCCGAAGATGACGGTTCGCATGCGTTGACCGTGCCGCGGGCCCGGGGCAGTATTCAACTGTGCTGAATAAAACCCGTGGCCGTCCCCGGGGCCGCCCGGACACCAAGGCGCGCATCGCGGCCGCCGCCCGCGAGCTGTTCCTGCGGCACGGGTATCGCGGCACGACCGTCCGCGCGGTGGCCGCCGCGGCCGGCGTGGACCAGGCGCTCATCAGCTACCACTTCGGCTCCAAGCAGGGCCTGTTCGGCCAGGCGCTGGACCTGCTGTGCGTGGAGCCGGCGGCGCTCGACGCGGCGCTGCGCGGCGACCGGGCCGGCCTCGCCGACCGGCTGCTGCTCGCCGTCACGACGCTGTGGGACGCCGCCGACCCCGCCGAGCACCGCGTCGCCGGCCAGGACGACGCCACGATGCGCGTGCTGCGCGACTACCTCGACTGTGACCTACGCGTCCGCATCGCTGAATTTCTCGGCGGCGCCGACGCCACCGACCGCGCCACCGCCGCCGTCGGGGTCCTGGGCGGTCTCATCTTCACCCGGTACCTGCACCCGGTCCGCTCGATCGCGGCGCTGCCCGCAGCGCAGGTGCGCCGGGTGTTCGGCCCGGCGCTGCACGCCGCGCTCTTCCCGCCACCCGCCACGCCAGGCGCCGCCGGGCGCCCCGCGACGCCGCGCCGGGTCGCCACCGCTTGAGGATGCTGAGCGGCCGGCGGTGGCGTCGGGTGGCTGCCGTCGCGGCGCCGGTCAGTCGTGCCTTGGTGCCGGCGTGCGTGCGCGGGCGGCGATGAACGCGAGGATCCGCCGCCACGCGTCGTCCTGCGCGTCGGCGAACCCGTCGAGCTGCCCGTCGAAGAAGCCGTGCGGCGCGCCCGGGTAGACGACGATCTCGTGCGGCACCCCGTGGCCGGTCAGCGCGGCCCCGAACGCGTCCACCTCGGCGGGGCCGATGCCCTCGTCGCCGCCGCCGAACAGGGCCAGGACCGGGGCGACGAGGTCGGCGGCGCGCTGGGTCGGGCCGGGACGGCCGAGGAGGAGGCCGGGCATGCCGTACAGGCCGATCACCCCGGCGAGCCCGAACCGCTCCGCGGCGGTGAGGAACGCGAACCGCCCGCCGAGGCAGAAGCCCAGCGACACCACCGCGTCCGCCCCGGCGGTGCGCAGGTGCGCGGTCGCGGCGGTGAGGTCGGCGAACAGGTCCGCCTCGCGCAGCCGCATGAGGTGGGGCATCAGGGTCGCCATGTCGCCCCAGCCGTCGCCGCGGGCGGCCGGGTCGGCCCCGGCGGACCGGCCGAAGTAGTCGACGGCCAGCGCGGCGTGCCCGTGCTCGGCGAGGCGGGTGGCGAGCTGCTCGTAGAACCCGGACAGCCCGCGGTTGTCCGGCAGCACCAGCACCCCGGACCCAGCCGGCACACCGGGCCGCGCCAGGAACCCGGCGAAGCGGGTGCCGTCGGCGGACTCGAGGACGACCGGCCCGGCCTCGACGCCCGCGTCGGGCCCGGCGAGCAGCGGCGGACGGGCATCAGCCTCGTAACACACGAAAATCTCCCATCGATCGGCGAACCTTCCGCGCCGAACGATAGGAGACATCCACGCACATCATATCAAATTGGTCGATCCAGATCCAGTACCGACGGGTCCGGGCCGGGTCGGCCGTCCGGTCAGTCCTGCGGCGGCCCGTCCAGCAGCGGCCAGACCTCGACCACACCCTGCGCGACCGCGCACGGGGTCCGCGCCACCAGCTCGATCGCCTCCTCCAGCGTCGCCGCCTCGATGATGCCGAAGCCGGCGACGGGCAGCGCGGCGGACATGAACGACCCTTCGACCACCCGCACCCCGGCCGCGTCGTGATTGCGCACCTGCACCGGGGAGCCCGCGATCCCGGCCTGCGCGCCGGCCTCGAGCATGCGCGCGTCGTGCGCGTGGGCCTCGTCGCGGACCGCGGGGTCGGTGCGCTCGTACCCCGACTGGTCGCCGTATCCAATGGTCACGAACCGTGCCATGGCCGCCTCCTCACGTCCCGTCGATCGTATGCGCGGTCCGGTCACGCCGCAGGTCGTGCGCGCGAAAACCGGTTTTCGGCGGCGGCGCGACGGTCGTATCGTCGAGGGGTACGCGGAACGACAACGACACGGCAGGAGCGCGCGATGAGGATCAGGACGGCCACGGCCATCGATCCCGTCAGCGATCGGCCGCGGTGGCGAGGATAGACCGACGTCTCCTCGACGCCGTCCGCCCCGCACGGAGGCGGGCGGTTTTTTTGTACCCCTTGGTGGCGTAGCTCAGCCTGGTGAGAGCGCGGCCCTGTCACGGCCGAGGTCGCCGGTTCGAATCCGGTCGTCATCGCAACACCACGGGAGGTCCACCTCCCGGCGCCCCGTCGAGGCCGAAGTGGTAGAGGCACCTCGCTGATAACGAGGAGACAGCGCGTTCGACTCGCGCCGACGGGACCGTGCCCCGCGCACCGGCTTCGCCGGTGCCCCCCAGTGGGGCAGCTCCGCTCTACCCACACCCCGCAAGACCGGCTCGGTGTTGGGCGGGAAGCGAAGGTGCCTCCGTCGTGGGGCGGTGCCGGCGACAGCCCCACGGCGGTGCGACGGGTCGGCGGTGGCGGGCGGCGAAATCGCGGAAGCGGGACACCGCGGTCGAACCGCGGCCTCGATGTCGGGCTCGGCGTGCCGGTCGGGTCGGGGAAGCGAGGTGCTTGCGGCGCGGCGGTCTCCTGCGCGCTTGCGTGGCCCATGTGCGCGGGTCCGAGCAGGCAGACGACAGCCCCGCGGCGTGACGGACCCGGTCAGCGGTGGCGGGCGGCGAAGTCGCGGAAGCGGGACACCGCGTCGCCGGTGACGGCGGTGCCGTGGCCGAACACGGCGACCTGGAAGTCGAGCTCCGCGAGGCGGACGGCGCTGCGCAGCGCGAGGGCCGGGTCGGCGCTCACGGCACGAGGCGCGGCCCGTACGCGGCCGAACACCGCGCTCGCCGCGTCGCCGGCGAAGAGCACGCCGCCGGCCCGGTCGAGCAGGAACGACACGTGGCCCGGGGTGTGGCCGGGGGTGTGGACGGCGGTGATCCCCGGCACGCCGGTCGGGCCGTCGCCGTCCAGGGGGTGGTCGACCGGCGACGGGGCGGCCTTCAGGAACGGTGCCGACAGGCGCATCACCCAGTGGTGGACGGGTTGTGGCAGCTCGCCGGTGATGACGGCGACGTCGGCGCGGTGCGCGACGACCCGGGCGCCGGTGCGCTGCCGCAGGTCGGCGAGTGAGCCGATGTGGTCGGGGTGCTGGTGCGTCGTCAGGATCGTGTGCAGGTCGTCCAGGTCGTGCCCGGTCCGGCGGATCGCGAGGGCCAGCTTGCCGGCCCGGCGGGGCAGGCCGGTGTCGACGAGGACGAGCCCGTCGTCGACCTCGATGAGGTGGGCGTGGACGTAGCCGGACCTGAGCTCCCACACACCGTCGACGATCCGCCGCACCCCTGGCCTCCTCACGCCGGCATCCAGCTTGCGGGCCGGTGCGGTGGGGAGGCCAGGGGTTGTGGGCGATTCATCCTTCCGCGGCCCCGGGGACCGCGCCGGGCGGTCAGCCCAGGTAGTGCTGCCACGGGCCGGTGATGGCCAGCGTGATGCCGGGGACCTGGATGTTGACGAACAGGACCTTGCCGTCCGGGGAGAACGTCGGGCCGGTGAACTCGGAGTAGACCGGGGCGCCGTTGGAGGTGCCGGTGCTGAGCATGTTGCGGGCGATGGCGTACGTCGGGCCGCCCGGCACCGAGCTGAGCACGTGCGAGGCGCGCACGCCGTCCTCGGCGAGCACCAGGGTGCCCCACGGGGTGACGGTGACGTTGTCGGGGCCGTCGAAGGTCAGGTCGGCGTACTTCGGCGCCGGGCCCTCGCCCTCGGCGGCGGGGTTGTGCGGGAAGTACGAGACGAGCGTGATGGTCTGGTCGGCGTAGTTGAAGAACCAGACCATGCCGTCGTGCTTGGTGGCGTCGGCCGGCAGGTCGTTGGCGCCGAAGGCGAAGCTGTTGACGATGTAGCAGCCCTTGCGGGTGCTCCACACGCCCTCGAACTTCTTGCCGCGGGTGACGGTGCCGTCGGCGAACTGGGTGCGGACCGGCTTGGTGGTGGCGTCGCGGTCGGGGACCTCGACCCAGGTGACCTTGAAGGGCCGGCCGAGCTGGGCGGAGGTCAGGTACGCCACGTCGGGCAGGATGCTGCCGTCGTCGAGGCGGATCTGCATCGCCTCGAGCTTGCCGGCGGTGTCGCTGAGCGTGTTGGCGATGCCCAGGCCGAGCCGCTTGCCGTCGGTCGAGCTCCACCGGTAGAAGAGCCCGTTCGGGCTGCTGGCGTCCTCGGACAGGTACACGTGGCGCAGGTCGGGGTCGATGGCGAGGGCCTCGTGGTCGTACCGGCCGAACGCCTTGATCGGCTTGGGCAGCTGCTTGCCGGACTCGGCCTGCAGGACCTCGAAGACGTAGCCGTGGTGCTTCTCGTAGGTGCCGGTCCGGCCGCCCGCGGACCAGGTGGCGCCGGCGTTGATGGTGGTCTCCTCGCAGGTGAGCCAGGTGCCCCACGGCGTCACGCCGCCGGCGCAGTTGCGCACGGTGCCGGAGATGCCGACCCACTCGCCGGTGCGCCGGCCCAGGCCGTCGGTGGTGATGACGGTGCAGCCGCCCGCGTTGGGGGCGCCCGGGTCGTACACGGTGCCGGCGATGTGCGGCACGCCGTAGACGGACTGGTGCGGGGTCAGCTCGTGGTTCTGGATGAGGGTCAGCTTGTTGTGGCCGTCGGCGACGACACCGGTGCCGTCGTGGTAGGCCGGCGTCGGGCCCTGACCGCCCGACATCTGCGTGCTGCCCTCGCGGGTGACGATCGTGTACGAGAAGCCCTCGGGCAGGGCGAGGATGCCGTTCGGGTCGTCCTTCAACGGCGGGAACGGGCGGCCGCCGGACGACGGGCCACCGCCGGGGCGGTTCCCCTCGTGGGCGGCGGCGGGGTCGGCGAGGGTCGGCAGGACCCCGGCGACGGTGAGGCCGACGCCGGCGGCGGCCCCACCACTGAGAATCTGACGGCGAGAAACAGACACGCTGGCACGCTCCAAAGCGACTGCTGGACGGTTCGTCCAGGAGCCTTGGACACGTGTGCGACGCGCGGCGAAACGCGAGGTGAACCTCAGGCGTCGGTCAGTCCCACCAGAAGTGCCAGGCAGGCGTATCGACCAGGCTCTTCGCGTAGTCCTCGAGCCGGCGGTCGCCGGTCACGTTGTCGGGGCAGAACGCGAAGTGCTCCGCGGCGATCGCCGCGGCCTCGTCGGGGGTGGCCGGCGGCGCGCCGACGCTGAGGAACAGCTCGGCGAAGCCGAGGCCGACGACCCTGGCCCCGAAGCGGTCCTCCCAGCTGCGCAGGACGGCGGAGATGTGGGCGGTGTCGCCGGTGTGGTTGGCCGGGCCGTCCCAGCCGGCGACGGTGGGGGCGTCGGCGCCGCGCCCGGCGGCGACCAGGCCGAGCCGCCACGGGCGCCGCGAGGCGAGCAGCGCCGCCGCCTCCCGGTCGGCGGCCGCGTCGGCGTCGGCGGCGGTGCCGCCCCGCCCGGGCGCCAGGCCCGGCCAGGCGCCGTGCCCGGCGGCGTGGTGCGCCCACCACGCGGCGAGCAGCCCGTCGGGGTCGTGCCCGGCGGGGTCGGACATCTCGCCGGGGAGGAGCTCACCCTCGACCCACGGGCGCGACGCGTCGTGGCCGAGGGGCGTCAGCAGCAGCGGCCACAGCCCGGTGGCGGCGTGCGCGGCCCGCAGCTCCTGCCACAGCCCGGGCGGGGGTGCCGTCTTGCTCAGCCAGAGCACCGCGGGCTCGTCGTCGTCGAGGTCGGGCCGGATGTGCTTGCCGGCGGGCAGCGGCACCGTGAGGGCCTTGACCCGGGCGGGCAGCGTCAGAGGCTTGGCGGACACCGTCCCGACCGTAGTCGATCGGCGAAGCTAAATACATCCGGTGACCGGTGCGCCTGCGTCAGCGCGCCCCCCTGGCCGCCATGAGCAGCTCGACCAGGTCCAGGGCCGCCTCGACGGACCAGACGCAGCTGAACGCGGCGAGCGCCGCCGGCAGCAGCCGCAGCACGCCGGTGGCGGGCCACGGGCGCGGGGTCAGCAGCAGCGACACCCGGCGCGGCACGGTCCCGCGCGGGGTCGCCACGTGCAGCATCGACCAGCGCGTCCCGGCGGCGGTCGCGCCGGTCCCGGCGGTCGCCAGGGCCGCCACGCCGATCGCGTGCGCGACCGTGCGGCGGCTGCCGACCTCCTCGGCGGCCCGCTCGTCGGCGGCCCGCTCGATGAGGTAGTCGACGTGCCGGGCGACCCACCACAGCGCCGGGTGGGCGGCGGCGGCCATCCCGGCGAGGCGGGCGAGGCGGTGGTGCCGGCCGGCCAGGTGCGCCCGCTCGTGCGCGAGCAGCGCGTCGAACTGCCGGTCGGTGAGCAGCTCGCGCATGCCGGTGGTGACCACGACGTACCCGGGACGGCCGGGCACCGCGAACGCCCGCGCCGTCTCGTCGGGCAGCACGACCAGCGGCTCGGCGGGCGCGGCGCGGCCGAGCTTCAGCACGTCGTGGTGGTGGCGCCAGCGGCGGGTGACGGACACGGCGACGGCGGCGGACAGGGCGACGCTGAGCCAGGGCACCCACGGCTCGGCGGCGGTGTCGGCCGTGACGACCCGGGCCGACCACCCGAACGCGTGCCCGACCGCCGGCACCTGGGCGGCCGCCTTCATCGCGAACAGCAGCAGGTTGACGGTGCTGGCGGCGGCGACCACGGCCGCGGACCAGGCGACCGCGAGGGCGGCGGTGGCGGGCGGGAGCCGGTCGGCGAGCAGCCGCACGACCAGGACGACCAGCGGCGGCACCACGACCACCGACCATACGAAATGATCGAACATGGGACTCCGTCCAGACCGGCCGACCTGCGCCCGACTGTAGCGATCCCGCGGCGGCGTCGTGGGGGCGCAGGGTCGATAGAGTCGTGCCGGTGAACGCAGCACCGTCCGCGGGCGACCGGCGGCGCCGGCCCGGGCAGCTCGAGGCGCAGGTGGTCACCGTCCTCGGCGCGGCACCCGGCCCGCTGACTCCGGGTGAGGTCCGCGACCTGCTGGACCCGACCGGCGCGCTGTCCTACAGCGCCGTGGTCACCACCCTGACGCGGCTGCACGAGAAGGGCGCCGTCACCCGGCACCGCGACGGCCGGGCGTTTCGCTACGGGGCGCTGCGCGACGCGGCCGGGCTGGTCGCGGAGCGGATGAGCCGGCTGCTGGCCGAGGAGCCCGACCGCGCCTCCGTGCTGCGCCGCTTCGTCGGCACCCTGGACGACCGCGACGGGGAGATCCTGCGCGCGCTGCTGCGGGAGCACCCGGAGGTTTAGCCTCTGCTAACTTCTACGTCGTGTAGAAGTACGGCGGGAGGTGCCTGGCGATGGTGCTGGACGACGTCCTGCTGGCCCTGCTGGGCGGCCGCGACAGCAGCGCGTGGGAGCTCAGGCAGCGCCACGACGAGATCTTCGGCAGCGCCCGCCGGATGGACATCGTCCGGGTGATGGCGGCCGTCACGCGGCTGGAGCGCTCCGGCTTCCTGCGTGTCGACGCGGCCGTGCCCGCCCGGATGGCCAGCGGCAACCGGCGCACCTGCTCGCTCACCGCGGCCGGGCGCCAGCGCCAGCGGGCCTGGTTGTGCGACCTGACCCCCGAGGTCAGCATCGAGGACGTGTACGTGCGGGGCATGCTCGCCGTGGAGGCCGCCGACGAGGCCACGTTCGACACGTTCGTGCGCAACGGTCTCGCGGTGACCCGTGCGCGGATGCTGGCGCTCGGTGACGACGCGGCCGGCGCGGCGGCCGTGACCCGCGCCAAGGCCGCCTTCGAACGCGAGACCGTCCGGGCCCTCGCCATGTGGCTGCACCAGCTGCCGGACCACCGCTACCCCCGGTCCGCCGCCGGTTGACGGGCGCCGCCCGGGTAACGTCCAACGGGTCGGGCTTCCAGCGGACCAAGGGACGGAGCGGCCCATGGCTCGCCATCACGGCCGGATCGGCCCGCTGCCCACATGGGCCGTCGCGGTCGGGGCGGTGCTGCTGCTCGCCGCCGGCGCGGCGCTGTGGTTCGTCGCGGCCGGCCGCGGCTCGCCCGGCGCCGTCCCGCGCCCGCCGGGCACCGGTGCCGCGCCGGGCTCCCCGGCCGGCGGGTCGCCGTCGCCGAGCGCCGACTGCGCCGCGACGCTGGTGGCGAAGCTGACGCCGGAGCAGCGGGTCGGCCAGCTGGTGATGATCGGCACGCCGATCGGCACGCCGCTCAACGCGGTGCAGCCGATCCAGCGGTACCAGCTGGGCGGCATCTTCCTGGCCGGGCGCAGCACCGCGTCGGCGGCGACGCTGCGGCAGGCGATCGGGCAGCTGCAGGCGGCCGCGAAGCCCGCCGGGCTCGGCCTGCAGATCGGCATCGACCAGGAGGGCGGCCAGGTCCAGACGCTGAAGGGCGCCGACTTCCCGGCGATCCCGTCGGCGGTCAACCAGGGCAAGCTGGACGACGCGACGCTGCGCAGCCGCACGGCGGAGTGGGCCGGGCGGCTCAAGGCCATCGGTGTCACCATCGATCTGGCCCCGGTCGCCGATGTGGTACCGGCGAACGTCGGCAAGGCCAACCCGCCGATCGGCGGCTTCGACCGGCAGTACGGCTCGACCCCCGAGCCGGTCGCCGCCGACGTCGCGACGGTCGTGGCGGCGATCCAGGGCGCCGGGGTCCTCACGACACTCAAGCACTTCCCGGGGCTGGGCCGGGTCCGGGTCAACACCGACACCTCCACCGGTGCCCGCGACGACGTCACCACCGCCGACGACCCGGCGCTGCAGCCGTTCACCACCGGCATCCGGGCCGGCTCGGCGGCGGTCATGATCTCCTCGGCGACGTACCCGAAGCTGGACCCGGCGAACGTGGCGGCGTTCTCCGCGCCGATCGTCACCGGGCTGCTGCGCGAGCAGCTCGGCTTCGACGGGCTCGTGCTGTCCGACGACCTCGGCGCCGCCGTCGCGGTCAGCGGCGTGCCGCTGGGCCAGCGCGCGGTGCGGTTCGTCAAGGCCGGCGGCGACGTGGCGCTGTCGGTGCGGCTGTCCGACGCCGGCCCGTGGACCGAGGCGCTGCTCGCCGCGGCGAAGAGCGACCCGGCGTTCGCCGCCCGGGTGCAGGAGTCGGCGACCCGGGTGGTGCGCGCCAAGGTCCGTGCCGGCCTGGCTCGCTGCGACGGATGACATGCCGGCCACCTTCCCCTCGCACGCCGCCGCCGTCCTGCCGCTGAAGCTCTGGCGGCCGGCCTGGTTCGACGGTGTCGCGCTGGTCATCGGCTCCGCGGCGCCCGACCTGCCGTACGCCCTCGGCCGCAGCGAAGGGCCGCCGTACACCTACGGCCACACCTGGTGGGGCGTGCTCGCCTCGGTGCCGGTCACGGTGGCGGCGACGCGCCTGGTGCGTCGGGCGGCCCCGGAGGTCGCCGCGCACCTGCCGGGGCTCGGCCCGTTCGCCGTCGGTGACTACGGCACGCTCGGCGGCGTGCGGCACCCGTGGTGGGTCACGGCCGGCTCCGCGCTGGTGGGCGCGGCCAGCCACGTCGCGTGGGACCACGTCACGCACGGCTCGGTGTGCGGCACCGCCGTCGGCATCGCCCGGCTCGACCGTGAGGTGCTGCCGGGGGTACCGGCGTGGATGCCGCTGCACCTGGCCTCCAGCGCGGCCGGCGCGGCGGGGTGGCTGGCGCTGTCCGCCCGCCTGGGCCGGCGCCGGCGGCTCGTGGCCTGGCACGGGCCGGCCCCGGCGGTGCGGCGCCGGCCCGCGGTGTTCTGGGGCGCGGCCGCGGCCGCCGCGACGGCCGGTGCGGCGGTGGCCGGGCTGGCGCCGGTCCGCCGGGCGCGGATCGTGCCGTTCCTGCCCCCGCTGCCCCGGCCGTCGGTGCTGTCCGGCCAGCTGCTGGGCATCGCCGCGACGGCGCTGATCGCCGCCGCCGCGGCGCACCGGGCGGTGACCGGCCGCGGTGCCGGTTCCGTCAGGCGGGCCGGCGGCGGGCCACGTACACGACGTTGACGGCGTAGCGGTCGGTGCCGGGCAGCACGCTCGCCGCCGAGTCGACGCCACGGGCGATACGGTCCAGGCCGCGCCGTTCGTACCAACCCTGGGTGAGCATCGAGAAGCCGCGCCGTTCGATGATCTCGAAGCCGTGCCGGCGCAGCAGCCGCTCGACGTCGTCGTGCGACAGCTCGGCGAACCAGCGCTGCCCGCGCAGCCGGCGGGCCCGCAGGTGCCGCAGCGAGCGGGCGTTGCCGTGGTTCTCGATGACGAGCAGGCCGGCGCCGGCGTCCGGCAGTGCGAGGGCGGCGAAGGCGAGGGCCCGGTCGCGGACCGCGTCGTCGACGTTGAGCAGCAGCCGGAACATGGTGACCAGCGCCGGCCCGTCCGCCGGTGCGGGCCGGGGCACGGGGCCGTCCGCCGCGACCGCGTGCAGCTGCGCCCGCGTGCCGACCTCGGCCGCCTTGGCCAGCATGTCGGTGGAGGTGTCGTACCCGTGCGCCTGCCGCACCAGGCCGTGCAGGCTGCGGATGGCCCGGCCGGTGCCGCAGGCGAAGTCGTGCTGGACGGGCCGCTGCGCCGGGAACGCGCGGCGGACCAGTGCCCGCAGGTAGGCGCGTTGCCGCTCGTTGATCCGTGACGCGTAGCTGCCAGGTGCGTAGGTGACGTGCTCGTACTTGTCGACCGCGCCGGTGTCCTGGAACACCTGCGCGTAGTTCGTGCCCAAAGCTGATCCCCGTTCGGTCGGTACCGCTACCTCTGCAACTGCTCTGTGACGATGCGGATACGGGCGGTAATCAGCCTTGCGTGAGTGTTGCCGCCGGATCCGGCGCGGCAGGGGTGGATATCGTGAGCCGGTGAGGAAGCCACGGCGGGCGTGGGGGTCGCTGGAGGGCGACACGATGGCGGTGCTGTGGGCGGCGGACGGGCCGTTGACGCCGGCGCAGGTGCGGGCGGCGCTCGCCGGCCGCCGCGACGGCGCCGGCCTGGCCTACAACACGGTGCTGACGACCCTCACCAGGATGCACGGCAAGGGCCTGCTGCTGCGCCGGCCGCCGCGGCGCCCACGAGCAGGCCGGTCTGGTTGGCGCTGCCGTGCAGGCCGGCGGCGCGCTCCAGCGGCACCTCGCCCAGGCCCGCGGCGCCGGGCACCAGGACCTGACCCGCGCAGTCGGCCGTGCCGCGGACCGCGCCGACGGCGGCCACCAGGCCGGCGAGCGCACCCAGCGGGAGCAGGCCGATGACGTCGAGGGCGGCGACGGCGCACAGCACGACCGCTGCCGCGGCGTTGCCCAGGACGTACGTCCGCCGGGCGCCGGCCCGGTCGACCAGCGGTCCACCGAGCGCCTGCATCGCGACGTACGGTGCCAGCTCGGCGAAGGCGATCAGGCCCGTGCGGGTGGCGCTGCCGGTCGAGGTGAGCACCAGCCAGGGGATTGCCAGGGCCGACATCGACGTGCCCAGCACCGAGACGAGCTGAGCGACCAGCAGCCCGGTCAACGGCCGTCGTGACGCCGGCTCCATCGCGGCCTCCCCCATGCGCGGCACCCTTGCCGTCCACCACAGGTGGAGCGGCTGTGATTTGTAAGTACGCTGAGGGTATATACGCGGCGTATACTCTCAGCGTATGGTGGTCGCATGAGCGTTCCCCTCACGCTGCTGGGGCTCCTGGAACGGGAGCCGAGCCACGGATATGACCTCAAGCGGGACTACGACACGTTCTTCGGCCGCGGCAAGCCGCTGTCGTTCGGGCAGGTCTACGCCACGCTCAGCCGCCTGGCCCGGGACGGCAAGGTGGTGATCGGCGACGTCGAGCCCGGTGAGGGGCCCGACCGCAAGCGGTACGTCATCACCAGCGCCGGCGCGACCGAGGTCGACTCGTGGCTCACCGAGCCGGTCGAGCCCGAGCCGCACCTGCAGACAGTCCTGTTCGCCAAGGTCGTGCTGTCGCTGATGCTGGGTCGCTCCGCCGAGGACTACCTCGACCTGCAGCGCAGCGCGCACCTGCGCCGCATGCAGGAGCTCACCGACATCAAGCGCGCCGGCAACCTGGTCGACGCGATGCTCGCCGACCACGGCCTGTTCCACCTCGAGGCCGACCTGCACTGGATCGAGACGACCGTGGCCCGGCTCGACGCGCTGACCAGGGAGGTGCGGCGATGACCGCGATCATCGAGGCCCGCGACGCGCACCTGGCGTTCGGGCAGACACCGGCGCTGCGCGGCGCCACCCTCGCCGTCGGCGACGGCGAGATCGTCGCCGTGATGGGGCCCAGCGGCTCCGGCAAGTCCACCCTCCTGCACTGCCTCGCCGGCATCCTGGTGCCGGACCGGGGCGAGATCCTGTTCGACGGCGCCCGTGTCGACCGGCTCGACGAGACCCGCCGCAGCACCCTGCGCCGGGACCGGTTCGGGTTCGTGTTCCAGTTCGGCCAGCTGGTGCCGGAGCTGACCGCGGAGGACAACGTGGCCCTGCCGCTGCTGCTCGGCGGCGCCCGCCGCGCCGACGCGGTCCGGCGGGCCCGTTCCTGGTTCGCCAGGCTCGGCCTGGACGGGCTGGAGCAGCGCCGCTCCGGCGAGCTGTCCGGCGGCCAGGCGCAACGCGTCGCGCTCGCCCGGGCGCTGGTCGCCGAGCCCCGGGTCCTGTTCGCCGACGAGCCCACCGGCGCGCTCGACTCGCTCACCGGCGAGCAGGTCATGGACCTCATGGTCGACGCCGCCCGCGCCAACGGCACCACCGTCGTCATCGTCACCCACGAGGCCAGGGTCGCCGCGTACGCGGACCGCCAGGTCATCGTCCGCGACGGGCGCGTGCACGCCCTCGCCGGCGCCCGGGGCGCGTCGTGATCCGCTTCGGGCTGCGGCTCACCCTCGCCGGCGGGCGGGAGGCCGCCGTCCGGCTCGCCGTCATGGCCGGCGCCGTCGCGCTCGGCGTGTGGCTGCTGCTGAGCACGCTCGCCGGCGTCAACGCGGTCGACGCGCAGTTCGCCAGGTTCGCCGCGCTGAGCCCGCAGCCGGGCGCCGCCGCCGATGCGCCACTGTGGTGGGCCGAGCGCGGCGACTACTTCGACGGCCGGTCCATCACCCGCATCGACGTCGCCGTGACCGGCACCGGCGCGCCCGTACCGAAGGGCCTGCCGCGCCTGCCCGGACCGGGGGAGTACTACGCCTCCCCGGCCCTCGCCCGGCTGATCGCGGCGACCCCGGCCGACCAGCTCGGCGCCCGGTTCCCCGGCCGGCAGGCGGGCCTCATCGGCGCCCCGGCGCTGCCGTCGCCGGACAGCCTCACCGCCGTCGCCGGCGGGACCCCGGACGTCGTGTCGCAGCTGTACCACGCCCGCCGCGTCACCGCCTTCCCCACCGAACCGCCCGGCATCCCCACCGCCGCCGTCGACCTGATCCTGTCCGTGGTCGCCGGCGGCCTGCTCTTCCCCGTGCTCATCTTCATCGGCACCGCGACCCGGCTCACCGCCGCCCGCCGCGAGCAGCGCTTCGCCGCGATGCGCCTCATCGGCGGCACGCCCCGGCAGATCTCCGTCGTGGCCGCCGTCGAGGCGACCGTCGCCGCGCTGCTCGGCACCGCCGCGGGGTTCGCGCTGTACTTCGCCTTCCGCGTCCAGCTGGCCCGGATCCCGTTCACCGGCATGCCGTTCCACCCCGACGACGTGACCCTCGGCCCGCTCGTCGCCGCCGCGGTCGCCGTGGGCGTGCCGGTCGGCGCGGCGCTCGCCGCCCGCGTGGCGCTGCGCCGGGTCCGCATCTCCCCGCTCGGCGTGGTGCGGCGGGTCACGCCGAAGCCGCCGCGCTGGTTCCGGCTGATCCCGCTGCTGCTCGGCGTCGCGGAGCTGGCGTTCTTCATCGGCCGGGTGCCGGAGGACTCCACGGCGCAGGTCGCGGTGTTCCTGCCCGGGCTGCTGCTCATCATGGTCGGACTGGTGCTCGCCGGACCGTGGCTGACGATGGCCGGCGCGCGCCTGCTCGCCCGCCGGGCGCAGCGGCCCGCCACCCTCATCGCCGCCCGCCGCCTCGCCGACAACCCGGCCGCGGCGTTCCGCGCGATCAGCGGCGTGGTGGTCGGCCTGTTCGTCACCACCGTCTCCGTCGGCATCATCCAGACCCTCGCCGCGGAGCGCGGCACGCACGTCGACGACCTCGCCGCCTCGACGATGGTCGCCCGCTTCGAGCGCGACCCCGACACCGTCCCCGCGCCCGTCGTCGCGGCACTGGCCGCCGGCCCCGGCGTCCGCTCCGTGACGGTGGTCCGGGACAACCCCGTGTACGACACCGACTACGCCGGCGTCGCGTCCTGCGCCGACCTCGCGCGGGCGCCGCAGTTCGGCCGCTGCGCCGACGGGGCCGAGGTCGCCCTGGTGTGGGAGGACTTCATGGGGTACCGCGCCGCGCACGGGCCCGGCGTCGTCTGGCCCGCGGCCGCCCTGACCGCGGCGCAGCTGGCCGCGCGGCCGGTCATCTCCGTCGTGGTCGGCACCGACGGGTCCACCGCCACGCTGGAGCGCGCCCGCACCGCGCTGCAGCTGGCGTTCCCCGACCTGCGGATCATGCCGGCCACCGACTGGGACCGGGCGAACGACCAGAACTCGCAGCTGGCCGGCTTCGAGCAGCTCGCCGCCGTGGTCATCCTCGCCAGCCTGCCGATCGCCGGGTGCAGCCTCGCGGTCAGCGTCATCGCCGGTCTCACCGACCGCAAACGGCCCTTCAGCCTGCTGCGGCTGACCGGGGTGCCCCTCGGCGTGCTGCGGCGGGTGATCGCCCTGGAGAGCGCCGTGCCGCTGCTGGGCGCGGCGGCGCTGGCGATCGGGGCGGGGCTGCTCGGCGCGCAGCTGTTCCTCACCGCGCAGATGGGCTACCACCTGCGGCCGCCGGGCCTCACGTACGGCGCGATCGTCACCGGCGGGCTGCTGCTGTCCCTGGGCATCATCGCCGCGACGTTCCCGCTGCTGCGGCGCATCACCGGGCCGGAGACCGCCCGCAGCGAGTGACACCCTCCGCCGCCGGGGCGGGCGATCGGCGCCCGCTTCGGCGGTGCCCGTCCCGGTGGGTGCCCCGTTTCGGTGGGTGCCCGTTTCGGCGGGTGCCCGTTTGTTCAGGTCAGGCCCGCCTCGGTGAGGGCCCGGGCGACGATGCGGGCGGAGCCGTCCGAGTACTCCCGGACCTCGTCGCGGGCGGCGGCCGCCGGCACGATCCGCCGGTGGCCGACCTCGTGCGCCGGCCGCCAGTCCCCGACGAGGACCTCGGCGCACCAGAACGAGCGCACCAGCACCAGGCCGAGCTCGTGCCCGGCGACGCACTCGGAGCGCACGTGCCCGAGCAGCCGGGCCTCGGCGACACGGACGCACGCCTCCTCCCGCATCTCCCGGCACAGGGTCTCCAGGTCGGTCTCGTCGCCCTCGGGCCGGCCGCCCGGCAGTCCGAAGTGGACACCGTCGTGGCTGATGAGCACCAGCTCGGCGCCGGCGAGACAGACGCCGTTGGCGCCATGGGCCCGGCCGGCCGGGCGCTCGCCGGGCGGGTGCCACGACACCAGCCAGTCCTGCCCGTTGCCGCGGGCGGCCAGCGGTGCGCCGTCGGTCGCGGGCGCGGTCCGCCCGAGCGGGTTCGGCTGCGGCATCAGCCCAGGCTATCGGCCACCGTCGACCTACGATGTCCCGATGGCGTTCTACCTACCGCTCGGCGACGGCCGGTTCGAGTCCACCGAGCACACCCGCGGCCCGTGGGACCCGGCCGCGCAGCACGCCGGGCCGCCGGCGGCGCTGCTGGGCCGGGCCGTGGAGTCGGTGGCGCCGCCGGGCATGCGGGTGGCGCGGCTGACGTACGAGATCGCCCGCCCGGTGCCGATCGCCGTGCTCGAGGTGGCCGTGCGGGTGGTCCGGCAGGGCCGCAGCGTCGCGCTCGTGGAGGCGTCGATCGACCCCTTCATGAGCTGCTCGGCGCTGCTGATCCGGGCCGGCGAGGACCTGGTGCCGGCGGCCACGCCACCGGTCGCCGTCCACCTCGACGGGGCGAGCGTGAAGCCGCTGTACCCGACGACGCACGACATCGGCTACCACACCGCGATGGACTTCCGCTTCTCCGAGGGCTCGTTCCTGGAGCGCGGCCCGGCCACCGCCTGGATGCGCATGCGTGAGTCCCTTGTGGACGGTGAGGAGCCGAGCCCGCTCAGCCGGGTGCTGGTCGCCGCCGACTCGGGCAACGGCATCAGCAACGAGCTGGAGCTGAACAGGTTCCTGTTCGTGAACGCGGATCTGACCGTACACCTGCTGCGTCACCCTCTCGGGGAATGGGTGTGCCTGCGCTCGGCCACGTCGATCGACGCCGCCGGGATCGGGCTGGCCGACACCGCCCTGCACGACCAGCACGGGCCGATCGGCCGGTCGGTGCAGAGTCTTTTTGTCGCACCGCGGCGGTAGGGTGATGTTCGTACAGATGATCGAAGGATGGCGTATGGTGATCGAATGACGGAGGGGATGCTCAGCGAGCGGCAGCAACGTGTCCTGTCGGTGATCCGGGGCTGGGTCGAGGAGCACGGCTACCCGCCCACGGTGCGCGAGATCGGTGCCGCGGTCGGCCTGGTGTCGACGTCGTCGGTGTCGCACCATCTCAAGTCGCTGGAGCGGCTGGGGTTGCTGCGCCGGGACGGGCGTTGGCCGAGGGCGATGGACGCCCGGGCCGTTGACGCGGACACTGGCGCGCCCGCGCCGGACGACGACGGTGTCGTGGTGCCCGCCGCGGACCGCTTCGGCGGTGGGGCAAGGGCTGGACTGCCGGCGGGGCCCGCGGTGCCGGTGCCGGCGCGAGCCGGGGGTCGTGGTTCCGGTGGGGTGATCGGGGGCGGCCAGCTGGACCCGGGCGTCAGCGTGCCGGTGCTCGGTGCGATCGCCGCCGGCCAGCCGATCCTCGCCGAGGAGCAGTCGGACGACGAGCTGACCCTGCCCACCTCCATCGTCGGCCACGGCAGCCTGTTCGCCCTGCGCGTCAAGGGCGACTCGATGATCGAGGCCGCCATCTGCGACGGCGACTTCGTCGTGGTCCGCCGCCAGCCCGTGGCCGAGACCGGCGACATCGTGGCCGCGATGATCGACGGCGAGGCGACCGTGAAGGTCTACCGGCTCCGCGACGGCCACGTCGACCTGGTGCCCCGCAACCCGTCGTACGACGTCATCCCCGGCGACGAGGCGGTCATCCTCGGCCGAGTCGTCAGCGTGCTGCGCCGCCTCTGACGCCCGCCCGACTCCGCGCCATCTCAACGAGGGGATCGTGGAGATGGCGCTGCTGGCCTGCCTCAGCCTTCGTCGCCGGGGCGGCGCCACAGCCCGGTGCGGCGCCGCAGGCACGGTGCGGCGTCACAGGCCCGGGGCGGCGCTACAGCCCGGGGCGGCGTCAGAGCCCGGTGCGGCGCTACAGCCCGGGCCGCGCCGCGCCGGCGGTGGTGCCGGGCGCCGTCGCCGGCGGTGGAGCCACCGGCGGGCAGGTCGCGCTGCGGGCGACGGCTGTGACTCTGGCGTGCATCCTGCGCTGGTCTGCCCGCGCCGCGCTGGTCTGCCCGCGCCGCGCTGGTCTGCCCGCGCCGCGCTGGTCTGCCCGCGCCGCGCTGGTCTGCCCGCGCCGCGTCGCGCTGGTCCGCGTCGCGCTGGTCCGCGTCGCGCTGGTCCGCGTCGCGCTGGTCCGCGTCGCGCTGGTCCGCGCCGCGCTGGTCTGCCCCGCCTTGCGTCGCGCCGCCTCGTGGGTGTCGTGTCGTCGCGGGGTGCCGTCTCGTTCGTGTCGCTCAGTTTCGTGCCGCGCCGGCCTGGTTCGCCTTGTGCTGTGCCGTCTTGTGCCGCGTCGTGCCATGCCGCGCCGCCGCTCGTGTCGCACCGTCCTGCTTCGCCGTGGGTCGTGCGTGCCGTGCTGTGCTGCGGTCTCGTGTCGCGTCGTCCTGACCCACTGCGTCGTGCTCGCCTGCGTCGCGCTCGCCTGTGCCGTGCTCGCCTGTGCCGTGCTCGCCTGTGCCGTGCTCGCCTGTGCCGTGCTCGCCTGTGCCGTGCTCGCCTGCGTCGCGGTCGCCTGTGCCGTGCTCGCCTGCGTCGCGATCGCCTGTGCCGTGCTCGCCTGTGCCGTGCTCGCCTGCGCCGTGCCTTGGCGCGTCATCCTTCTGGCCGCGTCGCGCCGTGAAGGCTCGGCGCTGTCCTGTCGTGGACTTGCGCCGCGCTGTCCTGCGTTGTCGGTCTCGGGCGTGGCCGGCGTCCGGCGGTGCCCGGGGGGAACGAGGGTGCGCGGGGCAGGGCGGTCGCCGACGGAGGTGAGGGTTGCGTTCTCAGGGGTCGACCGGGGCCGGTCCCTGATGCCGGCGAGGGTCGCGAAGGCGCAGGCTTGAAGCACAACGAAGGAACGTGGCGTGAAGGAGCGAGAACGATGGAGACCGTGCACCAGTCGATGCGACAACAGGGCCTGGTCCGGCCGGCGCGGGGCCGGGTGCTCGGCGGCGTGTGCGCCGGGCTCGGGCAGCGCTTCGGGATCGACCCGTGGCCGGCGAGGCTGCTGTTCATCCTCATCCTGCTGCTGATTCCCGGCAGCCAGATCCTCGTGTACCCGATCCTGTGGATCATCATGCCGGCCGAGCCGGTCGCGGTGACGCCGCCGGCTGGGACGATGTGGGCCACGCCGGTCGACTGACGGCGCGGCGGGCCGGCGGCGGCGCGCTCAGCGGTCCGGTCGGGTGTAGCGGTGCTTCACCTGCGGCGGGAAGTACTCCGGGTCGCCGGTGGGGCGCAGCTCGACCCGTGGGGTCTGGTACGCGGGCGGCACGTAGTTGGCGAACTCGCTGTTGAGCCGGAGCAGCTCCTCCCGGATCGCCCCGGCCAGCAGCCCGGCCCGGTCAGGGTCCGCGGAGGTGGCGCCGGGGGCCAGCTCGGCCACCACCGACAGGTGGCGCTCCTCGTCGTCGCCGGAGACGACCTGCAGCACGAACTTGCCGGTCACCCAGTCGCTGATGCCGGGGCGTTCCAGCGCCACCGTGACGTTCTCCGGGTAGATGTTGGCGCCGAAGTACGAGACGGTGAACAGCGACCGGCCGAAGACCCAGACGAACGGTAGCCGTGGCGCGGCGGCGGCGTCCAGGCCGGCCGCCGGGTCGAAGCCCAGCCCGCGGCAGAACGAGAGCATCGCGTCGAACGGCAGCAGGCCGCCCTCGTCGGCGATGTGGTAGCGGACCAGCGGGATCCCGCCGTCGCCGGTGAACAGCAGCGTCCCGTCGTGGTGGGTCTCGAAGTAGCGGGTGGTCGGGTCGTACTGCACGAGCGTCGGCAGCCGCGGGTCGCCGAACAGGTCGCGGGCGGCGTCGGGGCGACCGGCGAGGAAGCGCCGGATCGCGACGCTCAGCGGCGTCTCGGTGCCCAGGACGCCGGCGTCGGCGGTGCCGTACAGCGAGACGGAGTCGGCGAGGGGGTCGGTCATGCCGGCCCGGGAGCCGACGAGCGTGCGCCACTCCTCGCTGAACACCTCGCCGGCGAGCAGCAGCCGGATGCGGTACGCGGGCCAGTCCACGCCGCGCTGGCGGCCGGCGTCGACGACGTTCTTCACGAACGGCGGGTAGCCGGCCAGGACCACCTGCTCGAAGTGCGGCCCGAGCTCCCGCACGACCCGCAGGATCTCGTCGAGGTTGTTGCCGGGCGTGGCGACCGTGATGGGGTACCCCTTCGCGGCCAGGTGCCGGCAGGCGGCGGCGGTGTACATGCCGCCGACCCAGGAGCCCAGCGCGAAGCAGACCACGACCAGGGTCCGCCGCCGGTCGGCGCGGAAGCTGCCGGCCAGCGCCTGCTCGAACCGGCGGGCGACGACCAGCTCGTCCAGCACCGAGCGCGGCCACACGGTCGGCTCCCCGGACGACCCCGACGACACGGCGACCGTCTCGGCGGCGTCGAGCCGCCCGTCGCGGCACAGCTGGGGCAGCGGGTACCGGCGGTGGTACTCGGCCTTCGTCAGCAGCGGTACCCGCGCGAAGTCGTCCGCCGAGACGACCGCCGCCGGGTCGACGCCGTGCGCGTCCAGGAACGAGCGGTAGGCGGGGACGCGGGTGGCGACGTCGTGGAAGAGGCGCAGCGCGGCCCCGGCGCCGTCGTCGGGGGTGCCGGCCGCGCCCACCAGCGGTGCGGCGTAGAAGTCGCGCAGCCCGGCGAGCACCCGTTGGGCCCGGTCATCCATGGTGAACCCCGTCCTTCGAGCTCAGGCGGCGATGTGGTGGGCGGCGGAGAGCCGGCTCGACAGCTCGGCGCTGCGTGCCGCGAACGGCCGCCAGTGCTCCGGGGTGCGGTCCAGGTGCCGCCGCGCGTCGGCCTCCCGGCAGGCCCGCTGCGTCCAGGTGGCCAGGCGCCCGCCCCGCACCTCGAAGCGGACGAGGAGGCCGTCGGCCCAGCCGTACACGTCGCTGTCGGGATCGGTGGGCACGGTCGCCTTCTGCTCCGCGACGAGCCAGTCGATCGCCTCGAGCTCCTGCTGGATCCGCTCGGCGAGCTCGAAGGCGAGCCCCGCCGCCGCCCGGTCGCGCTGCTCGACGAGCAGGCGGTGCACCGCGTCCACGGCGTCCGGGCGGCGCTGCAGCACGGCGACCGTGGCGGCCAGCAAGGTCTCGCGGTCGGCCGCGTCGACGCCGCGGATGCGGGCCATGTCCCGCGCGGCGCCGGTGAGGCGCTCGTCGGTGTACCCGAGCGGCAGCACCCGGCCCAGCCCGGCCACGGCCAGCCGCGCCTTCGTCCCGCCGAGGTACGGGCCGAACACGTCGGGGCCGCGGTCGGCGCCGAACGGGCCGTGGTCGACCACGAGCCGGGGCGCGCCCCGCCGGTCGACGCGCAGGTAGATGGGGACCTCGAGGCCGCCGCGGACGCGGTTCCAGCGCGGCTTCGAACGCTCCAGCAGGTTGCGCTCCAGCCACGCCGCCTCGTGGACGGAGTCGCAGGCGACCGCCTCGACCCGCACGATCTGCGCGACCATCCGGGACAGGTGGCGCCGGCCGCGCAGGCTGGTCCAGTAGGAGCCGACCCGGTGCCGCAGCTCGGTGGCGCGGCCGATGTAGAGGACCCGGTCGCGTTCGTCGCGGAACCGGTACACACCGGGCGTGTTGGGCAGGCTCGCTGCCGCCGTGCGGGCCGCCGTCGTCACGCCCGGCATTCTACGGTCCGCGTCCGTGCGGCCCCGGCGCCGTCGCCCCGGGCGGGCTGCCGCAGACTGCTGGGCATGCCGGAGATCGTGCAGCTGCTGGCCTCGCCGTCGCACCGGTACGTCGGCCGCCCCGCCGACGGCCCGCTGCCGGCGCCGCCGGGTGAGCTGGTCGACGAGATCCGGATCCGGGCCGGGCTGGGTGTCGTCGGCGACCGGTACTTCGGCAAGGAGGCGCACCGGCAGGCGAGCGTGACCGTCATCGCGCGCGAGTCGCTGCCCCCGGGGGCCGGGCTGGTCGAGGTCCGGCGCAACATCATGGTGGCCGGGCTCGCCGTCGACGACCTCGTCGGCGCGGTCCTGACGCTGGACTCCGGCGACGGCCCGGTCCGGCTGCTGGTCCGGCGGGCGGCGCACCCGTGCGCGTGGATGGACGTCATGGTCGGGCCCGGCACGTGGAAGGCGCTGCGCGGCAAGGGCGGCGTGCGGTGCGAGCCGCTGGACGACGGGGTCCTGCGGGTCGGCCCGGTGGCGGTCACCGTGCGGCGCTGAGCTCCCGGCGGATGGCGTCGAAGTGCGGCGAGCGCACCAGCTGGCGCCACGGCAGGAACAGCGGCTCCGGCAGGTCGTCGAAGTCGTGCCAGGCGAGGTCGGTGCACTTGTCGGGCTCCAGGATCGCCGGCTCGCCGGCGACGTGGTCGCTGAGCATCCAGACGGTGACGTAGTGCCGGCCCTCGCCGGGGAAGACGTCGTTGGTGACGGCGCCGAAGCGGACGTTGCCGATCTGGACGCCGGTCTCCTCGGCGACCTCGCGGACCGCGGTGTCCTCGAACGACTCGCCGAACTCGAGGTGCCCGCCGGGCACCGACCACGTGCCGGCGCCGTGCGCGCCGCGGCGGCGCCCCATGAGGAACCTGCCGCCGCGGCACACGAACACGCCGATCCCGACCCGGACCCCGGCCGCGCTGTTGATCACGGCGGTCATGCTACCGGCGGCCCGGCACCCCCCGCGCCTCACGCGACGTCGCCGTGGCGCGGCCCACCGCGTCCAGCTCGGCGAGGGCCGTGGCGTCGAGCCGGACGGCCGCGGCCGCGACGTTCTCCTCCAGGTGCCCGACGCGGGACGTACCGGGGATCGGCACGACGACGGGGGAGCGGTGCAGCAGCCAGGCGAGGGCGACCTGGGTGCGGGTGGCGCCGACCCGCGCGGCGACCCGGGCCACCGCGTCGCCGCCGCCGGTGGTCAGCGGCGCGACCGGCAGCCACGGCAGGAACGCGATGCCGTGCCGCTCGCAGTACGAAAGGACCGCCTCGGACCGGCGGTCGGTGAGGTTGTACCGGTTCTGCACGGCGGCGACCGGCACGATCCGCGCCGCCTCGACGAGCTGCTCGACGGTCACCTCGGACAGCCCGACGTGCCGGACCTTGCCCTCGTCGCGCAGCCGCCGCAGCGCACCCGCCTGTTCGGCGAGCGGCACGGTGGGGTCGACGCGGTGCAGCTGGTACAGGTCGATGCGCTCGACCTTGAGCCGCCGCAGGCTCAGCTCGGCCTGCTGGCGCAGGTACTCGGGGCGGCCCAGCGGGATCCACTCGCGGCCGAGGTTGACCTGGCCGCCCTTGGTGGCGATGACGACGCCGTCGCGGTACGGGTGCAGCGCCTCGGCGACGAGCTCCTCGTTGGCGCCGAAGTCGTACGCGTCGGCGGTGTCGATCAGGGTGACGCCCAGCTCGACGGCGCGGCGGGCGACGGCCGTCGCGGCGGCGCGCTCCAGGGACGCGGGGCGGCCGGTGAGCCGCATGGCGCCGAACCCGAGCCGGTGCACCGGCAGGTCGCCGCCGATGGTGAAGGTGGTCTGCATGCGATCCACCCTGCGACCCGGCAATGATTAGGACAAGTGACAGGTTATGGACCCGATCGCGTAGCATCGCTACGGTGTTGAACCTGGAGCGGCTGCGCGTCCTGCACACCGTGTGGACCACCGGGTCCGTCGGCGGCGCCGCCGCGGCGCTGCACGTCACCACCTCCGCGGTGTCGCAGCAGATCGCCCGGCTCGAGCGGGAGGTCGGCCAGCACCTCGTGGAGCGGCAGGGGCGCGGCGTGCGCGTCACCGAGGCCGGCGCCGTGCTCGCCCGCAGCGCGGCCGAGGTGCTCACGCTCGTCGAACGGGTCGAGGCCGGCCTCGCCGGGCACCGCGGCGTCGTCGCCGGCCCCCTGGCGGTCGCCGCGTTCGCGACCGCCGCCCGTGGGCTGCTGCCCGGGGTCCTGGCGCGGCTGCGCGCCGGCTGGCCCGACCTGGACGTCGCGCTGAGCGAGCAGGAGCCCGACGCGGCGGTCGCCGCCCTGCGCCGCGGCCACCTCGACGTCGCGGTCGTGCAGGACTGGGCCGACGACGTGCTCGCCGTCCCCGAGGGCCTGTCCCGGCGGCACCTGCTGGACGACCCGTTCGACGTGGCGCTGCCGGCCGGGCACCCCCTCGCGGGCCGGACCGCGGTCGCC
Source organism: Dactylosporangium aurantiacum (assembly GCF_000716715.1). GTDB lineage: Bacteria > Actinomycetota > Actinomycetes > Mycobacteriales > Micromonosporaceae > Dactylosporangium > Dactylosporangium aurantiacum. Next base: position 197,129 of record NZ_JNYJ01000020.1, on the reverse strand, counting down.
GTCACCGACCTCGCCGGCGAGGACTGGATCGGCTGGAGCGCGGGGCAGATCTGCCACGACTGGCTCTTCGCCACCCTGCGCCGGCACGGCGCGCAGGCCCGCATCCGGCACACCGCGTCGGAGCACTCGACCCAGCTGGCGCTCGTCGCCGCCGGGCTCGGCGCGGCCGTGATCCCGCGCCTCGGCCGGGACCCGGTGCCGCCGTCGGTGCGCATGGTGCCGATCGACCCGCAGCCCACCCGCCGGGTGTTCGCGCTGTGGCGCGACAGTGCCGCCGCCCGCCCCGCCGTCGCCACCGCCGTCGACGTCCTCGCCGAGCACGCCGCCCGCCTCGCCGCCGCGGACGTGGACACCGGCCGCTGAGCAACACCGGAGAGGCGGCGCCGGGAGGCGGCACGGCCGGGCCCGCCGTGCCGTGCAAGCCCGTGGCGGTTACGCTCCCCAGCCATGGGAGCGACGGGACTGGTGGCGGCGGTGCTGAGCGCGGGACTGCTGGCGTTGCCGGCACCGGTCGTCAGCCCGTCGGTCAGCCCGTCCGGCGCGGGTCCGTCCGGCGGTCCTGCCGTGACCACGTCCAGCGGTCCTGCCGTGACCACGTCCAGCGGTCCTGCCGTGACCACGTCCGGCGGTGCGGCGGTGCCGTGCCCGTACGCCACGATCCCCACCATCCCGCCGACCCCGCCGTCTCCCGTGCGGGACCCCGCCGCACCCGTGGTCGGCGGCGGGCAGCTCGGCACGACCGGCCTGGCCGTGGCGGGCGGCACCGCGGCGCCGCCCACCCTGTCGGCGATGTCCTGGGTGGTCGCCGACCTCGACAGCGGCGAGGTCCTCGGCGCCTGCGCGCCGCACCTGCGCCGCCGGCCGGCCAGCGTGCAGAAGCTGCTGCTCGCCGCGACCGCCCTGCCGAAGCTCGACCCGGCGCTGGTCGTGGAGGCCACCGCCGAGGACCTCGACCTGCCCAAGGACAGCTCCGCCGTCGGCATGATCATCGGCGGGAAGTACCCGGTCTCCACGCTGTGGCTCGGGCTGCTGCTGCAGTCCGGCAACGACACCGCCAACGCCCTGGCCCGGGTGGCCGGCGGCGACGGCGGGGTCGCCGCGACGGTCGCCGCGATGAACGCCGAGGCGCGCCGCCTCGGCGCCGACGACACCCACGCCGTCACCCCGTCCGGCCTGGACGCCCCCGACCAGCTCACCAGCGCCTACGACCTGGCCCTGATCGCCCGCGCCGACTTCGCCCGGCCCGACTTCGTCAAGTACGACACCACCCTGGTCTTCCAGTGGCCGGCGCAGCCGCCGAAGGACCCCAAGGGTTTCCAGATCCAGAACGAGAACAAGCTGCTGACCAGCTACGACGGCGCCATGGGCGGCAAGACCGGGTTCACCGACGAGGCCCGGCACACCTACGTCGGCGCCGCCCAGCGCGGCGGCCGCCGGCTCGTCGTCACCATCATGGGCGCCGAGATCGTGCCCGCCCGCGCCTGGAAGCAGGGCACGATGCTGCTCGACTGGGGGTTCGCGCTGCCGGCCGGCACGTCCGTCGGCCACCTCGTCACCCCCGAGGAGGCGGCCGAGCTGCACCGGCCGGCCCCGCCCTCCTCGGCGCCCGCCGCGGCCCCGGCCGCGCTGCGCACCGGCACCGGCTACTCGATCTGGCCGACCGTGCTCGCGGTCGCCGCGGTTGCCCTGACCGCGGTCGCCGTCGCCGCGTACACCGTGATCCGCCGTCGCCGCCGCGCCTAGGATCGCGGGTATGGGCTTCGACCGGCTGGACCTCGGCGTGCCCGTGCGGCGCGTCGGGCTCGGGCTCGCGGCCGTCGGGCGGCCGGGGTACATCACCCTGGGGCGCGACCGTGACCTGCCCGCGGACCGGTCGGTCGACGCGCTGCGGGCGCGCAGCCACGAGCTGCTCGACGCCGCCTACGCCGCCGGGGTGCGCTACGTCGACGTGGCCCGCTCCTACGGGCTGGCGGAGGAGTTCCTCGCCGGCTGGCTCGGGCAGCGGCGCGACGTCGTCGTCGGCTCCAAGTGGGGGTACACGTACACGGCCGGGTGGCGGGTCGACGCGCCGGTGCACGAGGCCAAGGACCACGGCGTGGCGACGTTCGACCGGCAGCTCGCCGAGACGCTCGACCTGCTCGGTGACCGGCTCGACCTGTACCAGATCCACTCCGTGACACCGCAGAGCACCGCACTGACCGACCGGGCCCTGCACCGGCGGCTCGCGGAGCTGGCCGGCCGTGGCGTCACCGTCGGGCTGTCCACCAGCGGGCCGCGGCAGGCCGAGGCCATCCGCGCCGCGCTGCGCGTCGAGGTCGGCGGCACGCCGCTGTTCCGCACGGTGCAGGCGACCTGGAACCCGCTCGAGCCGTCGGCCGGGCCGGCCCTCGCCGAGGCGCACGCCGACGGCCGCGCCGTCATCGTCAAGGAGTCCCTGGCCAACGGCCGCCTCGCCGACCGGGACGCGGCCGTCATCGCCGCGGCGCTGCGCCGGCCGTGGGTGAGCGTCGTGCTGTCCGGCGCCGCGACCACGGCTCAGCTCGCCGCCAACCTGCGGGCGCTGGACGCGCGCGGCGAGGAGCCGCTCCCGGATGCCGAGCCCGCCGAGGTGTACTGGCAGCGCCGCGCCGCGCTCGCCTGGTCATGACCGCGGCAGCCACTCCTGCCAGGCGCCGACCGCGGCGAACCCCTCGGCCGCGTACAGCCGCTCGGCCATCGGGGTGGCCTGCAGGCTCGCCGTGGCGAACCCGCCGTCGCGGGCGTCGTGCAGCGCCCGGCGCAGCACCGACCGGGCCAGCCCTCGCCGCCGGGCCCGCGGCAGGGTCGCCACGAACGACACGTTGACGTCGCTGCCCACCGGGATCAGCACCAGGCACGACTCGTGCCCGGCGGACGCGTAGGCCCGCAGCCCCGGCACGCCCCGCACCAGCGTCTCGTCGGTGCCGGTGATCGCGGCGACCACGCCCGGGTCGGCGTCCGCCACGACGCCGGGGGACCCGTCCGCGGGATCCGCGCCGGGCGGCAGGTCCCGCAGGTCGCACCGCATCGGCACGGTCGTCTCGTCGCGCCGCATCCCGGCGGCGGCGAGGACGGCGGCCGTGGCGCCGTCCGCGGACCACACCGCGTATCCGGGGATGCCGGTGTACAGGCCGGCGAGCGCGGGCAACGCGGCCGGATCCAGCAGGACCGCGTTGCACAGCACCGGATGGCTCGGGAACCGGGCGGCGACGAACCCCGCACCCCGCACCACCGACGCGTCGGGGTGCGGCGTGGCGAGCGCCTCCCACGAGCCCACCAGCGACGCGAGGTACCCGGCGAAGGCGTCCATGTCCGTATTCTGCGCCGGGCCCGCGCCGCCGGCCCGCGGCGGTCAGCCGCGGATGGTGAGGCCGACCGGGAACGGGTCCTGGTCCGGCCGGCCGAAGCGGGCCGGGCGGTAGCCGCGCACGGCGCCGGACAGGTACACCAGCAGCGCGCCGACGAGCAGCGGGTAGAGCACGACGATGTACATCAGGGGCAGCAGCATGCCGGCGAAGACCCAGAGCATCACGTTGACCACCGCGTAGATCGCCAGGCGGGACAGGCCGCGGTTGATGGCCCGGTCGCCGGGCGTGTTGCCGCGCACGACGTCGATGAGGGACTTCACCAGCAGGGCCAGGCCGACGAGGATGGCGATCAGGCTGGCCTGGAAGGTGCGCGGGTCGAGGACGTCGACCTTGGCGCCGTCGGTGTCGGCCTGGATGGCCTCGGCGAAGACGGTCCGGGCGCCGCGCAGGTCGGCCCGCACCAGGTCGGCCTGGGTGAGCGACGCGCTGGTGAAGTCGGCGCCGCGCAGGTCCGCGCCGGTCAGCTCGGCCTGGCTGAGGTCGGCCTCGGTGAACGTCGCGTCGCGGGCGTCGACGGCGTCGAGGTCGGCCTGGCTGAGGTCGGCGCCGTCGAAGTGGGCGCCGCGCAGGTTCGCGCCGGTGAGGGTGGCCTGCACGAGGTCCGCATCGCGGAACGAGGCGCCGTGCGCGTCGACGCCGGACAGGTCCTCCTGCCCGAGGTCGAGTCCGTCCAGCACCGCGTCGTGCAGGTCGGCGCAGGTGAGGTCGGGCAGGCCGTCGAGCGAGGTGATGTGCTGGCCCGCGAGCTGTGCCCGGTTCTCTGGGCACTTCGGCCCGCGGACCGGCTCGGCACCGGCGGGGGTGGCACCGGTCGTGGTGATCGCGGCGATGATCAGCAGCGCGCCCATGGCGCGGGAAAGGCGGGAGAACGGCACGGCGACAGCATCGACGGTCGTGGCACCCCTTCGTCGCGCTCCGTCAGGATGGCGACACGGTCGCGCGGATCACGTGACGGCTCGCGGACAGCTCCGCGCGGCGTCACCGCTCCTCGAACTGGCGGATCAGGTCGCCGACGCTGCGCAGCCAGCCGCGCACCCGGGGGACCCACGCGTCGCCGCCGAGCAGGACGACGGCCTCGCCGCCGAGGAAGGACAGCCCGATGAGGCCGGCGACGTCGGCGGGGCGCATCGGGCCGAGGGAGCCGAACCGCTCCTCCGCCTCCTCGGCGACCTGGACCAGCACCACGAACCACGCCTCGAGCATCGTGGTCACCCGCGCGGCGACCTGCGGGTCGGACCAGCCGGCCGCGATCATCTCCTGCAGCACCCGCACGTAGCCCGACGCGAGGTCGTCGTCGAGGAAGTCGCACGCCTGCTCGTAGCGCTTCCAGAGCGGGGTGTCCGCGCCGTACATGCGGACCTGGCGCTCGACGAGCTGCCGGTTCTCGTGGTCGAGCAGCGCGAGGATGACGCCCTGCTTGCCGCCGAAGTGGTAGTGGATCTGGCTCAGCGGCACCCCGGCCTGCTCCGCGACCCGGCGGGTGGACAGGGCGGCGTAGCCGTCGGCGAGCAGGCACGCCCGGGCGGCCTCGATGATGCGCGCGGCGGTGGTCACCGTCGTCCCCCTCTGTCGGCTGCCTGATAGGTGCTTGTCGGTCGGTCGACCGAATGTTAGCGTCCGGGCAGTCGGTCGGTCGACCGAACGAGAGGGAGGTGTGGCATGGTGCGCAAGGCGTTCGCCCTCGGGTACGGCGCGGTGGCCTATCTGGCCTTCGTCGCGACCCTGCTCTACACGATCGGGTTCCTCGCCGGCGTCGGCGTGCCGAAGGGCATCGACGACGGCGCGACCGGCCCGGCGTGGCGGGCGCTGCTCGTCGACGCGGCGCTGCTGACGCTCTTCGCGGTGCAGCACAGCGTCATGGCGCGGCCGTGGTTCAAGCGGTGGTGGACCCGGTTCGTGCCGCCGGCCGTCGAGCGCAGCACGTACGTGCTGGCCGCCACCGCCACGGTCGCGCTGCTGCTGTGGCAGTGGCAGCCGCTGCCCGGGACCCTGTGGTCGGTCGGGCCGGCGTGGGCGCGTGGGGTGCTGTGGGCCGCTTACGCGTTGGGCTGGGTCGTGCTCGTGGTCAGTACGTTCGCCGTCGGGCACTTCGACCTCTTCGGCCTCCGGCAGGTGCTGGACCGGGCGCGCGACCGCCGCTACACGGAGCCCGGTTTCCGTGAGCCGCTGCTGTACCGGCTGGTCCGCCACCCGCTGATGGTCGGCTTCCTGATCGCGTTCTGGGCCGCGCCGGACCTCAGCGTCGGCAGGCTGGTCTTCGCCGTGGCCGGCACCGGCTACATCATGGTGGGGGTCCGGCTGGAGGAGCACGACCTGCGGGCGCAGCTCGGCGAGCCGTACGAGCACTATCTGCGGCGGGTCCCGCGCTTCGTGCCCCGCCTGACGCGTTGAGGGGAGGGCCAGGGCGATGCGCGCGCGACAGGCCGACGCCGAGGGCTGGGTCGAGCACGACGGCGTGAAGATCCACTACGAGGTGCACGGGGAGGGCGGCCCCACGATCCTGCTGCTGCCGACGTGGACGCTCGTGCCCAAGCGGATCTGGAAGCTGCAGCTGCCGTACCTGGCCCGGCACTTCCGGGTGGTCACCTACGACGGCCCCGGCAACGGCCGCTCCGACCGGCCGCTGACGCCGCGGTCGTACGGGCAGGCCGCCCAGGTGGCCTACGCCCTCGCGGTGCTCGACGCGACCGGCACCGACCGCGCCGTGCTCGTCGCGCTGTCGCGCGCCGTCAACTGGGCGCTCGAGCTCGCCGCCGAGCACCCCACCAGGGTGCACGGCACGGTCGCGATCGGCGCCTCGATCGCGCTCACCCCGCCGAGCCAGGCCCGGGCCGCCTCCGGCGGGCTCGACGACCAGCCCGCACCGGACCTGCCGCCGTCCGCCGTGCCGCGGCTCGGCACCGACCCGGCGAGCCACTGGCGCAAGTACAACCGCCGCTACTGGCACACCCACGCCGAGGACTTCGCCTGGTTCTTCATGGGCCAGTGCTTCACCGAGCCGCACTCGACGAAGCAGATCGAGGACGGCGTCGGCTGGGCCCGGCAGACCACCGGCGCCGTCCTGGACGTCGAGAGCCAGGCCGACCGGCCCGGCCGCGACGCGCTCGAGGCGTGGTGCGCCCGGATCGCCGGCCCGCTGCTGATCCTGCACGGCAGCGCCGACCGGGTCGTGCCGCTGGAGCGCAGCGAGGCGCTCGCCGCGCTCACCGGCGGCGAGCTGGTCGTCATCGACGGCGGCGGGCACATCCCGATCGCCCGCGACCCGGTCCAGGTCAACCTGCTGGTGCGCGGCTTCGCCGAGCGGTTCCGCCCGCCGGGGCCGGCGCGCCGGGTGTGGCGGCGTTGGCAGTCCGGGCCGCGGCGGGTGCTCTACCTGTCGTCCCCGATCGGCCTCGGCCACGCGCGCCGCGACCTGGCCATCGCCGCCGGGCTGCGCGAGCTGCGGCCAGACGTCCAGATCGACTGGCTCACCCAGGACCCCGTCACCCGCATGCTCGCCGGCGCCGGCGAGCGGGTCCACCCCGCGAGCGCTCTGCTGGCCAACGAGTCCGCGCACGTGGAGAGCGAGTCCGGCGAGCACGACCTGCACTGTTTCGAGGCGCTGCGGCGCATGGACGAGATCCTCGTCGCCAACTTCATGGTCTTCCACGACCTGCTCACGCACGAGCGCTACGACCTCGTCGTCGGCGACGAGGCCTGGGACGTCGACCACTTCCTGCACGAGAACCCGGAGCTGAAGCGCTCGGCGTACGCCTGGCTCACCGACTTCGTCGGGTTCCTGCCCATGCCGGACGGCGGCGAGCGGGAGGCGCTGGTCGCCGCCGACTACAACGCCGAGATGATCGGCCACATCGCCCGGTACCCGCGGCTGCGCGACCGGTCGATCTTCGTCGGCGACCCCGAGGACGTGGTGGACGAGCCGTTCGGGCCCGACCTGCCCCGCATCCGCGACTGGACCGTCGAGCACTACGACTTCGCCGGCTACGTGACCGGCGCGACGGGCACCACCGGCACCGACCCGGCCGCGCGGGCCGCGTTGCGCGCCTCGCTCGGGTACCACGACGACGAGCGCGTCTGCGTCGTCACCGTCGGCGGGTCGGGCGTCGGCGGCCACCTGCTGCGGCTCGTGGCCGCCGCCTTCCCCGAGGCCGCCCGGCGGGTCCCCGGCCTGCGGATGATCCTGGTCGCGGGCCCGCGCATCGACCCGTCGACGGTGCGGGCCGCGGCAGGGCTGGAGGTGCTGCCGTACGTGCCGTCGCTGGACCGCCACCTCGCCGCCTGCGACCTCGCCGTGGTCCAGGGCGGCCTGACCACCTGCATGGAGCTGACCGCGGCCGGCCGCCCGTTCATCTACGTGCCGCTGCGCCACCACTTCGAGCAGCAGTTCCACGTCACCTACCGGCTGCGCCGGCACGGCGCCGGCCGCCGGATGGACTACGACACGCTGACCCCGGACACGCTCGCCACGGCGATCGCCGAGGAGATCGACCGCCCCGTCACGTACCGTCCCGTGCCCGCCGACGGCGCCGCCCGCGCCGCCGCCATGCTCGCCGAGCTGCTCTGAGACCGGTCAGGAACCGGTCTGGGACCGGTCTGGGACCCGGGCGATTTGGCGTCGGGGCACGGCGGCTGCCAAGCTGCCGTGCATGACCGCACCGAAGCTCATCGAGACGTCGCCGGGCAAGTACTCGCTGCTGCTCAACGCGGGGACGACCGACGTCGACGCCGTCGTGGAGGATCTCGGGCACGAGCCCAGCGGGTACTTCTGGGCGGCGGTCGCGCGGCTGCTGGTCAGCACGGAGGCGCCGGCGCTGGAGGGCCGGTTCTCCTACGACCCCGAGGCCGGCATGTTCTGCGCGTACGGCACCGACCGGGCCGCGCTGGAGGCGCTGGGCAAGCTGATCGCCGCCGTGGCGAGCGACGCCGGGCAGGCCCGGAAGATCGTTGCCCTCGCGCAGGCCAAGGGCGTCGACCTCGACGACTGAGCGGCGGTAGGCCCCGGCCGGTGGGCGCCGGCCGTGGCACGCGGTTCGTCCTGAGGCTGGGCGGCGCGCAAGTTGATCTATGAATCTCGATTGATGGTGCATTGACGGTAGTACAAAGGTCACTGAGTGCAATATGGTGACCTCACGGCGTCGCGCCCGTCGATGCGTCACAGCCGAACAGGTCATCGAACAGCGTCTTCCTGCACATGGTGAATGCGACCAAGGATTCGAACCGCCATCAGTCCCGCTGCGTCACTTCGGAGGAGCCGTGCCTCGCGTCCGTCGGATCGTCACAGTCTTATCCGCAGCCGCCCTGCTCACGCCCATGGTCGCCGGAGCGCCGGCGCACGCGCAGGACGGTGACGCCGTCGCCTCCGGTGGCTACGCCGCCGTGATCAGGCGCACCAGCTACGGGGTGCCGCACGTGCTGGCGTCCAGCGTCGGCAGCGCCGCGTTCGGGCAGGCGTGGGCGTACGCAGAGGACCGCTTCTGCGACCTCGCCGACCAGATCGTCAAGGTCCGCAGCGAACGGTCCCGGTGGTTCGGCCCCGGGCCCGACGGCGTCAACCTGGCCACCGACTTCGCCTACCAGTCCCTCGGCCTGGTCGACCGCGCCCGCGACCAGTTGACCCGGCTGCAGCCGGAGGAGCGCGACGTCCTCAACGGCTACGTGCGCGGCTACAACGCGTTCCTCGCGGCCACCGGCGCGGCCCGCGTACCGGGCTGGTGCGCCGGCCAGCCGTGGATCGGGCCGATCACCGCGGTCGACGTCCTGGCGTACCAGCGCAACATCGCGATCCTCGCCAGCGGCGACGCCCTGCTCGCCCCGATCGCCATGGCCGCGCCGCCGTCGGGCGCGCAGGGCGCGCTGCCGATCGGCGCCGCCGTCACCACCGACGGACTGCGGGGGCTGCAGGAGCAGCGGGCCCTGTCCAGCAACGGGTGGGCGCTCGGCGCCGACAAGTCCCAGACCGGGCGGGGCATGCTCGTCGGCAACCCGCACTTCCCGTGGGAGGGCGAGCTGCGCTTCTGGGAGTCGCAGCTGACCGTGCCCGGCAACCTCAACGTGTACGGCGCCAGCCTCGGCGGCCTGCCCGGTGTGCAGATCGGGTTCACGGACAAGGTCGCCTGGACGCACACGATCGCGGAGGGGTCGCGGTTCACGTTCTACTCCGTCGACCTGGTCCCCGGCGCGCCGACCACGTACCTGGTCGACGGCCGGCCCGAGCCGATGACCGCCAAGCAGGTGACGATCCAGGTCAACCAGGGCGGCGTGCTGCAGCCCGTCACCCGCACCATGTGGTCGACCCGGTACGGCCCGGTGCTGGACCTGTCCGCCATCGACCCGGCGTTCGGCTGGGGCACCGAGACGGCGTACACGTACCGCGACGCCAACATCGACAACGACCGGCTGCTGCGGGTGTGGCTCAACATGGCCCGCGCCACGGACGTGTCGGGCCTGCGCGCGTCGATCGGCCGGGACCAGGGCATCCCGTGGGTGAACACGATCGCGACCGACTCCGCCGGCAACGCCTGGTACACGGACTCGTCGCCGACGCCGAACCTGTCCGCCGCGTCGATCGCGGAATGGGCGGCGCACCCGCTCGGCGCGCTCAACGGCAGCGACAGCGCCAACGCGTGGGTGGTGCAGCCGGGGGCGCGCTCGCCCGGGCTGATCCCGTTCGCCCAGCAGCCGCAGCTGCAGCGCCGCGACTACGTGTTCAACGCCAACGACAGCCACTGGGTGCCGAACCAGAACCGGTTCCTGACCGGGTTCTCACCGTTGCAGGGCCTCGAGGGTACGCCGCTGTCGGCACGCTCCCGGCAGAACCTGCGGCTGATCAACGGCACCGCGAAGTTCGACCTGACCGGCCTCGGCACCGCGATCCTGTCCGGCGACTCGCTGACCGCCGCGGAGCTGGCCGGGTACGTCGTCTCGGCCTGCCGCGCGCAGGGCACCCGGCCGGTGGACGTCGACGGCACGCCCGTCGACATCAGCGCCGGCTGCACCGCGCTGGCCGGCTGGGACCGGCTGTTCGAGCTGCCCAGCCGTGGCGCGGTGCTGTGGCGGGAGACGATCGGGGCGGTGCTCGCGCAGTACCCCGACGCGCTCACCGTGGCCGGCCCGCTGTTCGGCGTGGCGTTCAACCCGGCGGACCCGGGCCGCACCCCGCGCGGCGCGCCCGCCGACCCGGCGCCGCTGCTCACCGGCCTGGCCCGGGCGATGCTGCGGATGCGGGCGGTCGGCCTGCCGCTGAACGTGGCGCTGCAGTCGGTGCAGTACACGGTGAAGGCCGGCCAGCGCATCCCGGTGCCCGGCTCGACGGAGCTCGTCGGCATCGCCAACATGGCGCAGTACGAACCGTTCCCCGGCTCGTCCCGGGAGCCGTTCATGGACCCGGGGACGTTCGTGCCCGGCAGCGACCTGACCGACCGCGGCTACGTGGTGAACTACGGCACCAGCTTCCTGCTGACCCTCGCGTACACGTCCTCGGGCCCGTCGGCGCGGTGCGTCCTCACCTTCGGCGAGTCCGCGGATCCGGCCTCGCCGTACTACGCCGACCAGACGCTGCTGTACTCCCGCAAGCAGCTGCGCGACTGCCGCTACTCGGAGACGTCGATCGCCGCGGATCCGAGGCTGTCGGTCAAGACGGTCCGGGGGTGAGTGAGCGCGACGAACAGGTCGTGGACGGCGCCCGCGGGCAGCGCCGGGTTGCGCGCCAGCTCCGTGCGGACCTGCGGGTCCGGGTGGGTGGTGAGCCCGGCCAGGATCGCGGGCGGCGTCGACGGGTTGCCGGCCAGCAACGGCGCCGCTGACGGCAGCCGCAGGCACGCCTCGAGCGCGGCGGGGGGCGCGGTCTCCTGCCACGCGACGTCCTCGACCGCGCCGGCCGGGCTGTCCGGGTGGGTGGCGATGGCCAGCAGCAGCTCCGGCGGCGCCGACGGGTGGGCGGCCAGCGTCTGGAACAGCGCCGGCCCCCACCGCTCGGCGGCCCGGCGGACCTGGTCGGCGGGCACGCCGCTGTTGCCGATCGCGCGGCGCACGACGTCGAGGTCCGGGTCGTCGGTCAGCGCCGCCCGCAGGTCCCCGGGCAGGATGTGGCTGGCGGCGGCGACGAGCCGGACCTTCGGGTCGGGGTCGGCGGCGAGGGCCCGCAGGCCGTCGACGTCAGGATGGCGGTCGGTGGCGACCCAGCCGGCCCCGGCGCGGCTGTGCCGCACCAGCACGTCCAGCGGGGTGCGCCAGTTGGCCAGGACGTTGGTCCGCCAGGCGGCGTCGCCCGCGTCGTACAGGCGGCACAGCAGGTCGTCCGGGGCCGCCGGGTTGAGCGCGACGGCGGCCGTCACGCGGTGGTCGCCGAGCGCCACGAGCCGCTCGTAGGTGCCGGGCGGCAGGTCGCGCCGGGTGGCGAGCACCCGGGCCAGGGAGATGTCCGGCGCGGCGGTGAACGGCGCGACCGCCGCGGCCGGTGTGCCGTGGTTGCCGGCGGCGGCGAGCCGGACCTGCCGCAGCGCGGCCGCCGGGTCCGGCCGGTGCGGGCAGCCGCGCGGCTCGGGGCTCCCGCCGGTGGTGATCAGGTCGGCGAGGAGGTCGGCCGGCGCGTCGTGCCGCGCGGCGAGCGCGATCCGCACGCACGCCTCCGGCCGGGCGGCCAGGGACCGCACGACGTCCGGCGGCACCCCCACCACGGGACGGCGGCCGCGGCGACCGAGCAGTCCGGGTCGCCGGCCACGGCGCGGGCCACGTCCGGCCGGTCCATCGCGAGGGCGGCGAGGCGGCGGCGTACCGGCGGCTCCGGCCACGAGGCGAGCAGCCGCAGCCACTCGCCGGGCGCGTCGGCGCGGTCGAGGCCGGCGAGCATCGCGTCGGGGTCGTCGCGCGGCACCGCGAGCGGCGGCACCCGCCCCGCCTCGACCAGGGCCAGGAAGGTGGCCCGGTCCCCGGTGCCGGTGAGGGCGTCCACGTGCGCCGCCGTCAGGTCCGGCCGCCGGGCGAGCACCGGCAGCAGCCGCGGGTCCCCGGCCACGACGAGCGCGTCGATGTCGGCGGCGGGCAGCGCCGGGTGCTCGGCCAGCAGCAGCAGCGTCTCGTCGGGCACAGTTGCGCAGACTACCGCCGGCGCCGCTCAGAACCGTTGCGTGCCGACCACCGACAGCAGCCGCAGCCCTTCCTGCGAGCGGCTGCCCGGGGCCGCGGTGTAGAGCACCAGCCGCTGGTCGCGTTCGGTGATGTGCAGGGTCTGGCAGTCCAGCTCCAGCTCGCCGACGACCGGGTGCGGGATCCGCTTCGTCGACGTGGACCGGGGCGGGTCGACCGGGTAGTCGACCCAGCGCCGCACGAAGCCGGGACCGGTCGCGTGCAGCCGCGCGACGAGGGCCGCGACCCCCGGGTCGTCCGGGTACCTGGTCACGGCCCGGCGCAGGTCGGCGAGGCAGAGGCGGGCGTGCTCGTCGATCTGCGGGTCGTCGAAGTCGGTGTACGGGCTGCTGAACAGCTGCCAGATCAGGTTGCGGTCCGCCACCGGCCACACGGTGGGGTCGATGAGCAGCGCGGTCGCCATCCGGTTCCACGCGAGCAGGTTGTACACGGCGTCGATGACGAACGCGGGCGTGTCGTCGAGCCGGTCGATGAGGTGCAGGATGCCGGTCGGCACGTCCCGCGGCGGGCCGGCCGGCGGGTCGTCGCGGGCGCCGACGAGCTGGAACAGGTGCTCGCGTTCGCTGTCGGTCAGCCGCATCGCCCGCGCCAGCGCGGTCAGCACCTGCCGCGACGGCCGTGGCCCGCGGGCCTGCTCGAGCCGGGTGTAGTAGTCGACGGAGATCCCGGCGAGCTGCGCCACCTCCTCGCGGCGCAGGCCGGGCGTGCGGCGGCGCGGGCCCGGCGCGAGGCCGGCGTCCACGGGCCGGACCCGTTCGCGCCGCGCGCGCAGGAAGTCGGCGAGTTGTCGGCGGTCCACCCGCACATCGTGCCCGCCGCGGGCCGGCCCATCCAGGGACCGGCCGGTCCGGGGCTGCGGCCGTGCTCTCCTCGCGGCGCCGCCGCGGCCGCAGGCTGGCGGCATGGACGACACGACGATCGCGCTGGTGACCGGCGCGAACAAGGGCATCGGGCTGGAGGTGGCCCGGCTGCTCGGCCGGGCCGGGGCGACGGTGCTGATCGGGGCGCGCGACCCCGGCCGGGGCGCCGCCGCGGCCGGGACACTGCGCGACGAAGGGCTGACGGTGCATGAGCTGCAACTCGACGTCACCGACCCGGCCTCGGTCGCCGCGGCGGCACGGCGGGTCGAGGAGGACCACGGGCGGCTCGACGTCCTCGTCAACAACGCGGGGATCCTCGTCGGCTGGGCCCGCCCCGCCGACCTGTCCGTGGACGACGTGCGCCTGGCGTTCGAGACGAACGTGTTCGGTGTGGTGGCGGTGACCAACGCGATGCTGCCCCTGCTGCGCCGCAGCCGGGCCGGCCGGATCGTGAACGTGTCCAGCTCGATGGGCTCGCTGACCCGGCTGGCCGCACCGGACAGCGGGATCCCGATGATGGCGTACAGCGCCTCGAAGGCCGCGCTCAACGGCCTGACCGTCGCCTACGCCGCCGACCTGCGCGAGGCCGGCATCACCGTGAACTCGGCCGATCCCGGATACTGCGCGACCGACCTCAACGGGCACACCGGCCCGCGCACCCCCGCCCAGGGCGCCACCGTCGTGGTCCGCCTGGCCCTGCTCGGCGACGACGCCTCGAGTGGCGGGTTCCACGACGACGACGGCCCGGTCCCCTGGTGACCCTGACGCGGGCGGTAATTGCCGGCGGCGCCGCAGTCCGGCGGGGCACCATGGCGCGGTGGGACGCGGATGGTGGCGGCGGAGCAGCCCGGCCGAACTCGCCGTGCGGCGGGCGGTCGCGGACCTGCCGCGCGGTGGCGTCGCCGCGGCCGACCGGCTGCTGACCGTCCTGGCCGGTGTCGCCGCCGGGCGGGACCGCGGGCGCGACCTGGCCGCGCTGCGGATCCTCACCGCAGACCCCGCGGCGCTCGTCACGCTCGACGCCCACGCGCGCCGGTCGGTCGCCGCGGCGGCGGTGCTGTGGGCGATGGCGGCCGACCTCGACACCGCGGCCGCCGGGCCGGTCGCGGTGGCGCTCGCCTCGATGCACCGCGACGGACGGGTCCGGGAGCGGGCCCTGCGGGCGATGCCGGAGCGGCCCGACCCCGAGCTGGCGCCGCTGCTGGTGCTGCGCGCCGCCGACTGGGTCCGGCCGGTCCGCGACCAGGCCGGCCTCGCCGTGGCCGTGCTGCTCGGGCACGACGCCGCGACGTACCTGCCGGTGATGCTGCCCGTCGCGCTGCGGACCCAGGACCGCCGCCGCGCCGGCTTCGTCATGCACCAGCTCGTCGCCGCGATCCTCGCCGCGCCGCCGGCGACCCGCGACGCGCTGGCCGCGGACGGGTCCACCGCGCAGCGGCGCCTGGTCTTCGACCTGTCCCGCGCGCAGGGCCGGCTCGGCCCGGCCGAGCTCGTCGCGGTGGCCGAGGCGGACCCCGACCCGTGGATCCGGATCCGGGCCGCCGAGGCCGCCTGCCGTGACGCGGTGTGGAGCGGCCGGACCGCGGTGCTGCGGCGCCTGGCCGGCGGCGCCCGCGCCGACGTGCGGGGGACCGCGCTCGCCGGGCTGCTGCGGCTCGGCCTCGCCCGCGACGTCGCGGCGCACCTCGACGACCCGGCCGCGCTGGTGCGGGCCGCCGCGCGGGAAGGCGCCCGCCGGGCCGGCGTCGACGCGGCCGCGCACTACCGCGCCGCGGTGTCCGGTGGCACGCCCGCGCCCGGCGCGGTCGCCGGGTTCGCCGAGACGGCGCAGGACGCGGTGCCGCTGCTGCCGCTGCTGGAGCACCCCGACCGGGCAGTCCGCGCGCTCGCCGTGCGGGGCGTCGCGCGGCTCGGCGCGGTGACCCCCGACCGGATCGCGCCGCTGCTGCGGGACCCGGCGCCCGCGGTGGTCCGGGAGGCGTCCACCGCGCTGCGCCCGATCGCCGACCGCCTGCCCGCGGACCTGCCGTGGCAGCTGCTCGCCGACCGGCGCCCGGCGCTGCGGCGGGCCGGGTACCGCCTGCTGAACGGGGGACCGCCGCTGGTGCGGCTGCGGGCCGCGCTGATCCTGGCCGCCGACGTCGTGCCGGACCTCGCCCGGCGGGGCCGCGCCGACGCCACCCACCTCACCCGCGCCGCCACCGACCCGCGCGGTGGCGACAGGCGGTGGCTCGAGGGCTGAGCCCGCGGCCACCCTCGGCTCATCCTGCCGGTCGTGGATCCGTCGGTACGGTGGGGAGGATGACGACAGGGGCACCGGTCATCTTCGGATTCGACGGCTCCGCCGCCGCCCAGCGGGCGGTGCGCGCCGCCGCGCCGTTGCTCGGGCGGCAGCCGGCGCTCGTCGTGACGGTGTGGGAGGCCGGGCGGCGCTTCGACACCTCGACGCTGCCGGTCATCGGGCTGGAGATGCCGCCGACGATCCTGGACCTGCGCACCGCGGCCGAGGTGGACAAGGAGCTGTGCGAGACCGCCGAGCGTACCGCGGCCGCCGGGGCGAACATCGCCCGCGACGCCGGCTTCCTGGACGCCACGGGGCTCGCCGTCGCCGACGACGCGGACGTCGCCGAGACGCTGATGCGCGTCGCCCGCGAGCGGCACAGCCCGGGCATCGTGGTCGGCGCGCACGGCCACCGCAAGCTCAGCGAGCTGCTGCTGGGCAGTACCTCCGACACACTGGTGCACAAGGCGGACCGGCCGGTGGTCGTGGTGCGCGCCTGAGCCGGCCGCAGACCGGCGACGGCCGGTGCGGCGATGTGCCGGCCGCGTCATCCACGACCACGCACCCTCGAGCATCGCCCCCCGGCGCGGGGTGCCACGCTGGGGCGCATGGGTCTGTACACACTGGCGGCGGCGCGCGCCGAGCTCGCCCGGCTACGACCGCTGCTCGACGAGCTCGTCGCCGTGCGCGCCGACACGGCCGAGCTGGCGGCCGCACTCGCCCCCGGCGGGCCCCCGACGACGCTCGGCGGCCTGCCCGAGTGGAAGGCGTCCGCCGCCCGCCTCGACGAGCTGGTCACCGAGGTCCAGCAGGGCGGTGTCCAGCTCAAAGGGCTCGCCCCGCTGCTGCTGGACTTCCCCGCCGACCTCGACGGGGTGCCGGTCCTGCTGTGCTGGCTGGAGGGTGACCCGGACCTCGCCTGGTTCCACCGCGCCGACCTCGGCTTCGCCGGCCGCCGCCGGCTGCCCTGACGAGCGATCCGCCGCCGGCCGTGGACCGCTGCCCTGCCGGGCTACCAGCGGTCCAGGTGCAGCACGGTGTCCAGCGGCTCGCGCGGGGCGGGCCGGAACGTCTCGCCGGTGTAGTAGGCGGTCGGGATGAGCACCCCCTGCCGCACGTCGTCGGGGATGCCGAGCAGCTCGGCGACCTCGGCCTCATGGTCGAGGTGCAGGGTGGTCCAGGCGGTGCCGAGGCGGCGGGCCCGGGCGGCGAGCATGTAGCTCCACGCCGCCGGCAGCAGCGAGCCCCACACGTCGGCCTGGTTGCCGGCGTCCAGCTGCGCCACCTGGCGGCAGGCGAGCACCAGCACCGGCACGTCACCCATGCGCTCGCCGAGCCACGCGGCGCTCTCCCCGACCCGCTGCTGGGTCGCCTGCCGGGCGGGGTCGTGGGCGTAGCGGTCCGGGCGCGGGCCGCCGGCCGCCGCGTACGCCCGGAACGCCCGCCGGTACACCTCGCCGATCGCCCGGCGCTGCGCCGCGTCCGTCACCACGATCCAGTGCCAGCTCTGCGAGTTGGAGCCCGAGGGCGCCTGCAGCGCGATCTCCAGGCACTCGCGGATGAGTTCCATGGGCACCGGCCGGGTCAGGTCCAGGCGCTTGCGCACCGACCGCGTGGTGGTCAGCAGCTCGTCGGGGGACAGCGGAAGCGTCGACACGCGCACCTCTGATGGGTAAGGGTCAGAACGGGCATCTGACCCTAACATCGGTCAGCCGGCGGCCACCGCCGGCTTCGGGCGGGCGGTCCGGTACTGCGGCGGCCAGGCGATGTCGTCGCCCAGCTCGAACGCGGCGCGCTGCGGCCAGCTCGGCTCGCGCAGCAGGGCGCGGCCGAGCAGGATCACGTCGGCCGACTCCTCCTGCAGGATCTTCTCCGCCTGCTCCGGCTCGGTGATCAGGCCGACCGCGGCGACGGGCAGGCCGCTGCGCTCGCGGACCGCGTGGGCGAACGGCACCTGGTACCCGGGCCCCAGGGCGATCCGCTGGGCGGCGCTGTTGCCGCCGCTGGACACGTCGACCAGGTCCACGCCGTGCGTGGCGAGCGCGGCCGCGACGTCGGCGACCTCGTCGACGGTGAGCCCGCCGTCGACCCAGTCGGTGGCGCTGACCCGCACGGCGAGCGCGACGTGGTCGGGCAGGGCGGCCCGCACGGTGTCCACGACCTCGAGCAGCAGCCGGGAACGGCCGCGCAGGTCGCCGCCGTACCCGTCGGCGCGCAGGTTCGACAACGGCGACAGGAACTCGTGGATGAGGTACCCGTGCGCGGCGTGGACCTCGACGAGGTCGTAACCGGCGGCGACGGCCCGGCGGGCGGCGGCGCCCCAGTCCTGCACCAGCGTCCAGATCTCGTCGGTGCTGAGCGCGGCCGGGGAGGCGTACCCCTCGAACGGCACCGGCGACGGGGCGACGGTCGGCCAGCCGCCCTCGGCCACCGGCACGCTGCCGCGGCCGCGCCACGGGGCGAACGTCGAGGCCTTGCGCCCGGCGTGGGCCAGCTGGATCGCCGGCACGGCACCCTGGCCACGGATGAACGCGGTGATCCGGGCGTAGTCGGCGGCCTGCTCGTCGGACCAGATGCCGGCGTCCTGCGGGGAGATCCGGCCGTCGGGGCGCACCGCGGTCGCCTCGGCGATCACCGCCCCCGCGCCGCCGCGGGCGATGCCGCCCAGGTGCACGAGGTGCCAGTCGGTCGGGTGCCCGTCGACGGACGAGTACTGGCACATCGGCGCGGCCCAGACCCGGTTCGGGAAGGTGACGCCGCGCAGCGTCAGCGGGGTGAAGAGTCGGCTCATGTCGCCAGCAACGCCACCGCCGGCGCTTCCTTTCCTGACTATGACGTACGCAACAGCGACGGCACGGCCCGGTCGGCGACCACCTCGTAGACGAGGTCGGTGGTGATGGAGCCGACCAGGGCCAGCTCCGAGGTGATGCGGGCCAGGTCCGGCATGTCGGCGGCGAGGATCTCCGCGACGTAGCACGCCTCGCCGGTGACCCGCACGCACCGCACGATCTGCGGCTCGCGGGCCAGGACCGCGGCGACCTTGTCGTAGAGCGCGCCGTGCACCTTCATCCGCACGACCGCCCGCAGCGGCAGCCCGCACGCGACCGGGTCGACCCGGGCGGTGTAACCGGTGATGACGCCGCGCTCCTCCAGGCCGCGCAGCCGGGCCCGGGTCGCGGACACCCCCAGGTGGATCGTGGCGGCGAGCGCGGTCAGCGACGCGCGGGCGTCGCGCTGCACCGCCGCGAGCAGCTGCCGGTCCACCTCGTCGAGCGCGGTCGCGGGGGTGGGTGCGGTCATCGCGGCAGGCTACCGCAGATTGTGCGGCGCGACGCCCGCGATACCGCACGAACGGCCTCCACCACGGCCGCCGCCGGCCGTAGCGTCAGTGCTGTGACCGAGACCCTGACCTTCCCCGGTGTCGACTTCGTCTACGTCGACGTGTTCGCCTCGACGCCCCTCACCGGCGCGCCGCTGACGCTGGTGACCGACGCGGACGGCCTCACCGACGCCCAGATGCGGGCCGTCGCCCGCGAGTTCAACCAGTCCGAGACGACGTTCGTCCAGTCCTCGCCGGTACCGGGCGCCACACGCCGGCTGCGGTCCTTCACCCCGACGGGGGAGGAGGTGTACGGCGCCGGGCACAACGCGCTCGGCGCCTGGCTGTGGCTCGCCTCCTCCGGCCGGCTCGGACCGGCCGGGCAGGACGCCACGTTCACCCAGCACATCGGCGAGGACGTGCTGCCGGTCCACGTCCGCCACGAGGGCGGCCGGACCGTCGTGGCGATGGAGCAGTCGCCGCCGTCGTTCGGCGCCGTGGTCACCGACCGGGCCGGCCTGGCCGAGGCGCTCGGCCTGAAGGAGGACGACCTCGTGCCGGACCGGCCCGCGCAGGTGGTGGACACCGGCGCCGGGCACCTGCTCGTGCCGGTCCGCGACCGCGCCGCCGTGGACCGGGCCGCCCCCGACGCCGCACGGCTCACCGTCGCGCTGCGGAAGGTCGGCGGGGAGGGCTGCTACCTGTACACCGGCGACACCATCGATGCCGGGGCGACCGCCTACGCGCGGTTCTTCAACCCGGCCATGGGCATCGCGGAGGACCCGGCGACGGGCACGGCCGCCGGACCCCTCGCCGCGCAGCTGGTCGCCGGCGGCGCCGTCACGCCGGACGCGACCGGCGAGGCCACCGTCGTGGTCGAGCAGGGCCACTCGATGGGCCGGCCGAGCCGGATCACGGTGACCGTCGCCGGGACGCGGGTCCAGGTGAGCGGCTCGGGGCTGGTCGTCGCCCGCGGCACCATCGCGCTGCCGGCGGTGTCCTGATGGCCGGCGCGGCGCTCACGCCGCAGGACGAGCGGATGCTGCGCCGGGCGATCGAACTGGCCGGGCAGGCGCGGGCGGCCGGCGAGGCGCCGTTCGGGTCGCTGCTGGCCGGGCCGGACGGGTCGATCCTCGCCGAGGAGCACAACACCGTGCTGTCCGACGGCGACATCAGCGCCCATCCGGAGCTGAAGCTGGCCCGCTGGGCCGCCCGCAACCTGCCCGCCGACGTGGCCGCCGGCGTCACCATGTACACCAGCTGCCAGCCCTGCGGGATGTGCACCGGCGCCATCGACCGCTCCGGCCTCGGCCGGGTCGTCTACGCGCTGGCCGCGGCGCAGCTCGACGCGCTCAAACCGGCCGGTGGGTTCCCGCCGGTGCCGCAGGAGGGCCCGGCCCTGTACCCGGAGGCCCGCGCCGCCGTGGACGGCTACTACACCTGACCGCCGGCCCCGGAAAAAGTCTCCGGCGGTCGTGTCGAAACGGGACCGGGCCGTTCGACGCGTCAGTGAGCGGCACGGAGGGCGTGCCGGTGGCGAGAGGATCGGACATGTCGTTCCAGGCGTACCTCGACAACATCGAGACCAAGACCGGCAGGACCCCGCGGGAGCTGCTCGCGCTGGCGGCCGAGCGCGGCTACGACGCCCCGGCGGTCAAGGCCGGCACGATCGTGGACTGGCTGAAGGCGGACTTCGACCTGGGCCGCGGGCACGCCATGGCCCTGGTCCACGTCATCAAGCACGGCCCGAAGATCCCGTCGAAGCACGTCGGCGGCACCGGTACGCACCGCGACGCCACCGAAACGCTCTGGCTGGACGGCCGGGCGACCCGCCCCGCGTGACCGGTGCTCACCAGCCGATGCGGGTCAGGGCGAGCGCCACGAAGCCACGCAGTGCCCGGAAGTCCCAGCCGGGCACGTCGGCGGGGAGCGGGCGGTCGTGGTCGGCGGCCTCGGCGAGCATGGTCAGCGCCGGCTCAGGGGTGGCGGGGCCGTGCCGGTACGCCAGGGCGATCGCCGCGGTGAGCGCCACCCGCGCGTCAGGGTCGTCCAGCAGCGCGCGGAGGCGCGCGTCGACCCGTCCGCCGCCGGCCGGCAGGTGGGCGAGGGTCAGGTTGGCGCTCGCCCGGGCCGGGCCCGCCGGGACCGCCAGCAGCGCGGCGACCGCGTCCGGCGCCGGTGGCAGCCAGGCCAGCAGGGCGGCGGCGACGGCGGCCAGCCCGGCGTCCGCGTCGCCGACCCAGCCGGTGACGGTCGCCGCGCGGGCGGCCAGCGCCAGGTACGCGTCGCGCGCCCACCGGTCCGGCCCCGACCGGTCCCAGAAGAACTCCTCGGCGGGGTCGTCGTCCGGCCACTCGCCGGCGAGGAACAGGTTCAGCTGCCGGACCTGCTCGTCGGTGATGGCGCCGGCGTCCGGGTACGCGGCGTCGACGTCGAACGGCAGCTGGTCGTCGCGGTGGTCACCGACGGCCACGGCGGCGAGCATGCCGGCCAGGGCCGCCCGGTCCGGGGTCGCCGGATCGTCGACCAGGTCGACCAGGAACGGCACCACCACGGCCGAGGCCTGCCAGCGGGCGCCCTGGTGGTAGAGGTGCCCGAACAGCGCCGAGTACGCCTCCGGCGCCGGGTCCGGCCCGGCCAGGGCGCGCAGGAGGGCCGGCACGTGCCCCGAGGTGCCGTCGCAGCCGTACACGGTGTCCCAGTTCATCCGGCGACCGGGCGGCCGTTCTCGAAGCGGGTGCCGGGGCGCACGTACACGCGGACCACCGTGCCATCATCGCCGTGCGCGGTCGCCTGTCAAGCGGCGAGGATGCACGCCGACCTGCTCGCCATGACCGCGGCCGGCGTCGCCGCCGCGTGGCGGCCCGGTCCGGGGATGGTCGCCGCTACGGTTTTGAACGGTCGGGTAGGTCGACGGGTTGTAGGTGGCGGGCTCCGGCGGCGTGCTGGTGGGCACGCACGATGGTGGTGTCGGTGCCGAGGGTCCAGTCGTCGCCTTCGTCGAGGTCGGCGTCCAGGCGGAGCCGCGCGGGAGTTCGGTGACGTCGTGACGGTTGGCGCCGATCAGCACGACCTGAGGATCGCGGTCGGGGGTCTGTACGATGCGGCGGTGGGCGACGACCTGCTCGACGACTTCATCCGCGCCGATCGCGAGCGCGGCCTGGGCATCTACGGGGTCCACCTGCACCGGGAGGGGCAGGAGCCGGTCGAGCGCCGGGTGCGCTCCGACGACCGGGTCAACCTGTACTCGGTGGCCAAGACGTTCACCTCGGTGGCGCTCGGGCTCGCCGAGGCGGAGGGCCGGCTCACCGTCGAGGACCGGCTCCTGGACCACTTTCCCGAGCTGCGCCCGCTGGCGGCCCCCGGGGTCGAGGACGTGACGCTGCGCCACCTGCTCACGATGACCAGCGGCACCAGCCACGAGTGGTTCGCCGACCAGCGCGTCGACGCCGCCGACCTGCTGCACGAGATCGTCGCCGCGCCGCTGGCCGCCGCGCCGGGCACCCGGTTCGCGTACACGGACTCCGGGCCGTACGCGATCGGCCGGGTCATCGCCCGCACCACCGGTGCCGACCTGCGCGCCTATCTGCTGCCCCGGCTGTTCGCCCCGCTCGACCTGCACAACCCGGCCTGGCACACGTGCCCGCTCGGGTACCCGTTCGCCGCCAGCGACCTGTTCCTGCGCACCCACGAGCTGGCCCGCTTCGCGCGGCTGCTGCTGCAGGACGGGGTGTGGCAGGACCGCCGGCTGCTGCCGGCCGCGTACCTGCGCCGGATGACCGCCGACCCGGCCGACACCAGCGCCATCACCGAGGGCGAGCGGTTCACATACGGCTACGGGCTCGGCGTCTGGCTCGACCGGTCCGGCATGTACCGCATGGACGGCCGCTACGGCCAGTACGCCGTCATCTGCCCGGACGCCCGCGCCGCCGTGACGGTGACCGCCCACTCCGAGTGCGAGGTCGACCTCCTCGAGGCGATCCACACCCTCGTCGTGGACCGCCTCGGCTGAGTCACCCGGGCAGCCACGGGCCGAGCAGGGCGGGCTCGGTGACGGCCGCCTCGACCTGCTGGCGCTCGTCGGCGGTGAGGGCGAGGCCCCGCAGCCGCTCGCCCCAGGCGGGCACCCGCTCCGGCTCGTCGAGCACCGTCGCCAGCTCGATGAGCTGTGCGAGGGCGGTCGCCTGTTCGAGGGGTGGGGCGGTGTCGCCGTGGCGGCGCAGGCCCGAGTTCAGGGCGCGGAAGGCGGCCAGGTCGTCCTGCTTGAACTCGCGCAGGATGCGGGCGTTGTCCAGGACCTTCGCCAGGCCCTGGAGGCGCTTGGATCCGCCGTACTCGACCTCGGCCGGCTCGTCGCGCTGGATGAAGACGATCGAGTTGCCGGACGGGTCCATGACCGTGAAGCGGGACGCGCCGGGGCGGAAGCGGGTGATGCGGGGCAGGCCCTGCACGAGCACCTTGCCGTACGCGTCGCGCATCGCCGCGGTGAACGCCGCGTGGTACGGCGCGACCGCGTCGACCATGACCAGGCAGCCGCCGGTGTGCTCCTGTGCGGGGTCGACGCCGGCGGCGGCGCGCGAGTAGTGCAGCTCGAAGCCGCTCCACCGCACCGCCAGGTACAGGTAGGGCCTGGTCTGCTCGTACGTCACGGCGAAGCCGAGCGCGCGCCAGAAGGCGAGGGTCTCCTCGGGCGCGACGCAGCCGAGCAGCGGCACGGTCGTCTCGTTGGGCTGCACCTCAGTCACGTCATACACCGTAGAGAATTTTGATCCGGGTCGCGACCCCGGCCTGTTGCGCCGAAGGTCGTCGTCGATGTTGGATGACGCGGGGCGGCGGCCAGGTCGGCGGCGGCCCGAGGAGGCTGCGGTGCTCGCACTGCTCGGCCGGTGGACCGCCGGCCACCGGATGTTCGTCCTCGCCGGTTGGGTCGTGATCGCCCTCGCGGGCGCGGTGTTCGGCGGCACCGTCTACGACCGCACCCGGTCGGTGGACAGCCTGCGCCCCGACGCGGAGTCCGCGGTCGCGCAGGCGCGCATCGACCGGCTCGCCCCGGAGGGGGAGCGTGTCGTGGCGGTGATCGCCGGCCGCGACTTCAACGCCACCGCGCTCGTCGACAACGCCAGCCGCGTCATGTTCGACATAAGGGCGATCCCCGGCGTCGCCACCGTCACCGACGCCTACACGGCGGGCTCCGGGCAGGTCGCCGCCGACAACCGCAGCTCGCTCGTCACCGTCGAGCTGCGCCCGGAGCTGAGCGACGCCGAGGCCCTCGCGGTCGCCGACCGGGTCGCGGCCGCCCTGCACCGCATCGACGCGCCGGAGGTCCGCGTCGGCGGCGAGCTGCTGGCCGAGCGCACGTTCGGCGAGCAGGCCGTCAGGGACGCCGCCGTCGGGGAGGGCGTCGCGCTGGTGGTGCTCTGCGGCGTCCTCGCCGTCGTGCTCGGTGGCCTGCTCGTGGGGAGCCTGCCGCTGGTCACCGCGCTCGGGACGGTCGCCGCGACGCTGCTGGCGCTCACCGGGCTCGCCGCCGTCGTGCCGGTCAGCGAGTACGCGGTCAACGTTGTCACGCTGCTCGGCCTGGGGCTCGCGGTCGACTACAGCCTGCTGATCGTCACCCGGTTCCGGGAGGAACGCGCCGCGGACCGCGAGGCGACGGTGCCGGACCTGCTGGCGCGGACCGTCGCGACGGCCGGGCGGGCCGTGCTCGTGTCCGGCCTCGCCGTCGGCGCGGCCCTCGCCGGGCTGTTCGCCTTCGCCGAGCCGCTGCTGGCCGCGATGGCGCTGGGCGGTGCCCTGGTCGTCTGCCTGGCCACGCTCGCCGGGCTGACCCTGGTGCCGGCGCTGGTCGCGCTGACCCACCGGCGGATCCCGGCGCCGCGCCTCCGGGCCGCCCGCAACGGCCGGGGCGCCGCGGGCGGCGGGCTGGCGCGGCTGGCCGGGGCCGCGCAGCGCCGGCCGGTGCTGGTGGCCGCCGCGGTGACCGCCGGGCTGGCCGTGCTGAGCCTGCCGCTGCTCGGGGTCACCCTCGCCAACTCGGATGCCCGGTCGCTGCCCGCCGGCAGTGAGGAGCGGCTCGCGTACGAGGCCGTCGAGCGCGACTTCGCGAAGTGGACCACGCAGCCGGTCACCGTACTGATCGAGGCGAACGCCACCGACCCGCCGGCGGCGGCGCTGCTCACCCGGATCCGCGAGCTGACCGGCGAGGCGGAGCTGGACGTGCGCACCGGTCTGCCGCCGGACGTCACCGTCGTGGACCTGCGCCCGGCCGGCCCGGCCGACGGTGCGCCGGCGCAGCGGCTCGTACGGCAGCTGCGCGCCCTCGACGCGCCGGTGCCCCTCCTGGTTGCCGGGCCGGCCGCGGAGCTCATCGACGCCAGGTCGTCGGTGGCGTCCCGGCTGCCGGTCGCGGTCGCGGTCATCGTCGCGGCCACCGCGCTGCTGCTGTTCGCGCTGACCGGCTCGGTGGTCGTGCCCGTGAAGGCGCTGTGCATGAACGTGCTGACGCTGCTGGCCACGCTCGGCGTCCTCGTCGCGGTCTTCCAGTGGGGCTGGGGCGCGGCGCTGCTGGGCTTCCAGCCGTGGGGCGCGCTGGACCTCACCACGCCGCTGCTGCTGTTCGTGTTCATCTTCGGGCTGTCGATGGACTACGAGGTGTTCCTGCTCGCCCGGATCAAGGAGGAGTGGGACCGCCGCACCGCCCAGGACCGGGCCGCCAACGACCGGGCCGTGCTCACCGGCATCGCCGCCACCGGCCCGGTCGTCACCACCGCCGCGCTCGCCGTCGGGATCGTGTTCCTCGGCTTCGCGCTGGGCGACCTGGTCGCGGTCAAGGAGATCGGCGTCGGCATGACCATCGCCGTGCTGCTGGACGTCACCGTGGTGCGCGGCCTGCTGCTGCCCGCCGTCATGTCGCTGCTCGGCGCCGCGAACTGGTGGCGGCTCGGCCGCCGCCCGGCCGGCCACCATGGGCCGGGCGAGCCGGTCAGGGCCGGAACTGCCGCTCGATGATCTCCAGCAGCGCCGCGTGGGTCGGCGCGTCGGCCGCGACGAGCAGCCCGCCGGCGCCGGTGTGCAGCGGCTCGCCGCGCAGCCCGGTCACCACGCAGCCGGCCGCCTCGCACAGCGCGATCCCGGGCGTGAAGTGCACACTGTCGCGCAGGGCGCCGTCGGTCACGTACGCGGCGCGGCGGCCCGCGGCGACCCAGGCGACGGCGAGCGTGGTGGACACGACCCGCGGCCGGAACCGCTCGCCGAACGCAGGGTCGGCGAGCAGCCGCGCCGGGTGGAAGGCCGGACCGTTCGGAAACGGCGGGTCCAGGTTCACGTCGACCAGTACCGACTGCGCCGACGGTACGAGCACCGCCTGCCCCTCGCGGTCCCGCACGTGGGCCGGACCGCCGGCGGCCGTCCAGAACACCTCGCGCGCGAACGGGTCGGCGGACACGGCCACGGCGGTGCCCGCCGGGGTGCGCAGGGCCACGTTGACGGCGACGAGCATGGCGCCGGCGGCGTAGTTGAGCGTGCCGCACAGCGGGTCGACGAGCCACGTGCGGTCCCCGCCGCCGCTGCGGCCGCTCTCCTCGCCGTGCACGGCGTCGCCGGGGCGGGCGGACCGCAGCACGTCGAGGATCGCCCGCTCCGCCTCGATGTCGGCGACGGTCGCGAAGTCGCCGCCGCCCTTCGCGAAGCGGTCCAGCCGGGTGCCGAAATGCGAACGGACCACCGCCGCGCCGGCTTCGGCGGCGGCGATGGCCAGTTCGAGGTCGTCGATCGTCACCGTCCGACCATAGCCGGGACCGGATCCGGCGCCGCGGCGATCGGCGCCCGGTTGCCGGGCCGCAGGGCGAGAGCGGCGGCGGCCGCGACGGCCACCGCGAGCATGCCGGCCGCGAGCAGGGTGCGGGCGTCCGGCTCCAGCAGCGGCTGGCCGCGCAGCGCCTGCCAGGTCAGCAGGGCGATCAGGCCGCCGTACCCGAGCGCCGCCGCCCGTACGAGCCCGCGGGCGGCCCGCGGCGCGCCGAACGGCCCGTCCGGGCGGCGCCGGGCGGCCGCGGCGAGCAGCAACGCCAGCAGCGGCAGCGCCTGCAGCGCGTGGATGCCGACGAAGTGCGCGACGCGCAGGTCGCCGCCGGTGGTCGACCAGCCGGTGACCGGCATCGCCGGGCCGCCGTCGGCGACGCCGACGCTGTGCGCGCCGACCATGCCGACGGTCTCGCCGCGGTCGAGGGCCGCCCGCTGCTCGTCGGTGGCCGTCGTCATGAGGAACGCGACCAGCATCCCGGCCAGCGACAGGGTGAACCCGAGCCGGGCGGCCGACTTGAGCACCGGGTCGCCGCCGCGCTGCACGGCCACGACGACCGCGACGACGAGGCTCGCCGTCCACAGCACCACGACCATGTTGCCCATCAGCGACCAGACGGCCTCGTCGAACGGCGTGCCCTGGTTGAAGTGGCTGGCCCGGCCGCGCACCGCCTGCAGCACGATGAGGACCATCTCCACGGTCGCGGCGAGCGCCACGACGGTGCCCGCCCACCAGCCGGTCCGCCGCGCCCGCCGGGCGGCGCGCAGCAGCCAGGCGAGGGTCACCGCGTACACCCCCATGGAAACGGCGAACTTGAACGGCTTGAGCCATGCGGGGCTGCCGACGACGAGCCGGTCGTCGACGAGGACGCCGACGGCGGCGACGAGCGCGAGCAGGCCCATCACCGCCGCGAACCACAACAGCGGGCGGTGCCATCGGAGGGGCTGCGGACCGGTCATGGCGGACTCCACGATCGAGGACTGATGATGCCCTCAGCCTGCCGGGCGCGCGACACCCGGCACGATGCCGTCGCCCCCCGGATCCGGCGTCCCGTCCGCCCCAGCCGCGATGGTGTGGCTGTCCCTACCACCTCGGTGCATCTTCAGGCGAGCATGCCGGCGACGAAGGCGAACGCGGCCGGCACGAGCGTGCTCCAGTACCCGAAGTCGTGCCGCCCGGCGCTGTACCCGCCCGCGGCCGGCGCCTCGGGAAGGCGGCGGTGCAGGGCGCGGACGTCGCCGTACAGCGGGTCGTCGCGACCGCACCACAGGCCGACCGGGGTGCCGCGGAGCCGGTCGGCGCCGGCGAAGACGTCGTCGCCGGGCGCGACGGCGGGGGAGAACGCGGCGACACCGCGGGCGAAGCCGGGGAACGCCTCGGCGAGCCGCAGCGCGCCGGCACCGCCCATGGACCACCCCCACACGGCGACGCGGGCGGTGTCGAATCCGCGGGCCGCGCACCAGCCCGGCAGCTCCTCGTGCGCCATGCGCTGCGGGTCGTCGCCGCCGGAGGGCCGCCACGCGAGCCGGTCACCGGTCGCCCCGGCCAGCACGAACGGCGCGGCACCCCGCTCGACGGCCGCGGTCAGGTGCCGGCCGAGGCCGAGCGCGGGGAAGTCGCGGGCGGTCTTCGACCCGCCGTGCAGCACCAGGCAGACCGGCAGGCCCCGACCGTCGCCGTGCCCCGCCGGCACGCACGTGTACACGTCGACGGTGCGCCCCCGCGCCGCGGACCGGCGCTGTTCGAGGCGCTCGTCGCCGAGGGCCGCGGCCGGCACGAACGGCGCCGCGCCGGGCCCGGCGCCGGGGAGCCGGACACCGGCGTACCGCGCGCCGCCGACCGCCGCGCCCGCCACGAGAGCGGCGGCGCCGGCGAGCACGTGCCGCCGCCGCATCCCGCCTCCTCGCGTCGCCTGTCGTACCCCCTCCGCGGTGCCCAACGACGCGCGCCGTGCTCAGGTGACCGGCACCGGCGGTGACCAGCGGGCGCCTCGGGTCAGTGGTAGAAGCCCACGATGCCCTTGTGCTCGGCGGTGGCCGCGGTGGCCCAGGCGGCGACCGTGCGGACCTCCTCGGTCGTGCCCGACTGCAGCGGGCCGGCCGCGGCCTCGACCTCGCCGGCCGTCCAGTACCCGATGCCGGGGAAGTCGTCCGGTGGTGGGAAGTCGACCGGGGCGCCGCGGAAGATGAGGTCCGACATGCTGATCGCGGCGCCGGTCGCCCGCAGTGCCGGGTCGACGGTGCTGTCCAGGTACGACGACGGGCACGGGTAGAACGGCCGGTTGTCCAGGAACCGGCCGGAGAACTCGACCATGTACTTGAAGCCGTAGCCGTACAGGTGCCGGGGCAGGGTCTTTTCGCCGCCCATGACGAGGTGCTCGACCGCGGTGAAGACCGACGGCGCGCCGCGGTCGTTGGAACAGTCGAGGTCCTCGTTGAGCCGGGCGATGTCGGCCCGGAACCTGCCGCAGATCGCCCGCCGCGCCTGGTTGTCGCCGCTGCCGCACAGCGCGCGGAGCCTGTCGATGTCGACCCGGTAGGCCATCACGCCGTACCCCATGCCGTGTTCCTCTCGCGTCGATCGATCCGGTGCGTGCCCGACCCGGACCCTAGCGCCTTCCGGCGGTGAAGGAGTCGTCGCCCGCGTGGCGATCAACCCGACACCATGCTCAAGGCGTACCGCGAGCTGGAGTACGAGGACCTCGTGCCGGCCCGGCCCGGCATCGGCGCGTTCGTCACCCGGACCCTCGGCGACGACACCCTCGCCGCGCACGAGCCGCTGCGCCGGGACCTGCGCCGCTGGCTCGCCGCCGAAGCCCGCGGTGCCGGGCTGGACGAGGAGAGCATCGAGGCGCTGTTCGTCAGCACGTTCCGTGAGCCGGTCGGGGACCGGGCATGACTTGGCCTGCGCTTCGGGCTTGGTTTGCGCTTCGGGCTTGGTTTGCGCTTCGGGCTTGGTTTGCGCTTCGGGCCTGGTTTGCGCTTCGGGCCTGGTTTGCGCTTCGGGCCTGGCTTGCGCGGAGTCGCCGGGGACGGGCATGACCCCGGCGGCTCCGCTGGTCCTAGCTTGACATCAACCGTGCGATGCTGGGGGGCGTGCCGATCATCGGGTTCCTGCACACGGCCGAGGTGCACGTGGCGACGTTCCGCGACCTGCTCGCCGACCTGGCGCCCGGCGCCGCCGACGTGCACGCCGTCGACGAGACGCTGCTCGCCGACGCCCGGGCCCACGGGGTCGGCGCCGACGTCCGGGCCCGGCTCGCGGCGCACGTCCAGGCCCTCGCCGACGCCGGAGCCCGGGTGGTCGTGTGCACCTGCTCCACACTCAGCGGCCACGCCGAGACCCTCGCCGCCGCGGTGCCGGTGCTGCGGGTCGACCGGCCGATGGCGCAGGCCGCCGTCGCCGCCGCGGCGGCCGGGGGAGGGCGGGTCGCGGTGGTCGCGGCGCTCGCCTCGACGCTCGCGCCCACCACCGCGCTGCTGCGCGAGTGCGCCGGCGATGCCGCCGTCGAGCTGGTGGAGGCGCCGTGTCTCGACGCGTGGCCGCTCTTCGAGTCGGGCGACATCGACGGGTACGTGCGCCGGATCGCCGGACACGTGCGTGCCGTCGCCGCGCCGGTCTCTTCCGCGCCGGTCTCTTCCGCGCCGGCTCCTTCTGCGCCGGCCTCTTCCGCGCCGGCTTCTTCTGCGCCGGCTTCTTCTGCGCCGGCTTCTTCTGCGCCGGCTTCTTCTGCGCCGGCTTCTTCCGCGCCGGCTTCTTCTGCGCCGGGGGGTTCGGCGGTGGGGTTCGACGTGGTGGTGCTTGCCCAGGCAAGCATGGCGCCGGCCGTCGATCTGCTGCGTGACCTGCCCGTGCCGGTGCTCAGCAGTCCCCGCGCGGCGGTCGCCCGGGCGGTCGCCGTTGCCGGCTCCCCGGGTACCGGCGTATACGGTTGACGGGTGATGGCACAGCAGCCCGAGCGTCGGGCACCGCAGGCACACGTCGGGCGGGTGGTGCGCACCGAGCGGCTCACCCCGAACATGCACCGCGTGGTGCTCGGCGGCGAGGGCCTCGCCAGGTTCGACGCCGGACAGTACACCGACCACTACGTGAAGCTCATGTTCCCGCCCGCCGGCGCCACCTACCCGCACCCGTTCGACCCCGCCGTGATCCGCGCCGAGCTGCCGCGCGAGCAGTGGCCGGTGACCCGCACGTACACGGTGCGCGACTGGGACCCGGCGACCCGCGAGGTCACCCTGGACTTCGTCATCCACGGCGACAGCGGCCTCGCCGCCCAGTGGGCGATCGCGGCCCGCCCCGGCGACGAGATCGTCTTCGGCGGCCCGGGCGGCAAGTACGCACCCGACCCGGCCGCCGCCTGGCACCTCCTCGCCGGCGACGAGAGCGCCCTGCCGGCCATCGCCGCGTCCCTGGAACGCATCCCTGAGGGCGCGACCGTCGAGGCGTTCGTCGAGGTAGCCGACGCCACCGAGGAGCAGAAGATCCCCGGCGTGACCTGGGTACGCCGCAGCGGCCGCCCGCACGGCGAGGCCCTGATCGAGGCCGTGACCACCGCCCCGTGGCACAGCGACGACGTCCACGTCTTCGTCCACGGCGAGGCCGGTTTCGTCAAGGAGCTGCGCCGGTACCTGCGCCTCGACCGCCGAGTCCCGCTCGACCGCCTGTCCATCTCCGGGTACTGGCGCCTCGGCCACGACGAGGACGGCTGGCAGGCCTCCAAGCGCGACTGGAACACCCAGGTCGAAGCCGAGCAGGAACGCTGACGGCACCTTACGTCCCGACCCGGCCGGAGCAGTGGCCCTGACGCGGCGGTGCTCTGGCGCGGCGGTGCTCTGGCGCGGCGGCGCTCTGGCGCGGCGGCGCCCTGACGCCGGCGGCGCCCTGGCGCGGCGGTGCCCTGGCGCGGCGATGCTTTATGCGCGGGTGCGTTGGTGAGCGGCGTAACGCGGTCGTTGGCCGGTCACGGTCTCCGGGATCCGCGACCCTAGGCTGCCGCGGTGACGCTGCTACTGAAGCTGGTGCTGGCTCCTCTCCTCGTCGTCGGCTCCTCCCTGGCGGGCCGCCGCTGGGGCGCCGCGGTCGCCGGGACCCTCGTCGCCCTGCCGATCGTCGCCGGCCCGATCCTGTTCATCACCTGCCTCGAGCAGGGCCTTCGCTTCGGCGCCCGCGCCGCCTCCGCGTCCCTGCTCGGCCTCGTCTCCCTCGCGACGTTCACGGTCGTCTTCGCCTGGTGCTCCCGCCGGACGGGCTGGCTCGCCTCGCTTTCCGTGGCGTGGCTCGCCACGCTCGCCCTCGACCTGGGTCTCGCCCGCCTCGACCTCCCTCCGTTGGTCGGTTTCACGCTCGTACTCACCTCCGCCTGGCTCGCGCTGCGCGCGTTTCCACACGTACCGACGCAGACGACAACCACGACGTCGGGCTGGCCGTGGTGGGACCTGCCCGGACGCGCCCTGGCGACCGCCGGCCTCGTCGTCGCCGTCACCACCGCGGCAGCAACCCTCGGCCCGTCGATGACCGGCGTCCTCGCCCCGTTCCCGATCGCGACCAGTGTCGTCGCCGCGTTCGTCCTGGCCCAGCAGGGCACCGACGCCACCGTGCACACCCTGCGGGGCGTCCCCCGTGGGCTGCTCGGCTTCGCCGTGTTCTGCCTGCTCGTCGCGATTCTCGTTGAGCGTCTCGGCACCGCCGGCGCGTTCGCCGTGGCTGTCGCCGGCACGTTGACCATACAACTCATCTGGCGCCGAGTGCTCGCGTCGACCGCCTGATTCGACGTGGCGTGATGGTTTGGTGGCTTTGGGTGATGGCGCTGGACGTGGGGTTGTGCGGCCTCGAGAATGGAGGGCAGCGCCTACAGGGGGGAGGCGGCAAGTGCCACGACCATGCTTTTCTTTGGACGCACCGGGTGCAGGCCGGGTGACGTCGTTCGATGCGATCGACTGGGACGCGCGGTTCGCGGCGGCCCGAGCTGAGCGGCAGCGGCAGCGCGATGAGAAGGCGCGGGCCCGGGCGGAGTTCGCTGAGGCCCGGCGCCACGGACTGGCCGCGCGGCATGCGACGAAGCTGGCACGGCTGCGGACAGCCAGACTGCTGGCCGCGACGGACGCTGCGGCGCGGTCGGGAACGTGCGCCGAGGTGCGGGCCGCAGCTGAAACCGAGGCGCGGGCTGCCATCGAGGCGCCGGCTGCCGCCGAGGCGCGGGCTGCGGCTGAGGCTGGTGCGGCCGCGGTTGGGGCTGGTGTGGCCGCGATTGGGGCTGGTACGGCTGCGGCCGTGCGGGTTGCGGTGGATGCTGTGATGCCGGCTGGCGAGGCGACGCGGATGGCGGACGGTGCGGACGTGCCCGATGCGACCGGCGCCTCGGCCCCGCCGAATGCGGCGCCCACGTCCATCTCTCCATTTTCTGCTGCTCCCGCGTCTTTGCCTGCTGTTCCTGGCGTTGCGATGGCGGTGACGCATGTCGCCGCTGAGGTTGTTCGTCCGCATCGGCAAGGGGACACGCTGCGTTCGGAGTGCTCATTATCGGAGGCGGCCGTGACGGTGCCGTTGGTCGCGGGTGCAGGGCGGCGTCGCGTTGCGGGGGAGTGCGGCAGTCTGGGTGCCTCAAAGGGCTGCCACGGTGTGCATGCCGTGTGCAGACCGGGGCGGGTCTTGCTCGATGCGTGTGGCTCGCGACTTGCAGCGGCATCGAAGGCGCGAATCGTGTGCCGGATCCGGGGTTGGCTTGGCGGATCTGTGTGCTTGTCGGCCGCGTTCCGTGTCTGTCCTTTGTGGACTGGTGTACGTTCCGGTGCGTGGCCTGGCGGAGTGGTGGTCGCTTGTGTCGGCTGTCGCTGTGGGTGCGCAAGGTGGCGCAGTGGTGGCAGCGGAAGGTGTACACCCGTAGGTCGGGCTCGCCGTCGGGCGCCGCCAGGCCGTGGGTCCAGGCGTCCTCCATGATGGCTGGGTCGAGGACGGTGACGATCTCGGTGGACAGGTCGTAGGGGTGCCTGGCGGGGGGCTTCGAAGTCGGGCTGGGTCCACTCGCCGAGGTGCGGCGTCGGGGGTGTTGTGGCAGTGCAGCCAGCGTTCGCCTTGAAAGGTTGCGTAGCGCAGGGCCCGGCTCAGCTGAAGGGTGGCGTCCCCAGGGAAAGGTGGTGGCGATAGCGCCTGCTGCGTCGACAGCTCCGGGTGCGGTGGCGCCGAAGGCTGCGCCGACATCGGTCGTCGGGCTGGCTGCGCTGGCTGCGCTGGCTGCGCTGGCTGCGCTGGCTGCGCTGGCTGCGCTGGCTGCGCTGGCTGCGCTGGCTGCGCTGGCTGCGCCGGCTGCGCCGGCCGTGTCGACTGTGTCGGGCGCCCCCGGGGACGCCGGAGCCGTCGATAGTGCCAGAGCCGCTGGTCGTGACGGAGCCGCCGATAACGCCTGAACCGCTGGGGTCGCCGGACCGTGGCTGTGCTGGGGTAGTCCGTCGTGCTGGAGCCGCTGGCTGTGTTGGGGCCGGTCGTGCTGGAGCCGCTGGAACCGTTGGCTGTGTTGGGGCCGGTCGTCGTGCTGGAGCCGCTGGAACCGTTGGCTGTGTTGGGGCCGGTCGTCGTGCTGGAGCTGCCGGAACGGCTGGCCGCGGTGGAGCCGGTGGCGTGTTCGAGCCGACCGTGGGGCTGGAGGTGCGTGGTGGGGTGGTGGCTTCGGCTGTGAGGGGTCCGCTTGGTTGAGGCCGGCTGTCGGGGCAAGGAGAGCCGGCCTCGGTGGTGTGGGGTTCGGTCCAGCGGCCGGCTCGTCGGCAGGTGATGCACCCGCGGGGTGGGGGCGGCCAGGCTGGAGGCGAGTGTCGGGGCCGGTTGTGGGCGGGGGTGGGTGACCGGAACGGCCCCGCGGTGGCAGGTGTCGGTCCAGCGAAAGGCGGCGCCTGTCGTGGGCCCAGGCGCCGCGGGAGACCACGATGGCGGCGATCGGTAAGCAGGGGGCGCGGGTCGCGTCCGGAGTGGCGGTGGCCGGCCGGGAACAACCGTACCGGCACACCGAGGTCAGCGGATGGGGGGACAAGCGGGGCAGGAAGGTTCAGCGCACGGTGCGGAAGAACGTGCGGACCTCGTCGACGAACAGGTCAGGGACCTCCAGGGCGGCGAAGTGGCCGCCGCGGTCGTACTCGGCCCAGTGGGTGATGGTGTTGAGCGGCTCGGCGAACTGGCGGATCGCGACGTCCTCGGCGAAGTTCGCCACGCCGGTCGGCACGGTGGACGGGGTGGGCCAGTGGCTGGTGTGCATGGATTCGTAGTACATCTGCGCCGAGGACGAGCCGGTGTTGGTGAGCCAGTACAGGGTGGCGTGGGTCAGCACGTGGTCGGCGTCGATGGCGCCGGCCGGGTGGGCCCAGTCGTGGAACTTCTCGCCGATCCACGCCAGCTGGCCGACAGGGGAGTCGGCGAGCGCGAAGCCCAGCGTGTGCGGGCGGCTGGCCTGGATCTGGAAGTAGCCGTTGCCGTCGGCGAGGAACCGCCGCATCCGCGCGAGGCGGACCTGCTCGGCGGGGGTGAGGACGGTGCCCTCGGGCGGGTCGCCGAACGGGATGAAGCCGACCGTCGCCGCGTTGACGTGCACGCCGACGACGTGGTCAGGGGCGACGCGGCCGAGATCGGGTGCGATGAACGCCCCGAAGTCGCCGCCCTGCGCGCCGTAGCGCTCGTAGCCCAGGCGGGCCATGAGCGCGGCGTACGCGGTGGCGATGCGGCGGGCGTCCCAGCCGGCGCCGGCCGGGCCGGTGAAGCCGAAGTTCGGATGCGACGGGATCACCAGGTGGAACGCGTCGGCCGGGTCGGCGGGGTTCGTCAACGGCTCGATGACCTGCAGGAACTCGGCGAACGAGCCGGGCCACCCGTGCGCGAGCAGCAGCGGCAGCGCCCCCTCGTGCGGTGAGCGGACGTGCAGGAAGTGGAGCTCCTGGTCGTCGATGCGGGTCGTGTACTGCGGGTACCGGTTGATCCGATCTTCGACCGCCCGCCAGTCGAACGTCGTGAGCCACCGCTCGACCAGCTCCCGGAGGTGGGAGACCGGCACGCCGCGGGTCCAGCCGGCGTCGGGCACCTGCGCGGGCCAGCGGACCCCGGTGAGGCGGCGGCGCAGGTCGTCCAGGTCGGCCTGGTCGACGGCGATCCGGAACGGCGTGATCTCGGTGCCCATCAAGGCGAACTCCTCAGCGTCGGTGGCGGGCGCCCTGCCCGCTGGAGCCCCAGCGTGCCAAGAGATGCGGACAGCTTCTGACCGCGACAAAGTCTGAAAGCATCTTTTACATCTGCAGGGAAGCGTGGCATCCTGAAAGAGACTTTCAGGAATGGGGGGCGCGGCATGGGACGCGAGGCGCGACGCACGATCACCGAGCCGGAGGTGCTGCGCATCCTCGCCCATCCGGTGCGGTACGAGCTGCTCAGCCACCTGCTCGCGGTCGGGCCCGCCACCGCCTCACAGTGCGCCCGCGCCGTCGGCGACACCCCGTCCAACTGCAGCTACCACCTGCGGGCCCTGGCGAAGGCCGGCCTCGTCGCGCCCGGCGACTCCGCCGACGGGCGGGAGCGGCCGTGGCGGGCCCTGGTCACCGGGTTCTCGGTGCCGCACGACGCCGACCCCGGCTCGTCCGACGGCCGGCAGGCGGCGGTCATCGCCGCGCTCGCCGTCCAGCGTGACCAGCGGCTCGTCCGGGAGCGGCTGGCCCGCCGCGACCGGTCCCCCGAGCGGTGGCGCGACGCCGAGCAGTACGGCCTCTACACCCTGCGGCTCACCCCGGCCGAGCTGCGCACGCTCGGCGACCGGATCGACGCGCTCATCCGCCCGTACATCGCGGCCACCCGCGACGACACCCCGACCGGCGCCGAAACCGTGCACTTCGGCTTCCACGGCTTCCCGCTGAACGACGCCGGGAACCACGACGCCCCGGAGGAAGGGGAGACACCGTGACGAAGGGCCCGCTGGCGCGGCGCGACTTCCGGCGGCTCTGGCTGGCCGGGCTCATCTCCGACACCGGCGACTGGCTGCTGCTGGTCAGCCTGCCGATCCTGGTGTACCAGCTGACCGGATCGCCGCTGCAGACGTCGTTCGCGTTCCTCGTCGAGCTGGTCCCCGCCGTCCTGCTCGGCCCGGTCGCCGGGCACCTCGCCGACCGGTTCGACCGCCGCCGGATGCTCGTCGCGATCGCCGCCGTCCAAGCGGTGGCGCTGCTGCCGCTGCTGGTGGTGCGCGACCGCGGCGATCTGCCCGTCCTGTACGCGGTGATCGCCGTCGAGGCGGCCATGCTCGCCCTGTTCGCCCCGGCGAAGAACGCTTTGCTGCCGACCCTGGTGCCGGACGACCAGCTGGTGGCGGCCAACTCCCTGGTCGGGCTCAACCAGAACCTCGGCCGGCTGGCCGGCGGCGCGCTCGGCGGCCTGTTGCTCACCGTCGACGGCCTGCCCGTGATCGTGGCGGCGGACCTGGTCACGTTCGTCGTCGCGGCGGTGCTCATCGCCGGAGTCCGCGCCGGTACCCCCACCCGCGACCACACCACGCCGCCGGACCGGCCGGGCCCGGGCGGCGCCTTCCGCGGGCGCCGGATCCGGGCCGGCCTGGCGGTCGCCGCGCTGGCCGGATCCGCGCAGGGCATCTTCGCGGTGCTGTTCGTGGTGTGGGTGGCCCGCGAGCTCGGCGGCGGCGCGGCCGAGACGGGCCTGCTGCGCGGCGTCCAGGCGATCGGCGCGATCGGGCTCGGTCTGCTGCTCGCCACGGCGCGGCGGACCCCGGGGCCGGCGACCCTGATCGCGGCCGGGGCAGGGGTGTTCGGGCTGCTGTCGGCCGCGGTGTGGAACGGCCCGGCGGTGACCTCGGCGCTGCCGGTGTACGTGGCGCTGTTCATCGTCGTCGGCGCCCCCGGCATCGCCATGCTCACCGGGCTGGTCAGCCTGCTGCAGCAGGAGAGCACCGACGGGGCCCGGGGCAGGGTCTTCGGCGTCTTCGGCGCGGTCTTCGACGGCAGCAGCGGCGCCGGCATGCTGGCCGCCGGCCTGCTCGCCGACCGGCTCGGCGTCATGCCGCTGCTGGACCTGCAGGCCGCGCTCTACCTCGCCGCGGGCGGGACGGCCCTGCTCCTGCTGCGCCGCCCCGCGCCGTCAGCCCTTGTCGGCGGACGGGGGCACGGTGTCGAGCGCGATACCGAACGTGTCGCGGTACACGGCCACGAACTCCGCGTCGTCGAGGAGCCGTTCGGTGCGCCCGTCGCCGGTCGTGGTGATGAGGGTCCGGCCGCTGACCGTGACCCGGCCGTCGGCGGTGAGGATCGAGCAGGTCAGCTTCCGGGTGAAGTGCGACGCCGGTGACGTGCGGTGCCACCAGCACAGCGGCTCGAAGTCCAGCAGCTCGTACGGGCGCTGGTCGAGCAGGTACTCCCAGCCGCCGTCGCCGCGGACCGCCAGGTCGGGACCGTCGGGCAGGACCTCGTAGACGCCACCGGGGTCGGGCTGGGGGTCGGTGACGTCCAGGCGGAGCGGGTGGTGCGCGAACTTGCCGAAGCCGACGTCGACCAGGTACGGCCCGTCGGGCAGCAGCACCCGCACCGCCATGTGGTCCAGCGGCACGCCGAAGCGCCGGCCGGTCCAGACCCGGCACGAGTGCAGGGTGACGTCGTAGCCGAGGGCGGACAGCAGCGCCGCGAAGGCGCCGTTGAGCTCGTAGCAGAAGCCGCCGCGCCGCCGGTCGACGACCTTCGCCACGAGCGCGTCGGCCCGCAGCACGATCGGCTCGCCCAGCTGGACGCTGAGGTTCTCGAACGGCACCGCGGCCAGGTGCGCGCGCTGCAGCACGCGCAGCGTGGCGAGGTCGGCGGCGGCCGGCCGGGGCACGCCGATGCGGTCGAGATACGCGTCCACCCGTGCGTCGTCCATCCGGCCAGCCTACGACCCAGCCCGCGCGGCTAAGCGGCCCTGATCCGCCACATCGCCAGGCCGGCGAGCGCGAGCCCTGCCCCGAGGAACAGCAGCGACTCCAGCCACTGGAAGCGCCAGTAGCGCCCGCCCGGCTGGTACGCGACGTCGACGTGCAGGTCCAGCGCGGCCAGGCACTGCGCCATGACGTCGAACTGGCCGGAGAGGCAGCCGTGGTACCGGTCGAGGTCGACGGTCCGGCCGTCGGCGGTCAGCAGCCGGCTGTTCGACACGACCCACACGTCCGGCGCGCGGAGCCCTTCGACCTCGGCCCGCTCGCCGAGGAAGCTCAGGCTCCGGATCGTCTCGGCGGTCATGGTCTGCGAACCGTGCACGGGCGTGACCAGGTGCGGCCGGACCAGGGTCGGCACGGCGACCTGGACGGCGGCGAACAGCAGCGCGGTCACCGCCATCGCCGGCACCGTCCGGCGCAGGACCAGCCCGGCCAGGGCGCCGAGCACGACCGCGCAGCAGGTGTACGCGACGGGCACGACGTTGCGCGTGCCGAACAGCAGCGCGGTGAACCGGTCGCCGGCGACGGCGTCGTACGGGCTGGCCGCCCACGTCAGCAGCAGGCTGAACAGGCCCGTGACGGCCGCCGCGGCCGTGCACACCACGGCCAGCCGCACCGCCAGCCAGCGGTGCCGGGACACGCTCTGGTTCCACACCAGGCGGTGCGTGCCGGTCTCCAGCTCCCGGGCCACGAGCGGCGCGCCCCAGAACATGCCCAGCAGCGCCGGCGTCAGTACCAGCAGCGCGTCGAGCAGCTGCACGCGTCCCTGGTACCGCGACTGCAGCGCGCGCAACGCCGGGCCGCACGCGTCGCCGCAGGACGCGACCGCGTCGTGGTGGCCGTCGCGCAGCTGCGTGCCGAGGACCACGAGATACCCGGCGAGCACCGCGAGGGCGACACCGGTCACG
Organism: Dactylosporangium aurantiacum; assembly: GCF_000716715.1. Taxonomy (GTDB): domain Bacteria; phylum Actinomycetota; class Actinomycetes; order Mycobacteriales; family Micromonosporaceae; genus Dactylosporangium; species Dactylosporangium aurantiacum. The sequence goes on along the minus strand of NZ_JNYJ01000020.1, from coordinate 157,498 downwards.
AGCAGCTGCGCGCGCAGCTGCCGCCAGGCCAGCCAGGTCATCGGGTGCCCCTCTCGGTGCCGCGGTGCAGGTACGCCAGGACGAGCTCCTCCAGCCGCACCGGCCCGGCGCCGGTGCCGGCCGGCACCGGCCCGCGCACGACGGCGCCGTGCACGACGTCCGCGCCCGCCGGCGGCGACGGCACCCGGTGGTGCGCGTCGAGCAGCGCGGTGACGTCGCCGGCCAGCTGGACCCGGCCGCCGGCGAGCACCACGAGGTGGTCGCAGACCCGCTCGACGTCCGACAGCAGGTGCGAGGACAGCACCGCCGTCGCGCCCAGCTCGGTCACCGACTCGATCAGCGTGCGCAGGAACCCCTCCCGGGCGAGCGGGTCGAGGGCGGCGACCGGTTCGTCGAGGATGAGCAGCTCGGGCCGCTTCGCGGCGGCCAGGGTCAGCGCCAGCTGGGCGCGCTGCCCGCCGGAGAGCCGGCCCGCGCGCTGCCGCGGGTCCAGCCCGAGCGCCGCGACCCGCCGCGCGGCGAAGGCGGCGTCCCAGGCCGGGTTGAGCCGGGCGCCGAGGCGCAGGTGGTCCGCGACGCTGAGGGTGGCGTACACCGGCGTGTCCTGCGCGACGAACCCGACCCGCGCCAGTCGCGTCCCGGGCCGCGCGCCGAGCACCCGCACGCTGCCCGACGTCGGCGCGATCAGGCCGCAGGCGAGCTGCAGCAGGGTGGACTTGCCGGCGCCGTTCGGCCCGACGAGCCCGACGACCCGCCCCGGCGGGATGCGCAGGCTGCAGTCGGCGAGCGCGACCCGCCGCCCGTAGCGTCTGGTGAGGCCCTCGGTGACGAGGGCGGCTGTGGTACCGGAATCGACCATGCGCCCATCGTCGGCAGCCCGGCGGCGTCGCACATCCGTCCGTCGACGGGGCCGGTGGACCGTACTTCTGACCGGTCCGGCGCGGGCCGCGCCGCTCGTACGCTGGTCGCGTGAGGTTCGTCGGAAACATCGGGCTCGGCGCCCTGCTCGCCACGGTCGTGGCCGGCACGGCGGTGGCGATCGCGGCCAGCTGGGGCGGTGCCTACTTCCTGCCCGGCGCGCTCGCCGGGACGCTCGCCGGCGCCGCCGCGCTGCTGCGCCTGCGCGGGCGGGTCCGGGCGGCGGTCGCCGGGCTGGCCGTCGCCGCCGTCGCGGTGGTCGCGGCCGGGGCGGCCGGGCTGCCCGCCGAGCCCGGACCGGCGAGCGCCGTCGCCCTCGCGGTGCTCGTCGGGTCGGTGACGCGGGTGGCGCCGGCGCGGGTCGTGGCGGCGGTGGCGACGGCGGGGCTGGCGGTGGTGGCCGCGGGCGGGTTCACCCGGCCGGGGTCGTCGGGAGCGTTCGCGGTGACGACGTTCGCACTGCTCGCCTGGGCCGGCGGGGTCCTCACCGGCGGGGCGCTGCGGCTGCTCGACGCGCGCCGGCTCGCGGCCGTGGCGGCGGTCCGCCGCGACGAGCGGCTCACCATCGCCCGGGAGCTGCACGACGTCGTCGCCCACCACGTCACCGGCATCGTCGTGCAGGCGCAGGCGGCGCAGCTGGTCGCGCGCAAGGACCCGGCGAAGGCGGGGGAGTCGTTCGCCGGGATCGAGGCGGCCGGCGCCGAGGCCCTCGCCGCCGTGCGCCGGGTCGTCGGGCTGCTGCGCGACGACGACGGCACCGACCCCGGCGCCCGGGCGGTGTCGACCGGACCCGAACGCATCGCCGACCTCGTGCGGCGGTTCGAGCGCGTGGGGCCGCCCGTACACCTGCAGCTGCCACCGGACGAGGACCGCTGGCCGGCGGAGGTGGCCGCGGCGGTGCACCGCGTCGTGCAGGAGGCGCTGACCAACGTGGCCCGGCACGCCGCGCACGCCGGCGGCGTCACGGTCACCGTGTCCGAAGTGGACGGTGCGGTGACGGTCCTGGTCGCGGACGACGGCGACGGCGGCCCGCCCGGCGTCCACAGTGGATACGGCATCGTCGGCATGCGGGAGCGCGTCGAGGCGCTCGGCGGCACCCTCCGCGCGGGGCCGGGCCCCTGCGGCGGCTGGCAGGTGCACGGCACGCTGCCGCTGCCGGCGGCCGGAGCGCGGGCGCGATGACGATCCGGGTGCTGGTCGCCGACGACCAGGCGATGGTCCGCGGCGGGCTGCGGCTCATCCTCGAGGACCAGCCCGACATCACCGTGGTCGGCGAGGCCGCCGACGGGGTCGCGGCCCTGGAGCTGGCCCGCCGCCTGCGGCCCGACGTGTCGCTGGTGGACATCCGCATGCCCGGCGTCGACGGCCTCGAGGTGACCCGGGCGCTGGCCGGCCCCGGCGTCGCGGACCCGTTGCGGGTCATCGTGGTGACCACGTTCGACCTCGACGAGTACGTGTACGGCGCGCTGCGCGGCGGCGCCGTCGGGTTCCTGCTGAAGGACGCCGGGCCGGCGCTGCTCGTCGAGGCGGTCCGCGCCGCGCACGCCGGCGACGCGCTCATCTCCCCGTCGGTCACGGTGCGGCTGCTGCGCCGGCTGGCGGTGCCGGTGGCGGCGGGCCGGCCCGCGACCCCGCTCACCGACCGGGAGCTGGAGGTGGTCCGCGAGATCGCCCGGGGCCGCACCAACCTGGAGGTCGCCGCGCAGCTGTTCATCTCGCTGAGCACCGTGAAGAGCCACGTCTCGGGCATCCAGACGAAGCTCGGCCTGCGCAACCGCGTCGAGATCGCCGCGTGGGCCTGGGAGCACGGCATCGTCACCGGCCCGGCGTAGCTCCGCGCGGTCACGTCGGGCCGCCGGCCGAAGCTCATCCCTGCCGCCGGTGAACAGCCGCGCCAGGGAGCGAGCGTTCGCGCCGGCGTGCCGGGCCCAGCCGTCGAGGTCGGTCGGGCCGCGCGGCAGGGTCCTGGAGATCGGCCCGGGGTTCGGCCGCGAGGACCCGCGTCCTGGCCGGCGCGTGCGGCGACCTGACCGCCGGGGAGGTCGACCCGCGGCGCGTGGCACGGCTCGCGGCGGCCCGTCCCCGCACGGGCGCCGTCGTGCGGGGCGACGGCGCGTTCGGCGCCGTGGTCTGCCGCACGGTGCTGCGCCACGTGCCGTCCGCGGAGCCGCGGGACCGGCGGCTCGCCGAGGCGCTCCGGGCGCCCACCGCGCCGGCCGACGGCGGCCGGGCGGCGGGCCGTGTCCGGAATCGATCAGAACGGGGCGGGTCCCGAACCGTTCAGGGTCATGAGCACCTGGGTCGCCAGCAGCCGCCGCACGTTGGTGACGGCGACCGTCCCGACCTGGTCATACGGCAACTCCAGGTGCAGCCCGTCAGCGGCGGCCCGGATGTCGTCGTTGACCTCGTTCGGCCGGAATGTACCGCTCCAGCCGCCGGGGGCGCCGCGGCGGTTGAGGCCCAGCGACGCCATGCCGGTGACCCGTGCCCCGTTGGTGAGGATGAGCGTCGCAGGTCCCGAGTACGTGGTCATACCTACGACCGTAGCGGTCGGTGGCGGCGACGACCGCAGGAAGCGCCGGTGCGCGGGCCAGTCTGAAGTGTCCCTTAAATGTCGGTCCACCGCGGGCGATCACGGTGACGTGCGCCTATCGTTCCACTTCGATCGGATGATTCGATCGGGTTACCGCTCGTTTGTGCCGAAAGGGAGGCGATGATGCGGGTGTCGAGATGGGTGGCCGCGGGCGTGACGGCCGCCGGCGTGCTCGCCGTCGGCGTGGTGGCGGCCAGGACCCCGGCCGACGCCGCGGCCGGAGCGACGGTGGTGAGCGCCGCCTCCGGGCGCTGCCTCGACGTGGTCGGCCAGTCGCAGGCGGACAAGGCGGGCGTGGACATCTACGATTGCAACGGCCAGGCGAACCAGGCCTGGACGTACACGGCCGCGGGTGAGTTCCGGGTGTACGCCAGCCCCAAGTGTCTCGACGTCGCCGGGCAGGACACGACCGCGCCGGCCGTGGTGCAGATCTACACCTGCAACGGCGGTGCCAACCAGCGGTGGCGGATCAACGCCGACGGCACGATCACCGGCGTGCAGTCGGGGCTGTGCCTGGACGTCACCGGCGCTGCCACGGCGAACAGCACCCCGGTCGGGCTGTGGACCTGCAACGGGCAGAGCAACCAGCGGTGGAGCACCCGGGCGGGCGACACGCGGCCGCCGACGGTGCCCGGCAACCCGAGGATCAGCAACCTGGTCTGCGACGCCGTCACGTTCTCGTGGAACGCGGCCACCGACGACGTGGGCGTGGCGTTCTACGACGTGTACCACGACGGGCAGCTGATGAAGTCGATCACCACTCTGTCCACCGACCTGACCGTCGTCCCCGGGGTCACCTGGGGGCTCTACGTCAACGCCCGCGACGCCGCCGGCAACGTGTCGCAGGCCAGCGCGACGGTGCCGGTCACCCCGCCGCAGTGCCAGGCCGACACCACCCCGCCGACCGCGCCGACCGGGCTGAGCGGCTCCGCCGCCGGCACCACCGTCACCCTGCGCTGGACCGCGGCGACCGACAACGTGCAGGTCCGCGCGTACGACGTGTACCGCGACAACGCGAAGGTCGGCACGATCACCGGCACCGCCACGAGCACGCCGGGCACCACGTTCGTCGACAGCGCCCTCGCGCCGAACCGGGCCTACGCCTACCAGGTCGTGGCGCGCGACGCGCAGGGCAACAGCTCGCCGCGCAGCGCCACCGCGACCGTCACCACCGGGGCGGCGTGCGGCAGCTCGGTGTGCGCCGTGACGCAGATCGGCACCGACACCGACATCCCGTGGGGGCTCGCGACGCTGCCCGACGGCACCATCCTCTACACCCGCCGCGACGCGCACGACATCGTGCACCTCGACCCGGCCACCGGCGTCAAGCGCAGCATCGGCACCGTGCCGAACGTGCAGAACACCGACGGCGAGGGCGGGCTGCTCGGGCTCGCGATCGCCGGCACGTACAGCGGCGACCACTGGCTCTACATCATGCACACCTCGCCGACCGACAACCGCATCGTGCGGATCCGGTACGAGAACGGCACCCTGAACACCGCCAGCGAGCAGGTGCTGCTCAGCGGCATCCTGCGCAACAAGTTCCACGACGGCGGGCGGCTGCGCTTCGGCCCCGACGGCAAGCTCTACGCCAGCACCGGCGACGCGCAGAACGGCGACAACGCGCAGAACCTCAACAGCCTCAACGGCAAGGTCCTGCGGCTGAACCCGGACGGCACCGTGCCGTCGGACAACCCGTTCGGCAACTCCGTGTGGAGCTACGGGCACCGCAACCCGCAGGGGCTCGCGTTCGACTCGCAGGGCCGGCTGTGGGAGCAGGAGTTCGGCAACTCGCTGATGGACGAGACGAACCTCATCACGAAGGGCGGCAACTACGGCTGGCCCGCCTGCGAGGGCACCAGCGGCAGCTGCGGCACCGCCGGCTACATCGCGCCGAAGCGCACGTACCCGACCGCGGAAGGCTCCTGCTCCGGCATCGCGATCGTCCGCGACGTGCTCTACATCGCCTGCGAGCGGGGCGCCCGCATGTACCGCGCCGTCATCAGCGGCAGCTCGCTGACCGGAGTGCAGGCGTACTTCACCGGCACGTACGGGCGGCTGCGCACCGTCGAACCGGCACCGGACGGCGGGCTGTGGCTCACCACGAGCACCGTCGGCGACAAGGACAGCATCCCCGACAACAGCAACGAGAAGCTGTTCCACGTGACCCTCGGCGGGTGACGTCAGCCCGCCGACAGGTAGGGCCACAGCTCGTCCCAGCTGACCTCGAAGTCGTGGCCGGCGAGGCGGACCCGGAACAGGTCCGGCTCGCCGGCACGGACCGGCAGCACGGCGGCGACCCGGCGGCGGTCGCCCGGCGACCCGGGCAGGTGCACCTCGGCGCCCACCGCGGGCACCGGCGGCGGGTCGTACCGCAGCAGCCGCCGCCGGAACGCGACCGGCCGCCAGTCCGGGTCGGGGCGGCACACCGTCGGCACCCGCGGCGCGTCCGCCGGCAGCGGGTGGCGCTCGAGCGCGGCGAGCAGCCGCGGGCCGTCGCACCGCCAGGCCCGCCGGGCGGGCAGGTCCAGGTCGCCGTCGAGGTGCCGCACGACGCGGGCGGCGACGGCGTCGGGCTCGGGCAGCAGCCCGTCGAACCAGTGCCAGACCCGCTGGCCGCCGGACGGCAGCACGCCGCCGGGCGGCTCGATCACCGTCGACCAGCCGCGGGCGGTGTCCCACGCGACGGCGACGCCGTGGGTCGCCGGGTGCGCGCCGACGGCCCGGGCCAGGTCGAGCACCAGCCGGCCGTGCAGGTCCAGCGCCCCGGTGCCCACCTCCCGGCACAGCACGCCGACGCCCCGGCCGGCGAGCGCGCGCTCGACCGCGACGAGGTACCCCAGCTGCGGGTACCGCCCGGCCAACCGCGCCGGGTCGGTGCCGTCCGCCCGGGCGCGCAGCGCCATGACGGCGGCGGTCGCCTCGAGCAGCCCCGCCAGGTCGCCGCCCCAGCCGGCCGCGAGGGTGCGCGCGGCCAGGCGCAGCTCGAACCCTTCGACCTCGCGGTCGGCGGCCAGCACGACGAACGCCTCGGCGCGCCGCATGGTCGACATGCCGGCAGATCGTACCGGCGTCGAAAACACCACGAGTCCGGCGACAAGTCCATCGACTCATGACGATGCCGCTCCTAATGTCGGTCGGGCCCCGGCACGACCGGGCCGACCAGCGAACCGAGGAGCCGGCGATGACAGGCCAGCACGACGATCCGCTCGACGCCACCGCGCAGACCAGCACCGGTGGCCCCGCCCTCACCCGCAAGCAGCTGCTGCGCGCCGCGCTCGTCGCCGCGCCGCTGCCGATCCTGCTCGCGGGGGTCCCCGCGCTCGCCCGCGACGGCGACGCCCTCGACCCGACGCCGGTGTGCGACGACGGCGACGACGAGACCCCGCCGCAGATGGAGGGCCCCTACTTCAAGCCCGACTCGCCGCAGCGCGCCGCGATCGCGACCGGCCTGCCGGGCACCCGCCTCACCGTGTCCGGCTACGTCTTCGGTACGTCGTGCCAGCCGATCGCCGGCGCACTGCTGGACTTCTGGCAGGCGGACAGCGCGGGCGCGTACGACAACGTCGGCTACCGGCTGCGCGGCCACCAGTACACGAACGCCCAGGGCGCCTACAGCCTCACCACCATCGTGCCGGGGCTCTACCCGGGGCGCACCCGCCACCTGCACGTCAAGGTCCAGGCGCCGGGCCGGCCGGTCCTCACCACGCAGCTGTACTTCCCCGGCGAGCCGCGCAACGCCACCGACAGCCTCTACGACCCGCGACTGCTCATGACGGTCCGCTCGGTCGCCGGCGGGCGGGAGGCGACGTTCGACGTCGTGCTCGAGGTGCCCGGGGTGCCGCCGACAACCCCGCCGGCCACCCCGCCCTCCACCCCTGGGGGTACCTGGGCGGTGGGGCAGGTCTACGCCGTCGGTGCGCAGGTCACGTACGGCGGCGCGGCGTACCGTTGCCTGCAGGGGCACACGGCGCAGCCCGGCTGGGAGCCACCGAACGTACCGGCGCTGTGGCAGCGCCTGTGACCGGTTGCGAATCCCATCTAAATCTATAGAGTTTATGGGTATGTCGACCGACCGCACCGACGAGCACGAGTACGACGCGCTGCGGATGCGGCAGTGGCTGGCGGGTGAGGCCGACGCGCGCGGCCTGTCCCGCCGGCACCTGCTGCGCCTGGGGACCGCCGCGGCCGCCGCCGTGCCGCTGGCCGCCACCCCCGCCCTGGCCGTCGCCGCGCCCGGGTCCGCCGCACCGGCCGCACCCGCCACCGCCGCCGAGCCCGCCGGGCCGATCCGCAAGCCGCTGCCGCCGGAGCTGTTCTTCACGTACGGCACGAACGCCGAGACGCGCTGGGAGGCGATGGCCGGTCAGGGGTACCACACGCCGGTCGACCGGTTCTTCGTGCGCAACCACACCAGCACGCCCGAGATCGACCCCGAGACCTGGCGGCTGCGGCTGTTCGGCAGCGGCCTGCGGCACGGGCCCGTCGAGCTGTCGCTGCGCGACCTGCGCCGGCTGCCCGCCGACACGTACGACGCCGCGATCGAGTGCACCGGCAACGGCCGCAGCTTCTTCACGACCCAGCAGGGCCAGCCGGTCAGCGGCACCGCGTGGAAGCTCGGCGCGGTCGGCGTCGCCCGCTGGCGCGGGGTGCGGCTGTCGACCGTGCTGCGCCGCGCCGGCATCCGCCCGGACGCGGTCGACGTGCTGCCCGAGGGCCTGGACGACGAGTGGGTCAGCGGCGGGGTCAACCTCGGCCGGGTGCGCCGCCCCCTGCCGGTCGCCAAGGCGATGCGCGACGTGCTGCTGGCGTACGAGATGAACGGCGAACCGCTCCCGCCCGACCATGGCTTCCCGGTGCGGGTGGTGGTGCCCGGCTGGATCGGCATCGCCGCCATCAAGTGGCTCGGCCGGATCGAGGTGTCCACCGGCCCGCTGTTCTCGCCGTGGAACACGCAGTTCTACCGGCTCTTCGGGCCCACGTACCCGGCCGACGGCGAGCTGATCGGCCGGCAGGTGGTGAAGAGCGCGTTCGAGCTGCCCTGGGCGGCCACCCTCGCCGCCGGCCGCACCCACGTCCTGCACGGCCGGTCCTGGTCCGGCAACGGCCCGATCCGCCGGGTCGAGGTCAGCACCGACGGCGGCGCCTCCTGGCACCCCGCGACGGCGACCGGCCGGCGCGGCGGCGCGTGGCAGCAGTGGAGCTACCGCTGGCGCCCCGCCGGTCCTGGCGCCTACGCGCTGCGGGCCCGCGCGGTCGACGTCACCGGCGCCGGCCAGCCCGAGGTGACGCCGTTCAACACCCTCGGCTACCTGTTCGACGCGGTCGTCGCCCACCCGGTGACGGTCGCCTGAGCCCTGCCTCCCGGGCCGGCTCCGGTTCAGCCGGCCCGGGCCGGCAGTGACCGTCGCGCGGTCAGCGGTGCTGGTCGCGGAACCGGGTCGGGCTCACGCCGACCTCACGGCGGAAGAACCGGCAGAAGTACGCGGGATCGGCGAACCCGACGGCGTGCGCGACCTGCGCGACGCTCAGCCCGGTGCCGGCCAGCAGGCGGCGCGCCTCCAGAGCCTGGGCGCGGCGGATCAGCCGGCCCGGCGGCTCACCGGTGGACGCCTTGACCGCCTCGGTCAGATGGCTGGTCGACACGCCGAGCCGGGCCGCGTACGCCCGCACGCTCGGCGCGAGTCCGGCGCCACCCGCACGGCCGGCGCCACCCGCACGCCCGGCGCCACCCGCACGCCCGGCGCTGCCCCTGCCGCCGGTGCCGCCCGTGCCCCCGGTGCTACCCCTGCCGCCGGCGCCGCGGCCGGTGTCGCCGCCCGGGTCGCCGATGAGGTCGCCGATGAGGTCGCCGCCGGTGTCGCTGCCGGTGTCGCCGGTGAGGTCGCGGGTGAGCAGCCGGCCGAAGCGCTCGGCGATGCCGGCCTCCCGGCGCGGCCGTCCCGCCGCCGCACCGGCCGCCGCGACGGACGCCGGGCCAGGTGCCGGACCGGATCGTGGGATCCCGCCGGTCATCACCCCTCGCACCCCGCCGTGCCCGGTGTCAGGTCCGCCGGAGGGCAGGTGTGGCGCGGGGCCGATGCGCAGCGCCTGCACCACGAGGACGTGCAGCAGCGCCGCCAGGACCGAGGTGAAGCCGGCCGGCCGGTCAGTGTACTCGCGCGCCATGACGGCCAGCAGCGACCGCAGCTGCGCGGCGTGGCCGGCGCCGGGCCGCAGCCCGCCGGCCCCGGCGAGCACCGCGAGCGCCCGGCGGTCCGCGGGGTGCTCCAGCAGCGCGTCATCGGTGAAGACGACCACCCAGCCGTCCAGCCCGCGCACGTCCCGCCAGTGGTGCACCTGCCCCGGCGCGACCACGAACAGCTGTGGCGGGCGCAACCGGTGCGCGGCCAGGTCCACGACGTGCGTGCCGCTGCCGCGGGTCACGTACGCGATCTCGTGGAACGCGTGCCGGTGCGGGAAGCCGGCCCGCGCCATCGGGCCGAACCAGTCGAACGAGCCGATCGCGAACGGCAGCGGCGCCGGGTCCGGCACGTCCAGCTCGTGCCTCGGCAGCACCGCCTCCCACCTTTCTGTAAACAATCCTCAAAGTAGCGCCGCCATGCATCATGGTCAATGCCGTAACGCTTGCGACGGGGCGGCGGGGCGCGCGGTGGGTACGGTAGGGATCATGACGGCACCGGTCGCCACCGTGCTGCTGGTGTTCGGGCGAGGGGTCACGACCGCCGGCGGGCGGCACGTGCTCACCCCGGCCAGCGCCGCGCGGGTCGGGGCGGCGATCGACTACGTGCACGCGCACCGGGACGCGTTCGCCGCCGCCGCGGCGCCGCTGGTGGTGTTCAGCGGCGGCTGGGCCGGGGCGTCGCGGGGGGCGCCGCGGCCGCCGGAGGGCTGCCGGGAGGGTGACCTGATGCTCGCCGCGGCACGGGCCGCCGGGCTGTCCGCGCACGCGGCGCTGAAGCTCGAGTGCCGCTCGCGCAGCACCCTGGAGAACCTGCTGCACACCGTCGAGGACGGGCTGCTCGCCGGGCACGCGTTCGGGCCGGGGCACCCGCTCGGGCTGGTCTCGCACGCGTGGCACCTGCCGCGGATCCGGTTCCTGGCGCGCAAGGTGCTCGGCCTGCCCGGCGCGGCGCTGCTGGACGTGCCGGCGACCGGCGGCGAGCCGGCGTCACGCCGGGAACGGGCCCTGCACGTGGCGTCGCGGCTGTGGTTCCTCGGCGTCACCGACCCCGCCGGGCTGCTGCGCCGCGAGCGGGCGATGGTCGCGTCATTGCGCCGGCGCGCCACGGGGTAACACGCACTCGACCGTATCGAGTGAGGAACCCCGATGATCATTCTGCTGCCGGTGTACCAGCCGGGCCACGGCCTCGTCACCACCGTCACGGCACTGCGCGACGCCGCGCCCGGCGCCCACCTCGTGGTGGTCGACGACGGCAGCGGCCCGGCGTCGGCCCAGGTGCTCCGCGACGCGGAGGACCTCGGCTGCACCGTCCTGCGCCACGAGGCCAACCGGGGCAAGGGCGTGGCGCTGAAGACCGGGTTCCGGCACGTCGCCACCGCGCACCCCGGCCAGGCCGTCGTCTGCGCGGACCCCGACGGGCAGCACCGCGTCGCGGACATCCTGCGCGTCGCCGAGCACGTCGAGGTCAGTGGCAGGATGGTGCTCGGCGTGCGCCGCTTCGAGGGGCGGGTGCCGCTGCGCAGCCGCTTCGGCAACGCCGTGACCCGGCTGCTGTTCCGCGCCGCGACCGGCCGCCCCGTGCTGGACACGCAGACCGGCCTGCGCGGGTACCCCGCCGGCCTGCTCGACTGGCTGTGCCGGGTGCCCGGCGAGCGGTTCGAGTACGAGATGACCGTCCTGCTGCGCGCCGCCCGCGAAGGCCTGCCGATCGAGCAGACGGTCATCGCCACCACGTACCTCGGCGACAACGGCTCGTCGCACTTCAGCTCGCTCAAGGACTCGGCCCGCGTCTACCGGCCGCTGCTGCGCTACGCCCTGGCGCCGTCCACCCGGTCGCGCGGGTGAGCGGCCGGCGGTGGGGTGCGCGTAGCCGTCCGATTACGCGATGAGGGATCATTGGGGGATGGAACCGACCGCTGGCCGCCGTGCCACCCGCGCGGCAAGACCCTCGACCACCGACGTGAGCGGGGGCGATGCGGCGACGCGATGGGTGCCGATCACGGAGCTGACCGAGCTCGCCCGGGCCCTGCTCGGCGAGCGCCCGAGCGGCCGCGACGTCGTACCCGCGCAGGTCGCGGAGCGCATCAGCCACCTGGCCGCGCAGTGGGCGGCGCACGGCTTCACGGCCGCCACGGTGGGACCGTGGACCGACCTGCGCCCGGCCGCCGCCGCGGTCCTCGCCGCGGCCGGCGCCACCCCGCAGGCCCTGGAGCGGCACGTGATCACGACGGCCGGCACCACCACGACCCTGTGGCGGGCGGTCTGCACCGGCACGATGTCCGCGGAGGATGCCGCGGCCGCGTTCAAGCCGGCAGCGTCCGAGCCGGCAGCGTCCGAGCCGGCCGCGTCCAAGCCGGCCGCGGCCAAGCCCGCGGACGCCGCCGCGCAGCTGCGCGGGCCCTCCCGCAATGCCTTCAGCTCGCAGGAGACGGACACGCCGGGTGCGTTCAAGGCCGCCACGCGGCCCGCCGCGGAGACGTTCAAGGCACCGCCGGCCCAGGGCGCGGAGCCGGCGCAGGAGGAGGCACCGGTGCGGGCCAGGGTCGCGCCCGCGGTGTTCTCCCACCCGGCCGCGGACCACCCGGCCGCCGGCACCGACGACGGCACCGACGACCGCCGGCGCCGCTCGGCCCCGCCGCAGACCCCGTTCAGCACCTGACCGCGGGCCGAGCGGGCGCTGTGGCGGGGCGTCGCCGCACTCCGGTCAGCCGGTGTAGGCGGCGAAGATGCGGCTGAACTCGTAGGGCTGCTGCGGGATGTTGGTGCACATGTACAGCGCGCCGGTGCAGGCGTTGCGGTCGCGGGTGGTCTCCCAGAACGACAGCATGCCGAGGTGGTTGGCCTGCGCGAAGGCGACCAGCTGGCGGGCGTCGGCCTGGTCGTAGGTGCCGCCGTCGTCGTTCTTGCCCAGCATCGGCGTCACCCCGACCATCCGCCACAGCTGCGCGTCGGTCTTCGCCGGGTACAGGGTCTTGAGCTGGGCGAACGTCGACTGTGCGGCCTGCACGGCGAAGTTGCCGTAGTCGCCGCTCGAGCGCTGGTAGTCCATCGCCATGACGTTGACGAGGTCGAGGTCGACCCCGGCGTCGCGGGCGGAGCGGACCACGGCGACGCCGTCGGCGGTGAGGCCCTCCGGCAGCACCGGCAGCGTCAGCGAGATCTTCAGGTTGGGCCGGGCCGCCTGCAGCAGCGCGAGCGCCTGCGAGCGGCGCGCGACCGTGGTCGGGTCGGCCACCGCCGCGCCCTCGATGTCCAGGTCGATGAAGTTGAGCTGGTACGCGTCGACGACGGCCTGGTACTCCGCCGCCACCGCGGCCGGGGTCGAGCAGGCCTGGGCGAGCTCGATGCCGCTGGCGCCGCCGAAGGAGATCTTGACGTCGCCGCCGCGGGCGCGGACCGCGTCGATCTGGTCCTTCGCCCACGCGGCCCGCGGGTCGTACGCGTTGAACCACGACGCCTTGCAGCCGGCGCTGTTGACGAACGCCAGGGTGAAGCTCTTGAGGTTGCCGGCGGTCGCCATGTCGAGCAGCGACGGCGTCGGCCAGGCACCCATGTCGACGTAGGGCGCCACGGGCAGCGGGCTGCCGGTGCCGCCGCCACCGCCGGCGGTGGTGCTGACCGTGACGGCGTTGCTGGCCGCCGAGGTGTTGCCCGCGGCGTCGCGGGCCTTGACGGTGAACGTGTAGGCGGTCGACGCGGACAGGCCGCCGACGGTGCCGGTCGTGCCGGTGACCGTGGTGGCGAGGGTGCCGCCGCGGTAGATGTCGTACGCGGTGACGCCGACGTCGTCGGTGGCGGCGTTCCAGGCCAGGCTGACGCTGGACGAGGTGGCGCCCGTGCCGCGCAGGCTGGCCGGGGCGGTCGGCGCCTGGGTGTCGGCGACGCCGGCGCAGCCGGCGCCGTTGAGCTTGCAGCCGGTCGGCTTGCCGGATCCCGAGACCAGGAAGCCGAAGCTGGTGGACGCCCCCGGCGCGAGGGTGCCGTTGTAGGTGCGGTTCGTCGCGGTGACGTGCGTGCCGGACTGGCTCGCCAGGGTGTCCCAGTAGCTGCCGAGCGTCGTGCCGGCGGCCAGGTCGAACTCGACCTTCCACGCGGTGACGGTCGACGCGGTGCCGTTGGCGATCGTGTACTTCGCCTGGTAGCCGGAGCCCCAGTCGGAGTCGTAGGTGAGGGTCGCGGTCAGCGAACCGGCCGCGGTCGCGGGAGTGGTGGTGATGACGGCGGTGCCGCCGGCCACCAGGAGCGTCGCGGCGGCCAGGACCAGCCGGAGTCGGAGCGCCATCAATGCCTCCAGGACGAGGTATATTGAGGCACAACGATAAAGAAAGTTAACTAAAAGTCAATGGGTGGCGCACCCGACGCAGGTGCGGGCCGCGGGCCTGATCTCGAGCCGCTCCGCCGGGATCCGCCGGCCGCACACCTCGCACCGGCCGAACGTGCCCGCCGCGACCCGCGCCAGGGCGTCGTCCAGCTCGGCGAGCCGCCGGCGGGCGGCATCCAGCAGCGCGGCGACCTGCGCCCGCTCGAACGCGATGGTGGCGCCCTCCGGGTCGTGCTCGTCGTCGGCGTTGGAGGACCGCGACGCGTCGATGACGCCGTCGAGGTCGCGGTGCAGCGCGGCGATCTGCGCCGCCGTGTCCTCACGGGCGCGCCGCAGCGCCTGGAGCGGTTCCCCGGGCATGATGCCCATCCTGCCCCGCGGACGCCCCGCCCGGGAGCACGATGAGGTGTCACGACGCCGAAACGGGGTAGTCCGGCCCGGCGTTCTTGTCCTGAGGAGGGGCCATGGTGCACCCGAGTCGGCGCGTCGAGTGGCCGCGGACCGACCTGACGGTCCTGCTCGGCGAGCAGCAGCAGCGTATCGAGTGGCAGTTCCGGCGGACCCTCGTCGCCGTGGGGGAGGACCGGCACACCCGGTTCGGTGAGCTCGCGTGGCTGATCGCGGTCCACGAGAGCATCGAGGAGGAGATCGTCCACCCCATCACCCGCCACCTCGAGCCGGCGCAGCACCTCGCCGAGCACCTGCTCGACGAGGAACGCCGCATCAGCGACGCCCTCGACGACGCGACCCGCGCCGACGCCGCCGCCGGCCTCGGCAGGACCGACGGCCTCGGCGTGCTGCACGGCATGCTGCTCGCCCACATGCGGCACGAGCAGCGCGAGGAGTTCCCGCGCCTGCGGGCCGCCGTCACCGCCGGCGAGCTGTGCGCGCTCGGCGACGCGGCCCGCGCGGCGCAGGCGGTCGCGATCGCCGAGAGCCCGCTCAGGCCGGGCGTGCCGGGCGCGTCCCTCGCCGTGCGCGACATGCTGCGCCCCGTCACCCTCCAGGTGGCCGTCTGAGCCGGCGCGGCACGCCGCGTCCCGTCACGCTCCAGGTGACCCCCTGCGCCGGCGGGGCGGGTCAGGTCTCGGTGGTGCGCAGGGCGCCGCGGTGCTGGGCCCGGATCCCGGCCAGGACCACCGCGAGGAGGGCCGCGGCGACCAGCCCGGCGGTCGCCGCCGGCGGCCACGCGGTCGGGGCGCCCGCGGCCACCACGAACGGCACCGCCGCCAGCGGCCACGGCCACGCCGCCCGCCAGCTGCGCGCCGTGCCGGCGATCACCGCGGCGGTGCCGAGCAGGAACAGGGCCGCGCCGGCCGGCAGCATCCACCGCCCGAGCGTGGAGACGTCACCGTCCGGGTGCAGGATCAGCTGCTCGGCGCCGACCGCGCCGGCGGCCAGGCCCAGCGTCAGCGGCAGGTGCGCGTAGACGTAGCCGTCGGTGGCGTCACCCTGGTCGTCCTCGTCGTTGCGCACCAGGTGCCGCTTGCCGGCGGCGCCGCCCAGATCGAAGTAGTTCCACCACAGCGCCGCCACCGCGACGAAGCACACCGCGGCGACGAGCGTCGGCGCGGTCGCCCAGTGCGTGTCGTGCACCCCGAGGACGACCGAGGCGACGGACTCGCCGAGGACGAGGATCACGAACAGCCCGAAGCGCTCCGGCAGGTGCTCCAGGTGCAGTGGCACGTTGCCGCCGAACCTCGTCGCGGCCGGCGGGCCGAGCGCCTCGACAAGGATGCCGCAGCCCCACAGCGCGAACTTCCACGGCGCCGGCAGCGCCAGCGACGCCAGCCAGCACGCCGCGCCGGCACCGGTGCCGGCCAGGTAGATGCCGATCGTCGCGCGCGCCTCTTCGACGTGGCGGTAGGCGCGGGCGTACAGCAGGAACAACACCACCCGGGTCGCCAGATAGCTCAGCGTGAACGCGACGGCCGTGCCGCGGGTCGCCTCCGGGGCGCTGGCGGCCATGCCGAGCACCGCGGCGGCCGCGGCGAGCTTGCCCAGCCGGTACAGCACGTCGTTGGTGTCGAAGCGGTTCGCGTACAGCGTCGTGGTCACCCACGACCACCAGGCGACCGTGAACAGCCCGGCGAACACCGCGACGCCCTCGGCCGTGAGATCCTTCGCCAGCCGCGCCGCGAGCTCGGCGATGACCAGCACGTACGCGAGATCGAAGAACAGCTCCAGCCGGGTCGCGGTGCGGTCCACGTCGGTCAGCAGGCGGGGCGGGCGGATGAGGGGTGCGGGGCGCTCCTCGGCGTCAGGCATTCACCGCCGTTACCCAACGCCGCCGCCCGCCACGCCTCAGGGCGCGGGCGGCCCGGACAGGATCGCGTTGACGCCGGTCAGTTCGAACGCCTCGTCGACCTGACCCTGGGCGCCCCGCACGTGCAGGGTCCGGCCGGCCTTCTGCGCGTTGAGCTTGCAGCCGACGAGGGCGCCGATGCAGCTGGAGTCGATGAACTCGACCGCCGACACGTCGATGACGATGCCCGTGACGGCGGCGTCCTCCAGCAGCCGGTCGACGTGCCCGACGAGCGCCGAGCGGGTCGCCAGGTCGAGGTCGCCGGCGATCTCGAGGCGCGTGGTGCCGTCCGGGCCGGGGCCGCCGGTGGTGTACGACGCCGTCATGCCGCCTCCCTCGTGACCGGTCCGGATCTTGTCCGCGCCGATGGTACCGCCTCGGCCCGGCCGTCACGGTTGGGCGGCGCGCGCGATGGGTACAGTCTCAGCGGGGGACGGCATGGTCGGACACGGCGAGGCTCAGGGGTGCGGTGACGGATGACACGTGACCGCATCCGCGCCGTCTCCAAGGAGTTCACCGCCGACGGCCTGCGCCTCGTCCGGGATCTCGTCGAGCAGACCGCGCACGCCGCCGGGGTCTCCGCGGCCAACGTCCACTGTCTCGTGATCTCGGTCAGTGAGCTGGCCGCCAACGCGGTGCGCCACGGCGGCGGCCGCGGCCGGATCGTCATCGAGCAGACCGACGACGGCCTCCGCGTCGAGGTCAGCGACCACGGCCCCGGCCTGCCCGCGGACCTGCCGCAGGAGCTCCCGCCACCCGACGCGGTCAACGGCCGCGGTCTGTGGATGGTCCGCAGGCTCTGCCGCGACCTGCACATCTCCAGCACCGCCGACGGCGTCACCGTCCGCCTGTCCATGCCGCGCGCCGAGTCCGCGGCCTGACCGGGGTTCCGGCGACGGCACGGCCCGCGGGCGCTACCCGTCGCCGTCGAGGAACCGCAGGTAGTCCGCGAGCCGGCCGGCGGCGGTCAGCATCGCCCGGCCCCGCGCGGCGAGCCCCTGCCGCCAGGCGCGCAGGGACGCGTCCAGCGGCGCGGGGCCGGCCGTGGCGCGCACGTGCCCGACGACCTCGGCGATGTGCCCCAGCAGGTAGCCGCCGCGCCGGAGCAACTGCGCCAGCTGGGCGTCGCGGACGTCGTCGGCGTCGTACAGGCGGTGGTGGCTGACCGGGTCACGGCGCGGCGTGAGGATCCCGGCCCGCTCCCAGGTGCGCAGCGTCGCCGGTGTCACGCCGAGCCGGTGCGCGACGTCGCCGACGGTCAGCGGCCGGGCCGGCCGGGCATGGGCCGCCGGGGCAGTGGCCGCGGGCGGGGCGGGGGTCGCGAGCGTGGTGACGGCGACCTCGACCGCGTCGAGCGTCTCCCGGTCACGCTGCAGCTGGGCGTGGCCGCGGTCGACGGCGCGCAGCACCGCGTCCAGGTCGCCGGCGTTGGCGGCGCGCATCACGTCGCCGGCCGCCGCGTAGCCGTGCGCCGGGATCAGCGCGACGTAGGCCCGCAGCGCGTGCGCGTGGGCGGCGGTGTAGACGCGGTAACCGCTCGCGGTGCGCGCCGCCGCGGGCAGGCACCCGTCACGCTCGTAGTTGCGGACCGCCTGCGTGGACAGGCCGTGCTCCCGGGCGAGGTCCACCGGGCGGTAGGTCACCTGTGACGCGGTTTGAGACTTCATCGCGGCCTTCCGTGCTGTGCGCGGTCAAAGTTTCAACGGGCGATGCAACGATACGGTAGAGGTCATGACTGACGTTCCCGCACCGGTCGCCGCCGGGCTCCGGGCCCTGGTCGGGGCGCTGCCGGCGCCGCCGGAGCTGCTCGCCCTCGGTGAGCCGACCCACGGTGAGCCCGCGTTCGCGGCGCTGCGCAACACCCTGTTCCAGGCGCTCTCCGACGACGGCTTCCGTTCCGTCGCCGTCGAGTCCGACCGCGTCGCCGCGTTCGCCGTCGACGCCTATGTCCGCGGCGGCGACGGCACCCTCGACGCGGTCATGGCCGCCGGCTTCAGCCACGGCTTCGGGCGGCACGCCGCCAACCGCGACCTCGTCGCCTGGATGCGTGGGCACAACGCCGGCCGACCGCCCGGCGACCGCCTGGCGTTCCACGGCTTCGACACCCCGCTGGAGATGACGTCGGCGCCCAGCCCCGGGTCGTACCTGCGGCACCTGCACGACTACCTGACCGCGCACCTCGGGCCGGACGGGTTCGCGCACGGCCGGACCGACCTCGGGGCGCTGCTCGGCGACGAGCGCCGCTGGAGCGACCAGGCCGCGCTGACGGATCCGGCGGTGTCCGTCGGCGCCACGCCCGAGGCCGTGACGCTGCGCGTCGTCGCCGACGACCTGCTCACCACCCTGCACGCCGAGGCGCCCCGGCTGGTGGCGGCGTCCTCGGCGCAGGCGTGGCGGCACGCCGAGGCGCACGGCACGACCGCGCTCGGGCTGCTGCGGTACCACGCGCGCGCCGCCGACCGGATCCCGCCGGCGCTGCGCACGTCACGGCTGCTCGGCACCCGCGACGCGCTCATGGCCCGCAACCTGCTCGACATCCGCGCCGCGGAGCGGCACCGCGGCCCGACGCTGGTCTTCGCCCACAACCGCCACCTGCAGCGGCACCCGAGCACCTGGCACCTCGCGGGGATGGACCTGACCTGGTCCAGCGCCGGCGCCGTCGTCGCCACCCAGCTCGGCGAGCGGTACGTGTACCTCGCCGGCAGCCTCGGCTCGAGCGCCGCCCTGGGCCTGGCCGCGCCGCCCCCGGGCACGTTCGAGGAGGCGCTCGCGGGGGCGGCGCCGGCCGTCGTGCCCGCCGCCACGCTCCGGCGGACCGTGCGCGGGCGGAGGCCACGCACCGACATCACCGCCGAGCAGGGGTACTTCCCGCTCGACGCGCCGACCGTCGAGGACTGCGACGCGGTGCTGCACGTCCCCACCGCCGCCCCCGACGGGCCGGACCCGGAGGCGCTCGCCGCGCGGATCGTGGCGCTGCCCGGCGTCGAGCTGCTGCTCGCCACGCCGGAGTCGGGTGCGCCGGAGACGAGCTGGGGCGACCGGTTCTTCTACGTCGGCCCCGACCGGCGCATGCCGTTCGCCACCGTCGTCGGCCGGGACACCCCGGGCTGGGACGAGGCGTCGCGGCTGGACCGCCCCGGCGTCTTCCGGGTCAACGTCCACGCCGGCCGCGAGTGGTTCCAGCGCCTGTTCGGCTACGGGCCCGCGGAGCTGGAGCAGCACCGCGACGGGGTCGACTTCGCCGCGCTCGACGAGTTCCTGCCGCATCCCGCGTACGGCCGGCAGGGCTGGGTCTGCGTCCTCAACCCCGGCCCGCGGACCGCCGCGGACCTGGAACGGATCCTGCTGGTCGCGCACCGCCGGGCGGCGGACACCGCCCGGTTGCGTCGATCCGGTTGACCGCGCGGCGGGCGGGGTACCGGGGAACTCCAACCGATCACCTGAGGAGTTCAACGATGGCGCTCAACGACGACGACATCACCACCACCCCGCCCGGCCCCGGCCCCGAGGGACCCGCCGACGGCGGTGCCGTGCCCGCCGCGCACGACGGCGGCGCCGACGGCGGCGCGACGATGGACGAGGGCACCGCGGACGGTGGCGCCAACATCGAGGGCGAGGACGGCGGCGCCGACGGCGGCGCGGACGACCTCGCCGAGGGCCCGAACGACGGCGGCGCCAACGCCCAGGCCACCGACGGCGGGGCCGACGGCGGCGCGAGCGAATGACCGACGGCAGCGGCGGCGCGCGGCCCGCGCTGCGGCGATGTGTCCCGCTGCCCGCCGGCGAGTTCGCCGAGCGGAACTGGGACCGCGCGCCGCTGCTGTCGCGCCGCGTCGACGACTACACCGACCTGCTCGACCTCGACGACGTCGACGAGCTGCTGAGCCGGCGGGCGCTGCGCACGCCGTTCGTGCGGATGGCGCAGCAGGGCAAGGTGATCCCCGCGTCGCGGTACACCGGCGGCGCCGGACCCGGGGCCGAGGTCGGTGACCAGGTCCGCGACGAGCGGGTCTTCGAGCTGCTCGCCGGCGGCGCGACGCTGGTGCTGCAGGGCCTGCACCGGCTGTGGCCGCCGCTGGTCGACCTGGCCGGCGGGCTCGGCCGGGAGCTGGGCGTGCCCGTGCAGATCAACGCGTACCTGACGCCGCCGGGCAACCAGGGGTTCGCCACCCACTACGACACGCACGCCGTCTTCGTGCTGCAGGTCGCCGGCACCAAACGGTGGCGGGTCCACCCGCCGGTGGTCACCGACCCGGTCGAGCGCCAGCCGTGGGGCCACCGCGCCGACGAGGTCGCCGCCGTCGCCGCCGGCGAGCCCACCATCGACGAGGTGCTGGCGCCCGGCGACACGCTGTACCTGCCGCGCGGCTGGCTGCACGCCGCCGGCGCGCTCGACGACTGGTCGCTGCACCTGACGGTCGGGCTGCGCGCACCGACCCGGCTCAGCGTCGTCGAGGCGCTGCTGGACCTCGCCGCCGAGGAACCGGCGTTGCGGGCCGGGCTGCCGATGGGCACCGACCTCGGTGACGGTTCGTCGATCGCCCCGGTGCTCGCCGACACCGTCAAGGCCCTGCACGAGTGGCTCGACACGCTCGCGCCGCACGACGTCGCCGACCGGTGGCGGCGCACCACCACCTCCGTCGCGCGGCCGGCGCCGATGCGGCCGGTCGCGCAGGCCGCGGCTCTCGCCCGGCTGTCCGCGGGCGACCGGGTCAGGCTGCGGCCGGGCCTGCCGGTGCGGATCAGCACCCCCGACCCGGACCGGGTCTCGATCGAGGCGCCGGACCGGACCGCCACGGTGCCGGCGGTGTGCACGGCGGCGGTGCGGGCGCTGCTCGACGGCGCGCCACGCCGCGTCGGCGACCTGCCGGGCCTCGACGGCGACGACCGGCTGGTGCTGGCCCGCCGGCTGCTCACCGAGGCGATCCTGATCCTGGACGACTGAACTGGGACGACTGGACGCCGGCGCCCCGCGGGGCGCCGGCGTCCAAGGTGTTCGCGGCGATCAGCTCTTGAACGCGTCCTTGACCTTCTCGCCGGCCTGCTTGAGGTTGCCCGAGGCCTGATCGACCTTGCCCTCGGCCTCCAGCTGCTCGTCGTCGGTGGCCCGGCCCACGCCCTCCTTGACCTTGCCCTTGGCCTCTTCCGCCTGGTTGTCGATCTTGTCGCTCAGTCCCATCGCGAACCCCAATCACAGTCGGTCCGTCAGGTGCCGTCGATCCGGCACGTACCAGTAGTGGTGCCCAGCGCTGACCCGGCGAAACGGTTCCCTCATACGCACCGCCGCGCAACCGATCTGCACTGTGGGAAGTCCTGCGACCCACGGGGTGATCGGTGATGAAGGATTGGCTCGCCAACCGGGCGGTCCGCACGAAGGTGCTGCTGGTAGTGGCGATCCTGGGGGTGGTCGCGCTGGCCGGCAGCGGGGTGGCGACGGCGCGCCTGCACGAGCTCAAGACCGAGGCGGAGGCCCTGTACGTGCGGGGGCTGCTGCCCGTCGCCGGGCTCAGCGAGGTCCGCGACGACATCTCGACCCTCCGGGTCGCCGCGCTCAACCACGCCATCAGCAGCGAGGCGGCGCAGAAGGCGTCCTTCGAGCAGCGGGTGGACCAGGCCGCCGCCGCGTTCGCCGAGGACCTCGCCGCGTACCGGGGCATGACCGGCACCCCGGCCGCCGCGGACGAGCTCGGTGCCGCGTTCGTGCGGTACCGCGACGCGATCACCGGGCAGCTGCTGCCGGCGAGCCGGGCCGGGAACACGGCCGAGGTGGAGCGGATCCGCGACGACGTCACCGCGCCGCTCGCGACGAAGGCGTTCGACCTGGTGGAGCGCATGGGGGAGGGGGAGCGGCAGGCCGCGCAGCGGCGCAGGGACGACGTGCGCGACGCGTACGGCAACGCGCTGCGCTGGACGTGGGGGCTGCTGGGCGCCGGTCTCGCCCTCGCGGTGCTGTTCGCGCTGCTCGTCGCCGGCCAGCTCGTCCGGGCCGTGTCGCGGGTCGGGCACGTCGTGGCCGGGATCGCCGCCGGCGACCTGACCCGCACCGCCGACGTGCGCGGCCGCGACGAGCTCGGCACGATGGCGTCGGCCCTGAACACCGCCACGGCGCAGCTGCGCGAGTCGATCCAGGCGGTCGGGGCGAACAGCGCCTCGCTGGCCGGCGCGGCGCAGGAGCTGTCCGCGGTCAGCAACCAGATCGCGACCAGCGCCGAGGAGGGCAGCACCCAGGCGGCCGCGGTGTCGCAGTCGGCCGAGGAGGTGTCCAGCAACGTCCAGACGGTCGCCGCCGGCACCGAGGAGATGAGCGCGGCGATCGGGGAGATCGCCCGCAGCGCCGCCGACGCCGCCCGCGTCGCCGGCGGCGGGGTCATGACCGCCCAGGCGGCGACGGAGACGATCCGCAAGCTCGGCCACTCCAGCGGCGAGATCACCAACGTGCTGAAGACCATCACCGCCATCGCGGAGCAGACGAACCTGCTGGCGCTCAACGCCACCATCGAGGCGGCCCGGGCCGGTGACGCGGGCAAGGGCTTCGCGGTCGTCGCCGGCGAGGTCAAGGACCTGGCGCAGGAGACCGCCAAGGCGACCAGTGACATCTCCGCCCGCATCGAGGCGATCCAGCAGGACGCGGCCGCGGCGGCCACCGCGGTCACCCAGATCGCCGCCGTCATCGACGAGGCCAACCAGTACGCCACGACGATCGCCGCCGCCGTCGAACAGCAGAGCGCCACCACCGGCGAGATGACCCGCAACGTCGCCGGGGCGGCGTCCAGCGCCAACGAGATCGCCAGCAACATCAGCGGGGTCGCGCAGGCCAGCCAGGTCACCAACGAGGGGGTCGCGCAGACCCGCACCGCCGCCGACGACCTGGCCCGGATGTCGACGCAGCTGCAGCAGATCGTGTCCCGCTTCCAACTCGCCTGAACTTTTCCCGCGCGGGTGTCCGATCGGCGCGGCGGTGATCGTCACTATCGTGAGATCCCGTCGAGCGGAGGATACGAAGCCATGAAGTACATGATGTTCGTCTGCACCGACAGCGAGCCGGACACCGACCCGGCGCCCGAGCCGGACATCGAGCGGTGGGTGTCGGAGCACGACGCCGCCGGCCGCCGGGTCCGCGGCGACCAGCTGGCGCCGACGTCGGCGGCGACGACCGTCCGGGTCCGCAACGGTGAGCTGCTGGTCTCCGACGGCCCGTTCACCGAGACCAAAGAGGTGATCGTCGGCTACGACATCCTGGACTGCGCCGACCTCGACGAGGCGATCGAGGTCGCGCGGGCCCACCCGATGGCCAGAGGGGGCCGCCTGGAGCTGCGCCCGTTCGCGTATGGCGCCTGACGGCGAACAGGCCGCGACGGCTGCGGCCGTCGCGGCCGCCGAGGCCTACCCGAGGATCGTCGCGACCCTGATCCGCGTCACCGGCGACTGGACCCTCGCCGAGGACTGCGCGCAGGAGGCGCTCGCGGCGGCGCTGGAGCGGTGGCCCGGCGACGGCGTGCCCGGCAACCCCGGCGGGTGGCTGATGACGGTCGCCCGCAACCGCGCCGTCGACGTGCTGCGCCGCGCGACGGTCGAGCGGCGCAAGCTGCACGAACTCGCCGTGCTGACGCTGACGTCGGCCGAGCCGGAGCAGGCACCGGGCGCGCTCGACGACCGGCTGCGGCTGATCTTCACCTGCTGCCATCCGGCGCTGCCGCTCGAGGCGCGGGTCGCCCTGACGCTGCGCACCATCTGCGCGGTGCCGACCGGCGACATCGCCAGGGCGTTCCTGGTCACGGAGTCGGCGATGACCCGGCGCCTCACCCGGGCCAAGGCGAAGATCGCGGCGGCCGGCATCCCGTACCGGGTGCCGACCGGCCGGGCGCTCACCGAACGCCTCCCCGGCGTCCTGGCCGTGCTGTACCTGCTGTTCACGCAGGGCTACAACGCCGCCGGGGAGCCCGCCTTCGCCGAGGAGGCGATCCGCCTGGTCAGGCTGGTGCGGCGGCTCATGCCGGACCAGCCGGAGGTGGCGGCGCTGCTGGCGCTCTTCCTGTTCCAGCACTCGCGCCGCGACGCCCGCCGCGACGCCGCCGGGGACCTGCTCACCCTCGACCGGCAGGACCGTGCCCGCTGGGACCACGCGGCCATCGCCGAGGGCGCGGCGATCCTGGCCCGCACCGGCCCGCCCGACGGCCCGTACGCGCTGCAGGCCCGCATCGCGGCGTGCCACGCCACCGCCGCGTCGGCGCGGGACACCGACTGGGCGACGATCGCCGCCTGCTACGACCGGCTCGCCGCGCTGCAGCCGTCGCCGGTGATCGAGCTGAACCGGGCCGTCGCGCACGGCTACGCGTCCGGGCCGCGGCGCGGGCTGGACCTGCTCGCCGCGGCCCGGGCGGGCGGCGCCCTCGACGGGTACCCGCACGCCCTCGCGGTCGAGGCCGAGCTCACCGGGCGGCTCGGCGACCGCGACCGCGCCGCAGAGCTGTTCCGGCAGGCCGCGGCGGCCGCGTTCAGCGACGAGGAGCGCCGGGCGCTGCTGGCCCGGGCCGATTCGGTGCCAGATCTCAGTGGTGCTACCGATGCCCCGCCGCGCCCCGGGAGCGCACGCTCAGTGACGTGACCACTGTCCTGCGCGCGGGCCGGCTGTTCGACGGCACCGCCGGTACCCTGATGCCCGACCCCGTCGTCGTCATCGACGGCGGCACGATCACCGCCGTCGGCAGCGCGCTGCCCGTCCCCGACGGCGCGACAGTCGTGGACCTCGGCACCGCCACCCTCCTGCCGGGGCTCATCGACACCCACGTGCACCTGGCGTTCGACGCCTCCACCGACCCGGTCGGCGGCCTCGCCGCCCGCGACGACGCCGCGGCGCTCGCGGCGATGACGGCCGCCGCCAGGCAGGCCGCCCGCGGCGGCGTCACCACCGTGCGGGACCTCGGCGACCGCGGCTACCTGTCGCTGCGGGTGCGCGACGCGGCGGCGGCCGACCCGTCGCTGCCGACCGTCGTCGCGGCCGGCCCGCCGATCACCACGCCCGGCGGGCACTGCCACTACCTCGGTGGCGCCGCCGGCACCGCCGACGGGGTCCGTGCCGCCGTGCGGGAACGCGCCGAGCGGGGCGTCGACATCATCAAGATCATGGCGAGCGGCGGGAACCTCACCCCGGGCAGCCGCCCGGAGGTGTCCCAGTTCGGCCCCGCCGAGCTGCGCGCCGCCGTCGACGAGGCGCACCGCCTCGGCCTGCCGGTCACCGCGCACGCGCACGGCACCGGCGCCATCGTCGACGCCCTGGCCGCCGGCGTCGACGGCCTGGAGCACGTCTCGTTCATGACGGCCGACGGCGTCGACCCGGTCCCCGACGCGGTGCTCGCCGCGATCGTGTCCCGGCGGGTGGCACTCGGGCTGACGATCGGGATCAGGCCCGTGCCAGGGGCGGTCCTGCCGCCGGGCATCCTGTCCCGGATGCCGCTCATGATCGCCGCACTGCGCCGCCTGTACGAGGCCGGCGCGGTCATGACCGCGGGCACCGACGCGGGGATCGCCCCGATCAAGCCGCCGGACGTGCTGCGGTGGGCCGTCGCGCAGCTCGGCCAGGTCGGCATGACGCCGGCGGTGGCGCTGCGGGCCGCGACGTCCGTGGCCGCCGAGAGCTGCGGGCTCGGGCACCGCAAGGGCCGCCTGGCGGCGGGGTACGACGCCGACATCCTCGCCGTCGACGGCGACCCGCTGCAGGACCCCGCGGCGCTGCACCGCATCCGCGCCGTCTACGTGCGGGGCATGCCCGCCGGCGACTGAACCGGCACACCGGCGCCCGGCCGGCGCGTCGAGGGGGCGCGCCGGCCGGTCAGTCGGTCAGCATGCCGTGCTCGCGGGCGTAGATCGCCGCCTGGGTCCGGTCGCGCAGCCCCAGGCGGCTCAGCACCCGCGACACGTGGTTCTTCACGGTGCCCTCGCTGACGAACAGGGCCCGGCCGATCTCCCGGTTCGTCGCACCCTTCGCGACCAGCCGCAGGATCTCCACCTCGCGACCGGTCAGCGCGCCGGCCGCCGCGGCCGGTGGCCGGGCGGCCCCGGCAAGCCGGGCGGCGACCCCGGCGGCGAGCTGCGCCACGCCCGCGTGGGTGAGCCGCACCGCGGCGGCGAGGTCGGCCGCGCCGAGGTCCTTGAGCAGGTAGCCGCTCGCGCCGGCGCGCAGCGCCCGGGTCACGTACTCGTCGTCGTCGAAGGTGGTGAGCATGACCACCCGGCACGCGGGCAGGTCGCGGCGCAGCGCCTCGGTGGCCGCGACACCGTCCGTGCCGGGCATGCGCACGTCCATCAGCACCACGTCCGGCGCCGTCTGCAGGGCCAACGCGACGGCCTCGGCGCCGTCGGCGGCGGTGCCGACGACCTCGATCCCCGGCTGGATGCCCAGCAGCGACGCGATGCCGTCGCGGACCAGCTGCTGGTCGTCGACGACCAGGACCCGCACGGTGCCGCCGGGCGGGCCGGCCGGTCGGGTCATGCGTCCTCACTCCGTTCCGGGCGCATGACCCAACACTGCGCCCCTGATGACCGGCCCGAGACGCTTCGCTGGCCGGTCATGCGTCCTCACTCCGTTCCGGGCGCATGACCCGACACTGCGCCCCTGATGACCGGCCCGAGACGCTTCGCTGGCCGGTCATGCCGCCCGCCGTGGCACGGTCACGGTGAGCGTGACCCCGGACGTGCCGGTCACGTCGACGCTGCCGCCGACCGCGGCCACCCGCTCCCGCATGCCGCGCAGCCCGAACCCGTCGGTGGCCCCCTCGGCGAACCCGTGCCCGTCGTCGGCGACGACCAGCCGCGCGGCGTCGTCGCCGATCGTGGCGCGGACCGTGACCCGGGCGGCGCCGGCGTGGCGGCGGGCGTTCGTGACGCCCTCCTGCGCCGCCCGGAACAGCGCGACCCGCGCCGCCACCGGCAGCTCCCGCTCGTCGCCGAGCACCTCCACGTCGACGGTGCACGGCCCGCCGCCGTCGGCCAGCTCGGCGAGCGCCCCCGACAGCGAGAACGGCTGCGCGAGGGTCCGCACGGCGCCGCGGACCTCGTCCAGGGCGCGCGCCGCGGCCGACCGCGCGTCGCGGACGGCCTGCTCCGCCGCGGCCGCGTCGAGGTCCCGGAACGCGGTCGCCTTCTCCAGCTGGATGCTGACGGCGGTCAGGTGGTGCCCGAGGCTGTCGTGCAGGTCCCGGGCGACGCGACCGCGCTCGGCCGCCGCGGACAGCTCCGCGACCTCGGCGAGGGCCAGCCGCAGCCGGGCCCGCGAGTCGCGCTCGCCGACCGCCGCCGACGCCATGGCCACGGCGAGGGCCATGCCGACGCCGAGCATGAGCACGTCCGTGAGGTGCTCGCCGTCGCGGTACCAGCGCGGCTCGACGATCGTCGCCCAGCCGGCGGGCACCGCGACCAGCGCCACCGCGAGGGTCACCGCGACCCGCCGGCCGTAGGCGAAGTACGCGGTGAACGGCACGAGCAGGAACAGCAGGTTGGACAGGCCCGACCCGTCCAGCGCCGCGACCAGCACGCACAGCGCCGTCCGCGCGGCGAGCAGCACCGCCGGCGGGGCGCCGCCCCGGCGCTGCAGCGGCTCCAGGGCGGCGAGCGCCCCGACCGCGGCGGCGAGCGCGGCGGCCCGCGCGATGCCGCCGTGCCCGCGGGCCTGGTCGTGCAGGCCCGCGAGGAGGACGGCGCCGTACATCACGTACGGCAGCCACGACACCGGACGCGGCGCAGCTACCATGCCGACCAGGTTACGCAGCCGCGGCCGGCTCGTGCGCGACCGCGCGGCGGGCCGGCAGCACCGACAGCGACAGCCACCCGACCGACAGTGCGGCCACGACGTGCACGACGCTGGTGAGCGGGCTGTCCGGCAGCGGCGCGAGGACCGCGAGCAGGGTCAGCGCCACGCCGTACCCGGCGGCGGGCAGCTTCGGGAAGCCGCCGGAGCGCACCATCGACACGCCGAACAGGACCGTGCCGGTGACGAACACCGCGGCGCTGACCAGCAGCACCGAGCCGGTCGGCCCGGCCCGCAGCGCGTCCACCGTGGGCTCGTCCAGGTAGAACAGCACCGTGTTCAGCGCGAACGCGACCCCGGTGAACAGGCCGAGCCCGAGCAGGTGCACCGCGTAGGCGACCGCCCCGAACCGGCCGGCGGTGGCCCGGTGGTGCAGGTAGAGGGCGGTGACCGCCGGGGCGCTGAACGTGACCCCGAGCCCGAGGACCAGGCTCGTCGCCGACGTCTCGCCGGTGAACGCCTCGACCGCGCCCGGTACGCCGATCGACAGTGCGAGCAGGACGCCGCTGGCGGCGCCGAACCGTTGCAACCACGTGAGTTCCATGCCGGGACCGTATGGTCCGGCGGCGGCGCGCCGGCAGTGCCGGCCGGCCAGACCCCGCCGCCGGACGTCATGTGCCGTCCGGGGACCCGCGCCGGGGTGAGCGGCGCGGGTCGTCGTGCGGGTGCCCGGCGTCAGTGGCAGGTGCCGGTGCCGGTGTCGCTGTAGGACTGGCCGGCGACGGGCACGAACTGCCAGTCGTACGTGGTCGCGTGCAGGGTGAACTTCAGCACGCCGTAGGCGGAGCTGTTGCGGGCCTCGCTGTTGGGCTGGATGGTGCCGAAGGCGTAGTGGCTCGCGCCGCCCATGCCGGCGACCCAGGTGCGCAGGCCGCGGGCGGTGTCGAGGGCGCCGCTGGGGTTCATCGGGGCGAAACGCTCGTAGACGTGGTTGTGACCCCACAGCACGACGTCGGCGTCGTAGTCGTACAGCGCCTGGTAGAGCGGGCGGGTCGAGGTCGACGGCGCGTGGTTGGAGCTGGACGTGAACAGCGGGTGGTGCCAGTAGGCCAGGGTGCACGGCTTGGTGCTGGCCGCCAGGTCCGCGCGCAGCCACTGCTCCTGCGCCGAGCCGGCGGACATGCTGATGTTCGAGTTCAGCGACACGATGTGCCAGTTGCCGAGGTCGAACGAGTAGTACCCGCGGCCCGACGGCCCGGCGAGCGAGCCGAAGTAGCCGTAGTAGCCCGTCGCGCCCGAGGTGTTGTAGTCGTGGTTGCCGGGCGAGGGGCGGGTGCGCGCCTTGTGCCGGCCCCACGTCGGGTCGTAGTACGAGCTGAACTCGCCGGCGGTGCCGTTGTCGTACACGTTGTCGCCGAGCGTGTAGACGGTGCCCGGGATGGTGTCCAGCAGCGCCGCGGTCGCGCTGTCACCGGAGCCGGAGTTCGCGATGTCGCCGGCGCCGACGAAGACGGGGTCGCCCGTCGGTGGGGTCGTGGTGCCGGTGGTGAGCACGAGCTGCGGGGCGTCCGCGCCGCTCTCCCGCGAGTCGTAGTAGGCGCCGTCGGTGCTGGTGGAGCTGGCGCCGATGCTGAACGTGCCGTTGCCGGTCACGAAGCCGGTGACGTCGATCTCGTACCAGCCGTCGCGGCTGACCGAGCCGAGCGTGCCGAGGGTCGCCCCGTCGATCGCCGGCTGGTTGCTCCACGTGGTGCCGGTCTCCGACCACGAGGTGTTGCTCATGGCCTTGAACGTGCCGCCGTTGGCGCTGCCGTCGTTGCCGCTGATGGCGCGCAGCCGCAGCTTCGCGGCGGTGACCGTGCCGCTGACGCCGGAGACCGCGAACCGCAGGAACATGCGGCGCACCGGCGAGTTGTCCACGACGATCTGCGTCGCGGTGCCGTAGTTGGTGGACGTGGTGTCGCTCTGGACGTACGTGTCGGCGACGGGGGTGAACGTCTGCGTGGCGGCCGACGCGGGAGCCGCGGCGGCCACGACGACGGTGGCGGTGGCGGCGACCAGCACCGCGGCCGTCCCCATCGTCAGCGGGGGGCGGGTGAGACGGATGCCCATCCAGAAACCCTTCTCTGGGCGTGTGCGGGAGCCCAAGGAACGTAGGGACGTCGATGGGCCGGCGCGGTGCCGGCAGGTGAACGCGCAACGAAATCATTCGATGTCAGGTGCTGTTCACGAACTGCACGCCGGCCCGCCGTCCGCGGTGCGTTGCCCGGTGCCGCGGTGCCGTCGGACGATGGCGGACCGTCACCGCAGGAAGGGATGCCGGGTGTACCTGTCGACCGTGGCAAGTCCGGTCACCGCCGCGCCGGCCGGCCCGCGCCGCCGCCGGCTCGCGCTCGTCAGCGGCAACGTCGTCGCGCTCGGCGCGGTCAGCCTCATCACCGACGTGTCCGCGGAGATGGTCACCGCGGTGCTGCCCCTGTACCTGGTGCTGGGCCTGCACGTCAGCCCGCTCGCGTACGGCGTGATCGACGGCGTGCACACCGGCGCGACGGCGGTGCTGCGGCTCGCCGGCGGGTTCGTCGCCGACCGCACCCGGGCCCGCAAGCCCGTCGCCGGGTTCGGCTACGCGCTGTCCGCCGCCGCCAAGCTCGGCCTGCTGCTGGCCGGCCGGTCGGTGCCGGCGATCACCGCCGTCGTCGCGGTCGACCGGCTCGGCAAGGGCGTGCGCACCGCGCCCCGTGACGCGCTCATCACCGCCTCGTCGCCGCCCGAGGCGCTGGGCCGGGCGTTCGGCGTGCACCGCGCGATGGACGCGACCGGCGCGTTTCTCGGCCCGCTCGTCGCGCTGGCCGTCCTGGCCGCGTCGGGGGAGTCCTACGACGCGGTGTTCGTCAGCAGCTTCTGCGTCGCCGTGCTCGCCCTCGTCGTGCTGGTGCTGTTCGTCCGCGAACGACCGGCCGGCGCGCCGGACACCGTGGCGCCGCCCGGCGCGCCGAAGGTGACCGCGGCCGAGGCGTTCGGCCTGCTGCGGGCCGCGCCGGTGCGCCGGCTGGCCGCGGCGGCCGTCCTGCTCGGGCTCGCCACGATCGGCGACGGCTTCGTGTACCTCATGCTGCAGCGCCGCGAGGACCTCGGCCTCGTGTGGTTCCCGCTGCTGGCGGTCGGCACCAGCCTGGCGTACCTGCTGCTGGCCGCCCCGCTCGGGGCCCTCGCCGACCGGGTCGGGCGGCTGCCGGTGGTCCTCGGCGGCTACGCCGCCCTGGGCCTGGTGTACTGCCTGCCGTTCGGCCCGCTCGGCGGCTGGCCGCTGCTGGTGCTCACGCTCGCGCTGCACGGCCTGTTCTACGCCGCCACCGACGGGGTGCTCGTCGCGCTCGCCGGCCCGGTGCTGCCGGCGCGGCTGCGCACCACCGGGATCGCGCTGATCCAGACCGGGCAGGCGCTGGCGTACCTCGCCTCGTCCGTCCTGTTCGGCCTCGCGTGGCAGGTGTGGGGGCCGCGGACCGCCGGCCTGGCCGCCGCGCTGGGCGTCGCCGTCGTCGTGGCCGCCACCCCGGCGCTGCTGAGGAAACGAGGATCGCTGCGATGAGGCCCATGTCGAACGGGGTACGCGCCGCCGTCCTCGCCGCCGCCGCCGTCCTGCTCGCCGGCGCCGCGGCCGGGTACACGACCCTCGCGGCCGACCGCGCCGAGCCCGCGCCCGCCGCGGCCGGGGCGGGCGCCGGCACGCTGACCCTGAGCCCGGGACCGCGGCTGCTCACCGTCACCGACCGGCACCTGGCGTCCGTGTCCGCCGCCGACCCCGCCGGCCCGCGGGTGGTGTCCACTGTGGAGTGTGTGCGGGCGTACGCGGCCGCCGGCACCGGGATCTGCCTGCGGCCGCAGACGGCGTGGGCGTACGAGGTCGTGGTGCTCGACGCCGACCTCAGACCCCGCCAGGCCGTCGCCGTGCCGGGCCTGCCGAACCGGGCCCGGGTGTCGCCGTCGGGCCACCTGGTCGCCTGGACCGTGTTCGTCGGCGGCGACTCGTACACCAGCAGTGGCTTCTCCACCCGGACCGGCATCATCGACACCCGCTCCGGTGCCGTCGTGCAGACGCTCGAGGACTTCACGGTCGTCCGGGACGGCCGTGCCTACCGCAACGCCGACGTGAACTTCTGGGGCGTCACCTTCGCCGCCGACGACAACCGGTTCTACGCCACGATGTCGACCACGGGCCGCCGGTTCCTGGTCCGCGGCGACCTCGCGGCCCGCACCGTTGAGACCGTCACGGACAACGTCGAGTGCCCGTCGCTGTCGCCGGACGGCACCCGGATCGCGTTCAAGCGGGCGGTCGACGCGGACCCGACGAAGGGCTGGCGGCTGTCGGTGCTGGACCTGGCGAGCCTGCGCGTCACCGCGACCGCGGAGCAGGCGAGCGTCGACGACCAGGCGGCCTGGCTGGACGGCTCGACCCTGGCGTACACGCTGCGCCGGGACGACGGCCGCCCCGACGTGTGGGCGGTCCCCGCCGACGGCACGGGCGCCCCACGGCTGCTGGTCCCGGACGCGGAGTCCCCGGCCACCCTGGCTGTCTGAACCCCGTCACCGCGAGGGTGGCCGCCGTGTCGCGAACCGGACCGACCGTGGCACCCGCAACCTGAACCGCTCACTGTGTGCCTGTCAGCACACGCAGTGACAACGGACAAGGGGACGTGATGACAGGACGAAGGCTTCTGGCCGCGCTCGGCGCGCTCATCGTGGCGGCCGCGGCGCTGGTGGCCACGGCGGCGCCCGCCGCGGCGGCCGTCGGCTACTTCAAGCTGTTCCAGAACCAGAACAGCGGCAAGTGCCTGGAGATCAGCTACGGCGCCACCGCGAACTTCGCCCGCGCCGGGCAGTACTGGTGCTACGGCGGGCCGGTCGAGCAATGGAACTACGACACCAACACCGGCATGATGGTGAACGTCAACAGCGGCAAGTGCCTGGAGATCCAGTACTCCAGCACCGCCAACTTCGCGCCGGCCGGCCAGTACGACTGCCACGGCGGGGCGAACCAGAAGTGGTACTTCCTGAGCAACGGCTCGATCGTCAACCGCAACAGCGGCAAGTGCCTCGAGGTCGCGTACTCCAGCACCGCGGACTTCGCGCCCGTCGGCCAGTACGACTGCCACGGCGGTCCGAACCAGAAGTGGTGGTGGTCCTGACCCCGGCCGGCGCCCCGGGACGGTAGCCCGCCCGCCGGGATCTCGCAGCCCGGCGGGCGGGCGGCCGCCCCGCTTCGATACGGTCGCGGGCGTGAGGATGCGCGCCGCCGTGGCGGCCCTGCTGCTCGGTGGTGCGGTGGCGCTGCCGGTCCCGGCGCCCGCGCACGCCGAGACCGTCCGCGAGCAGCAGTGGTGGCTCGGCGCGCTCGGCGTGGCGAAGGCGCAGCAGGTCGCCAAGGGTGACGGCGTCGTCGTCGCGGTCCTGGACACCGGCGTCGACGGCACCCAGCCCGACCTGGCCGGCGCCCTGCTGGCCGGCACCGGCACCAACGGCGTCGCCAGCGAGAAGGGCTGGGACGACCCCGACGGCCACGGCACCCAGATGGCCACGGTCCTCGCCGGTCGCGGCGGCGACGGCCCCAACCGCGTGCTCGGCATCGCCCCGAGGGCCAGCATCCTCCCGGTCGCCATCCCGATCGGCAAGCGGACGGCCGCCGGCGCCGCCACCAGCGGCACCCTCGCCGAGCCGATCCGCTACGCGGCCGATCACGGTGCGAAGATCATCAACATGTCGTTCACCCTCGCCGACGACGCGCTCAAGCAGCCCGAGCTCGACGCCATCGGCTACGCGAGGGCCAAGGGCGCGATCGTCGTGGCCGCCGGCGGCAACCGCCCGCAGGGCGACGACCACGTGCCGCTGCCGGGACGGTACCCGGGCGTCGTCACCGTCGCCGGCACCACCCGCGCCGGCGGGCTCTGGGACGGCTCGATCGCCGACCCGACCGTCGACATCGCCGCCCCGGCCGAGGACATCATCGGCGCCGCCCCGAAGGCCCGCTACTCCTCGGGGTTCGCGGTCGGCTCCGGCACCAGCGGCGCCGCGGCCATCGTCTCCGGCGTCCTGGCGCTGATCTGGTCGAAGTACCCCCGGCTGGACGCCGCCAACGTCCTGCACCGCCTGCTGGCCACGGCCCGCGACAAGGGCACGGCGGGCCGCGACGACGCGTTCGGCCACGGGCTCGTCGACCCGTACGCGGCGCTGACCGCTACGGTGCCGCCGGTCACCGCCGACCCGCTCGGCCCGGTCACCACCGCCACGGCGGCCCCGCAGCCGGCCCCGCCGACGGCCGCCGCCGCCCGGCCGCCCGCGCGGAAGGGCACCCCGGCGGTCCGTGCCGCGCTCGTCGGCGGCGGGTCGCTGCTGCTGGCGCTGCTGCTCATCTTCGGCGTCGCCCGCCCCCTGCTCCGCTCGCCCCGCCGCCGCTGAGCCGGCGCCATATCCACTGGGCTCGCTGCCCGCAACCGACCGTTGATGCCCGTGCGGTCGCCGGTACGGCCGAGCCCGGTTACACCGACCGGTCCGAACCGGCGCGACGCGGTTGGCGGGACGTGAGCGGACGCCTACGGTATGGAGCGTCGGCTATGGGGAGGCGCAACGATGACCAGCGGCGGGCTCGGCCCCCTGCCGTCCCTGCAACGGTGGCAGGAGCAGGTCCGCGAGGCGATGGCCGAGCACGACCCGGCCCGCCCGCGGCTGCGCTGGACGCGCCGCGACGACTTCACCCGCTGGGACCTGCACGGCGAGTGCCCGCGCTGCGGCGACCAGACCTCGAAGCTCGTCAGCGGCGTCGTCGTGTCCGACGCCGCGGTCGAGGCCTCGACGCTCGTCGAGCTGATGATGGCGTGCGCCTGCGACGTCGAGCACCGGCCGGGGCACCGCGGCTGCGGCGCCGGCCACGGCCTGTACATCACCGTCCCGGCGCCCGGAGCCTGACATGACGACCTTCGCCGACGAGGCCGCCCACTACGAGGCCCGGCTCGACGAGCTGCGCCGCGGCCAGCTCAGCACGGTGCAGGCGGCGGCCCGCCGCTGGTCCGCGCTGATGACCGGGGTGCTCGGCGTGTTCGGCACCGTAGCGTTCGCCGGCGGGCTGACCACGATCGACAAGCTCGCCGCGCCGTACGGCACCGTCGCGAAGGTCCTCACCACCGTCGCCGCCGCGACCGCGGTCGCCGCCGTCACCTGGCTGGCCCGCGCGTCGGGCGGGCTGCGCCTGGACGACCTGGCCTTCCCCAGCGGCCGGACGCTCATGAACCGTGAGGCGCGCCTCGCCGCCGAGGCCCGGGCGCTGCTGCGGACCGGCCGGTGGCTCGCCGCCGCCACCGGAGCGCTCGTCGTCGCCGGTTCGGTGCTCGTGCTGTGGGCGCCGGCCGCCGCGCCGGACCCGTCGAAGGTCCTCGTCCGGTTCCCCGACGGCGCCGTCTGCGGCGCCCCGGCCCGGGTCGGCGGGCAGCTCACCGTCGGTGGCCGCCCGCTGCGCGACGCCGTGGAGATCGTCCCGGTCGGGACCTGCCCGCGATGACCCACCCCTTCTTCGACGGCGCCGCCTACCCCTGGCACCGCAGCGAGGGGCGGGCCTTCCACAAGCTGCTGTACCAGCGGTTCGACAAGCAGGCCGACATCGAGCTGGTGTACAAGCAGGTGTCGGCCGACCTGCCGCCGCTGCCCACCGGGGCACCGGCGCACGTGTGGCAGGAGGCGCTGGACCGGTGCGCCAAGCTCGGCCTGCTGCGCACGCTGCACCAGCAGCTGCTCGACAACGGCGACTTCGGTCGGCACGAGCGGTCGCTCGCGGTGCTCGAGGCGGTGCGGCAGTCCCGCGCCGCGGTCGACCTGGCCGTGCTGCCGGGCGTCCCCGGTCTGGTGATGCTGGACCGGGCGCAGCTGCGCCGGTACATCCGCCGCCTCGCCCCGGCCGGCAACCCGCTCAAGGTGCTCGTCGTGCGCGGTGAGCCGCAGAGCGGCAAGAGCCACGGCCGGCACCTGTTCGAGTCCGCGGCCCGCGACGCCGGCGCCAAGTCCGTCTACCTCTGCGACGGGCTGGTCGCCACCGTCGACGACGTGCTGGTCGAGCTGTTCGGCGCGTACAGCGCCACCGCCGAGATCCCGCCGGCCGAGTCCACCGAGCACGGCTGGTACAAGGCGGCCTGCGGCAAGCTGCGCGCGATCGCCGAGCGCAACGGCTGCGCGCTGTGGATCGCCGTCGACGACCTCGGCGTGGCCGAGGACGGCGCGCCGCTGCTGGACCCGCAGATCCGCGCGTTCTTCGAACAGTTCGCGCTGCACCTGGTCAGCGGCGTGTACAAGGACTGGTTCCGGCTGATGCTCATCGACTACCCGGAAGGCGCCGTGCCGAGCCGGTGGCACCGCGACCTGTGGGCCGAGGACCGCACCGCCCGCGCCGACATCACCGTCGAGCACGTCGTCGAGCTGCTCACCACGTGGTCCGCCCAGCGCGGCCGGACCGCGGTCGAGGAGAGCGTCGCCGACGTCGCCGCCGGCATCCTCGGCACCGTCGACGGCCCGGACGGCGCCCGCGCCGGCGACGCCGGCCGCCTGCCGCACCTGCACGACCTGCTGGTCGCCAGCCTCGAGGCCGACGGGGAGCACGGATGGACCTGATGCCACCCCGCGCGTACGTGCCGGTGACCGCCTTCGCCGCCGCGCTGGAACGGGCCGCCCGGTCGGTCGTGCTGGTCACCGTCGAGACCGACGTGACGCGCTCCTCCAGCACCGGCTGGCTCATCACCGACGACCTGGTCGTGACCACCGGACACCTGGTCGGCGGCAACGTGGACGTCGAGTGCCACGTCGGCGACGACGTCGTGCCGGCCGACGTCGTCCATGTCGCCGGACCGCTGGCCCGCTCCGTGCAGTTCCCGGACTGGCGCGACGTCGCGCTGCTGCGGCTGCGCCGGTTCGCGCCCGGGATGGGGCTGCCGCTGGCGGCCCGCACCCGCAGCGCCGGCGAGCCGGTCCTCCTGGTCCACCGCCCGGAGAGTGGGCGGGCCGCGCAGGTCTCGTTCGGGCGGCTGGCCGAGGCCACCGCGCCGCAGCTGGTCCACGACGCCGACACCGGACCGGGCTCCGCCGGCGCGCCGGTGCTGTCCATGCGGGGGCACGTCGTCGGCATGGCCATCGGCACCGTCAGGTCGGTCACCGCCGCCGTCAACGCCGGCGTCACCATCGGCGGGATCCTCGACGTGCTGCAGGACTCCCGGTGCTGGCACGAGATCGTCGAGTACCACGACCTGGTCGACTGGGCCGCGGTCCGGGCCCGGCTGCGCGACGCCGGCGCCGGCCTGCCGCCGGGCGCCCGGCCGGGCGGGCAGCTGTGGTGCGCCGTGCGCTGGAGCATCGACCCGGCCCGTCTCGACCCCGCCGACAGCGACGCGGTCCGGCCACTGGTCGGCGACCCGGCGGCGGACCGCTGGGTGCTGCGCGGCGCCGACCGGCAGCGCATCCTCGCCGGCGCCGGCTCCCTCGACGCGCTGCGCGCCGCGCGCGGCGCGGACCCCGTCGACGACCCCCGGCAGCGGGTCATCGACCGGATCCTGGCCGGGCCGCCGTTCGCCGTCGACGAGGTCGCCGAGGACGCCCTGCCGCTGTGGCTGCAGGCGGTGCGCTGGTTCGCCGGCACCGTGCCGGGCCTGCCGAGCGCCGCGACGGTCAGCCGGCAGCTCGAACGCCGCCGGCTGCGCGGCCGGCTCGCCGCGCTGACCCGCCCCCACTTCTGGGGCCGCCAGGCCGAGCTGCGCGCCCTCACCGGCTGGTACGGCGAGGACGACCCGCCGCCGATGACGGTCACCGGCATCGGCGGCATCGGCAAGTCCTGCCTGGCCGCCCGGTTCGCCGGCGACCTGCCGGCCGACACGGTGATCCTCTGGCTCGACTTCGACCGCGCCGACCTCGCCCCCGACGACGCCGAGTCGATGCTGAGCGTCCTGGCCGAGCAGCTGTCGACCCAGGCCGACACCGGACCCGACCTGGCCGGGGTGCCGGGTCCCGGCCCGTTCGGCGCCGAGCTGGCCCGGGCCACCGCCGGCGGCCCGCCGCCGCTGCTCGTCCTGGACGGCTTCGAGATCGCCCAGCACGCCGAGCGGCACAGCGAGGTGTGGCGGCTGCTGGACCGGGTGCTCGGCCAGGCGCCGCGGCTGCGGGTCCTCGTCGTCGGCCGGGCCCCGGTGCACGCGCTGGCGCTGCGGGACCGGCCGGCGCGGCGGCTCGCGCTGGAGGGCCTCGACGACACGGTGGCCACCGAGTGGCTGGCGCGGCACGGCGTCACCGATCCCGGCGTCCTCACCCGGGTCCTCACCGCCGCCCACGGCGTGCCGCTGGTCCTGCAGCTCGCCGAGCGCCTCCTCGCCGCCGGCGGCAGCGTCGAGGACCTACCGAAGCACCTGGTCGAAGGCTTCCTCTACCGCCGGATCCTGGACCGGGTGGTCGACGCGGAGCTGCAGCCGCTGGCCCGCGACGCCCTCGTCCTGCGCCGGGTGACCCCGGACATCATCGGGGCCGTCCTGCACGACAGCCGCCCCGCCGGGGCCGACGCCACGGCCGTGTTCCGCCGCCTGGCGCACGAGCTGGCGCTGGTCGCGCCGGACGGGCACGACACGCCGGACCTGCTGCTGGAGAGCGGCCCGGACGTGCTGCGCCTGCGGCCG
This sequence comes from Dactylosporangium aurantiacum, assembly GCF_000716715.1. Classification (GTDB taxonomy): domain Bacteria; phylum Actinomycetota; class Actinomycetes; order Mycobacteriales; family Micromonosporaceae; genus Dactylosporangium; species Dactylosporangium aurantiacum. Next base: position 118,743 of record NZ_JNYJ01000020.1, on the reverse strand, counting down.
GAGGTCCGCGCCGCCACCCTGGCGCTGCTCGCCCGCGACGACGCCGACCGGGTCCGCGAGATCGACGCCCGCGCCGCCGCCTGGTACGCCGGCCGCCCGCCCACCGACGGCACCCTCGCCGAGCTGGTGTACCACCGCCTGCGCCTCGACGACGTGCCGGCCGCCGCGGCGGTGTGGCGGGAAGAGGTCGCCCCGCTGCTGGCACACGCCGCCGACGACCTCCCACCGGCGGCCCGCGCCTGGCTGGTCGAGCGGCTCGCCGGCCCCGTCGGCATCGCGGCGAACCTGGCCGCCTGGGAGCGCAACGCCGCCGCCCGCATCCGCGACGTGCTGGCCCGCGGCCTGGACCGCCTCGTGCCCGACATCCTGGCCGAGCACCCGGAGCGCGGCCCGCAGAGCCCTCTCGTCGTCTACGACGCCTGGGTCCGCTGGTCCCAGGGCGACGTCGAAGGCGCGCTCGCGGTGCTCGGGGCGGCCCCCGACGCCGAAGGACCGGTCGAGCGCGACCGCAGGCTCCTGGCCGCGCTGCTGGCGAGGCATACGAGGAAGCAGGCGATGGCGGACGAGTTGCTGGCGTCGGTAAAGTCGGGGGAGCATTGGCAGGGCACGTCGGACCCTGAGTTGATGGCGCTGGGCGTGTGGGCGGCCCGCATCCGTCTCACCGTGGACGTTGCCGCGGAGCTGCGGTTGCTCCGTCAGCCCGTGAAGGGTCGGCACGCGTCTTTTCTGCCGTTTCTGAGTGACAAAGTGATCCTTCCTGCACTAGTTGCCGTGGCTCGGCAGGGCATCGCGATTTTCGGTGAACACAAACCATTGACGATTCCGGTCAGCGAGCACGAGGTGCCGGGATTCGCCGCCGCCCTCGCAGAGGGCGCGAACGTCCCTTCCGACGAGGCGGCGGCACCAACGCCGTTCACGCGCGTGACAAGGGTGGATGTCTGGCGGATGGTTGATGACCGCATCGTTCAGACCATATTCGCCAACGATCCCACCATGCGAGAGGATCTCTGGTGGTCGTCGTATGTGACGGGACTTCACTGGCGCCGGCTCGCGGTGGCGGCGAGCGACACCGCGCTCAGCCGGGTCTGCGCCCGGGCAATGGGGACCAGCGCCTCCACGCTTTCCATCGCCGTGGTGGCGACACTCTACGCACTGCGGGGCAACAACCTCAGATACCACGACGTGCCCCTGGATGACCTCGTTGAGGAGGTGGGACGGCTGTACGCCTCTTACGAGGGGTCCCCGCAGAGCCCGCTGGCCGAGGAGCTCGCCGCGACCGGCAACCTCGACAGCCCCGCCGCGCGGCTCTACTTCACCGGGCCGGACCCGTTGGAGACGCTGGTGAGCACGGTGCTGCGCGGATGACGGACGTGCTGGCGGCGTGGCCGTACCCGTGGACCGAGCCGGCGGCGCGGCAGCTGCACCGCACCCTCACCCAGCTGTTCCCGTCGCCGAAGGCGGCCGCCGACGTCGCCGCCCGGGCCGGGATCGAGGTGTGGGCGCTCGACCTGCAGCAGCCGCCGGTGCACATCTGGAAGGACGTCCTGGACACCGCCGCGAAGCTCGGGCTGAGCCGGGCCCTCGCCGAGACGGTCCGTGACCTGGTGCCCGCCACCAGCCCGGCGCGGCCGCTCGTCGACGACCTGCTCGCCGCCCGGCCGCCCCGGGCCGAGGCCGAGCCGGTGGGGCGGGACGGCGCGCCGCGGTTCCTGGCCGCGTCCGACACCGTCAGCGTCGAGGAGGCGCTGCTGTACCACGACAGCCTCCTGCTGCCGATCGGGCGGGTACCGGCGCTGATCGGCACCCTGCGGCGGCTGCTGGCCGTCGCCCCGTCGGTGTGCAAGCTGGAGGTCGCCCTACCGGGCGGCGGCGGGACGCTCGGCACCGGTCTGCGGGTCGGCCCGCGCAGGATCCTGACCTGCTGGCACGTGCTGCACCCGGGCGGGACCCCGGCGAGCGCGGTGGTCGCCGAGTTCGGCTACGACGACGACGGTGCCGGCGGCGCGGTGCCGTCGACCGCCGTGCGGTGCGACCCGGCCACCGTCACCGGCGACCCCGCCGACGACTGGGCCCTGATCGGCACGGCCGAGGACCCCGGCGACACATGGCCCGTGGTGCCGCTGGATCCCGGCGCCGTGCCCAGGCTGCACGGCCCGGCGTACATCATCCAGCACCCCGGCGGGGTCAGGAAGCGGCTCGGGTTCGTCCGCAACCACATCTCCTACGTCGACGACCGGGTGGTGCAGTACCTGACCGACACCCAGACCGGCTCCTCGGGCGCGCCGGTGCTGGACGCCGACGGCACCGTCATCGCGATCCACCACGCGGGCGGGCGGCCGCAGGAGGTGGCGGGCAGACCCCCGACGAACAAGAACGAGGGCATCCGGATCAGCCGCGTCCGTCTGGGCTGAAACCGCCTGGGCTGAGACCGGGTGGTCAGTTGGTGGTGGTGACCGCCGACGGGACGCCCTTCAGGCAGCCGACCGTCATCCGCACGGTGTGCTCGCTGTTCTTGAACGCGATCCGCGCCCTGATCGCCGGGCCCGCCTCGACCTTCGCCACCGTGTAGGTCTCGGCCGGCTCCCACGACAGCAGGTGCGCGGCGCCGTCCGCGGTGCACGTGGCGAGGACGGAACCGCCGACGGAGGACAGCGTCCGCTGCTGGGGCTCGGGCTGCGCGTCCGGTGTCGTCGGCTCGGCGGTGGGCTCAAGGTCGGCGCCGGTCGGTTCGGTTCCGGTGCCGGCCGTGACCCCGGTGCCAGGCTGGCCCGGGACCGGGGGCGTGCCGCCGCCGGCCGTGGTGGTGCCCCCGCCGGCGGGGCCGCCGGGGCTGGTGTCGCCGGGTGCGCCCGGGGACGCCTGCGCGCCGGGCGAGCCCGTCGCGCTGGGCGGGGTGGCGGCGGCCCGCTCGCCGGTGGGCGCGCCGGCGACCGCCGCGGCGACCAGGCCGCCGGCGATCAGGGCGACCGCGGCTCCCGCGGCCACCAGCAGCGTCCTGGGGCGCCGCGGCGCGGGGGCCGGTGGCGGTGGTCCCGACGGTGACGCGGCGCGGATGCCGGGCGGCGGGATGAGCACCGCCGACGGCTCGCCGTCCTCGGCCGGGACGGCCGCCGCGTGCGCCCGCTCGTCGGCCACGACGCGCAGGCCGGCGGCCGCGGCCAGGATCGCCGCCGCCTCGGGCGCGTCCGGGCGCAGCGCCGGGTCCTTGCGCAGGCAGCGGTGGCACAGGTCGATGACGTCGTCGGGCACCCCGGTCAGCGACGGCAGCGGCGCCGGCTCGGTGTACACGTGCGCGACGAGCAGCTGCACGGTGTTGTCGACCTGCCACGGCAGCTGCCTGGTGAGCAGCTTGTAGAGCAGCACGCCCAGCGCGTACACGTCGGAGGCCGGCTCGACGGCGTCGTCGGTGAGCCGCTCCGGCGCCAGGTAGGACGGGGTGCCCAGCACCTCGTCGGGCAGGGTCCCGTCACTGCCGGGGCTGACGGACGCGGCGATGCCGAAGTCGACGACCTTGGCGCCGGTCTCGGTCACGATCACGTTGGACGGCTTGATGTCGCGGTGGACGAGGTCGGCGGCGTGCGCGGCGGTCAGGGCGGCGGCGACCTCGGCGCAGATGCGGAACGCGACCCGCGGCTCGACCGGTCCCTCGGCCATGCGCTGCTCGAGCGTCTGTCCCGGGACCAGCTCCATCACCACGTACGGGACGGTCTGGCCGTCCTCCTCGGCCTCGCCGTAGTCGTGGACCTGGGCGACGTTGGGATGCGACAGGGTGGCCGCGGTCCGGGCCTCGGCCCGGATCCGGCGCAGCGACTCGGGCTTCGCGGCATGGTGCGGCGCGAGCATCTTGACCGCGACCACGCGCTGCAGCACCTCGTCGGTGGCGGACCAGACCACAGCCATGCCACCGCTGCCGAGCTGCTCCCGCAGCCGGTAACGGCCACCCAGCACCTGCCCCTGCACGTCCGGCTGCCTCCCAGCGTCGACGTCGTCCCGCACGCCGTATCCTGCGGGAGATTCCATCGCGGCGCCAGTCCGCTGATGGGCACCTGGCAAGAGCCTACATTTGTATCCAAACAAATATACACTCGCCCATACGCTCAGTCGACCAGGCCGGCCCGGAACGCGGCGATGGCGAGCTGCACCCGGTTCGTGGTGCCCAGCTTCTCGAACAGGTGCGTGACGTGGCTTTTGACGGTGGCCTCGCTCATGTGCAGGCGGGCGGCGATGTCGGCGTTCGGGTGGCCGCGACCGATCTCGACGAGGACCTGCCGCTCACGCTCGGTGAGCGGGTCGAGACGGGCGAGCGCCTCGCGGCGGCGGCGGCCCGGGTCCTCGGCGGTGAGCCGGGCGATGACCTGCCGCGTGACGGCGGGGGAGAGCATCGAGTCGCCGGCCGCGGCCATCCGCACCGCGTGCAGCAGCTCCGCCGGCGGGGTGTCCTTCAGCAGGAACCCGGTGGCGCCCGCGGCGAGGGCCTGGACCACGTCGTCGTCGGTGTTGAAGGTGGTCAGGACCACGACCGCCGGTGGCCGCGGTAACGCCCGGATCGCCCCGGTCGCCGCGATGCCCCCGTAATGCGGCATCCGCAGGTCCATGAGCACCACGTCGGGCCGCAGCCGGGTCACCGCGTCGAGGGCGGCTTGCCCGTCGGCGGCGTCCCCGACCACGGTGAGGTCGCCGGCGGTCTCCAGGATCATCCGGAGCCCGGCGCGGACCAGCGCCTCGTCGTCCACGAGCAGCACCGAGATCACCGCGCGGTCGCCTCCTGCCACGGGACGACGGCCGCCAGCCGCCACCCGCCGCCGGCGGGCCCGCTGCGCAGCGTGCCACCGGCGAGCCGGACGCGTTCGGCCAGGCCGACCAGGCCCGCGCCGGAGCCGGGCAGGTCCAGGGCGGCGCCGCCGGCGGGGTTGGCGACGGTGACGGCGACCGCCCCGGCCGGGTCGCGCTCGACGGTGACGGTCACGGGCGCGCCCGGCGCGTGCTTGCGCGCGTTGGTGAGGCCCTCCTGCGCCACCCGGTACACGACGCGGGCGGTCCCCGCGGGCAGCGGGCCGGCCAGGTCGCGCAGCTCGACCCGCTGCCCGGCGCGGGTCGCGGCGAGCACCAGCGCCGGCAGGTCCGCGAACCCGTCGTCCGGCGCCGCCGGCTGCCCGGACGGGACGGGCGGCGGCGAAGACGCGGCGGGCGGGGACGCCTGCAGCACGCCGAGGACCGTCCGCAGGTCCTGCAGCGCCTCCCGGGCGGTGCCCCGGATCAGCCCGGCGCCCTGCTGGAAGCGGGTCGTGTCGGTGGTGACCTCCAGCGCACCCGCGTGCAGCGCGATCAGCGACACCTTGTGCGCCAGGACGTCGTGCATCTCCCGGGCGATCCGGTTGCGTTCGGCGGCCCGGGCCTGCTCGTCGCGCAGGAGCCGTTCGGTGTCGGCGCGTTCGGCCCGCTCCTGCCACGACGCCCGCAGCTCCCGCAGCGCCGCCACGTACAGGCCGAGCCCGGTCACCAGGACCGCGCCCACGGCGGAGAACACCACGTCGTCGGCGTCGAGGCGGCCCTCGTCGACCCACGACCAGCCGGCGATCCCGGCCCACCCGGCCACCCCGGCGCCGGCGGCGCCGCGGCGGGAGCCGTGCACCGCGCCGGAGTAGACGCCGACGAGCAGCGGCCCCGGGTTGCCCGACAGCGGGTACGCCGCCGCGCCCGCGACCGCGGCGAGCCACGGCAGCCGGCGCCGCCACCACTGGGCGCCGGCGCCGGCGACCCCGGCCGCCGCGATGACCGGCGCCGGCAGCACCGACCACGACGCCCGCACCGCCAGGGCGGTCAGCGCCAGGCAGGCGAGCACCAGCACACCGTCGGCGACGTCGCGTCGCTGCAGGAGCCTCATGTCCGAGCAGCGTAGACAGCCGGCGGCCGGCCGCGCATGCGCCGAGGGTCGACGGCGGCACCGACCAAAGTCGGAGCCGGGTGCCGACCCGGCGGCGATGTGCGGGCCCGGGCCGCGGCGGCAGGCTCGGGACCGTCCCCGCCCCCGACGTGGAGGTTCCCGATGCGCCGTGCCCTGCTCGCCCTGTGTCTCGCCGTGCCGCTGCTGCCGGTCGCCCCCACGGCGGCCTGGTCGGCGCCGCCCGGGTGCGCCGACCCCGCGGGCGCCGCCGCGTTCTTCGACGGGGCGCTGCCGCCCCGGCTGGAGCGCTTCCGCGTGCCCGGGGCGGTCGTCGCGGTGACCGGCCGGGCCTCGACGGTGTTCGCGAAGGGCTACGGCCTGGCCGACGTGGCCGCCGGCAGGCCGTTCGACCCCGAACGGTCGCTGGTGCGCATCGCCTCGGTCACGAAGACGTTCACCTGGGCCGCCGTGCGCCGCGAGGCCGCCGCCGGGCGGGTCGACCTGGACGCCGACGTCAACACCTACCTGCGCGGCTTCGCCGTGCCGGCGACCTTCCCGCGGCCCGTCACGCTGCGGGCGCTGATGGACCACACGGCCGGGTTCGAGGACCGGTTCGTCGGCGTCGGTGCCCGTACCGCCGCCGACGTGGCACCGCTGGAGACCTACCTGGCGCGGCACATGCCGGCCCGGATCCGGCCGCCGGGGGAGGTCTCCGCCTACTCGAACTACGGCGCGGCGCTCGCCGGGTACGTCGTCGCCCAGGTCAGCGGCGAGCCGTTCGACCGGTACGTGCAGGCGCACATCCTCGACCCGCTCGGCATGGCGCACACCACGGCCGCCGAGCCGGTGCCGGCCGCCCTCGCCGGTGACCTCGCCCGCGGCTACGACTCCGACGCGGCGCCACCGGCCGCGATCCCGTTCACCTTCGACCGGATGCCGCCGGACGGCTCGATCAGCGCCACCGCCGCCGACATGGCCGTCTACGCCCGCGCGCAGCTGGCCGAGCCGCCGGCCCGGTCGTTCGCCGCGGACGCCGTGCTCGGCGGGTACGCCGGCGGCTGGATGGAACGGTTCCGCAACGGCCACCGGGTGCTCATGCACGACGGCAGCTGGGAAGGGTTCCAGAGCGTGCTGGTCCTGGTGCCCGGCTGCGACCTGGGGCTGTTCGTGTCCGCCAACGGCACCGGCGGGATCGAGGCGTTCGGCGAGGTCATGGACGCGTTCTTCGACCGGTTCACCCCGGCGGGGCCGGTCGCGCAGACCCCGGCGGCCGCGACCTGGCCGGTGCGCGTCACCAGGTCGGCGCCGCGGGCCGGGTTCTACCAGCCGGCCCGGCACGCCGAGTCGACGGTGGAGAAGCTGACGACCCTGCTCGGCTCGCTGCGCCTCAGCGTCGACGCGGCCGGCGCGGTGCACCTCAAGGGCAGGACATGGCTGCCGCAGCCGGACGGCACGTTCACCGCCGAGGACGGCCGCGACCACCTGGTGTTCCTGACCGGCTCCGGCGGCCGGCGCTACGCGGCCACCGACGGCCCAACCTACGAGCTGCTCGACCGCACCGAGACCCTGCCCTTCAACCTGCTGGTGCTGCTGGGCTTCGCGCTCGTCGCGCTCAGCGCGGTGGCGAACCTGCGGCGCCGCACCGGGGCGAGCCGCCGGTGGCGGGTGTCGCGGGCGCTGGCCGCCGGCGCCTGCCTGACCGGTCTGGTGTTCCTCGCCGGGCTGGCCGTCGAGGTGCTGTACAACCCGGGTGCGTTCCTCTACGGCGTCCCGGCGACCTTCACACTGCTGCTGGTGCTGCCGCTGCTCGCGCTCGCCGGGTGGGCGGCGGCCGTGGCCGGCACCGTCACCGGCTGGCGGGCCCGCGGCGCCCGGACCGCGGCCAGGGTCCACCAGGTCGTGCTGCTCGCCGGGGCGCTGCCCTTCGCCTGGTTCACCTGGCAGTGGCACCTCATCGGCTGGTGGTATCCGTGACCGCGCGCCATCTGCCGTCCAGGGCCGGCACGTCGATGCTCCCCACCGACCTCGGCCAGACCGTGCGCGGCGCCTCCCGCCGCACCGACCCGCCGTTCGACCGGGAGCGGCCCGAGACGCGGGTGGCGCGGCGCCGCTCAGCGCTGGGCGGGCCACTCCAGGTCCGGGTCGACCGGCTGCGCGTAGTCGACGCCGGGCACGTCGAAGCCGTACAGGCCGCGGAACTGCGCGCGGAACCAGTCGACGTCGGCGACCTCGGCGATCGTGTCCGGGGTGATGGCCCGCCAGCGGTCGGCGACGGCGGCCTGCACCGCCGGGTCGAGCTCCCACCGGTCCAGCCGCAGCCGGCCCTGCTCGTCGAGGTCGAGCGGGGCCGCGCCGGTGAGCTGGTCCCACAGCCGCACCGACTGCTCGACCGGGGACTGCAGCGCGTCGCCGAGCACGGCGCGCAGCAGGCTCACGTACAGCGCGATGCCGGGGATCGCGGTCGACGCCTGCGTGACGGCGGCCCCGTTGACCGAGGTCAGCGCCCGGCCGCCGACCGCGGCGAGGCGCTCGTCGAGCTCCCGGGCGGTCTGCTCCAGGTGCAGCTTCGCCGCGCCGATCGTGCCGTCGCGGTAGATCGCCGAGGTGAGGCCGGAGCCGATGTACGACAGCGCGACGGTGCGGAACCCGTCGCCCAGCAGCCGGCGCTCCCGCAGCGCGTCGATCCAGCGGGACCAGTCCTCCCCGCCCATCACCCGCACCGTGTCGGCGGCCTCGGCCTCGCCGGCCGGCTGGGCGGTCACCTCGCGCAGGACGGGGGTGCCGTCGCCGTCGAACTCCAGCGTCCTCGTCGTGTGCGCGGCGCCGAGCGGCTTGATGACCGACTGGTACGTCTCGCCCGTGCGCGGGTCCGACCGGCGCGGCGCGGCGACGCTGTACACCAGGAAGTCCACCCGGCCGAAGCGCTTGGCGAGCAGCTCCAGCACCTCGTCCTTGGTGGTGTCGGCGAACGCGTCGGCGTTGACGAACGTGAAGTCGCTGCCGGCCTCGGCGGCGACCGCGTCGGTGGCGATCGTGCGGTACCACCCCGCGGTCGCGGTGCGCCGCCCCGGCGGCCGCTCGAACGCGACCCCGGCGCCGTGGATGCCGTGCCGCCGCAGCCCCGCCACGGTGGCGGCCAGGCCGTAGCCGGCGCTGGAGCCGATGACGAGCGCGACGGGCCGCTCGCCGCCCGCGGGCACCGCCGGCACCCGCGCGACCATGTCGGTGACGCTGCGGAAGCACCCGGTCGGATGCGCGTCGAGCAGCAGGAACCCCCGCCCGGTGGGACTGACGACACGTGCGGCCACGACGCTCTCCCTCGGTGATCACCTGGTCCGCCCACATCCTGTCATGCCGCCCGGCCGTGTCCGGATCCCGGCAGCGGTCGCGGGCCTGACCTGCGTACGGTGACGGTCGTGGATCTGATCGCCAGCGCCGATGCCAGCGCCGACAACATCCTCGACTACTCGGTGACGCCGGCGTGCCAGGCGTACGTCATCGGCGAGCACGTCGTGCGGATCCCGCGCTGCCAGGTCCTCGCGGTGGCGAACCTGTCCAACCACCAGCCACCGGCGTTCCCGTTCCCCCGGGTGCCGTCGGCCCCGCCGGACCTGCGGGCCGGTGCGCATGCCTCCGTCGGGCTGCGCGACGGCGCGACCGGCGCCTGGGACCACACCGTGCTGGCCCGGGCCGAGTCCGACGACTGCCGTGCCGTGAGCTTCCGGGTGTACGTCGAGCAGGGCTGGGCCGGCGTCACCGGGCTGGTCTTCCGCACCGGCGCGGTGCTCCCCGGCTCGGCCAGGGTGGAGCTGGAGTCGCACCGGATCGTCTTCGACGCCGTCACCGGCCTCATCTTCTTCGCGGTCACCACGTCACGGGCGGCGGAGGCGGAGGCCGACGACACCGACCCCGACGAGTACGCCCTGACCACCGCCCGCGACCTCGCCCCCGACGGCCTGCACCTGCGGGTCCGCTCCCTCGACCGGCCGCTGCCGCCCGGGCGCAGCTTCCGCGTCGACCCCGACACCGGCGCCGTCATCGAGGTGCGGAGCCGGGCGCAGCCGTAGTCCAGGCCGGCGTCAAGGAGTGGGGAAGGGCGACGGCATGACGATGGAGCCGAGGGAGGCGTCGCTCAGGCCGCAGTGGATCCGCACGAGGTCGCCGTCGAGGGGCTCCATCGAACCGGGGAAGACGACGTCGGTGAGGTCGGCGCGCTTCGGTGGGGCGGGCGGGAAGTCCGACCGCATCACGATGACGCGGGGTGTGGTGGTGGTGCGGGCGGCCGGGTCGATGGTCCAGCAGGCGCCGGCGTACTCCTGCGGGCCGCCCTCTTCGCCGACGGCGATGTGGCCGAGCACGCCGATGCGGTCGCCGAGGTCGTACAGCTCGTTGACGCCCAGCTTGGTGTCCTCGGCGACCTGGTCGTGGAAGACGTGGGCCTTGGCGACCAGCTCCGCCGACAGCTCGGTGTAATCATCGGCCATGATGAGGCTGACCCGGCCGCGGCCGGCGGTGCCGCCCTGTGGACGCCCGCAGATCGCCAGGCCGTCGGGGCGCTGCAGCAGGCGGATGTCCTTCATGTCCGGCACCTCGACGAACGGGTCGGCCGGGTCGAGCCGTTCCACGTCCGGCGCGGCATGGAAGCGGGTCACGACCCGCGGCGGGTCGTGCCGGAAGTCCAGCGACACGACGCCGAACACCAGGACCGGCTCGCCGTCACGGCCGCGGACCCAGGCGGCGAACGGGTCCTCGGCCGCGGTGAACACCGGGGTGCCCGGGGCGGGTCGCCAGCCGCCGGCGGTGCGCTCGTAGAAGCGGATCTGCGGATCCCATGATGCGGCGTCGCGCCAGTAGCTGTCCGGCGACTCGACGCGTACCGCGAGCAGGGTCCGCGTGCCCTGCCGCACCACGCACGGGTTGTAGGCGAGCCGGTCGCCGACGTCCGGGATCACCTCGGCGACCCCGGACGGGCGGTCGGGCCGGCGCAGGTGCTCGGCGACGAGGGCTCGGTACCCGGTAGCGGGCGGCGTCATGGCACTCCTTCGGCGCAGGACGGACACAAGCACCGTAACGCCGGATTCGCGGCCGGATGGCCGGAAGCGGGGTGAATGTCGAAAGCGAAACGCCCGTCGTGCCCGTCGGTCCGGGCGGTGGTCGCCGCACTAAGCTGCTCTGATGGCACACGACGGTGCGCGGCGCGGCGGCGCGCCGACCACTGCGGGCGGTGACGACGGCACCGTCACGGCGGTGGTGCGCGCACTGCTGTCGGCGGTGCCGGCCAGCTGCACCTGGCTGCAGCCGCTGACGGGTGAGGACGGCCGGGTCGACGACTTCCTGATCGCGGCGATCGGCGGGCGCGGCGACGACCTGTACGGCCGCGGCGTCGACCGGATCGGCGAGCGGGTCGGCGAGCTGTACCCCAGCATGGTCGGCGGCCCGCTGTGGCTGCTGTACTTCCAGGTCCTGGACACGGGCGTGCCCGCCGAGCTGCCCGACTTCCGGTATGCCGAGCAGCGGGCCGGGATCGTCGCGGACTCGCTGTTCGAGGTGAGTGTCCAACCCGCCCTCGGCGGGCTGCTGGTCTGGTGGCAGCGCACCGACGAGGCCCGCCGCCGGCTGGAGCGCACCGAGCTGCTCGGCAGCCTCGGCTGGGCGGAGTACGACCTGATCACCGGGCGCAGCGAATGGTCGCCGGGCATGTTCCGGATCTTCGAACGGGACCCGGCGCTCGGGCCGATGTCCCGGGCGGAGCAGTCCGCGGCGCTGTTCGCCGACGACCGGGGGATCAGCGAGACCGCGTGGCAGACCATGGACAGCGGCGCCGCGTCCGACGTGACCGTGCGGGTCCGGACCGGCGACGCGGTGAAGTACCTGCGGATCCTGTCCGACGTCGCCCGCGACGCCGACGGCAGCCCGCTGAAGGTGTATGCCGTCGTGCAGGACGTCACCGCCCGCGAGGACACCCGCACCGCCATGGAGCGCCTCAGCGACCAGCTGCGCACCCGCGAGATGACGGCCCTCGCCGAGCACCGCCTGGCCGCGCAGCTGCAGACCATGATCCAGCCCGTGCCGCCGGAGCCGTTCGACCTGGCCGGGCTGCAGGCGGTGGTGAGCTACCTGCCCGCGGAGCGGGCCGTGCGGGTCGGCGGCGACTGGTACCACGCGCAGACCCTGCCGGACGGCCAGGTGGCCCTCGCGGTCGGCGACGTCGCCGGGCACGGCATGGACGCCGCCAACGGCATGGCGCACCTGCGGTTCTCCCTGGTGGCCTGGCTGTCGATCGGCATCCGCGACCCCGGCGCGCTGCTCGGCCACATGAACCTGCTGTGCCTGCAGCTGGGCATCACCGGCACCGCCGTGATCGGCGTCTACGACCCGGCCGCGCGGACGCTGTCGTGGGCGCGGGCCGGGCACATGCCGCCGCTGCTGGCCCGCGGCGGCGCCGTCAGTGAGCTCGACCGGCCCGCCGGGCTGCTGCTCGGCGCCGCGGGCGACACGGTCTATCCGGTCCTCGCCCCGACGCTGCAGGACGACGACCTGGTCCTGTTCTACACCGACGGCCTGGTCGAGCGCCGCTCCACCGACACGGACGTACTACTGGATCAGGTGAAACAGACCCTCGCGGAGGTCTCGGCCGACCCCGACCGGCAGTCGCTGGACCGGCTGCGCGCGCTGCTGCACCACCCGAGCCCCGACGACGACACCTGCACCCTGGCCGTGCGCGTGCGGTCCTGACCGGTGCTCAGAGGTGCAGGCGCAACCGGACCGTGGTGCCGTCGGGGCCGCTGACGGAGTCGACCTGGTCGCAGATCCGCTCGACGATCGCCAGCCCCCGGCCGCGGACCGCTTCGGGTGCCGGCATCGGTCGCTGGAACGTCCGCGGCGGCCCCTGGTCGACGACGTCGCAGACGACCTGCCCGGCGTCGGCCCACACGCGGACCCGGCCGCCGCCGGTGGTGTGCTGCATCGTGTTGGTGGCCAGCTCGTTGACGGCGAGCATCAGCAGCTCCGTGCGCGCCTCGGACATGCCGAGGGCGAGGGCGTGGCCGCGCACGAACTGCCGGACCGCGTTCAGGTCACCTGCCTCGCGGTAGGACAGGGTTTTCGGGAGCGCGCCGCCGGCGTCCGGCTCCGGCGGGTTCACGACACCGGCCCGGTGCCGTTGACCGGCGGTGCCAGCAGCTGACCGATCCCCGTCATCTCCAGGACCTGCGCCACGGTGCCGGAGGCGTTGACGACGTGCAGCCGGTGCCCCTGCCGCTGGGCGGCGTGATGGCCCTTGACCAGGCCGTGCACGCCGCTGGAGTCGATGAACCGCAGCCCGGCCAGGTCGACCACGGTGACCGGCGCGCTGTCGACGGCCGCGAGCAGCGCCGCCGTCAGCTCGTCACGGACCGTGAGGTCGCACTCGCCGACCAGGGACACGACGGCCCGGCCGTCCTCGGCCGACGTCCGCGCCTCGAACAGCGCCATCGCACCACCTTCCGCGTCGTCAGGAGCCGTCCCGGCCACCATCATGGCATCTGCGGCAGGCCTCGGCGCGCGGCGCGTCACCCGCGCCGGGGCCCGCTCACGCCGGCGGCGGTGCGGTGCCGCGCGGGGCCGGCACGACCAGGCCGCTCTCGTACGCCACGACCACCGCCTGCGCCCGGCTGCTCAGCCGCAGCTTCGCCATGAGCCGCTTGACGTGGGTCTTCACCGTCGCCTCGCTGAGCACCAGCCGCTGCGCGATCTCGGAGTTGCTCAGCCCGTTGCCGACCAGGCACAGCACCTCGGTCTCCCGGGCGGTCAGCTCGTCGAGGCGGGCACCGTCCGGGGCGCGGCGGTGGTGCATCGCGTACGTCTCGATCAGCCGGTGCGTGATCCGCGGCGCGATGAGGATGTCGCCGCCGGCGACGGTGTGGACCGCCGAGATGATCCGCTGCGGCGGGGTGTCCTTGAGCAGGAACCCGGACGCGCCGCCGGCGAGCGCGGCGTACACGTACTCGTCCAGGTCGAACGTGGTCAGCACGACCACCCGCGGGTGCTGCTCGCCGGGCGCGGCCAGGATCCGGCGGGTGGCGGCGATGCCGTCCAGGACCGGCATCCTGATGTCCATCAGCACGATGTCGGGCGCGGTCGCGGCGGCGAGCGCCACCGCCTCGGCGCCGTCGGCGGCCTCGCCGGCGACCTCCAGGCCGGGCGCGGCGCGCAGCAGCGCCACCAGCCCCGCGCGGATCAGCGCCTGATCGTCAGCCACAAGCACTCGCACCGTCATGGCGTCACCTGCGCTGCGCTGGCGTCACCTGCGCTGCGCTCCGGCGCCGCCCTGACCGCGAAACTGCGCCCATGATGCCCGGCTCCTCGCTCCGCTGCGGGCCGGTCATGGCCCCACCTCCACCGGCAGGCGCAGCTCGACCGCGAACCCGCCGCCGGCGGCCGGTCCCGCGGTGAGGACGCCACCGTACAGCTCGGCGCGCTCCCGCATGCCCAGGATGCCGTGCGCCGTCGGCGAGCGGTGGCCGCGCTGCGGCGGGCGGCCGGCGCCGTCGTCGGTGACCCGCACCGTCAGGGTCCGGTCGCCGTGCTCGACGTGGACCCGGGCGGTCGCGGGCCCGGCGTGCTTGAGCACGTTGGTCAGCGACTCCTGCACCACCCGGTACGCGCACAGGTCCGGCCCGGGCGGCAGGGGGCGCGGCGTGCCGGCCACGGCGACCTCGACCGGCAGGCCCGCGCCGCGGACCCGCTCGACGAGGTCGTCCAGCTGGGCCAGGCCGGGCTGCGGGGCCAGCTGCGCCCCGTCGACGTCGTCGACGCGGAGCACGTCGAGCAGGCGGCGCAGGTCCAGCAGCGCGTCCCGGCTGGCGCCGCCGACGGTGGCGATCGCGGTCCGGGCGGTCGGCAGGTCGGTGTCCAGCACGTACTCCGCGACACCCGCCTGCAGCGAGATCACCGACATGTGGTGGGCGACGATGTCGTGCAGCTCCCGGGCGATGCGGACCCGCTCGGCGGCGACCAGCCGCGCCGCCTGCGCCGCGAGCCGCTCGGCCCGCCGCGCCCACCGCCGGGTGCTCTCGCCGAGGACCCACGCGCCGAGCATCACCAGCAGCGACTGCGCGACCTGCGACCACACCACGGCGGAGGCCGCGGTGGCGAACGCGATCGACGTCGCGACGACGGTCGTGGCGAACATGACCGCGGCGACGGGCCGGGACCGCAGCGTCGCCACGGTGAACATCGCCACGACCATGCCGATGCCGCCGTTGGGGAAGTCGCCGAAGCCGGCCAGGCTGTACGCGACGAGCGCGGCCACGATGACGAGCATGGTCAGCACCGGGGCGCGCTGGCGCAGGGCGAGCGGCGCCACGGTCAGCACGCCGAGCACGGCCGCCCGCCAGTCGGCCGGACCCGCCTGCCCGGCGAGGGTCGCCACGCTCAGCCCCGCGAGGACCGCCGCGAGCAGCACGTCCACCAGGGCGGTGTTCAGGGGGAGCCGCACCGTGCCCACGCTAGCCGCGACCGCGCCGGGCATCGACCGCCGGCGGTGGTATCCGGGCGTACCCCCAGGAGGGTAGCCGCGGTTGCCGTCCCGGGGCGACGACGGGCGTCGATGCGCCGCCTAGCGTCGAGGACATGAGAAACCTCGTGATGACCCTGACGGCGATGACCGCCGTGACCGCCACGCTGGGCACCGCCGGGGTGGCCGCCGCCGCCCCGCGGGTGGACACCCGGGCCGTGCTGCAGCGCGACAGCGACGCCCTGCTGGCGCAGGGCGCGCCAGGGGTGCTGGTCGAGCTGGACACCGCCCGCGGCGACGTCCGGGTGCGCAGCGGCTACGGCGACACCGCCGCGCGGACCCCGGTGCCGTGGGACGGCCGCTTCCGCGTCGGCAGCTACACCAAGACGTTCGTGGCCGCGACCCTGCTGCAGCTGGTCGGCGAGGGCCGGCTGACGCTGGAGGACCCCGTGGAGCGGTGGCTGCCCGGCGTCGTGCGCGGCAACGGCAACGACGGGCGCGCCGTCACCGTACGGCAGCTGCTGCAGCACACCAGCGGGCTGCCGGAGTACCTGGCCGGGCTGCCGTACCTGTTCGAGCGGGAGGGCTTCGAGCGGCACCGGTTCGACACCGTCACCCAGGAGCAGGCGGTCGCGCTGGCCATGGCGTTCCCGCCGGAGTTCGCGCCCGGCACCCGGTGGAGCTACTCGAACACCAACTACGCCCTCGCCGGGATGATCATCGAGCGGGTCACCGGGCACACCTGGCAGCACGAGGTGCGGCGGCGCATCGTCGGGCCGCTCGGGCTGCGCGACACCGTCGTGCCCGGCACCGACCCGGACGTCCCGCGGCCGCACGCCGTCGGCTACGAGCGTTTCCCCGCCGGCGGTACCCCGGACGACCCGAGCTACGGCGAGCCGATCGACGCGACCAGGCTCAACCCGTCGTGGGGCGGCGCCGCCGGGGCGATCATCAGCACCGCCGCCGACGCCAACCGCTTCCTGCGCGCCCTGCTCGGCGGGAAGGTGCTGCGCCCGGCCGAGCTGGCCGAGATGCGCCGCACGGTGCCGACGAACGACGAGTTCCGCGCGAACTGGCCCGGCGCCCGCTACGGGCTCGGCCTCATGTGGGTGCCGAACTCGTGCGGCGGCTCGTGGGCGCACGGCGGCGACATCCACGGCTACCGAACCCGCAACGGCGTCACACCCGACGGCACCCGCAGCGTGGTGGTGTCGATGAACACCGACTCGTTCCAGCGCGCGCCCGGCGTACCGAAGCCGACCAAGGACATCACGATCGACCTCATCGACCACGCCCTGTGCGGCGGGCACTGACGCCTGGTTTACTGCCACATCGTGGAGCACGTGCTGGAACCCGACGACCGGACGCTGCACGGTTACTTCTCGCCGGACTATCCGCCGGTGCTGACCGTGCGGCCCGGCGACAGCGTCACCTTCCGGACCCTGGACTGCTGGTGGTCGGCCGGCCCGTCCACCGGTGAGGCCCCGCCGGACCGCCCGCGCGTGCCGCAGCACCGGCCCGAGTACGGTCACGCGCTGGTCGGCCCGGTCGAGGTGGCCGGCGCGAAGGCCGGGCAGACCCTCGAGGTCCGCATCGACGCCGTGGTCCCGGCGCCGTGGGGGACCACGGTCGCGGGCGGCTGGCCGAGCGGGCCGAACCGGCGCTACCACCTGGAGGCCGAGGGCGTCGTGCACGCCTGGCAGCTCGACCCGGCCGCGATGACCGGCCGTAACCAGCACGGGCACACGGTGCCGCTGCGGCCGTTCATGGGCGTGCTGGGCATGCCGCCGGCGGAGCCCGGCGAGCACTCGACGATCCCGCCGCGGGTGCACGGCGGCAACCTCGACTGCAAGGAGCTGGTCGCCGGCACCACGCTGCTGCTGCCGATCCCCGTCGACGGTGCCCTGTTCTCCGTCGGCGACGGGCACGCGGCCCAGGGCGACGGCGAGGTCAGCGGCACCGCGATCGAGTGCCCGATGGACCGGGTGACGCTCACGTTCGGGGTGCGCGACGACTTCCCCGTGACAGGACCGGTCGCCCGTACCGGCGACGCCTGGCTCACGATGGGGCTCGGCGACACCCTCGACGACGCCGCGTACGCCGCGCTGGAGTCGATGTTCGCGCTGCTGGAGCGGCTGCACGGGGTGGCGCGCGCGGACGCGGTCGCGCTGAGCAGCGTCGCGGTCGACCTGCGGGTCACGCAGATCGTCAACCAGGTCGTGGGCGTGCACGCGGTCCTGCGCGACGGCGCGGTCACCTGACCGGGCGCATCGACGGCGGTTGACCCGTCGCGGGCCGGTGGCTACGGTGTCGTCAGGAATACGCTTTCCTCGCGTGTCGACGGCAGACCCGCCCAGTCACCGGCCGTCCACCCCGGGCGCGCGCCCGCCGCCCCCATGGAGCTCCCTCGTGGACAACCGAGTCCCCATCCGCCGCCGCTGGCCGGTGCTCGCCGCCGCGGCCGTCGCGGCCGCCGCCGCCGTGGTCCTGTCCGGCCCGCTCGCGTTCGCGGCCACCCTGTTCACCGACGACTTCGCCGACGGCGCCGCCGACGGCTGGTCGAAGTCCGGCGGCACCTGGTCGGTCGTCAACGACGGCTCGGCCGTGTACCGGCAGTCCAAGGCCGCCAGCGACCTGGCCCGCGCGTTCGCCGGCCAGTCCGGCTGGAGCGACTACACCGTGGTGGCCAGGGTCCGGCCGCTCGCCTTCGACGGCGCCGGCACCGACCGCTTCGCCGGCCTCGCCGCCCGCTCCACCGGCTCCACCAGCTACGACCGGCTCGTGCTGCTCAGCGGCGACCGCGTGGAGCTGCAGGCGGTGCGCTCCGGTGCGGTCACCGTCCTGGGTGTGGTGAGCCTGCCGGTGAGCACCGGGCGCTGGTACACGCTGCGGCTGGAGGAGTCCGGCACGACCGTGCGCGGGTACGTCGACGGCGCGCTGGTCGGCAGCGGCCCCAGCCAGTCGGCCACCGGGCGGCTCGGCGTGCAGACGTTCCGCGCCTCGGCGGACTTCGACGACGTGGTCGCGCAGACCGGCGGCGGCACCGGCCCGTCACCCGGCACCCCGGCGAGCGGGTCGCCCAGCGCGCCGGCGAGCCCGTCGCCCAGCACCTCGGCGAGCGTGCCGCCCGGCAGCACCCTGATCGTGGCGCCGACCGGTGACGACGCGGCCGCCGGCACCCTCGCCGCGCCGCTGCGCACCATCCAGCGCGCGGTCGACCTGGCCCGGCCCGGCACGACGATCGCGCTGCGCGGCGGGACGTACGCGCCGGCCACCAACGTGCAGCTGGTGAAGAGCGGCACGGCCGCGGCGCCGTACACGATCACGAACTACGCGGGGGAGCGGGTGCTGCTGGACGCGGAGCAGATGCCGCACACGCCGGCGCCGCTGGACGCCAGCATCCCCAACGCCGAGCGGGGCGCGATCCACATCGAGGCGTCGTACTGGCGCATCGTCGGCATCGAGATCGCGCACGGCCCGTACGGCATCTTCTGCCGCGACTGCTCCGACAACGTCTTCGACCGCCTGGTCACCCGCGACAACTACGAGACCGGGCTGCACATCCAGGGCGCCTCCAGCCGCAACCAGGTCCTGAACCTGGACAGCTACGGCAACCACGACCCGCGTAAGAACGGCGAGAGCGCCGACGGCCTGGCCGTCAAGGAGGGCTCCGGCACCGGCAACGTGGTGCGCGGCGCCCGGCTGTGGAACAACGTCGACGACGGCTTCGACGCCTGGGAGTTCCTGTCGCCGATCACGATCGAGTCGTCGGTGGCGTGGGGCAACGGCGTCAACCGGTGGAACTTTCCCGATTTCGCCGGCGACGGCAACGGGTTCAAGCTCGGCGGCGGCGACGAGGACCTGCCCGCCGGGCACGTGGTGCGCGACAGCATCGCCTTCGACAACGCCCAGGGCGGCTTCATCGACAACGCCAACCCCGGGGCGCTGCGGCTGGACCACGTCACGGCCTGGCGCAACGGCGGCACCGGCGTCGACGTCGCCGACGCCGCCGCGACCGTGACGGCGAGCCTCGCGGTCGCCAACCGGGTCCAGGTGTCGCTCGGCTCGTCGGCGAGCAGCGGCAACTCGTGGGACCTCGGCGGCACGTGGACGCCGCAGAGCACCGACGCGTCGGTGATCACCGGGCCGCGCACGTCGTCCGGCGCCATCGCGTCCTCGCCGTTCCTGCGCCCCGCCGGCGGCGCGGACGTCGGCGCCCGCATCTGACCACCCGGGCCGGGCGGCGACGCCGTCCGGCCCGGCACCCGCGTTTGCCGGACAGACCTCCGCGCGCAGCGGATCGCGGCCGGGTCCCGTCCCCGCCTACGCTGGACGTTCCTGGGGGCACGGACCGCGGCCGGCCGCGGCGCCGCCGCCGACCGGGGAGCTCAACCCCCTCGAGCTCGCGCCAACCGGTCGTCATGGCGTCCGCGGCCGGCCGCCGACGATCGGAGTCATCCTTGCCGCACCCAGCGTCCGTCCGGTTCGAGATCGCCCAGATCGTGGCCGCGCTGGAACAGGTGGCCGCCGCGCTGGCCACCGGGCCGGCCGGTGACGCCGAGCGGCTCGCCCCGGCGGTGCGCCGCGCGCACGGCGCCGCGCTGCGGCTGTCCGCCTACCTCGACGACGAGCTGCGACCGGGCCACGACCCCGGCGCGTAGCCCCCGGCTCACCGGTGCAGGGTGGCCGACGGGGTCTCGCCGAACCGGGCCCGGTACGCCGCCGCGAAGCGCCCGAGGTGGCCGAAACCCCACCGGTGCGCCACCTCGGCGACGGTGACCTCGTGCGGTCCGGCGGCCAGCAGCTCGTCGCGGGCGCACCCGAGCCGGATGCGGCGCAGCATCGCCAGCGGGGCGAGCCCGACGTGCCGGCGGAACCCCTCCTGCAGCGCCCGGACGCTCACCCCGGCGACCGCGGCCAGCTCCGTGACCGTGAACGCGCGCGCCGGGTCGGCCCGTATCGCGTCGACGGCCCGCTGCACGGTGCGCGGCCGGGCCGGCGCGGCGGGCTCGAGCAGCTCCGTCAGGTGGCGGTGGCCGGCCGCGTACAGCAGGCCACGCAGCGCCTCCCGGCCGAGCCCTTCGGCGATCGGGGCGCGGGACACCAGCCCGCCGGCGTTGTGCAGGTCGGTGCTGAGCAGCCGCAGCAGCCGTACCCAGCTCAGCGCCGCGCCGCTGGTGACGCCCATCGCGGGGGCCAGCTCCAGCGGCCCGCGGACCGGCCGGCCGAGCAGCGACTCCAGCTCCTCGTGCAGGGCGGCCCGGTCGAGCTTCACGCACAGCACCCGGTCACCGCTGCCCCACCGGTCCAGCCGGATCTGGCCGTGCGGGCCGAAGACGACCGCCCGGGTGGGGTCGGCCTCCACCTCGACGCCCCGGTGCACGGCGCGCAGCGTGCCCGACAGGGGGACGTTGACGTGGTACGCGGTGTCCAGGTCGGTGTGGCTCATCCGGATCGCCGCGCCGAACTCCAGCTGCGCGAGCGTGACCGGCCCGGCGACCAGGGCGTCGAAGGAGAACGGCAGCGGCGCCGACGGCTCGACCGGCTCCAGGCGGATCGGGTAGAAGTACTCGTGGCACAGGGCGCGGGCCTCGTCGACGCCCTTCACCCTTCGTGACATCCGCTGTGCTGGGTGCATCCGTTCGATCCTGGCAACACCCGTCACCGCACGTCAAGCGGCTGGACCGGGGACGGCCGGGTGCCCGCCGGGACCATGCGCCCCGGTCATTCCGGCCGGGTGAGACGCCGTCGTGACGGCACGGCGAGCCTTGGAGTCGGCCGTGCCCGTCGAAGGTCCGGCGGCAGGCGGCCGAAGGGCGGCTGAAGGGCTCGAGAGGGGACGCACACATGGCACGCGCTGTGGGAATCGACCTCGGCACGACCAACTCCGTGATCGCCGCGTACGAGGGTGGCCGGCCGACCGTCCTGCCCAGTGCGGAGGGCAGCAGGACGACGCCGTCGGTGGTGGCGTACACCGAGGGCGGCGAACGGCTCGTCGGGCAGCTCGCCCGCCGGCAGGCGGTGCTCAACCCCAAGGGCACGATCTACTCGGCGAAACGCTTCATCGGCCGCAGGTTCGACGAGGTGAGCGAGGAGACCCGCGCCGTCACCTACGACGTCGTGTCCGGCGCCGACGGCACGGTGCGCTTCGACGTGCGCGGCAAGCAGCTGTCGCCGGAGGAGGTGTCCGCGCAGATCCTGCGCAAGCTCGCCGACGACGCGGCCAAGCACCTCGGCGAGAAGGTGACCGAGGCGGTCGTCACGGTCCCCGCGTACTTCAACGACGCGCAGCGGCAGGCGACCAAGGACGCGGGCAGGATCGCCGGGCTCAACGTGCTGCGGATCATCAACGAGCCGACGGCGGCGGCGCTGGCGTACGGGCTGGACAAGAAGGGCCACGAGACGGTCCTCGTGTTCGACCTGGGCGGCGGCACCTTCGACGTCAGCATCCTCGACGTCGGCGACGGTGTCGTCGAGGTCCGGGCCACGTCCGGCGACACGCACCTCGGCGGCGACAACTTCGACCACCGCCTCGTCGAGCACATCGCCGGGCAGTTCCAGCAGGAGACCGGCATCGACGTGCGCACCGATCCGCAGGCGCTGCAGCGGCTCACCGAGGCCGCCGAACGTGCCAAGATCGAGCTGTCGTCGGTGACGCAGACGCAGGTGAACCTGCCCTTCATCACCGCCGACGCGACCGGGCCGAAGCACCTCACGATGACGCTCACCCGCGCGACGTTCGAGGAGCTGACCCACGACCTGCTGGAACGCACGATGGGGCCGGTCCGGCAGGCGATGCAGGACGCGAAGATCACCGCCGGCGACCTCGACGAGGTGATCCTCGTCGGCGGCGCCACCCGGATGCCGGCCGTGCAGGCCCTGGTGCGCCGCCTCACCGGCGGCAAGGAACCGAACATGACGGTCAACCCCGACGAGGTCGTCGCGCTCGGCGCGGCCATCCAGGCGGGCGTGCTCAAGGGCGACGTGCAGGACGTCGTGCTGCTCGACGTGACGCCGCTGTCGCTGGGCGTGGAGACCCTCGGCGGGCTCATGACGAGGATCATCGAGCGGAACACGACGATCCCGGCCCGGCGGGCCGAGACGTTCTCCACCGCCGAGGACAACCAGCCCGCCGTCGACGTCGTCGCGCTGCAGGGCGAGCGGGAGCGCGCGGCGGACAACCGGGTCCTGGGCCGCATGCGGCTGGAGAACATCCGGCCCGCCCCGCGCGGCGCCCCGCAGATCGAGGTGACCTTCGACGTCGACGCCAACGGCATCCTCAACGTGTCGGCGAAGGACAAGGACACCGGCGCCGCGCAGCAGATCACCATCACCGAGAGCGGCACCCTGGACACCGCCGAGGTGGAGCGGATGGTCCGCGAGGCCGCGGAGCACCGGGCCGAGGACCAGGAGATCCGCCAGCGGGTCGACGCCAGCAACGAGCTCGACGGTGCGGCGTACCAGCTGGAACGCGGTCTGCAGGAGCGCGGCGACGTGCCCGAGCACGAGCGGGCCCGGGCCACGGTGCTGATCGGCGAGGCCCGCGAGGCGGTACGGGAGCAGGCGCCGACCGCGCGGATGCGGCAGCTGACCGAGGACCTGCGGCAGATGACCCTGGCGCTGAGCAGCCAGGCCGCCCAGCCGCGGGCCGCCGCCGGCGCGCAGGGCGCCGACGACGTCATCGACGCCGACTTCAACACGGGGTGACGCCGTGGCCGACGACAACGCGGTCGCGTCCGCCGAGGACGTCGCCGAGCTCACCGAACGCTGGCGGCGGGCGGCCGCCGACGTGGAGAACACTCGCAAATGGGCCGACCGGAACTCGGCCCGGCAGCGGGAGGAGGAGCGGCTCACGGTGACCGCCGCGTGGCTGCCGGTGCTGGACAACCTGGACCTGGCGCTGCAGCACGCCGGCGCCGACCCGGCCACGATCGTGCAGGGCGTCGCCGGGGTGCGTGAGCAGGCGGTCGGCGTCCTCGCCCGGCTCGGCTTCGCCCCAGTCGGCGAGGTCGGCGAGCCGTTCGACCCGGTGCGGCACGAGGCGGCGGAGGTCGACCGGGACAGCGACGCGCCGCCGGGCACGGTCGTGCGGGTGCTGCGCCCCGGGTACGGCGACGGCGACCGGCTGCTGCGCCCGGCGGTCGTGGCGGTGAGCGCGCCGCCGGGCCTGGAGCCGGCGGACCGGACCGAGCCCGGCGCGGCGCACGACACCGGGCCCGACCCGCAGCCGGAAGCGGGCCGCGACGGTGGCTGAGGACCGCGACCCGTACCAGGTGCTCGGCGTGGCCAGGGACGCTACGCCGGAGGAGATCCAGCGCGCATACCGCACCCTGGCCCGCCGCCAGCACCCCGACATCAACAAGGACCCCGGCGCCGAGGAGCGCTTCAAGCAGATCAACGAGGCGTACCACGTGCTGTCGGACCCGCAGCGTCGCGCCGCGTACGACCGTTCGCGCGCCCGCCGGCGGGCCCGGGCCACCGCCGGCGCGTCGCCCGGCACAGGCCGGCCGGGCGCGGCCGCGGGTTGGCAGCAGCCCGGCGCCGCCGCCGGTTGGCAGCAGCCGGGTGGCGGGTGGCCGGGTGCCGGCGGCACCTCCGTCGACGTCGACCTGGAGGACCTGCTCGGCAGCATGTTCGGCGGCGGGCACGGCACCGGGCCCGGCCCGGTCCCCGGCGCCGACACCAGGGCCGGCATCACCATCGGCATCGAGGACGCCTTCCGCGGCGGCCGGCACCAGGTGAGCCTGCCGGGCCCCGACGGCCGGCCCCGCCGCTACGACGTGCGGATCCCGGCCGGTGTGGTCGACGGCCAGCGGATCCGGCTCGCCGGCCAGGGCAACCCGGGCGTCGCCGGCGGCCCGCCCGGCGACCTGTACCTCGTCGTGCACCTCGCGCCGCATCCACGCTGGCGGGTCGAGGGCCGCGACGTCGTGCTGGACCTGCCGGTCGCGCCGTGGGAGGCGGCGCTCGGTGCGCAGGTGCCGCTGGACGCGCCCGGCGGCCCGGTCCGCGTCGGCGTGCCGGCCGGGACGCCGTCGGGGCGCCGGCTGCGGCTGCGCGGTCAGGGCCTGCCCAACCCGCGCGGCGCCGCCGGTGACCTGTACGCCGAGGTGCGGATCACGGTCCCGGCGACGCTGACCGAGCCGGAGCGTCACCTGTTCGAGCAGCTGCGCGCGGCCTCCACCTTCGACCCGCGGGCCTCCGGCACGTCGTGATCAAGCGGCACCGCCGCTGATCGCGTACCGTGCCTGCTGTGATCGGCACGGCTGAAGCCCCACGGGCGCGCAGGTGGGACCAGTGGAGCACGTCCCGCTGGTTCGCCTCGGTCCTGATCGTGATGGTGGTCCTGGTCCTTGCCGGCGCGGCGGTCGGCACGGCGGTGCTGTCACGCACGGCGTCGGTGTCCAACCGGCTCAGCGACCGGATCTCCCCGGCCCGCACGGCGGTCGTCGAGCTCACCGCCGCCCTGGTCGACCAGGAGACCGGCGTGCGCGGGTTCCTGCTCAGCGGCGACGAGCGGTTCCTGGAGCCGTACGCCCGGGGGCTGGCCGGCGAGCGGGCGCTGCTGGCCCGGATCCGGCAGCTGCTCGAGGACGAGCCGGTCGCCCTCGCCGACCTCGACCGGGTCGAGCAGCAGGCCCGCGAGTGGCGGACCACCGTGGCGGACCCGTCGATCGAGACCCGCCGCCGCGCCGGCGACCCGGCGGCCGCGGTCGACGCCGTGCTCAGCGGCAAGGCCGCGTTCGACGCGGTCCGCGCCCGGATCGGCACCCTCGACGGGCACCTCGCCCAGATCCGGGACCGGGCCCGCGCCGACCTGGACGAGGCCCGCCAGCTGCGCGACCTGGCGTTCCTCGGCATGGTCGGGTTCATGCTGCTGTTCATCACCGTGATCGCGGTGCTGCTGCGCCTGGTGGTGGTGCGCCCCCTGGACCGGCTGAGCGTCGGGGTGCGCCGGGTCGCCGGCGGGGAGTTCGACCACCGGCTCGCCGTGCAGGGCCCCGCCGACCTGGCCCGGCTGACCGGCGACGTGGAGACGATGCGCCAGCGGATCGTGGACGCGTACATCGCCAGCCAGCGGGCCCGGGCGGCGCTGGAGCAGCAGCAGCTGGAGCTGCACCGCTCCAACGCCGACCTGGAGCAGTTCGCCTACGTCGCCTCGCACGACCTGCAGGAGCCGCTGCGCAAGGTCGCCTCGTTCTGCCAGATGCTGCAGCGGCGGTACAGCGACCAGCTCGACGACAAGGCCCGGCAGTACATCGCGTTCGCCGTCGACGGCGCGACCCGCATGCAGCGGCTCATCACGGACCTGCTGACGTTCTCCCGCATCGGCCGGGTCTACGACGACAGCCGCTCCGTCGACCTCGACGAGGTCGTCGAGCAGGCCGAGGCGAACCTCGCCGGCGCCATCACCGAGCGGCGGGCCCGCATCGAGCGCCCGCCGCTGCCGACCGTGCCCGGCGACATGACGCTGCTGACGATGCTGTGGCAGAACCTCATCAGCAACGCCATCAAGTTCCGCGACCCCGACCGGGACCCGGTGGTGCGGGTCGCGGTCGGCGAGGCCGACGGCATGTGGCAGTTCAGCGTCGAGGACAACGGCATCGGCATCGACCCCAAGTACGCCGACAAGATCTTCGTCATCTTCCAGCGGCTGCACTCGCGGGAGACGTACACCGGCACCGGGATCGGGCTGGCGGTGTGCAAGAAGGTGGTGGAGTTCCACGGCGGCACGATCCGGCTCGACGAGACGTACCGCGACGGCGCACGGTTCGTGTTCACGCTGCCCCGCGCGCCGGCCGGCGCGGAGCCGTCCGCCGAGCCCGCCGCCGGCGGCACCGCGGAGACCGCCGGCGCCGAGGACGGCAGCGCGCTGACCGTGCGCTGACCGTGCTCGGCCGGCGGTGAGCGGCGTTGCGGGGCGGGCCGTGGCGGCGCGGTGCGTCGGCTTGCCGTCCGTGCGTGTGGGTCCTTCGACGCAGACGCGGCGCCGCCGGGGGCGGATCGTCCGGGGTGAAGGAGGTACACCCCATGACGAAGCATCATCCGGACCACGCGGTGGTCCTCGGCGGCAGCGTCGCCGGGTTGATGGCGGCCGCCGCGCTGGCACAGCGGTACGCCCGGGTCACCGTCGTCGAACGTGACGTCCTGCCGCGCGGCGGCCCCCACGCCCACCGCCGCGCGGTGCCGCAGGGCCGGCACGTGCACGGGCTGCTGCCGCAGGGGCGGCGGGTCGTGGAGGAGCTGCTGCCCGGGTTCACCGAGCGGATCGTCGCCGCCGGCGGGCACCGGGGCGACATCCTCGGCAACACCCGCTGGTACCTCAACGGCCGGCGGCTGTGCCAGGCGCACACCGGGCTGACCGCGGTGTCGGCGAGCCGCCCCCTCATCGAGGGGACCCTCCGCGACCTCGTCCTGGCCCTGCCCAACGTGACGCTGCTGGACGGCCACGACGTCGTCGGCGTGTGCGGCACCGCCGAGCGGGTCACCGGCGCCCGGGTCACCAGCCTGCACGGCGCGGGCTCCCGGGTCGTGCCCGCGGCCGTCGTCGCCGACGCCACCGGCCGCGGGTCCCGCGCCCCGCAGTGGCTCGCCGACCTGGGCCTGCCCGTGCCGCCGGAGGAGTCGGTGCGCATCGACCTGGCGTACACCTCACGGGTCTTCGCCGCGCCCGAGGACCTGCTCGGCGACGACGTCGTGGTGGCCACCGCCCGCTTCCCGGGCCAGCACCGCAGCGCCGTCATGCAGCGCCTGGAGGGCGGCCGCGTCCTGGTCACCCTCGCCGGCGTGCACGGCGAGCGGGCCCCGGCGGACCTGCCGGGGTTCACCGAGTACGCGGCGTCGCTGCCCGTGCCCGACACGGCGGACGCGGTACGCGCGGCGACCCCGCTCGGCGAGGCGATGCCGTTCCGGTTCCCGACGTACGTGCGCCGCCGCTACGAGCAGCTCGAGTCGCTCCCGGAGGGCCTGCTGGTGCTCGGCGACGCGGCCTGCGCCTTCAACCCCGTCTACGGCCAGGGCATGTCGGTGGCCGCCATGTGCGCCGACGTGCTGCGCGGCACGGTCGAGCCGGCCGCGTTCTTCGCCGCCCAGGCCCGGCTGCTGGACGCCCCGTGGACCCTGGCGGTGCGCGCCGACGTCGAGGGCCCGTCCGAGCCGCTGCGCCGCCTGCAGCTCGCCGCCGAGCACGACCCGGAGCTGGCCGCGGCGTTCATCAGGGTGACGTCGCTGGTCGACCCGCCGTCGGCGCTGGCCGCCCCGTGGATCGCGGAGCGCCTGTCGCCGGCCGGGCCCGCCCCGCGGGCGGCTACCGCCGGACCACGGTGACGCCGCGGCGGAGGCCCTCGGCGGTGGCCGCGGACAGCAGGACGGCACGGTGGCTGCCGAGGTCGGGCCGCACGCACTGGCAGCGCCCGGGCCGGACCGGCGCGTCGTGACGCCGGCGCCGACGACGACGTCGACCAGCCGGGGCCGGCGCCGCTCGGGCCGACCGCGAGGATCTCCGCGTCGGAGCCTTCGAGCCACGCGTCGCCCAGAGCCGGGACTGGTGCGGGTGTGACCCGTGCATGAGTCGCGGGGGCCGGTGGGTATGAGGGGGCGCATGACGGTCTTCGGGTTGCACAACTCCCACGAGCAGATCCATCCGTCCGCGCTGCTGGCGGCGGTGCGGCGGGCCGAGTCGGCGGGGTTCACCGCCGCCATGTGCTCCGACCACTTCTCCCCCTGGAGCGAGCGGCAGGGCCAGTCGGCGTTCGCCTGGTCGTGGCTCGGGGCGGCGCTGCAGGCCACGCAGCTGCCGTTCGGGGTGGTCAACGCGCCCGGGCAGCGGTACCACCCGGCGATCATCGCGCAGGCGATCGGGACCCTCGCGGCGATGTACCCCGGCCGGTTCTGGGCGGCGCTGGGCACCGGCGAGGCCAGCAACGAGCACATCACCGGCGGTGGCTGGCCGCGCAAGGACCTCCGCAACGCCCGGCTGCGCGAGTGCGTCGACGTCATCCGGGCGCTGCTGGCCGGCGAGGAGGTCAGCCACGACGGCCTCGTCACCGTCGACCGGGCCCGGCTGTGGACCCGGCCGGACGAGCCGGTGAAGCTCATCGGTGCCGCCGTCAGCGTGGAGACCGCCGGCTGGGTCGGGCAGTGGGCCGACGGGCTCATCACCGTGAACCAGCCGGAGGAGCACCTGCGGCGGATGATCGAGGCGTACCGGTCCGCCGGCGGCCGCGGCGAGCTGTGCCTGCAGGTGCACCTGAGCTGGGCGCCGACGCAGGAGGAGGCCCTGGCGGTCGCGCACGAGCAGTGGCGCAGCAACATCTTCGCCCCGCCCGTGTGCTGGGACCTGGAGACCGCCGAGCACTTCGACGTCGTGTCGCGGGACGTGACCCCGCAGCAGGTCACCGGGACGGTGCACGTCAGCGCCGACCTGGGCCGGCACGCCGAGATCCTGCACCGGTACGTCGAGCTCGGCTTCGACCAGATCTACCTGCACCACGTCGGGCAGCAGCTCGACGAGTTCGTCGACGCCTTCGGTGCCAAGGTGCTGCCCCAGCTGAGGTAGTCCACCGGAAAACCGAAGGACGGGCCCGCGGCGACCGATAGGCCCGTCATGTGGTCCGTCGTGCCGCGCGCCGGGGTCCTCGCCACACTCGTCGCGGCCCTCGCCGCGGCCGTGTCGGTCGGGGCCGGGGTCGTGCTGGACCGTGCCCAGGAGCGGGAGCTGACGCAGGCGCTGGACCGCAAGGTGAGCGCGGTCGCCGCGGCCGTCGTGCACGAGACCGGCCGGTACGTCGACACCCTGCGCACCGTGGCCGCGGCGGCCGGCGCGTTCGAGCCGCTCACGGCCGGCAACTTCGCCCAGGCGGTCGAGCCGCTGCGGCACATGGGACTCGCGGGCGCGACGTCGATCGCGTTCATGGTGCCGGCGCAGGACGGCGACGTCGACCGGGTGCAGGCGCTGTGGCGGCAGCGGGGCGTGCCGGACCTGACCCTCACGCCGGCGGGTCCGGGCCCGGGGCACATCTTCTCCATCTTCAGCGAGGCGTTCGACGGCACGACCGCGGGTGCGGTGGGCATCGACGTGACGCAGGCGGAGACGCCGGCGCGGGCGCTGTGGGAGGCCCGCCGCTCGGGCGGGGTCACGGTGTCCGACACGTACCTGCTCATCCGCGACCGGGGCCTGCCCGAGGACCAGCGGCAGAAGTCGTTCGTGCTGACCGCGCCGGTGTACGGCGCGCCGGGCTCGCCGCGGGCGTCGGACCCGGCCGGGGTCCGGCCGTTCCTCGGCTGGGTGCTGATGGGGCTGCGCGGGCAGGACTTCATCGCCGCCGCGGTGCGGCGCACCACCCAGGACACCGCGGACGTGACGCTGACGGCCCCCGACGCCGACGGCGCGCCCGCGGTCGTCGCCGCCGTCCGCGCGCACTCCGACCGGCGCCGCACGGAGCACCGGACCGCCGACGTCGCGGTGGCGCAGGCCCGGTGGCGGTTGCGGATCAGCGTCGTGGCCGCCGACCTGCCCGGGGCGGGCCCGTTCCCGGCGGCGATGTCGACCGCCGGACTGGGCCTGGGCGGGCTGCTGGCCGCGCTGACGTTCGTGCTCGGGACCCGGCAGGCCCGCGCCGACGCCCTGGTCGTGGCCGCGACCGCGCGCCTGCGGCGGACCGAGGCGGAGGCGCGCGAGCACGCGGACCTGCTCACCGCCGTGGTCGACAGCGTCAGCGACGGCGTCGGCGTGGTCGACGAGCGGGGCCGGTTCCTGCTGCACAACCCGGCGGCGCGGGCGCTGCTGGGGGTGGAGGACAGCCAGACCGGCGCGGAGTCCTGGCAGGAGCACTACGGCATCTTCCGGGTCGACGGCACCACCCCGTTCCCGAGCGGTGAGCTCCCGCTGGCCCGGGCCCTGGCCGGCGAGCCCAGCGAGCAGGTGCCGATGGTGATCCGCAACGCGGCCAACCCGGACGGGATCGTCATCACCGTGTCGGCCCGGCCCCTGCACCGTGGCGCCGGGCGCCCCGGCGCGGTGGCGGTGTTCCACGACGTCACCGCGCGGGCCGCCGCGGAGCGGGCCATCGCCGAGGCGAACGCGGCGATGCGCGAGGAGCTCACGCTGCGCGAGGCCGCCGAGGCCGGGCTGCGCGCCGCGCGGGACGAGCTGGCCGCCGAGCGGGCGTACCTGCGGCAGGTCCTGGACGCCCTCGACGTCGCCGTCGTCACCTGCGACGCCGGCGGCCTGGTGGTCCACACGAACCGGGCGGCGCGCGCGGCGATCCCGGGCGTGGACGCCGACGCCGGCGTGCCGCTGACGGTCGCGGAGACCAGCCGCCGGGTCCGCCTCGCCCACCCGGACGGCACGCCGTTCACGGAGCGGGACCTGCCGCTGCTGGTGGCGCTGCGCGGCGGGCGGGTCGACGGGGTCGAGGCGCACGCGACGTACGCCGACGGCCACCATCACGTCGTGATGATGCACGCCCGGCCGTTGCGGGACCGGGAGGGGCGGATCGCGGGCGCGGTCGCGTCCTCGTACACGATCACGGCGCTGCGGCAGCGCGAGGCGGAGCTCACCGCGTTCGCCGGCATCGTCGCCCACGACCTGCGCAGCCCGCTCACCGCGATCGGCGGGTTCACCGAGTACGTCCGCGACTCGCTCGCCGACGGCGGCCCGGGGCACGAGCACCGGCAGGAGCGGGAGGTCCTGGACCGGACCCTGGCGACCACGGCGCGGATGCGCCGGCTCATCGACGACCTGCTCGGCTACGCCGCGGCCCGCGACGCCGTGCTGGACGCCCGCGATCTCGACCTGCGTGCCGTCGTCGACGACGTGGTCACCGAGCGGCTCGCGGCGCTGGCCGCCGACCCGACCAGCCCGCCGCCGCAGATCTTCGTCGGCGCGCTGCCGTCGGTGCACGCCGACCCGGCGCTGCTGCGGCAGCTGCTGGACAATCTCATCGGCAACGCGTTGAAGTACACGCCGCCGGGGCAGCCGGCCCGCGTGGACGTGTGCGCGACCCCGCAGGACGACGGCTGGGTCCGCGTGGACGTCGCCGACCGCGGCATCGGCATCCCCGAGGGCCAGCACGACGCGATCTTCACCGGGTTCCACCGGGCGCACCGCACCGCCGGGTACGCCGGCACCGGCCTGGGCCTCGCCATCTGCCAGCGGGTCGTCGAGCGGCACGGCGGCACGATCACCGCCAGCGACAATCCCGGCGGTGGGGCGCGGCTGTCCTTCACCCTGCCGGTCGCGCGGTCCGCCCGCCACACCCGCTCGCGCGTCCCCTCCGACCGGCCGTTTGAGTGACGCCAAATCGGTAAAAAAGATGATATGGCTGCTGTGGTGGTCGCCGATGACGACCCGGTCGTCCGGCAACTCGTCGCCCGGATGCTGCGCCGCTGCGGGCATCACGTGGTGACCTGCGACGACGGTGAGCAGTTGCTGGTGGCGGTCCGCCGGCACCCGCCGGACGTCGTGGTCACCGACCATCAGATGCCCGGCCTCACCGGGCTGGCGGTCGTCGCACGGCTACGGCAGGACCCCGCGACGGCCGGCATCCCCGTCGTCGTCGCGTCGGGCTCGGTCGGCCCCGACGAGGCCGCCGCCCTGCTGGGCGACGCCGACCGGCTCCTGGTCAAGCCCTTCACCACCGCGCAGCTGCGCGAGACGGTCGAGGACGCCCTGCGGCGCCGGCCGTTCAGCCCGGCAGAGTGAGCACGAACCGGGTGCCCGGGTCGCCCGGCTCGTAGGTCAGGTCGCCGCCGTGCGCGGGCCGGCTCCCGCACGATCCACAGCCCGGGGCCGACCGGCCGGTGGTCCTCGCCGCCGCTGTACCGGCAGAAGAGCGCACCGCGATGGGCGGTCGGCGGCGGCGTCCCCGCACCCGCGGCCGGAGCGCAGGGGCGCCGCGGTGCGGGGCTCACAGGTTGACGGTGCTGCGGTGGCCGCTGGACGGCCAGGCCGGGATCGGCAGGACGGTGAGGGTGCCGGTGCCGCGCTCGCGGGCGGCGACGACGGTGCGGCCGCGGGCCGGGATGTACACGTCCATGCCGGTGATGAAGGTCTGGGCGTAGAACTCCGGCAGCGGCGCGGTCAGGTCGGTCACGCCGTCGCTGCCCCGGTCGAAGGCGAAGATGCCGATGACCCGTTTCACGCGCGGGCTGTTCGCCTCGTTGAGCACCTCCAGCCCGTTGATCCGCAGCCGGTCGCTGCCCGCCCACCACTCCTTGTCGCGGCTCACGACGATCGCCGCGTGCCGCTCGCCCGTCTCCACCAGGGCGCCGGGCCCCTCGCCGGGGGTGCTGGTGAGCAGCCGGATCAGCCGGTCCGTGCGCTGGAACGGGGTGAAGTGGCAGTGGTGCGTGGCGGCGCCCGCGCGCACCACCGCGAACTCGTAGCGGGTGCCGCCGTCGGCCACGACCGGGCCGAAGGCGCCGTCGCCGGCCAGGGCGGCGGTCGCGACCAGCCGCCGGCGCCCGCCGAGCGCGTCGAGCGCCCACACCTGCAGCGTGCCGGCCGGCACCCCGGCGTTGACCGGGGAACAGCACGGCGCGGCCGGACAGCGTGACGCGCCGCTGCGGCACGACCCGGGTCGTGCGCGGCTCCCGGCCGGTGAGGAAGCGGTGCACCTGCACGAAGCTCTCCACCGAGGTGACCGTCTGGGTGTGCGACTGGTCGGGCAGCGACACGTTGGTGGCGCCGGTGATCGTGCGGGGCGGGTCGCCCTCGCCTCAGATCGCGAGGGTCGGCACGCCGCCCGGCGGGGCGGTGGCGGTGCGCCCGTCGAGGTTGACGTAGTGCGCGACCAGGTCGACCCGGTCGGTGCCGGCGGCGCGCAGCAGGCGGTCGATGCGCGCGTCGAGCCCGGACCAGACCTGCTCGAGCGTGTGGAGGGCGAAGGTGGAGTCGTACTCGTGCGCCTCGACCAGCGCGGCGGGGTAGCCGTTGCTCGCGAAGCGTTTGGCCTGCGTCTGGTACTGCAGCGCGGACCCGGCCGGCGCTATGGTCCGGGTATGGGGACGGACACCGATCGACGCTTCGAGCACGCGGACATGTCCGGCGCGCGGTTCAGCATGGTGCGCCTGGCCGGCGCCAGGTTCCAGGACGTGGACCTCACCGGCGTGGTGATGCGCGGCGTCGAGCTGGTCGACGCCGAGATCAACGGCGAGATCGTCAACCTGACCATCAACGGCGTCGACG
Source organism: Dactylosporangium aurantiacum (assembly GCF_000716715.1). Classification (GTDB taxonomy): domain Bacteria; phylum Actinomycetota; class Actinomycetes; order Mycobacteriales; family Micromonosporaceae; genus Dactylosporangium; species Dactylosporangium aurantiacum. The sequence goes on along the minus strand of NZ_JNYJ01000020.1, from coordinate 85,173 downwards.
TCGGCCCCCTCGTCGAGGCCGAGCTCGACCGGCGGCACCCCGACCGGGTCAAGATGCGCCCGTCCGACGCGGCCGGCTTCCGCGAGGCGTGGGACACCGTCGAGCGGCTCTGGGACGGCACCGTCGAGCGGGCCCGCCGCCTCGACCCGCGCCTGCTGCACGAGTCCGTCGACGGCGAGTGGTCGTTCATCGAGACGCTGCGGCACCTCACCTTCGCCACCGAGGCCTGGATCCGCCGGGCGGTCCTCGGCGACCCGGCCCCGTGGCACCCGCTGTCGCTGCCGTGGGACGGGATGCCGGACACCCCCGGCGTGCCCCGCGACCGCGCGGCCCGCCCGTCGCTGGACGTCGTGCTGGAGCTGCGCCGCGACCGCATGGCCACGGTCCGCGCGCTCGTCGACGGACTCACCGACGCGGACCTCGACCAGCGGACCACGCCGGTGCACGGTCCGGGGTGGCCCCCGCCGCACGACTTCCCGCTGCGGGAGTGCCTGTCGGTCGTGCTCAACGAGGAGTGGCAGCATCGCCTGTACGCCGAGCGCGACCTCGCCGTGCTGGAGACCCGGTCAGCCGGACACTGAGAGCCGCGTGCCGTGGTGCCGCGGCGAGCGCCGAACACCTGCCGGAGCTGCTCGCCGCCCGCCGCTCCCACGCCGCCGCCACCGGCGCGTCGTGCCTGGTCCTAGGCATCCGCCGCCGGTGCGTCGCCGGCCGGTGCGTCGGTGGTGGCCTGCTGCGCTGCCGGAGCGGGCGGCACGGGGTGTGCCGGCGGCTCGGGGTGTGCGGGGGCGGCCGGCAGGTGCGCGGACGGGTCGGGGCAGATGTAGTAGGGCATCGGCCCGAGCGCCGGGTGCGGCGGCCAGGGCTGCGGCGCCTTCGGCACGAAGTAGCGGTGCGCGGGCGGCAGCGCCACCAACAGCACCACGGCGAGGGTGAGCACCAGCACGGTGAGCGCGACGAGCAGCGCGCCGCCGAAGAAGATCTCGGAGAACAGGTCCGGGTCGGCGTAGAGAGTGTCGAGGAAGTCCGAGTGCTCCTCCCACGAGACGCCGTCGTCCACGACCACGTCGTCGCCGCCGTCCGGGACGGCGAACGCCAGCGGCAGCAGCAGGAAGCCGCCGCAGAACTGGCAGAGGGTCAGCAGCAGCTGGCCGCCGCCGGCGACGAAGACGAAGACGCGCGCGACGTTGCTGCCGCGCAGGACCGGCCGCGCCGTCGCGCTGAGCCAGGCGGCGAGCACCAGCGCCGGGACGCCGACGAACAGCGTCGCCACGACGTTGCCGGTGCGTTCGTCGCGGACCTCGTCCGGGTCGGCGCTGCCCACCAGCGCGGCGACCCGCGAGATCTCCCGGTCGTAGTGCACCGCGTGGGCGATCGCGAGCCCGGTGAGTCCCAGCAGCAGCACGACGGCGGCCAGTTGCAGCCAGAAGGCGACGGTCACCTGCGCCGGGCGGGGCGGGCGCGCGACATCCACGGTCATGGCACGCACGCTACGGCCCTTCCCGGGCGATCACATCAGCCCTCCCGGTGCGGCCCGGCGAGCTTCGACGGGCCGCGGTGACCTGACCCCGCCGCCGCTACCGGTGGCAGGGTCAGGTCCGGTGGACGGTTACGCCGCCACGCGGCGGGTCCACTGCTGGTTGGTGCCGCCGCCGCAGGTCCACTGGATCACGGCGGTGCCGTCGGCGGTCGAGGCGCCGCTGACGTCCAGGCACTTGCCGCTGTGCCGGGCGACGAACCGGACGTAGCCGCCCCCGGCGTCCTGTACCTGCCACTGCTGGTTGGTGCCGCCACCGCACGTGTACTGCACGACGGTCGCGCCGTCGGCGGTCGAGCCGCTCGTGACGTCCAGGCACTTGCCGCTGTGCCGGGCCACCAGGCGCACGTATCCGGTGCCGAGGTCCTGCACCGTGAAGCGCTGGTTGGTCCCGCTGCCGCAGGTGTACTGCAGCGTGCGCGCGCTGTCGGCGGTGGAGCCGGAGGAGACGTCGAGGCACTTGCCGCTGTGCCGGGCGACGAGCTGCTCCGCCGGGCCGGCGGTGCCCTGCACCACTCCGGTCGCCGTGTCGATGCTGACCTGCGGCGCCCAGCCCAGGCTCAGGCTGGTGGCCGTCGGGAACTGCAGCGGCAGCCAGATGTACTGCGAGTCGTTGACCCGCCCGCCCCACGCCCCGGCCCAGCGGTCACCGAGGTACAGGTACGAGGTGGTGGTGCTGCCCTGCACCGGCAGCACGTACGCCGTCTGCGAGCCGTAGGCGGTGTTGTCGCCGGTGTTCTGCAGCCCGCTCCAGGTGCCGGTGACGGACGTGGCAGTCGCGTACTTCTGCTGGTTCGGGGCCCAGCCGGTCGCGCCGGACGTGAGCAGGAAGTACACGCCGTTGCGCTTGAACATGGCCGGTGCCTCGCGGTAGGAGCCCGGCCACAGCCGCTGCACCTGAGCGCTGACGCCCAGGTAGTCGGCGGTCAGCCGGTACACGTGCAGGTCGGCGTTCTCGTTCGCCGCCGAGATCATGTACGCGGTGCCGTCGTCGTCGCGGAACAGCGTGATGTCGCGCGACATGTACCCCAGCGGCCGGAAGCTGCCCCGGTACGTGTACGCACCGTCCACGGTGGACGATGTGGCGACGGCGGCGCGGGCCTCGGCGTAGTTCGTGGCGCCCTCCTTGTGCATCCACATCACGAACTGCCCGGTCGAGCTGTTGTAGACGACCTTCGGCCGTTCGATGTTCGCCGACGCCAGCTCGGCGTGCGACGCCTGGGTGAGCACGTTGTTGCGGAACTCCCAGGTGCGCAGGTCCGTGGACCGGTACACCGAGACGTTGCGGAAGGTGTTGTCGGTGTTGCGGTTCTCGCCGAACCAGTAGTAGTACTGGCCGACCTTGAGCACGCCGCCGCCGTGCGCGTGCACGACGTTGCCGGCGGTGTCGCGGAACTGGCCGCCGCTGGCCACGGTCACGGTGGCGGCGTGCGCCGGCACCGCCACCAGGCAGGCGAGCAGCAGGGCGGCGGCCGGGACCAGCCGGCGCAGCCAGGGTCGGGGTGCGGACATCGGCACTCCTCGTGGGGTGTGGAAGGGGGTTGGCGGTCCCCTCCGGGCATATGGGCGGGTCGGGCCGGGGGCCCGACGGTGGTGCCGGACGGCGGGCGGGGCGCGGCCGGGCACCGTCGCCAGGCCGAGGGTGATCGCCACCGTCTATGTGAGCGCTCACACGGCACGATAGCTCAGCCGGCGCCGCGGCGCAGCCACCGGCGGGATCGGGCCGCCCGGCACCGCGGGCGCGGCGGTCAGTGGCCCGCGGCGGCGAGCGGTGCCGGCGCGGCCAGGTGCTGGACCGTGCGCCACCAGATGACGAGCTGGGTCAGGGCGAGCACGACGACGAACGGCGGCAGGATCCAGATCCCGGCACGGTCGGCGATCGCGCCGGCCAGGAACGGAAACAGCGCACCGCCGAGGACGGAACCGCCGTTGAGCAGCCCGATCGTCGTGGGGGCCAGTCGCTGCCCGGCGAACGACGGGGCGACCGCCATCGTGGTCGGGAAGATCGGGCCGAGGAAGAAGCCGAGCAGCGCGAACGCGACCACCGCCACGGCCGTCACCGGGGCCGCCCACAGCAGCGCGGTGGCGGAGGTGACGCCGAACAGGCACGCGAAGGTCAGCCGGGTCGCGGTCCACCGCAGGCGGGCGGCGAGCGGGCTGAGCACGAACCGGCCGAGGGTCAGGCCGAGCCAGTAGCCGCTGACCGTGTACCCGGCGAGCAGGTCGCCGTGCCCCCGCTCGCCGACGAGGAAGCTGAAGCCCCAGTTGCCGACGCTGATCTCCAGGCCGACGTACACGGCGAGGAAGACGGCGCCGAGCAGGACCGCGGGCCGCCGGACCGCCGACCGCAGCAGCCCGCCGTCCGCAGCCGGGTCCGCCACCGTGTCCACTGCCGGGCCGGCTGCCGGGCCGGCTGCCGGGGCCGCGACCGGGACCGCTGACGGGTCCGGGGTCGCGGCGCGCGACGTCAGGTAGAAGCCGGCGACGAGCGGCACGCACGCCAGCGCCAGCACCAGGCACACCGACGTCCACGCGGTGAAGCCCAGCATCCAGGTCGCCAAGGGCGGGCCGGCCAGCGCGCCGACGCCGAAGAACGCGTGCAGCCAGTTCAGCAGCGTCGTCGAGCCGGGCAGCGCCGCGAGGTGGGCGTTGAGCACCGACTCCAGCACGCCGGTGCCGTAACCGGCGACGATCTGCACGGCGACGAGGGCGGCGAACGACGGGCGGGTCGCGGTGTACAGGCCGCCGGCGACGAACGCGAGCCCACCCGCGCCCAGCGCGGCCCCGGTGCCGAGCCGGTGGATGAGGGCCCCGGCGGTGGAACCGGCCAGCAGGAACCCGGCGGAGAAGGCGAAGAACGTGACGCCGATCGTGGCCTTGTCCAGCCCGTAGTCGCCGATCTGCGCGGGCAGGAGCACCCCGCCGACCCCGGCGCTGAGTCCGACCAGGACGAAGGTGGCGTACGCGAACACGATCGGTGCCGCGGGACGTGGAACGGACGCTGACACCGGACCTCCAGCAGCACGGGGCGATGCTCGTCCACATCATGCCCGACCGCGGGCATCCGTTGGTGTGATTGGTTTTTCGAAATGTCAGCCGCCGCCGGGCGGGTGTGCCTCGAGGGCGCCGGCGAGGGCGGCGCGGGAGGTGACGCCGAGCTTCGGGAAGGCGCGGTGCAGGTGGGCGCCGACGGTGCGGTGCGACAGGAACAGCCGCTCGCCGATCTGCTTGTTGGTGAGGCCGGTCGCCGCGAGCGTGGCGATCTGCCGCTCCTGCGGCGTCAGCGCCGCCGACGCGCCGGCCCGCGACGTCGCCACGCCGGCGGCGCGCAGCTCGTTGCGGGCCCGGTCCGCCCACGGGCGGGCGCCGAGCCGGTCCAGGCACTCCAGGGCCTGCCGCAGCTGCAGCCGGGCGGCGGTGGTGTCGCGGGTACGGCGCAGCCACTCGCCGTACGCGAGCCGGATCCGCGACCGCTCGAACGGCCACTGCTTCGCCTCCGGCGTGGCCAGCGCCTCGGTGTACAGCCGGTCGGCCTCCTCGTCGGGCGCGGCGAGCGCGGCCGCCCCGGCGACCTGCAGCGCGATGCGGCTGGACACCTCGGCGACCCGGGCGCGGCGGGCCGCCTCGACGTGGGCCCGTGCCTCGTCGAGGTGTCCGAGGTGGACGGCGGCGTCGACGAGGTCGAGCACCATCCACCGGTCGGGGACGCCGACGCCCGGCCGGCCGGGCGGGGTGATCCGGCTCGCCTGCAGGTAGGCGTCCTCGTAGTCGCGGCGGCCGAGGGCGGCGATCGCGCGGGCCTGCGTCGCCAGCGCCTGGGTCAGCCCGACCCCGCGCTGGGTCGTCCAGCGGGCCACGTCGTCGGTGAGCGCCCGGGTGCGGCCGAGGTCGCCGCGCAGCGCCCCGATCAGCGCCAGCCGGCACCCGATCTGTCCTTCGAGGAGGTGGTAGCCGTCGGTCCGGGCGGCGTCCAGCGCCTCCTTCGCCAGCTGCTCCGCCTCCGCCCAGTCCCCGTGCGCGACCGAGTCGACGCTGAGCATCAGCAGCCCGGCGATGACGACGGTGACGATCCCGCCGTCGCGTTCGCGGTCGATGATGCGGCGGCACACGTGCCGGTACTCGCCGAGGGCGTCGAGCTGGACGGCCGCGTACGCGAGAGGGATGAACTGCCACGGCGCCGGATCCGCGGACAGCGCCTCGAAGGCGGCGTCGAGCCGCTGGACCGGGCGGGTTGGGCCGGCCGGATCGGCGAACGCGTCGTAGCACAGCCGCAGCGCGGACACGGCCGCCGGGTCGAACCGCTCCAGCGCGACCCGCAGCAGGTTCCACGGCTGTGCGCGTCCACTGTAGACGGACACGAACAGCAGCGCGTACAGCACGCCGTAGGCGTCCCATCCCTCGGCGCCGTCGGACTCGGCGCCGAGGGAGTCCAGGGCCTTGGCGAGCAGGGCTTGGGCCGTGTTGAGGTCGCACTCGCCGTTGGTCAGCAGGTGCGCGGTGGCGGCGAACACGAGCCCGGTCGCCGTGTCGGTGCTCTGCCCGGCGTCGTGCAGCAGGTGCGGCACCCGGTCGAGCTGGCCGGTCACGTTGGCGAGGAAGGCCGCCTCGACGAGCCGCCGCGAGCGCTGGTGCGGCCGCTCGCTGAGCTCGCTGGCGCGTACGAGCGCGCTGACCGCCCCGGCGGCGCCGCCGTGCGGCCGGCCACCGCGGCCGCCCCAGGCCGTCTGGGCCACCTCGTCGAGCGCGCGGGCGACCGCCTCGTCCGGGCTGGTCGCGGCGGCGGCGAGGTGCCGGGCGCGGCGCTCCGGCGCGGTGCCGCGGTACCCCGAGGGGGAGGCGGCGAGCGCCTCGGCGAGGGCGCGGTGCGCGCGGCGCCGCTCGTCGGCGGAGGTCAGCTGGACGATCGCGGCGCGGATCAGCGGATGGCGGAACACCAGCCGGTCGCCGGCCTCGTCGACGGTGACCAGACCGGCCTGCCGGGCCGGGGCCAGGTCCCGCACGTCGGCGTGCGGCCCGGCGGCGGCCCGCAGGACGGACAGGTCGGCCTCCTGGTCCAGCGCCGCCGGCAGCAGCAGGGCGCGGGCCGGCTCGGGCAGCGCCGCCAGGCCTTTGGCGAACGTCGCATCGAGGCGGTTGTTCAACGGCAGGAACTGCGGCAGGGCCACCTGCCCGGAGCGTTGCGCGTCGGTGAGCGAGCCGGGCAGCTCCAGCAGGGCCAGGGGGTTGCCGGCGGCGTCGGCCAGCAGCCGTCGCCGCACCACGCCCGGCAGGCCGGGGTGGCGGGAGTCCAGCAGCGCGACCGCCGCCGCCGCGGGCAGCGGGCCGACGATGTGCTCCGGCAGCCGCATCTCGTCGAAGAGGCACGCCGTGCCGGTGCGAGCCGCGGCCAGGAACCGCGCGGAGGTGCCGCCGACGCGCCGGGCCAGGAACCCGAGGACCGTCGCGCTGGCCGGGTCGATCCACTGCACGTCGTCGGCCAGCAGCAGCAGCGGCCGGCCGGCGGCGATCTCCTGCACGAGGGCCAGCACGGCGGTGGCGAGCACGAGCTGGTCCGCGTCGCGGGCGCCGCCCCGGCCGAACACGTGCGCCAGGGCGTCGCGCTGGTCGTCGGGGAGCCGCCCGGCGACGTCACGGTCGGCATACAGCATCTGGTGCAGTGCCGAGAAGCGGATGTCGGCCTCGAACGGCGCGCCGCCCGCCCGCAGCACCCGCGCGCCGGCCGCCACGGCGCGGGCCCCGGCGGCGTCCAGCAGGGCCGTCTTGCCGGCGCCCGGGTCGCCGCGCAGCAGCAGGCACGGCCCCGGCGGGTCGGTGCCGGCGAGCACCGCGTCGATCGTGCGCAGCTCACCCGCCCGGCCGAGCAGCTCGGCGGTGGGGCGTGCGCCGGAGTGCCGGCGGGAATGTGCTGGAACCGTCACCGTGACCTGCCCCCGCGACGAGGGTGCGGACCTGTGCGCGTCCCACGGTAGCCCGCGATTGAGTCATCTGACCCATGCGGCGGCACGGCGCCCGCCAGCAACATTCATTGGTGACCACGTCGAGACAAGGAGTAACCATGCGGGTACTGATGATCGCACCACCCGGAGCCGGCAAGGGGACGCAGGGCGGGCGGATCGCCGCCCACTTCGGTGTGCCGCACCTCGCGACCGGCGACCTGCTGCGCCGCCACGTCGCGCTCGGCACCCCCCTCGGCCGCCGGGTGCAGCGGCATCTGGACCGGGGCAGCCTGGTGCCGGACCTGCTCATGCAGGACCTGGTCCGGGGCTCCCTGGCCGACGCGACCGCCGCCGGTGTCGGCTACGTGCTCGACGGCTACCCGCGCACCGCCACCCAGGCGTGGGCCGCCTATCAGATCGCCGCGTCGATCGGCGCGACGGCGCACGTGGCGCTGCACCTGCGCACCGACGACGACGAGGTGGTCCGGCGGCTGCTGGCGCGAGCCGGGACAGAGCACCGCTCCGACGACACCGAACCCGTCATCCGGCGGCGGCTGGCCCTGTACCACCGGGTCACCGAGCCGATCCTGGACTGGTACCACCGCCGCGGCATCCTGCTGTCCGTGGACGGCATGCCGGGCGCCGACCACGTGACCTCGACCGTCGTGGCCGCGCTGGAGGCGATGCGGGCCCGGCGCCACGTGGAGCCGCCCGGTCCGGTCCCCGCGCTGGCCGCCTGACCGGGCCACGCGGCGCGTCCCGCGCCGGAGGACGGGATCCCGCCCCCCGGCGCGGCGGTGTTCAGCCGGCCTTGACGCTCGGCGCGACGACCTGGCCCGACGGGCTCGGCCGCGGCTTGTCCGGCGCCTTGCCGTCCGGCGACACCCACAGCACCACCACGGTGTTGGAGACGGGGGCGGTGTCGTAGACGATCCAGTCGCCCGGCACCTGCGCCTCCGTGGCGGCCAGGGAGTCCCAGCCGACCCGGTACTCCGCGGTCCTGCCCTGCGCCACGAGCAGCCGGCGTGCCTCGGACACCCGCTTGCCGACCAGCGCGTCAGCGTCGGCGTTCTGCTGGTCGGAGCCGCCCTCGACGAACTCGCCGGGCAGCGGGGTACGCCCGAACGCGACGACCGCGTAGGACGTGAAGTTCAGCGGCACCTTGAACCCGACCTGGCAGGCGCCGTTGGCGGTGCACCGGCCCGGATCCTCGATCGCCTCCAGGGTCGGCCCGCCGCCGGTGTCGCCGACCTCCTCGTGCACCACCTTGCCGACGTCCTGGGGGTTGGCCGGCACCAGCTCGATCTTGATGTTGAGCCCGTGCCGGGCCAGTTCGTCGCGGTACCGCTGGGGATCGGCCGCCGGGTCCTTGATCGTGACGATCAGGTAGCCGGCGTCCTCGGTGAAGGCGAGCGCCGCGCCGGCCGGCGCCGGCCCGACCGGCGTCGAGGTGGGCAGCAGCGCGCTGACCGCGACCGCGGCCGCGGCCAGCCCGGCGACGGCCGGCACGGCGACCAGCAGCCGGCGCCGCCACGGCGACGGCCGTTCGGTGCGCAGGATGTCGCGCAGCAGCTCGTCACCGGCCGCCTGCGCCGCGGACGGGACGTGCACGGTGGGGGACAGCAGCCGGACCAGGTGGTCCTGCTCCTCGTCGACGTCAGTCACGGTGGCTCCTCGAACGGCTGGTCAGGGACGGCGAGCGCAGTGCCTCGGCGAACCGGCGGCGGGCGCGGTGCAGGCGGATCCGGGCGGCGTTGACCGAGCAGCCCAACGTGACCGCGAGGTCCTCGGCGGTCAGGCCCTCCCAGGCCACCAGCCGCAGCACCTCCTGGTCGCCCTCGGGCAGGCCACGGAACGCGTGGGCGATCTCCGGCGGCACCGCCGGCTCGATCGCGGTGGCGTCCGCCAGCTCCCGGCGCAGCCGCGCACCGAGGTCGGCGCGGCGCCGGTCGGCCCGCTGATGGTTGGCCAGGACGTTGCGGGCGACCCCGAACAGCCACGGCCGGGCCTGCTCGTCGGGGATCTCGTCGATGCGCCGCCAGGCGACCAGGAACGTGTCGGCGACCACGTCGGCGGCCGCCTCGGGCCGCTCGACCCGGCGCAGGGCGTAACCGAGCAGATCCTGGTAGCAGGCGCGGTACAGGGCTTCGAAGCGGGCGGCGCTCGGGGCTCGTGCCAAGGGTGGCTCCCATCCTGCGGAGGCGGTGTGTCGCCCATACATGTCCGCCGGGGGCCGTGCATTTCACCGCTCGCGGGCCAGCCTACGGACCGGCCGCCGGGATCGTTGACCGGTGGCGGCGGCGCTCGGTAGATTCTGGCCGCGAGCCGTGGTGGGAGCCGAGCGGCCGGTGCGGCACACGAGCCGCGACACCGGCGCGTGCCGTGCCCGATCCGCACCCCCGCCGTGGAGGCGCCATGTCCCGCCGTTTCCGACTGCTCCTCGCCGCCGTCGCCGCCGTGCCGCCGCTCGCCTGGGCCGGGCCCGCGGCGGCCGACACCGTGCCCGCCTTCAGCTGTGACTACCGGTTCTCCGCCTGGACGGGCGGGTTCGTCGCGGACCTCACCGTCGTCAACCACGGGCCCGCGGTCAACGGGTGGGCGGCCAGGTGGACGTTCCGCAGCGCGACCGGCAACCTCACCGCCTGGCAGGCGAGGATGGCGCAGCCGGACCCGTTCACCGTGACCGCGACGAACGAGTCGTACAACGCGCTCATCGACGCGGGCCGGTCGGTGCGGTTCGGCTGGACGGCCTCGGCGGCGAGCACGGAGGTGCCGTCGGACATCACCGTCAACGGCGTGCCCTGCTGACCGGTGACCGGCGTGCCGCGCCGGGCCGGCGGTGCCGTCGGGCGTGCCCCGGCGGGTTCGTCGCCGGCGTGCCGGGACGGCCTCGTCGCGGGTACGCCGGGGCGGCCCGTCACCGGCCGGCCGGGCCGGCCCGGCGGGTGCGGGCCTCGCCGTCCAGGGCGCCGGCGAGCCCGTGCCGGTCGCCGGTGCGTTCGGCGAGGGCGCGGGCGGCGGCGAAGCGGCGCGCCGCCGCGTCCGGGCGGCCGGCGGCCAGCAGCACGTCGCCGAGGGTGTTGAGCGCCTCCACCTCCAGGCCGCACTCGCCGGTCGCGCGGCCGATGGCGAGGGCGCGCCGCAGGTGGCCGAGCGCCTTCGCGGGCCGGCCGGCGCGGTGGTACGCGGCCCCGATCGTCGCGTGCGCGGTGCCCTCGCCGCCCCGGTCGCCGGCCTCGACGCAGCGCGCCAAGGCCTCCCGCAGGTGCCCGAGGGCCTGGACCGGCCGGCCGGTCGCGCTCTCCACCGCGCCGAGGTTGCCCAGCGCGTAGCCCTCCAGGCGGCGGTCGCCGAGCTCGGCGAAGAGGCCGGCCGCCTGCCGCAGGTGCCGTTCCGCCGTCGCGTGGCGGTGCATGCGCTGGTACGTGAACCCGAGGTTGAGCAGCTGCGCGGCCTCGCCGTGCCGGTCGCCGGCGGCCCGGTACATGGCGAGCGCGTCGCGGAGCCGGGCCGCGGCCTCGTCGTGGTCGCCGAGCCGCTCGTGCACCAGCGCCAGCCGGGCCGTCGCGCGGGCCTCGCCGGTCGTGTCGCCGGCCGCGCGGTGCCCGCGCAGCGACCGTCCGAAGTGGACCCTGGCCCGGTCGTGGTCGCCGAGCAGCCAGTGGACCGCGCCGAGGCTGGTGTGCGCGCCGGCGTCGTCGTGCGCGGCGGCGGCCGTGTGCAGGGCGAGCGCGTCGCGGTAGTGGCCGCCGACCTCCAGGTACCGCCACAGCACCCGGGACAGCTCGACGGCGGCACGGGACCGGGCCAGGGCGACGAGGGCGGCGCGGTGCCGGTCCAGCCACCGCTGCGCCGCGCCCGGGCCGTCCACAGTGGAGCGCGCGGGGCGGTGGTGGTCGTGCGGGAACAGGGCGGCGGCCGCCGCCGTGGCGGTGTCCAGCAGGTGCGCGGCGAGGCGGTCCAGGGCGGCCCGGGCCGCACCGTCGGGCAGCCCGGCGGCGAGCTCGGCGCTGTACGCCCGCAGCAGGTCGTGCATCCCGTACCCGCCGTCGCCGGCCGGCTCGACGAGGTGCGCGCGGGCCAGCTCGTCCAGCGCCGCCCGGCCGGCGGGCACCGGCACCCCGGCGAGCGCGGCCGTCACCGGCGCGTCGACGACCCGGCCGGGATGCAGCCCGAGCAGCTGGAACGCCGCGGCGGCGGGCGGGCCGAGCCGCCGCAGCGACCACGAGAAGACCGACCGCAGCGCGGTGCGCGGGTCGCCGCCCGCGTCGAAGGCGTCCAGCCCGCCGGTCGTGTCCTGCGGGTCCCTGGTGGCCGCGACCCGCAGCGCCAGCGGCAGCCCCGCGCACCGCCGGGCGAGCAGCTCGACGGTGCCGGTGTCCGCGGCCGGGCCGAGCAGCCGCCGCAGCAACGCCCGGGAGGCGGCCGGGTCCAGCCGGTCCAGGTGGACCGGGTGCGCACCGTCCCGGGCGACCAGGCCGCCGAGCGCGTCGCGGCTGGTCACCACCACCACGCAGCCGCCGGTGCCGGGCAGCAGCGGCCGCACCTGGTCGGCGGTGGAGGCGTTGTCGAGCAGGACCAGCAGTCGCCGGCCGGCGACCTCCGTGCGGTAGCGGGCGGCCCGTTCGGCGGTGGTGGCGGGGATGCCGGAGGCGGGCACGCCGAGGCCGCGCAGGAACCCGGCGAGGGCGTCACCGGGGTCGACGGGCTGCTGCGGGTCGTACCCGCGCAGGTCGACGTGGAGCTGGCCGTCGGGGAACCGGCCGGCGACCCGGTGCGCCCAGTGCACCGCGAGCGCGGTCTTGCCGACGCCGGCGGTCCCGGCGATCAGCGCGACCCGCGGCGCCCCGGCCCCCGGCGGCCCGCCGGCGGACGGGGCGTCGAGGAGGGCGTCGAGGCCGGCGAGCGGCGCCGCCCGCCCGGTGAACGCGGGCACGTCGGGCGGCAGTTGCCGGGGCACGGCGACCTCGGGCACCGAAGGCGGCACGACGACCTCAGGCACCGGCGGCGCGGCCGCGGGCCGGCGGTGCTCCTCGACCCGGTCGCGCGCGGTCGCCAGGGCACCCTGCTCCGCCGGGGACGCGCCGAGCAGCCGCACGAGGACGTCGAACCGGTCGGTCGGCGGCAGCACCCGCCCGCCCAGGTACCCGCCGATGATCCCGTGCGACCAGCCGGTGGCGGCGGCCAGCTCCCGGTAGGTCAGCTCGGCACCGCCGCGGCGGCGGGCGTCGCGGCGGCGCAGCTCCCGCAGCAGCCGCGCCAGGTCCGTGGTGTCGCGGACACCGGCGACCGCGCCCGGCGCCAGGAGGGCGTCGGGCGGGCCGGTGCGGGCGCGGGTGTCGATGGGGGCAGGGTAGGCCGGACCCGGCCGCGGTGCGCGGGGCCGCCGCGGCGGCGAACCCCGCGCACCAGGTCACGGCGTCACACCATGGTGCAGGGCGAGCCGTTGAGCGTGAAACTCTCCGGCAGCGTGTACGGGCTGGCCGTGCCGAGGAAGCCCGGGCTCGCGCTGTAGCCGGGGGCGATCGTGCCGCCCCACGCCGGCGGGCTGATCGTGCCGGCGCTGCCGGAGCGGGTCACGACGCCGCCGAACGTGTTGGTGATGACCGCGGTCGCCGGCAGGGTGAAGCCGACGGACCAGCCGCTGACCGGTGCCGTCGTCGTGTTGGTGATCGTGACGGAGACCTGGAAGCCGGGGTTGAACTGGACGATCTGGACGCGGCAGGTGGGCGTGGCGGTGGTGGCGAGGGTGGTGAACGTGACCGGCGCGGACCGGGCGGAGGTGTTGCCGCGCGCGTCGAAGGCGAGGACCCCGTAGGTGTACGAGGTGCCGGCCGCCAGCCCGGTGAGCCGCTGGAACCGGCTGAACGCGTCGACGGTGCGCACCGTGGTCCAGGCGCCACCGACCAGCTGCTGCAGGTGGTACCCGGTGACCTGGACGTTGTCGGTGGACTCGCCCCAGACCAGCGACGCCGCCGTGGTCGTGACGCTGCTGGACAGCGGGGTGCCGGGCGCCGACGGTGCCACGGTGTCGGGGCCGGGCAGCGTCGTGAACGTGACCGGCGCCGACGGCGGGCTCGCCGCGTACCCGGACGTCGGCGTCGGCAGCGAGTACACCCGGAACGTGTACACCGTGCCGGGCTGCAGGCCGGTGAGGGCGAGGGTGCCGTAGGCGCCGCGGGCGTACTCGGTCCAGGTGCCGCCGACGTTGCGTTGCACGACGTCCTGGTCGGTCAGCGGGTCGTGCGACCACCACAGGTCGGCGCCGGTGTCGGAGACGTGCACGGCCTGCACGCCGGTCGGCGCCGTCAGGGTGGTGCTCGCGTGCGCCGGCGCCGGGGCGAGCGCCAGCACCGCGGCGCTCAGCAGCGCGATGGAGCGGATCAGTCTCATGGAGGGCCTTTCGATGCGGGGTCACGCCGCCCTCATGGTCGGTGTGACCCCGCCCCGCCGGCCCGCGATCCTGGACGGCGGTGGACACCGTTGGACAGCGGGGCCCACCGCGCCGGCCGGGTGGTCGTCAGGCGGCCGCGCCGTGCCGCAGCGCCAGCTCGGCGAGCATGACGGCGCCGTCGACGAGGACCCCGTCGTCGAACATCGCCCGGGGCGCGTGGTTGTTGGGCAGTCCCACGTGGTCGTCGGCGACCGCCGCGCCGAGGAACAGGTACGCGCCCGGCACCCGTGCGAGGACCCGCGAGAAGTCCTCCGAGCCCGGGTCGGGGTGCGCCATCCGCTGGAACCGGTCGGCGCCGAACACGTCGGCGGCGGTGGACGCGACGAGGTCGTAGCCGGCGTCGTGGTTGACGGTCACCGGGTACTCCTCCTCGAAGCGCACCTCTGCCCGCAGCCCGTGCGCGGCCGCGATGCCCTCGCACAGCCGCACCGTCTCGCGGGCCATGGTGCGGGCCGCGGCGGCGGAGAACGTGCGTACCGTCGCCTCGAAGACCGCCTCGTCGGGGATGATGGTGCGCCGGGTGCCGGCGTGGAACGCCCCGACGGTGAGCACCACCGGCTCGAACGGGCTGATGTGCCGCCCCACCATCGCGTGCAGCGCCGTCACCATCTCGCACGCGGCCGGGATCGGGTCGCGCGCGTCGTGCGGCGCCGACCCGTGCCCGCCCGCGCCGACGACCTTCACGAACAGGCCCGCGGAGGCGGACATGAGCGGCCCGGGCCGGCACGCGAACACGCCCCGCGGGAAGTCGGTCGCCAGCACGTGCAGGCCGTAGGCCGCCTCGACGGGCCGACCCGCCGCGTCCAGGACCCCTTCCCGCAGCATCAGCCCGGCACCGTCGTAGCCCTCCTCGCCGGGCTGGAACATGAACACCACGTCGCCGGCCAACTCGCCGCGCCGGGCCGCGAGCAGCCGGGCCGCGCCGACCAGCCCGGCGGTGTGCAGGTCGTGCCCGCAGGCGTGCATGACGCCGTCGACCCGCGACGCGTACGGCAGCCCGGTCAGCTCGGTCACCGGCAGCGCGTCCATGTCGCCGCGCAGCAGCACCACCGGCCCCGGCCGGTCGCCGCGCAGCACCGCGGTCACCGACGACAGCGCCTCGCCGGTGCGCACCTCCAGCGGCAGCCCGTCGAGCGCCTCCAGGACCCGCGCCTGCGTCGCGGGCAGGTGCAGCCCGATCTCCGGCTCCTGGTGCAGCTCGCGGCGCAGCCGCACCAGGTCGTCCCGCAGCAGCTCGCCGTCCTCGCGAAGACTCATCCCGCCACCGTACGCGAGGCGCCCGGCACCGTGCGGCGTCCGCGCTTTCCACGACTGGCGGGACCGGCCGCCGGACGGTATGAGTTTGCGATGGACTGGACCGTCATCCCCACCCTGCTGATCGCCATCTTCCTCGGCGCCGTCATCGGCCTGGAGCGGGAGATCGGCGCCCAGCCGGCCGGCCTGCGCACCCACATGCTCGTCGCCGCCGGCGCGGCCCTGTTCACCATCGCCGGCAAGGAGGTCGGCACCGACCCGACCCGCATCGCCGCGCAGGTCGTCACCGGCATCGGGTTCCTCGGCGCCGGCGCCATCTTCAAGGAGGGCGTGAACATCAGCGGCCTGACCACCGCCGCGTCGCTGTGGGTCACCGCCGCGATCGGCCTGGCGACGGGGCTGCGGCTGTTCTGGGCGGCCGGCGCCGTCACCGTCATCGCGCTCGGCGCGCTGTGGCTGTTCAAGGTCGCCGAGGCCAACTGGCTGCCGGACCGGCACCGCATCCAGGTGACGCTGACCCTGGCCCCCGACTTCCCGCTCGACGTGGTCGAGCGGGAAGCCCTCGAGGCCATGCCGGGCGCGCACGTGCTGCGCGTCGACTACGCAGGGCACGACCAGTCGATCGTGCTGACCGCCCGCGGCGACAACAGCACCTCACTGCCGGCGATCGCGGAGACCCTGCGCCTGCTGGACGGTGTGCAGGGCGTCGAGATCGCCCGGTGACGCCGCCGGTGCGGCACCGGCCCGCCCGGTGAGGGCCGGCGCCGCACCGTCAGGGTTCAGCTCGCCGACGGCGACGGCGACGGTGACGCGGACGCCGACGTGGTGGCCGGGACGTACGGCACCGCGCTGCCCTTCACGTACTGATCCCAGCTGGTCGACCAGTCGGTCCAGCCGTTGCCCCACTTCACCTGCTCCTCGGTGCCCTTGATGATGACCGGGTCACCGATGCGGGTCTGCTTCCACAGCCACTCGGCGTGGGCGGCGGAGATGTTGGTGCAGCCGTGGGACACGTTGCGCTTGCCCTGGTCACCCTCCGACCACGGGGCCGAGTGGATGTACTCCCCGTCCCAGGTGAGGCGCTGCGGCCAGTACACCTTCGTGCGGTAGCCGGCGTCCGAGTCGGCCGGGACGCCGTAGGTGGACGAGTCGAACCACTCCCACTCGTTCTTGATCATGATGATGAAGTTGCCGCTGGCCGACGGGTTCTTCGGCCGGCCCAGGCTGACCGGGATGGTGCGCAGCAGCTGGCCGTCCTGGGTGACGGTCATCTGCTTGGTCGCGTTGTCGACCTCCATCACGAACTTCGGCCCGACGGTGGCGGTGAAGGCGACGTCGCGCTCGCCCCACCACTTGCCGTCCAGGTTCGTGCCGCCGGTGCGGGCGTTGACGGTCAGCTTGGTGCCCGGCTGCCAGTACTCCTTCGGCCGGAAGTGCAGCTCCTTGCCGGTGAACCAGTTGAACGCGCCCTCCTGCGGCGGGTCGCTGGTCACCTGGATGCGCTGCTGCACCGCGGCGCGCTGCTCCTTGGCCACGTCGACGCCGAACGTGATGATCACCGGCATGCCGACGCCGACGACCTGCTTGTCGTTGATGATGCTGGTGACCTTGCCGAGCTTGCCGGGCTTGGCCATGGTGGTGAAGGTCGTGGTCGCCGTCGTCGGCTTGCCGTCGGTCGCCGTGGCGGTGACGGTGGCGGTGTACTTCGTCGAGTACTTCAGCTGCGCCGCCGGCTGCCAGCCCTTGCCGTCGGCGCGGGCCGCCCCGGCGACCTCCGCCCCGGCCGCGTCGGTCAGCTTGACCGTCACGTCGGCGGCGTTGGTGGCGGTGTAGCCGAGGTCCAGGGCGGTCGGCACGTTCGCCGCGCCGTTGGCGGGGCTGCTGATCGCGAGCTCCACCGGCAGCGCCGGCGCGGCCGGGCTCGCCGTCGGTGTGCCCTGGGCCGCGCCGGGGTCCTTGGCCGCGGGTTTGTCGGTGCAGGCCGTCAGCAGCAGCGCCGCCGCGACGGTCAGGGCGACGGCCGGCCGCACGCGGCGGCGGACGGGCGTGCGCGAAGGTGGTGTGTCGGTCATCGAGGTGTTCGCCATCCGGGTCTGTGGTCGCCGGGGTGGGCCCGGCGAGGCTGGTCGGGTCGGTGCGGGGTGGCGCCGCTCGGGGCGCCGCTGAGGTCGTACGGGTGGCGCCGCTGCGGTCTTCCGGGGGACGCCGTGCGCGGCTGAGGTCGTACGGGGGACGCCGCGGGCGCGGCTGAGGTTGCACGGCGGGCGTGTCGCTCCTCAGCGCCGCCAGACCTGCAGCTGCGCCAGCGACGGGCGCGACGGGGGGCCGGCGGTGGCGGACCGGTGCCCGGGCGTGGCCGCGGGACCGTCGGCCGGGTAGCCGGCGCCGGTGTCGTCCTGGCCGAGGCCCGACGGGTGCAGCCGGCCCGCGGCGGCGTGGTCGCCGCGGTGGTCGCAGCGCGTGGGGCCGCCCGGGCTGCCGATGAACGCGCAGGCGGCCGTCCCGGTCTCGCCGGCCGCACCGGTCTGCACGGTCCCGCCGGTCTGCCCGGCTCCGCCGCTGTGTGCGGTCCTGCCGGTCTGCCCGGTCTCGCCGCTGTGTGCGCTGCCGCCGGTCTGCGCCGTCCCGCCGGTCTGTGCCGTCCCGCCGGTCTGCGCGGTCTTGCCGGGCTGTCCGCTGCCGGCCGGGCGCTGCGCGGCGCTCGCGTCATGGACGGTGCGCACCGGGCCGCCGACGGCCAGCCAGCTCACCACGAGTGCCAGCAGCAGGACGGACAGCGACCGTCCGGGGCGCGGCGGCCACACGGCTCGCGCGACCGGCCCCCAGTGCACGATTGCTCTCCCTGCGCCGCCCCGTTGCTTGCCGTGAGATTACCCCGCCGGGACCACCTGGATGACGGCCGGGAAGGCGCCTGAGATGCGCGGTATTGACGGCGTTTCAGCAGTTTTATGGCGACTGGCGGTTCGCGGGTCCTTGGATATGCTGGCCGCGATGCTGACTGCTCCGACCCGGCACCTGCGCGGGCTGCTGATGCTGATGGTGGTCTCCCTGCTGCTCGGGGTGGCCGGGATCGCCGACCCCGCGGCCGCGGAGCCGGGCGAGGACGGCGGGCAGAATCTCACCGTCCGGCAGGCGCTCGACAAGGCCAACGCCGAGTACAACGACGCCAAGGGCCGCCTGGACAAGTCCGTCGCCGACCAGACCGCGATCACCGAGCAGCTCGCGGCGACGAAGACCCGCCTCGGCGAGCTGGAGGCGTCCGCGGGCGCCGTGGCCAGCGCCGCCTACCGCGGGCGGCGGGTCAGCCTGGCCAACGTGCTGCTCGCCAGCGACGACCCGGACACCGCCATCCACGGCATGACCACGGTGCAGTACATGCTGTCCCGCGACGACAAACAGCTGCGGGAGCTCGCGGCGACCCGCCGCCAGCAGGAGCAGCAGCAGGCCGACCTCGCCGCGGCCGTCGCCAACCAGCAGGCGCAGCTGAAGATCATGGAGGCGAACAAGAAGGCCGCCGAGGACGCGCTGCGCAAGGCCGGCGGCGGCGCGGCCGTCACCGGCGCGCCGAGCGGCGGCAGGGTCACCACCAACCCGGTCGGCCGCAACAGCGACGGGTCCTACGCCAAGCAGGGCTGCACCGAGGACGACCCGACCACCTCGGGCTGCATCAGCCCGCGGATGCTCAACGCGTACAACGAGGCGCGCAAGGCCGGTTACACCCACTACACGTCCTGCTACCGCAGCGGCGGCGGCGGTGACCACCCGCTGGGCAAGGCCTGCGACTTCTCCGCCAACGCCAAGACCTTCGTCGACGCCCGGGCGACCGGCGCCGACCAGCAGTACGGCGACGCCCTCGCCGCCTGGTGCGTGGCCAACGCGAAGAACCTCGGCGTCAAGTACGTCATCTGGTACAAGCGCATCTGGCAGCCCAGCAGCGGCTGGAAGTCCTACGGCGGCGACGGCACCCCCGCCGGCGACCACTACAACCACGTGCACCTGTCGATGCAGTAGCACCCCCCGAGCTGGCTCGCGCGTGGCGGTCCGCCGCGCTGCAACCAGCCTGCTCCCGGCCGGACCGGTCAGGTCGCGGCACCCCGCGCCGATGGAAGGATCGGCGCTTCGGACGGCGGAGCCGCCCGTCGGGAGGACAGGAGACCTGTGGTGCCGCGACCGTCCCGACTGCTGCGCACCGGCGCCGTGCTCGGCCTGGCCATCGTGCTGCTCGGCCTGACCGGCGTCAGTGTCGTCGGCACCACCCGTACCCGCGCCTCGGCCGACACCGCGCTCGCCGCCACCGCCCTCGCCGAGGCCTACGACCTCGCCGACGACGCGGTGGCCCTGGAGGAGATCGCCGAGCAGCAGTACCGCCTGGAGCCCGGCGAGGCGGCCCGCGAGCTGCACCGCGGCGCGGCCGGCGCGCTCGAGGTGGCGCTGCACGACGTCGAGCTGCGCGGTTCGGCCGCCGACCGGCACCTCGCCGCCCGGGTGCGGGTGCTGCAGGCGTCGTACCTGAGGGCCATGGCGCGGCTGTTCGACGCCGTCGACCGCGGTGACCTGGCGGCCGTCGTACACATCGACGACACCGAGGTCGACGCGACCGCCGACGAGATCGGCGGACTGGTCCACGACGCCACCGCGACCAGCGCGGCGGAGGCGGCGCAGGCGATGCGGGACCTGCACCGCGTCGAGGGTCTCGTCTTCACCGCCACGACCGCGGCGTTCGGGGTCGGCCTGGTGCTGCTGGTCGTGTTCGCCGCCATCGCCGGCGGCTACCAGCGCCGGCTGCTGCGCCACGCCGCCGACCAGGAGTATCACGCGTCGCACGACGCGCTGACCGGCCTGCCGAACCGCACGCTGTTCACCGAGTCCACGACACGGGCGCTCGGCGAGGCCGGCGCCCGCGGCGTCGCGGTGCTGCTGCTGGACCTGGACCGGTTCAAGGAGGTCAACGACACCCTCGGCCACCAGTACGGCGACGAGCTGCTGCGGCAGGTCGCGGCCCGCACCACCGGCGCGCTGCGGACCGGCGACGTCGTCGCGCGGCTGTCCGGCGACGAGTTCGCGGTGCTGCTGCCCGGCGCGTCCGCCGACGCCGCCGCCGGCCTCGCCGCCCGGCTGCAGAACGAGCTGCACCGCACCTTCGCCCTCGCCGACGTCGCCGTCGACGTGGAGGTGAGCATCGGCATCGCCGTGGCACCCGAGCACGCCACCGGCACCGAGGCGCTGCTGCGCTGTGCCGACATCGCCATGTACGCGGCGAAGGACAGCAAGACCGGCGCGACGCTGTACCGGCCGACCATGCACACCGAGGACGGCAACCGCCTGCTGCTGCTCGGCGACCTGCGGCGCGCCCTGGACGTCACCGACCAGCTCACCCTGCACTATCAGCCGAAGGTCCGCCTCGACGACGGCCGGCTGTCCGGCGCCGAGGCCCTCGTGCGCTGGTCGCACCCGACCCGCGGGGCGATCCCACCGGCGGAGTTCGTGCCCGTCGCCGAGACCACCGGCCTGATCACCCGGCTCACTCTGTACGTGCTGCGCCTGGCCATCGCGCAGGCCCGGGCCTGGCTCGACGAGGGGCTGCTCGTGCCGATCGCGGTCAACCTGTCACCGCGCTGCCTGCTCGACCCCGACCTGGTCGGCCACGTGACGCGCCTGCTGCACGAGCACGGGCTGCCCGCCGACCTGCTGCGCCTGGAGGTGACCGAGACGGCGGTCATGGCCAACCCGGCCCTCGCCACCGACACGCTCACCGCCCTGCACCGCCTCGGCGTCCGGCTGTCCATCGACGACTACGGCACCGGGTACTCCTCGATGGCCTACCTGAAGAGCCTGCCCGTCGACGAGCTGAAGGTCGACCGGACCTTCGTCATGCACATGGACGACGACCCGGAGGACGCCGTGCTGGTCCGCGGCGCGATCGAGCTCGGCCACAACCTCGGCATGTCGGTCGTCGCCGAGGGCGTGGAGGGTGCCGCCCACGTCGCCGCGCTGCAGCAGCTCGGCTGCGACATCGCGCAGGGGTACCACTACGCCCGCCCGATGCCGCCGGCCGACCTGACCACCTGGCTGCTGTCCCAGTCCCGCCAGCTCGCCGGCCCGCTGCTCAGCGGGTCATCCGCAGCAGGTCACTGACGTCCCGGTCGAACGTGAGCTCGCGCAGGATCGTGGTCGGCCGCCCGTCCGCCATCCGCCAGATGAACGCGTAGAGCACCGGCTCGCCGTCCTTGACCCGCCGCATCATGATCGCGGCTGCCTGGCCGCCGAGGTCGGTGGTGGCCGGGAACGTCACGTCGTCGGCGGGCTCCCCGATACGCCGTCCCTGCTCCCGCAGCGCCCGGAAACGGGCCATGAACTGGTCCTTGGTGAGCGTGACCGTCCGCCCTTCCCGGTCGACCCGGACGTTTTCGAAGTCTGGGTCGTACAGCCGGTCGAGCGCGTCCACATCCATCGCCGACCCGGCGTTGAGGTACGCCCACATCCCGTCCACGAGCGCCTGCTCCATGCCGCCACCTCTCTATAACGTCATTACACTGCGCTCGAATGTAACAGGGTTATAGGGTGGCGTCCATGGACGCGGAGACGATCGTCAGCCAGGGCCTCGCACTGCTGAAGCAGGACGGCCTCCCCGGCGTGACCTTCCGCCAGCTCACCACCAACCTGCGGGTCAAGGCCCCGGCCATCTACTGGCGGTTCAAGGACAAGCGCGAGCTGCTCGAAGCCATGGCCGAGGCGATGCTGCGTCAGGAGCTGGGCGACCTCGCCCCGATGCCGGCGGGCCAGGCCGGCCGGCCGTGGCTCCGCTCGGTGCTGCACCGCCTGCGCCGGGCCATGCTCGCGTACCCGGACGGCGCCCGCGTCGTGGCCGGCGCCCGGCCGGTGCGCACACCGACGCTGGCCCGCATTCCCGAGTACGGGCTGCGCGCGCTGGAGGACGGCGGTCTGCCGCTGGCCCGGGCGGCCACGATCGTGTACACGGCCGTCCACTACACGTTCGGCCACGTCATCGAGGAGCAGGACTCCGCCGGGGCCGAGGCTGCGGAGGAGTTCGCTGTTGCCTATCCGACGGTGGCCCGCGTCATGCACGAGGGCCGCCGGCTGGGCCTGACCGCTACCGACATCTTCGACGCGGGCCTGTCCTTGATCCTCGCTGAGAGCGCCGATCCTGAGTAAGCGCGGCTATTTCCGGCGAATGCGGCGATGTATGCGAACGCTGTTACTCGGGCGAATCCGGCTATTCGGGTGAATCCGGCGATTCGGGGACCGCGGTAATCATTGGCGAGCGCGGCGATCCATCGGTGACCGCGGTTTTCCGCGCGAGACGACCTCGTGACCACGACGGCCTCGTGACCACGACGGCCTCGTGACCACAGCGGAGCTTGCGAGGCCCGATCGCCGAGACGAGCTGCCCTTCGTCTCCCCGCAGCTCGCAGCGCCGTGGTCGAACCTCCAAACTCGCGACCTCGACAGCCAACGGTGCCACGCGGACGGGAATGGGGGCCGTGCCGGCGCCGGCTTGTGCGCCGGGCGCCCTCGGCTTGCTGCTGCCCTTGTACCTCGCCGGTAATGCAGCGCGCCGCCTGCGGTGCACTGCTGCCTGCTTGAAGCGGAGCCGTCTCCCTGCCGGCGTCCCGTGCCAGCTGGGTGCTGCCGTGCCCGGCGGCCGCTGGGCCGGACAAGCGGCTCCGCACGCTGCAACTACTCCGCACGAAGGCCGCGGCGCCGCAGCCGGACCTTCCGGCTTACCCACGCCGATCCGCCCGAGAACCGGAGCCGCCGCCATCGCCCTGTCGCACCACGCCATCCCGGTCCGGTCGGGGCGCTGCCATGCCGTGCCGGACAGCCGCTCGGCCACCGATCGGTCCGACGAGCGTCCGTTGCGGTTCGGCGCCGCTGATGGTTCGGCGCAGATGATGCGGTTCCGCGCCGCTGATGCGGTTCGGCGCTACTGGTGCGCTCGATGTCACCGGCCCGGTGCGCGGCTGGCTCGTTCGAGGTCACCGGCCCGGTGCGCAACTGGCTTCGTTCGAGGTCACCGTTCGGGATCGCCGCCTCGGCCGAAGGTCATCATCCCGCCTCGACGTTCAAGCGGGCCCGACGCGCAGCCCGCCCAACCAGCCCGCCCAACCAGCCCGCCCAACCAGCCCGCCCAACCAGCCCGCCCAACCAGCCCTGCCAACGAACCCTGCCCAACCAGCCCGCCAACTCACCCTGCCCAACGTGCCGACGAACCCTGTCCAACGTCCGAGAGCGGCGGGGGAGCCGGCCGCGTTCGACGCCGCAGATCCGAGCGGATGTCACCCGTTCGAGGGTCGGGTGGCGCGTCGCCGGCGGGAAGAACGGGTGGGTCAGGCCGGTCCGGTGCTGCACTGCAGACCTTACCCGAACCGTCCTAATCGATCTTCGAAGCGGCCACGCTGCGTGAGTGGTATCAGTCGGCGGCCTTGCCGAGCTGGGGTTGGTTGCGGGCGATCTTCCGGTGGCGCAGGCGGAGCTTGAAGGGCATCATCGCGCTCTCGACCTTGGTGGCGGTGGTCATCTTCGACACGCCGTCGGTGCGCTCCTCGAAGCGGATCGGCACCTCGATGATGGTCTGGCCGAGCTTGGTGGCCAGGAAGTGCATCTCGACCTGGAAGCTGTAGCCGTTCGACTGGACGCGGTCCAGGCCGATGGCCCGTAGCGCGTCCGCGCGCCAGATCTTGAAGCCGGCGGTGAGGTCGCGGATGCGGACCTGCAGCAGGGTGTGCACGTACAGGTTGGCCCAGCCGCTCAGGACGCGGCGGTACATCGGCCACGCGTCGTCGAGCTGGCCGCCCGGCACGTACCGTGAACCGATGACCACACCCGCGTGGGTGGACAGCAGGGCGCCGAGCATGCCTGGCAGGGCCTCCGGCGGGTGGGACAGGTCGGCGTCCATCTGGGCCACGTACTTGGCGCCGTCCTCGAGGGCCTTGCCGATGCCGTCGACGTACGCCCGGCCGAGGCCCTCCTTGCCGGGGCGGTGCACGACGCGGATGCGGCCCGGGTGCTCGGTGGCGAGCTTCTCCGCGACCTCGCCGGTGCCGTCCGGGGAGTTGTCGTCGGCGATGAGGATGCTGAGTCCCGGCAGTGGCAGGGCGAGCAGCCGCTCCACCAGCCGGGGCAGGTTGCCCGCCTCGTTGTAGGTCGGGACGACCACGGTCAGGGGCTCGTCACACCACGGTGACGGCAGCCGCACTGGCTCGATCATTACGAAAGACCATCCTCAGGTCGCCGGCAAGGGTCAGAGAAGCAAGGGTCAGAGGAGCGGGGGCAGAGGAGCGGGGGCAGAGGAACAGGGGCAGAGAAGCGAGGGACGAAAAAGCAAGGGACGGAGAAGCGCGGTCGGAAGCAGGTGTCAGACAGCAAGGGTAGTCGGGCCGGACACCCCGCCCGAGCACCGGGCCCCACCCGGCGGATGCGGCAGGCCCCACCCGGCGGATGCGGCAGGCCCCACCCGGCGGGTGCGCCGGGCCCCACCCGGCGGATGCGACAGGCCCCTCCCCGCGTCGCGGAAAGGGGCATGTGCACTTCGGCGCCGGTCTATGGGCTCGCGGCGAGGAACAGGAACGCGGCGCAGACGGCCAGGTGCACGGCGGCCTGCAGCAAGGTGGCGCGGCCGGGCATGACGGTCAGGATGCCGACGCCGGCGGTGAGCGCGAGCAGCACGATCTGCGTCGCGCCGAGGCCGAGGTGCAGCGGCCCCTTCAGCCAGATGGAGGCGACCGCGATCGCCGGGATGGTGAGCCCGATGCTGGCGATCGCCGAGCCGAACGCCAGGTTCAGGCTGATCTGGACCTGGTCGCGGCGGGCGTTGCGCACCGCGGCGAGGGTCTCCGGCAGCAGGATCAGCACGGCGATGACGACCCCGACGAAGGAGTGCGGCAGGCCCAGCCGGGCGACGCCGGCCTCGATCGTGCCCGACTCGACCTTCGCCAGCCCGACGACGGAGGTCAGCGCGACGAGCAGCAGCACGAGACTGATGAGCGCCTGGCGGCCGGACGGGGAGTCCGGGTGCTCATCGGGCGGCGCGGCGACCGGCATGAAGTACTCGCGGTGCCGGATGTTCTGCACGATGACGAACAGCGCGTACAGCGTCAGTGACGCGACCGCGGCGAACGCCAGCTGCGGCCCGCTGAACTGTGGCGTGGGCGCGCTGATGGTGAACGTCGGCAGGACCATGCTCAGCGTGGCGAGGGTGATCACGGCGGCGAGCGCGGCGCCGGTGCCCTCGGCGTTGAACACCGCGACGTGGCTGCGCAGCGCCGTGACCAGCAGCGACAGCCCGGCGATGCCGTTGCAGGTGATCATGACGGCGGCGAAGACGGTGTCGCGGGCGAGGGTGGCGGTGCCGGAGCCGCCGGACACCATGAGGGTGAGGATCAGGCCGACCTCGATGACGGTGACGGCGACGGCGAGGATGAGCGCGCCGAACGGCTCGCCGACCCGGTGGGCGACGACCTCCGCGTGGTGGACGGCGGCGAGCACCGAGCCGCCCAGCAGCGCCACGACGACGACCTCGACGGGGATCGGCAGGTGGCGGCCCCAGACGGCGACGAGGACCGCGAGCGCGAGCGGCGGCAGGACGACGGTCGAGCGGTTCAGGACAGTGCGCACGCGGCCAACTGACCGTCGTTGCACGCGCGAAACATCCGTGCCATTGATTCCCGCAGCGCAAATGGGATCATCGCGCGTCGGGGGGTAACTGTCTGCCAGGGAGGCACCATGGACGATTCGTCCGCCGTCGCGAAGACCACCGCGACCCAGCCGGCACCACGCAACGGGTTCGACCGGTTCTTCGACATCACCGCACGCGGCTCGACGCTGAGCCGGGAGGTCCGTGGCGGGCTCGCCACGTTCTTCACGATGGCCTACATCGTCGTGCTCAACCCGCTCATCCTCGGCAGTGGCGTCGACAGCACGGGCGGCAAGCTCGCGATCGCCGCGGTCGCCTCGGCGACGGCGCTCGTCGCGGGCGTCATGACCATCCTCATGGGTGTCGTGGCCCGGTTCCCGCTGGCCCTCGCGGCCGGGCTCGGCGTCAACGCGCTCGTCGCGTTCGAGATCGCGCCGCAGATGACCTGGGCCGACGCGATGGGCCTGGTGGTGATCGAGGGTGTGCTCATCGCCGTGCTGGTGCTGACCGGCCTGCGCACGGCCGTGTTCCGGGCCGTGCCGACGCAGCTCAAGACCGCCATCGGCGTCGGCATCGGGCTGTTCCTGGCACTCATCGGCTTCGTCGACGCCGGTTTCGTCCGGCGGGTACCGGACGCCGCCAACACCACCGTGCCGGTCGGGCTCGGCATCGGCGGCAAGCTGATCAGCTGGCCGGCGCTGGCGTTCTGCGTCGGCCTGCTGCTCACCGTCGTGCTGGTGGTGCGCAAGGTGCGGGGCGCGATCCTCATCGGCATCCTCGTCTCCACCGTGCTGGCGATCATCATCGAGGCGATCGCGAACGCGGGCCCGTCGTTCGTGGACGGCAAGCCGAACCCGAAGGGGTGGAGCCTCAACGTCCCCGTCCTGCCGGACCAGGTCATCGACACGCCGGACCTGTCGCTGCTCGGGCACTTCAACGTACTGCACTCGTGGCAGACGGCGGGCGTGCTCGTCGTGCTGATGTTCGTGTTCACCCTGCTCATCACCGACTTCTTCGACACGATGGGCACCATGGTCGCGGTCGCTCAGGAGGGTGACCTGCTCGACGCGGAGGGCATGCCGCCGCGGACCCGCGAGATCCTGCTCGTGGACTCCGTCGCCGCGGCCGCCGGCGGTGCCGCCAGCACGTCGAGCAACACCAGCTACATCGAGAGCGCGGCCGGTGTCGCCGAGGGCGCCCGCACCGGCGTGGCGAGCCTCGTGACGGGTGCGCTGTTCCTGGTCGCGATGTTCTTCGCGCCGCTGGTCACGGTCGTGCCGTTCGAGGCGGCGTCGGTCGCGCTGGTGGTCGTCGGGTTCCTGATGATGACGGCGGTCCGCACGATCAACTGGTCCGACTACGAGATCGCGCTGCCGGCGTTCCTGGCGATCGTGATCATGCCGTTCACGTACTCGATCTCCAACGGCATCGGCGCCGGGGTCGTGTCCTACGTGGTGATCAAGCTGGCCGCAGGCAAACCCCGCGAGGTCCACCCGCTGCTGTACGGCGTCGCGGTGCTGTTCATCGTGTACTTCCTGCGCGGCCCGCTGGAGCTGCTGTTCTGAGCCGGGTGAGCCAGTCGGCGACGGCGGTGACGACGGACCGGTCCACGTGCTGGGCCGGTTCGTACTCCGCCGGCGTCGACGGGCCCCGGCCGGGGAAGAACAGGTGGTTGCCGGCGTCGTGGACGTGGACGGTGACGCCGGGACGGTGCGCGAGCCCGGCCCGCCACCGGGCGAGGTCGTCGGCGACGGTGACCTGGTAGTCGCGGCCGCCCTGGACGAGGAGCACGGGCAGGTCCAGGGCGGCCGTGGCGGCGACCGGGTCGTAGTCGCGCTCGTCGAGCCAGTACGAGGCCGGCAGCCCCAGCGGCAGGTCGGCGGCGGGCGTCGCCGGGGTCAGGTCCGGCCCGCCGGCCAGCGCGGCCTGCCGGGTGATCGCCGCGACCGCCGCGTCGGCGTCCGGGCCGGGGCGCAGGGCGGCGAGGTGCCGCACCACCCGCACCGCCGACAGGCGCATCGGCTGCGCCTCCGCGGCGAGCAGGACGAGCCCGGCGACGGCGGGTTCGGCGGCCGCGACCCGCGGCGCCGCCTTGCCGCCCAGGCTGTGCCCGAGGACGGCGACGCGGCCGGGGTCGACGCCCGGCTCGCGCCGCAGCAGGTCCACGGCCGCGACGGCGTGCGGCACGTACTCCTCACGCATCGTGAACCCGGCCGCCGCCACCCGCGGGTGGGTGTGGGTGACCTTGTCGAACCGCAGGACCGCGACGCCCCGACCGGCCAGCCCCCAGGCGAGGTCCTTGAGCGGCCGGTTCGCCCCGGTCGTGCCGTCGCGGTCGAACGGGCCGCCGCCGGCCAGCAGCACGACCCCGGGGTGCGGGCCGCGGCAGCGCGGCACGCTGACCGTCCCGCCCACGGCGAGCGGCCCGGCACCGACGGTGACGTCGTGCTCGGTGAAGCGGCGGGTCCGGGCGTACCGCGGCGGCGTCCACGGCACGCCGGACGGCGCGGCGAGACGCAGCCCGTGCAGCAGGCCGTCGCCGTCGACGGACATGACGACCGTCAGGGCGCCCCGCGCGCAGGTCACCGGCACGCTGACCCGGACGAGTCCCGCGTCGGCGGGCTCGGTGACCGGTGCGTCGACGGCACGGACACCGCCGCGCCGGTCGAGCTCCACCTGCCAGGCCACCCGGACGGTCCCGGCGGAGACCACGGCCCGCAGCCGCGGCGCGAACAGCTCCTCCAGCGCGTCGAACCGCCCGGCACGCAGCAGCTCGACGACGGTCCCGGCGACACCGGCCGGATCCTTTCTCATATTTGCGAACGTTAGCATAGCTAAGATCGGTGCGATGGACCCGTTGGAGCTGCTGGCACACCCCGTCCGGCTGCGCGTCGTGCACGCGATGCGCGGCGGGCGCACCCTCACCACGTCACAGCTGTGCGAGCGGCTCCCCGACGTCTCCAAGGCCACCGTGTACCGGCACATCGACCTGCTCTACGACGGCGGCGTGCTGGAGGTCGCCGAGGAGCGGCGGGTCCGCGGCGCCGTCGAGCGGCTGTACCGGCTGCGCCCCGACCGGGCCGTCGTGGACGCCGGCATGCTGGAGTCGCTCACCCCGGACGACTACCGGCGCGGCTTCGGCGTCGCCATGGCCGCCCTGCTCGCCGAGTTCGACGCCTACCTCGCCCGCGGGCACGCCGACCCGGCCGCCGACCTGGTCGGCTACCGCCAGCACGCCGTCTGGCTCAGCCGCGACGAGCTGCTCGAGCTGATCGCGGACCTGCGCCGGGCCATCCTGCCCCGGCTGGCGAACACCGCGACCCCGCAGCGCAGCCAGTACCTGCTGAGCCCGATCCTGTTCCCGATCGACGAGCCCCTCGACGCCTCCGGCGGCGCCGACGGGTAGGGCGCGCCGGCCCGTCATCCCGGACGGACCGGGACCTCGGCTCGCGTACACGTGACGGCCACCTGCCGGGCCTACCGTCCGGCGTCATGGCAAATGTCGACCGGCGTACCTTCCTGCAGCTGGCGGCCGCGGCCGCGGTGCCGCTGCCCTTCGAGCGGGCCCTGTCCATCCCGGCGCACCACCGCACCGGTTCGATCGAGGACGTCGAGCACGTCGTCATCCTCGTGCAGGAGAACCGTTCCTTCGACCACTACTTCGGCACGATGCGCGGCGTGCGCGGCTTCGCCGACCCGCATCCGGTGACCCTGCCGAACGGCCGGCCCGTGTGGCACCAGCCGGACGGCGACGGCGAGCTGCTGCCCTTCCGCCCGCCGGTGCGCGACCTCGGCCAGACGTTCCTGCCGGACCCCCCACACGGCTGGAACGACACCCACGCCGCCTGGAACAACGGCCGGCACGACCGGTGGGTGCCGAACAAGGGCGTCACCACGATGACCCACCACACCCGCGCCGACCTGGCCTACCACCACGCGCTCGCGGACGCGTTCACGGTCTGCGACAACTACTTCTGCTCGCTGCTCGGCCCGACCGACCCGAACCGCTACCACATGTGGACCGGCTGGGTCGGCAACGACGGCAAGGCCGGCGGCCCCGTCATCACCAACGCCGAGGCCGGCTACGACTGGTCGACCTACCCGGAGCGGCTGGAGCGGGCCGGCATCGCGTGGAAGGTGTACCAGGACATCGGGCTCGGGCTGACCGCCGAGGGCTCCTGGGGCTGGACCAACGACCCGTTCATCGGCAACTACGGCGACAACTCGCTGCTGTACTTCCACCAGTACCAGCAGGCCGCGGCCGGCTCGCCGCTGGCGAAGGCGAAGACGGGCACCGAGGTGAACAAGGCCGGCCGCAGCCCGGACGCCCTGCTGGCCGACTTCGCCGCCGACGTGCGCGCCGGCACGCTGCCCGCGGTGTCGTGGATCGTCGCGCCCGAGGCGTACACGGAGCACCCGAACTGGGAGCCCGGCTACGGCACCTGGTACACGTCGAAGGTCATCGACATCCTCGCCTCCAACCCGGAGGTCTGGAGCAAGATGGCGCTGTTCATCACGTACGACGAGGAGGGCGGCTTCTTCGACCACCTCGTCCCGCCCACGCCGCCGGCGAGCCGCGCGCAGGGCCTGTCGACGGTGCCGGTCACCAACGAGATCTTCCCCGGCGACGCCGGGCACGTCGCGGGCCCGTACGGGCTCGGCGTCCGGGTGCCGATGATCATCGTCTCGCCGTGGACGCGGGGCGGCTACGTCAACTCGCAGCTGTTCGACCACACGTCGCTCATCCGCTTCCTCGAGGCACGCTTCGCGCGGGGGCGCCGGGACCTGGTCGAGGCGAACATCACGCCGTGGCGCCGCGCCGTCGTCGGCGACCTGACCTCGGCGTTCGACTTCAAGACGCCGAACTCCTCGCGCCGGGTCGACCTGCCCGACACCGGCACGTTCAAGCCCGCCGACCTGACCCGCCGGCCCGACCAGGTGCCGGTGCCGCCGGCCGACCCGCGGCTGCCCGGGCAGGAGCGCGGGGTGCGCCCGGCCCGCGCGCTGCCGTACACGCTGCACGCCGACGGCTACGCGACCGGCACCGCGTTCGGTTTCGAGTTCCGCAACGAGGGCGCCGCGACCGGCTACTTCCACGTGCGGTCCGCCGACCCGGCGCACGACCCGCGCGGGTACACCGTCGAGCCGGGCCGGCAGCTCACCGACGAGTGGCCGCTCACCGGCGGCGGGCACGACCTGTCGGTGCACGGCCCGAACGGCTTCTTCCGCCGCCGCAAGGGCGTCGCCGGCGGCGTCCAGCAGCACCTGGCGATCCGGGCCGGCTACGACGAGCGGCGGCACGAGGTCGCGCTCCGGCTGACCAACCGCGGCCCGCGGCGGCTCGACCTGGACGTCCACGACCGGTACGGCGGCCGGCACACGAAGGTCAGCCTGCGCGCCGGCGAGACGCGCTCCGTCGAGTGGTCGACCGCGAAGAGCCGCGGCTGGTACGAGCTGACCGTCACCACAGCGTCCGACCCGGGATTCGGCGCCTGGTTCGCCGGCCACGTCGAGGACGGTCACGAGTCGATCAGCGACCCGCTGATGGGCGGTCTGGTCTGACCGGCGCGACCCGGCCCGGAACGATCGCCTGATCATTGTTGTGGCCAGCTCAGGGGGCATCCCCTGGGCCGGCTCCCCGCATCCCGAGGCGCCGGCGGCCCGGCACTAGCCTGAGGCGGTGACGGTCGAGCTGATCCTGCTGGGGCGGGTGTCCTACCGGGGGCGGGAGGTCGTCGGGCCGCGGCAGTGCGGGCTGCTGGCGCTGCTCGCCGGGGACCTGCCGGCCGGCTGCGGCACCGGGCGGCTCGTCGACGGCCTGTGGCCCGACGGGCGGCCCGGGCACCCGGCGAAGGCGCTGCAGGTCGTCGTGTCACGGACCCGGGCGCAGGTCGGCGCCGGCATCGTCGTGCGCACCGCGGGCGGCTACCGGCTCGGGGTACCGGCGCCGGCGCTGGACACCTCGGCGGTGCTGCTGCACGCCGCCGCGGCGGCCGGGGCGGCCCGCGCGGGGGACCACCGGGGCGCCCTGGCCGCCGCCGAGGCCGGGCTCGCGCTGTGGGCCGGGGCGGAGCCCGCCGACCCCGGCGGCACCGACCCGCTGACGGTGCTGCGCGCCGCACGGGAACCGACCCGGCAGGCGCTGCTGGCGGCCCGCGCCCTCGCACTGTCCCGGCTCGGGCGGCACGCCGAGGCCGTCGGGCCGCTCACCGAGCTGGCCCGGCAACGCCCCCGCGACGAGACGGTGCTGCTGGAGCTGCTGCGCAGCGAGGCGGCCACGGCCGGCGCGGCGGCCGCCCTCGACCGGTACGAGACGTACCGGGAGACACTGCGCGACGAGCTCGGCACCGACCCGGGACAGGCCCTGCGAGACACCCACCGGCGGCTGCTGCTGGACGCGGCGCCGGCCGCGCGGCGGGGCGTGCCGCACGACCCGAACCCGCTGCTCGGCCGCGAGCAGGACATCGCGGCCGTCACGGCGCTGCTGGCCACGGCGCGGGTCACGTCCGTGGTCGGCACCGGCGGGCTCGGCAAGACCCGCCTGGCGTACGCGGTGGGCCGCGACGCCCCGTTCCCGGTCGTGCACCTGGTGCCACTCGCCGGCGTGGGCAGCGACGCCGACGTCGCCCGGGAGGTCGCGGCGTCGCTCGGCGCCGGCACCGCCGGGGACCGCCGCGCGGCCGAGGCCGGGATCGTCGACGCGCTCGGCGGCGGCCCGGCGCTGCTGGTGCTGGACAACTGCGAGCACGTGGTGCGGGGCGTCGCCGAACTCGTGCGGGCGCTGGTGTCCGCGACCCGCGACCTGCGGGTCCTGACGACCAGCCGGGCACCGCTCGGGTTGCTGTCGGAGTCGGTGTACCCGCTGCCGGAGCTGCCCCTGGACACCAGCGTCGAGCTGTTCCGGCAGCGGGCCCGCGCCGCCCGGCCCGGGGCGGACCTGCCCGACGCGGCGGTGCGGCAGCTGTGCGCCCAGCTCGACGGGCTGCCCCTGGCCGTGGAGCTGGCCGCGGCCAGGGTCCGGGTGCTGTCGGTGGCGCAGATCGCGCACGGGCTCGACGACCGGTTCGCGCTGCTGCGCGGCGGGGCCGGGACGCGCCGCCGCGGCACCGGACGCTGCACGCCGTCATCGACTGGAGCTGGAACCTGCTCGAGCCGCCCGCCCGCGCCGCGATGCGGGCCCTGTCGATCTTTCCGGGCGGGTTCACCGCCGCCGCGGCCCGGCACGTCCTCGGCGGCGGCGACGTGGTGGCGGTGCTCACCCAGCTCGCCGACCAGTCGCTGCTGAAGGTCACCGACACCGTGTCCGGGACCCGGTTCCGGATGCTGGAGACCGTCCGCGAGTTCAGCACCGCGCACCGCGAGCGGGCCGGCGAGACCGGCCGCGCCGTCGACGGGCTGATGGCGTGGGCCCGCGAGTTCGGCACCGCCGAGGCCCAGTCGGTCTTCGGTGCCGACCTCGTGCCGGCCGCCGAGCGGGTCCGCGCCGAGCAGGACAACCTCGTGCTCGCCCTGCGGCACGGCCTGCAGCGCGCCGACGACGCGACAGTGGTGGCGGCGGCAGCGGTACTGGCGGCGCTGTGGGGCGTGCAGGGCAACTTCGTGCGGATGACGGGCCTGACGAAGGACACCGCCTGGTACCTGTCGCACGTGCGGCCCACACCGCGCACCGCCGAGACGACCCACACCGCGGTGCTGCTGTGCGCGATGGCCGACTACCTGATGCGGGGGCCGCTGCCGCTGCGGCTGCTCGTCACCCTGCGCCGGCTGCCGCCGGCACCGGCGGGCACGCTCATGGGCGCCGCCGACACGGTCGTGCGGGCCATGATCGAGGACCTGGGCGCGCTGGACGCGCTGTGCGCGAGCGACGAGCCGCTGGTGGCCGGGGTCGCCAGCGGCGCCGCCAGCTACGTGTACGAGCAACGCCAGGACATCGAGGGGGCGCTGCGGGCCGCCCGCACCACCCTCGCCGTCTTCGGCAGCCGGGCCACGCCGTGGATGCGGGCCGTCGCGCACTCCCGCATCGGCGAGCTGTGCCTGCAGCTCGGCCGCGGCGAGGAGGCCGGCGCGCACCTCGTGGAGACCCTCGCGGTGCTCGACGCGCTGCGGGAGCCCGGCGTGTCGTCCGGCGCGTCCCGGGTACGCGGCGCGATGGCCCTGGCGAACCTGCAGCGCGGCGCCGTCGACGAGGCCGAGCACTGGCTCGAGCCGGCCGCCCACGGCGAGGGCGACACGGCCGCCGACCTGTTCATGTTCGGCTCGTCGGTCCGCGCCGAGATCCTGCTCGCCCGCGGCGACGTCGAGGAGGGCCTGGCGCTGTGGCGGCGGGTCGCCGGCCGGCTCCGCGACACCGCCGGGTCCGGCGAGGCGACCGGGGAGCTGCCGGGCTCCGCGTCGTGGGCGCTGGAGGTCCACGCCACGGCCGTGATCGCGCACGCCCGGCACGACCGGCTCGACCTCGTGCCCGACCTGGTCGGCGACCTGCCGGGGGTGCTCGCCGACCTGCTCGACGGGCCGGCCGCCGGGCCGGAGATCGGCGAACCGGTCCGCGGCGCGCTGCTGCTGGCCCTCGCCGTCGCCGACCTGGACCGGGCCCGCCGCACCGCCGACGCGGCACTGACGGCGGCGGCGGTGCGGATGATCGCGCTGGCCGAGGCGCTGCGCTTCCTGCGGGAGTTCCAGCCGACGATGTCCGCCACGCACGCCCGCGACCTCGCCGAACAGTCCGACGCCGCCGCGTACGCCGAGGCCGGGGCGGCGTACGCGGGCCTGGACCGGGACGCGCTGCGCGCCGCGGCGTCGGCTGCCCTGCGCGCCCGCACCGCGGCGGCAGGGTAGCGACAGCCGCGGCGCCGGCGGGGCGCCGCCCGCTACGGTCGCGGGGCCCGGTGGAACGCGGCGCGGGCCCACAGGTAGCCGGCGACGGCCAGGCCGGCGCACCAGGCGACGGCGACCAGCCCGCGGCCGCCGACCGGGGTGTCCATCAGCAGCCCGCGCAGCGTGTCGATGATCGGCGTGAACGGCTCGTTGCGGGCGAACCACCGCACCGGCCCCGACATCGACTCCGGCGTCACGAACGCGCTGCTGACGAACGGCAGCACCTGCACCAGCAGCAGGAACCCGGTCGTGCCCTCCGGGGTCGGCGAGGCCAGGCCGATCGCGACCGCCAGCCAGGTCAGCGCCAGGACGAGCAGCAGCAGGACCCCGGTCGCGGCGAGCCACCGCAGCGGGTCGCCGGTCGGCCGGAACCCCATCAGCAGCCCCACCCCGATGACCAGCGCCGCGCTGAGCATGGTGCGGATCGTCGCGGCCAGGACGTGACCGGTGAGCACCGCGCCGCGGGTGATCGCCATGGTGCGGAACCGGTCGATGATGCCTTCTGTCATGTCCCGGTTCACCGCGAGGGCCGTGGTGGAGGCGCCGTAGCCGACCGTCACGAGCAGGATGCCCGGCACCACGTAGTCGATGTACCCGCCGCCGCCGGCCATGCCGGCGTGGATCGCGCCGCCGAACACCCCGACGAACAGCAGCAGCAACATGACCGGGATGAGCAGCGACGTGACCATCGACGACGGGTAGCGCAGCGTGTGCCGCAGGTTGCGCCGCAGCATCGTGGCGGAGTTGGCCACGGCGTGGGTGAGCGTGCTCATCGGGTGGCCTCCTGCGCGGCGGGCTGGTTCGTGGGGGTACCGGTGAGGGCGAAGAACACGTCGTCGAGGTCGGGGGTGTGCACCGACAGGTCGGCGACCTCGACGCCGGCGGCGTCGAGCCGGTCCAGCAGCGCCCGCAGCGCACCGGCGCCGCCGTCGCCGGGGACCCGCAGCGTCAGCGCGTCGTCGTCGCGGGCCGCGCCGTCGAACATTGCGGCGGCCCTGTCGAGCCCGGCGGCGTCGGCGAAGCGCAGCCGGACGTGCCCGCCGGGGATGAGCCGCTTGAGCTCGTCGGCGGTGCCGGACGCGACGACCCTGCCGTGGTCGAGCACCGCGATCCGGTCGGCGAGGGCGTCGGCCTCCTCCAGGTACTGCGTGGTGAGGAAGACGGTGACGCCACCGGCGACCAGCCGGCGGATGATCTGCCACATGGTGCGCCGGCTGCGCGGGTCGAGCCCGGTGGTCGGCTCGTCGAGGAAGATGACGCTCGGCTCGCCGACGAGCGTCATCGCCAGGTCGAGCCGGCGCCGCATGCCGCCGGAGTAGGTCGCGGCGGTCCGGCGTGCCGCGTCGAGCAGGTCGAAGCGGGCCAGCAGGTCCGCGACCCGCCGCCGCCCCTCGGCCCGGCCCAGACGGTGCAGGTCCGCCATGAGCCGCAGGTTCTCCTCTCCGGTGAGCAGGCCGTCGACCGCGGAGAACTGCCCGGTGACGCCGATCGCGGCCCGGACCGCGCCGGGGGAGCGGTCCACGTCGTGCCCGGCGACGGCGGCCTGCCCGCCGTCGGCGCGGATCAGCGTGGACAGGATCCGCACGGTGGTCGTCTTGCCGGAGCCGTTGGGGCCGAGCAGCGCGAAGACCGTGCCGCGCGGCACGTGCAGGTCGATGCCGTCGAGCACCACGTGGTCGCCGAACGACTTGCGCAGCCCGGAGCTCGTGATCGCCGGTGGGGACGGGGTGGTGGCCACGTCGTTGCCTTCCCATCGTCGCTGTGGCGTGGTTCGCCACGACTGCGACGATCGTGCGGCGGCGCGGATTCACCGCGGTTTCACCGGGTTTCACGGGCCCCCGCGGCCCGTGCCGGCGGCCGGTCGCATCCGCACCGTCAGGACATCGACACTGTTGCGTGGGTTCGGAGCCAGCCGGCGAAGTCGCCGACGGCCCGGTCGGCGGCGTCGGTGGTGCCGGCGGCCATCTGGAACGTGTGCAGCTGACCCGGGTAGACCTCCAGGTGCGCGCCCGCGCCCGCCATCGCGTGCAGCGCACGGCCGTCGTCGAGCAGGCCCTCGTCGCCGCCGACCTGGATGAGCATCGGCGGCAGCCCGGTCAGGTCGGCCTGCAGCAGGTCGACGGCCGGGTCGTCGGCGCCGGCCGGGCCGAGGAAGTTCGCCGCGAGCGCGTCCACGGTCTCCTTGTGGAAGAACGGGTCCGTCGCGGCGTTGGTCCGGTAGCTCGCGCCGCGCTGCGTGAGGTCCACCCACGGCGAGATGAGCAGCATCGCCGCCGGCAGCGGCAGGCCGCGGTCGCGGGCGCGCACCGCGAGGGACAGGGCCAGCCAGGCGCCGCAGGAGTCGCCGGCGAGCACGAGCCGCCCCGGGTCGGCGCCTTCGCCGATCAGCCAGGTGTACGCCCGCGTCACCCGGTCCAGCTGCGCCGGGTGCACCTGCCCGGGCGCGTACGGGTAGCTCACCAGCAGCGCCCGTGCCCCGATCGCGGTGGCCAGGTGACCGACCAGCTTGCGGTGCGTCCAGACGCTGCCGCTGACGAACCCGCCGCCGTGGATGTAGCACATGAGTGGGCCACCGCCGGCGGCGGCGGGCTCCACCCACAGCGCCGGGGCGCCGCCCGCGTCGACCTCCCGGTGGGTCACGCCGGCCGGCTCCGCGGTGAGCGCCTCCCACGGCCCGGCGGTACCCTCGGCGGTGCGGGTCCAGTGCCGGCGGACCGGATCGTCGTGCTGGTGCATCGGATCTCCCAACGTTCGTGGTGGACACGGATGCAGACCACCACGGCGCGGGAAAGGAACCGGTCCGGCGATTCCTTTCCGGGGCGGACGGAGTCTGTATGGGCGTGACCGACCCGCTGACCGAACACTTCGAGCGCGAGCGCCGCGGCCTGCTCGCGCACAGCTACCGCATGCTCGGCACCTGGGACGAGGCGGAGGACGCCGTGCAGGAGGCGTACCTGCGCGCGTTCCAGGCGTGGCCCGGGTTCCAGGAGCGCTCCAGCACCCGGACCTGGCTGTTCCGGATCGTCACCAACGTCTGCCTGACCGCCCTGCGGGGCCGCGGCCGTCGGGCGCTGCCGGCCGGGCTCGCCGCGGACGGGTCCGCGGCGTGGATCCAGCCGGTGCCGACGTCGCTGGTCGACCCGGAGACCGCGGCCGTCGCGAGGGAAGGGGTGCGGCTGGCGTTCGTCGCCGGGCTGCGGCACCTGCCCGCCCGGCAGCGGGCGGTGCTGCTGCTGCGGGAGGTCCTCGCGTTCCCGGCCGCGGAGGTGGCGCTGACGCTGGGCATGAGCGTGGCGGCGGTCAAGAGCGCGCTGCAGCGGGCCAGGGCCCGGCTGGCGGAGGTGGCGCCGTCGCCGGAGCAGGTCACCGAGCCGCCGGACGGCCGTACCCGGGAGCTCCTCGCGCGGTACATGGCCGCCTGGGAGCACGCCGACCCGGTCGCGCTGGAGCGGGTGCTGCGCACGGACGCGGTCCTCGACCTGGTGCCGTCCGGCGACCACGCCCGGGGCAGGGCCGCGTGCCTCGCGCTCGCCGCGCCGTCGATGGACGGCGGCTGGCGGATGGCACCGACCGGCGCGAACGGCCAGCCCGCCGCCCTGGCCTGGTGGCACGGCGAGCCGTTCGGCGTCGCGGTGCTCACCCCGGCGGCCGGCGGCGTCGCGGCCGTCACCGTCTTCGCCGACCCCGCCCTGGTGGCCCGCTTCTCCGCCGCGGATGTACCCGCCGCCGGAGCCTGAGCGCCGCCGCGGCGAGCACCGCCGTCACCCGCGGCTACCTGCGGGCGACGACCTTCGTGGCGACGGTCGTCGCGCCGGTCTGGGTGCCGGTGACGGCGACCGGCATGCCGGCGCGGACCGCGCCGAGCCCGGCGGCCGAGCCGTTGACGACGACGGCGGTGCCCGCGGTCACGGTGAACCTGACCGTCTTCGGCCGGCTGTCCCGGAACCGGTACGCCCGGGTCACGACCAGCGACGAGTCCGCGGCCCGCACCGACGCGACCGTGCCGACCACCGACACGCCGGCCCCCGGCGCCGCGGCCCCGGCCGGGCCCGCCCACGCGGTCGCCGGTGTCAGCAGCAGCAGCCCACCGGCGACCGCGCCGGCGATCAGGCCCGCGGCACGGTGTTGACCTCGCGACAAAGCTTCCCCCCACAGGTGCGCTGGAACCCTGAACGGTCCCGGCTCAGGGTTGCGCCACCGGTGCCGTCCGGGTGCCGTCGGGGAGCGGCCGGTCGATCCCAGTGCCGATCCGGCGGGCATGCGGCGGGGTCACCGGTTGTGCTCAGGCCGGCCGTGCCCCGGTCGATCCTCACGGGGTGCTGCATCGGACGTTCGTGCTGGCCGTCGCCGTGACGGTGACCGGGCTGCTGGCGCTTGACGGGCCCGCGCAGGCGGTCGTCATGGTCGCCAGCGGTCTCGTGCCGGCCGCCGCGATCTGCTGGCACCTGCGGCACCGCCGGCCCGCGACCGGCCGCCCCTGGCATCTCGCGCTCGTCGGGCTCGGCCTGCTCACCGCCACGAACCTGCTCGGCCTCGGCCGCACCCTCGGCGTCGAGCCGCCCGGCGGCACCCTCGTCGCACCGTTCCTGCTCGCCGCCGGGTTCCTCGGGCTGCTGGCGGCGAGCGCGGTGGTGGTGACCCGGCACACGGCCGGCGACGGCGGCGGCATCATCGACGCGGCGCTGATCGGGGTCGGCTCGGCCGGGCCGCTGTGGGAGTTCGCGCTGCGGCCCCGGCTCGCCGCGGTGCACGCCCCGGCGCCGGTGCAGCTGCTGGCGCTGGTGAACGTCCTGGCGCTGCTGGCCACCCTCGGCTCGATGCTGCGCATCGCCGGGACCCTCGGCAGCGGGTCGCTGCGGTACCTGTACGTCTCGATCGCGCTGGGCCTCGCCGGCACCGTCAGCTCGGTGCTCACCGCCGGCGTGCACCACCCGGGCGCGGCGCAGCTCGCCCCGACGCTGTGGGCGATGGCCTACCTGAGCTTCGGCGCCGCGGCGCTGCACCCGTCGGCCGTCACGCTGACCGAGCCGGTGAGCGCGCCGGGCGGCCGGCCCACGTTGCGCCTGACGTACCTCGGCCTGGTCCTGGCGGTGAACCCGGTCGTCGGCGCGCTGCCCGTGCTGTGGGGCACCACCGCCGACGCGGCGCTGCTGAGCGCGGGCACGCTCGTGGTCATCGCGCTCGTGCTCGCCCGGATCGGCCAGCTGCTGCGGCAGCGGGCCGAGGCGGAGTCGGCGCTGGCCCACCGCGCCACCCACGACGAGCTCACCGGCCTGCTCAACCGCCGCGGCGTGCTGGCGAGGCTCGAACAGTCGACCGGCGCCGGTGTCGGGGTCCTCTACTGCGACCTCGACCGCTTCAAGCCGGTCAACGACGCGTTCGGTCACCTCGCCGGCGACGAGGTGCTGCGGCAGGTCGCGTGCCGGCTGCGGGCGAACCTGCGCCCCGGTGACCTGGTCGGCCGCATCGGCGGCGACGAGTTCCTGGTCGTCTGCCACGGCGTCGACCAGGCCCAGACCGAAGCGCTGCGCGACCGGCTGCAGCAGGCGGTCGCCGCGCCGATGCGGGTCGCCGGCCGGTCCGTCGACGTCGGCGTGACGATCGGGTGCGCGCTGTCAGGGCCGGACCCGGTGCCGGCCGACCAGCTCGTCGCCGACGCCGACCGGGAGATGTACGACCAGAAACGCCTCACCCACGCCGCGGCCGCCTGACCCGGTCAGGCCGCTTCCCGGGTCCGCTTCCCCCGCTGCGGGGCCCGTCCCGCGTGCTCCCGGGCTCGTCCCGCCGTCTCCGTGGCGCGCTCCGCCGTCTCCGTGGCGCGCTCCGCCGTCTCCGTGGCGCGCTCCGCCCGCTCCGGGGCGGGGTCCGCGTCGACGAAGTCGCCGAGGTCGACGCCCACCTCGCCCAGCACGTCGGCGAGCTTGCCGACGCTCGGCACCGTCCGGGAGACCCCGGGGCCGACGAGCCTGTACCAGGCCACGGAGCCGATGCCGCCGACCTCGACGCGCCACGTCCCGTCGGGTGTCTGCATCGCCGCCGAGGTCACCTCCCGACGCTACGACAGCGTCACGACCAGCGGGAAGACATGATCGAGAAGTACACCGATGTAGTTCACGACCGCCGGTGTGGCACGATCCTGCGGTGCGTCTGGTGCTGCTGTACGCCGCCGTGGCGGGACTCGCGGTCGCGGCGTCCGCCGTGTCCGCGACCGAGGTGTCGTTGCGGTGCGCCGCCGCGGCGTCCGCGGTGCTCGCGTGGCAGGCCGCGACCG
Source organism: Dactylosporangium aurantiacum (assembly GCF_000716715.1). Classification (GTDB taxonomy): domain Bacteria; phylum Actinomycetota; class Actinomycetes; order Mycobacteriales; family Micromonosporaceae; genus Dactylosporangium; species Dactylosporangium aurantiacum. The sequence continues at coordinate 44,193 of NZ_JNYJ01000020.1, read as the reverse complement.
GCGCCCGGACCGCGGCGCCGGCCGTGCGCTGGGCCCTCGCCGGCGGCTGCGCGCTGTTCGCCGCCGCCGCGCTGGTCCGGCAGTCCGCGTACAGCGAGGAGCCGACCGACGTCGGGTGGTTCGGCTACGGCCCGCCGGGCACCGCCGAGCTGACCGCGATGCGCGACCAGACCGGCTGGTGGCTCGGCCGTGAGCTGGCCGCCGCCGGCGTCCAGCTCGGCGCCCTGGTCCTGTGCGCCGGCGCCGTGTACTGCCTGCCCCGCGCGCGCCGGCGGGCCCGTGCCGTGGTTACGGTGGCCGCCGCCGCGCTGCTCATCGCCGCGGTCGGCGCGGACCGTCGGCTCGGCACCGACCCGTGGGAGGTCGCCCCGGCGCTGCGCGAGATCTGGCCGGGCGTGCTGGCCGTGGTCGCCGGCCTCACCGGCCTGGTCCTCGCCGGCCGGCGCGCCGACCACCGGTGGCTGGTCGTGGCGGGGTCGGCGCTGGTCGCGGTCCAGGCGGCCATGACCCTGTCGGACCTGACCGTCCTGTGGTTCACCTGGTCGTCGCTGGTGGGCCCGACCGGGGACGCCTTCCTGGAGCCCGGCATCGCCATCAGCGTCGCGACCGGCGAGCCGGGTGGGCTCGAGCTCGGCGAGGCGCTGCGCACGGCGGTGACCCTCGCCGGGCCGGGCCTGCTGGTCCACGGCGCGCTGCGGGCCGGCACACCCGGGCCGGCGCCACAGCGCCCCGCCGGCCCGGCAGCGGGGAACGGGACCGGGCCGGGGTGAGGAGGCACGCCGTGCCTCCTCACCGCCGTCGCCTCAGACGCCGATGCGGCGCCAGTCGCCCCAGATGGCGAACGTCATACCCCGGCTGGCCTGGATGTTGACGAACAGCGTGTGCCCGTCCGGGGAGAACGTCGAGCCGGCGAACTCGTCGTCGTAGCGGGGCGCGCCGGTGCTGCTGACGAGCCGGTTGAGCGCGATGTCGAACAGCTCGCCCCGCGGGGTCAGCCCGCGCAGGTAGTTGTCGTTCGTGTTGTCCTCGCACACCACGAGCGTCCCGCGCGGGCTGGTCGTGACGTTGTCCGGGAAGTCGAGCACGTCGGGGCCGCTGGACTGGTACAGCAGCCGCAGCACCCGCTCGCGGATGTGGTACGCCCAGATCTGCCCGTGACCGTTGCCGAAGCCGTCGGCGATCGGGCCGGTGCCCGTCTCCTCGGGGCCGCCGCCCTGCGTCGAGGTGAAGTAGACGACGCCGCGGTCGTAGGTGGCGCCCTCCAGCCGCGAGAAGTACGCCGCGCCGCGCGCCCAACCCTGCCGGGCGACGTGACTGATCGCGTCGTTGTTCGTGGTCGGCGCCGGCTGCCCGGGCGTGTACGGGTACACCGGCGACGGGTCGTCGATGTCGACCCACTCGACGGGGAACACCGACCCCGGCCGCAGCGACGCCTCCAGGTGGACGTTCGGGCGCCCCTTCACCTTCAGCATCTGCAGCCGGCCCTTGTTGCCGAGCCGGCCGGTGCGCATGGGGTGCTGCCGCGGCGTGTACCGGTAGAAGCCCGACGCGAAGCCGAAGTCGTCCTCGGTCAGGTACAGCGCGCCCTCCCGCGGGTCGAACGCGACCGACTCGTGCGCGAAGCGCCCCGCGGCCGTGACCGGCTCCCGGTCGGCGGTCCCCTTGACGGGCACCTCGAACACGTACCCGTGCGGCTGCCGCAACGGCACGTTCGACACGCCGGTGAAGTCGGCGCCGACGTCGGGGCCGTTGACGGTCTCCTCGCACGTCACCCAGCTGCCCCACGGCATCGGCCCGCCGGAGCAGTTCATCTGCGTGCCGTTGATGCTCGTGTACGACCGCACGACCTCGCCGAACCTGGTCACCTCGACGGTGGTGGTGCCGCCCTGCGCCATCGGGTCGTACGCGGCGGCGGCGTCACCGAACGCGGGCCCGGGACCGTTCACCTCATGGTTGCGGATCAGCGTGTAGTTGCCGCGCGGCCCGCGGAAGGCGGCCATGCCGTCGTGCCGCCCCGGCAGCCTGGTGCCGTCGTCGAGGACGACCGGGGCCTCGGTGTCGTGGAACGAGCGGTACTCGAACCCGTCGGGCAGCCACAGCCGGACCGCGCCGTCGCGGTGGTCCGGCACCGGGCCGAGCGTCGGGCGGGGGCGGTCGTGCTGTGCGGGTGCGGCCTCGCCGCGCGCGGCGAACCCGGCGAACGGGCCGAGCGCGGTGCCGCCGATGATCGCGGCGGCCCCGCGTAACGCGGTCCGCCGGTCGATGCCAGCCATGGGCACTCCCTTCGATGGCGTCCTTGCCATTGAGAAGCCCCGATCATCAACCCGCCGTTCACCTCCGCGCAAGGCTGCCGCACGGTGTTCACTCCGCGCCCCCGGTGCGGGCCCGGGTGGGCCGGCGGTCGGCGCGGCCCGGTGGGTCCGGTGATCGGCAGGGTCACAATGCTTCATTCGGCGCGTGGGCGGCCGATAGGTTCACGTGTCCCGTCTGCGTGTGGTGGCGGACGTCTGCGTGCGCCTGTTGGACGCGCCACCCGATGACGGCCACCTGCTGGAGCGTCTGGTGTCCGCGGTCGGCGCGGAGCTCACCGGGTGCTGCGTCGCGGGCGCCCTCGCCGGGCCCGGCGGCGCCGTTCCCGTGGTGCGCGCCGTCCCCGGCGGCGCCGACCCGGCGGCGGCCGGCGCGCTGCTCGACGCGGTCGTCACCGCCGTCGACGGCGAACCCGGCAGCGAACCCCGCGGCGACCTCAGCACCGGACCCTACGCCGACGTCAGCGACGAGCTTGACTCCGCGGGCCGGCCGCCGGGCGGTGCGCTCGTCGTGCCGGTCCTCGTCCGTGGCGCCGTCATCGGCGCCATCGGTGTCCTGGTGCCCGGTGGTGGGCCGGTCCCGCCCGCCGACGCCGCGTTCGTCGAGGCGGTCGCGGTCGCCGCGGGCGGGGTGATCGAGCGCAGCCACGCGTTCGCCGCGACGCTGGAGCTCCTGGAGGACGCCCGCCGGCAGGGCGACCTGCTCGACGCGATCTCCGACGCGATCGTGTCCTGCGACGCCGACGGTGTGATCGTGAGCTGGAACTCCGGCGCCGAACGGCTGTACGGGTACTCCTCCGGCGACGCGGTCGGCTGCGACTTGCTGGCCCTGCTCGCCACCGCCTGCGTCGCCGACGGCGTGGAGCGCAGCGCCGCGCAGATGCTGCGGGACGTCACCACGGCCGGCCGCTGGGAGGGCGAGCTGCGGGAGCGGCGCTCCGACGCGGCGCCGCTGACGGTGCTGTCGTCCGTCTCGGCGCTGCACGCCGCCGACGACGGCGGGCCCGCCGGGTACGTGTTCGTCAACCGTGACGTCACCGAGCAGCGCCGGCAGGAGCACGAGGCGGCGCACGACGTCCTGACCGGCCTGCCGAACCGGCGCCGGCTGGTCGGGCGCATCCGGGACGCCGTCGAGCGGGTCCGCCGCGGCGGTGGCCCGATGGCGGTGCTGTTCCTGGACCTCGACGGGTTCAAGCCGGTCAACGACCGGCACGGCCACGCCGTCGGCGACGAGCTGCTGATCCGCATCGCCGGGCGGCTCACCGGCACGGTGCGCAGCACCGACTTCGTGGCCCGGCTCGGCGGCGACGAGTTCGTGGTCGTGCTGGAGCAGTTCGGCGGGGTCGAGCGGCTCATGCCGGTGCTGCGGCGGATCCTGCACGCGGTCGAGGAGCCGATGGAGCTGTCCACGGCGACGGTGGCGGTCTCCACCAGCATCGGCGTCGCGCTGGCCGGCGACACCGACGCCCCGGCCGAGCTGGTCGTCGACCCGGAGGACCTGGTCAAGGCGGCGGACGAGGCGATGTACCGGGCGAAACGCCGCCCCGGTCACGTCGCGTTCGCCGACCCGGAGCTCGACCCCCACTGGTCCGCCACCGAGCCGACCGGCTGAGCCGACCGGCTGAGCCGACCGACTGGGCCGACCGACGGGGCCGACCGACTGGGCCGACCGACTGGGCCGACCGACTGGGCCGACCGGTTCAACCAGCGGCTCCACCCGCCCGTAGGGGCGGTTCAGCCGCCGGAGCGGGCCGCGGTGACGACGACCGTGGTGTAGTGCGTCGCGAACCCGCCGCCGAGGCCGTCGATCGCGGCCCCGAAGCCGTCGATCACCTCGGCGAGGACCGCCGCCGGCAGCTGGGTGTGGCCGCCGAAGGTGGGCACCTGGTCGAGCCACGCGTCGCGGGTGTACGTGACGTCCCACTCGTGCCGCCACCGCTCCGGGTCGCCGAACGCGCCCGACGCCCGGATGCCGTCGGCGGCCCTGTCGCACAGCACCGAGTACGGCCCGCCGGCGGTCGCGGCGGCCGGCGCGGCGGCGGCGAACGCCGCGGCGGCGGGCGAGTCGGGCAGGACCCGGCGGTAGACGGCGGCGAACGCCTCGGCGGCCGCGGGCTCGGGCTGGAAGGCGTTCCAGAACACCGCGAGCCGCCCGCCCGGGCGCAGCACCCGGGCCGCGGCGGCGGCGCCCGCGTCGGGGTCGATCCAGTGCCACGCCTGGCCGGCGACGACCGCGTCGAAGCGGCGGTCGCCGGGATCCCAGGCCTCGAACGTCGACACCTCCACCTCGAGGCCGCCGCGGCGGGCGAACTCGGCCATTCGGGCGTCGGGCTCGACCCCGAGGACCGTGCAGCCGGCCGCCGCGAACTGCCGGGCGGCGATGCCGGTGCCCGCGCCGACGTCGAGCACGTCGCGGCCGGGGCTGGCGGCGACGATCCGCTCGATCATGGCCGCGGGGTAGCTGGGTCTGGTCCGGTCGTACCGCTCGGCGTCCACGCCGAAGGACTCCGCCACCTCGCGGGCCCGGTGCGGCTCTATAGTGGGCATGTGCCCACGCTAGTGGGCGTGCGCCCACTCGTCAACGGACGAGGTCGCCGCCGGGGAAGGGACGGGCCGCAGTGCCGACAGGGGTCGCCATCCGCGACGTCCGCGAGCAGCTGTTCGGCGCCGCGGAGCGGGTCCTGCTCCGCGCCGGGCCGAACGCGCTGACCAGCCGGGCCGTCACGACCGAGGCCGGCTGCGCGAAGGGGGTGCTGCACAAGCACTTCGCCGACTTCGACGCCTTCCTCGCCGAGTTCGTCCTGGACCGCGTCGCCCGGCTCGACGAGCGCACCGCCGCGCTGCGCGACGCCGCCGGCACCGGCACCGTCGCGGACAACCTGACCGGAGCGGTGACGGCCCTGTTCGCCTCGACGGCCCTCGCCCTGGTCGGCCTGATCGCCGCCCGCGACGAGCTGCGCGCCCGGCTGCGCCGCGACCTGCCGGCGGGCGTGCCCGTGCTCACCGAGGCCGCCGAGCTCATCGCCGGGTACCTCGCCGCCGAACGGGACCTGGGCCGCGTGGCGCCCGGCGCCGACGTCGACACCCTCGCCGCGATGCTCATCGGCACGACCCACCTGCGCTACGCCGGCCACGGCGACACCCCGCCGGCACCGGACACCGTGCGCCGCATCGTCACCGCGGTCCTCGCCACCGCCGCGCCGCCGGGGTGACGGCGGCGGGGTGACGGCCCGGCCCAGGGTGAACGTTTCACCCCGGATCGCCGGGCTGACCAGCGCCGACGCGGCGCGCCGGCGGCGGCGCGGTGCGGGGCCCGCCGGGTCCGCCTACCGTCGGGCCGACCCTGCGGAAGGACCCCCGATGCGACGCTGGAAGCCCCTGCTCGCCGCCACCGGCACCCTCATCGCCGCCACGCTCGTCTTCGCCGAACCGGCGCGGGCGGCGGCGCCCTACGAGGACCCCTCCCTGCCCGTGGCGACCCGGGTCGAGGACCTCCTCGGCCGGATGGGCCTCGACGAGAAGATCGGGCAGATGACGCAGGCGGAGCGCGCGTCGATCAGCGCGGCGGAGGTCACCCAGTACCGGATCGGCAGCGTCCTCAGCGGGGGCGGGTCGGCACCCTCGCCCAACACGCCCACCGGCTGGGCCGACATGGTCGACGGGTTCCAGCGCGGCGCGCTCGCCACGCCGCTGCACATCCCGATGGTGTACGGCTCGGACGCCGTACACGGGCACAACAACCTCTACGGCGCGACGATCTTCCCGCACAACATCGGGCTCGGCGCCACCCGCGACCCGGCGCTGGTGCAGCAGGTCGGCCGGGCGACCGCGGAGGAGGTCGCCGGCAGCGGCGTCGACTGGACGTTCTCACCCTGCCTGTGCGTGGCCCGCAACGACCGCTGGGGCCGCACGTACGAGTCGTTCGGCGAACGCCCCGAGCTGCCGGTGTCGATGGCGAGCATCATCGACGGGTACCAGGGCGGCAGCGGCACGTCCCGGATCATCGCCACGGCCAAGCACTACGTCGGCGACGGCGGCACCACCGGCGGCGTCGACCAGGGCGACACGCAGATCTCCGAGGCGGAGCTGCGCGCGGTGCACCTGCCGCCGTTCCAGGAGGCGGTCCGGCGCGACGTCGGCTCCGTGATGGTGTCGTACTCGTCGTGGAACGGCCAGAAGCTGCACGGCAGCGAGTACCTCATCACCACCGTGCTCAAGGGCGAGCTGGGCTTCAAGGGCTTCGTGGTGTCGGACTGGAACGGCATCGACCAGATCGAGGGCGGCACCGGCTTCACCGCGTCGGAGGTGCGCCGGGCCGTCAACGCCGGCATCGACATGGTGATGGTGCCGACGGCGTGGAAGTCGTTCATCGCCACGCTCAAGGCGGAGGTCCAGGCCGGCCGGGTGCCGATGACCCGCATCGACGACGCCAACCGGCGCATCCTGACGAAGAAGTTCGAGTACGGCCTGTTCGAGCACCCGCTCGCCGACCGCGGTCTCGCCGCGACCGTCGGCAGCGCCGCGCACCGTGCCGTCGCCCGGCAGGCGGTCCGCGAGTCGCAGGTGCTGCTGAAGAACACCGGCGTGCTGCCCCTGGCCAAGACCGGCGGGAAGCTGTTCGTCGCCGGCCGGCACGCCGACGACATCGGCCGGCAGTCCGGCGGCTGGACGATCAGCTGGCAGGGCGGCACCGGCCCGGTCACCCCCGGCACCACGATCCTGCAGGGCATCCGGGCCGCCGCACCGGGCCGGACCGTCACCTACAGCGCCGGCGGCGCCGGCATCGACGCCTCGTACGCCGCGGCGATCGCGGTCGTCGGCGAGAGCCCGTACGCCGAGGGGCAGGGCGACCGGCCCGGCTCCCTCGGGCTGGACGCGACCGACCTGCAGACCCTCGCGACGCTGCGGGCCTCCGGCGTCCCCGTGGTGGCCGTGCTCGTCTCCGGCCGCCCGCTCGACATCACCACGCAGCTGCCGGACCTCTCGGCGCTGCTGGCCGCGTGGCTGCCCGGCACCGAGGGCGCCGGCGTCGCCGACGTGCTGTTCGGCGACTTCGCGCCGACCGGCAAGCTGCCCGTCACCTGGCCGCGCAGCGCCGACCAGGAGCCGGTCAACGACGGCGAAGGGCTGTTCCCGTTCGGGTACGGCCTGACCTACACCACGGACCCCGGCGCCCCGGGCGCGCCGACCGGCGTGACCGCCTCGGCGGTGAACGCCACGTCGGCGACGCTGTCGTGGACCGCGGCCACCGGCGGCACCGCGCCGCTGAGCTACCGCGTCGCCCGCACCGGCACCGTCCTGGCCACGGTCACCGGCACCACGTACGCGCTGACCGGCCTCACCCCCGGCACCACGACCAGCTACACGGTGACCGCGGTCGACGCCACCGGCGCCGCGGGCCCGGCGTCCGCACCGGTGAGCGTGACGACCCCCGGCGGCACCGACACGGCCACCTGCCAGGTCACGTACGGCGTCAACGACTGGGGCGGCGGCGGCTTCGGCGGCAGCGTCACGATCCGCAACACGCACCCGGCGGCCGCGGTGAACGGCTGGACCCTCGCCTTCACGTTCCCCGGCACCCAGCGCGTCACCCAGGGCTGGTCCGCCGTCTGGTCCCAGACCGGCGCCTCGGTCACCGCCCGCAACGAGTCGTGGAACGCCGCGATCCCGCCGAACGGCACCGTCTCGATCGGCTTCAACGGCACGTACACCGGCGGCAACCCCCGACCGACCGCCTTCACCCTCAACGGCGGCCCGTGCACGGTGCTGTGACCCCGCCTGGTCGTCCCTGAAGTGCCACCGCCGCCGGCGAGATCGACCGGTCTGCGGTGCGGGCCGGCGGCGCCACGGGCAGCCGGACCGCGGACAGCGGCACGGTCGGCGAGTCGCCGCTGGAACTGCGGGACCGAGCGCGCCGAAACGGCTTTGACCGTGGTGTGCGGGGTGCGGGACCCTGCACGGTGTGCAGCGAGCCCTGATCACCCGGGACCTCATCGCCCTGCCCGCCCCCGGCACGCCCGTCGCCTCGGCGGCGTCGCTGGCCACCGTGGCGGCGAACATCGCCTACTACGGCTTCGCGCTGTCCGCCCGGGCGTACGCGACGCTCGGCGGGGCCGGCGAGGAGGCGCTGCGCGCGTGGTGGGGCGGGGTCGAGCCGGTGCTCGCCGCGCTGACCGGCGACGACAAGCGCATGGCGGACTTCGTCGTCTACCGCAACTTCCCGGCCGAGGTCCTCGCCATGGACGAGGCCGAGTACTGGACCCGGCAGATCCTCATGTACTGGGGCCTGCCCAACGACCTGGTCACCGAGGAGGAGGCGGGGCGGGCGCCGCTGACGGAGCTGCCGGCGCCGCGGGTCCTGCACCCCGCCGACGACGCCGCGCCGGCGCGCATCCTCGCCGGGCTGCTCGCGCTGCCGGCGCGCTGGACCGACGCCCAGTGGGACGACGTGGCCACGCTCGTGCGGACCCCCGTCGACCTCGCCGAGGTCTCCTTCGTGGACAACCGGATCCGGCTCGCGGCGCGCCTGCTGGAGACCGGCGTCGTGGCGCGGGTCGGCACCGCGACCGACGTGCTGCGCCTGGCGGTGGCGCTGTCCGGCGGCGACCCCGGCCTGCGCGGCGCCTCCCGGCTGCGCGGCTTCACCCGCGCCGAGCGGCGCTACCTGCTGGGCCTGCTGGAGGGCGCCCCGCACCTGCTCGACGACGTCGCCCGGCGCCGGGAGCCGTTCAAGCGGCTGCTGCGCGCCCTGCACCCCGGCGACTACCGCGCGGCGTTCCCGCGGGTCGTGCGGGCCTACCACGTGCTGTACACCGGCGCCGCGACCGGCGGGTTCGCCGCCGACGTCGAGCGGCTGCTCGCCGAGCGGGACCCGGCCGCGGCGCCGCTGCTGGCCACCCGGCCCGGCGAGTACGCCCGCCGCCTGCACCACCTGGTCCGCACGTTCGGCGAGGCACCGGACGCCGGCCCGGTCATGGCCCGGCTCAGCACGCTGCAGCTGCTGCGGGTGCAGCGGCACCTGCGCACCGCCGGCGACCGGCGGTGGCGCGTGTTCCCGCCCCGCGGCAACTGGTGGAAGGCGCAGTTCGTCGAGGCCGGCGACGGGCTGGCGCTGCCGGCCGGACCGCGCGACGCGGTCCTCGGGGTCATCGGCGCCGAGCTGACCCGGCGCCTCGCCGGCGTCCCGGTCGCCCTGGACCCGGCGACGGCGAAGGTGAAGCTGCCGACGAACGATGCCGAGCTGGCGCCCTACGGCCGCGGCACCGTCTTCGGCATCCCGGACCGGGTCCGGTTCGTGCGGACCGCCGCGTACTGGGCGACCGGCGCGACGGGCGCGAACGTCTGGTACGACAACAGCTGGAACTTCTTCGACGCCGCCTGGCGGCCGCTCGGCGAGTGCTGCTGGGACCGCGAGCGGTTCGGCGCCGCGGCGGTGTTCTCCGGCGACCCGACGAACTCCAAGGACCTCGACGGCCGCGCCTGCCAGCTCATCGACCTGTACCTCGACGAGCTGGCCGGGGCCGGCGTGCGGTACGCGGTGTGGAGCCTGCTGTGCTACTCCCGCCGCACGTTCGCCGAGGCCAACGACGTGCACGCCGCGCTGCAGTGGGGTGAGCGGCCGCAGGAGGGCAAGCTGTTCGAGCCGGGCCGCACCCAGCTGTCGTTCCCGGTCCGCGGCGCCGCCCTGGCGAAGTTCGTCGCCTACCTGGACCTGGACCGCCGGGAGCTGGTCTACCTGGACGCGAACCTGCGCGCCCGGGTCCAGTCGGCCTCCCGCAACGGCGAGCAGCTGGCGCAGATGCTGCCGGCGTACGTGGAGTACCTGGACAGCCTGCCGAGCGTGCACGACCTGTTCCGGCACGCCCCGGCGGACCCCGGCGGGATGCCGGTCCGCTACGACGACACGGACGCGCCCGTCGCCGGCGGTCCCGCCTACGTGTTCCGTCCGTCCAATCAGGACAGTAATTACGCCGCGGTGGACCTGGCGCCCGTGCTAGCATCGACCGGCGAGGCCATGGTGGTCCTTCCTTCTCCTTAGAATCGCCTCGGCGATTTTGCCTATCAGGGCCGCCGCTTTCCTCGCCCTTCGCCCGGCATGTGGTTGCATGAGGCGGTGACCGCTCGAGACGTCGCCGCCGCCCTGCCGGACATCCCCGTCCTGCGCGAGCGCTGCCAGGCCCTCGCCGCGCTGGACGCGATCCTCAGCCCCGAGTGGGAGTCGCGGTACTTCTCCTTCGACGCGCACTGGGGGCCGGGGGAGCAGGTCGCGTCCATGCGCAACGGCTCCGGCGACGAGTACGACATCGTGTTCGGCGAGGCCGGCGTGTTCATCCGCGGCTTCGCCCACGAGTCGCCGATGAGCCCGGCGCACGACGAGGACGGCGAGCTGTGGCCGGGCCTGCTCGACGCGGTGCCCGAGGTGTTCGCCGGCAGCGTCGCGGAGCCGGCCTTCAGCTACGACGGCCGGCTCGAGGCGACCGTGTGCGTCTGGCGCGAGACCGGCGACGACCGGTGGCACACCGGTGACGTCGACCACCCCGCCGGCCCCGACCCGGACGGCGCCGACGGGCTGTTCGCCGTGCTGGTGGCGGGGACCCCGCAGGCGTACCGGGCGTTCGCCGAGGACTACTACGAGCGGCCCGTCGACGCCGGCGCCGTGCGCGCCGTCTTCGCCCACGAGCCGCTGACCGACGCGCTCGTGACCCGGTTGAACCCGGACCTGACCCTCGCGGACCTCGCCGAGGACCTGGCGCGGATCGGCTACGGCGCCCGATAACCCTTTGCCGGGGCGGGTGGGGCGTTCCTAGGCTCGCCGGCATGGGGCGCACGGTCATCGTCGGCGACGTCCACGGCTGCTTCGACGAGCTGATGGAGCTGCTCGACGCCGTCCGGCTGCGCCCCGACGACCTGCTGGTCAGCGTCGGCGACCTCGTCGACCGGGGGCCGAAGCCGGCCGAGGTGGTCGCGCTGTTCCGGCAGCGGCCCAACTCGGTCGCCGTCATGGGCAACCACGAGCGCAAGCACGTCCGCGGCGTGTACTCCTACGCGCAGGAGATCACCCGGCTGCAGCTGGGCGACGGCTACGCCGGCGCGGTCGAGTGGATGCGGACGCTGCCGTACTGGTTCGAGGACCAGCACGTGCGGGTCGTGCACGCGGCCCTGATCCCGGGCGTGCCCCTGGACCGGCAGCCGGAGGAGGTCCTGTGCGGCTCGACCAGCGGCGAACGGCGGCTCGCCGCCCTCTTCCCCGGCGGGTACTGGCACGAGCACTACACGGACGCGAAACCGGTCGTGTTCGGCCACCACGTGACCGGGCGCGAGCCGCTGCTGCGCGACGGCCGGATCTTCGGCCTGGACACCGGCGCCTGCCACGGCTGGAACCTGACCGCCCTGTGCGTGCCCGGCTTCACCGTCCACGCGGTGCCGGCCCGCGCCGACCACTGGGCGCTCACCCGGCGGGCCTGGCAGCTGCCGGTGCTCGGGTCCCGGCCGTGGCGCGAGCTGACCTGGCCGGAGATCACCGCCGCCGTCGCGCGGTACGCCACCGTACCGGACGGGGCCACCCGTGACTGGCTCGCCGCGGTCGAGGCGTGGGCGGACGAGCTGCGCGCGGCGCTGCCCGCCCTGGCCGGCGCGGCGCGCGACCTCGCCGGGTCGCTGAGCACCGACGAACTGCGCGCCCACCCCGCCGGCCCGGTGCTGTTCCAGGCCCGCGGCGGCCGCCTGGACGCGGCCGCCCTCGCCCGCCGGTGCGTGACACCACGCCGGACGGCGGACCTGGCCGCCGCGCTCGGCGTGCCCGTGCCGGACCTGCCGGACCTGCCGGCCCTGCCGGAGCCGCCCGACCGGCCCGGCCCACCCGGCTGACCACCCGCCCCGGCCGGCCCGGTGCACGGCCGAACAGCCCGCCGGGCCGGTCCCGGGGGACGATCGGCGCGGCGGTGTCCGGGGCGGTACGGTGCCTCGGCAGGCGGATGTCGCTCAGGTTCCGCGGGGCGCGGTCGATGAGCCATCCGGACGAGCAGGCAGGAAGACGGGCGGCAGATGACCGGATCGGGACGGCCGCGGCCGGCGGCGCGTCTGCGCGAGGCCGTGTTCGGGCCCTCCTACGCCGATGTGACGGCGCAGATCGTGATCGTCGTGGTCGCGTGGGCCTGGTTCGCGATCAACCTGCGCGGGCCCGTCGGCCCCGCCGTGCTGGGCTGGGTGCCGAACCTGTGCTCGGCGGTCCTCGCGGGTGCCGCGCTGTGGACCGTCGGCGCCGACACGCGGGTGAACCGGGCGGCCGCCCGGTTCTGGCGGTACATGGGCGCCGGCACGCTGCTCGTCGGGTTCGGCTCGGTCGTGCGCGGCGTGCACTCGATCGGCGGCTCCGACGGGCGCATCGGCGCCGTCGACGGCGCGGTCTACCTGCTGGCGGTGCTGCTGGAAGGGTGGGCGCTGCTGCGGCTGCCGCTGGGCCTGGACAGCCGGCCGCGCCGGGTCACGTTCCTGCTCGACGCGGGCACGGTCGTCGCCGCCGGCGGGCTGTTCCTGTGGCAGTTCTGGCTGCGCCCGTCGCTGGAGCAGGACAGCGGCAACCGGACCGTGTTCCTCACCGGCCTGGTCACGCTCGTGGTGGCGCTGCTGGCGCTGTTCGCCATCGTCAAGGTCGCGCTCACCGGCTCGTCCACCGTCGACCGGGGCGCGCTGCGGTGGTTCGGCCTGGCCATCGTCGTCGGCGCGCTCGCCTCGGCGCCGGAGGCGCTGCTGCCGGCCGGCGCGCCCAGCCCCAGCCAGGCCGCCGTGCCGCTGAGCTGCCTGTTCGCCGTGTTCGCGGCGCGCCTGCAGCGCCGCGGCGGACCAGCCGCGGACACCGCGGTCGTGCCGCGGCGCCGCCGGGCGTTCAGCGTGCTGCCCTACGCCGCGGTCGCCGCCGGCAACGTGCTGCTGCTGTTCGTCATGACCTCCGACGACCCGCAGGAGCGCCTCGGCGTCGCGGTCGGCGTGGTCATCCTCGCCGTGATGGTCGTCGCCCGGCAGATGCTCACCTTCCAGGAGAACGCGCGGCTCGTCGCCCGGCTCGACGCCGGCATGGTCGAGCTCGGCGACCGGGAGCGCCGGTTCCGCTCGCTGGTGCAGAACGCCTCCGACCTCATCACCGTCACCGACGCCGACGGCGTGCTCACCTACGTCAGCCCCGGCGCGACCCGGCTGCTCGGGCGGCCCGCGGAGCAGTGGCCGGGCCGGCCCGCCGCCGACATGCTGTACGTCGACGACGTCGGTGAGGTGCTCGCCGCGTACGAGCGGGTCATCCGCGAACCGGACACGCCGGTGGTGTTCCAGGCCCGGCTCGCGCACGTCGACGGCAGCTCCCGGTGGACCGAGATCACCATGGCGAACCTGCTGCACGACCCGGGCGTGGCGGGCATCGTGTGCAACTCCCGGGACATCACCGACGCCCGCGACTTCCAGCAGCGCCTCAGCCACCAGGCCAGCCACGACGCGCTCACCGACCTGGCCAACCGCAACCTGTTCGGCGAGCGGGTCTCCGAGGCGCTCGCCGCCGGCCCGCCGGAGCGGCTGCGGGTGCTGCTCATCGACCTCAACGAGTTCAAGACCGTCAACGACACCCTCGGCCACGCCGCCGGCGACGCGCTGCTGGTGGCCGCCGCGGACCGGCTGCGGGGCGCGGTGCGCCGCGGCGACATCGTCGCCCGCCTCGGCGGCGACGAGTTCGCGATCCTGCTCGAGCACGCCGACGACGCCGCCGCCCAGGCCGTCATCACCCGCATCGCGGCCGCGTTCGACGAGCCGGTCGACATCGACGGGCACCGGCTGCGGCTCGCCGCGAGCATCGGCGTGGCCCTCGGCACCGTCGCCGCCACACCGCAGGAGCTGCTGCGCCGCGCCGACGTCGCCATGTACGCGGCGAAGGCCGACCGCGACGGGCCGCGCATCCGCCACGTCGCCTACGCGGCGCCGCTGGACGTGCCGGTCCGCGCCCGCGCCACCCTCGAACGGGACCTGCGCACCGGCATCGACGAGGAGCAGTTCTCCGTCATGTACCAGCCGATCGTCGCCCTCGACGGGCCCGACCTCGGCGACGGCGGGGTGCCGGCGATGGTGGAGGCCCTGGTGCGCTGGGAGCACCCGGAGCGCGGCACGGTCCCGCCCGCCGACTTCATCCCGGTGGCGGAGTCGACCGGGCTCATCGTGCCGCTCGGCCGGTGGATCCTGGAGCGCACCTGCCGGCAGGCGGTGCGATGGCACGCCACGTACGGCGCCGCCGCGCCGCGGCTGAGTGTCAACGTGTCGGCCCGGCAGCTGCAGGAGCCCGACTTCGCCGCCGACGTCGAGCGGGTGCTGACCGCGACCGGGCTCGCCCCGCACCGGCTGACCGTCGAGATCACCGAGACGGCGACGCTGCACCCCAGCTGCGTGCAGTCGGTGCACGCGCTGCGGGCCCTCGGGGTGCGGATCTCCCTGGACGACTTCGGCACCGGGCACTCCAGCCTCAGCACCCTGCAGTCGTGCCCCGTCGACGAGCTCAAGCTCGACCGGGCGTTCACCGGTACGTGCACCGCACCCGACGGCCGCACCGTCGCCGCCGCGGTGATCCAGATGGCGCGGGCGCTGCGGCTCGCCACGGTCGCCGAGGGCATCGAGACCGAGGCCCAGGCGCGGCGGCTGCGGGAGCTGGGCTACCCGCACGGGCAGGGCTACCACTTCGCGAAACCGCAGCCCGCGGAGCGCATCGGTGAGCTGCTCGCCGCCGGGGAGGCGCTCGCCGAGGCCCGGTGAGCGTGCCGCGGCTACCATGGGCGGTCGGCGCCACGGTGAGGAGCGGGCATGCGATGGTTCCGGCGGAAACGGGCCGAGCAGCCGGCGGTCGACCCGGCGCGGCAGGAGGCGCTGCTCGCCGACGTCCGCCAGCGGTTCGGCGGGCACGTGCCGGCCCCGGCCCATGAGCAGGCCGCCGCGCTGGCCCCGCTGCTGCGGGGCGACGACGGGGTGGCCGTCGCGACCCGGATCGTGCACGACACGGCCGAGCACGCCCACGCCGAGCTGCGGGCCCGGGCCGCCGCCCGCGGGCTCGGCCTCGACCGGCGCAACTACCGCGCGCTGTACCGGCAGCTCGGCCCTGACCTGCAGTACCGGCTGGCGGACGGGGGGCCGCCGTTCCACCCGTACGTGCACCTGCCCGCGGCCCTGAGCGCCGTCGACGCGGACGTGCGCCGGGCGATGGCGGTGACCGACCCCAACTGGCTGCTGATCCACACCCTGGAGCTGCTCGACCTCACCGTGTCCGGCTGGGAGTTCGCCCGGGTCCCGGTCACCGCCGACGCCGCCGGGCTCGTGTCGCGGCTCATCGCCGCCGCGACCCGGATGCGCCTCACGGAGGACGAGCCGCCGGCGCTGCCCCCGGGCATCCGCGAGGTCATGCGCACCAACCGCACCCTGCACGTCCACGACCAGACCGGCGCCGTCGTGGGCACCATCAACGTGGGTGCCGAGACCCGCCGCTCGTTCCTGCTCTGACCGGACGGCGGCGGCCGCGGACGGTCGGGCGGGCCGCCGGTCACCGGTCGCGCCGCGCTCCGGCGACCCCGTCGACCGGGTAGGCGGCGCGCCCCGGACCGGGGTGCGGGGCGGCGTCTGGTTGACTGGGCCCGTTCCGGACAGGGGTACGGGATCATCGCGAGGGAGCTGGGCCTTGGCCGCACGAGTCGTCCGCAAGGTGACGCCGACGCTGGACGTGGAGACGTCGCTGTGGGACCGGGGGCACGTGACGGTCGCCGGCATGGACGAGGTCGGCCGCGGCGCGTGGGCCGGGCCGATCACCGTCGGCATCGCCGTGCTCGCCAAGGGCTGCCCGGCGGTGCCGGACGGCCTCGCCGACTCGAAGTTCCTGTCGGAGGCGCAGCGGGAGCGGATGGTGCCGGTGGTGCGCGCGTGGGTCGGGCAGTGGGCCGTCGGGGAGGCCAGCGTCGAGGAGATCGACCGGCTCGGCGTCACCGCGGCGCTGCGGACCGCGGGCTGGCGGGCCCTGGCGGCGCTGCCGACGCACCCGGACGTGATCATCCTGGACGGCGCGCACGACTACCTCAGCGACCCGATGGAGGAGACGCTGTTCTGCCCGGAGCGCAGCATCCCGCCGGTGCGCACCGAGGTGAAGGGCGACGCCAGGTGCGCCGTGGTGGCCGCCGCGTCGGTGCTCGCCAAGTCGCACCGGGACCTGCACATGGCCGCGCTCGCCGGGCAGTTCCCGCAGTACGGCTGGGAGCGCAACGCCGGCTACGCCGGCGCCGCCGAGCACGTCGACGGCGTCGCCGCGCACGGGCTCAGCGTGCACCACCGCCGGTCGTGGCGGATCCCGGCGCAGCCTGCGGGGGCGTGACCGACCTGGTAGAAACGGCAGCATGACGACGGCGGCGGCGATGCGGGCCGAGGCGGCCACCCTGCTGCACGCGGCGCCGGCGGCCGGGCTGCCGTTCGGCGACGACGCGCACCGCCGCTGGATCGAGTACCGGCTGCGTCCCCGGCCCGGCCTGAGCCTCGGCGCGCTCGACCCGGACGCCCGCAAGACGGCGCACCGGCTGCTGGCGACCGCGCTGCGCCCGCACGCGTTCGCGCAGGCCGCCGTGATCCTCGCCCTGGAGGAGGTGCTCGACCGCGAGGAGGGCTACCGCCGCGGCCGGCACAGCGACGACTACTCGGTCGTCGTGTTCGGCACCCCGGCGCTGGGGCAGCGGTGGGGGTGGCGGTTCGAGGGCCCACCACCTGTCGGTGTCGATGACCCTCGACGGCGACACCGTGCACCCGACCCCGGTGTTCCTCGGCGCGAACCCCCTCGCCACCCGGCACCGCGGCCGCGTCGTGACCCGCCCCCTCGCCCCGGAGGAGGACCTGGGCTGGGCCGTGCTGGACGCCGTGCCGGCGGGGCTGCGCGACCGGGTGGTGCTGCGGCCCGCCGCGCCGCCGGACATTCACAGCGGGCCGCGGGCGGCGGTGCCGCCGGTCCCGGCCGGCGTCCCGGCGGTCGAGCTGCCCGACCCGGCCCGGCACCTGCTCGACGACCTCGTCGCGGTGTACCTGGAGCGGCTGCCCGCCGACATCGCCCCGGCCGTGGACCGCGACGCGCTGACGTTCGCGTGGGAGGGCGCGACCGAGCGGACCGGCCGGCACTACTACCGGGTGCAGGGGCCGGACCTGCTCATCGAGTACGACAACACCGCCGAGGACCTCAACCACGCCCACACGGTGCTGCGCCGCCCGGACAGTGACTTCGGCGGTGACGTCCTGGCCGGTCACCGCGCCGAGTGGCACGGGACCGGCCGGGGCCGCGGTCAGTAGACGTACGGCCAGCCCGCGGCGTCCCAGCCGAGCCGGTTGATGCCCAGGAACGACGCGCCGCTGTCCGCGTAGTAGTGGTAGAAGAGCACGTCACCGTCGGTGTCGGCGATGACCGCCTGGTGCCCCGGCCCGTGGATCGCGCCGTGGCCGGCGAGCACCTGGGTGCCGCCGCCGGAGGTCAGCGGGGTGCCGTTGCGGTCCGTGTACGGTCCGGTGACGCTCGCCGACCGGCCGACCATGACCCGGTACGTGCTGGCCGCGCCGCGGCAGCACGCGTCGAACGACACGAACAGGTAGTACGCGCCGCCGTGCCGGTACACGAACGGGGCCTCGACGGCGCCGTTCGCGGACGGCCGGGAGGCGAGCGACCGGACCGCCGGGTCCGTCGTGGAGCGCCGTCCGGTGGCCGGGTCGAGCCGGATCAGTTTGATCCCGCTCCAGAACGACCCGAACGTCAGCCACCACTGCCCGGCGGCGTCGACGACGAGGTTCGGGTCGATGGCGTTGTAGTCGACGGCGCTGCTGCTGTCGATGACGAGCCCCTGGTCGGTCCACGAGCCGGACGCCCCGGTCGGGCTGGTCGCCAGGAAGATCGCCGAGCGTTGCGAGCCGAACGTCGACGCCGAGTAGTACAGGTAGTACCGGCCGTTGCGAAACGAGATGTCCGGCGCCCACAGGCTGGCGCCGCCGGCGGTGTACGCGGTGGTCCACGGCGCGCCGCCGGGCCAGACGACCCCGGCGTTGCGCCACGCGGTGCGGTCCGTCGACGTCTTCAGCGGCAGGTTGTTGCCGGTGGCGGCGAGCAGGTACGTGCCGGCGGGCGTCTTCGCCACCGACGGGTCGTGCACCCGGGTGTCGCCGGTGACGACGCCGGGGTTCGGGTACGCGGCGAGGGCGGCGCCGGTCGCCGCGCCGGCCGGCAGCGGCGCGAGGACGGTCAGGCCGGCGGCGGCCACGAGCGGCGCGACGCACAGCGCGAGCCGCGTTTGGCGGCGCCGGCGGGCGGAGCGGGGTGCTGGGGGAGCGGTCATCGACCCTCCGATCCTTGAGGCGGATCCGGATTGTTAGCGCTCTCATGCACTCGGGTCAATGTCTGCTGCCGGCTGCCGTTGCGCGGCGGTGGAAGTTTCAGGTGCCGCAGAAGGTCCGGTACGCGCCGAAGTCCGCCGGCGCCGGCTCCGCGTAGCGCTCCAGGCCCGGCCGCGGGGTGAACGGGTCATCCAGCACGTCGACCAGCCGCTCGAACGGGTCGAGGTCGCCCCCGGTCGCGGCGGCCAGGGCCTCCTCGACCAGGTGGTTGCGCGGGATGTACACCGGGTTCACCCGGTCCATCGCGGCCGCGTCCGGGCCCACGGCCAGCCAGCGCGCGAGCCAGGAGCCGCCGAGCGGGCCGGGCAGCAGCCGGTCGGCCGGGCCGGCGTCACCGCGGGCCGCCGCGGCGAGGGCCCGGTAGGTCGACGTGTGGTCGGCCGCGCCGGTCTCCATCAGCGTGAGCAGGTCCGTGACCAGGTCCGCGGCGACCTCGTCGGCGAGCCCGGCGGGCAGGCCGAGCTTCGCCCGCATGCCGTCGGTCCACGCGGCCTCGTACCGTGGACGGAACCCGCGCAGGGAGTCCACCGCGAGCGCGACGGCCCGCTCCTGGTCCTCGTCGATGAGCGGCAGCAGCGCCTCGGCGAGCCGGGCCAGGTTCCACTCCGCGACGAGCGGCTGGTTGCCGTACGCGTACCGGCCGCCGTGGTCGATCGAGCTGTACACCGTCGCCGGGTGGTATGCGTCCATGAACGCGCACGGACCGTAGTCGATGGTCTCGCCGGAGATCGTCATGTTGTCGGTGTTCATCACGCCGTGCACGAAGCCGACGAGCATCCACCGGGCGACGAGCGCGGCCTGCGCGGCCACGACCGCCTCGAACAGCGCCAGGTACGGCCGCGGCGCCGAAGCGGCCGCCGGGTGGTGCCGGGCGATCGCGTGGTCGGCGAGGCGGCGCAGCAGGCCGGCGTCGCCGGTGAGCGCGGCGTACTGGAAGCTGCCGACCCGCAGGTGGCTGCCGGCGACCCTGACGAGCACGGCGCCCGGCAGCGGCGTCTCCCGGTGCACCGGCCGCCCGGTCCCCACCACCGCGAGGGACCTGGTGGTGGGGATGCCCAGGGCGTGCATCGCCCGGCTGACGACATACTCCCGCAGCATCGGCCCGACCGCCGCCAGCCCGTCGCCGCCACGCGCGAACGGGGTCCGCCCCGACCCCTTCAGGTGCAGGTCACGGACCTGGCCGGCGGTGTCGACGAGCTCGCCGAGCAGCAGCGCCCGGCCGTCGCCCAGCCGGGGCGAGAACCCGCCGAACTGGTGACCGGCGTAGGCCTGCGCGACAGGGGTGGCACCGGCCGGGACGTCGGCGCCGATCAGCAGGCGCACGCCGGCGGGGCCGCGCAGCCACCCGGGGTCGAGCCCCAGCCCGGCGGCGAGGTCCGCGTCGAGCGCCAGCAGCCGCGGCTCGACGACCTCCTCGGCCTGCCACGGCACCGCCATCTCCGCCAGGTCACGGGCGAACCGGTTGTCCAGGGTCACGGTCGTCGCGCTGCTCACCCGACCGAGACTACGTCGGATCCCGCCCGGCCCGCCGTGCCCGCCGTCACGCGGGCTCGCGGACGCCGCCCGTCCCGCCGTCGTCGCCGGGCATCGGCTCGACCGGGGCCGCCGGCAGCTCGTCCGGCGTGTCGGGCAGCAGCTCACCCGGATCGTCCGGCACCGGCTCGCGCGGGTCGATCGGCGGGTACTCCTCGGGGTCAAGATCCGGATTCGTCATCACAGCAGTATCTGGCACCGCCGCGCCGCGCGCCTCTCGGCGGGGCGTCCAACCGACAGCGTCGTGACGGTACGCCGTCGCTCCACCGCGCCGGTGACGTGTAGCAGCTCGCGGACCTGATCGCCGGGAACGCCATCAGCGTCGAAGCCGATGGCGGCGCCTGGGACCAGGCCAACAAGCGCTGCTGGTCCTGGCGCACCGCGCAACGGCGACACCTACAGTCGTCTGGCCGCCGGCTTCGCCATCGGCACCAGCACCGCCTGGCGCTACGTACGAGAGGCGATTGACCTGCTCGCCGCTTCGGCCGACGACGTCACCGCCGCTGTCCGCGCCGCGCCACCGCCGTGGTGCAAGCCATCACCGTGCCGCATCACGTCGAGACCCGCCACGATGCGGCATGAGCATGCCTGCATCGCGCTTTCCTTGCGGCGCACCGGGCCGGAATCCAGCCTGCACAAATGCAGGCAGAGCCACGCGGCACTCGAGATCAGGACTGCTCTGTCACTGGACGTCTGCAACCGATACCGGCTGACACCCGAGGCCGGTTGAGCTGAGCCCAACGTCCACGCTCAGCAACGAAATCCCGCTGCGGGAGGAACCCCAGGGCCACGCCGTTGATGCTCATCACGATGAAAATGGCTCGCTGTAGAAAAAGCATTGCAATCATGGGCGTCCGTCTGAATGTCTGTCGTTCAGCGGTTGGATTTTCCGGGTGAACCTTCGGCTTGATACTGAATCTCGGGCTGGCTGATGTCGACCCTGGCTGATTACGGGTGCGGCCCTTGATCGATCATTCCTCTTGTCCGGGGAAGAAGATTCGATCAAAGGCTGCGGAGGATCAGCGTGCCTGACGGTGGCCATGGTGGTGCGGGTGGGATCTCGGCCGGTTCTGCGGTGAGTTGTACCGCTGCTTGACGGCCGCTGCCTCGTGCCGGCGATGGCCGGATCGTGCTCGCCGGACTGATCGCAGCATCGGCGGCCCGCGACCCGCAGACGTGGGTCGTCGGGGACGCCGGCTACGACGCCGCCCGCCTCGCCCGGCTACCCACCACCCGGACGCGACCCCGGACGCGACCCCGGGCGCGACCCCGGATGGATTCGCAATCGTTTCTCTGGCCGCAGCGTCGTATTTTGCTGCACCCGTGGAAAGGATTATAGCTGGCGCACCGGGCAAATCGGTGGAACTTGGAGGCGGAATGGATGGTCCCCTTGACTGATAGAGGGCCAATTCGCCGATTTAGTCTCGAAGGAAATCGCCGCCTGGTGGCATTGATGAGTTTGGAGAAGTCTATTTAAAGGTCCTAACAAAGTCGTCTGACGTGTCGGTACGTGATGATGCAGGTCGCGAGGCCGAGGAAGGCTTCGTGGATGTCGTCGCGGCGTTCCCAGCGGATGCGGAGCCGTTTCATGCCGTGGTACCAGGCGATGGTTCGCTCGATCACCCACCGGTAGACGCCGAGGCCGGAGCCGTGCGGTGTGCCACGCCGGGCGATCCTCGGATGGATGCCCTTGCGGCGGAGGACGTTGCGGTACTTGTCGAAGTCGTAGGCGCGGTCTGCGAACAGTTCGGCCGGTCGCCGGCGTGGTCGGCCGCGTCGGCCGCGCACCGGCGGGACCGCGTCGATCAGTGGCAGCAGTTCGGTGATGTCGTGGCGGTTGCCGCCGGTCAACGATGCGGCGAGGGGGATGCCGGCGCCCTCGGTCAGAACGTGGTGCTTGGAGCCCGGGCGGGCGCGGTCGACCGGGCTCGGTCCGCTTTTGGGCCACGGCGAGCAGCGCGGACGTGCGAGGAGTCGATGACCGCTCTGGACCAGTCCAGCTTCCCCGCGGCGTGCAGTTCCGCGAGGAGCAACTCGTGCAGCTGCTTCCAGACTCCGGCCCGGTTCCACTCCTCCAGCCGCCGCCAGCACGTCATCCCGGACCCGAACCCCAGCTCCTTGGGCAGGAACTCCCATTGGATGCCGGTGTGCAGGACGAACAGGATCCCGGACATGCGCTGCCACAGCCCGTCCGGCACGATCCACGGCGGCTGTTCACCACGCCTCACGGCCGAAGATGTTAGATCATCCTCCACAAAGGACGGAAGACCCTCGATCAACTTTGTTAGGACCTATTACTCGCGATCATCGTCCAGCTAGCCTTCGCGTCACGTCCACACGGGGAGGTCGGCACATGGCCGGACGGCGACTTCATGCTGCGCTGAGCACGGTACGTCAACGGCCTCTGAGGGGGCGTCACCGCGGACGCAGACCCCTGAGCGCCACCACCGCACTTGTCGTCCTCGTCTCGCTCTTCGTCGGACTCGAGGTTGCCGCGTACGTCGACGGGTTGCCCCCAGGCGCTTCGAAGGACCGGCCCGGGCAGGTGACCGGCGATGCCGAAGGACAGCACCGCCGTGTCGACAGCACGGCCACGCAGGCGCCCGGTGCTGCGGCCCGGTCGGGTCAGATACCGCATGTCGCGGGGGCTGTCGGACCAGAGGCGCGCTTCGCCGACGTCGTTCTGCCCAAGGATACGGCACCCGGTAACGGTGAACTGCGGATGACCTTGACACCACGGACGTCCACGGGTGTCGTCGCGGGCTCGGTCGAGGACACGTCCCAGCGCACCGCCCGCTCCAGCGTTTACGAGAACCCGGACGGCACCAAGACGCTGCGCACGTATGAAGACGACACGTTCGTCGAGATGTCCGACGGACACTTCGAGCCTTTTGACGGCACGCTGCACGGACGCCCGGACTTTCGGCTGTCGCCGCGTGCGGCAGCTCCTGCGACGTTCGGCCCGGACGCAACCGGCGTCCTGGCGACGCTCGACCTCGGCGGTCCGCGGGTCGGGTTCCGGCTCGACGGCGCCGCCGCCGTGCGAGCTCAGGTCAACGGCGCCACGGTGACCTACCCGTCGGTGTTCCCCGGTGCCGACGTCGTGCTGAGCACCTCGGTCACCGACGTCAAAGAAGACCTGGTGCTGCACGGCCCGCAGGCGCCGAGCAGTTGGCTCTTTCCGCTGGAGCTCGACGGGTTGACGCCCCGGTTGGACGCCGAGTCCGGGGAGGTGCTCCTCCTTGACGCCATGGGCGTCGTGCGCGGAAACATCCCGGCCGGGTGGATGGTCGACGCGAACGTCGGGCCCAGCGGCGAGGGGGCGGTCTCGACCGGGGTGCGTTACAGCCTGGAGCGGTACGGCACCGGCACCGGCCTGCGGGTCGAGCTGGACGAGGCGTGGCTGCGCGACCCGGCGCGGAAGTTCCCGGTCACGGTGGACCCGACGCTCCGGTACGGTCCCACCGACGACACCTACGTCTCGTCGCACGACTTCGCCAACACGAACAACGGCAGCAAGGACAACCTGCGGGTCGGCACCTACAACGGCGGCGCCGAGAAGTCGGCGGCCTACCTCGCGTTCGACACGGCTACCGCGGCGATGAGCGACAAGTACATCCTCGGGGCGTCGCTGAACCTGTACAACTACTGGTCCTACTCGTGCCAGGCGAGGCCGGTGACGGTGTACCCGGTACTGCAGACCTGGGGTGCCGCCACGGCGAAGACCTGGCCCGGTCCGTCCTACAACGTGCAGGCACCGCTGGTGACGAAGTCCTTCGCGCACGGCTGGACCGGCTGCCCGGCCGGTGCCTGGGAAAGCTTCCAGCTTCCGGCCGACCGGATGACGGGCATCTTCCACCGGCGGGAATCGTTCTACGGCTTCACGGTCCGCGCGTCGGAGACCGACAGTTACGGCTGGAAGCGGTTCAACTCCGGCAACCACGCCACCACCAGCAGCAGGCCGTTTCTCGACATCAACTACTCCGACAAGGGCGCCTCGTTCGAACTGCTGACGTCATACTTCGAGCCGGCGGTCACCGTCGGCTCGGGCAGCACCCTCAAGGTCCGGGTGACGAACCAGGGCTCCACGACGTGGTCACCGACGAGTGCGGAGAAGCTGAGCTACCGCATCTTCAACAGCTCCGGCCAGCAGGTGTACATCCAGCCGAACATCGCCGTGCCGACGACGGTTCCACCCGGCGGATCGTTCGACCAGGTCCTCGACGTGCCGGCGGCACCGGCGCTCGGCGACTACTCGATGAAGATCGATATGTTCGACACGCCTGGCTGGTTCCACGACGTCTACGGTTCGCCCACCGGGGACCTGTCGTACTCGGTGTCGAACTCAGCGCCGACCATCAAGGGCAACTCGCCGCCGAACAACGGCTACGTGTACTCGCTGCGGCCCGCCCTGTCGGTGGACTACTACGACCCGGACAACACGCCGAACGCCCGCAGCGTGCTGTTCAAGATCTGCAACGGCACCCCGGCGGCCCCGGTCGGCTGCCAGAACTCGGGCTGGACCAGTTCGACCCGATGGGTCGTCCCCGACGGCGTCCTCAACTGGAGCCGGCCGTCGTTCTGGTACGTCACCGTGTCCGACACCCAGCTCACCAGCCCGGAGATCGGGCCGTTCCAGCTCACGCCGAAGGTCTCGCAACCGGCGATCACCAACCACCTGTCCAGTGCGTCGGCGTCCGCCGACATCCCAGGGGTCGATCCGCAGGTCGGGAACTATTCCAGCGAGGTTGTCGACGCCAAGGTCGACGTGCCAGGCCCAGCCCTCAGCGTCGTGCGGACGTACAACTCGCAGGACCTGCGCCGCACCGGAGCGTTCGGCGCGGGCTGGAGCACGTCGCTGGACCAGCGGATCGAGGCGGAGCCGGACGGCAACGTGGTGGCGACGCTGGCCTCCGGCATGACGGTCCGGTTCGGTCGCAACCCGGACGGCTCCTACGCGGCACCCGACGGCAGGAACCTGACGCTGGTCCGTACCGCGGGGCCGCCACTGTCGTGGACGCTGCGGGACGCGTCCGGTGCCACACGGCGGTTCGACGCGCTGGGCCGGATCACCGACGTCATCGACGCCGACGGCCGCGTGCAGCAATACACGTACGACACCGCCGGGAAGCTCACCACGGTCACCGACCTCGTCAGCGGCCGGGCACTGACCCTCGGCTGGACCGGCGCGCACGTGACCAGCGTGGCCACCGACCCGCCGGCGGCCGGGCAGCCCGCACCGACATGGACCTACACGTACGCCGGCGACCAGTTGACCCAGGTGTGCGCACCGTTGTCGGCACAGTCGTGCGTGTCGTATGCATACACAGCCTCCAACCACTACCGGTCGCTCGTCCTGGATGACGGGGCTGTCGGCTATTGGCCTCTCAGCGATGCCTCGGGCACCGTTGCGACGAACGTTGCCGCCCGCCGCAGCGGTGAGCTGGACGCCACCTTCAACAGCGCCGTCCAGCGTGGCCAGCTGGGTGTGCTGGACGGCAGCACTGACACATCCGCCCGGTTCAGCAACGTCGCACAGAGCTCCATCGACCTGCCGAGAGGACTGGCGGCCACCTCCCGCATGTTCGGGTTCGAACTGTGGTTCAAGGCCGACACCGGCACGTCGGGACCCTTGCTCGGGCAGATGTTCGACCTGGGTGGCGCCATCTTGAACGACGGCCAGGTGCTGCAGGTGAAGTCCGACGGCAAGCTCGTCGGTGGCCTGCGCTATCTCACCAGCGGCGGCACAACCGCACGCGCCGCGATCACGTCGGCGGCGGCGGTGAACGACGGTGTATGGCATCATGCGGTGCTCACCGGCACCGACACCCGTCAGGAGCTGTACCTGGACGGTGCGTTCGTCGGGAGCCGGGACGGCGCGGTAAGCCCTTCCGATCCGTCGGACCGGATGACCGTCGGATACGGCAGGACGTTCTCGACCACCACGTTCACCTATGTGTACTCCCGCTTCACGGGCCTCATCGACGAGGTCGCGTTCTATCAACGACCGCTCGATGCCGCCGCGATCGCCGAGCACTGGGCGGCCCGCAACCAGACCAGTCGATTGACGGGCGTGACCGAGCCGGGCGGGTTCATCGCCAACCAGATGACCTACGACGCGGTCAGCGGCCGACTGGCGACAATCACGGACCGGCACGCGACGACATGGTCCCTGGCCGCACCGACCCTCGCCGCCGACACCATGCAGG
The DNA here is from genome assembly GCF_000716715.1 of Dactylosporangium aurantiacum. Taxonomy (GTDB): domain Bacteria; phylum Actinomycetota; class Actinomycetes; order Mycobacteriales; family Micromonosporaceae; genus Dactylosporangium; species Dactylosporangium aurantiacum. The sequence goes on along the minus strand of NZ_JNYJ01000020.1, from coordinate 17,717 downwards.
TCGGTGTCACCTCGACCGCCCGGTCCGCGATCAACTATGTGTACGACCCGTTCCGGGGCAACCGGATCGTGGAACGCCGCACGGAGAACGGCGCCCGGCAGTGGCAGTACAACGATGCCGGATTCGTGTCAGCGATCGTGGACGAGAACGGCCACACGACGACGTACGATACGGACGCGCGCGGCAACGTCATCGGAATCACCACATTCCGCGGTGGCTATCACACCAGACGGTTCGGTTACTACCTCAACGCCGGCGACCCGCTCGACCCGCGCAACGACGCGATGATCTGGCAGTCCGACGCCCGCTCGGCGTCCGCGACCGACACCACCTACCGCACCGGCTACGACCTGGACACCGCCGGCCGGGTGACCCAGGTGACGTTCCCGGTGCCGGAAGGCCAGTACGACCACCCGGTCGAGACGTTCACGTACTCGACGACGGCGACACCGGCCGAGGGCGGCGGCACACTCCCGGCGGGGCTCCTCGTCAGTTCCTCCGGACGCAACGGCGGGACGACCCAGTTCTTCTACAACAGCAAGGGCGACCTGATCCGAGCGGTCAGCGCGACGAACCTCGAGACGCGCTACACCCGCGACGCGCTCGGCCGGCGCACCTCGGAGTACGCCACCGCCGGCACCGGCAACTACGCCACAACGACGTACACGTACACACCGACGGGGCTGGTCGCGACCGAGACCCGGTCGGGCGTCACCGAAGCCACGAACTCCAACGTCACCCACACCCGCCGCACGACCAACGGCTACGACGCGATGGGCCGGCGGACCAGCACCGCGGTGTCAGACCTCACCGGCGGCGACACGACCCGCACAACCACCTGGGCGTACGACCCGGCAGGACGGCTCATCTCGACGCAGGAGCCGACCGGAGCGACGACCACGCAGGAATGGAACGAACTGGCCGACGTGACCAAGCGGACGCTGCCGAGCGGCCTGGTCCTGGAGTACGTCTACAACAACGAGCACCAGGTGGTGGAGACGGTGGCGACCGGCGTCGGGGTCGACCCGACCGACCCGGCGGCCACTCGTCTGGTGCTGGAGGCGAGAGCATACGACCCGGCTGGGCGGCTGGCGACCGTGACCGCCGCAGGTGGCCGGCAGACCAGCTACAGGTACGCCGACGACGACCTGCTGACCGAGGTCTGGCAGTCGACGACGCTGGTCTCCAACGGGGAGGGAGAAGGTACCGCCGGGAACCTGGTCAAGACCGGCAGCCGCGGCTACGACGCGGCCGGGAACACGACCCGCGTGGAGAGCCAAGGCAGGATCGTCGACCTGACGTACGACGCTGCGGGCTACGTGGCGCAGCAGTCGATGCCGGCGACCGTTCCGGTGCGTACGATCTCCTACACGTACAACGCCGATGGCTCGATGCGCACCGAGAAGGTGCCGGGCGGATCCTCTGTGCGGTCGTTCAAGGGGTACAGCTACGACCCGCTCGGATTGGTGACGGAGGTCGTCGACTACTACGCCGGCGTCGAACACGGCTCCATGGCGCGGACCCTCGTCCAGTACAACCGCGACGCTCGAGGCCTGGTCCAGCAATCGGTCCAGGGCGGTGCGGTCACCAACTTCACCTACGACGCCGCGGGCGAAGTGACGGGGGTCTCCGGCACCAATCACACGGTGTGGCAGAACGGGGTCGCCAGCACCGGATCGTCGACGGTGGCGCTGGGCCGCAACACGTTCGGTGAGGTCACCTCGCAACTGGACGGCAATGGCCTGCGCCAGCTGCGGTATGACGCCGCCGGCCGACCGACAGAGCTGCAGCTGCCGCCTTACACAGCACCCGGCGCCATGGTGGCCACGCAGGCAAAGTATCTCTTCGAGTACAACCAGTCGGGACAGCCGACGAAACTCACCGATCCGTTGAACCGGATCACGACGATGACGTACGACAAGTACGGACGGGCGACATCCGTCGTTCAGCCGGACCCGGACGGCGCCGGACCGAAGACAACGCCCATCACGACCACCAAGTACACCGTGACCGGCGAGCAGAGCGAGGTCATCGATCCGACCGGGGCCCGCCGGCTCTTCACCTGGGACCCGTTCGGCCGACGTCTCACCTCGACCGCCGCCGAACGCAACGGCGCACAGACGCTGTACTACACATCCACCTACGGCTACGACACCGCGCAGATCAGGCCCGAGCCGGTCACGCTCACCGTGCCTGGCGGTGGCGTCATGAAGATGTCGTACACGGGGGCGGGGGAACCCGCCCGCATCACCGACCCGACCGGCCGCTTCGTGGAGTTCGCATACGACGAAGCTGGCCACACGACCCGGCAACGGCAAGGCCGGACATCCGGCACGACCGATACGTACCTCGACGTCATGATCGGCATCGCCTACGACACGATGGGCCGCGAAACCGCCGTGGCGAGCTGCGCCGTCACCGCCGACAGCAACTGCCTCAGCAACCCGTACGGCAAGACGACCATGACCTACGACAGCACCAACGGCCTGATCGAGTCGAAGACCAGCGGTGAGGGCCGGGTCACCCGGTACGGCTACGACAACGTCAACCAGCTCACCTCGATCTCGCAGCTGAAGAACCCGGGCGACGAGGCGTCCGTCATCCTGACCCAACTCGGCTACGACCAGATGGGCCGCAAGTCCCGCATGGTGGACGGCGCCGGCCACGCCACCGACTACACGTACAACGTGTGGGACCTGCCGGAGTCCACGATCGAACCCGCCACAACGGCGCACCCCGCGGCAGCCGATCGGACCTGGACCACGATCTACGACGCGGCCGGTCAGCCGATGACGGAGAAGCTCCCCGGCGGCGTGGTCCGTAACCGGACGTTCGACGGGGTCGGCAGGCTCACGGCCGAGACCGGCACGGGTGCCGAGGCGGCCACCGCCGCGAGGTCCCTGGACTACGACGCCGCCGGCCGGATCGTCCAGATGGGTGGCCCCAACGGCAACACCACCTATACCTGGAACGACCGGGGGCTGCTCACGCAGTCGACCGGTGCGGCCGGTGCGGCCACCTTCACCTATGACGGCGACGGCCGCGTGATCACGAAGACCGACGCCGCCGGGACGTCGACCATCACCTACGACCTCGCCGGACGCATCCTCACGGCAACCGACCCGCTCACCGGCACCACGCAGAACTTTACCTACGACAGCACCAGCGGGCAGCTCACCAAACGGCAGTACGGCACGGGCGCACAGCAGATTTACACCTACGACCCCCAGGACCGTCAGGTCAGCACCGAGGAATGGCGCAAGTCCGACAACACTGTACTCAGCAGCACGACCTACGACCGGGACCGCGACGGTCTGCTCACCTACCGCCGCTCCGGCCCGCAGACCGCCCAGAACCCTGGCACCACCTACGCCTACGACGGGCTCGGCCGGCTGACCTCGGCCACCGCAGGCAGCACAGCGACGACCTATACGTATGACAAGGCGTCCAACCTGGTCAGCACGACCAGCTCGGGCACAACGCGCACCGCCACCTACGACGAGCGGAACCGGCTGCTGTCGGCGACCTCCACCGGAGCGCAGCCCGGCACCGAGACCTACACCTGGTCCGCCCGGGGCACCCTCGCCACCGCGGTGACCGGCGGAGCCACCAGCACGTACCAATTCGACGCATTCGAACGGCTGACGAAGGCCGTCACACCTGGCCAGACGCTCGACTACACCTACGACAGCCTTGACCGGCTCGCCCAGCGCAACGGCTTCAACTCCGTCTACGCCGACCTGACCAACAACGTCATCAAAGGCGCCGGGTCCGACGAGGAAGCCACGCTGTTCCGGCTGCCGAGCGGCTTGGTCACCTCGTCGAAGGTGGGCACCGCGGCGGGTCAGGCGCTGCTCACCGACCCCCAGCACGGCGACGGCGTCGTCACCGCCGACCCGGCCACCGGCGCGGTCAGCGGCACCGCTGCCTACAGCCCGACCGGGACGAGGACGACGACCGGTGCCGGCGTGCCGGTCGGGTTCCAGGGCGGAGTCACCGACGCTGCCACGGGCATGACCAACGCGAGCGCCCGCTGGTACTCGCCGTCGACCAGGTCGTTCGTGTCCCGCGACACGTGGACCCTGGAACCGGAGCCGGTCCCGCAGACCAACCGGTACCTGTACGCCAACGGTGCACCGACCACCTGGTCCGATCTCAACGGTCACTACCCCTGCTTCCCGTGCCCGGACGGACCTGGCGGCGACAACCCGCCACCGGACCAGCCCACTCCGCCGCCCCCGCCTCCGTGCACCTCGTGCGGTGGTGGCGGTGGCGGTGGCGGTGGCGGCGGCGGCGGCACCAAGGTCTCGATTCCGCCGCGCAAACCGATTGGTTCGGAGCCGAACCAGCGCCCCGGCAGCGTCGACCTCAACGGCGGCCAACCCGTCGGCAACGCCAACTCCGTTGCGACACCACCAACGGTCTCCGAATGCCTCGACGACTGTGCCAACGGTCCGAATTACACGCCTGCGTACATCCCCGCCCATAACCCGGGCCCGATCCCGTGCAACGGACCGAACACGTGCCCGTTCGGTCACGACGGCACGCCCACCGTGCGAGTCTGTGACCTGCCGGGAATGGAAACCGTGTGCCCGTTCCCCGAATGGCTTTGGGACAACCTGCCGATCTGGGCCGAGAAGCTCTGCCGAGCCGGCATCTGCGGGGGGTTGTCGGTGCTCTTTGGCATACTCGTCGGCATGTTCTGCGCTGCCGAAGCCATCGTCTGCCTCGCAATTGGCGCCGTGCTCATCGGGCTCTATCAATTCGCCGTCTGCGTGTGGCTGAACGACCCGCAGACCTGGGACCAGTGGTCCTACTGCGTGACCGACACGTTGTACGCAGTTTTCGGTGCCGTCGGCGGCGGCAAGTTGCTCGGGAGCGGGTTGCGGAAGCTGTGGGAGTACTTGTTCGGCACACCCGTTCCTCGGTGGAACCCGAAACTCCCGGGAGTGCCGAACATCCCAGGACTGCCGAAACTGCCGGGATTCCCGAAGCTGCCCAAGCTGTTCGGGCCGTGGTGACATGATGCGAAAAGCTGTCGCAGCGGTAGCGGTCGCACTCTTCGCCGGCTGCCTCGTATGGCTCCACCGCGTCACCGGTCTCTCGGTGTTCCTCGTGTTGACCGGCATCGCGATCGGCGCCCTCATCAGAATCCTCTGGTTGGAGCGTCCGGACGAGCGCAACACTCCTCCGGAGCGACCGCAACCTGAGGACGAAGATCGGGCAGGCTCGACCTGACAACACGTCGACCCGGCTTCTGTGCGTGTTCGCTGCCGGCCGCGCAGCGAACACGCACAAGGGAGGCGGCCGGCGACCTCCGGCGGCGGGCTAAATCGATCGCGGCCGGTGGCGCCGCGGTGCGATGATCGACGCCTGGGTCGCTAGCTCAACTGGTAGAGCATTCGACTGAGTAGCGCGTCCGCTCTCCGCCTGCGCGGGCATGGATGTGCTTCCTTCTCCTGTTGGATCGAAGGGTTCGGGGTTCGAGTCCCCGGCGGCCCACCCATGCCAGCAGCCGAACGGGGGACCGTGTGCTCGAGAAGCTGATCATTCGCAAGACGCTGCGGGTACCCGCCGCCGCCGGCGCGCCCGGCGACGGCTCGGCGGTCGCCCGGCAGCTGGACGCCGCGCTGCTCGACGCCGGGTTCGCCGCGTCGCGGGCGCTGCTGTCGCACGTCGGGGCCCTCGCGCCGGCACCGGCGATGGACCTCGCCGCCACCGTCGTGTCCGCGGTCCGCGAGCTGGTCGGCGACCACGTCCAGCACAACGCCTACTTCATCGGCTTCCCGCACGACGTGCCGGACACCGTCGAGTTCTGGGTCGAGCGGCTGCGCGCGGCCGTGCTCGCCGGCGGCGGCACCGCGCTGACCGAGGCGCAGCTGCGTGCCGCGGTCACCCAGGGCGGGGTGAACCTGCTCGACCTGCCCGGGTACGGCACGTACCAGCACACCTACGACGAGCTGCTGGCCGCGCACGACGCGTTCGTCGGCGCCGCCGGCGACCGGCTGACGGTGCTGCACCTCGGCGACACCGCCGAGGTGGAGGCGCAGCGGCTCTACCTGGCCCTGGCCGGTGGGGTGACCCCGCTCGGCGAGGCGGACCTCGCGGCCCTCGGCGAGCTCGCGGTCGCCTGCCTCGACGGCGTCCAGCCGGACACGGTCCCGGTGCGCGAGCACCGCGCCGTGCTCAACGGCGTCCGGCTCGTCCTGGGCCGGCCGCTGGTCGCCGTGGACACCACCACCGACGTGCTGCGCCTGGCCTGCCAGGCCTCCGGCGGGGACACCTCGCTGGCGACGCCGGCCCGGTTCCGCTCGTTCCGGCGCCCGGAGCGGCGGGTCCTGCTGGCCGCGCTGGACGCGGTCGTCGCGGCGAGCCCGGACAAGCTCGGCGACGTCGCGCGGTACGCGGAGCGGTGGAAGCGGCTCGGCGAGCGGCTGCACCCGCACGAGCACCGGCAGTGGCCGCACGCGCAGGAGGTGTTCGCCGTCGCCCGTGGCGAGCGGCGGGTCCCCAACCTCGCCGGCCGCGCCGAGGCGGCGATCGACGCCGGGGCCGTCGCACCGGCGGCGCGGGTGCTGTCGGCCGCGCCGGGCCTGCTGCTGCGCGCCGCGGACCGGCTGCTGCGGCTGGCGTCGCCGGCCGAGCAGGCCGCCGTGGTCGAGCAGGTGACCGCCGCGCTCGGCACCGCGTCGGGGCGGGTGCTGTGCTCGCTGCGTGAGCACGTCGGCAACCGGCTGGCGCCCGCGTCGGCCCGCATGTACGCGAACCGTTCGCGCCGCGCCTGGATCGGCCGGGACGAGCGGCCGCCGCTGCCGGCCGGGCTGGTCGCCGAGCTGTCCGCGCGGCTCGACGCGCAGATCGGCGCCCGGCTGCCGCAGACGCAGCGGCCGCTGCTGGTCGACCCGGACGTGCTCGGCGTCGCGCTGCCGCTGTCGGGCAAGGCGGCCGAGGGCGGCTACGCGGTGCTGCCGCGTGGCTCGCGGGCGCCGGTCTCCGGCGAGCTGCTGCGCTTCTTCACGTACTGGCGCCAGACCAGCCGCCGCACCGACTTCGACCTGTCGGTGCTGCTGCTCGACGACGGGTACCACACGGCGGGGCAGGTGTCGTGGACGAACTACCACCACGACGGCATCGTGCACTCCGGCGACATCACCGACGCGCCGCACGGCGCGACCGAGTTCATCGACGTGCCCCTGACCGTCGGCGCGCGTTACGTCGTGCCGCAGGTGCACATCTACTCGGGCGAGTCGTTCGACGAGGTCGCCGAGTCGATGTTCGGGTACCAGACCCGGGCGCTGGACCAGCGCGGCGCGCCGTTCGACGCCCGCACCGTGCGGGCCCGCTCGGACCTGCGCGGCCCGGGCCGCATCGCGCTGCCGATGGTGTTCGCGCACGGCGCCGAGGGCTGGCAGGCGGTGTGGCTGCACCTGTACCTGCACGGCCGGGCCTCGTTCAACCGGGTGGAGAACAACACGTTCACCACCGCCGACCGGGTCCGGGCGCTGATGGAGCGGCGGTACCTCACCATGGCCTACCTCGTCGACCTGTGGCGGGCCCGGGCCGAGGTGACGGTGTGGGACGGCCGGCTGCCCGACGAGCCGGTCACGTTCGTCGGGCTCGAGGCGCCGGAGGGCCTGCCGGACGGTTCGCAGACCTATCCGCCAGCGGAGGGCTGCGAATCAGCAGCTCAGGGTGGAGCTCAGGCCGGCGCCGGAGCGTAGCGGAGGTGACGGCATGAGCGGCCCGCAGCGCAGGTGACGGCATGAGCGGCGGCGGCCGAGGCCATGTGGGCGCTTCCTTCTGTTCCGTTCGAATCGGGAGCCCCCGCGCGAGCGGGGGATCTGGTAGTCAGCGTCCGCGCTTCCCTCGGCCGCCGCGTCACCGCGGGAGACGGCCCACCCGCCCTTTCGGTTGCCTGGGGCCGGTGTCGTACATGTGGCTGACAGGCGAATGGGTCGTTGGGGAACCTTTGGGGCTCCGAAGGAAGATCCAGACCGTCGCGTGAGGTGTCGTGAACAACGCCGTGGGCAGTGCCGCCGGCAGCGCCGTGCGCGGCGGCACCGGGACGGCCCTCACGGTCGGTGTGCTCGGCCCGACGCTGGTGCGCCGCCACGGCGCCGACGTCGCCGTGGGTGGACCGGCGCCACGCACGGTGCTGTGCCGGCTGGTCGTCGCCCGCGGCCGGTACGTGTCCATCGACGCCCTCGTGGACTGCCTCTGGCCGCACGAACCGCCGCCGAGCGCCCGGATCACCGCGCAGGGCTACCTGTCGGTGCTGCGCCGCGCCCTCGAACCGGACCGGCCGCCGCGGGCGCCCGGGCGGCTGCTCGTGCGCGACGGCACCGGGTACGCGCTGCGGCTGGAGCCCGGCACGCTGGACGCCGACCGGTTCGCCGCGGCGCTGCACCGGGGCCGGGACCTGCTCGACGGCGGCGACCCGCGGGCCGCCCTCGCCTGCCTCGACGAGGCGCTCACGCTGTGGCGGGGACCCGCGTACGCCGACTGCGCCGACCGCGTGTTCGTGCTCGCCGAGGCGCACCGGCTGCGGGAGCTGCGCACCGCCGCGACCGAGCACCGGCTCGCCGCGCTCATCGAGCTCGGCGCGCACGAGACGGCCGCCGCGCAGCTGCGGGCGTTCCTCGCCGCGCACCCGCTGCGGGAGCGCGCGTGGGCGCTGCTGGCGCGGGCGCTGTACCTGGCCGGCCGGCAGGGCGACGCCCTCACGGTGCTGCGCGACGCCCGGCACCGCCTCATGGCGGAGCTCGGCGTCGAACCCGGCGCGGAGCTGGCCGGGCTGCACCACGAGATCCTGGACCGCGGGCCCGGCGACGCGCCGGCGGGTAACCTGCCGCATGCCGTGTCCGCGCTCGTCGGGCGGGACACGCAGGTCCGTGCGGTGGAGGGCCTGCTGCGCCGGCACCGCCTGGTCACGCTCACCGGCGCCGTCGGGATGGGCAAGACCCGCCTCGCCCTGGCCGTCGCGGCGGGCCGCGCCGACACCGACGGGCCGTGGTTCGCCGACCTGGCCGGGGTGCGCGAGCCCGCCGCGCTCGCCGGCCGCGTGTGTGCGGCGCTGGGCATTGCCGGCCCGGCCGGCACCGGCTCCCTCGTCGCGGCGCTGCGCAACCGGCGGCTGCTGCTGGTCGTCGACGACTGCCAGCACGCCGCCGCCGGGGAGCTGGTGTCGGCGCTGCTCAACGCCTGCCCGCAGGTGCGGGTCCTGGCCACCGGCCGGGAGCCGCTGCGGGTCGGCGGCGAGCAGCGGTTCGAGGTGCCACCGCTGCCCGCCGGCGAGGCGGTCGAGCTGTTCACCGCGCGGGCCGCGGCGGTGCTCAGCGGCTGGTCGCCGGGGGCCGGCGAGCGGCCACTGATCGCCCGGATCTGCGCGGCGCTGGACGGCATGCCGCTGGCGATCGAGCTCGCCGCCGCGCAGATCCGGATGCTGTCGCCGCGGCAGCTCCTGCAGCACCTCGACGAGGACCGGTTCGCGGTGCTGACCGGTGCCCGCACCACGTTGCTGGAGCTGATGGACGCCTGGTACGAGCGGCTCACCGGCACCGAGCAGCGGCTGCTGCAGGCCCTGGCCGTGTTCGACGGCGGGTTCGGGCTGGCCGCGGCCACCGCGGTCGCCGGGCCCGGCGGCGTCCTCGCCGACCTCACCGCGCTGGTGGACAAGTCGCTGGTGACGGTCGTGGCCGGCGCCGGCGAGCGGCGGTTCGCGCTGCTGGCGACCGTGCGGCAGTACGCGGTGCGCCGCACGCCCGCCGGGCGCCGGCAGGCGCTGGGGGAGCGGCACACCGCGTGGCTGGCTCAGGCCGCCGGCCCGCCGCGCGCGTCCTGCGGCAGCTGAACGCCGGTGAGGTCGGCGCACTGCGCCAGCAGCGCCTCCAGCAGCGCCGGGTCCAGAACGGCGCCGTCCGGCCGCCACTCCCGGTCGGTGAAGTACTCGCCGGTGACCAGGACGGCGGCGTCGGTACCGGCGGCGAGGCGCGCCTCGGCCCGGGCCGCATCCTCGGGGCTGGTCGGCGCGGTGTCGCCGCCCATCTTCGTGCGGACCCAGCCGGGGTCGAGCGCGTTGCTCAGCGTCGACGGCCACCGCCGGGCGATCGCGGCGGCGAGCATCAGGTCCAGCAGCTTCGTCGTCGAGTACACCGTGACGCCGTCCCACGGGCGCCGGTCGAACTGCAGGTCGGCGAGGTCCACGGCGCCGCCGGCGGCCATCGCCGAGGACAGGAACACCAGCCGCTCCGGTTGCGGCAGCAGCGCCGTCAGCAGGTACGCCGCCAGCACGTTGACCTGGAACATCGACTCGAGCCCGTCGCCGGTGAGCTCCCGCCGCGGGCTGTCCAGGCGGGCGATGCCGGCGTTGTGCACGATGCTGTCGAAGCGGCCGTACGCCTCCAGGGAGCCGGCGAGGGCGACGGTCCCGGCCAGGGAGCCCAGGTCGCCGACCGCGACCCCGGCCGCGCCGGGCAGCGCCGCCTTGGCCTCCGCGGCCCGGCCCTCGTCGCGGGCGTGCACGATCACCCGGTGCCCGCCCGCGATGAGCTGTGCCGCGGCGTGCCGGCCGATGCCGTCGGCGGATCCGGTGACAAGAACGGTGCGCATGAATGGTCCCTTCGTTGTGTGCGCCCACGATGATCGTGACCGTTGGGAGCCCGTCGGGACCTGGTTGGGAGCCGGTTGGAGACGCCCCGCCGGCGGCAGGCCCCGTGGGCGACGGGCCCGGGACCCATCAGGAAGACTGGCGGGCATGGCAGACCTGAGTGACCCGAAAGCGGCGCTGCACCACTACCTCCGGCAGACCCGCGACGACCTGATCTGGAAGCTCGACGGGCTGAGCGAACGCGATGCCAGGTTGCCGCGCACCCCGACCGGCAACAACCTGCTGGGCGTCGTCAAGCACTGCCTCAACATCGAGGCCGGCTACTTCGGGCTCACCTTCGGCCGCGAGTTCCCGACGCCCGGGGATCTCGTCCCCATGGAGATGTACGACGAGGACCCGCAGGCGGACTGGTACGCGCGGCAGGACGAGACGAAGGACGGGCTGATCGACCTGTACCGCCGGGTGGCCGTGTTCGCCGACGAGACGATCGAGCGGCTCCCGCTCGACGCGCCGGGGCGGGTGCCCTGGTGGCGGCCGGGTCACCAGGACGTGACCCTGCACCGGATCATCATCCACGTCACCTGCGACATCGCCCGGCACGCCGGGCACGCCGACATCATGCGCGAGGAGCACGACGGCGCGACCGGCCTGCGGCAGGACAACACCAACATCCCCGGCGGGTACGACTGGCCGGCGTACGTCACGAAGCTGACGGCCATCGCCGACCGCTTCGCGTAGTGCGGTGAGCTGGTCGCTGTACGTGGTGCCGGTGGACGCGCTGGGGCGCGACGGCATGGCGGAGTGGATCGCCTCGGCCGACCACAGCCGGGGTGTGCCGGCGGTCGTGCCGCGGGTCGTGCCGCGGCCGTCGGTCGGTGCGGTCCTGGACGCGTTGCGGGCGGCCGGCTGCCACGGCACGAACTGGTTCGAGGTGGCCGGTGAGCCGGCCGGCTCGCGGTTGCCGGAGTGTCCCGGGGCGGCGGCATGCGGCGCGGCGGTGGATCTCGGTGAGGTCAGCGTGTACACGGCCGGCCGGAGCAGCAGCGTGCCGGCCGTGACCGCCGACGCGGCCGTGGAAACCGTGACGTTCCGCAAGCCGGACCCGGCCGCGGTGCTGCGGGCGGTGTGCGCCCTGGCGGCGGTCGCGGGCCCGCAGCTGGTGTTCGACGAGGGCGGCGCGGCGGCGTTCGTGGTGTGGTCCGGGGAAGGGGCCGAGGCATTGGCCGGCGAGTGGCCCTGGTGAAGGCGACGCGGCTACGGGCAGTTGCGGCTGGTGCGGTGCTGGGTCGGTGACACCGGACCGGCGGTGCGGATCGGGCCGGTGCCGGCGTTGCCGTCGGTGGTGATGCCGGACGGGACGCCGTCGAAGACGGACTCGACCTTGTCGGCGTTGCCGCGGGTGTGGTCCGGGTCGCGGGTGTCGTCGTGCTGCTCGTAGTGCAGGTGCTCGACCTTGGTCGCGCCGGTCCGGCCGACGTGGCCGAGGAGCTGGCCCTGCTTGACGGACTGGTCCTGTTTCACCTCGGGCCAGGTCTGCAGGTGGCCGTACGAGCTGAACCAGCCGCCGCCGTGGTCGATGATGACGCCGAAGCCGAGCCCGCCGCGGGTGCCGATGGTGCCGGGGGCGGCCGGGGCGCCGGTGTCGAGCGTCGCCTGCCAGCCTGACCAGGCGACGGTGCCGGCGGCGGAGGCGAGCACGGCGCGGCCGCCGCTGGGGCCGCCGTCGTAGAAGAAGTCGATGTCGTAGTCGTCGTGGCCGGCGTACGTGGTCAGGCTCCACGACTCGCCGCAGGGGAACGGCAGCTGGAAGGCGGGGCGCGGGCCGGGCTGCTGCGGGTGGCCGTCGGCCCGGCGGGCGAGCACGACGTAGGACACGATGACGCAGGTGACGATGACGAACAGCATCGTCAGCCGGTAGACCCCACGCGCACTCACCAGCGATCAATCTACCCGGCCGCCGCAACGCGTTGTCCCGGGACAACGGGTGAAACGTTCACGGTCGGCGCGGCGCGGGCGAGCGCCGGGCGACAGGGGGCGTACCAGCGAAAATATCGCCGGGAAGGGGCGTCGACGGGGGCCGCGGCGCATTGACAGTGCTCAGCGCCGAACCTAGTGTCCGGCCCGCCGGTCCCGGGTCACGGGGCTGCTCACACCGACGTTTCGAGGTTTCCATGAGGAGAAGACTCAGCGTTCTCGGCGCCGTGCTGGTCGCGGTCGCCGCTTCCGTGGTGATGTTCGTGCAGCCCGCGTCCGCCGCCGTCGGCCTGCACATCAGCGGGCGCAACATCGTGGAGGCGAACGGGCAGAACCTGATCATGCGCGGGGTCAATCACCCACATGTGTGGTACACCGGCCAGACGTCGTCATTCGCGGCGATCAAGGCGGCCGGGGCGAACACGATCCGGGTGGTGCTCGGCACCGGCAAGCGGTGGGGGCCGTCCAACGACGTCCCGGCCGTGATCGGCCTGTGCAGGCAGAACAAGCTGATCTGCGTGCTCGAGGTGCACGACACCACCGGCTACGGCGAGGAGGGCGCCGCCGCGTCCCTCGACGAGGCGGCCAACTACTGGATCAGCCAGAAGGCGAACCTGGTCGGCCAGGAGAACTTCGTCGTCATCAACATCGGCAACGAGCCGATCGGCAACACCAACCCGGCGCAGTGGACGGCGGCGACCGCGGCCGCGATCCAGAAGCTGCGCACGAACGGCTTCGAGCACCTCATCATGGTCGACGCCCCGAACTGGGGTCAGGACTGGCAGAACGTCATGCGGGACACCGGCCAGACGGTGCTGGACGCGGACACCAAGCACAACACGGTGCTGTCGATCCACATGTACGCCGTGTACGCGAACGCCTCGACGATCATCGCCTACTTCGACGCGTTCAAGAACAAGGGCTGGCCCCTCGTCGTCGGCGAGTTCGGCTGGAAGTTCAACTCCGGCGAGGTCGACCACGAGACGATCCTGTCCGAGGCGCAGGCCCGCGGGCTGGGCTGGATCGCCTGGTCGTGGAGCGGCAACAGCGACCCGATCCTGGACATGACGGTGAACTTCAACCCGGCGCAGCTGACCACGTTCGGTGACCGGATCGTCAACGGCGCCAACGGGCTGAAGGCGACGTCGCGCGAGGCGTCGATCTACAGCGGCCAGAGCGCGAGCCCGTCGTCGGCCTCGCCGTCGGTGTCGCCGTCGGTGTCCCGCAGCCCGTCGACGTCGCCGTCGGCCTCCCGCAGCCCGTCGTCGTCGCCGAACGGCACGAAGACCTGCACGGCGACGTACGCGATCACCGGCCAGTGGCCGGGTGGCTTCCAGGGCGAGGTGCGGGTCACCGCCGGGAGCTCGGCGGTCTCCGGCTGGACGGTGGGCTGGACGTACGCCGACGGCCAGACGGTCAGCAACGCGTGGAGCGCGACCGTGACGAGCTCGGGCGCGGCGGTCACCGCCCGCAACGTGAACTACAACGGGACCCTGGGGGCGGGCGCGACGGCGTCGTTCGGCTTCCTCGGGTCGTGGACCGGCACGAACAGCGTCCCGGCGGCGCTGACCTGCGCGGCGAGCTGACGACCGGCGAGGGCGGACGGCCGGGCCCCGGGTCCGGCCGTCCGCCGTATCGTCGTCAGGGGTCGCGGCCGGGGTGCCGGCTGTCGTAGTCTGGCCGACTTTGCCGGGGTACGGCAGCGAGCACGGGAGGTCACGATGGCCGGGTATCCACCGGAGGTCACGCAGCGGTTCCACGGCACCGCGGAGCAGTTGGCGGCGGGGTTGGTCGGCGAGGCGCCGGCGCGGTGGCGGTCCGTCGTCGTGGCGGACTACGACCCGGCCTGGCCGCAGCGGTTCGCGGCGGCCCGCGCGGCGATCACCGAGGCGCTCGGCGACCTGGTCGTGGCGATCGAGCACGTCGGCTCGACGGCGGTGCCGGGGCTGCCGGCGAAGCCGGTCATCGACATCGACCTGACGGTCGGCGACAGCGCCGACGAGGCCGCGTACGTCCCGGCACTGGTACGGCTCGGCTACCGCCTCGTGCTGCGCGAACCCTGGTGGCACGGGCACCGGATGCTGGTCAGCGCCGCGGAGGACGTGCACCTGCACGTGTGGCCACCGCACTCCCCGGAGCTGGTCCGGCACCGGCTGTTCCGGGACTGGCTGCGCACCCACCCGGACGACCTGGAACGCTACGCCGGCACGAAGCGGAGCCTGGCCCGCGACACCGCGGAGCGACCGGGCGACTACAGCCTGGCGAAGAACGACGTCATCGACGCCATCTTCGCGCGGATCTTCGCCGCGGCGCAGGACGGACTACCCTCGTCGTAAGTGTCACCGCCGCACGTGGGAGTGCCCCGATGTCCACCTCACCGCCCGCCGCCGCCCCGCCGCCCGCCGATCTGCCCGCCGGACCGCCGGTGGACGGGGCCGGGCCGACCCTGCAGAGCGGGCCGGCGGTGGACGACGGTTCCGGCCCGCTGGTGGACGAGGAGGAGGCGCGGCTGCGGGTCGGGCCGCCCGCCGACCACGCCGCCGGCCTGCAGGCGGTGCGGCTCAGCATGGCCAACGCGGTGCGGCAGATGGGGGTCGTCAAGGCCACCCGCAACCTGCGCGCGCTCAACCAGGTCGACGGCGTCGACTGCATGAGCTGCGCGTGGCCCGACCCGAAGGGGCACCGGCACACCGCCGAGTTCTGCGAGAACGGCGCGAAGGCCGTGTCCTGGGAGGGGGTCCGGCAGACCGTCGGGCCCGAGTTCTTCGCCGCGCACTCCCTGGCCGACCTCGCCGGGCGCACCGACCACTGGCTGGAGCGGCAGGGCCGGCTCACCCATCCGATGGTCCGCCGCGCCGGCGCGGAGCACTACGAGCCGATCTCGTGGCAGGACGCGTTCGCCCTCATCGGCACCCACCTTAACGGGCTGGCGGGCCCGGACGAGGCGGTCTTCTACACCTCCGGCCGCACCAGCAACGAGGCCGCGTTCCTGCACCAGCTGCTGGCCCGGGCGTACGGCACCAACAACCTGCCGGACTGCTCCAACATGTGCCACGAGTCGACGTCGGCCGGGCTGGCCCGCACGATCGGCGTCGGCAAGGGCTCGGTGTCGCTGCAGGACCTGCACGAGGCGGACCTCATCGTGGTGTCCGGGCAGAACCCCGGCACCAACCATCCGCGGATGCTCACCGCGCTGGAGACCGCCAAGCGCAACGGCGCCCGGATCCTGGCGATCAACCCGCTGCAGGAGGCCGGGCTGATGCGCTTCGACAACCCGCAGAAGCTGCGGGGCCTCGCCGGTCGCGGCACCGGCCTCGCCGACGAGCTGCTGCAGATCCGCTCCAACGGCGACCTGGCGCTGTGGCAGGCGATCGGCCGGCTGCTGCTGGAGGCCGAGGACGCCGCGCCCGGCACGGTGCTCGACCGGGCGTTCATCGACCAGTACACCACCGGCTTCGACGCGTGGCAGCGGCACGTGCGGGCCGTCGACCGCGACGCGGTCCTCGCCGCGACCGGGCTCACCTGGTCGCAGATCGAGACGGCGGCGGCGATGCTGGCCTCGTCGAAGCGGATCGTGCACTGCTGGGCGATGGGCATCACCCAGCACCACAACGCGGTCGCGACGATCAAGGAGTTCGTCAACGTCGCCCTCGCCCAGGGCATGATCGGCAAGCCGGGTGCGGGGCTGTGCCCGGTCCGCGGCCACTCCAACGTGCAGGGCGACCGGACGATGGGCATCTGGGAGGCGCCGCCGGCGTTCTTCCTCGACGCGCTCGGCGCCGAGTTCGGCTTCGCGCCGCCGCGCGAGCCCGGCTTCGACGCCGCCGACGCCGTGCGGGCGCTGCGCGACCGCCGCGCGAAGGTGTTCATCGCGCTCGGCGGCAACTTCGTCGCGGCGATGTCCGACACGGACGTCGTCACCGAGGCGATGCGCGGCGCCCAGCTGACCGTGCAGATCTCCACCAAGCTCAACCGCAGCCACGTCGCCGCCGGCCGCACCGCGCTGATCCTGCCCACGCTCGGCCGCACCGAGCAGGACCTCACCGGCGGCCGGCCGCAGCGGGTCACCGTCGAGGACTCCATGTCGGAGGTGCACGCGTCCCGGGGCCGTTCGGCGCCGGCCGGTCCGCTGCTGCGCTCGGAGGTCGACATCGTCTGCGGCATCGCCGCCGCCACGCTCGGCGACCGGCACGGCATCCCGTGGCAGGACTTCCCCGCCGACTACGACCGCATCCGCGACCGGATCGGCCGGGTCGTGCCGGGCTGCGCCGACTACACCGAGCGGATCCGCACCCACGGCGGCTTCACCATGCCGCACGGGCCGCGCGACTCCCGCACGTTCCCGACCCCTGAGGGCAAGGCCGTGTTCACGGTCAGCCCCCTGGAGGTGCTCAGCGTGCCGCCGGGCCGCCTGGTGCTGCAGACGATCCGCAGCCACGACCAGTTCAACACCACGATCTACGGCCTCGACGACCGGTACCGCGGCATCCGCTCCGGGCGGCGGGTCGTGTTCATCAGCGCCGCCGACCTCGCCGAGCTCGGCCACGCCGACGGCGACGTGGTGGACCTCGTCTCGGAGTGGACCGACGGGCGGCAGCGGCGCGCCGAGCGGTTCCGGCTGGTGGAGTACAACACGCCGAAGGGCTGCGTCGCGGCGTACTACCCGGAGACCAACCCGCTGGTGCCGCTGGACTCGCAGGCTGCGGTCAGCGGCACCCCCACGTCGAAGTGGGTCGTGGTGCGGTTGGAACCTAGCGGTACGTGATGTCCGAGGCGTTGTAGAAGCAGTTGACGCCGTCGGCGCCCGATCCGACGTGGGTCGGCTCACTGCCCTTCGGCGCGCCCAGGTACTTGTCGCAGATCGTCGCCGAGCCGTAGACGGTGACGCGGGTGAACCGGGCCGTGTCGCCCCAGTTGATGTTGATACCGGCGATCACCTTCGTGGACCTGGCGATGATGTTGTCCACGACCACGTTGCGCTGGTAGGAGTTGGTGCAGTTGCCGCAGGCGCGGTAGAGCTTGCCGGCGTTCTCGACGTAGAAGCCGGAGATGTTCACGGTGCCGTTGCCGTTGTGCTGGAACACCTTGTCGCTGGCGGAGCGGGCGCCGCCGCCGATGACGTAGCTGGTGCCGCCGC
>NZ_JNYJ01000019.1 GCF_000716715.1 Dactylosporangium aurantiacum | reverse complement strand
GAGACGTCGTGGGAGGTGTTCGAACGCGCCGGGATCGACCCGGCCACCCTCAAAGGCAGCGCGACCGGCGTGTTCGTCGGCACCAACGGCCAGGACTACGGCGCCGTCCTCGCGCACGCCACCGAGAACGTCGAGGGCTACCAGGGCACCGGCAACGCCGCCAGCGTCGTCTCCGGCCGCCTGTCCTACACGTTCGGCCTCGAAGGACCCGCGGTGACCGTCGACACGGCGTGCTCCGCGTCGCTGGTCGCGCTGCACCTCGCCGTCCAGGCCCTGCACCGCGGCGAGTGCAAGGCGTTCTCGGATGACGCGGACGGCACCGGTTGGGGTGAGGGCGTCGGTCTGCTCCTGGTGGAGCGGCTGTCGGACGCCGTCGCCAACGGCCACCCGGTCCTCGCCGTCGTCCGCGGCTCCGCCGTCAACCAGGACGGCGCGTCCAACGGTCTCACCGCGCCGAACGGCCCGTCGCAGCAGCGGGTGATCCGGGCCGCGCTCGCCACCGCGGACCTCGAACCCGCTGATGTGGACGCGGTCGAGGCGCACGGCACCGGCACCAGCCTCGGCGACCCGATCGAGGCGCAGGCGCTCCTCGCCACGTACGGGCAGGACCGCGCCGAGCCGCTGTGGCTCGGGTCGGTGAAGTCGAACATCGGCCACACCCAGGCCGCGGCCGGCGTCGCCGGGGTCATGAAGATGATCCTCGCCCTGCAGCACCAGAAGTTGCCCCGTACCCTGCACGTCACCGCACCCTCGTCACACGTCGACTGGACGTCGGGCGCGGTCGAGATCCTGACCGAGGCACAGCCGTGGCCCGCCACCGACCGGCCCCGCCGCGCCGGCGTGTCGTCGTTCGGCGTCTCCGGCACCAACGCCCACGTGATCCTGGAGGAAGCACCACCAACCGAGGCGACCACCGAGCCGACAGCCCTGCCCGCGGTGCCGTGGCTGCTGTCCGCCCGCTCCGCCGGTGGGCTGCGCGCCCAGGCGGACCGGCTCCGGGCGTACCTCACCGCACGGCCCGACCTCGACGCCGCCGACGTCGGCCACACCCTCGCCACCGGCCGCGCCGCCCTCCCGCACCGGGCGGTCGTCGCCGCCGAGGACCGCGCCACGCTGCTGCGGCACCTCACCGACCTCGCCGCCGGCACCCCCACCACCGGCGCCGTCACCGGCCACGCCGCCCCGGCCGGGAAGGTCGCGTTCCTGTTCCCCGGGCAGGGATCCCAGTGGGCCGGCATGGCCGTCGGGCTCCTCGACACCGCACCCGTCTTCCGTGACCAGCTCAGCCGGTGCGAGGAGGCGCTGCGGCCGTACGTCGACTGGCGGCTCACCGACGTCCTGCGCGGCGCCCCGGGCGCGCCGTCGCTCGACCGGGTCGACGTCGTCCAGCCGGTCCTGTTCGCGGTCATGGTGTCGCTCGCCGAGCTGTGGCGCGCGCACGGCGTCGAACCCGCCGCCGTCGTCGGCCACAGCCAGGGCGAGATCGCCGCCGCCTGCGTCGCCGGGCTGCTCACCCTGCCCGACGCGGCCCGCGTCGTCGCGCTGCGCAGCCAGGCGCTGCTCGCGCTGTCCGGACGCGGCGGCATGATGTCGGTGAACGCACCCGTCGACGACGTGCACCGGCGCATCACCGGGTGGGCCGGGCGGCTGTCGGTCGCCGCGGTCAACGGCCCCACCTCGGTCGTCGTCTCCGGCGACGTCGACGCCATCGACGAGCTGCTCGCCGCCTGCGCCGCCGACGACGTGCGCGCCCGCCGCATCGACGTCGACTACGCCTCACACTCCGCGCACGTCGAGGCGATCCACGACACGCTCCTCGACGTCCTCGCCCCGGTCCGGCCCGCCGAGCCGCGGGTCGCGTTCCGCTCCACGGTCGGCGACGCCGGCGACGTGGCGCCCGGCTCCGCGGCGTACTGGTTCACGAACCTGCGGCACACCGTCGAGTTCGAACCCGTCATCCGCACCCTCGCCGGCGAGGGGTTCACCGCGTTCGTCGAGGTCAGCCCGCACCCGGTGGTCACCGTCGGGGTCCAGGAAACCCTGGACACGGCCGGGTCCGACGCGGTCGTCACCGGCACCCTGCGCCGCGACGACGGCGGCCCCACCCGCTTCCTCACCGCGCTCGCGCAGCTGTGGGTCGCCGGCGGCACCGTCGACTGGAGCACCGTCTTCGCCGGCCGCGGCGCCGCCGTCGACCTGCCGACCTACGCGTTCCAGCGGACCCGGTTCTGGCCCACCCTCAAGCTCGACGCAGCCACGGCCGGCACCCTCGACGGCCCGTTCTGGGCCGCCGTCGAGCACGCCGACCTCGACGGCCTCGCCGCCACCCTGCGCGTCGAACCGGGCACCCTCGGCCCGCTGCTGCCCGCCCTCACCGCCTGGCACACCGAGCGGCGCACCGACGCGGCGATCGCCGGCTGGCGGTACCGCACGACGTGGAAGGCGATCGAACCGGCCGCCGCGACCGCGTCCAAGCCGTGGCTCGCGCTGATCCCCGAGGGATATCGCGTGCCTGACCGGCTCGGCGAAGTGCTCGACATCACGCCGGTGGCCGTCGACGCCGCCACCGCGGACCGGGCCACGCTCGCCGCGGCATCGGCGGTGGTGCCGGCACCCGCCGGCATCCTGTCGCTGCTCGCCCTCGACGAGCGGCCCCGCCCCGACCAGCCGCACCTGACCGCAGGGACGGCCGCGACGCTGCTGCTCGCCCAAGTCCTCGGCGACCTCGACGGCACCACCCCACTGTGGTGCGTCACCACCGGTGCCGTGTCCACCGGCCCGGACGACCCGCTCCGCGCCGTCGACCAGGCCGCCGTCTGGGGCCTCGGCCGCGTCGTGGGCCTCGAACATCCCGGCCGCTGGGGCGGCCTCGTCGACCTGCCCGCGCCGGTGGACGCCCTCGACGACGCGGCCCTGCGGCGGCTCGCGGCCGTCCTCAACGGCGGCGGCGCCGAGGACCAGCTCGCGATCCGGAAGCGCGGCGTCCTCGCCCGGCGCCTGACCGCCGCACCGGACGCCACGACCGGCGCCGGCGACTGGCGGCCCACCGGCACGGTCCTGGTCACCGGCGGCACCGGCGCCCTCGGCGGCCGGATCGCCCGCTGGCTCGCCGGCCGCGGCGCCACCCACCTCGTCCTCGCCAGCCGCCGCGGCCCCGACGCGCCCGGCGCCGCCGACCTCACCGCCGACCTCGCCGCCCTCGGCGCCGGCGTCACCGTCGTCGCCTGCGACCTCGCCGACCGCGCCGCCGTCGCCGCCATGCTCACCACGGTCGAGACGGCCCTGGCCGGGACCGCCGGACCGATCCGGGCCGTCGTGCACGCCGCCGGGCTGCCACAGTCGCAGCCGCTGCCGGACATGGACCTCGCCGCCTTCGCCGCCGTCTACGCCGGCAAGGCCGCCGGGGCCCGGCACCTCGACGCGCTGCTCACCGGCCGGGACCTCGACGCGTTCGTGCTGTTCTCGTCGATCGCCGCCGCCTGGGGCAGCGGCGGGCAGGCCGCGTACGCCGCCGGCAACGCCGTCCTCGACGCCGTCGCCGAGGACCGCCGGGCCCGCGGCCTCACCGCGACCGCCGTGCAGTGGGGCGCCTGGGCCGGCAGCGGCATGGCCGCCGACGACACCAGCCGCGACGCGCTGCTGCGCCGCGGGATCCGGCCGATGCCGCCGGAGACGGCCCTCGCCGCGCTCGCCGGTGCCACCGGCGGACGCGACGCCGTCATCGCCGTCGCCGACGTCGACTGGACCCGGTTCGTGCCCGCGTTCACCGCGGCCCGCCCCAGCCCGCTGCTCAGCGACCTGCCCGGCGTCGCGGAACTGACCGCCGCCACCGCCACCGGCGCGGACCAGGGCAGCGCGGCGCTGCGCGAGCGCCTCGCGCCGCTGACCGCCGCGCAACGCGACACGCTGCTGCTCGACCTCGTCCGCGCCGAGGCCGCCGCCGTCCTGCGCCTCGGCGCGGCGGCCGACCTGGACCCGGCGCGCCCGTTCCGGGAGCTCGGCTTCGACTCCCTCACCGCCGTCGAGCTGCGCAACCGGCTCGGCGCGGCGACCGGGCTGCGGCTGCCGATGACCCTCGTCTTCGACCACCCGACCGCCCGCGCCGTCGCCCGCCACCTCGCCGCCACCCTCGGCGACGGCGCCACCGCCGCCCCGGCCGTGGCGGCCCTGCCGGCGGGCGGGGCGGACGAGCCGATCGCGATCGTCGCGATGAGCTGCCGCTTCCCCGGCGGCGCCGACGACGCCGCCGGCCTGTGGCAGCTCGTCGTCGACGGCACCGACGCGGTCGCCGCCATGCCCGGCGACCGCGGCTGGGACGTCGCCGGCCTGTACGGCCCGCAGCCCGACGGCCGCAGCACCACCACCGAGGGCGGGTTCCTGGACACCGCCGCCCTCTTCGACGCCGGGCTGTTCAACATCTCGCCCCGCGAGGCGCTCGCCATGGACCCGCAGCAGCGGCTGCTGCTGGAGACGTCGTGGGAGCTGTTCGAACGCGCCGGCCTCGACCCGGCCACCCTCAAGGGCAGCGCCACCGGCGTGTTCGTCGGCGCGTCCCCGTCCGGGTACGCGTCGAACCTCACCACCGTCCCCGACGAGCTCGCCGGGCACCTGCTCACCGGCAACTCCGGCAGCGTCCTGTCCGGCCGGCTGTCCTACACGTACGGCCTCGAAGGACCCGCCGTCACGATCGACACCGCGTGCTCGTCGTCGCTGGTCGCCCTGCACCTCGCCGTGCAGGCGCTGCGGCGCGGCGAATGCGCCCTCGCCGTCGCCGGCGGCGTCACCGTCATGGCCACCCCTGGCGTGTTCGCCGAGTTCAGCCGGCAGGGCGGGCTCGCCGCGCAGGGCCGCTGCCGGGCGTTCGCCGACGGCGCCGACGGCACCGGCTGGGGCGAGGGCGCCGGCCTGCTCCTCGTCGAACGGCTCAGCGACGCCGTCGCCAACGGCCACCCCGTCCTCGCCGTCGTGAAGGGTTCGGCGGTCAACCAGGACGGCGCCTCCAACGGCCTCACCGCCCCGAACGGCCCCGCCCAGCAGCGGGTCATCCGCGCCGCCCTCACCGACGCCGGCCTGCGACCCTCCGACGTGGACGCGGTCGAGGCGCACGGCACCGGCACCAGCCTCGGCGACCCCATCGAGGCCCAGGCACTGCTGGCCACCTACGGCCAGGACCGGCCCGCCGACCGCCCGCTGTGGCTCGGGTCGCTGAAGTCGAACATCGGCCACACCCAGGCCGCCGCCGGCGTCGCCGGCGTCATCAAGACCGTCATGGCGCTGCGGCACGGGCTGCTGCCCCGCACGCTGCACGTCGACGCGCCGACGAGCAAGGTCGACTGGTCCGAGGGGGCCGTCGAGCTGCTCACCGAGGCCCGACCCTGGCCCGCGGTCGACCGGCCCCGCCGCGCCGCCGTGTCCGCGTTCGGCGTCTCCGGTACCAACGCGCACGTCATCCTCGAAGCGGCCGCACCGGCCGACGCCCCCGCCGACCCCGACACGCCGCCCGTGGTGCCGTGGCCGGTGTCGGCCCGCACCGCCGAGGCGCTCGACGCGCAGCTGGACCAGGTGCGGGCCCTCACCGACCTGCACCCCGTCGACGTCGGCCACTCCCTGGCGACCGGCCGGTCCGCGCTGGAGCACCGGGCGGTCCTGCTCGGCGACACGGTGATCCGGGGCAAGGCCCGCGACGGCGGCACGGCGATGCTGTTCACGGGGCAGGGCGCGCAGTGGTCCGGCATGGGCCGCGGCCTGTACGCCGCGTACCCGGTGTTCGCGGCGGCGTACGACGAGGTCTGTGCCCGGATCGAAGGGCTGCGCGAGGTCGAGGGCGCGGAGCTGGACGAGACGCGGTGGACGCAGCCGGCGCTGTTCGCGGTCGAGGTCGCGCTGTGTTGATGCAGGCGCTCCCGGCGGGTGGCGCGATGATCGCCGTCCAGGCGGCCGAGGCCGAGGTCCGCGACGCGCTGGTCGACGGCGCCGAGATCGCCGCCGTCAACGCCCCGGACGCGATCGTCGTCTCCGGCGACGAGGACGCGGTGCTGAGCGTCGCGGCACGGTTCGCCAGGACCAAGCGGCTGCGGGTCAGCCACGCGTTCCACTCCGCGCGCATGGACGGCATGCTCGACGCCTTCCGCGAGATCCTGTCGACGGTCACGTTCCACCCGCCGGCGATCCCGATCGCCACGACCTCCACCGGCGACGTGACGACCCCGGACTACTGGTTGGACCAGTTGCGGGGCACCGTCCGGTTCGCCGACGCCGTCGACGGGCTCCGGACACAGGGCGTCACGCGGTTCCTGGAGGTCGGCCCCGACGGAGTCCTGTCCGCGCTGGTCGACGGCATCCCCGCGATGCGCGAGGGTCGCGACGAACCCACCACCCTGATGACCGCCGTCGCCCGCGCCCACGTCACCGGCTGGTCCCCGGACTGGACCGCGATCCTGGCCGGCGGGCGCCGCGTCGACCTGCCCACGTACCCGTTCCAGCGGCAGCGGTACTGGATCGACACCCCGGCCCCGGGCAGACCCGGCATCGGGCACCCGCTCCTGGACGCCGTCGTCCCCGTCGCCGGCGGCGACGGGATCCTCGTCACCGGCACCGCCGACACCCGGCGGCACCCGTGGCTGGCCCAGCACGTCGTGCACGGCGTCGCGTACGTCCCCGGCGCCGTCCTCGTCGACCTCGCCGTGCGCGCCGCCGACGAGGCCGGCTGCGACCGCCTCGACGAGCTCGTCCTCGAAGCGTCCCTGCCCGTGCCCGCCGACGGGCCGCTGGAGCTGCAGGTCGCCGTCGGCGCCGCCGACCGGCTCGGGTCCCGGCCCGTCACCGTGTCCAGCCGCACCGGCGGCGGACCCTGGACCCGGCACGCCCACGGCAGCGCCTCCACCGCGCCCGCGGGCACCGCCGACCGGCTGGCGCAGTGGCCGCCGGCCGGCGCCGAACCCGTCGCCGTGGACACCCTGTACGAACGGTGGGCCGACGCCGGCTTCGCCTACGGCCCCGCGTTCCGCGGACTGCGCGCCGCGTGGCGGGCCGGCGACAGCCTCTACGCCGACGTCGACGTCGAGCCGCAGCCCGGCGACGACGCCTTCGGGCTGCGCCCCGCGCTGCTCGACGCGGCCCTGCACGGCCTCGCCCTCGGCGCCCTGCCGGGCCTCGACGGGGACCTGTTGCCGTTCGCGTGGAACGGGTGCACGCTGCACGCCACCGGCGCCCGCCGGCTGCGGGTCCGGCTCACCCCGACCGGCCGGCCCGGCGCCGTCGCCATCCTCGCCACCGACCCGACCGGCGCCCCCGTCGTCACCGTCGACGCCCTCGTCATGCGGCCGACCGGCGAAGCGCCGACCGGGGGGCCGGCGGTGACCGTACAGACGCAAACGACACGGACCACGGCCGAGCCTCGCCGGCGGTCGGCCGCGGCCACCGCCCCGACCGGCAACGCCCTCACCGCCCGGCTCGCCGGCCGCACCGACACCGAGCAGCGGACCGCCCTCACCGACCTGGTCCGGGAGCACACCGCCGCCGTCCTCGGCTACGCCGACCCGGCCGCCGTCGACGCCGACCAGCCGTTCCAGAACCTCGGCATCAACTCGCTCACCGCCGTCGAGCTGCGCAACGCCCTCACCGAGGCGACCGGGATCCGGCTGCCCGCCACGCTCGTCTTCGACCACCCGACCCCGGCCGCCGCCGCCGCGCACCTGCGCCACGAGCTGCTCGGCGGGCCGGACACCGGCGCCGAACCGCAGGCCGGGCCCGCCACCGTCGACGAGCCGATCGCGATCGTCGGCATGGCGTGCCGCTACCCGGGCGACGTCAACAGCGCCGACGACCTGTGGCGGCTCGTCATGGCCGGCGGCGACGCCATCACGCCGTTCCCGACGAACCGCGGCTGGGACGTCGAGGCGCTGTACGACCCGGACCCGGACGCGCCCGGCACCTGCTACGCGCAGGGCGGCGGCTTCCTGCACGACGCCGGCGACTTCGACCCCGCGTTCTTCGGCATCTCGCCCCGCGAGGCGCTCGCCATGGACCCGCAGCACCGGCTGCTGCTGGAGACGTCGTGGGAGGCCGTCGAGCATGCCGGGATCGACCCGGTGTCGCTGCGCGGCAGCCAGACCGGCGTGTTCGCCGGCGTCACCTACCAGGACTACGTCGGCCTGCTGATGCTCGCGAAGGAGTCCGCGGAGGGCCTCATCGGCAGCGGCAACTCCTTCAGCGTCCTGTCCGGCCGGATCGCGTACACGTTCGGGCTCGAAGGACCCGCCGTGTCCGTGGACACCGCGTGCTCGTCGTCGCTCGTCGCGCTGCACTGGGCGATCCAGTCGCTGCGGGCCGGCGACTGCACCCTCGCCCTCGCCGGCGGCGTCACCGTCATGTCGACCCCGGTGTCGCTCATCGACTACAGCCGGCAGCGGGCCCTCGCCCCCGACGGCCGGTGCAAGCCGTTCTCCGCCGCCGCCGACGGCGCCAGCTGGTCCGAAGGCGCCGGCATGGTCCTGCTCGAACGGCTCAGCGACGCGCGGCGCAACGGGCACACCGTCCTCGCCGTCATCCGCGGCAGCGCCGTCAACCAGGACGGCGCCTCCAACGGGCTCACCGCCCCGAACGGCCCCGCCCAGCAGCGCGTCATCCGCCGTGCCCTGGCCAGCGCCCGCCTCGGCGCCGCCGACGTCGACGCCGTCGAGGCGCACGGCACCGGCACCCCGCTCGGCGACCCGATCGAGGCCCAGGCGCTGCTGGCCACCTACGGCCAGGACCGCCCCGACGACCGTCCACTGTGGCTCGGGTCGCTGAAGTCGAACATCGGCCACCCGCAGGCGGCCGCCGGCGTCGGCGGCGTGATCAAGATGGTGCAGGCGCTGCGGCACGGGACGCTGCCGCGGACCCTGCACGTCACCGAACCGTCCCCGCACGTCGACTGGACCGCCGGCAACGTCGAGCTGCTCACCGAGGCCCGGCCCTGGCCCGACGCGGACCGTCCGCGCCGGGCCGGCGTGTCGTCGTTCGGGATGAGCGGCACCAACGCCCACGTCATCCTCGAAGAGGCGCCGCCCGCCGACCCGCCCGCCGAGCCGTCCGCGCTTCCGGTGGTGCCGTGGCCGGTGTCGGCGCGGACCCCCGAGGCCCTCGACGCGCAGCTGGACCGGGTCCGGGCCGTCACGGACCGCGACCCGGTCGACGTCGGCTACTCCCTCGCCACGGGCCGGTCCATGTTCGACCACCGGGCCGTCCTGCTCGGTGACACGGTCATCCGGGGGAGGGCCCGCACCGGCGGCACCGCGATGCTGTTCACGGGGCAGGGCGCGCAGTGGTCCGGCATGGGCCGCGGCCTCTACGACGCCTATCCGGTGTTCGCGGCGGCCTATGACGAGGTCTGTGCCCGGATCGAGGGTCTGCGCGAGGGTTGATGCAGGCGCTCCCGGCGGGTGGCGCGATGATCGCCGTCCAGGCGGCCGAGGCCGAGGTCCGCGACGCGCTGGTCGACGGCGCCGAGATCGCCGCGGTCAACGCCCCGGACGCGATCGTTGTCTCCGGCGACGAGGACGCCGTAACCGCGGTCGCCGAAAAGTTCGCGAAAACGAAGCGCCTGCGGGTCAGTCACGCGTTCCACTCCGCGCGCATGGACGGGATGCTGGCCGCCTTCCGCGAGGTCCTGCGCACGGTGACGTTCCACCCGCCGGTGATCCCGATCGCCGCCACCTCCACCGGCGACGTGACGCTACCGGGTTACTGGTTGGACCAGTTGCGGGGCACGGTGCGGTTCGCCGACGCCGTAGAGACGCTCAAAGCCAAGGGCGTGACGAAGTTCCTGGAGGTCGGCCCGGACGGGGTGCTGTCCGCGCTGGTCGACGGCATCCCGGCGATGCGCAAGGGACGCGACGAACCCACCACCCTGATGACCGCCGTCGCCCGCGCCCACGTCGACGGCTGGTCCCCGGACTGGACCGCGATCCTCACCGGCGGGCGCCGCGTCGACCTGCCCACCTACGCCTTCCAGCACCGGCAGTACTGGCCGACCATCGAACCGGCCAAGACCAGCCCCGCCACCGGCACCGCCGACGCCGTGTTCTGGGACGCCGTCGACGACCTCGACGCCCTCGCCGGCGCCCTGCAGGTCGACCCGCAGGCCCTCGCCGCCGTCCAGCCCGCCCTCGCCACCTGGCGGCGCCGCCGCGCCGAACAGTCCACCGTGGACACCTGGCGGTACCAGGTCCGCTGGCGCCCCGCCACCGCCGAGCCGGCCGCGACGCTCACCGGCACGTGGCTCGTCCTGCACCGCACCCCCGACCCGCTCGTGGACCGGGTCGCCGCCGCGCTCACCGCCGCCGGCGCCACCGCCCTGCCCGTCACCGACGTCCCCGACGGCGACCACGCCGGGATCGTGTCGCTGCTCGCCCTGCAGGACACCGGTGACGGCCCCGTGCCCGCCGCCGTCGCCGCCACCACCGACCTGATCCAGCGCACCGCCGGCGTCGACGCCCGGCTGTGGGTCCTCACCAGCGGTGCGGTGTCCATCGGCGCCTCCGACCCGCTGCGCTCACCCGCCCACGCCGGCGTCTGGGGGCTCGGCCGGGCCGCCGCCCTGGAGTACCCGCACCGCTGGGGCGGCCTCGTCGACCTGCCCGGCACCGTCGACGACCGCACCGTCCAGCGCCTCGCCGGCGTCCTGGCCGCCGCCGGCGGCGAGGACCAGGTCGCGCTGCGCGGCTCCGGGGTCTTCGTCCGGCGCCTCGTGCACGCCCCCGCCCCGCCGCGCCCCACCGGCGAACCCAGCTGGCGCCCGCGCGGCACCGCCCTCGTCACCGGCGGCACCGGCGCCCTCGGCGGGCACGTCGCCCGCTGGCTCGCCCGCGGCGGCGCCGAGCACCTCGTCCTCACCAGTCGCCGCGGCGACGCCGGCCCCGGCGCCGCCCGGCTGCGCGCCGAGCTCGAGGCCCTCGGCGTCCGGGTCAGCATGCCCGCCTGCGACGTCGCCGACCGCGCCGCCGTCGCCGCGCTCCTGGCGACCCTGCCCGACCTGCGGGTCGTCGTACACGCCGCCGGTGTGCCCCAGTCGATGGTCCTCGACGGGATGACCGCCGCGGACTTCGCCGCCGTCTACGCGCCCAAGGCCGCCGGCGCCGTCCACCTCGCCGAACTGCTCGCCGACCGCGACCTCGACGCGTTCGTGCTGTTCTCCTCGATCTCCGCGACCTGGGGCAGCGGCGGCCAGGCGGCGTACGCGGCCGCCAACGCCGTCCTCGACGGCCTCGCCCAGCAGCGCCGCGCCCTCGGCCGCACCGGCACCGCCGTGGCCTGGGGGCCGTGGGGCGGCGGCGGCATGGTCACCGCCGAGGAAGGCACCGAGGAGTTCCTGCGCCGCCGCGGCCTGCACGTGCTGGACCCCGCGCTGGCGATCGGCGCCCTGCAGGCCGCGCTCGACGCCGGCGAGACGGCACTCACCGTCGCCGACGTCGACTGGGCCAGATTCGCGCCCGGGTTCACCGGGTCCCGGCCCAGCCCGCTGCTCGGCGACCTGCCCGAGATCGCCGCGCTCGACACCGCCGACGACCCGGCCGCCGCGGCCGCCGCCGGCACCCTGCGCGAGCGGCTCGCCGCGATGAGCGCCGCCGACCGCGCCGGCACCCTGCTCGAACTCGTCCGGGCCGAGGCGGCGACCGCCCTCGGGCACGCCGGCGCCGACGCCGTCGACGCCGAGCAGGCGTTCCGGGACCTCGGCTTCGACTCGCTCACCGCGGTCGAGCTGCGCAACCGCCTCAACGCCGCCACCGGGCTGCGGCTGCCGGCGACCCTGCTGTTCGACCACCCGACCGCCACCGCGCTCGCCGCGCACCTCGCCAGCGAGCTGGTCGGCGACCTCGCCGACCGGGCCGCGCCGGCGGCGCAGGCGCCGGCGTACACCGACGAACCCATCGCCGTCGTCAGCATGAGCTGCCGGTTCCCGGGCGGCGTCAGCAGCCCCGAAGCGCTGTGGGACCTCGTCGTCGAGGGCGGCGACGCCGTCTCGGCGTTCCCGGCGGACCGTGGCTGGGACCTCGACGGCATCTACGACCCCGACCCCGACCACGCCGGCACCTCCTACGTCCGCGAAGGCGGCTTCCTCACCGGCGTCGCCGACTTCGACCCGCAGTTCTTCGGCATCTCCCCACGCGAGGCGCTCACCATGGACCCGCAGCAGCGGCTGCTGCTCGAGGTCGCGTGGGAGGCGTTCGAACGGGCCGGCATCGACCCGCTGTCCGTCCGCGGGGAACGGGTCGGCGTGTTCGCCGGCACCAACGGCCAGGACTACATCGCGACCCTCGCCGCCGCGTCCGCGTTCGACGAGGGCTACGTCGGCACCGGCAACACCGCCGCCGTCATGTCCGGCCGCATCTCCTACACCCTCGGCCTGGAAGGCCCCGCCGTCACCGTCGACACCGCCTGCTCCTCGTCGCTGGTCGCGATGCACTGGGCCGCGCAGGCGCTGCGCAACGGCGAGTGCGAGCTCGCCCTCGCCGGCGGCGTCACCGTCATGACCACCCCCGGGTCGTTCATCGCGTTCAGCCGCCAGCGGGGCCTCGCCACCGACGGGCGCTGCAAGGCGTTCGCCGCCGACGCCGACGGCACCAACTGGGGCGAGGGCGCCGGCCTCGTCCTGCTCGAACGGCTCAGCGACGCGCAGCGCAACGGCCACACCGTCCTCGCCGTCCTGCGCGCCGGCGGCGTCAACCAGGACGGCGCCTCCAACGGCCTCACCGCCCCCAACGGCCCCGCACAGCAGCGGCTCATCCGGCAGGTCCTCGCGACCGCCGGGCTACGCGCCGCCGACGTCGACCTCGTCGAGGCGCACGGCACCGGCACCAGCCTCGGCGACCCCATCGAGGCGCAGGCCCTCCTCGCGACCTACGGCCAGGACCGGCCCGCCGACCGTCCACTGTGGCTCGGCTCGGTCAAGTCGAACATCGGCCACACCCAGGCCGCCGCCGGGGTCGCCGGGGTCATCAAGGCCGTCCAGGCGCTCCGGCACCGGACCCTGCCGCCGACCCTGCACGCCGCCACACCCTCCACCCACGTCGACTGGAGCGCCGGCGCGGTCCGGCTCGTCACCGAAGCCACCGACTGGCAGCCGGCGCGGGGACCCCGGCGCGCCGGCGTGTCCGCGTTCGGGATCAGCGGCACCAACGCCCACCTCATCCTGGAAGAGGCACCCCCGGCAGCGGATGCGGCAGGGGTACCGGCACCGCCCGCCGGACCGGTCGCGCTGCTGCTGTCCGCCCGGGGCGAGGCCGCGCTCGCCGCCCAGGCCGCGGCGCTCGCCGAGCACCTCGACCGCGACCCGCGGCCGGACCCGGCCGGTGTCGCCGCGACCCTCGCCACCGGCAGGGCACTGCTCACCGACCGCGCCGCCGTCGTCGGCACCGGCCACCACGACCTCGTCGCCGGCCTGCGCGCACTCGCCGCCGGCACCGGCCACCCGGCCCTGGTCCGCGCCGCCACCGCCCGGCCCGGCCGCACCGCCGCCCTGTTCACCGGCCAGGGCGCGCAGCGCGCCGGCATGGGCGCGCAGCTGTACGCCACCCACCCGGTGTTCGCCGCCGCGTTCGACGACGCCTGCGCCCGCTTCGACACCGTCCTCGAACGCCCGCTGCGCGAGGTCGCCTTCGCCGGCGGCGACGCCCTGGACCGCACCGGCAACACCCAGCCCGCCCTGTTCGCGTTCGAGCTGGCGATGTACCGTCTCGCCGAGTCGATCGGGCTGCCCGCCGACGCGCTCATCGGCCACTCCGTCGGCGAGCTCGTCGCCGCCCACGTGGCCGGGGTGTTCGACCTCGACGACGCGGTCCGGCTCGTCGCCGCCCGGGCCGCCCTCATGCAGGCCCTGCCCGCCGGTGGCGCCATGGTCGCGCTGCAGGCGGCCGAGGACGAGGTGCTGCCCCTGCTGCCCGACGCGGCCGCCGGGGCCGGTGCGGGGGTGGGGATCGCCGCGGTCAACGGGCCGCACGCCGTCGTCGTCTCCGGCGACGAGACCGCCGTCGAGCGGATCGCCGCCCACTTCGCCGCGGCGGGCCGGCGTACCCGGCGGCTGCGGGTCTCGCACGCGTTCCACTCCCCGCGGATGGACGGCATGCTCGCCGAGTTCGGCCGGGTCGCCGCCACCGTCGCCTACCACCCGCCGCGGCTGCCGGTGATCAGCAACCTCACCGGCACGTTCGCCGGCGCCGAGCTCGCCGACCCCGGGTACTGGGTGCGGCACGTGCGCGAGGCGGTCCGCTTCGCCGACGGGATCACCGCCCTGCACGCCGCCGGGTACAGCCGCTACGTCGAGGTCGGCCCGGACGCGGTGCTCACCGCCATGGCCCAGGACAGCCTGCCGCAGGACGCGACCTGCGTCGCGCTGTCCCGGCGGGACCGGCCGGAGACCGAGGCGTTCCTGCGCGGCGCCGCCCAGCTCGTCACCGCCGGGGTCAGCCTCGACCGGGCCGCCGCCTTCACCATCCCCGGCGCCCGCCCCGCCGACCTGCCCACGTACCCGTTCCAACGCACCCGGTTCTGGCCGCGCCCCGGCACCGGCGCCGCCGCCGGGCTCGCCGGGGCCGGGCTCGGCAGCGCCGACCACCCGCTGCTCGGCGCCGCCGTCACCCTCGCCGACACCGGCACCGTCGTGCTCACCGGCCGGCTGTCGACCCGTACCCACCCGTGGCTCGCCGACCACGCCCTCCCCGGCGCGGTCATCGTCCCCGGCACCGCCCTGCTGGAGCTGGCGCTGCGGGCCGGCGACGAGGTCGGCCGCCCGACCGTCGACGAGCTCACCCTCGCCGCGCCGCTGACCCTGCCCGACCGCGGCGCCGCCGAGGTCCAGGTCCGCGTCGACCCGCCCGCCGGTGACACCGGTGACCGCCCGCTCACCATCCACGCCCGGCCCGCCGGCAGCGACCAGCCGTGGACGCTGCACGCCACCGGCCTGCTGACCACCGGCACGGCGGACCGCCGCGGCGACGTCGCCGGCGACCCCGACCCGGTGTGGCCACCGGCCGGCGCGCAGCCGCAGCCCCTCGACGGGTTCTACGCCGCCCTCGCCACCGCCGGGTTCCGTTACGGCCCCACCTTCCAGGGCCTGCGGGCCGTGTGGCGGGCCGGCGACGACGTCTACGCCGAGGTCGCCCTGCCCGAGCCGGCCGCGCAGGACGCCGACCGGTTCACCGTCCACCCGGCGCTGCTCGACGCGGCGCTGCACGCCGTCGCGTTCACCGGCCTCGGCCGCACCGACCGGGGCCGGCTCCCGTTCGCGTGGACCGGGGTCACCGTCCACGCCACCGGCGCCACCCGGCTGCGGGTACGGCTGCGGACCCTCGGCACCGACGCCGTCGCGCTCACCGTCACCGACCCGGCCGGCGCCCCCGTCGCGACGGTGGCGTCACTGACCCTGCGGGAGCTGGCCGCGGCCCCGCCCGCGGCTCCCGTCGCCGACGGGCTGCTGCGGCTGGACTGGCCGGCGCTGCGCCTGCCGGCCGCCGACCCCGGGCCGCGCCGCTGGGCCGTCGTCGGCGACGACCCGCTCGGCTTCGGCGCCGCCGCCGACGCCGCCGGCGTCCACCTGGAGACCTACGCCGACCTGACGGCCCTCGCCGCGGCCGCCGCCAACGGCGCCCGCGTGCCGTCCGCCGTCTTCCTCGTCAGCGCCGGCGACGCGACGGCCGCCTCGGCGCACGCGCTCGCCGGGCGGGCCCTCACCGCCGTCCAGGAGTGGCTGGAGCACCCCGCGTTCGGCGGGTCACAACTGGTGTTCCTCACCCGCGACGCCGTCGGCGACGACGTGCGCGACCCCGCCGCCGCGGCCGTGCACGGCCTGGTCCGCTCCGCCCAGACGGAGCACCCGGGCCGCTTCGTCCTCGCCGACGTCGACAGCGCCACCGACTCCCTCGCCGCGCTGCCCGCCGCCCTCGCCACCGGCGAACCGGCCCTGCTGTTGCAGGGCGGCACCGCCCGCATCCCGCGCCTCGCGACCGTCGACGGCACCGAGGAACTCACCCCGCCCGACGGCCCGTGGCGGCTGGCACCCGGCGACGACGGCGCCATCGACGGCCTCACCGCCGAACCCGCCGCCGAGGCCGCCGGCGCGCTGCGCCCCGGTCAGGTCCGCATCGCCGTGCGCGCCGGCGGCGTCAACTTCCGCGACGTGCTCAACGCCCTCGGCATGTACCCGGGCGACGCGGGATCCCTCGGCCAGGAGGGCGCCGGCGTCGTCACCGAGGTCGGGCCCGGCGTCACCGGGTTCGCCGTCGGCGACCGGGTCATGGGCATGTTCCCCGGCGCGTTCGGCCCCGTCGCCGTCGCCGACCACCGCATGATCGTCGCCGTCCCCGACGGCTGGTCCACCGCGCAGGCCGCGTCGGTGCCGCTGGTGTTCCTCACCGCGTACTACGCCCTCGTCGACCTCGGCGGGCTGCGCCCCGGCGAACGGGTCCTGGTGCACGCCGCGGCCGGCGGCGTCGGCATGGCCGCCGTGCAGCTCGCCCGGCACCTCGGCGCCGAGGTCCTCGCCACCGCCGGCACCGGCAAGTGGCCGGTGGTCCGCGGCCTCGGCGTCCCGGCCACCAACCTGGCCTCGTCGCGGACGCTCGCGTTCGAGCCGCGGTTCCTGGAGCTGACCGGCGGCGACGGCGTCGACCTCGTCCTCAACGCCCTCGCCCGCGAGTACGTCGACGCGTCCCTGCGGCTGCTGCCGCGCGGCGGCCGGTTCCTGGAGATGGGCAAGACCGACGTCCGCGACGCCGACGCCGTCGCCGCCGCCCACCCGGGCGTGCACTACCGCGCGTTCGACCTCATCGAGGCCGGGCCGGACCGTATCGGCGCCATGCTGCGCGAGCTGGTCGCCCTGTTCGAGCGGGGGGTCCTCACCCCGCTGCCGGTGACCGCCTGGGACGTGCGCCGGGCCCGCGACGCGTTCCGCTACGTCAGCCAGACCCGGCACGTCGGCAAGGTCGTCCTCACGTTCCCGGCGCCGCTGCGCCCGCAGCACACCGCGCTCGTCACCGGCGGCACCGGCGGCCTCGGCGCCCACGTCGCCCGCCACCTCGTCACCCGGCACGGCATCCGGCACCTGCTGCTGGCCAGCCGCGGCGGCGAACGGGCCGCCGGCGCCGAACGGCTGCGCGCCGAGCTCACCGCGCTCGGCGCCGAGGTCACCATCGCCGCCTGCGACGTCACCGACCGGGACCAGGTCGCCGCGCTCGTCGCGGCCGTGCCCGCCGACCGGCCGCTCACCGCGGTCGTGCACACCGCCGGCATCCTCGACGACGGCACCGTCGGCGGCCTCGACACCGCCCGCCTGTCCGCGGTCCTGCGCCCCAAGGTCGACGCCGTCACCCACCTCGACGAGCTGACCGCCGGGCACGACCTGGCCGTGTTCGCCGTGTACTCGTCGGTGTCCGGGCTCGTCGGCGGCGCCGGGCAGGCCAACTACGCCGCCGCGAACGCCTACCTCGACGCGTGGGCGCGGCGCCGGGCCGCGCGGGGCCTGCCCGCCACCGCGCTCGCCTGGGGGCCGTGGGCCACCGCGAGCGGCATGACCGGCGAGCTGACCGACGCCGACCTGCGCCGCATGTCCCGCGGCGGCCTGCTGCCGCTGGACGCCGGGCGCGGCCTGGCACTGTTCGACGCCGCGATCGGCCGCGCCGAACCCCTCGCCGTGCCGCTCCTGCTGGACCTGCCGACGCTGCGGACCCTCGGCGACGGCCTGGCGCCGCTGCTGCGCGGCCTGGTCCGCGCCCCCGCCCGGCGCGCCGCCGCCGCCCGCGCGGCCACCGGCGCGGTGCCGCTCGCGCAGCGGCTCGCCGGCCAGACCCCCGAGGCCCGCGAGACACTGCTGCTCGACTTCGTCCGGGCGCAGGTCGCCGCGGTGCTCGGCTTCACCACCCCCGACGCCGTGCCGCCCGCGCAGAGCCTGCTGGAGGCGGGGTTCGACTCGCTCACCGCGGTCGAGCTGCGCAACCGGATCGGCGCCGCCACCGGGCTGCGGCTGCCCCCGACGCTGGTGTTCGACCACCCGACCCCGGCCGCGCTCGCCACGCACCTGCTCGGCGAGCTCGCCCTGCACCCGGCCGAGCCGGCACCGGCCCCGGCCGCCGGCGGCGCCGACCACGACCAGCGGCAGGACACCGGCACGGAGGACGGCATCGGGGCGTTGTTCCGCGACGCCTGCCGCAACGGCCGGGTCGACCAGGGCTACGCGCTGCTGCGCGCCGCCGCCGCGCTGCGCCCCACGTTCAAGGCCCGCGCCGACTTCGGCCGCGAGCTCCAGCCGGTCAAGCTCGCGTCCGGCCCGGCCCGGCCGGTGCTCGTCTGCTTCAGCTCGTTCGTCGCGCTCGCCGGCGTGCACCAGTACGCGCGCCTGGCCGCCAACCTGCGCGACACCTACGACGTGTGGGCACTGTCGGTGCCGGGCTTCCTCACCGGCGAGCGGCTCCCCGCCACCTGGGAGACCGTCACCGAGATGCAGGCCGAGCTGGTCCGCGAGTGCGTCGGCGACCGGCCCGCGGTCCTGCTCGGCTCCTCCGGCGGCGGGCTGCTCGCCCACGCCGCCGCGAGCCGGCTGCACGAGCTGGGCAGCCCCGCCGCCGGCGTGGTCCTGCTCGACACGTACCCGGCGACGGAGGACTCGCCCCTCGCCAAGTTCCAGGCCGAGCTCATCGACGGCATGTTCGACCGGCAAGGGCTGTTCACCACCCTCGACTCGGCCCGGCTGACCGCGATGAGCTGGTACTTCGACCTGTTCGGCGGCTGGCGGCCGGCGCCGCTGAGCACCCCGACGCTGCTGCTGCGCTCCTCCGAGCCGATCGTCGCCGCCGGACCCGACGGGCAGCCGTACGCGCGGCACGAATGGCAGACGTCCTGGCAGGACGCGGACACGGCACAGGACGTGCCCGGCAACCACTTCACGATGATGGAGCACCACGCCGGCTCGACCGCCCAGGCGGTGCGGCAGTGGGTCGACGAGTTGAAAGGTGCACGATGAGCATGACCACCAGTGACCTTTGGGTGCGCCGGTACCACCCCCGCCCCGACGCGCCGGTCCGGCTGGTGTGCTTTCCGCACGCCGGCAGCTCGGCGCCGTACTACCTGCCGGTCTCCGCGAACGCCGGGCCGGGCGTCGACGTGCTGTCCGTGCAGTACCCCGGCCGGCAGGAGCGGCGGAACGAGCCGCTCGTCGACGACCTCCACGAGCTGGCCGCGCGCTGCACCGACGCGGTGCTGCCGTGGCTGGACCGGCCGTTCGCGCTGTTCGGCCACAGCATGGGCGCCACCGTCGCGTTCGAGGTGGCCCGCCGGCTCACCGCCATGTCCCGGGAACCCCTGCACCTGTTCGTCTCCGGCCGCCGCGCCCCGTCCCGGCTGCGCGACGAGGACGTGCACCGCCGCGACGACGCCGGCATCGTCGCGGAGATGCAGTCGCTCAGCGGCACCGACACCCGGGTCTTCGACGACGAGGACCTGCTGCGCTCGGTGCTGCCGGTCGTCCGCAACGACTACAAGGCCGCCGAGACGTACGTGTACACCGAGGGCGAGCCGCTGCACTGCCCGGTGACCGTGTTCACCGGCCACGACGACCCGAAGGTCAGCGTCGAGGAGGCCGACGCCTGGCGCGGCCACACGACCGGACCGGCGGTGCTGCACGTGTACGACGGCGGCCACTTCTTCCTCGCCCGGCACCAGGCGGCCGTCCTGGCCGTCATCACCGGGTCCATGACCCCCGCCGCCGTCTGAACCACCGGAAGGAGCCGACACCGATGCGGGTGCTGTTCGTCACGCTGCCGGAGAAGTCCCACCTGTTCTGCATGACCCCGATCGCGTGGGCGGCGCGGGCCGCCGGTCACGAGGTCCGCGTCGCCAGCTCGCCGGCGTTCACCGACGTCATCGCCCGCACCGGGATGACCGCGGTCGGCGTCGGCGACGACAGCAACATCAGCTCCGCGATGGCGCAGCACCGCGAGTCGCAGGAGGTCGAGTCCGTCGACTGGAGCGAGCTGGACCCGGCGAAGCTCACCTGGGAGCGGGAGCTGGAGCGGGCCCAGATGGGCGCCTGGGGCTTCGCCTACTACAACGAGCCGATGATCGCCGACCTGGTCGCGTTCGCCCGGCACTGGCGGCCCGACCTCGTCGTGTGGGACCCGCTCACCTACGCCGGCCCGATCGCCGCCGGCGCGGTCGGCGCCGCCCACGTGCGCTCCATGTGCTTCGCCGACGTGTGGGCGATGAAGCGGCAGCTGTTCACGAAGCTGCGCGACGAGGTACCGCCGCCGCAGCGCCAGGACCCGATGGCGGACTGGCTCGGCGGGCACGCCGAGGCGCTCGGCGGCACGTTCACCGAGGAGCTCATCACCGGCCAGCTGACCCTCGACCCGCTGCCGGAGCGGCTGTCGGTGCCGTCGGACGTGCGGCGGGTCCCGGTGCGGTTCGTGCCCTACAACGGCCCCGCGGTCGTGCCCGGCTGGCTCACCGAGCCGGCCGCCCGCCCCCGCGTGTGCCTGAGCCTCGGCGCCGCCAACACCGAACGCTACGGCGGCGACTACGTGTCGAAGGCCGCGATCCTCGAGGCCCTCGCCGACCTCGACGTGGAGGTCGTCGCCGCCCTGCTGCCCGCCCAGGCGCAGGAGCTGGACCGGGTGCCGGACAACGCCCGCGTCGTGCAGTCGGTGCCGCTGCACGCCCTGCTGCCCAGCTGCGCCGCCCTCATCCACCACGGCGGCTTCGGCAGCTACGCCACCGCCCTCGTGCACGGCGTGCCGCAGCTGTTCGTGTCCACCCCGGTCGCCGACCAGACCCTGCGCGCCACCGGCCTGCAGCAGGCCGGGGCCGGCCTGTACCTGCCGCACGTGCAGGCCGGGCCGCAACAGATCCGCGACGCGGTCCAGCGCCTCGTGGCCGAGCCCGGGTTCGCCGGCAACGCCGCGACCCTGCGCGACGAGGCGCTGCGCCGGCCGGCCCCGGCACAGGTCGTCACCGAGCTGGAACGGTTCACCGCCGAGCAGCGCCCGGCGGCATGGCGGCGCCCCTAACTTCCCGAGAGGAGCCGGCGTGAGCCTCGCGTTCATCCTCGGCCAGAAGAACCTCACCTACGATCCGGCCGGTCTCGTCGCCCTGTACGAGCGGCACGCACCGGTCCGCGACGCCTACGACCTGGCGGCGGCATGGACCGGCGTCGACGTCGGGCTGCTGCTGCGGCCCGGCGACTCGGCGCAGCGCTCCCGCAACACCTCGATCGGGCTGGCCGCCGCCATGTTCGGCATCGCCGACCTGCTCGGCGGGCACGGCATCCAGCCGGCGATGGTCGGCGGGATCAGCCTCGGCGCGATGGTGTCCGGGGCGCTGTGCGGCGCGGTGTCCCGGCAGGACGTCATCGGGCTGCTCGCGCACACCGACGGCGACCAGCGCCCCGACCGTGCCGAGCTGCCCGAGGGCTGCGTCGCCGCGGTCCTGCCGCTCGGGCAGACCTACGAGTCGTTCTACGGCACCCGGCCCGGCATCTGGTTCGGCGGCGACTTCGGCATGCACACCAGCGGCGCGTTCCGGATGCTGCTGCTCAGCGGCTACCGCGACGCCCTGGACCAGCTCGCCGCCGGCTACCCGCCGGAGTACTTCGTGTTCAGCGACGAGACCGTCGCGGTGCACAGCCCGCTGCGGTACCGCGCCCGCGACGTCCTCGCCCGCATCGCCGCCGACCTCGCGTTCACCGACCCGGCGGTGCCGATGTGCTCGTCGCTGGAGCCGCGCGTGCTGCACAGCGCCGACCAGGTCCGCAGCGAGTTCAGCCGCAACGTCGTCGAGCCGGTCCGGGCCGACCACCTCACCGGGCAGATGCGCCGCCTCGGCGCGCGGCTCGGCGTCATCCTCGGCCCGACCCTGCCCCGTGACGGGTTCGAGTTCCCGTTCCCCGTCGTGTACGTCGACGCCCCGGACGACATCGGCCAGGTCGTGGCCGCCGTCCGCGAACACGACGTGCTCCTGCCCACGTGACCTAGGAAGGCCAGCATGAGCCTCGCGTTCATCTTCGGAACGAACCTGCTCAACTACGACCCGCGCGGCGTCATGGAGTTCCACGCCGCCAACCCCGCCATGCAGCAGGTGTACGACAAGGTCAGCACGTGGACCGGACTGGACCTGGACCTGCTGCTGCGCCGCCGGGAGGACGACCACGACGACATCGAGGCCCGGTCCCGGCACGGCTCGGTCGCGCTGGCCGCCGCGATGGTCGGCATCCACGACGTCCTCGCCACGCAGGGCATCCACCCGGCCGCGGTCGGCGGGCTCAGCCTCGGCTCGATGGTCAGCTCCGCGCTGGCCGGCGCGCTGCCCCGCGAGCGGCTGTTCGACCTGCTGATGCGCATGGACCACGTCGGACCCCGCGACCCCGACGGGCCGGCCGAGGGCGTCGCCGTCGCGTTCCTGCCCGTCGACCAGGACGAGGCGCTGCTCGTCGAGCCGAAACGCGACGGGGTCTGGCTCGCCGGCGACTTCGGCACCCACCCCACCGGCACGTTCCGGATCCTGCTGCTCAGCGGCTACCGTGAGGCCCTGGAGCGGCTCGCCGCCGAGACCGCGGCGTCCGGCGGGCTGGGCCAGGTCCAGGTGCAGGAGGCCAACACGGTGGCGGTACACACGCCGCTGCGGCAGGCCGTCGCGGACTCGATCGCCGCGATCGCCGGCGGGGCCGGCCTCGGCGCGCCGGTGCTGCCGCTGTGCTCGTCGCTGGAGCCGCGGACCCTCACCAGCGCCGCGGAGGTCGCCGACATGTTCGGCCGCAACGCGGTCGAGACGATCCGCATCGACGACATGAGCGCCGAGATGCGCCGGCACAAGACGCGCGTCGGGCTCGTCCTCGGCCCGTCGCTGCCGCGCGGCTGGATCGGTTTCCCGTTCCCGGTCGTGCACGTGGAGTCGCCCGCGGACCTGCCCGAGGTGATGGCGGCCATCTTCGACAACGGCGTCGTGCTCCCGCAACGGCGGGTCTCATGACCGGCCACATCGCGATCTTCGTCTTCCCGGACTTCGGGCACTTCAACCCGACGCTGCAGATCGCCCGGCACCTCGTGGAGCGCGGCCACCGCGTCACGTACGTCATCGACGAGGCCTACCGGGCGCCGGTGGCGTCGGTCGGCGCGGCCCTGGCCGGCTACCGGTCGGTGCGGCGCCGGCTCAGCGCCGGCAGCCACGTCGAGAGCGCCGAGATCGCCGACCTCGGCCTGGACATCCTCGCCGACGCCACCACGCGGGTCATCCCGGCCGCGCGCGCCGCCCTGGAGTCCGACCGGCCCGACCTCATCGCCTACGACTTCGAGAGCTTCGTGCCGGCCCGCATCCTGGCCCGCGAATGGGGCTGCCGCACGCTGCAGTACTTCCCGTACGTCGCCTCCAACGACCACTACTCGCTGCACGCGGCGACGATGGACCCGGACTCGGACTACGTGCACAGGGGCGTCGAGGAGATCATGAAGATCCTCGCCGAGGTGGAGCCGGATCCGGCGGCGATGTGGGCGATGATGGCCGTCGCCGACCGCCACAACCTCGTGTTCCTGCCGCGGGAGCTGCAGCCGCACGGCGACACGTTCGACGACACGTTCACGTTCCTCGGCCACTGCCTGCCCGCCGAGCCGCCGCCGGTCACCTGGTCGGCGCCCGACGACGACGTGCCGGTCGCGCTGATCTCGATGGGCACCGAGTCGAACGAGCGGACCGGGATGTTCCGGCTGTGCGCCGACGCGTTCGCCGACCGGTCGTGGCACGTCGTGATGACGCTGGGCCGCGGCAACGCCCTGGCCGCCGGGGTGTCCGCGGTCAACGTCGAGGCCCACGAGTGGCTGCCGCACCTGGCGGTGCTGCCGCGGGCGTCGGTCTTCGTCACCCACGGCGGTATGGGCAGCCTCGTCGAGGCGCTCTACCACGGCTGCCCCGTCGTCGTCGTGCCGCACACCCCGGAGAACACCGTCAACGCCCGCCGGGTGCAGGAGCTCGGCATCGGCCGGTACCTGCCGGCGTCGAGCCTCGACCCGGCGACGCTGCGGGCCGCCGTCGACGAGCTCACCGCCGACCCGCAGATCCTCGCCCGCGCCGCCGCGATGCGCGCCGCGATGCGCGCCGGCGGCGGCCCCGCCGAGGGCGCCGACGTGATCGAACGGCTGCTGAAGGACTGACCCGCCGGTCCCGGCCGTCACCGGGAGCACGACGGGGTGCCGGCCGGCGCCGTGGCACCCCGTCGCGGCCCGGCGTGCCCGACCGCCGCCGTCGCCGCCGACTCTTTGGCAAAGTCCCTAGCTCAGGTCGTGTTCCCTGTCAGCAGACGCAGCCCGCGCGCGACGGAGGGGACCCCCGATGAGCACCAGCACCAGCCCCGGCACCGGTCCAGCGCCCGTGGCGGCGGACGTGCGCGCCCTGATGGAGCAGCGGCTGGCGCGGCTCACCGCCGGGCCGCCGGCGCCGGCGATCCCGCGCGGCGACGGCCCCCGCCCGGCGTCCCCGGCGCAGCAGCGGCTGCTGTTCCTGGAGCAGCTGCACCCCGGCACCCCGACCTACCACGTGATCTTCACGCTGCGCATCGACGGCCCGCTCGACGCCGACGCGCTGGAGGCGTCGCTGCGCGGGGTGGAGCAGCGGCACGAGATCCTGCGCACCACGTACCGGCGCACCGGCGACGGCGAGGAACAGGTGACCGGCCCGGTCGGTCTGCGGCTGCGCCGGGTGGACCTGCCCGGCGCCGCCGACGCCCGGCTCGACGAGCTGGCCCGCGACGAGTACCACCGCCCGTTCGACCTGCGCGAGGGGCCGGTGTGGCGGGCCGTGCTGGCCCGCACCGCCGCCGACCGGCACCACCTGGTGCTGACCCTGCACCACGTCGCCTTCGACGGCTGGTCCGTCGACGTCCTCGCCCGCGAGCTGTCCGCCGGCTACGCCGCCGCGCTCGGCGATGGCCCGGCACCCGCCGCGCCGCCCGTCCAGTACGCCGACTACGCCGCCTGGCAGGTGCGCCGCCTCGCCGCCGGCGGCTTCGACCGGCAGCTGGCCTACTGGACCGGTCAGCTCGCCGGCGCCGCCGAACGCCTGGAGCTGCCGTCACCGGGCCCCGGCCCGGCCGCCGCGGGCGCCGGTGGCGGCGGCCGGGTCCGGGGCCGGGTCCCCGCCGACGTCACCGCCGCCGTGCGGGCCGCCGCCCGCGCCCACGGCGCCACCGCGCACGTGGTGCTGCTTGCCGCGCTGCACGCGCTGCTGCACCGCTACAGCGGGCAGCGCGACATCCTCGTCGGCACGCCCGTGGCCAACCGTGCGCTGCCGGAGCTGGAGCCGCTCGTCGGCCTGTTCGTCAACACCGTCGTGGTCCGCGCCGACGTCGAGCCGCGGCTGCCGTTCGCGACCCTGCTGGAGCGGGTCCGCGACGCCGCCACCGCCGCGCAGGCGCACCAGGACGTGCCGTTCGAGCGGGTCGTCGCGGCGCTGCCGCTGGCCCGCGACACCGACGCCAACCCGCTGTTCCAGGTGGTGTTCGACTGGAACAGCTCCGCCGCCCGCACCGGCACCACGGTGCGGCTCGGCGCGGCCCGGATGACGCTGGTCGAGCGGTTCCGCCCGGACACCGCGAAGTTCGACCTCGCCGTCTCCGTCAGCGAGCTGCCCGACGGCCTGGAGGTCGAGCTGGAGTACCGGCGCGACCTGTGGGACGAGCCGGCCGCCCGCCGCGCCGTGCGGCACTACCTGAACCTCCTCGCCGCCGCGGCCGCCGACCCGTCGCTGCCGGTGGAGCGGCTGCCGCTGCTGGACCCGGCCGAACGCGCGCTGGTCACCGACGCGTGGCAGGGGCCGGTCCAGGCGCACACCGACCGGCCCGACCTCACCGCCCGTATCGCCGCCCGCCGCGACAGCGACGCGGTCGCGCTCGTCCAGGGCGGCCGCCACGTCACGTACCGGGAGCTGGCCGCCCGCGTCGACCGGCTCGCCGCCCACCTGCGCGCCGCCGGCGCCGCCCCGGACCGGCCCGTCGGCGTGCTGCTGCACCGCGGCATCGACCTGGTCGTCGCGATCGTCGCGATCGTGCGCTCCGGCGCGCCGTACCTGCCGCTGGACCCGGACCACCCGGCCGAACGCACCGGCACCGTCGTCCGCGACGCCGGCGCGGCCCTCGTCGTCACCGACCGCGGGCTCGCCGGGACCCTCGACGGCACCGGCGCCACCCCCGTGTGCCTGGACGCCGAGGCCGACCGGATCGCCGCCCGGCCGGACCGCTGCCCGGACCCGGACATCCAGGCGGAGCACCTCGCGTACGTCTTCTACACCTCCGGCTCCACCGGGCGGCCCAAGGGCGTCATGGTCAGCCACCGGGCCGCCCACAACCAGGTGCACTGGCAGGTCGACCGGTTCGCGCTCGGCCCGGGCGCGACCGTGCTGTTCAAGACGAACGTCACCTTCGACGACTCGGTCGTGGAGATCTTCGCCGCGCTGTCCAGCGGCGCCCGGCTCGTCATCGCCGAGCCCGGCGGCCACCGCGACCCCGCCTACCTGCGCTCGCTGCTCGCCGCGGAACGGGTCACCTACGTGCGGTTCGTGCCGACGATGCTGGCGGCGCTGCTGGCGTACGGCGGCGACACCCCGCTGCCGGCGCTGCGCGTGGTCAAGAGCGCCGGCGAGGCCCTCACCCCCGAGCTGCGGGCCAGGTTCCTCGGCTCGCTCGGCGCGGAGCTGTACAACGCGTACGGGCCCACCGAGACGGCCGTCAACGTCACCGCCGACCGGTGCCGCCTCGACGGCGACCCCCGCGTGCCGATCGGCGCGGCCACCACCAACGTGCGCTGCTACGTGCTGGACGCCGCCCTGCAGCCGCAGCCGGTCGGCGTCCCCGGCGAGCTGTGCGTCGGCGGTGTCCAGCTGGCCCGCGGCTACCTCGGCCGGCCCGGGCTCACCGCCGACCGGTTCGTGCCCGACCCGTTCGGGCCGCCCGGCGGCCGCCTGTACCGCACCGGCGACCTGGTCCGCTGGCGCGACGACGGCCGCATCGACTTCCTCGGCCGGCTCGACCGGCAGGTGAAGCTGCGCGGGTTCCGGGTCGAGCTCGGCGAGGTCGAGGCGGTGCTCACCGAACGGGTCCGGCACGCCGCCGTCGTGGCCCGCGACGGACGCCTCGTCGCGTACGTGACCGGCACCGCCGA
This sequence comes from Dactylosporangium aurantiacum, assembly GCF_000716715.1. Classification (GTDB taxonomy): domain Bacteria; phylum Actinomycetota; class Actinomycetes; order Mycobacteriales; family Micromonosporaceae; genus Dactylosporangium; species Dactylosporangium aurantiacum. The sequence goes on along the minus strand of NZ_JNYJ01000019.1, from coordinate 105,808 downwards.
CACCGCGCCCGACACCGCCGAGCTGCGGGCCTGGCTGCGCTCGAGACTGCCCGAGTACATGGTGCCCGCCGCGATCGTGCCGCTGCCGGCGCTGCCGCAACTGTCCAGCGGGAAGGTCGACTACCGGCGGCTGCCCGACCCGCCGGACCTGACACCGGACCGCGCCGGGTACACCGCCCCGCAGGGCCCGGTCGAGCAGGAGCTGGCCGCGCTGTGGTCGGAGGTCCTCGGCGCCGGGCGGGTCGGGCGCGACGACGACTTCTTCGCCCTCGGCGGCCACTCGATCCTCGCGGTGCGGCTGCTGTCGCGGGTCCGGCAGACCTTCGGCGTCGACGCGCCGCTGCGCTGGGTCTTCGACGCGCCGACCCCGGCGCGGTTCGCGCCGCTGCTGGACCGGGCGGCCGCCGGACCGCCGCTGCCGCCGGTCCCGGCCGCGACCGGCCCGGTGCCGGAGCTGTCCGCCGCCGAGGCCGGACTGTGGCTCGTCGACCAGCTCCACCCGGCCGACCCGTCCTACGTCGTGCCGGTCGTCAGCCGGCTGCGCGGCCCGCTGGACGCCGGTGCGCTCGGCACCGCCCTGACCGCCCTGCCGCGGCGGCACGACGCGCTGCGGACCGCGTTCACCGCCGACGGCGGCGAACCGCGCCGGGTCGTCGCCGACCATGCCGACGTCACCGTGCACCGGCACGACCTGCGGCACCTGCCGGCGGCGGACCGCGACGCCGCCCTCGCGCGGCTCGTCGGCGACGTCACCGGCGCCGGGTTCGACCTGGCCGAGGCGCCGCTGATGCGGGCCGCCCTGATCGCCGTCGCCGCCGACGAGCACGTCCTGGCGCTCGCGTTCCACCACGCCGTCGTCGACGCGTGGTCGCTCAACGTCCTGCACGACGACCTCGTCACCGCGTACGAGGCGGCCGCCGCGGGCCGCCCGCAGCCGCCGGCGCCGGCCCGCCGCACCGCCGCGGACTACGCCCGCTGGCAGCGCGGCCTCGCCGGCGGCGACCGGCTCGAGGCGGAGCTCGCGTACTGGCGGGACCGCCTGCGGGAGCTGCCCGCCGCGCCCGAGCTGCCGGCCGACCGGCCCCGGCCGGCGACCCCCGACCCGGCCGGGTCCGTGCACCGCTTCACCGTGCCCGCACCGGTCGCGACGGCGCTGCGGGACCTCGCCGCGGCCGAGGGCGGCACGCCGTTCATGGTGCTGCTCGCCGCGTACGTGACGCTGCTGCACCGGTGGACCGGCAGCGACGACGTGGTCCTGGCGATGCCGGTCGCCGACCGGGCCCGGCCGGAGCTGGAGCACGTCGTCGGGATGCTGCTCAACACCGTCCTGCTCCGGGTCCGGGTGCGCGGCACCGCGACGTTCCGGCAGCTGGTGCACGACGTGCGGACCGCGGTCGTCGAGGCGTACGAGCACCGGCAGCTGCCGTTCGCCCGGCTCGTCGAGGCCCTGCGGCTGGACGCCGCCGCACTCACCCGGTGCACGGTCACCATCGACCAGCCGCCGGCCGTGGCGACCCTCGCCGGCGGGGTGACCCTGCACCCCGAGCCGTTCGTCCCCACCTCGGCCAAGGCCGAGCTGAACCTGTCGTTCGAGGACGGCCCGGGAGGGCTCGCCGGTTCGCTGCTGTACCAGACGGCCCGCTTCGACGCCGGCCGCGTGGCCCGCACCGCCGGGCACCTGAGCACCCTGCTCGCCGGCGCGGTCGCCGCCCCCGACACCCCCCTCGAACGCCTCGACCTGCTCGACGCGGCGCAGCGGGAGGCGCTCACCGGCGACGAACCGGCGGACCGGCCGTCGCCGACGTGCCTGCACACGCTCGTCGGCGACGAGATCGCCCGGCGCCCCGACGCGGTGGCGCTGCTGTCCCGCGCGGGCGCCGTCACCTACCGGCAGCTCGGCGAGCGGGCCGCCGCGCTCGCGGCACGGCTGCGTGCCCGCGGGGTACGGGCCGGCCACGTCGTCGCCATCGCGCTGCCCCGCGGGGCCGAGCAGGTCGTCGCGGTCCTCGCGGTGCTGCGGACCGGCGCCGCGTACGTCGCGCTCGACCTGCGCCACCCCGAGGCCCGGCGGGCGGCCGTCCTGCGCGACAGCGGCGCCCACAGCATCGTCACCGACGGCCTCACCGTGCGCCGCCTCGACCCCGCGGCCCCCGCCCTGGCCGGCGACGGGCGGCCCAGGCCGCGGTCCGTGGCCTACCTCGCCTACACGTCCGGGTCGACGGGGACGCCGAAGGGGGTCCGCACCCCGCACGCCGCCGCGGCCGGCTACCTCACCGAGTACCTGCTGCCGACGTTCCGGCTCGGCCCCGGCGACACCGTCCTGCAGCTGCCGGCGCTCGCCTTCGACGCCTCCGTCCGGGACCTGATCGGCCCCCTGGCCGCCGGCGCCCGCGTGGTGCTCCTCACCGACGACCAGGCCACCGACCCGGCCGCGATCCTCGACGCGGTCGACCGCGAGGGCGTCACCTGCCTGCTCAGCGTGGTGCCGACCCTGCTGCGGTCGCTGCTCGCGGAGGCCGCGTCCCGCCCCGGGACCGGCCCGCGGCTGCGGCTGCTCCTCACCGCCGGGGAGGTCCTCGACCGGCACGACGCCGCCCGCGCCCGGGCCCTGTTCGCCGGGCGGCCCGCGGTCGTCAACCAGTACGGGCCGACCGAGGCCACCATGACCACCACCTGGCACCCCGTCGACGCCGGACCGGGCGAGCGCGGCGGCGTACCCATCGGCCGCCCCGCCCCCGGTGCCCGGGTGTGGCTCGTCGACGCCGCCGGCGACCTCGCCGCGACCGGCGTGCCCGGCGAGGTGTGGATCGGCGGTGACCGGCTCGCCGACGGCTACCACGGCCGGCCCGCGCTGACCGCCGAGCGGTTCGTGCCCGACCCGTTCTCCGGGGTGCCGGGCGCTCGCGCGTACCGCACCGGCGACACCGCGGTCCGCGACCCCGACGGGGTGCTGCACTTCCTCGGCCGCGGCGACGGCCAGGTGAAGATCCGCGGCAACCGGGTCGAGCCCGGCGAGGTCGAGGCGGTCCTGCGCGGGCTGCCGGGCGTCGCCGAGGCCGCGGTCGTGGCCACCGGCACCCCGGCCCGGCTGGCCGCCTTCGTCGCACCCGGCACCCTGGATGTCGCCGCGGTACAGGCGGCGCTGCGCGAGCTGCTGCCCGAGCCCATGGTGCCCGCGACGCTGCACGCCATGGCGGCGCTGCCGCGCACCACCAACCAGAAGGTCGACCGCAAGGCCCTCGCCGCCGTGCCGCTCGCGCCGCCGGTCGCCGATCCGCCGCGCACCGACGCCGAGCGCCGCGTCGCCGCCGTGTTCCACGAGGTGCTGCGTACCGAGCTGCCGCACGCCGGGCCGGTCGGCCGCGACGAGGACTTCTTCACCCTCGGCGGGCACTCGCTGCTCGCCGCCCGCCTGGCCGCCGCGCTGGGCGCCGCGTTCGGCCGGGCCGTGCCGCTGCGGTCGGTCTTCGACCTGCGGACCGTGGCCGCGATCGCCGCCGCCGTCGCCACCGCACCGGCCCCCGCGACGTCCACAGTGGAGCGCGCCGGCGACGGCCGGCCGACCCCCGCGCAGACGGCGATGGTGCGGCACCGGGCGGCCGGGGCCGCGTACCACATCGGCTTCGCCGCCTGGCTGGACGGCGCCGTCGACACCGTCGCGCTCGCGCGGGCCGTCGACGCCGTCGTGGCCCGGCACCCGGCGCTGCGCACCACGTTCACCGCCGACGGCGGGCACGCGCTCGTCGAGCCGGTCCTGCCGGCCGCGATCACGGTCCGGGACGCCACCGCCGACGCCGACGCGGTGGCCCTCGCCGAGGCCGACCTGCGCCGCCCGTTCGACCTCACCGCCGGCCCCCTGGTGCGGGCCACCGTCACCCGCACCGCCGCGGGCCGGCACCTGTTCGCGGTCGCCGTGCACCACGCCGTCGCCGACGGCTGGTCGCTCAGCGTCATCCAGCGCGACATCGCCGCCTACTACACGCACCTCACCGGCGGCGGCCGGCCGGCGCTGCCCACGGTCGCCGGGTTCGCCGCGCACGCCGCAGGCCGCACCGGCGACCTCGCCTTCTGGGACGGCCTGCTGCGCGACGTCCCCGTCGACGTCACCGCCGCCCCCGACCGGCCCCGGGCCGGGACCTGGTCCACGGCCGGCGCCGTGCACCGCTTCACGCTGCCCGCCGAGCTGTCCCGGGCGGTCCGGGCGATGGCCGACGCGACCGGCGCGACCACGTTCATGGTCCTGCTCGCCGCCGTGCAGCTGTGGCTGGCCCGGCAGAGCGGCGCCGGACGGTTCCTCGTCGCGGTGCCGGTCGCCGACCGGCCCGCCGCCGCGCAGCACGAGGTCGGGCCGTTCGCCAACGTCGTGCCGGTGCCCGCGGACGTCACCGGCGCACCGACACCGCGCGAGCTGGTCGCCCGGGTGCGCGGCACGATGCTCGCCGTCTGGGAGCACCAGGACACCCCGTTCGAGGTCCTCGCCGACCGCTACGACCCCGCCGCGCGGGCCGGCGACCGGCCGCCGCTGTGCCGCTTCATGTTCGCCGTGCAGAACCTGCCGCCGGGCGCGGACACCATCCCCGGGCTGCGGCTCGAGCCGGTCGACGTGGACCGCGGCACCTGCCGCTACGACCTGCACCTGCGCTGCCGGGAGACGCCCGACGGCATCAGCGGCTGGATCGAGTACAGCACCGCGCTGTACGACGCCGCGACCGTCCGGCGCCGCCTCGCCGACCTCTTCGACCTGCTCGGCGCGCTCACCGACGGCACGGAAGGCGCCTGACATGCGGCTGTTCCACGTCCTCTGGGCCGGCCAGGCCGTGTCCCTCATCGGCTCGTCGGTGACCGCGTTCGCCGCCGGTATCTGGGTCTACGACCAGACGGGATCCCCGGCGGCGTTCACCTTCATGGTCCTCGCCGCGACACTGCCCGGCATCGTGCTGCTGCCGCTCGCCGGCGCCCTCGTCGACCGGTGGGACCGCCGCCGGGCCATGCTGCTCAGCGACGCCGGCACCGCCACCGTCACGCTGCTCGCCCTGGTCCTCGTCAGCGTCGGCGCCTTCGCGCTGTGGCAGGTGTACGTGGTCGCGGTCCTGCTGTCGGTGTTCAAGGCGATCCAGTGGCCCGCGTTCGCCGCGCTCGTCGGCGAGATCGTGCCGCGCGAGCACCTGAGCAAGGCCAACGGCCGGGTCGGGCTGGCCGAGGCCCTCGGCGAGGTGCTCGGCGCCGTCATCGCCGGCAGCCTGTACGGCGTGCTCGGCCTGCGCGGCCTGCTGCTGCTCGACGTGCTCACCTTCACCGCGGCGCTCGGCACGATGCTGTGGTCGCTGCGGCGGATGCCGCCCCCGCCGGCCCGCGAGCGGGACCGCGCGGCGCCGCTGGGCGGCGAGCTGAGCGCCGGCTGGCGCTACATCAGGGCCCGGCCGGGCCTGTCCGGGCTGCTGCTGTTCTTCGCGGTGCACAACTTCGGCATGCAGTGGGTGATCGTGCTGGTCCCGCCGCTGGTGCTGAGCCTGGCCGGGGCGGCCGCCTACGGCGTGGTCGAGGCCGTCGGCTGGGCGGGCATGGTGCTCGGCGGTGCCGTCATCAGCGTCACCCGCGAGCCCCGGCACCGGATCCGGGCCGTGCTCACCGTCGCCACCGTCCAGGGGGTCCTGGTCGTCGCGATGGGCGCCGGGCACGCGGTGTGGACGGCCGCCGCGGGCATGTTCGGCATCCTCGCCGGCTACGCGGTCACCAACGCGGTCACCGCCACCCTGTGGCAGCGCAAGACACCGCAGGAGGTGCAGGGCCGGGTGTTCGCCGTGCGGCGGATGATCGCCTGGTCCGCGCAGCCGCTCGCCTACGCGACCGCGGGCCCGCTCGCCCAGTACGCCGCGACGCCGCTGGTCGAGCCCGGCGGTGCCCTCGCCGGCACGCTCGGGCGCGTCACGGGCGGCGGCACCGCGGGCGGGATCGCGCTGGTGTTCCTGGCCGCCGCGCCGCTGCTGCTCGGCATCGTGGCGTTCACCGCGCTGCGGCCGAGGGTGCGCCGGCTGGAGCGGGAGCTGCCCGACGCGCCCGGACCGGCGGCCCCGGCCGGTGCGGCCGACCCGGCGGCGGACGCTGCGCCGCAGCCGGCCGCGGTGTGAGGCCGCGATGCGACAGCGAACCGGTCCGAGTCCGGGGAAACCCCCAGACTTGATTTGCATGCCGCACCGATGCGGGGCTCCTGCCGCACGATGGCAGGACGCCGGCGGCCGGCCGCCCGACCGGGGCGCCGTCGGGGCCGTCGAGGAGGCCGTCATGCACACCACCGGGCCGACCCCGGATCCGGCGCCGCACGCGGTGGTGTTCGGCGCGACCGGATTCGTCGGGCGCAACATCACCAGGACCCTCCTCGAGGCCGGCTGGCGGGTCACCGCCGCCGTCCGCGACCCCGCGGCGGCCGGCCCGAGGCTCGACCCGGGCTGCCGCCCGCTGCGCTTCGACCCCGTCCGCGACCGCCCGGAGGACCTCGCCGGCGGGCTGCTGCGGGCCGGGCCCGACACGGTCGTCAACGCCGCCGGCGCGCTGTGGGGCGCCGCCGCGGCCGACGAGCACCAGCTGCACGACGGCAACGTGCTGCTGGTGCGGCGCCTGGTCGACGCCGTCGCCGCGCTGCCACCCCGCGCCGGTGCCGGCGGCGGAAGTGGGGTCCGGCTGGTGCACATCGGCTCCGCCTACGAGTACGGCGAGCAGCCGCCCGGCACGCCCCTCACGGAGGACCTCACCGAGCACCCCGTCAGCCGGTACGCGCGGACGAAGCTCGGCGGGACCCGCGCCGTCACCGGCGCCGTCGCCGCCGGCCGCCTCGACGGGGTCGTGCTGCGCATCTCCACCGCCGTCGGCCCGTGGGCACCCCCCGACGGCCTGCTCGGCGGGATCGCCTGGCGGCTCGCGGCGGCCGGCCCCGCCGGCCGGGCCGGCATCGAGCTGCCGCCGCTGGCCGGCGCCCGCGACTTCGTCGACGTCCGGGACGTCGCCGACGCCGTCCTGCGCGCCGCGACGGCCCGCCGGGTGCCCCCGGTCGTCAACATCGGCGGCGGGCGGCTGACCGCCGTCACCGACGCCGTGGACCTGCTGCTGCGGTGCGCCGGCGGCACCGCCCGCCCTTCCGGTCCGACCGCGCCGGGCGAACGCCGGGACGCGGGCATCACCGCACAGCCGCTCGACCTCGGCACGGCCCGGCGCGACCTGCGCTGGGCGCCGGCCCGGCCGCTCGCCGACGCCGTCACCGCCCTGTGGCTGCACGCGCGGGCGCACGGACCGGCACCACAGCCGGCCGGCCCAGGCGGCGCGACCGCCCCCCATCGACGCTCTGCACCGAACGGAGAACCCACGCATGGCTGACGAGGTCAAGCAGCTCATCCTGGAGCAGACCCGCAAACTCCACCGCGACCGGGCGGCGGCCGACCAGGGCTTCGTGCCGGGGGTCACGCCCATCATGCCGTCCGGCGCCGTCCTCGACGAGGACGACCGAGCCGCCCTGGTCGAACAGGCCCTGGAGATGCGCATCGCCTCCGGCGCGACCGCGCTGCGCTTCGAGCGGCTCTTCGCCCGGGCGATCGGCGTGCGCAAGGCGCACCTGACCAACTCCGGCTCCTCGGCCAACCTCCTCGCGGTCGCCTCGCTCGGCGCGCCGGAGCTCGGCGACCAGCGGCTGCGCCGCGGCGACGAGGTGATCACCGTCGCGGCCAGCTTCCCGACGACGGTGAACCCGCTGCTGCAGCACGGCCTCGTGCCGGTCTTCGTCGACGTGGACCTCGGCACCTACAACACCACCGTCGAGCGGGTCGAGGCGGCGCTGAGCCCGAAGACCCGCATGGTCATGATGGCGCACACGATGGGCAACCCGTTCCCCGTCGCGGAGATCCGGCAGCTGTGCAAGGACCGGGGCCTGTTCCTCGTCGAGGACAACTGCGACGCGGTGCTGTCCACGTACCAGGGCAGGATCACCGGCACGTTCGGCGACTACTCGACGGTCAGCTTCTACCCGGCGCACCACCTGACCATGGGGGAGGGCGGCTGCATCCTCACCGACAGCCTGGAGCTGGCGCGCATCACCGAGTCGATGCGGGACTGGGGCCGCGACTGCTGGTGCGAGCCGGGGCAGGACAACAAGTGCCTCAAACGGTTCGACTACCAGATGGGTGACCTGCCGTACGGCTACGACCACAAGTACATCTTCTCCCACGTCGGCTACAACCTGAAGGCGACGGACATCCAGGCCGCGCTGGGCCTGACCCAGCTGACCAAGCTCGAGGACTTCGTGGCCGCCCGCCGGCGCAACTGGCAGCGGCTGCGCGACGGCCTGGACGGCACGCCCGGCCTGCTGCTGCCGGAGGCGACCCCGGGCAGCGAGCCGAGCTGGTTCGGTTTCGTCATCACCCTCACCGCCGACGCCGGGTTCGAGCGGCGGGCGCTGGTGGACTTCCTGCAGTCGCGCAACATCGGCACCCGGCTGCTGTTCGCCGGCAACCTGGCCCGGCAGCCGGCGTACCGCGGCGAGCCGTACCGGGTGAGCGGCACCCTGGAGAACAGCGACATCATCACCGAGCGGACGTTCTGGATCGGCGTCTTCCCGGGCGTCACCGCCGAGATGATCGACTACATGGTGTCCTCGATCCGCGAGTTCGCGCAGCGCCGGCACTGAGCGCTCAACCCGCCGCGAGCTCCTCCAGGCGCGGCAGCACATCCACGGGGGTCGGCCGGCCGACCGCGGCCCGGCGCAGGCCGGCCGCGGCCCGGCGGTGCCCGGGAACCTCCAGCAGCGCCGCGACGGCGGCCCCGATCGTCTCCACCGTGGCGGTGTGCCCCGGCAGGTGCCGCCCGGCGCCGGACGCGGCGATCCGCCCGGCGAGGCACGCCTGCTCGCTGGCGAACGTGACGGCCAGCTGCGGGGTCCCGCTCACCAGCGCGGTCATCGCGCTGCCCGCGCCGCCGTGGTGCACGACCGCGTCGCACTCCGGCAGCAGCGCGTACAGGGGGCACCGCCGCAGCAGCCGCACGCCCGGCGGGACGGGGCCGAGCGCCTCCGCGTCCTCGCGGGTCGCGGTCAGCACTGTCTCCACGCCGAGGCCGGTGAGCGCGGCCACGATCGCCGGCAGCGCGTACGAACGCGGGCCGGTCATCGTGCTCAGCGCCGTGGACCAGGTGACGCACACCCGCTTCGACGCGCCCCGCGGCATCCCCGCCGGCGGCACGCCGGGACCGTTGTAGGGCACGTAGCGCACCGGCAGCCGCCGCGCGCGCACCGCCGGGGCCACCTCGTCCGGGCACGGGTCCAGGACGTGCCGGATCAGCTCGGGGCCGAACGGTCCGACGCCGTGCCGGGCGAACGAGTCGCCGAGGTCGTCGGGCAGGATGCGCACCGGCGCCGGCTCGTGCGTGCCCACCGGACCCCAGAGCGCGAGGACCGCCGGCACCCCCGTCACCAGCGCGGCGAGCAGGCCCTCGGTGCTCACCGGGTCGTGCACGACCAGGTCCGGGCGCCACTGCCGGGCGAAGCCCACGGCCGCGTCATGGGCGGCCGCGGACGCCTCGGCGAAGCCCGCCGCGTACGCCGCGGCGTCGTAATCGTCCAGTGTGGACATCGGCGCGCCGGTGACCGGGTGCAGCGGCGTCCACGGGTACGGCCACTGCCCCGCCAGGGCCTCCCGGACGTAGGAGAGCCGGTTGTGCACGGCCACCTCCATGCCGCCCGGCAGCGGCACCGGCGGCAGCCCCGCCCCGGCGACCGCCGCGGTCTGCGACGGCGCGCACAGCACCCGCAGCTCGTGCCCGGCGGCCTGCAGGGCCCAGCCGAGCGGCACCATCGCCGAGTAGTGGGTCGGCCAGGACGACACGGTGAACAGCACGCGCACCCGCCCAGGATGCCGCCGCGGCAAGGTCACGGGCCGGACACGGGCGAAGAACCCGGGAAACCCCCAGACTTCCGGTGCATGGCGGGTCCGGCACCCGCCCGGTGCTGGATAGTGACCGTCGTCCGCGGGTGCCTTCCGACCGTACCAACGCAGGAGTCGTGATGCCTGAACCGCTCGGCACCCTCACCGGGCCGACCCCGGCGAGCCCGTTCGCCAACGGCATCGCACCGGCCGGATGGCGCCGCCCGGTCCGCCCGCGCGTCGGGCACATCGAGTTCCTCAACTGCGTGCCGCTGTTCTGGGGCCTCGCCCGCACCGGCAGCCTGCTCGACCTCGACCTGCGCCGCGACAGCCCCGACGGGCTCAGCGACGCGCTGACCGCGGGCGAGCTGGACATCGGGCCGATCAGCCTGATGGAGTTCCTCAAGCACGCCGGCGAGCTCGTCGCCCTGCCCGACATCGCGGTGGGCAGCGACGGCCCGGTCATGTCGTGCCTCATCGTCAGCAAGGTGCCGCTCGACCAGCTCGACGGCGCGCCGGTGGCGCTCGGCTCGACCAGCCGCACCTCGGTCCGGCTGGCCGCGCTGCTGCTCAGCGACCTCGTCGGGGTGCGGCCACGGTACTTCGCGGCCCCGCCCGACCTGGACGTCATGCTGCAGGACGCGCCGGCGGCCGTCGTCATCGGCGACGTCGCGCTGCGCGCCGCGCTCGCCGACGCGCAGCGGCTGCGGCTGCACGTGTACGACCTCGGCGAGATGTGGCAGGAGTGGACGGGCCTGCCGTTCGTCTTCGCGGTCTTCGCCGCCCGCCGCGACTTCGTGGCCCGCGAGCCGCAGACCGTCCAGCGGGTGCACCAGGCGTTCCTGGCGTCGCGGGACCTGTCGCTGCGCGAGGTCGACGCCGTCTGCGAGCAGGCGGCCCGCTGGGAGCCGTTCGACGCGGCGATCCTGCGCCGGTACTACATGACGGCGCTCGACTTCAGCCTCGGACCGCGGCAGCTGGCCGGGATCGCCGAGTTCGCCCGGCGGGTCGGTGGCCCGGATGCCGGCTTCCCGCCGGACGTCGAGGTGCGGTTGCTGTCAACGCCGTGACCCGGGCCGGCCCGGCACACGGACATCGTCACTCCCCGAAAGGCTCTGCCATGTCCCGATCTGCCAGTGCGGTGCTCGACCGAGCCGCCGCAGGCGAACGCATCTCCGCCGAGGAGGCCCTGGAGCTGTACCGCTCGGCGCCGCTGCACGCCCTCGGCGCCGCGGCCGACACGGTGCGCCGCCGCCGGTACGCCGGCGTCGAGCACATCGCGACGTACATCATCGAACGCAACATCAACTACACCAACGTCTGCGTGACGGCGTGCAAGTTCTGCGCCTTCTACGCGCCGCCGAAGAGCGACAGGACCTGGGAGCGCGACCTCACCGACATCCTGCGCCGCTGCGCGGAGACCGTCGAGCTGGGCGGCACCCAGATCATGTTCCAGGGCGGCCACCACCCCGAGTACGGCGTCGAGTACTACGAGGGCATGTTCAAGGCCATCAAGGACGCCTACCCGTCGCTGGTCATCCACTCCCTCGGCGCCTCCGAGGTGCAGCACATGGCGAAGGTGTCCGGGGTCAGCCCGGAGGAGGCGATCCAGCGGATCAAGGCGGCCGGCCTCGACTCGTTCGCCGGCGCCGGCGCGGAGCTGCTGCCGGCGCGGGCCCGCACGGCGATCGCCCCGCTGAAGGAGAGCGGCGAGCGCTGGCTGGAGATCATGGAGATCGCGCACAACCTGGGCGTCGAGTCGACCTGCACGATGCTCATGGGCACCGGCGAGACCAACGCCGAGCGCATCGAGCACCTGCGGATGGTCCGCGACGTGCAGGACCGCACCGGCGGGTTCCGGGCGTTCATCCCGTACACGTACCAGCCGGAGAACAACAAGCTGCAGGGCCAGACGCAGGCGACCTCCCTGGAGTACCTGCGGATGATCGCCATCGCCCGGCTGTTCTTCGACAACGTCGCCCACATCCAGGGCTCGTGGCTGACGACCGGCAAGGAGATCGGTCAGCTGTCGCTGCACTACGGCGCCGACGACCTCGGCTCGGTGATGCTGGAGGAGAACGTGGTCTCCTCCGCCGGGGCGAAGCACCGCTCCAACCTGCTGGAGATGATCCACCTGATCCGGGCGTCGGGCCGGGTCCCGGCCCAGCGCAGCACCACCTACGAGCACCTGCGGGTGCTGGAGGACCCGGCCGACGACCCGGTCGACGAGCGCGTGGTGTCGCACCTGTCGTCCACCGCGGTCGAGGGCGGCGGAATCGGCGCGATCGCGCCCCAGCGGCTGTTGAAGGTGACACCGGTCGGATGAGCCGCGCGGGTGGCTGCCGCGGCGCAGGCAACCGGCCGGCGCCGGCCCGGTCGGGAGGACGACATGCAGATCATCGGTAACGGGTTCCTGGCCAGGAACCTCGACGCGGCGTTCGGCGAGCGGTTCCCGGAGGTGACGGCGCTCGCCGCCGGCGTGTCCAGCACCTCGGTCACCGACGCCGCCGCGTTCGACCGGGAGGCCGAGGTGCTCTACGCGGCCCTGCGGGGGTGCGTGGCGCAGGGCCGGACGCTGCTGTACTTCTCCACCGCGTCGTTCGCGATGTACGGCCACACCGCCGCCCCCGCGACGGAGGACGGCCCGCTGTTCCCGCCGTCGGCCTACGGCCGGCACAAGCTCGCCCTGGAGGCCTGCGTGCGGGCGTCCGGGGCGCGCCACGTCGTGCTGCGGCTCAGCCACGTCGTCGGCCCGCACCAGCGGCCGCACCAGCTGCTGCCGGCGATCGTGCGGCAGGTCGGCAGCGGCACCGTCACCGTGTACCGCGGGGCGCACCGCGACCTGCTCGACGCCCGCGACCTGATGCACGTCATCGACCGGATCCTCGTCGCCGACCCCGGCGACGTGGTCGTCAACGTCGCCTCCGGGCGGCCGCTGCCGGTCGAGGAGATCGTCGACGGCGTCGCGGCACGCCTCGGCGCCGCCCCGGACCGGGTCTACTCGACGGGTCCGCTCGCCCGCACCGAGGTGTCCCTGGAGCGCCTGCGCGCGCTCGTGCCCGACTTCGGCACCGCCGGCCCGGTCGCCCCCGGCGACCCTGGCTACCTCGGCATGCTGCTGGACCGCTACCTGGACCGGCCGGTGGCGGCTCCGGCGCGCTGAACGGGCAGCCGCTCGAGCAGCGGGCCGGCCGGCTTCGGGGAAGGGGCCGCCGGCCCGCGGCGCGGCGAAGTTTGAGGATTGTGCTAGGCCCCGCCGCCTACGGTCAGTCGCGGGCACCATCGAGACGGGGGACCTGTGCAGCCGACCGACGACGCGACGACGAGCGACCTGGAAGCCTCGGTCGACCGGCTGCTGACGGTGCACGCGAGGGTCATGACCCACGTGTCCGCGCTGATCGGCGCGGCCGGCGAGCAGCCCGCACCGCCGCCGACGCCCCCGCCGACGCCCCCGCCGACGGTGGCGGAGCCTTACCCGCTGTCGTCGACGCAGCGCGAGATCTGGTTCCTCGACCAGCTCGGCGACGCGTCCTCACAGGCGTACAACGAGACCGCGCTGCTGGACCTCGCCGGCCCGCTCGACGTGGGCACGCTGCGCCGGGCCCTCGACGCGGTCGTGGCCCGGCACGACAGCCTGCGGACCGTGTTCGCCGCCGACGGCTCCTGGCAGCGGGTGCTGCCGCCCGCGCCGGTCGAGCTGCCCGTCGTGGACGTGGCCGGCGACGGCACCGCATGGCTGCGGGAACGGGTGCGCGAGACGTTCGACCTGACCACCGGGCCGCTGCTGCGCGCCGCGCTGCTGCGCCTCGGCCCCGAGCACCACCAGCTGCACCTGCTCGTGCACCACAGCGTCATCGACGGCTGGTCGTTCGTGGTCGTCATCGACGAGCTGCTGCGCCTGTACGAGCAGCACCGCACCGGCGTCCCCGCCGGGCTGGCCGCCGCACCGGCCTACCGCGACCACGTCGCGCGCCAGGCCGCCCGCCGCGCCGGCCCGGCCGGGCAGGCGGCGGCCGCGTACTGGACCGACCGGTTCCGCGGCCCGCGGCCCGTGCTGCAGCTGCCGCTGGACCGCCCCCGCCCCGCCCGCGGCGCCGGCCCGGCCGCCCGCATCGAGCTGGCCCTCGACCCGGCCGTCGCGGTCCGCGCCGCCGCCCGCGCCCGGGAGCTGCACACGACCCTGTTCACGGTGCTGTTCACCGCGTACGCGCACCTGCTGCACCGGCTCACCGGCGACGACGACGTGGTCGTGGGCATCCCGGTGGCGCAGCGCGACCACCCCGGCGCGGACGTGCTCGTCGGGCACTGCAACACGGTGCTGCCGGTCCGGCTGGTCCGCGACCGCGCCGCCACCGTCGCCGAGCAGGTCCGGGCCGTCCAGCAGGCCCTCGTCGGCGCCTACGGCCACCCCGACTTCAGCGTCGAGCTGCTGCGCGAGGACGGTGTCGAGCCGGCGCCGCTGCTGCGCACGTTCTTCAACCTGGACCGGGCCCGGGTCATGCCGCACCCGACCGGCCTGCACGCGTCGGTGCTGACCCCGCCCGCGGCCGTGGCGAAGGTCGACCTGTTCGTCGACATGCTCATCGTCGAACGGGACCTCACCGTCGTCTTCGAGTACGACACGGCCCTGTTCGACGCGGTGACCGTGCACGGCTTCGCGGCCATGTACGAGCACGCGCTGCGCGGGCTGACCGCGGACCCCGGCGGCCGCGCCGACGGCATCGAGCTGACCCCGCCGGCGCAGCGCCGGCAGCTGCTCGCCGCCGGCCGTGGACCCGTCACCGGGCCGGACCCGGCGCGCAACGTGCTGGAGCTGATCGAGGCCCGGGTCGCGGCGGACCCGGCCGCGACCGCGGTCGTCCACGGCGGCGAGCGGCTGTCCTACGCGGACCTGGACGCCCGCGCCGAGGCCCTCGCCCGGCGGCTGCGCCGGCACGGCGCCGGGCCGGGGGAGCGCGTCGGCGTGCTCCTGCCCCGCTGCGCCGACCTGGTCGTCGCGGTGCTCGGCGTGTGGAAGGCCGGGGCGGCGTTCGTCGCGCTCGACCCGGACCAGCCCGCCGCCCGCCGCGCCGCCGTCGCCGCCGACACCGGGGTCCGGCTCGCGGTCACCACGACCGCCCTGGCCGGCGAGTTCGACGGCGCCACCGTCGCCGTCGACGACCTCGCGGCCGAGCCCGGCGGGGCACGGCTGCCCCGGCGGGTCGAGGGTGCCCTCGCCTACGTCATCTCCACGTCCGGCTCGACCGGCCGGCCCAAGGGCGTCATGGTCGCCGACGACGCGCTGCTGGCCGTGCAGCGCGGCTGGGACGTGGCGTACCGGCTGCCGGGCCGGGTCACGTCGGTGCTGCAGATGGCGAACTTCGGCTTCGACGTCTTCGTCGGCGACCTCACCCGCGCCCTGTGCAACGGCGCCCGGCTCGTGCTGTGCCCGCGCGACCTGCTGCTGCAGCCGGAGCACCTGCTGGAGCTGCTGCGCCGGGAGGCGGTCGACTGCGCCGAGTTCGTGCCGCTGGTCGCCCGGCGCCTCGCCGGGCACGCCGCCGCGACCGGCGCCCGCCTCGACGGGCTTCGGCTGCTCATCGTCGGCTCCGACCTGGTGCACGCCGGCGACCTGGTGCGGCTGCGGGCACTGCTCGGCCCCGACGGGGAGGTCGTCAACTCCTACGGCCTGACCGAGGCCACCATCGACAGCACCTACCTCGTCCACGACCGGCCGGAGGACGGGGCCGACGACGACGGCGGGCTGTGCCTCATCGGCGGGCCGTACCCCAACGCCGAGGCGTACGTGCTCGACGACGACCTGCGCCCCGTCCCCGTCGGCGTGCCCGGCATGCTGTACGTCGGCGGCGGCCTCGCCCACGGCTACGCCGGCCGGCCCGGCCTGACCGCCGCCGCGTTCGTCCCGCACCCGTACGCGTCCCGGCCCGGCGCCAGGCTGTACCGCACCGGAGACCTGGCCCGCTACCGCCGCCGCGGCGACGGCCTCACCATCGAGTACCTCGGCCGCCGCGACCAGCAGGTGAAGATCCGCGGCTACCGCATCGAGCTCGGCGAGGTCGAGGCGGCGGTGCGCGCGGTCACCGGCGCCACCGAGGTCGTCGTGCTGCCGGTCCGCGGCGACACCGACGGCGACGACCGGCTCGTCGCGCACGTCGCCGGGTCCGCCGCGCCCGGACAGCTCGCCGACTGGCACGACCGGCTCGGCACCCGCCTGCCGCGGTACATGGTCCCCGACGGCTACGTGCTGCACGCCGCCCTGCCGGCCGGCGCCAACGGCAAGGTCGACCGGGCGGCGCTGCTGGCCCGCGGCGCCGACGGCGTCCAGTCCGCCCGGCGCGACCACGTCGCCCCTCGCACCGACCTCGAGCGGCGCCTCGCCGCCGTGTGGTCCGACGTGTTCGGCCGCGAACGGATCGGCGTCGAGGACGACTTCTTCGCCCTCGGCGGGCACTCGCTGCTGGCGACCCGGCTGGTCAGCCGGGTCCGCGCGGCGCTGGGCCTGGAGCTGACGATCCGGGCGCTGTTCGAGACCCCGACGATCGCGGGCATCGCCCGCGGCCTGGACGCCGCGCTCGACGCCGCCCTGGACGCCGGCCGCGGCCGGCTCGTCGACGGGGTCAGGCCCGCGCTGACCGCCACCGGCCGCCCGCCGGCCGTGCCGCTGTCCCCGGCGCAGCAGCGGCTGTGGTTCCTGCACGAGTTCGAGGGGCCCGCCGACACGTACCACATCCCGCTCGTGCTGCGGCTCACCGGCCCGCTGGACACCGACGCGCTGCGGGCCGCGTTCCACGACGTCGCCGGCCGGCACGAGACGCTGCGCACGACGGTGCGCACCGTCGACGGCACCGCCGTGCAGCAGGTCGAACCCGCCGGCACCGTCCGCGTGCCGTTCACGACCCGGTCCGTGCACCCCGGCGACCTGCCCGCCGCGGTCGCTTCGGCCACCGCCGAGCCGTTCGACCTCACCACCGAGCCGCCGCTGCGGGTGCACCTGTTCGCGCTCGGCGCCGGCGAGCACGTCGTCGTCGCCGTGCTGCACCACATCGCCGCCGACGCCTGGTCGATGGCGCCGCTGGCCCGCGACCTCACCGCCGCCTACGCCGCCCGCCGCGAGGGGACCCCGCCGCGGTGGGCGCCGCTGCCGGTCCAGTACGCCGACTACACCCTGTGGCAGCAGCGGCTGCTCGGCGCCGACGGCGACCCCGGCAGCCTGCTGAGCCGGCAGGTCGCGTACTGGCGCACCGCCCTCGCCGGCGCGCCCGCCGCCCTCGAACTGCCCGGCGCGGGCACCGGCGCGCCCGGCGGCGGCGCCGACGTGCGGTTCACGGTCGAGCCGGCGCTGCACGCCGCCCTGGCCCGGCTGGCCCGCGACGGCCGCGGCAGCGTCTTCATGGTCGTGCAGGCCGCCCTCGCCGCGCTGCTCACCGCGCTCGGCGCCGGCACCGACATCCCCATCGGCAGCCCCGTCGCCGGCCGCCTCGACGACGCCCTCGACGACCTCGTCGGCTTCTTCGTCAACACCCTCGTGCTGCGCACCGACACCTCCGGCGACCCGACCTTCCGGCAGCTGCTGGACCGGGTCCGCGACACCGACCTGGCCGCGTACGCGCACCAGGACGTCCCGTTCGAGCACCTGGTGCTCGCCCTGAACCCGCCCCGGGTCGAGGGCCGCCACCCGCTGTTCCAGGTGATGCTGGTCGCCGACGGCACCGAGCAGGTGCACGCCGAGCTGCCCGGCCTGCGGGTCAGCGAGGAGCCGGCACCGCCGACGACCGCCAAGTTCGACCTGGTCCTGGTGCTGCGGGAGCGGTACGGCCCCGGTGGGCACTGCGACGGCATCCGCGCCGACCTGCGCTACCGCACCGACCGGTTCGACCACGCCGACGCCACCCGGCTCGCCGGCCGCCTCGTGCGGGTCCTCACCGCCGTCGCCGCGGACCCCGACGTGCGCTGCGCCGACCTGGACGTGACGGACCCCGCCGAACGCGACCTGGTCCTGCACACCTGGGCGGGCGCGCCCCCGCTGCCGCCGCAGGGCCCGACGACGCTGCCGGACCTCGTCGCGGCGCAGGTCCGGAAGACCCCGCAGGCGGTCGCCCTCGACGGCGCCGGCGGCCGGGTCACCTACGCGGAACTGGACGCGCGCGCCGACCGGCTCGCCGCCCGGCTGCGCGCCGCCGGCGCCGGCCGCGACGGGCGGGTCGCCCTGGCCCTGCCCCGCGGCGCGGACCTGGTCGTGGCGGCGATTGCCGCCGGCCGGGCCGGCGCGGCGTTCGTGCCCGTCGACCTCGACGCGCCCGCGGCCCGTATCGCGGTGCTGTTGCGGGACGCCCGGCCCGCCGTCACGGTCACCGACGCGGCGCACCGCGACCTGCTGCCCGACGGCCCGGTCGTGCTCGCCGCCGACACCGGCGACCTCGCCGCGCCCGCGCTGCCGCCCGCCGCGCCGCTGCCGGCCGACGAGGCGTACGTGCTGTACACGTCCGGCTCCACCGGCCGGCCGAAGGGCGTCGTCGTGCCGCACCAGGCGGTCGTCAACACCCTGCGCTGGTACGTCGACACCGCCCCCGTCACCCCGTCCGACCGGGTGCTGTTCAAGACCCCGCTCACCTTCGACCCGGCGCTGCTGGAGCTGTTCGGCACACTCGCCGCCGGCGCGACCGTCGTCCTGGCCGACCCCGACGGGCACCGCGACCCGCACTACCTGGCCCGCACGATCGAGGACTTCGCGGTGACGTCCGTGAAGTTCGTGCCGACCACGCTGCGGCAGTTCCTCGACGTCATCGACGCCGGCCGGTGTACGACCCTGCGCCGCGTCCTCTGCGGCGGCGAGGCGCTGCCCGCCGAGCTCGCCGGCCGCTGCCTGGACCTGCTCGACGTCGAGCTGCTCAACCTGTACGGGCCGACCGAGACGGCGATCGAGGCGACCGCCTGGCGGACCCGCCGCGGCCCGCTGCCGCGCCACGTGCCGATCGGCCGGCCGATCCGCAACGCCCGCGCCTACGTGCTCGACGAGCGGCTCCGGCCGGTCCCGCCGGGCGCCGCCGGTGAGCTGTACCTCGCCGGGGCCGGGCTCGCCCACGGCTACCTCGACCGGCCCGGCGCGACCGCCGCCGCGTTCGTCCCCGACCCGTTCGGCCCGCCCGGCACGCGGCTGTACCGCACCGGCGACCTGGTCCGCTGGAGCGACGACGGGCAGCTGCTGTTCCTGCGCCGCACCGACACCCAGGTGAAGCTGCGCGGCGTGCGGATCGAGCCCGGTGAGGTCGCCGCGGCGCTGCGGGAACTGCCCGGCGTCCTCGACGCGGCCGTGCTCGTGCGCCGGATCGACGGGGAACCGGCGCTCGTCGGGTACGTCGCCCACGGCACCGCCCCGGCACCGCAGGCCGCAGCCCTGCTCAGACGGCTGCGGGCGGTGCTGCCGGCGGCCATGGTGCCGGCCCGGCTCGTGCCCATGCCCGCGCTGCCGGCGCTGACCAGCGGCAAGACCGACGAGCGGGCCCTGGCGGAGACGCCGCTGCAGCCGGTCAGCGCCACCTACGTGGCGCCGCGCACCCCCGCCGAGGCCGCCATGCTGCGGGTCTGGGAGGAGGTCCTGGACCGGGCCGGCATCGGCGTCGAGGACGACTTCTTCACCCTCGGCGGCCACTCCATGCTCGCCACCCGGCTCGTCGCCCGCCTCCGCGCCGACCTCGGCGTCGAGGTGCCGGTCCGGGCGGTCTTCGAGGCGCCGACCCCGGCCCTGCTCACGGCCCGCCTCGACGGCGCGGCCGGCAGCACCCGGCCGCCGCTGGTCGCCGCGCCGCGGCCCGACCTGGTGCCGCTGTCCTTCGCCCAGCAGCGCCTGTGGTTCCTGTACCGGCTGACCGGCCCCAGCGCCACGTACAACGTGCCGCTGACGATCCGGCTCACCGGCACCCTGGACACCGCCGCCCTCGCCGGGGCGCTGCGCGACGTCGTCGCCCGGCACGAGAGCCTGCGCACCACGGTCGTCGAGGTCGACGGCGTCGCCGCCCAGCGGATCGTGCCGGCGGCCGACGCCGCGGTGGACCTCACCGTCACCGACGGCGGGGACGTCGACGCCGCGCTGGCCGGCGCCGCCGCCACCACCTTCCGCCTCGAGCAGGACCTGCCGGTGCGCGCCTGGCTGCTGCCGGCGGGCCCCGGCGAGCACGTGCTGAGCCTGGTGCTGCACCACATCGCCTGCGACGGCTGGTCGATGGTGCCGCTCGCCACGGACCTCGCGCACGCCTACGCCGCCAGGGCCGCCGGCAACCGGGTCCGGTGGGAGCCGCTGCCGGCCCAGTACGCCGACTACACCCTGTGGCAGCAGCGGCTGCTCGGCGACCCGCGCGACCCGCGCAGCGTGCTGTCGCGGCAGACCGCCTACTGGCGGCGGGCCCTCGCCAAGGCTCCGGCGGAGCTGGCGCTGCCGTTCGACCGGCCGCGCCCCGCCGTGCCGAGCTCCGCCGGCCGCGGCGTCCGCTTCACCGTGCCCGCCGCGGTCCACGACGGCATGGCGACGCTCGCCCGCGGGCACCGGGCCAGCGTCTTCATGGTCGCTCAGGCGGCCCTCGCCGCGCTGCTCACCGGCGCCGGCGCCGGCACCGACATCCCGCTCGGCACGCCCGCCGCCGGCCGCACCGACCCGGCCCTCGACGACCTCGTCGGCATCTTCGTCAACACCGTCGTGCTGCGCACCGACACCTCCGGCGACCCGGCCTTCACCGAGCTGCTCGCCCGGGTCCGCGACTGGAACCTCGCCGCCTACGCCCACCAGGACGTGCCGTTCGACCACCTGGTGCGGGCGCTGAACCCGGCGAGGTCCGGCGCCCGGCACCCCCTGTTCCAGGTGATGATCGTCGCCGACGACACCGACCGCGGCGCGCTGGAGCTGCCCGGCCTGCGGATGCGGATCGAGCCGGCCCCGTCGACGACGGCGAAGTTCGACCTCAACCTGATGCTGCGGGAGCGGCTCGGCCCCGACGGCGCCTGCCTCGGCGTCGACGGCCTGCTCGAGTACAGCGTGGACCTGTTCGACGACGCGACCGTCGCCCGGCTCGCCGAGCGGTACACGGCGCTGCTCGCCGAGGTCGTCGCCGACCCGCAGGCCCGCTGCTGCCGCCCCTTCGATGTCCGCAACGCCTCCGCGAAGACGGTGACCGCTGGTGAGTGACCTCATGCCCAACCCCTGGCTGCCGAACCGGCGGCGCGCGGGCGACACCGTGCTGCGGGTGTTCTGCTTCCCGCACGCCGGCGGCGCCGCGTCGGCGTTCCGGACCTGGCAGCAGCACCTGCCGTACGGGCTGGAGGTGTGCCCGGTCCAGCTGCCCGGCCGCGAGTCCCGCTTCGGTGAGCCGCTGCCGACCGGCGTCGTCGACCTCGTCCCCGACCTCGCCGACGCGCTGCTGCCGGCGCTGGACGTGCCGTTCGCGTTGCTGGGCAACAGCATGGGCGCGCTCGTCGCGTACGAGCTGGCCCGGCACCTGCGCCGCGACTACCTGCTGTCCCCGACCCGGCTGGTGGTCGCCGGGGCGAAACCGCCCGGCGGCGCCGCCCTGATGCCGCCGCTGAGCCACCTGCCGGACCTCGAGTTCGGCCGGGCGATGCAGGCCCGGCACGGCGGCATCCCCGCCGAGGTGCTCGACGACCCGCAGGTCGCCGCGATCTACCTGCCGGTGCTGCGGGCCGACATGGCGATGGTCGAGGGCTACGTCCCCGCGCCCGGGCCGCCGCTCACCTGCCCCGTCAGCGCCTACGTCGGCGCCGGCGACACCATCAGCGGCCCCGAGGACGTCGACGGCTGGGCGGCGGTGACCACCGGCCGCTTCGACCGCCGGGTGCTGCCCGGCGACCACTTCGCGGTCCTCGGCCACGCCGAGCTCGTCCTCGGCCGGCTCGCCGACGAGCTCGCCCTGCGCTGACCACCCCCCCCGACCCACCCGACCCAGGGAAGGACACCGACATGGCCGACGACGACGAGACCCGCCGCTACAGCGTGGTGGTCAACGACGAGGAGCAGTACTCGATCTGGCCCGACGGCCGCGACGTGCCCGCCGGCTGGCGGGAGACCGGCTTCGTCGGCACGAAGGACGAGTGCCTCGCCCACGTCGACGAGGTGTGGACCGACATGCGGCCGCTGAGCCTGCGCCGCGCCATGGAACACCAGGACGTCTGAGCGTCCCGTCCCGCGAACCGCCGCGGCCCGCCCGGGCCGCGGGCCCCTCACCGAAGGCGGTGCAGCCCATGGCGCCCGAGCGCTCCCTCGACGATCAGCCCTCGTTGGTTTCGCGGCTGCGCGCCGCGGGCGACGCCGACCGGGACCGGATACTGCTCGACCTGGTCCGCGCCGCGGTCGTCGCCGCCACCGGCAAGCCGGGACCGGTCGCGGCCGGGCTCGCCTTCCGGCAGCTCGGTGTGTACCGGGCCATCGGCACCCGGCTGCGGGAGGAGCTCGCCGCGGCCACCGGCGTGCGCATCCCCGCCACCCTGCTGTTCGACTACCCGACCCCGGCCGCCGTCGCCGCGTTCCTGCGCGCCGAGCTGCTCGGCGAGGCCCGCGACGAGTCCCGCGACGGGCCGGCCCCGGCCGCCGCCGACGCCGGCGACCCGGTCGTCATCGTCGGCATGAGCTGCCGGTACGCGGGCGGCGTCGACACCCCGGAGGCGCTGTGGCGGCTCGTGGCGGCCGGCGCCGACGCGGTGACGACGTTCCCGACCGACCGCGGCTGGCCGGCCGACCTCTACGACCCGGACCCCGACGCGGTCGGCCGGTGCTGCACCCGGCACGGCTCGTTCCTGCACGACGCCGCCGAGTTCGACCCGGCGTTCTTCGGCATCAGCCCGCGCGAGGCGCTCGGCATGGACCCGCAGCAGCGGCTGCTGCTGGAGGTCGCGTGGGAGGCCCTCGAGTCGGCCCGCATCGACCCGCTGTCGATGGCCGGCCGGCCCGGCGGCGTCTACGTCGGCGTGCCCTACACCCACTACGGCCCGGCACTGCACCGCCCCGCCGACGGCATGCACGGCTACCTGCTGACCGGCAGCCTCACCAGCGTCGCGTCCGGCCGGGTCGCCTACACCCTCGGCCTGGAGGGGCAGGCGGTCACCGTCGACACCGCCTGCTCGTCGTCGCTCGTCGCGCTGCACCTGGCGACGCGGGCGCTGCGCGGCGGCGAGTGCGAGCTGGCCCTCGTCGGCGGCGTCACCGTCATGTCGACCCCCGGCGTGCTGATGGAGTTCAGCCGCAAGCGGGGACTGTCACCGGACGGGCGCTGCAAGGCGTTCTCCGACGACGCCGACGGGACCGGCTGGGGCGAGGGCGCCGGCATGCTCGTGCTGGAGCGGCTGTCCACCGCGCGGGCCCGCGGCCACCGGGTCCTCGCCGTGGTGCGCGGCTCCGCGCTCAACCAGGACGGCGCGTCCAACGGGCTGACCGCGCCGAACGGCCCGTCGCAGCAGCGGGTCATCCGCGCTGCGCTCGCCGACGCCGGGCTGGCACCGGGCGACGTCGACGCCGTCGAGGCGCACGGCACCGGCACGGCCC
This sequence comes from Dactylosporangium aurantiacum, assembly GCF_000716715.1. Lineage (GTDB taxonomy): Bacteria > Actinomycetota > Actinomycetes > Mycobacteriales > Micromonosporaceae > Dactylosporangium > Dactylosporangium aurantiacum. The sequence continues at coordinate 82,363 of NZ_JNYJ01000019.1, read as the reverse complement.
TCGGCGACCCGATCGAGGCGCAGGCGATCCTCGCCACCTACGGCCGGGGGCGCGACGACCGCGACCCGCTGTGGCTGGGGTCGCTCAAGTCGAACGTCGGGCACACCCAGGCCGCCGCCGGTGTCGGCGGCGTCATCAAGATGATCCTCGCGATGCGGCACGGCGTGCTGCCGCGGACCCTGCACGTCTCGGCGCCCTCCACCCACGTCGACTGGTCCGCCGGCCGGGTCGAGCTGTTGCGCGAGGTGGTCCCGTGGCCGCGGACCGGCCGCCCACGCCGCGCCGCCGTGTCGTCGTTCGGCGTCTCCGGCACCAACGCGCACGTGATCCTGGAGGCCCCGGCCGCGGCGGACACCGACCTCGTGGAGCCCGCGTCGGTGGAGCCAGGCCTTGCGGAGTCCGTGTCTGCGGAGTCCGCGCCGGTCGCGGCCGGGCCGGTGCCGATCGTGGTCTCCGGGCGCGGCGACGCGGCGCTGCGGGCGCAGGCCGGCCGGCTCGCCGCGCACCTCGACGCCCACCCGCGGCTCGACCTCGCCGCCGTCGGCTGGTCGCTGGCCAGCACCCGGGCCGCCCTGTCGCACCGCGCCGCGGTCGTCGGCGCCGACCACGACAGCGTCCGCGCGCAGCTGCGGCAGCTCGCCGACGGCACCGCGCCGGGCGCCGCCGCCCGCCCCGGCGGCAAGGTCGCCTTCGTGTTCCCCGGCCAGGGCTCGCAGTGGCCCGGCATGGCCGTGCGCCTGCTGGACACCGACCCGGCGTTCGCCGCGACGATCGCGTCGTGCGAGGCGGCGTTCGCCCCGTACGTGGACTGGTCGCTCACCGGCGTCCTGCGCGGCGCGCCCGGCGCGGCCCCGCTCGGCCGGGTCGACGTCGTCCAGCCGGTGCTGTTCGCGGTGATGGTCGCGCTCGCCGCTGCCTGGCGGGCCGCCGGCGTCGAACCCGACGCCGTCGTCGGGCACTCCCAGGGTGAGATCGCCGCCGCGTACGTCGCCGGGGTCCTCTCCCTCGACGACGCCGCCCGGGTCGTGACGCTGCGCAGCCAGGCCCTGTCGGCGCTGGCCGGCGGGGGCGGCATGCTGTCGGTGGCGGAGCCCGCCGGCGACGTCGCCCGGCGGCTCGCCCCGTGGGCCGGCCGGATCGGCGTCGCGGCGGTCAACGGCACCACGTCCACGGTGGTGTCCGGCGAGCCCGGCGCGCTGGACGAGCTCACCGCGGTGTGTGCGGCGGCAGGTGTACGGACGAAGCGCGTCGACGTCGACTACGCCTCCCACGGCGTGCAGGTGGAGGCGATCCGGGACCGGCTCCTGGAGGTGCTCGGCCCGGTGGCGCCCCGGCCGGCACGGGTGCCGATGCACTCGACGGTCGGCGCCGACCTCGACGGCGTGACCGTCGGCGACGCCGGGTACTGGTACCGCAACCTGCGCCACACCGTCGAGTTCGCCGGCGCCGTCCGCGACCTCGCCGAGGCGGGCGTCACCACGTTCATCGAGGTCAGCGCCCACCCGGTGCTCACCGTCGGCATCCAGGAGACGCTGGAGGCCGCCGCCGCCGACGCGTTCGTCACCGGGACCCTGCGCCGCGACGACGGCGGCCGGGACCGGTTCCTCGCCGCGCTCGGCGCCGTCTGGGCGCACGGCGCGGCCGTCGACTGGACCGGCGTCTTCGGCCCCGCCCCGCGCACCGTCGACCTGCCCACGTACGCGTTCCAGCGGCAGCGGTACTGGCTGGAGGCGCCGCTGCTGCAGGACCCGACGGCCACGGGCCCGGCCGGCGCCGTCGACGCCGAGTTCTGGGCTGCCGTCGAAACCGGCGACGCGGCCGGGCTCGCCGGGGTCCTCGCCACCGACGCCGGCGCCGTCGCCACCGTGCTGCCCGCCCTGCGCACCTGGCACGAGCGGCGGGCCGTCCGCGGCACGGTCGACGGGTGGCGGTACAAGATCCGCTGGGACGCGCTGCCCGAGCCGGCCGCCGCCACGCTCACCGGCGACTGGCTGCTGGTGCACCCGGACACGCCGACCACCGGGACGCTCACCGAGGCCGTCGCGGCGGCGCTGACCGCGCACGGCGCGACCGTGCGCCCCCTCGCCGTCGACCTGCCCGGCACCGACCGCCCGGCCCTCGCCGCCCTGCTCCGCGAGGCGCTGCCCGCCCCCGTCGCCGGGGTGCTGTCGCTGCTCGCCACCGGCGACGACGGCACACCCACCCCGGTGCCCGCCGGCGCGGCCGGCACCCTGCTGCTCGTGCAGGCCCTCGCCGACCTCGGCGTCGCCGCGCCGCTGTGGTGCGTGACCCGCGGCGCGGTCGCCGTCGACGGCGAGCGGCCCGCCGCGCCCGCGCAGGCGCAGACGTGGGGCCTCGGCCGGGTCGCGGCCCTGGAGCACCCGCGCACCTGGGGCGGCCTCATCGACCTGCCGGCCACCGACCTCGACGACCGCGCCGCCGCCAGGCTGTGCGCGGTGCTCGCCGGGGGCGGCGCGCTCGCGGGCGAGGACCAGGTCGCGGTGCGGGCCACCGCCGTCCTCGGCCGGCGGCTGGTGCCGGCCGGGACCGGCACCGCGGCACCCGCCCGCACCTGGCGCCCGTCCGGGACCGTCCTGGTCACCGGCGGCACCGGCGCGCTCGGCGGGCACGTGGCCCGCTGGCTCGCCGCGGCCGGCGCCCGCCGGCTGGTGCTCACCAGCCGCCGCGGCGCGGACGCACCCGGCGCGGACGCCCTCGTCGCCGAGCTCGCCGCCGCCGGCTGCGCGGCGACGGTGGTCGCCTGCGACGTCGCCGACCGCGACGCCGTCGCGGCGCTCGTCGCCGGCTGCGCCGGGCAGGGCGAGCCGATCACCGCCGTCATGCATACCGCCGGCGTCGCCGACCTGGCCGCACTGCCCGACCTGACCGTCGACGGGATGGCGGCCGTCGCCGCCGGGAAGGTCGCCGGCGCGCTGCACCTGGACGCCCTGCTGGACCGCGCCACCCTCGAGGCCGTCGTCTACTTCTCCTCGATCGCCGCCGTCTGGGGCGTCGCCGACCACGGCGCGTACGCGGCCGCGAACGCCCACCTCGACGCCCTCGCCGAGCAGCAGCGCGCCGACGGCGTCGCCGCCCACTCGATCGCGTGGGGCCCGTGGGCCGGTGGCGGCATGATCGCCGACTCCCTCGCCGACACGCTGCGCCGCCGCGGCGTCCCGCTCATCGACCCCGAGCCGGCGATGCACGCCCTGCAGCAGGCGCTCGACCACGACGACACCGCCGTCGCGGTCGCCGACGTCGACTGGGAGCGCTTCGCCGCCGTCTTCGGCAGCGCCCGGCCCAGCCCGCTCATCAGCGCGCTGCCGCAGCTGCGCCGGCCGCAGCAGGAGCCGGCCGCGCCGGGCGGTGCGGCGGCCGGCGGCGACCTCGCCCGCCGCCTGGCCGGGCTCGGCGCCGCCGAGCGGGACCGGGCCCTGCTCGACCTGGTCCGGGGCCAGGTGGCCCGGGTTCTCGGGCACGCGTCCACGGCCACCGTCGAGAGCTCCCGGGCCTTCATGGAGCTCGGCTTCGACTCGCTGTCGGCGGTCGAGCTGCGGAACGGGCTCAACGCCGCGACCGGGCTGCGCCTGCCCGCCACCGCGGTGTTCGACCACCCGACCCCGGCGCACCTGGCCCGGTTCCTGCACGCCGAGCTGTTCGGCACGGCCGGTGCGGCGCCCGCGGCGGTGCCCGTCGCCGCCGTCGACCGCGACGACCCGGTCGTCATCGTCGGCATCGGCTGCCGGTACCCGGGCGGCGTGCGCGGCCCGCAGGACCTGTGGCGGGTCGTCGCGGACGAGGTCGACGCCGTCGGCGGGATGCCCACCGACCGGGGCTGGGACCTCGCCGCCCTCTACGACCCGGACCCCGACCACGCCGGCACCACGTACGTGCGGCGCGGCGGCTTCCTCTACGACGCGGCGGACTTCGACCCCGAGGCGTTCGGCATCAGCCCCCGCGAGGCGGTCGCCATGGACCCGCAGCAGCGGCTGCTGCTCGAGGTCGCCTGGGACGCCACCGAACACGCCCGGATCGCCCCGACGTCGCTGCGCGACAGCCGGACCGGCGTCTTCGTCGGCATGGCCGACCAGGCGTACGGCTCCCGGCTGCAGGCCGGCGGGCGGGGCACCGAGGGCCTGGAGGGCTACCTCGTCACCGGCGGCGCGTCGAGCGTCGCGTCTGGCCGGGTCAGCTACGTGCTGGGACTGGAAGGCCCGGCGGTCACCGTCGACACCGCGTGCTCCTCGTCGCTGGTCGCGCTGCACCTGGCGGTGGAGTCGCTGCGCCGCGGCGAGTGCGACCTGGCCCTCGCCGGCGCCGCGATGGTGATGTCGACCCCGGCCCAGTTCGTCGGCTTCAGCCGCCAGCGCGGCCTCGCCCGCGACGGGCGGTGCAAGGCGTTCGGCGCCGGCGCCGACGGGTTCGGCCTCGCCGAGGGCGCCGGCATGCTGATGCTGGAGCGGCTGTCCGACGCCCGAGCCAACGGTCACCGGGTCCTGGCCGTGGTGCGCGGCAGCGCGGTCAACTCCGACGGCGCCTCCAACGGCCTCACCGCACCCAACGGCCCCTCGCAGCAGCGGGTGATCCGCGCCGCCCTCGCCGACGCCGGCCTCGGCCCCGCCGACGTCGACGCCGTCGAGGGCCACGGCACCGGCACCCTGCTCGGCGACCCGATCGAGGCGCAGGCGCTGCTCGCCACGTACGGCGCCGGCCGCGACCCGGCGCAGCCGCTGTGGCTGGGCTCGCTGAAGTCCAACGTCGGGCACACGCAGACGGCGGCCGGCATCGGCGGCGTCATCAAGATGGTCCTGGCGATGGAGCACGGGATGCTGCCCAGGACCCTGCACGCCGACGAGCCGTCGCCGCACGTCGACTGGTCGTCCGGCACCGTACGGCTGCTGGACCGGGCCCGGCCGTGGCCGACGGGCGGGCGGCCCCGCCGCGCCGGGGTGTCGTCCTTCGGCATCAGCGGCACCAACGCCCACGTGATCCTGGAGGAGCCACCCGCCGCAGCGCCGCCGCCGCCGCCACCCGCCACCGAACCCGCGACCGCCGAACCCACCGCCGAACCCACCGCCGAACCCACCGCCGAACCCACCGCCGAACCCACCGCCGGACCCACCGCCGGACCCGCCGATCCGGCCGCCGCCGAGGCAGCCGCGTTCGAGCCGCCGGTCGCCGGCGGGCCGGTGCCGGTGGTGGTCTCCGCGCACGGCGCCGCGGCGCTCGCCGCCCAGGCGGGCAGGCTGCGGGAGATGGTCGACGGGCCGCAGCACCGTACCGGCGCCGCGGCGGACCTCGCCGACGTCGCGTGGTCGCTGCTCACCACGCGGGCCGCCCTGCCGCACCGCGCCGTCGTCCTCGGCCGCGACCGCGCCGGCGTCCTGGAAGGGCTCGCCGCGCTCGCGGCCGGCGACGCGACCGCCGGGCAGGACGGCGTCGTGCGCGGCGTCGCCGACGTCGACGGCCGGATCGTGTTCGTCTTCCCCGGCCAGGGCGCCCAGTGGACCGGGATGGCGGCCGGCCTGCTCGACGCCGCGCCGGTCTTCGCCGCGTCGGTGCGGGCGTGCGAGGAGGCCCTGGCGCCGTTCGTGGACTGGTCCCTGACCGCGGTCCTGCGCGGTGAGGACGGTGCGCCCGGCCTCGACCGGGTCGACGTCGTGCAGCCCGCGTCGTGGGCGGTGATGGTCTCCCTGGCCGCGCTGTGGCGCTCGTACGGGGTGCGGCCCGACGCCGTCGTCGGCCACTCGCAGGGCGAGATCGCCGCCGCGTACGTCGCCGGGATGCTCAGCCTGCCCGACGCCGCCCGGATCGTCGCGGAGCGCAGCAAGGCGATCGTCGCGCTGGCCGGCGGGGGAGCGATGGCCTCGGTCGCGCTGCCGGTCGCCGCCGTGCGGGACCGCATCGCCGCCGCCGGCGCCGGCGGGGTCAGCGTCGCCGTGGTCAACGCGCCGACGGCGGTCGTCGTCGCCGGCGACGTCGCCGCCGTGCACGGGTTCGTCGCCGGCTGCGCCGCCGACGGGGTGCGGGCCCGGCTCGTCGAGGTCGACTACGCGTCGCACTCGCCGCAGGTCGAGTCGATCGAGGCGGCGCTGCGCGAGGCGCTCGCCCCGGTCCGCGGCGTCCCCGGCACGGTGCCGATGCTGTCGACCGCGACGGGGGAGTGGCTCGCGGGCCCGCAGCTGGACGCCGGCTACTGGTACCGCAACCTGCGCGAGCCGGTCCGGTTCGCCGAGTGCGTGCAGCGGCTCGTCGAGGACGGCTACCGGGCGTTCGTGGAGTGCAGTCCGCACCCGGTGCTCACCGTGCCGGTCCAGGAGACCGCCGACGCCAGCACCGACGGCGCCTGCGTGGTCGTCGGGTCGCTGCGCCGCGGCGACGGCGGACCCGACCGTTTCGCCCGCTCCGTCGCGGAGCTGTACGTGCGCGGCGGCGCGGTCGACTTCACACCGCTGCTCGGCACCGGCCGCACGGTCGTGGACCTGCCGACGTACGCCTACCAGCGGCGCCGCTTCTGGCTCGACACACCGGCCGGCACCGCGCCGGCCGCCGGGGCGCCCGCCGACGAGCGGTTCTGGGCCGCGGTCCGGCGCGGCGACGTCGCCGGCCTGGCCGGTGCCACGTCGGCCGACCCCGCCGCGCTCGCCGCCGTCCTGCCGGCGCTGCGCACCTGGCACGAGGAGGCCGCGGTGCGGGCCGCCGTCGACGAGCTGCGGTACGCCGTGCGCTGGGACCCGCTCGCCGAGCCCGTCACCGTCGCGCTCACCGGCCGCTGGCTGGTCGTGGCGGCCGGCGACGACCAACCAGGCACCGTCGACGGCCCGGCCGACGCGGTCCTCGCCGCGCTCGCCGCGCACGGCGCCCAGGCCCGGCTGCTGCGGCTGCCGCCGGGCGAGGCCGACCGGGGCAGGATCGCCGAGCGGCTGCGCCCACTCGCGGACGCTGCGGTCGACGGCGTGGTGTCGCTGCTCGCCTGGGACGAGGCGCCGCACCGCGCGGTGCCGGAGCTGCCCGCCGGCCTGGCCGCCACCGTCGGCCTGGTGCAGGCACTGCACGACGAGGGTGTCGGCGCGAAGCTGTGGTGCGTGACCGGCGGGGCGGTCTCCGTCGGCGCCGGCGACCTGCTGCACCGCCCCGTCCAGGCGCAGGTGTGGGGCCTGGGCGTGGTCGCCGGTCTCGACGACCCGGACGGCTGGGGCGGCCTGGTCGACCTGCCGTCCACGGTGGACGGCGCGGCGGCCGCGCGGCTGTGCGCCGTGCTGGCCGGCATCGGTGACGAGGACCAGGTCGCGATCCGCGCCGACGGGATCTACGGCCGCCGGCTGGCCCGCGCCCCGCTCGCCGCCGACGGGCCGCGCCGGCCGTGGCGCCCGCGTGGCACGGTGCTGGTGACCGGCGGCACCGGGGCGCTCGGCGGGCACGTGGCCCGCTGGCTCGCCCGGGCCGGCGCGACCCGGCTGGTGCTGACCAGCCGCCGCGGGATGGCGGCGCCCGGCGCCGCGCAGCTCGTCGCCGAGCTCGCCACGCTCGGCGCCGAGGCGACCGTGGTGGCCTGCGACGTCGGTGACCGCGAGGCGCTGCGCCGGCTGCTGGCCGACCTGCCGGCGGGCGCGCCGCTCACCGCGGTGGTGCACGCGGCCGGGGTGCCCGGGCAGGAGCGGCCGCTGACCGGCACGGACCTCGAGGACATGGCCGCGGTCCTGCGGGGCAAGGCCGCCGGGGCGGCGAACCTGGACGCGCTGCTGGCGGCGGTCCCGCTCGACGCGTTCGTCATGTTCTCCTCCGGCGCCGGCGTCTGGGGCAACCTCGGCCAGGCGGCGTACGCGGCGGGCAACGCCTACCTCGAGGCGCTGGCCCGGCACCGGCGGCACCGCGGCCAGGCCGCGACCTGCATCGCGTGGGGCGCCTGGGAGACCGGCGGCATGGTCGACGCGGGCGAGTCCGCGCGGCTCGCCGGGCACGGGGTCCTCGGCATGGACCCGCGGCACGCGGTCGCGGCGCTGCGCGACGCGGTCGAGCACGGTGCGGCGGCGCTGGTCGTGGCCCGCGTCGACTGGCCCAGGTTCGCCGCGCTGTACTCGATGGCGCGGCACCGACCGCTGCTGGACGGGCTGCCCGAGGCGTCCCCCGCCGCCGCGGCCACCGCCACCGGTGAGCCGGAGCCCGGCGGGCAGCGGCCGGAGCCGGCGCGGCGGCTGCTCGGCCTCGCCGCCGACGAGCGGCAGCGGGAGCTGGTGCACCTGGTCCGCAGCCACGCCGCGGGCACCCTCGGCCACGCCACCCCGGACGCGGTCCCCGCGTCGCGACCGTTCCGGGAGCTCGGCTTCGACTCGCTGACCGCGGTCGACCTGCGCAACAAGCTCACCGCGGTGACCGGGCTGCGCCTGCCGGTGACGGTGGTGTTCGACCACCCGACGCCGGCGGCGCTCGCCCGGCACCTCAACACGGCGCTCGCGCCCGACGGCGGTGACGACCCCCTGGCGGCGCTGGACGCGCTCGCGGCGGCGCTGCCCGCCGGCGACGTGGACCCGGACACCCGGCGGCGGGTCGCCGACCGGCTGCGCAACCTGCTGCGCCGCTGGGACGACGGGCCGGCGGACGGACCCGGGGACGGGCCGGGGGACGGGCTGGACGACGCCGACGACGAGGCGATGTTCGACCTGATCGACCGCGAGCTCGGCCTCACCTGACCGGTGCCCGGCGGCGGCATCCCCGGGGATGCCGCCACCGGGGTGTCCTCAGTGGACGGCGGCGCGCACACGGCAACGGCCGGGACGGATGCCCGTCCCGGCCGTTCGATGCCCCGTGAGGTCCCGTGCTCAGCGCCGCACGTACTCGCTCAGCACCTTGGGCGGCCACGAGCCGACCCCGAACAGACCCATCGAGTAGGCCTTCGACACCAGCGCCGCCCGGTTCGGCACCTTGAACTGCCGCAGCATGTTGCTGACGTGGTACTCGATTCCCTGCCGACTCAGATACAGCTTCGCGGCCAGTTGCACGGTGGGGACACCGGTGGCCACTCCCTCGAGGATCTTCGCATTGATCTCGGTCAGGATCTTGTTGGGGCTGATGAGCACCCGCCGGTCGTCCTCGCCCTTGTCCGGAGCGACCAGGACGACGATTGTCTTCAGCTGCCCGGCGTCGCCCTGCACGGCCATTCCGGTGAGTGAGCCGGTGAAGGCCGTGCGGGTCGCCCACAGCGCGGCGAGGTGTTCCACGAATCGGCCGCTGCGGCCGGTGAGAAGCCGCTCGAACTGTCGCCGCATGTGCTGGCGCACGCTCGGGTGCAGCAGTTCGGAGAAGTCGAATCCGTGCAGGTCGAAGCGCGGCTGGCCGCAGTGCTCCAGTAACGCCTCGTTCGTCTGCTGGATACGAAGTTGCGGATTGAGGACGGCGAGGCCGACCCCGGTCCTTTCGACAATGGACAGAAACAGCTCGCCGTATTCGCTTGCGCCTACGAGCGCCGGGTACTGCTGCGCAAAGGAGCAGTGTTGTTCCGGCAATGTTTCACTCCTGTTTTGCCTGTGGAGCGGGTCGGTCTGAGTTGCGTCTCGAACGTCTGCCTTCAAATTACCGACCAGAAGCATCGACACGTCTCCCAAATGCTCCAAATTTGAACTCGCATCGGGAGCCTTGCATGGCTTTCCGCGAGCGTCAACGCGAGCAAATCGGGCAGTTAAGACTGTGGTAGGTGTGCGCCTAGTTCGGTATGGCGGACCGAAGTGCGCGTCGCCGCGTGTCCGTGCGGGGACGCACGGTGGCGATGGTTTCCGTAGGTGCGCCTGCCGCGGGGTAACTACGCAGGTCAGAGCCAGTCTACACGGCCGGTGCGGCGCGGCGGGGGCGTCTGTCGGGCACCGAGCGCGACGGAATCCTGACCGAAGTCCGGTTCGGCCCGAGATGTGACCGCCGGGTAAGCCGTACAGGCGGACGTCGATCTTGCGAAAAATTTGAGCATTGACTTGTGTATCTGGCGGCCCGGTCGGCGCCTCGGCACGGGCCAAGGAATGCTTTCAGTGGCGTTCCTATTACCCGCGGTGATCTTCGCTTGTTTGGACGCGAACGAGCCTATTCTACCGCCAGATCGGACATTTTGGTTACTACCTGGCTGAGTACCGCCTTTAGTGCGGACCTGTTGGTGACGCCCAGTTTCCGGTAGCAACTGGTCAGGTGTTTCTCCACGGCCCGCTGGGAGATGCCCAGCCGGGTGGCGATGGCCTGGTTGGTCAGGCCGGCGGTGACCAGGTCCGTGACGGTCCGCTCGGCCGGCGTGAAGGAGCCGATCCCGGGCACCAGCTGCTCACGGTGCGCCTCCAGCGCCACGCTGGCCGGCTCCGCCAGCCAGGAGAACCCGGCCGTGGCCGCCAGCTGCCCGCCGCGGCGCAGGTCGTCACCGGCGCCCCGCCGCCCCGCCGCGAGCAGCCTGGTGCCCCGGGCCAGCAGCGCACGGGCCAGCTCGAGCTCGTTCACGGAGTGCTCGAGCACGTCCACGGCATCGTCGAGCAGGCGCAGCGCCCGCCGGCCGTCGCTGAGCTCGCCCCAGACCCGCAGCGTCCGGCCCGTCGCCGCCGGCGCGCCCCAGGCGGCCGCCAGCCGGTGCTCCTCCGCGATGCGCTCGACGGCCTCGCCGTGCCGCCCGAGCCGGTACAGCAGCGGCGCGATCATCGTGCCGGTCGGGAAGAGCGCCCGGTTGCGCCAGCCGTGGGTGGCCAGCTGCTGCTCGCACTCGATCAGCGCGACGAGCGCCGCCTGCGGATCGGTGGTGTACAGCGTCGCGCCGTACAGCAGGCTGCTCACCATCGGCAGCATGCCGGTCTCGGCGGTGACCCGCTCCGGGCGGCACAGCGCCGCCGCCCGCTGCCGCAGCCGGTCGTCCGGCACCGCCGCCGCGACCGCGAAGAGCATCGCGACGCTGATCCCGTCGTCGCCGAGACCGTCCTGGAACAGGGCGAACGCGTTCGCGGCGCTGGCCGCCGCCGCGGCCGGCTGCCCGGTGTGCAGCTGCTGGAACGCCAGCTGCGCGTACACCTGCGCCGCGACCCTGCGGCACGGCGCGGCGTCGCAGGCCAGGCGGGCCTCGGCGAGCCACTGCCCGAGCGCCGGCACCCGCTCGACGGCGACGGCACCGGCGACGAGGAGCGGCGCGACCGAGACGAGCGTGTCGTGGTCGGCCGGCAGGTGCTCGAACAGCAGCTGGGCGAGGGGTGCCAGCTCCGGCGCGGACAGCTCCGCGGACATGGTCGCGCAGAACAGCAGCACCGCCGCCAGCTCCCGCTCCGCCGGGGTGCGGGGCCGCATCATCGCGTCGCGCAGGCGGGCCGTCGTGCCGGCCAGCACCACCGGATCCTGCCAGCCCGCGATCCACTGCCGCGCCTCCAGCCGGTGCGCCAGCGCCTCGGCGCCGGCCGCCCGCGGGTCCAGCCGCCGCAGCACGCCGTCGATCGCCTCGACAGCGGCGCTCCCGCCGGAGACCAGCGCCATCGGCGGGATCCGGGCCAGGGCGGCGCCCCGCGCGTCGTCGCCGGGCAGCGCCGGCAGCGCCTGCAGCACCCGGCGCACCAGCGTCGCCGGGTTGGCGCACCGCTCCGCGAGGGCGAGGTCGACGAGGATCCCGGCGCGTTCGGCGCCGCCGGACGGCAGGCCGCGCAGCGCGACCCGCAGGTGGCGCACCGCGGTGGCCACGTCGTGACGGGCGAGGGCGGAGGTCGCGGCGGCGGACAGCACGCCCGCCGCGTGCGGCGGCAGCACCATCGCCTGCTCCAGGTGCGCCGCGACGCGCTCGGCGGGCGCGCCCGCCCGCAACAGTGCCTCCGCCACCTGCCCGTGCCCGACCGCGAACGACTCCGGGCAGATGGTGGCGCCGACGACCTGCCGGACCAGGGCGTCCAGCAACGGCTGCGGCGGGGTGGCGCCGTGCAGCCCGGTCGCCCGCAGCGCCCGGGCCGCGATGCGGGCGTCGACGTCGTCGAGCCCGGCGAGCCGGCCGACGACGGCGGGCTCCGCGGCGGCGCCCAGCAGCACGCCGTGCAGCAGGTACGCGCACTGGGCCGCGGGCAGCGCGGTGACCGCGGCGGTGACCCTGCGCAGCAGCGGCTCGTAGGCGCGGCGGGTGACGTCCGGCGGCTCGGCGCCGGCGCCGCCCCACCACCCGGCGCCCTCCGGCCACCCGGCGAGGTCCGCCGCGAGCGCCCGGGCCAGCCACGGGTTGCCGCCGCTGAGCCGGTGACAGCGGTGCGCCGTGGCCCGGTCCGCCCCGGCGCCGGCCAGCAGCCGCTCGACCCCGGCCACGGACAGCGGTGCCGGTCGCAGCGTCCGGTCGGCGCGGCCCAGCGCGGCGCGGACCGCGGGCCGGTCGCCGCCCGCGTCACCGTCCAGGACCGCGAGCACCACCAGGACCGCCGGGCCGCCCGCCAGGGCGGCGTGCCGGTCGAGCCGGGTGAGCCACGCCAGGCTCGCGTCGTCGGCCCACTGCAGGTCGTCGATCGTGACCAGCAGCGTGCCGGTGCGCCCGGCGGCCGACGCGCGCACGTCGCGCCACAGCCGCGACGCCAGGCTCCGCGGCAGGTCCCGCTCGGCGCGGTCCGCCGCGGCCGCGACCACCGGCACCCCGCCGCCGGCGGCGAGGTCCGCCGCCAGCCGCAGCAACGCCGACCTGCCGGCGCCCAGGGCACCCGCGACGGCCAGGACACCGCCCTGCCCGCGGCGCAGCCGGGTCAGCGCGGCAAGACACACATCCCGGTCATGATCCCGCTCGATCAGCACACCGCAGAGTGTTCCCCAGTCGCGCCACTTAGCAACTCGCCAAGTTGCGATCTGCCGGATATTCCAAGCGTCCGGTACGCGTTGCTCAGATGCAGCTCGACGGTGCGCTTGGTGATGGCGAGGATCTCGGCGATGGCCGCGTTCGACAGCCCGTTCGCGGCCAGCTCGGCGACCCTCAGCTGCGCCGCGGACAACGCGCCCGGACTCCCGCCGGGCTTCGTGGTGCGCGCCTCGGCGGGGCGGTCGGCGTCGCGGCGCGCCGCGGTGCTCTTCACGGCCGGGGCGAGACCCTTGCCGCCGGCCCGCATGCTCCATCGGTGGCCGGGGCCGATCCGGCCGGCGGCACGCAGGGCCGCGTCCGCCGCCGGTGAGCCGCGCCGCTCGGCCGCCGCGCGCTCCAGCGTCAGCAGTGTCTCCGCCGACCAGCTGCCGCGCATCGCGGCCCACAGCGCCACCACCGCCCGGTCCGCCCGGCTCACCGCGTCGGGGTGCAGCAGCGACGCGCGCAGCTCGGTGAGGGCGACGGCGCCGGCCGCCCCCCACCGCTCAGCGGCCAGCCGCTCGGCCCGCAGCAGCGGCGCCGCCACGGTGTCGCGGCCGCGGCCGTGCTCCAGCAGCGCCAGCTGGGACCGCCACGGCAGCAGCGCGGGGTTGCGGTGCCCGGCGGCCAGGCACCGCCGGCCGCACTCGTGCAGCATCCGCACGGCCACGTCGGCCTGACCGTCGGCGGCCTCGGCCAGCGCCCAGGCGTAGAGCAGGTGCGCCCAGGCGATGCCCCGGTCGCAGCCGGGCGGCAGCGGCGCGTCCAGCACCGCGCGGAGCTTCCGCCGCCGGCCCATCGCCAGCAGCTGCATGAGCTGCAGCGCCCGCAGCCTGGGCAGGACACTGGGGTGCCAGGACTGCTCCGGCAGGCACTGGCGCAGGTCGTGCAGGTCGCGCTCGGCGTCGTCGAGCCGGCCCGTGCGCAGCCACAGCTCGGCGCGGGCGGCGAGCGGCCCGGCGGCGGCACCACCGGCGGCACGGGACGCCTCGACGAGCCCGTCCAGCCGCCGCTGCGCCGCGGCGAAGTCCTCCGTCAGGGTCAGGGTGCGCGCCGCCGCCACCTGCACGGGCAGTGGCACCACGGCGCCCGCCGGCGGGTCCAGCGCGGCGAACGCGTGCCCGCGGGCGGCGTCCAGGTCATCGCCCGCGACGGCCTCCCGCCACGCGACGACGCCCCGCCCGGCGGGGTCCCCGCCGTCCGGCGCGGGCACCCGGTCGCAGGTAAGCTCCGGCGGCGTGCCGGAGCGGTCGACCGCCAGCCAGTACAGGGCCGCGAGGGCCGCCCGTTCGGTGTCCGACGCCCCCGCTGCCGCCGGGTGATGGTAGGCGGCGGCCAGCTCCCGCCGGGCGGTCTCGTCGTCGCCGCGGACCAGCAGCCGGCCGGCGGCCGCCATCCGCAGCCCGGACGCGGCGGACCCGGCGGCGGTCCGCAGCACCGTGCCGTAGGTGCGCCCGGCGGCCTCCGGCGCGCCGCTCAGCTGGGCGTCGCCGAGCGCCAGCAGGGTCGCCGGCCGGACCGGGTCGGCCGCCGGCTCGCGCAGCGCCCGCTCGTACAGCGCCACCGCCGCCTCCCAGCGCCGTTCGGTGCCGGCGGCGGCCGCCGCGGCCAGCAGCGCGCCGAGCGCCCAGCCGGGCCAGCCGGGCTCCGTGGCGCTCAGCAGCCGGCCCACGAGCGCCGCCGGCAGCCCTTTGTCGTTGGCGGCCTCGGCGGTGTACCGCCGCAGCGCGGCCCGCTCGGCGCCGTCCATCGCGGCGAGCACCACCTCGGCGACGAGCGGGTCGGCCGGGTCGAGCCCGGGACAGCCGGGCAGGCCGTGCGTGAGCCGGGCGGCGAGGCGCTCCGGCACGCCGGGACCGAGCAGCGCCCGCATCCGCAGCCAGCGCAGCTGCGGGCCGGAGAGCTGGGCCAGCCGCTCGGCGACCCGGTCGCGCCGCACCTCGCGGCAGGCGGCGTTGAGCCCGTCGAGGTCCACGTGCGCGCCGCACCGGCGCACCGCGGCCAGCAGCACCGCCGGGTCGCCGGCGGCCGCGGCGGCGAGCAGCACCGCGGGGTCGCCGGCGGCCGCGGCGGCGATGAGCGCCCCGGTGTGCGCGTCGAAGGTGCCCCGGCCCGCGGTGGCCAGCGCCGAGCGCCACAGCGCGGCGGCGTTCCCGGCGGCGGGCAGCGGCGGCGCGGTCACGACGCACCGCCGGCGGGCTCGGCCACGACGCCCGGCGCCGGACGGGGCGGGCGGGCCGCCGCGGCGCCGCGGCGGGTCAGCGGCGTCGGCTCGACGATGCCGGCCAGGGCGTCCCGGCGGCGGATCCCGAGCCGCCGGTACACGTTGGTGAGGTGGAACTCGACGGTCCGCATGGAGATGAACAGCTCCTCGGCGATCTGCCGGTTGGTCGCGCCGCCCGCGGCCAGGCTCGCGACGGCCCGCTCACTGCTGGACAGCTCGCCGCAGGCGGCTAGCTGCGTGCCGGTGCGCCCGCCGGCGGAGCTGAGCACGTTGCGGCAGTGCGCGGCCAGCATCGTGTACCCGAGCCGGTTGGACAGCACCATGCCGTCGCGCAGGTGCCGGCGGGCGGCGGTGCGGTCGCCGAGGACGGTCAGGGTCCGACCGAGCATCAGCTGCGCCTTCACCTGGTGCAGCGGCGCGGGGGAGCGCTCCAGCTCGGCGATGGCGCCGAGCAGCAGCTCGACCCTGGCGCCGTCCTCGGCGAGCGCGGCCCGGGCCAGCAGCGCCATGCCCGACGTCCGCGGGGTCGGCCACCGCCGGCACTGCTCCTCGACCTGCTCCAGCCGCAGGTGCGCCTCCTGGGCGCGGCCGCGGACCGTGAGCAGGATGATCTCGTCCAGCCACCAGCTGCTGAACGCCGGGCTGCAGACCCCGGCGTCGTCGATGAGCTGCCCGCAGACCCGCAGCCGCTGCAGCGCCCGGTCGTGGTCCTGGCCCCAGTACGCGGCGAGCGCGCCCGCCCCCATCGCCTGCACCTGCTCCCACAGCGGCATGTCGGACGTGCGCTCCTGCATCGCCTCCAGCCCCGCCTCGGCGGCGAGGATCCGCGCCTGCGAGCTGTTGATCAACGAGATGATCGTCTGTGCGGACCAGGTCGCGGCGCCCCACTCGGCGTCGCCGGCCAGCCGCAGCGCCGCGGTCGCCTCCGCCCAGGCCGCCTCCAGCTCGCCGACCTCCAGCAGCACCCGCGCCCACGTCGCCCGGGCGACGGCCTCCGCGCACGGCTCGCCCCGCTCGTGGTGGTGCGCGGCGAGGCGGCTCGCCGCGGCCAGCGCGCCGGCGGTGTCGTCGGCCATCAGCAGCACCCGGGTCGCCATCAGCGGCGCCCAGCTGTCGCCGGTCACCGGCCGGTCCAGCACCATCCGGGCGTACCGGGTGGCCCGCTCGACGTCGAGGCCCTCGTAGGCGGTGGCGAGCGCGTGCACGGCGAGCATCCGGTGGTTGGACGAGGCACCCGCGACGCCGGCCGGCGCGTCACCGATGCGGGACCGCACGGTGTGGTACGTGGCGCCGTTGATGACGGCGTTGGCGGCCAGCGTCGACTCGACGGTCGCCAGCTGGATGCGGTCCTGCAGCGTCGGGGCGGTCCCGGCGGCGCGGCGCAGCGTCTCCATGGCGTCGTGCAGCAGGTACGGCGCGGTCGGCTCACGCCCCGTCACGAGCGCGGCGAGTCCCAGGCACACCACGGCCCGCGCCTTGGTGCGGGCGTCGGCGGTGCGCGGCAACGCCTGCCGGGCGTGCGTCAGCGCGGCGGCCGGGTCCACGTTGAGCAGCGCGAAGGCCACGTCGACCGCGGCGTCCGGCGACTGCGGCCGCGCGGCCAGCAGCCGGGTCCAGATGCGCACCGCCGCCGGCGCGTCGTGCCGGTAGGCCAGGGCGGCCGCCTCACGCAGCCGTTGCGGCATCCACGGCTCGTCGAGGTCGTCGAGGTCCACCAGCACGTCGGCGACGCGCCGCACCGGAGCGTCGGCGTCGTCGAGCATGACCGCCGCCCGCCGCCGCAGCCGCTGCAGCTCGTCCGGGGCGAGCAGGGCGAACAGCTCCGCGGCGACGCCGGGCGGCACCGGCCGGTCCGGGTCGCCGGTGAGCACGCCGGTGTTGCGCAGCGTCGCCAGGCGGGCGACGGTCAGTTGCGGCGACAGCCCCGCCAGCGCGCCGACGAGCTCGGCGTCGTGCCGCTGCAGCACGGCGGCGGCGACCGCGACCCGCAGCAGGTTCGGCTGGCGGCTCAGGAGGCGCCGCAGCCGGCCGGTGCCCGGCTGGGCGCCGGCGTGCTCGGGCGCGTCGAGGTCGAGGACCAGGTGCCGCGGGCTGCCCAGGATGTCGGCGAACAGCGGGTCGAGCGCGGGGTGCTCGCGGGGCGTGACGGCGAGGACCACCTGCAGCGGCCGGCTGGTGCAGCGCCGCAGCAGGTACTGCAGCCAGCGTAGGGTCGCCGGGTCGCACCAGTGGGCGTCGTCCAGGACGAGCCGCACCGGGCCGAACTGGAGCAGGCCCAGCGCGCGCCGGTACAGGTCCAGCACCGTGCGGTGACCGCCGTCGGCGGGTGCCGGCTGGGCCCCGGCGCGCGGCTGCGCCGGCAGCAGCTGCCGGGCCGCGGCGAACTCCACCCCGGCGTCGGCCTCCGTGCAGGTCGCCGACAGCGCCGTCACGCCGGGCCCGGCCGGCGAGCGCAGCAGGCTGGTCTTGCCGGTGCCGGGCGCGCCGGTGACCAGCACGACGGCGGCTGCCTCGACGTCCGGCAGCACCGGGCGGCCGCCGGGCGCCGGCGCGGCGCCGGTGCCGCGGTCCGGTTCGGCGGGCTGCGGTGTCATGACGGTGTCCCATCGGTCGGTGCGAGGTGCCGGTCGGTGCCGCCCGTCCGGCACGGACCGGACCGGCGGCCCCGGGTCGGCGCGGGGCTCAGGCGGGCCGTGGCGCCCGGGTGAACCCGATGATGATGACGGCGCCGACCAGCAGGTGCAGCAGCGCCAGCGAGAGCTTCGTGCCGGCGTCGGTCCCGCCGAGCGGGCCGAGCAGCGACAGCACCAGGAACACCCCGGCGACGACGGTCCAGACGGTGCGGCCCTTCGCGGTGAGCTTCTCCAGCAGGGCGAGCAGCCCCCAGCCCAGGAGGCCGACGAGCACGACGGTGCCGACGACCGCGACCGGGGTGACCGTCTGCTCGCTGCCGCCGGTCTTGACTATCAGCTCACCGGCGGCTGCGCGGGCGACGAAGTAGACGACGAGGGCGAGGACGGCGGCGCCGAGGATGGCGAGCGGGCGCACGACGGACGGCTTCATGTGCGGGGTACCTCCGGGTAGGTGGAGCTGGGTTGCCTCAGGACACGGGGGACGGTCGGGCCGGGTCGAGCGCGCCGGACGGCACCGCGGGGCACAGGCCCGCCGCGGCGGCCCGGTCCAGCAGGCCACGGACGGCGGCCAGGCCGTCGTCGCCGAGGTCCTCGGTGAAGCCGTTGACGTACAGGGCGATGTGCTGCGCCGTCACCTCGGGCGCCAGCTCCTGCGCGTGCTCGCGGACGTAGTCACCGGACGCGTCGGGGTGCGCCCAGGCGTGCCGCACCGACGCGCGGACCGCGTCGGTGACCGCCGCGATGCGCTCGGCGCCGAGATCGCGGCGGGCCACGATCGCGCCGAGCGGGATCGGCAGGCCGGTGTCCTGCTCCCAGAAGCGGCCGAGGTCGACCAGCTCGACCAGCCCGTAGCCGGGGTAGGTGAACCGGGCCTCGTGGATGATCAGGCCGGCGTCGACCATGCCGTCGCGCACCGCCGGCATGATCTCGTGGAACGGCATGACCACGATGCGGGCGAAGCCGCCCGGCACGGCCTGCCGCGCCCACAGCCGCAGCAGCAGGTACGCCGTGGACTGCTCGCTCGGCACGGCGACGACCGCCTCGTGCAGCCGCGCCGGCGGCCGGGCCGCCCGGGCGACCAGCAGCGGGCCGCAGCCCCGGCCGAGGGCGCCGCCGCAGGGCACCAGCGCGAACCGGTCCAGGAACGCGGGCAGCGCCGCGTAGGAGATCTTCATGACGTCGAACCGGTCGCTGCCGGCGAGGTGGTTGGTGACGTCGATGTCCGCGTGGGTGACGGCCGTGGCCGGCGCGCCCGGCAGGAGGCCGTGCGTCCACGCGTGGAAGACGAACGTGTCGTTGGGGCACGGCGAGTACGCGATCGACAGCGGCCGCTCGGTCATGGGCGGATCTTACGGCCGGACGGGACGGCTTGTCCTGGTTCGTGGCGGCCGCGGCGGCCCAGCGGATCAAGTGTGGTGATTTCCCCAATCTCCGCCACGGCACGATGCCACCAGCAGAACTGCGTCGGTCGCCGACCGCTGCCCGTCTCCACGTGTCCGGTGCATCCCAGCCGGGCCCATCGCATCCGGCACCCCGAAGGACGAATCGATGACGACCGTCATGGAACCCGCCGCGGCGCTCACCGACGCATGGCTCGCCGCCGACCTCGACGAGTGGACCGTGCGGGTGGTCCGCCGGCACTTCGACCCGGTCACCGGCAGCCCGTACTGGCTGGCCCGCCGCCCGCACCTCGGGTTCGACCCGATGGACATCACCCGCTACGACGACCTGGCGTGGTTCGGCCCGTTCTCCCTGGCGACGCTGCGCGAGCTGGACCCGGTGCAGCTGGTGCCGGCGGACGTGCCGCGGCCCCTCGCCGGGCGGATCTGGGAGTCCGGCGGCACCACGGGCAAGCCGTGCCGCATCTTCCACACCACGGCGATGGCCGAGCACCACACCGCGTGGCGGCTGCGGGGGCTGCGGCTCAGCGGCTTCGAACCGGGCCGGACCTGGCTGTACGCCTGCCCGAGCGGCCCGCACATCGTCGGGCGCGGCGCGAACCAGATCGCCGAACTGTACGACTCGACGGTCTACACGATGGACCTCGACCCGCGGTGGATCAAGACGCTGATCCGCGACAGCCGGCTGGTCGAGATGAACATGTACGTCGAGCACACCATCGAGCAGATGACCGACGTGCTGGAGACCGGCCGGGTGCGGTACCTGGAGACGACACCCGCGATCCTGCAGGCGCTCATCTCCCGCCGCCCCGAGCTGGTCGCCGGACTGGACGGCGTCGGGCTGGGCGGCACCCAGCTCACCCCGGCGATGTACACCGAGATCGCCGAGGCGCTGCAGGGCGGGGTGATCGGCATGACGTACGGCAACACGTTCGGCTGCGCGATGGGCCTGCCGGTCGAGCGCGACGGCGCGATCCTGCCGTACCTGCCCAACTACCCGCAGGTGACGATGGCCGTCGTCGACAAGGAAGACCCGCGCCGGACGGTCGGCTACGGCGAGACCGGCCGGGTGCGCCTCACCGTCCTGCACGACGACCTCTTCCTGCCCAACATCATGGAGCGCGACCAGGCGGTCCGGCACCGCGCCGGCGACGCCTGGCCGTGCGACGCCGTCGCGAACGTCCGGCCGCTGCAGGTCACCTCGGCCGCGCCCGAAGGGCTCTACTGAGCCCCGCTCGCAAGCCCCCACACAGAGTCGATGAGGAGTCGTTGGTGGACACAGGTCTGAAGCGGGAACTGGAGGCGAAGGTCGTCGCCGGGGAGCGGCTCAGCCGCGAGGACGGGATCGCGCTGTACGCGTGCGACGACCTCGCCTGGCTGGGCGGGCTGGCGCACCACGTCCGGACCCAGAAGAACGGTGACGTGGTCCACTTCAACGTCAACCGGCACCTGAACATGACGAACGTCTGCACGGCGTCGTGCGCGTACTGCTCCTTCCAGCGCAAGCCGGGGGAGAAGGACGCCTACACGATGCGGATCGAGGACGCGGTGCGGCTCGCCAAGGAGATGGAGAGCGAGCAGCTCACCGAGCTGCACATCGTCAACGGCCTGCACCCGACGCTGCCGTGGCGCTACTACCCGCGCTCGATCCGGGCGCTGAAGGAGGCCCTGCCGCCGACCGTGGCGATCAAGGCGTTCACCGCGACGGAGATCCACTGGTTCGAGCGCATCTCCGGGCTGTCGGCCGAGGAGGTCCTCGACGAGCTCATCGACGCCGGCCTGGAGTCGCTCACCGGCGGCGGCGCGGAGATCTTCGACTGGGAGGTCCGCCAGCACATCGTCGACCACGCCACCCACTGGGAGGACTGGTCGCGCATCCACCGCCTCGCGCACCGCAAGGGTCTCAAGACGCCGTGCACGATGCTGTACGGCCACATCGAGGAGCCCCGGCACCGGGTCGACCACGTGCTGCGCCTGCGTGAGCTGCAGGACGAGACGGGCGGCTTCCACGTCTTCATCCCGCTGCGGTACCAGCACGACTTCCACGACTCGCGGGACGGCAAGATCCGCAACAAGCTCATGGCCCGCACCACGATGGCGACCGGCGCCGAGGCGCTGAAGACCTTCGCGGTGTCCCGGCTGCTGTTCGACAACGTCCAGCACGTCAAGGTGTTCTGGGTGATGCACGGCCTGCAGACCGCGGAGCTGGCGCTCAACCACGGCGCCGACGACATCGACGGCTCGGTCGTCGAGTACAAGATCACTCACGACGCCGACGAGTTCGGCACCCCGGACAAGATGACCCGCGAGAGCCTGCTCGACCTGATCCGCAACGCCGGCTTCCGGCCCGTCGAGCGCAACACCCGCTACGAGATCATCCGCGAGTTCGAGGGACCCGACCACGCGCGCCGCGAGACGCCCCAGCCGATGCGGGTCTGACCGTGCCGGCCACCGAACGACGAGACAAGGCAGGTGAGCGCGGGTGACCGCAGCGACGACACCGCAGGAGAGCCGGCTCGAGGTCTGGATCGACCAGGGGCTGTGCACCGGCGACGGGATCTGTGCGCAGTACGCGCCGGAGGTCTTCGAGCTCGACGTCGACGGGCTCGCGTACGTCAAGGGCGACGACGGCGAGCTGCTGCACACGCCCGGCACGGCGGTGCTGGTGCCGCTGGTCGCGGCGAAGGACGTCATCGACTCGGCGAACGAGTGCCCCGGCGACTGCATCCACGTGCGCCGCCAGGACGACGGCGTCGAGGTGTACGGCCCGGACGCGTCGACATGACCGTGACGGCGGGGCCGCTGCTCGGCCGGCTCCTGCCGGAGGGCACGGCCGTCGTCGAGGCGTTCGACGACGCGCTGCCGGCGCCGCTGTTCCCGCAGGAGCTCGCCGCGCTCGGCGACGCGGTGCCGAAGCGCCGCGCGGAGTTCATGACCGGCCGGCGGTGCGCCAGGGAGGCGCTCGGCCGGCTCGGCTTCGGCCCGGTCCCGATCCCGGCCGGGCCGCGCCGGGAGCCGCTGTGGCCGGCCGGCGTCGTCGGCACCATCACCCACTGCGCCGGCTACCGGGCCGCGGCGGTGGCCCGCGCCGGGCACCTCACCACCGTCGGCGTCGACGCCGAGCCGCACGCGCCGCTGCCCGCCGGTGTCCTGGACAGCATCACGCTCGTCGAGGAGCGCCGGCACCTGCGGCAGCTCGACACGCAGCGGCCCGGCATCCACTGGGACCGGCTGCTGTTCAGCATCAAGGAGTCGGTGTTCAAGGCGTGGTACCCGCTGACCGGCCGCTGGCTGGACTTCACCGAGGCCACGGTGACGATCGCGCCGCACCGCGAGACGTTCCACGCCTGGCTGCTGGTGCCCGGCCCGGTTGTCGGCGGGGTCGAGGTCGCCGGGTTCGGCGGCCGCTGGCTCGTCGACCGCGGGCTGGTGCTCACCGGCATCGCCGTCCCGGCCCGGCAGCCGGCGTTCGCCGGCTGACCCACACCGGGGCGGGCCCGGTGCCGGCCGGACGGGGTTCGGGCCGTCCGGCCGGCGGATCCGCGCAGCTCAGGACCGAAGGGCCCGGGCTGGGCCGGGCGGGGTCCGGGCGGAGTTCGGGCCGCCCGGGCCACGTCCGGCCGATCCACGCGGGCCGGGACGGGCGGGCGGCGTTGGGGCCGCTTGGCCGTCCGCCGGACGGTGCCGGTCGGTGCCGGTCTGCTTCGCCGGTCTGGTTCGCCGGCCGTCGCGCCGATTCGCCGCCGGGGGTCAGAGCGCCGGCCGGGCCGGCGGCTCGGTCCGGCCGGCCCGTTCGCGCGGCGGGAACAGCAGCAGCCCGGCGGCGGCGCCGCACAGCACCGCGATGCCGTGCTGGTCCGGCCGCGCGGCGAGGGCACCGGCGGCGGCCAGCGCGGCGATCCCGGCGGCGAACGCCACCCCGGTGTAGCGGTCCCGGCGCAGCAGCACGCTCATCACCACCAGCACGGCGGTGGGCGCCGCGGTCGCCCCGACGATCCCGCCGAAGCCCAGCCCGGCGACGCACGCCACGTAGTAGGGCACCACGAACGCGTGCGGGCGGGTCGCCGCCCCGGGCCGCAGGACCAGCAGCGTCGCCAGGCCGCCGGCGAGACCGCAGACGGCGAGGGAGTTGCCGGAGCCGGTCGGGTCGAGCCGGGCCCCGAACGCCTCACCGGCCAGGCCGATCCCCACGTACAGCACCAGCCAGCGCAGCGTGCCGAACCGGCGCTCGGCGATGACGCCGACCACGATCAGCGACGCGATGTTGAACAGGATCTGTCCCCACCCGGCGGACTGCACCAGCAGCGGGGTGAACCAGCGCCACCACTCGCCGTCGTGCAGCGCCGGGTAGTCGCGGCGGAACCGGTCGAGGACCTCGGGGTCGTTGAGCTGGGCCGCGGCACCGAGCGCGGTGATCACCGCGACGACCACGGTGGCGATCGGCAGGCCCGTGCGGCGGCGGGTTTCGACAGCGGTCACTGCCCCCACGCTACCTGCCGCACGCTCCCGGCTCCCGGCTCGCCCGACGAACTAGGCGAACCCTTAACCCGGATCGCCGATGCTTCGTACGACCAGGGGGAGGCGAGCGTGCAAGAAGCGACGCAGGCGGCAACGGACGCGGCGGCGGTGGAGGCGTGGATCGTGCGCCACGTCGCCGAGAAGGTCGGCGCCGGCGCCGTCGAGCCCGACGCGGTGCTCGCCGACCTCGGCCTGTCCTCCCGCGACGCCCTGGTGCTCCTCGGCGAGCTGCAGCAGCTGCTGGGTCGCCCGGTCGAGGCGACGGTCTTCTGGCAGTACCCGACCGCCCGGCAGCTGGCCCGGCACCTCACCGGCGCCGGCGAACCGGCGGCGCTGCCCAGGCCGTCCGCCCCCGGCGGCGGTGCCGGCGGGGCCGAGCCGATCGCGGTCATCGGCATCGGCTGCCGGTTCCCCGGCGCCACCGGCCCCGACGCGTTCTGGCGGCTGCTGGAGTCCGGCACCGACGCCGTCGGCGGGGACGTGCCCGGCCACCCGCCGCTCGGCCGGCCGCACGGGCTGCTCGCCGACGTCGACCAGTTCGACGCGGAGTTCTTCGCCGTCTCCGGCAAGGAGGCCGGGCACGTCGACCCGCAGCACCGGCTGCTGCTGGAGGTCGCGTGGGAGACCCTCGAGGACGCGGCGGTGCCGCCGGCGAGCCTGGCCGGCTCCCGCACCGGCGTGTTCGTCGGCATCAGCGGCAGCGACTACGGCCGGCTCATCGCCCGCGAGCCGGACCTGCACACCCTGCACTCCGGGACCGGGCAGGCGCTGAGCGTCGCGGCGAACCGCATCTCCTACGCCCTGGACCTCAAGGGCCCCAGCGTCGCCGTCGACACCGCCTGCTCCTCCTCGCTGGTTGCGCTGCACATGGCCTGCCGCAGCCTGCGCTCCGGCGAGTCCGACACGGCCCTCGCCGGCGGGGTCAACCTGCTGCTGGACACCGCCGGCACCGAGGTCTTCGAGCAGGCCGGGATGATGGCCGCCGACGGCCGGTGCAAGACCTTCGACGCCGCCGCCGACGGCTACGTCCGCGCCGAGGGCTGTGGCCTGGTGCTGCTCAAACGCCTCGACGCGGCGGTCCGCGACGGCGACCGGATCCTCGCCGTCGTGCGCGGCTCCGCGGTCAACCAGGACGGCCGCAGCAACGGGCTCACCGCCCCGCACGGCGGCGCCCAGCAGGACGTCCTGCGCGACGCCCTGCACGACGCGGGGCTGGCGCCCGCCGACGTCGACTACGTCGAGGCGCACGGCACCGGCACCCCGCTCGGCGACCCGATCGAGGCCGCCGCGCTCGCCGCCGTCCTCGGCGAGGGCCGGCCGGCGAGCGAGCCGCTGCTGCTCGGCTCGGTGAAGACCAACATCGGTCACGCCGAGGCCGCGGCCGGCATCGCCGGGGTGCTCAAGGTCGTGCTGATGCTGCGCCACGAGCACATCCCCGCCCACCTGCACCTGCGCGAGCGCAACCCGCGGATCCCGGCCGACGCGCCGCTGAGCGTGCCGACCGCCGGGCAGCCGTGGCGGCCGCGGCGCGGCACCCTCACCGCCGGGGTCAGCTCCTTCGGCTTCGGCGGCACCAACGCCCACGTCATCGTCCAGGCCCCGCCGGCGGCACCGCCCGCCGCGAAACCCGCCCGGGCGGGCGGCAACGTCCGCTCCACCCACCTGGTCACCGTCAGCGCCAAGACACCGGCGGCGCTCGCCGCGCTCGCCGGGCGGTACGCGGCCCGGCTGGAGCAGCGGCCCGCGCCGACGCTCGCCGACCTCACCGCCGCCGTGCACACCGGCCGGTCGCACCTGCGGCACCGGGCCGCGTTCGCCGCCCGTACCCGCGAAGACGCCGTCGAACAGCTGGACCGGGTCGCCTCGGGCGCCGCGCACCGGGGACTGCACACCGGCATGCGCCCGCCCGACGGCCCCGGCGGCGTCGCGTTCCTGTTCAGCGGGCAGGGCTCGCAGTACGCCGACATGGGCCGGCAGCTGTACGTGACGAACGCCGGCTTCCGCGCCACCCTGCTGCACTGCGACGAGATCCTGCACGACCTGATCGGCCGCGGCCTGCAGACGGTGCTGTTCCCGCAGCCGGACGAGCGGCACCTGCTCGACGAGACCCGCTACACCCAGCCCGCCCTGTTCTGCCTGCAGTACGCCCTCGCCCGGCTGTGGGCCGGCTGGGGCGTGCACCCCGACCACCTGCTCGGCCACAGCGTCGGCCAGCTCGCCGCCGCCTGCGTCGCCGGGGTCTTCGACCTGGAGGACGGGCTGCGGCTCGTCGCCGCCCGCGGCCGGCTCGTGCAGGAGCACAGCGCGCCCGGCGCGATGCTGGCCGCGTTCACCGGCGAGGACACCGTCCGTGCGGCGCTCGCCGCGGTGGCCGACCCCAGCCTGGCGATCGCGGCCGTCAACGCCGACACCAACGTCACCGTCGCCGGCGCCCCGGACGCCGTCGCCGCCGTGGCCGAGCGGCTGACCGCGGACGGGGTGACCGTGCGGCCGGTGAAGTCGGGCCTGGCGTTCCACTCGCCGATGATGGAGCCGGCCCGGGCCAGGTTCGCCGACGTCGCCGCCGCCGTGACGTACCGGGCGCCGCGGGTGCCGCTGGTCAGTGACCTCGACGGCCGGCACTTCGACGCCGGGCACCGGCCGGACGCGGCGTACTGGAGCAGGCATCTCACCTCGACGATCCGTTACGCCGACGGCGTGCGCCGCCTCGCCGAGGCCGGCTGCGCCACGTACGTCGAGATCGGCCCGGGCCAGGTCCTGCTCGGCGCCGGCCGCCGGGTGGTGTCCGGCGCGCGGTGGCTGCCGTCCCTGCGCACCGGCGCCGAGGACGGCGACGTGCTGACCGACGCGCTCGCCCAGCTGTACGCCGCCGGGCACGACCTCGACTGGGCGGGGCTCCACGAGGGGTTCCGCCGCCGGCGGGTCGACCTGCCCACCTACCCGTTCCAGCGCAGACGGTTCTGGCTGCCCACGGCGCACCCGCCGAAGCCCGCACCGGCAACGATCCCCGTCCAGAGAGGGGCTGAGGAGCACGTGGCACAACCGACGTCAGCAGGAGCGGAGGACCGCGTCCTGGCGGAGCTGGGTCAGGTGGTGACGACGCTGCTGGAGTCGGACGCGCCGATCGACCCGGACATGTCGTTCCTGGAGCTCGGCGCGGACTCCATGACGCTGTTCCACACGATCCAGAGCGTCCAGCGCACCTTCGAGGTGGTCATCCCGATCGGGATGCTGTTCGAGCAGGTCAACACGCTGCGCCGGCTGGCCGGCTACATCATGCGCACCGCCCCGGCCGCCGTGCTGGCCCTGCGCGAACCGGCCCCGCAGCCCTCGCAGCCCGCGGTGAGCGCGGCGCCGGCGCCGCTGCCCGTGCCGCCGCCGGTGCCGCCGCTCGCACCCGGCGGTGGCGGCGCCGTCGACCGGTTCCTGGACGTCCACGCGCAGGTGATGGACCAGGCGTACGAGCTGCTGCGCCGCCGCCAGCCGGAAGCGCCCCGGCCTGCCGCCGCCGCACCCGCGCCCGCTCCCGCCCCGGCACTCGCACCCGCACCCGCCCCGGCGCCCGAGGTCACCGGGCCGGCGCCGCGGACGGCGATCCCGGCCGCGCCGCAGGGGACGTTCGTCGCGTTCGGCCCCCGCACCGGCGGGCGGTCCCGCACGCTCACCGACGCGCAGCGGGCCTTCGTCGCCGAGCTGTCCCGCGCCTACGTCGCCCGCACCGCCGGGTCCCGGGCCCAGGCGGCCGCCGAGCGGCTCGGCCACGCCGACGTGCGGCACGCGCCGCAGCCGTACCTCAACCTCAAGGAGACCCGCTACCCGATCGTGGTGACCCGCTCGCGGGGCGCCCGGGTGTGGGACGTCGACGGCAACGAGTACATCGACCTCACCATGGGCTTCGGGGTGAACCTGTTCGGTCACAACGAGCCGTTCATCACCGAGGCGATCAGCGCCCAGCTCGCCGACGGCATGCAGCTCGGCCCGCACTCGCCGCTGGTGCCGGAGACGACCGACCTCATCAGGCAGCTGACCGGCAAGCAGCGGGTGGTGTACTGCAACACCGGCTCCGAGGCGGTGATGGTCGCGGTGCGGCTGGCCCGGGCGGTCACCGGGCGGCACCGCATCGCGTTGTTCGCCGGCGCGTACCACGGCACCGCCGACCCGATCCTGGCCCGGCAGGACATCGAGGGCGCCTCCGGGGAGTCGGTGCCGATGGCGCCGGGCATCCCGCCGGAGGTGAGCGCCAACGCGCTGGTGCTGCCCTACGGCGACCCCGCGTCGCTGCAGGTGCTGCGGGAGCGGGCGCACGAGCTCGCCGCGGTGATCGTCGAGCCGGTGCAGAGCCGCCGCCCCGACGTCCAGCCGGTCGAGTTCCTGCGCGAGGTCCGCCGGATCACCGCGGACGCCGGCACCCCGTTCGTCTTCGACGAGGTCATCACCGGGTTCCGGATGCACCCGAACGGCGCTCAGGGCGTCTTCGGCATCACCGCCGACATCACCACCTACGGCAAGGTCGCCGGCGGGGGCATGCCGATCGGCATCGTCGCCGGCGACGCGAAGTACCTCGACGCCATCGACGGCGGCGCGTGGGAGTTCGGCGACCAGCCCTACCCGCAGACGGTGCGCACCTTCTACTCCGGCACGTTCTGCAAGCACCCGCTGTCGCTGGCCGCCGCCCGGGCCGTGCTGCGGGAACTGGTCCGCCGCGGGCCGGCGCTGCAGGAGGGGCTCAACGCCCGGACCGAGGCCCTCGGGGCGCGGCTCGACGCGATGTTCGAGGGCGCCGGCGTGCCGATCCGCGTCGCCCGGTTCGGCTCGCTGTTCCGGCTGCGGCTGGTCGAGGAGCCGGCCAACTCGGAGCGCTCCGAGATCTTCCACACCATGCTGGTCCACGACGGCCTGTACATCTGGGAGGGCCGCAACTGCTTCCTGTCGCTGGCGCACACCGACGAGGACGTGGACCGGATCGTGGCGGTCGTCGTCAAGGCGGCCGACGCGATGACCGTCAACGGCCTGTTCCCGGGCGCCCGGCCGATCCTCGCCGCCGCCAACGGCCACCCCGCCGCGGGCGAGCTGTGAACGGCGGCCACCCGCTCCACGTCGTCCCGGGCGTGCGCACGCTCGTCGACCTGCTGCGCGGGCAGGCCGCGGCCAACCCGGACCGGCCCGCCTGCACCGAGCTGGACAGCCACGGGCAGGAGGTGCTGACCCTCACGTACGCGCAGCTGGAGCAGCGGGTCCGCGACACGGCGGCGCTGCTGCAGCAGACCGCGTCGCCGGGGGACCGGGCGATGCTCATGCTGCCCAACGGCATCGACTTCGTGGTGGCGTTCTTCGCCTGCGCGTACGCGGGACTCGTCGCCGTGCCCTCACCGGCACCGGACGCGATCCACGGCGGCAGGCGGACCCTCGGCCGGCTGGACGGGATCGTCAAGGACGCCGACCCCGCCGTGGTGCTCACCACCGCCCAGCACGCCGAGTCGTCGCTGGTCGCCGACCTCGGCAGCGTCGAGCCGATCGTCGTCGCGGACGTCCCGGCGGGCCTCGCCGGGCTGTGGCGCGACCCGGGCGTGCGGCCCGAGGACCCGGCCTTCCTGCAGTACACGTCCGGCTCCACCAGCGCGCCGAAGGGTGTCGTGCTCACCCACGGCAACGTCGTGGCCAACGCCGCCGCCATCGCCGTGCTCGTCGAGGCGCCGCGGTGCGACCCGGCCGAGTTCTGCGTCGTGAGCTGGCTGCCGATCTTCCACGACATGGGCCTGGCCCAGATGATCGGCGGCCTGTACCCCGGCGGCCGGGTCGTCCTGCTGCCCCCGATGGCGCTGCTCATGCGGCCGTTCGTCTGGCTGGACGCGATCAGCCGCTTCCGCGCCTGGGTCTCCTCCGCCCCGAACTTCGCCTACGAGCTGTGCGTCGCCAAGATCACCGAGGAGCAGAAGGCGCGGCTCGACCTCAGCGGGTGGCGGGTCGCGCTCAACGGCGCCGAACCGGTGCGGCACAGCACGCTCACCGCGTTCACGGCGGCGTTCGCCGGCGCCGGGCTCAGTCCGGCGACGTTGCGGCCCTGCTACGGCCTGGCCGAGGCGGTCGTCTACGTCACCGGCGCCCGCGAGCCCGACGACGCCCGGGTCGCCGACCTCGACGCCGCGGCCCTCGCCGAGCGCGGCGAGCTCGTCGCGCCCCGCCCGGGGCACCCGTCCCGGCAGGTCGTCGCCTGCGGCCGGGTCCCGGCCAACCTGGACGTGCGGATCGTCGCCGACGGCGCACCCGCGCCCGACGGCCTGGTCGGGGAGGTCTGGGTCGCCGGCGACAGCGTCTCCGCCGGGTACTGGCGGCAGCCGGAGGCGACCGAGGCCCGCTTCGGCGGCCGGCTCGCGGACCGGCCCGGCGCCGCCTACCTGCGCACCGGTGACCTCGGGTTCCTCCGCGACGGGCAGCTGTACGTGCTCGGCCGCGTCGACGACCTGATCATCGTCGACGGGCGCAACCACTACCCGACGGACATCGAGCGCACCGTCAGCGCCGCCCACCCGGCGATCGGCACGGACTGCGTCGCGGCCGTCCCGTACGGCGACGACGGGCAGCTCGGCATCGTCGCCGAGACCGCCCGCCAGGTCCGGGTCGACCGCGCCGCCGGCGGCGCCGGCGTCCCCTACGACGAGGTGGCCGCCGCGGTCCGCCGGGCGGTCGCCGAGGAGCACCAGCTCCACGTCGGGCCGGTCACCCTGCTGCGCCCCGGCGGCCTGCCCCGCACCACCAGCGGCAAGGTCCAGCGCAGGCGGAGCCGGGAGCTGCTGGCCGACGGCGGGCCCAAGGCGTGGTGACCAGTAGCGTGCTGGTCATGCGCACGCTGTTCGACACGCCTTCCACGTACCCGATCGAGCCCGCCGCCTCGGCCCGTCCGGTGCCGCCGGTGCGGGCCGTGCTGTTCGACTTCGTCAACACGCTCTTCCACATGATCGACGCCGACCGGTGGCTGCGGCAGGTCGCCGCCGACACCGGCCGGGCCGGCGCGCTCGACGACCCGGCGCTGGCCGCGGCGGTCCTCGACGACCTCACCCTCGCCTACCAGCGGCCCGAGGTCCTCGCCGTGCAGGCCGGCCGGGACACCTCCGCCGAGCTGCACCGCGCCGCGATGCTCGCCTGGTTCGCCGCCGTGCCGTTCCTGCGCGGGCACGAGCCGGCCGCGCACGCCAGGCTGCTGCACGCCGACTCGTGGGAGCCGTACCCGGACACCGCCGCCGTGCTGCGCGGCCTGCGGGAGCGCGGCGTGCGGGTCGGCGTGGTCAGCGACATCGCCTGGGACATCCGCGCGCACGTCGCCCACCGCGGCCTCGGCGACCTGGTCGACACGTACGCGCTGTCGTTCGAGATCGGCCGGGAGAAGCCCGACCCGGAGCTGTTCCGCAAGGCGTGCGCCGACCTCGGCGCGGACCCGCGGGAGACCCTCATGGTCGGCGACAACCCGGTCCGCGACGGCGGCGCCTCGGCCGCCGGGCTGCGGTGCTTCATCCTGCCCGCGGAGCACCGCACCGGCGACCGCGGCCTGGCCCAGGTCCTCGACCTGGTGGCGGCCGTCCGGTGACCGCGGCAGGGCCGGGACCGCGCGGGCTGCACGGCCTCGACCGGGTCCTCGTGGTGACCGCGGTCGAGGCGGAACGCGCCGCCGTCCTGCGCGGCCTCGGCCTCGACGACGGCGTCGAGAGCGGTGCCGGCCGGGCCGCGGCCGGTCCGCTTCCGGTCACGGTGGTGGCCGGCGGGGTCGGGCCCGCCGGCGCCGCCGCGGCGACCGCCCGGGCGCTGACCCGCGCCGAGTGCGCCGGCCGGCCGTTCGGCGCGGTGCTCAGCGCCGGGATCGGCGGCGGGTTCGACGGCCGGGCCGGCGTCGCGGACCTGGTCCTGGGGGATTTGAGCGTGGCGGCCGACCTCGGCGCGCAGGACGGCGACGACTTCATCGACCTGGACCGCCTCGGCTTCGGTCCCGCCCGCCACCCCGCCGACCCGCTGCTGCTGGACCGCCTGCGGGCCGCCCTGCCCGCCGCGGTCGTCGGCCCGGTCGTCACCGTCAGCACCGCGACCGGGTCGGCCGCCCGGACCGGGGAGCTGCGCCGGCGGGTACCGGACGCGGCGGCGGAAGGCATGGAGGGCTTCGGCGTGGCGGCCGCCGCCCGCGCCGCGGGCATGCCGTTCGCCGAGCTGCGCGCGATCTCCAACCCCGTCGGCCCCCGTGACCGCGCGGCCTGGCGGATCCCGCAGGCCCTCGACACGCTGCGCGCCGCGTTCGCCGCCCTGGCCCGGCCGGCGGGTCAGCCCGCCGGCCGGGCACCGGTCACCCGGTCGTGGCCGGCCTCGAGTCGGTGAACCCGCGCTCCAGGTGCACGGCGTCCCACGTGGTCCCGCCGGTGTCGGTGACGCCGGAGGCGAGGATCTCGCCGGTGGCCGGGTCGACGACGAGCAGCCTGGCGGGCCTGTCGCCGGGGCTCGGCGACGGGCCGGCGTCCATCGGCGCGGTCACCGCCACGCCGGTGCGGCCGACCGGGTCGGTCAGCGTGCCCGTGCAGGTGACCCCGTTGGTCCGGGCGAGGAACCGCAGCAGGGTCGCCCGCTGCGAGGCGTCCAGGACCCGACTGCCGACCAGGTCGGCGGCGCCGGCCAGCGTTCGTGAGGGGTCGCCCTCCGCTGACTGGCGGAAGATCGCGGTCATCGCGGCGAAGACGTCGACGCGGCCCGCCTCGCCGGCGGGCACGTCCTCGACCCTGGTGCCCACCTTCATGCCCCGGTCGGGGTGGGCGCGGAAGTACGCCTCGGAGGTCTCGTCAGGGAACGTCGGCTGCGGGACCACGACCCGGCGGCGCTGCGAGCCGTCCGCGGCCGTCCAGGTGGACGTCTCGACCTCGTAGGAGGCGGTCGCGAAACGGCCGTCCTGCGTGACGAATATGCTGCCGCTCAGGGACCGCGTCCTCAGGTACTCGTAGGCACCCTTGGCCGTGTCGTACGGCGCGGGCCCCATGCCGTCGGCGATCCGGTCCAGGCAGCCGGCGGGCGCGCTCGACGCGGCGGTGCCCGGCGGAGCGAGCGGCGGCGGGGTGTCGGGGCCGGCAGGTGCCCGGTTGAGCACGACCGCGCCGGTGACCGCGACCACCACCGCGGCGGCGACGCCGATCAGGGCCCGCCGGCGGTGCCGGACCGGCATGGTCACGTCGTAGCCGGTGACGTCCCCCGACGCGCGCCGCAGCAGGGTCTCCACGTCGCCGAGGGGGACCGGCACGTCCCGGGCCGGGTCGGCGGCGGTCAGCAGGTCCAGGGTCGGGTCGTTCATCGGGCACCTCCCAGGCGGGCCGGCGTCGGGGTGTCGGCGAGCAGCTCGGCCAGGCGCCGGCGGGCGCGGTGCAGGCGCACCTTCGCCGCGGTGACGCCGCAGCCGAGCACGAGCGCGGCCTCGCCGAGGGCGAGCTGCTCCCACGCGACGAGCCGAAGGATCTCCTGGTCGTCGTCGGAGAGGCGGGCGAGCGCGGCCCGCACGTCCAGCAGCGCGGTGACCCCGTCGTGCCGGTCGGCGGCGGCCATGTCGGCCGGCTCGCCGCCGACGACGGTCAGCCGCTGCGCCCTGAAGTGGTTGGCGAGCAGGCGCCTGGCCACCCCGTACAGCCACGGCAGCGCCGGCTCCGGCACGTCCCAGCGGCGGCGCCAGGCGACCAGGAACACCTCCTGGGCCAGCTCCTCCGCGGCCGCGGTGCCGTCGAGCCGGCGCAGCCCGTAGCGTACGACGTCGGCGTAGTGCCGGGCGTACACGGCCCGGAACCAGCCGGTGTCACGATCGTCGTCCATACCCCGTTCTATGTCGCCGCGGCGGCGATGGTTACAGCGGCGGCCGGCCGCACCGCCGCACGTGTATCACTTTTTGTATCACTCGCCGGAACGTGCCCGGCGCATCGACGGTGTTAGCGTCGGGCTGCGACACCAACGCCAGCGAGTGTGCGAAGGGTTGGGCCGGCCTTGCCGCTGCGTGAACCGACGTTTCTCATCCTGACCGCGCTCGCGGCCGAGCCGCAGCACGGCTACAGCGTCCTGGAGGACGTGCGACGCATCTCGGAGGGCCGGGTGCGCCTGCAGGCCGGGACCCTCTACGGCATCCTCGAACGGCTCCGCGGCGACGGGCTCATCGAGGTCGACCGGGAGGAGGTCGTCGCGTCGCGGCTGCGCCGCTACTACCGGCTGACCACACCGGGCCTGGACCTGCTCAGCGCGGAGACCGACCGCCTGCACCGCAACGCCGCCGCGGCCGACCGGCGGCTGCGGCAGGCCCGGCTCAAGGCCGAGGCGACCCGGCCGGCCGTCACCGCCCGCTGAGACGAGCCCGCCGCACGACGACCCGCCGAACGAGAGAGCTGCCATGTTTGTCATGTCCGACCGGGTCCAGTTCGACTTCGCCGGAGAGGGGGCCGGGGTCGACGATCTGGCGTGGGGGCAGCAGGAGATCTGGTTGGCCATGACCCGCCAGCGCAGCTGGATCCCGATCGGCGGGCCGAGCCGGCTCGCTCCCGGCACCACGCTCGCCGACGTCGTCGACGACCTGCGGTACACGCTCGGGCGGTACCAGACGATGCGCACCCGGCTGCGGTTCGGCGACGACGGGCGGGTCCGGCAGGAGGTGTTCGCCGCCGGCGAGTTCACCATCGAGCTGTACGACGCGCCCGACGGCGCCGACCCCGGCGAGTTCGCCGACGCCCTGTTCGACTGGTTCCGCACCTGGGACTACGACTACGTCGAGGACTGGCCGGTGCGGGTCGGCGTCGTGCGGCACCGCGGGGCGCTCACCCATCAGGTCACCGTCGCCACCCACCTGGTCACCGACGCGCTCGGCGGCGCGATCATGATGGCCGAGGTCACCCGCCGGGAGCCGGCGCCCGTCGCCGGCACCCAGCCGCTCGAGCAGGTGCGCCGGCAACGCTCCCCGGCCGGGCAACGGCAGAACGAGGCGGCGCTGCGGTACTGGCGGCGGCTGCTGCGCACCGTGCCCGCCCGTACCGTGCCGGCGTCCACCGACCGGTGCGAGCCGCGCTACCGGGAAGGGCTGCTGCGCTCCCCGGCGCTGCACCTGGCGCTGCGCGCGATCGTCGCCCGGGAGCGGGTCGACCCGGCCACGGCGCTGCTCGCGGTGTTCGCCGTCGCCGTCGGGCGGGTCACCGGCGTCGACCCGGTGGTGATCCGGCCGATCGTCGGCAACCGCTTCTGGCCCGGTCTCGCCGACGTCGTGTGCCCCGTCAACCAGGCCGGGCTGTGCGTCGTGGAGGTGGCCGGCGCGGCGTTCCCGGAGGTGCTGGCCAGGGTGCGCCGGGCGGCGCTGGCCACGTACAAGTACGCCCACTTCGACCCGCTGCGGCTGGCCGAGGTCATCGCCGAGGTCGAACGCGAACGCGGCGGGCCGGTGGACCTGTCGGTGCTGTTCAACGACCGCCGCACCGGCGACCGGTCCGACCTGCGGATCGAAGCCGCCGGCCCGGGGGACGGCGTCGCGGCCGCCCCGACGCTGGAGCGGATGAGCGCCGCGCTCGCCCGGACCCGGCTCGACTGGCCGGTGGCCCGCGACGACCCGCACGAGCCGCTGATGGTCAACGTTGAGGACGCGGTGGACGCGGTCCTGGTCCGCATCGTCTTCGACACCCACCACGTGGCGCCGGCCACCGCCGAGGCGTTCGTGCGCGGCATGCAGGCGGTCGCGGTCGCGGCCGCGCTGGCCAGACCGGGCCCCGCCGGGGAACCCGCCGGCCGGTCAGGCGCCGGCCGGGTGCCGGCCCGCAGCGCCGCCGGAGCGCGCGGCGGCGGCTGAGGCCCCGGCGATCCAGCGGGCCACGCCGTCGTCGGTGTCGGCGCCGATCACCCGCGCGGCCGCCGCGCGGACCTCGGGCGCGGCGTTCGCGACCGCCAGCTCCCGCGGCGGCCGCCGGTCGGCGATCAGGGACACGGAGAACGCCGAGGCCGCGTCGAGCTCCGCCCGGGTGGACAGGCGGCGACACCCCGCCGCGGCGGGGTATGGGTAGCACTACCGCAGGACTCGCTCCAGTGTCCTGGCCGGTGCCCGCCGCGGTCGCCTACGTTGACCGCATGACGTCGACGATCGCGCTGCTGAGCGCGGTGACGCGGCGCCGGTTCCTGGTCTCGGCGTGGCCGTGGCGGGGGCTGGCGTACACCGCGGGCACCGCCGTGGCGTCGGCCGTGCTGTGGCTGCTGCTGTGCGTCCCGGCCGCGCCGGTCGCGGCGGCCGTCTGGCTGCTCGGCCGGCTGGACGGCGGTTCGGTCCGCTCGGCCGGCACGACCCTGTGCGCCGCCGCCGCGCTCGCACTGACCGGGGTGGGGCTGCTCGCCGCGGCCGGGCCGAAGCTGGCCCTGGCGGTCGCCCGGATCGAGCGGTGGCGGCTGCGGCTGGCCGGTGACGGCCCGGCACCGTCGCGGCCCGGCGGCAGCCTGTACGGCGACCCTGCGACGTGGCGGGCGGTCGCGTACCTGCCGCTGCTGGCCGTCGTCGCGCCGGTGTGGGCCGGGGCGCTCGGCCTCGTCGCGCTGATCGTGGTGTCCACGCCGCTGTCGGTGCACTACCACCTGTCCGGCATGCACTCCCCGGCGACCGCGGCCGGGCGGGCCGCGCTCGGCGCCGTCCTCGTCCCCGTGCTGCTGTACCTGGCGGCCGCGTGCGGCGGTGCCCACGCCGCGCTGGCCCGGCTGCTGCTGTGCGCCGAACCCGACCCGGCCGCCGCCGAACTGGTCGAGGTCGCCAGGTCCCGGGCGCGCCTGGCCGACGCGTTCGACGCCGAACGCCGCCGCATCGAGCGGGACCTGCACGACGTCGCGCAGCAGCGGCTGGTCAGCCTCACCATGCAGCTCGGCCTCGCCCGGCTCGACCTGCCCGCCGACTCGCCGGCGGCCGCCGCGGTCGCCGCGGCGCACGAGCAGGCCAAGACCCTCATGGTCGAGCTGCGGGACCTGGTGCGCGGGATCAGCCCCCGCACGCTGCGGGAGCTGGGCCTGCGCGCCGCGGTCGAGGAGCTCGCCGCGGCCGGCCCGCTCCCGGTCCGTGTCGAGGCCGACCCGGGCCGGTTCGCCCCGGCCGTGGAGACCGTCGCCTACGCGGCGGTGTCGGAGGCGCTGGCGAACGCGGTGAAGCACGCCGCCGCCACCGAGGCCGTCGTCACCGCCCGCCGCCACGGCGACGCGCTCACCGTCGAGGTCCGCGACGACGGGCGCGGCGGCGCCGACCCGGCCCGCGGCTCCGGGATCACCGGGCTCGCCGACCGGGCCGCGGCGGCCGGCGGCCGGCTGCTCATGTCCAGCCCCGCCGGAGGGCCGACGATCCTGCGGGTGGAGCTGCCGTGCGGGTCGTGATCGCGGAGGACTCCGTGCTGCTGCGGGAAGGGCTCGTCGGGCTGCTGGCCCGGTTCGGCTTCGACGTCGTCGCGGCGGTCGGCGACGCCGGCGAGCTGGTCGCCGCGGTGCGCCGGACCCGGCCGGACCTGGTCGTCACCGACGTGCGGATGCCGCCCGGCCGCACCGACGAGGGGCTGCGCGCCGCGGTGGCGCTGCGGGCCGCCGACCCCGGGCTCGCCGTCGTCGCGCTCAGCCAGTACGTCCAGCACAGCTACGCCGGTGAGCTGCTCGGCTCCGGCGACGGCCGGGGCATCGGGTACCTGCTCAAGGACCGCGTCGCCGACGTCGCGGAGTTCGTCGGGAAGCTGCGCCAGGTCGCCGCCGGCGGCACCGTCGTGGACGCCGAGGTCGTCCGGCAGCTGATGCAGCGCGGCCGGGACCCGCTCGGGCACCTGTCGCCCCGCGAGCGCGAGGTCCTCGCCCTGATCGCCGAGGGCCACTCCAACGCCGCGATCGCCCGCATCCTCACCCTGACCGAGGCCGGCGTCGGCAAGCACATCGGCAGCGTGCTCACCAAGCTCGACCTGCCGGTCAGCGACGACACGAACCGCCGGGTCCTGGCCGTGCTCACGTACCTGCGCGGCCGCCCGCGGTAACCCACCCCGTCCAGCGCCGGCCCGTCCGCGGACCGGCGGCCCCACCCTGCCCACCGAGAGGTCCACCGTGCACACCACGCCACCGCGGGGCCGCGTCCTCGCCGCCCTGACCGCGCTCGCGGTCGTGTCCCTGGCCGCCTTCGTCCTCGCCCCGCCGCTGCTGGTCGGCGGCTCCACCGGTGCGTTCCGGGCCGCGTTCGTCGAGTACTGGGCGACCGGCGAACGGGACCTCACCCCGCGGCTGCACGCGGTGGTCGACTCCTGGGCCCGGTACCACCTGGTCAAGGCCGTCACCGCGGCGCTGCTGCTGGCGTCGCTGACCGCGCTCGGCGCCGCGCTGTGGCGGGCGTACCGGCACACCACCGGCCGCCGGGCCGGCATCGCCGCCGCGGGCGGCGCCGTCACCGTGCTCGGCCTGGCCGCCGTCGCGCTGGTCATGGCGAACGTGCAGGGCGCCGCGTCGCCGTTCGCCTCGCTGCTGCCGATGCTGCTGGACGGACCGGCCGCCGACGCGCCCCTCGCGGCCACCCTCGACCAGGTGCGGCAGCGGCTCACCGGGGACACCGCCGCGCCGGCCGCCGGCGTCATGGTCGACGCGTTCGCCCACTACCACGCGGTGATGGCGGTCGTCGCCGGTACGGTCGCCGCCGCGCTGCTCGCCGTGAGCGTCGCGGCCGGCCGGCGGTTCCTGCGCACCCCGGCGGGGGACCGGGGGATCAGGCGGGCCGTGGCGTCGTTCGCGGCGCTGATGCTGCTGTCGGCCCTGGCGGTGGCCGCCGTCGCGGTGGCCAACACGACCGTCGCCGCCGACCCGGCCCCGGCGCTGGCCGCGTTCTTCGCCGGCGGCTGGTGAGCGGCCGGCGGCTGGTGAGCGGCCGCCGCCCGGCGACCGTCCGGCGACTCGTCGCGGGCCGGAAACCGGCCGGCGCGCTGGTCACGCCGCCGGCCGCACGGCGCTGGCCGGGGGTTGCGGCGACGTGATGTAGTCGACCCTGGATGTACGGAGGCGCATGACGGTCGAGACCCAACAGCCGCGGCGGCGGTGGCCGTTCGTGGCCCGCGACGCGGAGCGGGCCGCGGTGCTGCGCGCCCTGGGCGGCGCGGAGGCCGGCGGCGCCCTCATCATCGGCCCCGCCGGGATCGGCAAGAGCCGCCTCGCCGACGAGGCCGTCACCGCCCGCTCCGGGCACCGGGTGCTGCGCGTGCACGCCTCCGAGGCCGGCCGGGACGTGCCGCTGGGCGCCTTCGCCCGGTGGCTGCCGGCCCGCACCCGGGCCGGCGACGACGCGGGCGGCGCCGTCGCCGCCGTCGTGCGGGCCGTCAGCGCCGCACCGGCGGGCGAGGGCCGGGCGGTCCTGCTCGTCGACGACGTCGACCTGCTCGACCCGCTGTCCGCCCTCGTCATCCACCAGATCGTCGCCGGTGGGCTGCTCGACGTCGTCGCGACGCTGCGCTCCGGCACGCCCGTGCCGGACTTCGTCACCGCGCTGCTGCGCACCGGCCGGCTGACCCGGGTCGACCTGGAGCCGCTCGGCCCGCCGGCGATCGGCGCGTTGCTCGCCGCGGTCCTGGACGGGCCGGTCTCCAGCATCACCGTCGCCTTCATCCAGCGCGTCTCCGCCGGCAACCCGCTCTACGTGCGGGAGCTGCTCGGCGACGCCCTGGACACCGGCGCGCTGACCGTCGTGGACGGGCTGTGGCACCTGCGGCCGGCGCGGACCGCGTCGCAGCGGCTCACCGACCTGCTCGACACCCGGCTGCGCAGCACCACCCCGGAGGAGCGGCGGGCGCTGGAGCTGCTGGCCCTCGCCGGTCAGGTGGGGCTGAGCCGGCTGCACGAGCTGTGCGACCCGGAGGCGGTCGAGTCGCTGGAGCGCCGCGGCCTGATCGTGGTCCGCCGCGACGGGCGTCGCCTGCCGGCCGGGCTGGCCCACCCGCTGTACGGGGAGATCCTGCGGGCCACCCTGCCCGCCTCGGCCCGGCTGCGGCACACCCGGACGCTCGCCGACCTGTACGAGCGCGCCGGCGCCCGGCGCGCCGGCGACCTGCTGCGCTGGGCGGTGTGGCGGCTCACCGGCGGCGGCGGCTTCGACCCGGCGTGGATGACCGAGGCGGCCCGCCGCGCCACGGTCCTGCGCGCCGGCGCCGGGCTGCGCGAGCGGCTCGCCCGGCACGCCTGGGCCGCCACCGGCGACGTCGAGGCGGGCCTGCTGGTGTGCGCCGCCCAGTTCGACGACGGCCGGTTCGCCGACGGGTACCGCACCCTCGACCGGCTCGCCGCCACCGTCGACTCCGACGAGGGGCGCGCCGGGGTCGCCCTGGCCCGCGCCTTCTACCGCGGCTGGGGCGCCGGCCGCCTCGACGAGGCCCTCGACGTCCTCGAGGTCGCCGAGGCCGCCGTCGCCGACCCCGTGTGGCGGGCCGAGCTGGCCATCCAGCGCAGCATGCTGCTGGCCGCGTCCGGCACCCCCGCCGAGGCGCTGCGGCTGCTGGAGCCGCTCGTGGACGGCCGCGACGGCGCCGAGCCGTCGCTGCGCGCCGCCGCGGCCGGCGGCATGGCGTGCATGATGGCGGGCCGGTTCCCCGCGGCGATGCGGCTGTCGCGCCGGGCGTACCGGCTGATCGCCGAGGCCGACCGGGAGCACCGCGACATCGGCGTCCTCACCGGCCTCGCAGGGCTGTGCGTGCGGGTCATCACCGACGCCGGGCACGCCGCGGAGGCCCGCGCGTTCGGTGGCGCGGCGCTGCGGGCCGCCGCCGACACCGGTGACGCGCACGGACTGGCCTGGATCACCGCCGGGCTCGCCTCGCTGGAGCTGCCCGCCGGCGACCTGGAGCGGGCCCGCCGGCACGCGGTCGAGGCCGCCGCGTACTTCCGACGGGTCAACTCGCCGATCGGGCTCGGCTGGGTCCTCGCCATCGGGCTGCTCGTCGCCGTGCACCAGGGCGACGCCGCCCGGGCCGACGTGCTGCGCGCCGAACTGGCCTCGACCCGCCCCGAGCTGCGCCAGATCCGCATGTACCACTACGAGATCGACCGTGCCGTCGCCTGGCACACCGCGTACACCGGCGATCCTGACCACGCGTGCGTGACCCTGGCCGGGCAGGCCCGCCACTGGGCGGCGCGCGGCGCGGTCATGCCCGCGGTCGTGCTCGCCGGCGACCTGGCCCGGCTGGGCCGCGCGGACCTCGCCGCCGCGGTCCTGGCGGAGGTCACGCTGCGGGCCCCGCTGCCGGAGGGGTGGCCGTTGGGCGCGGCGATCGCGGCGTTCGTCACCGGCGCGGCCCAGGGCGACCCGGTGGCGCTGGAGTCGGCGGCGGACACCTTCGGCCGGCTCGGGTTCACCGTGTACGCCGTGGACGCGCTGTCGGCCGCCGCCGTCGCCGCGGGCGGCGCGTCCCGCGAACCGGCCCGGGTCGCCGCGGCCGCCGCCGCGCTCGCCGCGCAGTGCCCGGGGCTGCGCACCCCGCTGCTGTCCCGGGCCGGCACCGGCGACCGGCTCACCCGCCGGGAGCGGGAGGTCGCGCTGCTCGCCGCGCAGGGGCTGAGCAACCGGGACATCGCCGAGCGGCTCACCGTCTCCGGCCGTACCGTGGAGAACCACCTGGCCCGCGTGTACCTCAAGCTCGGCGTGCACGGCCGGGAAGGGCTGGAGACGGGGCTGAGTACCCCACCGGCGGAAAACTGAGCACCCGCCACTCATGACGCGGGCGGGACGACCGGGCACCTTGGAAGCGTTTCCGGCGTGTTACCGGGCGTAGCGCGCCCGGTGACGCGTCGCATGGTCCGTCTCGTAGGTGATGAGGAGGTGGTCGGTGGCCGCGGTCGCCACGTTCGGACAGGTCATCAAGCACCGGCGGCGCGCGCTCGACATGACGCAGCGGGACCTGGCCAACCAGGTCGGCTACTCGGTGGTCACGATCCGCAAGGTCGAGACCGACGAGCGCCGCCCGTCCCGCGAGCTCGCCGAACGCCTCGCCCACTGCCTGCGCATCGACCCGGAGCAGCAGGGCGCGTTCGTCGGCCTGGGCCGCCTCGAGCCGGTCCCCGCGACCCGGTCGAACCTGCCCGCGCCGCTGACCCGCCTGATCGGCCGGCAGGCCGAGGTCGACCTGGTGCGCGACACCGTCATGCGGCGCGGCGTACGGATCGTCACGCTCGTCGGCCCGCCCGGCATCGGCAAGAGCCGGCTCAGCGTGGAGGTCGCCGGCGAGCTGCGCACCGTGTTCCCCGACGGGGTGTGCTTCGTCGCGTTCGCCCCCGTCGGCGACGAGGCCCTGGTCGTGCCGACCCTGGCCACCGCGCTCGGCGTGCGCGAGGTCGCCGGCACGCCACTGGCGGACGTGCTGGTCGAGCACCTACGCGACCGCCGGCTCCTGCTGCTGCTCGACGACTGCGAGCACCTGCTCGGCGCGGCGAGATGCTTCGCGGAGCTGCTCACCGCCTGCCCGGAGCTGCGCATCCTCGCCACCAGCCGGGCGCCGCTGCACATCCGCGGGGAGCGGCTGGTGCCCGTGCCGCCGCTCGCGCTGCCCAGCACCCGGCACGACCCGACCGCCGAGACCGTCCTGCGCTCGGCCGCCGTCGAGCTGTTCGTCGAGCGCGCCGCCGCCGTCGACCCCGCGTTCCGGCTCACCGACGCCAACGCCGGTGACGTCGCCGCCATCTGCGCCGGCGTCGACGGCCTGCCCCTCGCGATCGAGCTGGTCGCCGCCCGGGTCGCGCTGTTGTCCACCGCCGCGATCCTGGCCCGGCTCAACCACCGGCTCACCCTGCTCACCGACGGGCCGCGGGACCTGCCGGAGCGGCAGCAGACGCTGCGGCGCACCATCGACTGGAGCTACGACCTGCTCGAACCCGGCGAGCAGCTGCTCTTCGCCCGCCTGGCCGTGTTCACCGGCGGGTTCTGCCTCAGCGCCGCCGAGGCCGTCATGGACCTCGACGCCGCCACCGTCCTGGACGGCGTCACCGGGCTCGTCGACAAGAACCTGCTGCGGCAGGAGGTCCGCGCCGACGGCGAACGGTACGCCGACTTCTTCGAGATGATCCGCGAGTACGCCCTGGAGCGGCTCGTCGCCTCCGGCGAGCAGGACCGGATCCGGGACCGGCACGCCCGCTACTACCTGGCGCTCGCCGAGCAGGAGACCGACCTGGACCGGCTCGGCGTCGAGCACAACAACCTGCGCGGCGCCCTGGAGTGGCACATCCAGCGCGACGACGCCGACGCCGGGCTGCGGCTGGTGGCCGCGCTGTGGAAGTTCTGGCACATCCGCTCCCACCACACCGAGGCGAGCCGCTGGGTCACCCTCGTCATGCACCTGTCCGGCGAGCACGACCCGGCGGTGCGCGCCCACGTGCTGTGCGGCGCCGGCTGGATCGCCGTGGACCGCAGCGACCACGTGCGGGCCAAGGCGTACTTCGACGAGAGCCTGGCGCTGTTCCGCGAGCTGGGCGACCCGCGCGGCGTCGCCGAGGCGCTGCACGGCGTCGGCACCATGCTGCAGGCGTCCGGCGGCAGCGCCGAAGCCCTCGCCCTGTTCGAGGAGAGCCTGGTGCTGTACCGCGACCTCGACGACACCGAGGGCATCGCCTGGACCCTGGACCACCTCGGCCAGAGCCGCCTCGGGCTGCCCGACGCGGCCGGCGCCGAGGCGCTGTTCGAGGCGAGCCGCGCGCTGTTCCAGCGGCTCGGGCACGCCTGGGGCCGCGCCATCACCCTGGACCACCTGGGCCTGGCCGACCTCGCGCAGGGCAACCACGCCCGGGCCGCGGAACGCTTCGGCGAGGCGCTCGGCCTGTTCGACGAGCTGGCCAACACGTGGGGGATCGCGACCTCGTTCGAGCACCTCGGCCACGCCGCCCTCGCCGCCGGCGACGCCGCCCGGTCCCGGGACTGCTTCCGGCGCAGCCTGCAGCTCACCCAGGCCGAGGCGGACCGGGCCGGCATCGTGCGGTCCCTCGCCGGCCTGGCCAGCCTCGCCGTCGTGCAGCGGCAGTCGCAGCGGGCCGCGCAGCTGTTCGGCGCCCTCGCCCTGCTGGCGGAGGGCGGCGGCACGCTGATGAACCCGGTCGAGCGGGCCATCAGCGACCACCTCGCCGTCGTGCACCGCGACCTCGACCACGAGGCGATGGCCAGGGCCTGGGCGCGGGGCGCCCGGATGACCCTGGCCGAGGCGGTCGCCTACGCCACCGACGGGGCGTGAAGGGGCGGGTGCCGGCCTCCCATACGCCGGCACCCGCCAGTCTTCAGCGGTCTCGCGACCGTGGCCCTACGGGCCCGTGCAGAACCCGACGTCGTTCGTCGTCTGGCCCGGCTGCAGGATCCTGTTCCACGGGTTGGCCGGGTCGGCGTGCACGTTGACCGCGCTCGCGCCCTGCTGGGTCAGCACCATGTTCCAGGTCTGGCTGATGTGCTGCCCGGCCGGGATCGCGAAGGACGTGAACCATTCCTTCGCCGTGCCGGTGTTGTTCGTGACGTACACGTCGGCGCAGTAGCCGCCCTGGCTGATCGGCCGCACCCCGGGCGCCCGCACCACCACGGTCGTCGGCAGCGCCGGCGTCTCACCGCAGAACAGCACCAGGTCCAGGTTCGTCACCGGCGGCAGG
The DNA here is from genome assembly GCF_000716715.1 of Dactylosporangium aurantiacum. Lineage (GTDB taxonomy): Bacteria > Actinomycetota > Actinomycetes > Mycobacteriales > Micromonosporaceae > Dactylosporangium > Dactylosporangium aurantiacum. Next base: position 38,164 of record NZ_JNYJ01000019.1, on the reverse strand, counting down.
TTCACCGCCACCTCCTTGGCCACCGAGTCCACGTACGTCTGCGAGCTGCCGGGCTGGGTGCAGCCGGCCTTCGACACGCGGACCTTGTACCAGCCGGGCGAGACGTCCCAGCGGTAGAAGCCGTACCCGTTGGTGATCGACGGGTTCGCCCGGTTGCGCGGCGACATGACGGTCGTGCTGCCGTTGGGCACCACCGTGTACGTGCCGTTCTGCGTCGCCGAGCGGTACAGCGTCACCGTCGCCCCGCTGACCGGCGCCCCGGCCGTGTTGAACACCCGGCCGCTCGGGTCGATGAAGAGGTTGCCGGTGCTGGTGAACGTCTGCCCGTTGCACGTGATCGCGATGATCACCTGCGCCTCGTCGTGCAGGACGTACCCGGCGTTCGGATTTCGCAGCGGCCCGACGCCGGTCGCGGTGTACGTGCCCGCCCCGGTGTCGGTGAGCGTGCCGCTGAGCGTGAAGCCCTCCGTCGGCGGGGTCGTCGCGTAGTTGCGCCCGACGATCTTCCAGGTGGCGCTGGTCGACGGGGTGCACCCGGTGGCGTTGATGGTGAACACGTCGTCCCAGTGCACCAGCGGCGTGCCGTCCGCGGTCGCCCGGCCGCCGGTGTTGATGCCGCCGCTGACCGCGACCGGGTTGACGCTGAACTTCGTCGTGGCGATCGTCGAGGTCTGCGGCAGGTTCCAGATCTCGAACCCGGCCTGCACCGACGTCAGCCACCACTTCATCTCCAGGCAGGTGGTCTGCTCGAAGGTGATCGGCGAGTTGGGGTCGGTGCCGCAGTAGATGCCCATGTCGTCGAGGCTCGCGGCGTACTTGGTGAAGATGTGGCTGTCGAAGCCGCCGTTGGCCGCCATCGACTGCGGCACCGCGGGGTCACCGACGAGGCCGGTGCCCTTGGTGCGGGCGACGAACGAGATGACGTTCCACCGCACACCGTTGTCGAAGCTGCGCACCCGGCCGCCCCACACGTCGAACGTGGTCGCCGTCGACACGCCGTTGACCATGGTGCGGATGCCCGGGATCGCGACGTTCACCAGCAGCGGGATGCCGGCCGGCTGGATCTTGCCGGCGTGCGCGGCGTAGCTGGTGGGGTTCTGCGCGTCCGCGGCGTTGGCGTTGTTGTACCCCTGGTTGTTGACCCAGATCATGATCTCGGCGCCGTCGTTCTGGCCCGGGTTGTTCAGCAGCGTCGGGTTCGTCGGCAGCGTGCTGCCCTGGGTGGTGCAGTTGGACGGCTGCGGCCGGCAGTTCGAGTCGAGCCAGATGTCGTAGGACGCGTCCCACGCCTCGTTCGACCCGGTCGTGGCCGGGGTGCTGATGTTCCACACCGAGTCCATCCGGGCGACCCCGGCGGCCTGCTTCGGGAACGGCGCACCCTGCGGCGTCGTGGTCGTCGGCGCGCACGCGCCCCAGTGGCAGCCGGCGATGATGCTCGGGTACGCCGCCGGCGCGTGGATCTGGTGGCTGAACTCGTTCGCCGTGCCCGTGGTGTGGTTCACGCCGTCGGCCGGCGGCTGCTGCAGCACGAACGGCGCCGTGCCGCCCGTGGTCGCGTACTGGTCCCGGGCGCCGGTGTTCGGGTTGATCCACGGGTCGCCGACGCCGGCCCAGTCGCAGTTCGGGTCGAAGCTGTCCGCGCCGTTGGTGCACGCCGGGCCGGTGTTGGCGTCGGTGCCGAAGTAGGAGTTGGCGGTGTAGTTCGTCACCGAGAACCCGGACTGCGCCGTGTCGTAGTTCATGGTGAACCCGCCGCTGACCGCCGGGTTCCACAGGTTCGTCGCGACCCGGTAGGTGCCCTCGGGTGAGGTGACGGTGGCGCCGGTGTACCGCGTGCCGCCGCCGTTGTACGTCGCCGTCGGGGTGAACGGCGTGGCGGGTGCGGCGTGCGCGGTCGCGGGCGGCAGGACGGCGGCCACCAGGGCGAGCAGCCCGGTGCCCGCCAGCAGTGCCCGCCGTCGGAGTCTTGCCACGTGCATTCGATGCCTCCTGATTTAGGGGTGCATCGATTAGGTCACCGCGACGACCTGCGCAGATAGGTGACCGCGCGGTACCAACGGCGGTACAGGCGGCGATACAGGCACTGACCGGTCCACGACCCTCGCGGGCCGCGGACCGGCCCGCCGACTACTCCTCGTCCTCCGCCTCGTCGTGCCGCGGCGCCGCGGTCAGCTCGCCCGGCACCGCCTCGGCCTCCTCGAACTCGGCCTCGACCTGCGGCTGGCTCACCCACAGCGCGCGCATCTGCTGCTGCATGAACGCGGTCAGGCGGGAGCGGTACTCGTGGTCGAAGCGCTCCAGCGACTCGATCTGCTGCTGCAGCGCCTGCCGCTTGGCGGTCAGGCCGCCCACGACGTCCTCGTAGATCTGCTCGGCGCGCTGCTTGATGTCGTGCGCGTTGGACCGGGCCTGCTGCACGATCTTCTCGGAGCGGTCCTGCGCCTCGGCGAGTACCTCGCTCGCGGAGCGCTCCGTCTCCGCGGCGAACGCCTCCGCCCCCTGGGCGATGCGGTCCGCCTCCGCCCGCGCCTCGGCGATGATCTTCTCGGCCTCGTCGTGCAGCGCGTCGGCGTGCGCCTGCGCCTTCGACACGATCTGCTGCGCCTCGGCGTGCGCCCCCGCCCGGATCTGCTCCGCCTCGCGCCGCGCCCCGTCGAGGTGCTCCTCGGCCGTGCGCTGCGCCATGGTGAGCACCTGCAGCGCCTGGTGCTGCGCGTTCGCAGCCTGGTGCTGGGCGTTGACGTCGTGGCGCGGGCCGCCCTGCTCCGGAGGCGGGCCGAGCGTCGCCTGACCGTTGGCGAGCCGTTCGTCGTACGGTCGCATCCCGTGTTGTGTCATGGTCCCTGCCCTCCTCAGCGGCGGCTCCGCAGACCGGGCTGAGGTCGTCTCGCAGCCGCCACGACCGGAGCTCCCGCGACACAGCCGGCGCGCAGAATGCTTCGCGGACAGTACCCGAGACGGCGGTGGAAGTCAGCATCGAGGGCTGCCATCCCGTCCAGCATGATCACGCCGTCACCGACGGTCACGGCGCTTTGCCGCCGCATCGGCCGGTTTGGGTTCGTTCGCCGTCTCCGGAGGGCTTGGAACTACGGTTGGGGTTCGACGCACTACCATCGTAGTATCGGGACATGGTCAGCCGCCGGGAAGCCCTGCTGGACGCCGCGATCACCGTGCTCGGCGAGGGGGGCATGCACGCCCTGACGCACCGCGCCGTGGACGCCGCCGCGCGGCTGCCGGCCGGCTCCACGTCCAACCACTTCCGCACCCGCGACGCGCTGCTCAACGCGGTCGTCGAGCGCTTCGCCGCCCGGGAGCGCGCCATCTGGGAGCAGCTGGCGCTGCGGCGGTACCCGACGACACCCGCCGAGCTCGCCGAGACCCTCACCGCCGCCGCCCACGAGGCCACCGGCCCGCACCGGACGCTGACCCTGGCCCGGTACGCCATCCTCGTGGAGTCCGGCATCCACCCGTCGCTGCGCGCGCAGCTGCTCACCACCGGCTCCGGCGTCAACGCCTGGTTCATGAACTGGCTGCGGGTCGCCGGCTCCACCGACCCCGACCGCGACGCCCCACTGATCATGAACCACTGGACCGGCCTCGTCCTGCACGAGCTGGCCATCCCCGACCCGGCGTTCGACCCGTCCGCCCAGATTCTCGCCCTCGTCACGACCGTCATCAGCGCCAGCTCCTCGCAGGTGCCACGATGACCCGTGCGCCGCTCGACCCCGCCACGGGCCGGCGGCCTTCCGATCTGGTCCAGCAGCTGTGGTTGTCGGTGATGGAGGAGGTGTTCCTCTGGAACATCGGCACCCTCATCACCGACTACCGCGGCGGCGCGGCGGTGTCGTACGGGCCGTGGGCGGCCGAGGACTGCCGGTTGGTGCTGCTGCGCTGGTTCGACCGCGGACTGCTCGACTGCGTCGCGACGCGCCGGGCCACCACGGTCGGGACGGGCGAGGTCGTGCACTACGAGTACGAGGCCGACTGGCGGGACCGGGCGACGGTCCACGGCCAGCACCTGATCCTGGCCCGTGACGACGCGGGCGCGCTGCTGCGTGACCCGGGCACCTGGCGCACCGACGGGGTCGGGGCAGGGGTCATGCTGTGCCGCTCCGACGACAGCGACGGGTGGTCGTTCGACGACTGGTTCGCCGCGCTCGCCGGGCTGCCGGACGAGCTGCTGTACGGAAACCCCGCGGCCGGGGAACCGGCGTAACCGTTCCAAATGCAGGAAGTTCGGCCGTCGTGGACGGACGCCGTCAAGGAGGCGGCGGAGGGCCTGCCGGTCCGGTGCCCCGGATGCGGTGCGCAGCGGCATCTCGTTGTCCCGCGCCGGCCCGGCTGAGCGGTCGTCCGCACCGGGCAGCGCAGGGGTGGCCGTCGATGGCACGATCGGCCGATGCGGGTTCTCTTCGACGGCAGGGCGCCGATCGACTACGGCCAGATCTACCTGACCAGCCGGGAGCTGCCGGACATGACCGGGGCGTTCGCCGGGCAGGTGAACGGGTTGTGCGGGGCCGGCGATCCGGGCAGGTTGTTCCTGATGGCGGGCACCCACTACGGGCACGTCGGGTTCCGGGTCGAGCTGCACGACGCCGAGCCGCCGGAGGCGGCGCCGCAGTGGCAGGACGTGGTGGAGGTGTCGTTCGTGCCGCGGGCCGGCGTGGTCAACCTCGTCCCGTGGGGCGACGGGTCCCTCGCCGCGCTGCCGCTGCTCGAAGACGGGCAGGACACCGGGCCGCTGCCCGTGTTCCGGGTGCGGTACTGCGCCGCCGGCATGGACGAAGGGCGCGACCCGTACGGCGGGCACGACCCCGACGAGCTCGAGGACGGCGACTACACGTACCTGGACCAGCGGCCCGACCGGTACCTGCTGTGCTTCTGGCCGGACGCGGGCCCGCGCGGCGACGCGATCCTGCGGCGGACCAGCGCCGCCGCCGCGTACTGGCACGACTGGGCGGCCCGGCTGCCGGCCCCGCCGACCCTGTGGGAGCGGGTCGAGGCGGAGCTGCGCGAGCGGCGGGAGCGGCAGCGGCGGCAGGAGGAGCGGCAGCGGCTGGAGGAGGCGCGGCGGTGGGGCGGGCGGCCGCCGTCGGAGCGGCTGCGCCGGGTCCGGGGCAACGTGTACGGCATCGCGCTGCTGGACCGGGACCTGGTCGACGGGATCGCCGCGCTCGACGACGCCGCGCAGCGGCGGATCGCGGTCTGGGCGGCGCGGCGGGCGTGCACCGTCGCGCGGATCGCGGACCTCGACTGGTTCGCGCCGGCGTGGCGGGCCCTCGAACGCGGCGAGCCGCTGCCCGCCGAGTTCACCGACGTGCCGGCGCTGCTGACCCGGATCCGGGGGAAGCGGACGTACACGGTCTCGGTCAGCGTGCGGCGGCTCGGGTGGGCCAGGACCGACCCGCTGCGGGACGCGCTCGACGGCCCCGTCGAGCCGGTCGCGATGGCGCTGCCGGCGCTCGTGGCGGCCGCGGCGGCGGACCCGCTGCAGGCGGCCCTCGAGGCGGTGTGGGCGGCGGTCAGCACGTACGCCGCCCGGCGCGGGGAGTTCCTCGCCGAGATCCGCCGCGCCTTCCCCACCGTCGACCGGCCGGCCGGTCAGGCGGGCGCCAGCTCGTAACCCGTCACCAGGTCGCAGTCGATGCCGATGACACAGTTCATCGGTTCGTCGACCCAGGGGTGCAGCAGCCGCTCGTACCGTGCCTGCCGGTCGGCGTCGAGGATGAGCCGGGCGGTGCCGGTGACGACCACCGTCCAGCCGGTGTGACCGTCCAGGTCGAAGGTGTCGGCCTCGTACGCGACGACGACCGCACCCGACTGGGTGGCGGTGGACGCCAGGGCGCCGCCGAGGTTGCTGCGGATGACGACGGTGTTGCCGTCGACGAGGTGGTTCACCGGCCGGATCGCCGGCAGGGCGCGCATGCTGAACACGACCCGGCCGACCGGCACGGAGGCCAGCAGCTGCAGGCAGCGGTCGCGGCCCAGGGCCCGCATCGACGTCATCGGTCCACTCGTTTCCGCCGGCGCCGCGGGCGGCCGGCTCGTCGCGCGGGTCACGCCGGGCGCAGCAGGGTGATGCCGCCGTCGTAGCGGCGGTACACGACGGCGCCGCGGGCGGTGCCCGGGTCGGTGAAGAACAGGAACGGCAGCCAGCCCTCGGCGAGGCGTGCCGCGGCCGCCTCCGGGGTGAGCTGCGGGGTCCGGCGCGAGTTCACCGTCGGCACCGGGGTGCCCGGCGTCGGGGCCGGGCGCATGCTGCGCTGCCGGGCGACGCGCAGCCCGGTCGGCCCGGCGCGGTAGACGACCGCGTCCTCGCCGGTGTCGGCGTCGGTGAACAGGCACACGTCGTAGTCCATCGCCGCCAGCATCGACGCGGCCTGGCAGGTTCGGCGGGGGCGCAGCGGGACCGCCTTGCGGCGGGTGATCACGTCCCGGCCCGGGACGGCCAGGGTGCGCCGCTGCGGGTCGGGCCACGGCCACGGCTCCCACACCGTCCGCAGGCGCTGGACCTGGTGGTCCAGCCGGACGGCGGCGGCCGCGACGGCCGCGGCCGGGCTCGGCCCGTCGACCTGGACCCGGGCGGGCGCGCCGGCGACGCGCAGGTTCACCTGCACGACCATCGGCCCGCCGGGGTGGTGGCCGCCGGTCAGGCGCACCCGGGCGCCGCCGGCACAGCCGTGGCGGGCGAGCACGTCCGCGATCGCCGCCCGCGCGCCGTCGCGGTCGTCCTGGCCGATCGGGCCGCGGCTGCGCAGCTCCACCTCGTCGGTGGGTGCGACGTCGAGATCGTGCATGGCTGGGTACACCTCCTGCATCGGTGATCGGGCCAGTGTGGGCGGCGGCGGCCGGCCCCGACAGTGCCGAAGGTCCCTACCCGGGCGGGACCGTGCCCGGGCAGGGACCCGGGCGTCAGCGGTGGCCGCTCTTGTCCCGCTCCAGCTGGCCCTGCAGGCGGTCCTGCAGCAGGTCGACGGCCTCGTACGCGGTGTCGGCGGACACCTCGGCGTGCAGCACCCGGCCGTTGACGTCGATGTCGGCGCGGGCGGTCACGGGGCGGGTCGCGGCCGGGTTGCCGGTCCGGGCCAGGCGCACCCTGGCGTACAGGACCGGCCGGCCGGTGTGCCCGAGCACCGTGGTGATCTTCTCCCGGGCGTACCCCTGCAGCTGTTGCTCCATGCCCGGCTGCAGCTGGACCTGGATGGCGACCTCGTCATGCGTGCGGGACATGATCTCGTCCTTCCCTCGTGAACCCGGGCGGTGCGCCGACCGCCTGCGCTCATTCGATCTCTCCGGCCGGACCCGCTCCAGGGCCCTTCCGTCCGCCGGAGGCGGGACCAAGGTCCCGGATGCGGGCGCCGCCGACCGCGTCGTCGTGGCATCATCGGCCGGGTGACGACGGCAGCGAGATACGTCGATTTCGCCCGGCGCGAGGCGCACAGCGAGTCGCCGGTGTACGCCCGGCTGTGCACCGCGATCGCCGCCGACGAGCAGCTCCTGGCGCTGCTGGAGTCGGTGCCGGAGCCGAGACGGCAGCCGAACCTGCTGCTCGGCGTCGTGCGGCTGCTCGGCGGCCCGGTCGACGACCCGGCCGCGTTCCACGACTTCGCGGTGGCGCACTGGCCGGCCGTCGCGGCGCAGCTGCTGGCCCGCGCCACGCAGACCAACGAGGCCGGCCGGTGCGCGCTGCTGCTGCCGGTCCTCGCCACGCTGCCGCAGCCGCTGGCGCTGCTGGAGGTCGGCGCCTCCGCCGGGCTCGGCCTGTACCCGGACCGCTACCGGTACCGCTACGGCGACCACGAGCTCGGCACCGGCGCCGGACCGGTCCTGGAGTGCGCGCTCACCGGCACCCCGCCACCGGCGCGGCTGCCGCGGGTGGTGTGGCGGGCCGGCCTGGACCTGCACCCGCTCGACGTGACCGACCCGGCCGACGTCGCCTGGCTCGACGCGCTGATCTGGCCGGAGCACCGGCACCGCCGCGACCGGCTGCGCGCCGCGGCCGCCGTCGCCGCCGCCGACCCGCCGGCCCTGCACCGCGGCGACCTCGCCGACGACCTGCCGCGGCTGGCGGCCCAGGCCCCGGCCGGCGCCACGCTGGTGGTGTTCCACGCGTCCGTGCTGTACCAGGTGCCGGCCGAGCGGCGGGCCCGCTTCACCGACCTGGTGCGGGCGCTGCCCGGGCACTGGATCGCCGTCGAGTCCCCGGACGTCATCCGGTACGAGGGGCTGCCGGCACCGCCGGACGGCACGCAGCACAACGTGCTCGCCCTCGACGGCCGGCCGCTGGCCTGGACCCGCCCGCACGGCCAGGCGATGACCTGGTTCGCCTGACACCGCCGCCGGCCGGGCCGACCGCATATCCTGCACGCGTGGCATTGCGGTTCGAGACGCGGGGGTCGGACTCGCCGTGGGTCGACACCGTGTGGACCTGCACCAGCGAGCGGGTCACGCGGATGACGTCGGTCGCGGCGGTGTGCTGGGGGTTGGTGTTCTGGGAGCTCGACGGCGTGCCGTACGCGAGCGTCAGCGGCCCCGAGACGAGGACCGGCACGGCGCCGGTGCCGGAAGGTGCGTCCTTCGTCGGCATCGAGTTCGCCGTCGGCACGTCGCTGCGGGTGGCGCCGGCCGCGGCGCTGGTCGACCGGGGCGTCGCGCTGCCCGACGCGACCCGCCGGACGTTCCGGCTGGACGGGCAGCGGTTCGCCACACCCGGCCCCGACGACGCCGAGGCGCTCGTGGAGCGGCTCGTGCGGGCCGGGACGCTGCTGCGCGACCCCCTCGTCACGCGGGTGCGCGAGGGGCACCGGCCCGACGTGTCGGCGCGCACCGTCGAGCGGCGGTTCCGGGCCGCGACCGGGTTCACCCAGGGCGCGGTCCGGCAGATCGAGCGGGCCCGCGAGGCGTCGGCGTCGCTCGCCGCCGGCGTGCCCGTCGCCGACGTCGTCACCCGGTTCGAGTACTTCGACGAGCCGCACCTGGCGCGGGCCCTGCGCCAGTACGTCGGCCGCACCGCACGCCAGCTGCGCGAGGGCACCGGCGGCCCGATCGCCCTGGACCTGCTTCAGCGGGTCACGTCGTAGACCATCTTGACGATGCCGTTCGGGTACGCCTCCGTCGCGCGCAGCCGCAGCGTCTGCCGGTCCCGGTCGGCCCGGCTGAACAGGCTCTTGCCGGCGCCGAGCAGCACCGGGAAGACCAGCAGGTGGTACCGGTCGATCAGGCCCGCGTCGGACAGGCGGCGGGCCAGCTCCGCGCTGCCGTGGATGAAGATCGCGCCGCCGTCGCCCTGCTTGAGGTCGGCGACGTCGGCGGTCGAGCGCAGGATCGTCGTGTCGCCCCAGCCGTCCACGAGCGCGTCCTCCGGCAGGGTGCCGGACACGACGTACTTCGGCAGGTCCTGGTACGCGGCGTGGTCGTCGGACTCCCGCCACACCGGCGCGAACACCTCGTAGCTGCGCCGGCCGAACATCAGCGCCGAGGTCTCCCGCAGCTCCTCACCCTTCAGGGCGAACGCCTCGGGCGAGAACTCGATGTCCTTGAACACCCAGCCGCCGCTGCGGTGCTCCTCACCCGGGCCGCCGCCCGGCGAGTCGACGACGCCGTCCAGCGAGACGAACGCGGTGTAGACCAGTTCACGCATCTGCTGTGCTCCTCAGGGACCGGGTGACCGAACCGGGCGCGACGCCCGCCGCCGATGCTAGGAAGCGGCACCGGCGGCGTCTTGTACGGAAACGACACCGCCGGTGGGATCATCGGACGATGACGGCATGGCGGGACGTGCGCGCGGCGGAGCCGGAGTTCGCCGATCGCGTGCGGCGGCTGTTCGACGCGCACCGGCACAAGACCATCGCGACCCTGCGGGCCGACGGCGCACCACGCATCAGCGGCATCGAGGTGGTCTTCGCCGACGGCGAGCTCACCTTCGGCTCGATGGCGCACGCCCGCAAGGGCGCCGACCTGCGCCGGGACCCGAGGTTCGCGCTGCACAGCGCCACCGTCGACCCGGTCGACGGCGCCGAGGCGCAGTGGCCGGGGGAGGCGAAGATCTCCGGCCGGGCGGTGCTCGCCGCACCCGGCCCCGACGACACCTCGGGCAGCGACCGCTTCCAGGCCGACATCGCCGAGGTCGTGCACACCCACCTCAACGCCGAGGCGACCCTGCTCGTCGTCGAGTGGTGGACGCCCGGGCAGGGGCTGCGCCGCGTCGAGCGGGAGTGACCGGTGGACGTCTACGACACGATCGGCGCCACGTACGCCACGACCCGCCGGCCCGACCCGCGCATCGGCGCCCGCGTCGCCGCCGCGCTCGGCGACGCCAGTTCGGTGGTCAACGTGGGTGCCGGTGCCGGCTCGTACGAGCCGCCGCAGACCGTGCTGGCCGTCGAGCCCAGCGCCGTCATGATCCGCCAGCGCCCGGCCCGCGCCGCGCCGGTCGTGCAGGCCCGCGCCGAGGCGCTGCCCCTGGCCACCGGCGCCGCCGACGCCGTCATGGCCCTGCTCACCGTGCACCACTGGGCCGACCTGGCGGCCGGCGTCGCCGAGCTGCGCCGGGTCGCCCGCCGCCGGGTCGTCGTGCTCACCTGGGACGCGCCGGTCTTCCGGTCGTTCTGGCTGGTGCGCGAGTACCTGCCGCAGGCGGTCGCGTTCGACGAGACCCGCGCCGTGCCGGTCGAGCGGCTCGCCGCCCTGCTCGGGGGTGCCCGGGTCGAGCCGGTGCCGGTGCCCCACGACTGCGTCGACGGCTTCGCCGCCGCGTACTGGCGCCGCCCGGCGGCCTACCTCGACCCGGCCGTGCGCGCCGGCATCTCGATGCTCGCCCAGACCGGCGAGGACGCGCTGCGGCCCGGCCTGCACCGCCTCGCCGAGGACCTGCGCGCCGGCCGCTGGCAGGAGGAGCACCCGGACCTGCTCGACCGGGAGGAGTTCGACGCCGGGTACCGGCTCGTCGTCGCCGACCTGTGAACGGTCAGCGCCGCCGGACCGCGTAGGTCAGGTGGGTCACCCGCCCCGTCGGCTCGGCCCGGACCTGCTCCAGGGCCACCCGGGCCGCGCATCACGAAGTCCCAGATCCCGTCGACGCGGAGCTCGAACGACCGCGTCGTGGTGGTGAACCCCGCCGGCCCCCACCAGCGTGACAGGTGCCGCACCTCGGTGAACGCCTCGAACACCAGCTCCGCGGGGCGTCGATGATCCGGGAGACCACGATCTCCCGGTCGGCTGTCGCGCTCATCAGCTACTCCTCCTGCCGTTGCTGCTGCAGCTCCTGTACGAACGCGTCCAGCCGCTCGAAGCTCTCGCTCCAGAACCGCTCGAACCCGCCGGTCCACTCGTGCACCGGTCGCAGCCCGCGGGCGTCGAGCCCGTAGAGGCGCTGCTTGCCGGCCTTGCGGTCGCGCACCAGCCCGACCTCCCGCAGCACCCGCAGGTGCTTGGACGCCCCGGGCTGGGTCATCCCGAGTGCCGCGGCCAACTCGGTCACCGGCCGCTCACCGGACCGCAGCAGCACCAGGATCTCCCGGCGCTGCGGCTCGGCGATCGCGTTGAAGACGTCCGACGTCGTCGCTGCTCGTGCCATGACCGCCATCGTATACCCATATCGGTATGCGTCAGCCGTGATTGCCGTGGTCGGCCGGCGTGCGGTATGAATCCCCTCGGCGTACACCGGGTTGAGCGTCGTTCGGTGAGGTCTGACCTGCGGGAAGGGGACGCGGTGATCGGCGCGGGAACGGTGCTGGCCGGGCGGTACGAGATCGGGCGGCACATCGCCAGCGGCGGCATGGGCGACGTGTGGCAGGGCGTCGACACGGTGCTCGGCCGCACGGTGGCGGTGAAGCTGCTGCGGGCACCCACCGACGAGCCCACGTTCGCGGACCGGTTCCGGGCCGAGGCGCGCACCATGGCCACGATCAGCCATCCCGGTGTCGTCGACGTGTACGACTTCGGCGACGACCCCACGGCCGGCATGTACCTGGTGATGAAGTACATCGACGGCGAGTCCCTCGCCCGGACCCTGGACCGCGAGGAGCGGCTGACCGCGCCGGCGACGATGCGACTGGTCGCCGAGGCGGCCGAGGCGCTGCACGCGGCGCACGAGAAGGGCGTGACGCACCGCGACATCAAGCCGGCGAACCTGCTGCGACGCCCCGACGGCAGCACGGTGCTCACCGACTTCGGCATCGCCCGGTCGGCCGCGACGACCCACCAGACCACCGCCGGGCTGCTGCTGGGCACCGCCTCGTACCTCGCGCCGGAGCGGGCCGGCGGCGAGCCGGCGACCGCCCGGTCCGACATCTACTCCCTGGGCGTCGTCGCGTACCGTTGCCTGGCCGGGCGGCTGCCGTTCGTGGGGGAGAGCATGCTGCAGATCGCGCTGCGGCACGCCCACGACGAGCTGCCGCCGCTGCCGCAGGACGTGCCGCCCGCCGTCCGGGCGGTGGTCGAGCGGGCTCTGGCGAAGGACCCGGCGCAGCGCTGGCCGTCGGCCGCCGAGTTCGCCGCCGCGGCGCGGCAGGCGGCGCAGGAGCCGACCCGCCGCGACAGCGCACCGCCGGTCCCGGCCGCCCCGCGCGGCCGCCGGCGCGTCGCGATCGCCGCCGCCGCCGCGGTGGTGGCGGTCGCGGTCGCCGCCGTGGCGCTGCTCGTCCCCGGCGACGGCAGGGACCCGGACACCCGCGACACGGCCGCGACCGCGGCGGCCACCGCCTCCGCCGGCGCCGCGGGCCTCGCCGCCGGGCCCGTCTCGGGGCCCGCCGCCACGAGCGCCCCGGCGGTGCCCGGCACGTCCGGCCCGGCGGCGGCGGGCACCGGCAGCGCCAGCCCGGCGCGGGCCGGGGCCCTCGCGGTACCGGCGAACCTGACCGCGACCCCGGTCAGCGCCACGACGATCCGCCTGCGGTGGGCGGACACCTCCACCGGCGAGACCGGCTTCAGCGTCCTCAACGGCGCCACCTCCCGCGACACCGCCGCCAACGCGACGTCGCTGGACTGGGACGGCCTGGCGCCGGACACCCGCATGTGCTTCAAGGTGCGCGCGTTCAACGCCGCCGGCGTGTCGGCGTACTTCCCGACCGCCCAGCAGGACTGGGTCTGCGCCGTCACGCTCGGCGGCACCGGCCCGGCCGCGCCGACCGGCCTCACCGCGACGCCGTCGGGCCCGACCGCGATCCGCCTGCAGTGGACGGACGGCTCCACCGACGAGAGCGGCTTCACCGTCATCAACGGCGAGACGTCCAGGAACACGGGCGCCAACGCGACGTCGTACACGTGGGACGGCCTGCCCCCCGGCACGTACATGTGCTTCAAGGTCCGCGCCTTCAAGGCCTCCGGCGTGTCGGCCTACAGCCCGCCCGGGCAGCAGGACTGGGCCTGCACCACGACCCCGGCGTCGTGAGGCCCACGATGGAGGCGCTGCTGTCGGTCCTGTACGTGGTGCTGCTGGTGACCGCCGGGATGGCCGGCGCGTCACGGGCGCCCGGCTCGCGGCGGCCGCCGGTCGTGACCGCGGTCGCGTTCGTGCTGACCGCGGTGCCGTCGCTGCTGCAGCTCACCGTGGCACCGGGGCTGCTGCAGGCGCTGCGCCGGGACCGGGCGGCGATCCTGGACGGGCAGGTCTGGCGGCTCGCGACGTCGTTCGGGGTGCAGGACAGCGGGTGGGCCGGTCTGGTGTTCAACCTGGTCGCGCTGGCGTTCCTCGGCACCGTCGCCGAACGCCTCTGGGGCCAGTCCCGCTGGGTGCTCGTGGCGCTCGCCGCGCAGGCGGCCGGGTCGCTGTGGGGGCTGCTCGTGCAGCCGGTCGGCGCGGGCACGTCACTGGTGAACTTCGGGCTCGCCGGCTCCCTCGCCGCCGCCGCCGTGCTGTCCGGGGCCGGCCGCCGCACCCGCCTGCCGGGCGCCGTGAGCCTGGCGGTGGCGCTCGTGCTGCTGGCCCTGACCGACATCCACGGCGGGGCGGCCCTGACCGGCGCGCTCACCGCCGCCGTCCTGCTGCGCCGGGCGGCCCGCCGCGGCGGGGTGTGAAGATTTCGCGGAGGGCGTGGCGCGGCACGACGACGGACCCCTAGGTTGACGGTGTGCGGCGGGGAGCGCGGGCGGCGGCGTGGGCCATGACGGTCCTGCTCGGTGCCGCGTGCTTCGGCGATCCCTCGCCGGGCTCGCGCTTCTCGGAGCAGCGCTACGTCGACCTCACCGCCGACACCGTCGTCGGGGTCTGGGTCGGCCACGTCAGCGGCGCCACCTACACGTTCGCCGCCGACGGCACGTTCGAGGCGGCCGGCGTACCGACGGCGACCTTCGACGACACGCCGTTCCGCATCGGAGGGCCGGTCGGGCCGTACCGCTGCCGGGGCTCCTGGCGCATCGCGGAGGACCGCCATCTGCTGGTGCTCGACGTGACCTCGATCCGCGACGAGCGTGACAGGCAGCCGTTCGCGCCGCCGCGCGCCGTCACGTTCAACGCGACGCGGTGGGTCAGCGACCCTCCGGACGTCCCGCCCCAGCCGCTCACGCTGGGGCTCGGCGCGGACTGGATGACCGAGCGGTGAGGCGGCGCACCGTGCTGGCCGTGCCGGCACTGCTGCTGGCCGCGGGCTGCGGGCTCGGCGAGGCCCTGGCCGACTATCCGACCGTGCCGGTCGAGGTCAGCGCCGCTGACCTGGTCGGGGTGTGGGCCGGCCACGAGAGCTCGGCCCGCTACGACCTGCGCGCCGACGGCACCTTCACGGCGACCGGCGTGCCGGTCGTCCAGCTGGGCCCCCTCGACGAGCGCACCGGCCGGGTCGGGCCGTTCCACGGCCACGGCCGGTGGCGGCTCGGCACCACGCCGCAGTCCCCGCCGGCGACCGCCCGCGAGGCCGTGCTCGACTTCGACGAGCTGCTCGACGCCGACGACTCGCGGGTCGAGCGGCTCGGCGTCGTCCACCTCAACGCCGCCACACCGACCGAGTCACCCGATCACGTGCTGATCCTGACGACCACGCACGACTGGTTCCAGCGGCTGCCCTGAAGGGATGCGGCGTATGTCGCGACGGTCACCGTCGACGCCGACCCGTCCGTCCCCCAGGACGCGGTGGTCACGCACCACCGTGGCCTGCTCGAAGACGGCGGATGGCACGTCGCGGCCGACCGCCGGTCCCCGCTGCTCCGCGCCGACCGCCGGTTCGGCGGCCAGCAGGTCCTGTTCGCCCTGCACGAATCGACCGGGTCGGCGCAGTACCAGCTCGAGATGGTCTTCCTGCCCGACCGGCAGGACCTCGGCTGCGGCCAGGCCGGACGTCGTGGCGCCGGCACCACGGGGCCCCGTGGTGCCGGCGCGCCGGTCACGGCTTCGGCGGTACGTGGCAGACGGCCGCCGTGGACACGTTGTCGGCCGCGTCGACCGCGATGATCCGTGCGTCACCGCGGAGCCGGACCTTGTAGTTCACGTCGCCGGTGCCGGGCTTGACCTCCGGCTCGGCGCCCGGCGCCTGGGTGAGCTTGATCGTCGTGCCGCTCGGGTACGGGCCGAAGTTCACCGCCGGGTCGCCGGTGTCGCGGATGTACAGCTGCACGTCCGGGTCGACGAGATCCTTCCCGCCGAGCACGTAGAAGCCGTCGGGGTTGTTCGACTTCGGCGGGTTGCCGGCGGGGTTGCCGGCCGGCTCGCAGGTCGCCGTCGGGGCGGTCGTGTCCACGACCCGCATCGTCGCGGTGTCCTGCCCGACGTTGCCGCCGCTGTCCTCGGCGGTGCAGGTGACCTTCGTGTCGCCGATCGGGAAGACGCTGCCCGGCGGCGGCGCGCAGACCGGCACCAGCTCGCCGTCGAGGTCGTCGGTGGCCTCGGCCGGGTAGTCGATGACCGCGCCGTCCGGGCCGGTCGCCTCCACGGTCTTGTCCTCGACGGTCACCACCGGCGGCTCGTCCTCGAGCACGTGCACCGTGATGTGCTGCACGAAGTCCGGGCCGCCCGGCGCGCCGCCGAGCATGAACCGCACCTCGCACTCCAGCGTGGCACCGTCGGCGGCGTCGCCGGCGACCTCGACGGTCTCGACGAACTCGGCGGTGTCGCCGCTGGGCACCGTGACCTCCTGCGCGTCGAAGGAGACGCTCAGCGCCGGGTCGCACGCCAGCACGTCGGGCGTGACCGTCACGTCGAGCTGCTGCAGCCCGGACAGGATCGCCGCCGACACCTGCTCCGGCGACGGGTTGAGCAGCTGCCCGCTGGTCGCGGTCACCAGGTGCGTGGCCTGGTCCAGCGCGTCGAGACCGGAGGCGAGCTCGGTCTGCACGTCGACCCCGACGACGCGGGCGCCGATGTCCTGCAGCGCGTTCTCGGCCTCGTCGTAGCTGTGCCCGTTGCTCGGGTCGTGGCTCGGCGCGTCGCCGATCAGTACCACGACGGGGCTGCCGTCGTCGCGGTAGTCGAAGCCGGCCACCTCGACCAGCGCGTTGATCCAGCCCTCGTCCTCGTCGTCACCCCCGCCGGTGCTCAGCCCTTCGACGGCGGCGGTGACCTTGCCGGTGTCGCCGGTCAGGGTCTGGTGCACCTTGAACAGCTCGGGCCCGTCGGTCTCGTCGCGGTAGGAGGCCACCGCGAAGTGCGCCTCCGTCTGCGCGTCGTGGACCGCCCCGACGATGTCGACGATCTTGCTCTTCACGTTGTCGATCGCGTCGATCATGCTGTCGGTGGTGTCGACCAGCAGCACCACGTCGGGCTTCGGCAGGATCGTCGGCGTCTGTACCACCTTGTCGACGTCGAACGACTCGCCCGGCGCGACCGTGCGCTCGACGGCCTTGGGCTCGACCCCCGGCTTCGGCTCGGCGCCCGCGGGCACCCCCGCCGCCAGGACCACGACCACGGCCGTCGCGAACGCGGCGCATCGATCGGGTAAGCGGCGCCGAGCCGCACGATTGCGGACAACCATGGCAGTACTCCTTCGGTGACCAGGCCGCACTGGGCGCGGCGACTGACGGGGACACTACGCTGCGCGCACATACAGCTACGGAGAGTTCGTGAACGCGGTACGGTCGCAAACTCGACAACCGCCATCGCGCTGGCGATGACGGCCGGCTGGGTGTTGATCGCCCCGGGGGACGCCCGCGGCGCCGTCATCGACCCGGCGCTGGCCGGCGACTCGGCGTGCTGCGGCCTCGTCGGCGCCGAGCCCAACATGGTCTGCGTCACCTGCGGCGCGCCGGTGGCCGTCCGGATCGACGACTGTGGCCTGCGGCAGGCGATCTGGCTGGACCCGCGGACCACCGGCGTGACCGAGGACGGCCCCGGCCCGCACCCGACGCTCGACTGGATGGACCTGATCGACCAGCGGCCCGGCATCCCGCCGTCCGAACCGGACGGCGACTGGCACCCGATGTGGGCGGCCGCCGCGGCCTCGGCGCTGGCACACCTGCTGGCCGCCGCCGGCGGCGACCCGGTCCTGATCCCGGATCACCGGGTCGCTGAGATCTTCCGGCCCACGCTCGACCGTCTCGTCGGCCCGGCCGGCCCGGAGCCGGCCCGCACCCTGGTCCTGGCCGGACCCGGCCTCCCGGCGGCCGCCGGCGACTTCGCGCTGGTCCCGGAGCACCCGCAGACCGGCGAACGCTGGCCGGTGCCCGCGCCGGTGCGGCCGGTCCCGCTGGCCTGGGACGCTTGGCGGTACCTCGCGTTCCACCGGGCCCCGAAGCCGGTCGGGCGGTCGGTCCCGATCCCGCCGGAGGCCCTGCCGGCACTGCTGCCGGGTTACCGGTTCGAGCCGGACGCCCGGATCTTCCTCAAGGTCCTGGCCGGGCTGCCCGAGGTCACGCAGCCGCGAGTGCGCGCCATCCACGAACGCGGCCGGCCCTACGGGTACAGCTTCCTCATCTTCTGACCGCGCGGCTCGCCGCCTCAGCCGCGCCGCAGATCGGTCACGCTCACGTCGACGCCGCTCGGCAGCCCCGGTGGTGCGGCCGGATCGAAAGGCTCGAGTCGCAGACTCCCCGCTGTTGGTCACGAACATGGGCACGGGGCATTGCCGTAAAGACTCCTCTACGGGATCGGTGCGTCGTCCACGCGGCGGAGGTGGGGGCGCGAGGCCATCGTCGGCCTTTTGCGGCGGGAGCCGCCGGCGTCCGGCGCCGGGGATCGTCCGTCGCGAGGCGTCTCAGGTAAGGCCGGCCACCGCCTGCCACGACGACCGGTCGGCGGGAAGGCCGAGTCGCGAGAATGTTGCGTTCCAGGGATCGGGAGGGCCCGAGGACGGCTCTGCCCGGCTGCCGGGCTCGCGGAAGGACGCGTGGCGGGCGATCATCTCAGCGAGTCGGCGCTGGGCAGGTGTGGCCGCCGCCGGTGACGGCAGGCCGGTCGGGAAGAAGACACGCAGGTACGGCTCGGCCAGGGCGCCACGCGCCGGGCGTCGTTCGCCGACATTGAGATATGTCGGGGCGGACGGTACCGCTGCGACGGCCGCCGGAAGGAGACGGTCGACATCGCGAACAGTCGCGCACAGCCGTTCGGCGAGCGCGGTTTGCGGGTACGGCAGCGCGGGGAGACCCATGCCGTCGAAGCCTCGCATGCCGATGACGTCCGGATCCTTGGAGGCCTCCGTCAGCAGTACGGTGTTCGCCGCGGGGTCGTCAGCGAGTGCCGGCGCAAGCGCGGCGCACACCCGCACGCCTGGATGCGGGTCGCGCAGCCACTCCCGCGGTGCGCCGCCGAGTTCACCGGCGCCCAGCAGCATCGAGGCACGATGGTGCGCGTCCGCCGCGGCGCACTCCGCCAGAAGGTGCGCCAGCAGCCGAGGCCGGTGCGCCACCAGATCGGGGTGGCCGCTCAGCGTCGCGGCCGTCAAGGACGCACAACCCCGCAGCGCCGGCTCACGGACGGTCAGCAGTGGCTCGACCGCCGCGTACACCTCCGGCAGCAGGTCGAAACAGTCCACGCGCGCCGCGGCCAGCAGCACCTGACCCGCCGCGTCGGCGTCCGTCCAGTCCAGAACGAAGCGCCGCTCGCGCAGGTACCCGGTCAGCCACTCACGCACGTCAGGCTCGTCACGCCGCGACGCTGTCGCGCGGTCGACACCACCGAGCGCCTCACGAGCGACCTCGCGCAGGAACCAGATCGCCGCGATGCGCAGGGTCGGGTCCTCACCGCCGAACCGGGGCTCCGGGATCGTCCGGACGAGATACCGCACCGCCTCGACGGTGGCCGGAGTCAGGTTCCCGCCGCAATAGAGCGCAGACCACAGAAATGAGTACGGCGCACGCCAGAACGGCTCGTCAGGACCCTGGGGACGGTCGTCACCCCGGCGAAGAGCGTCGAGAAGGACCAGGTCCTCGCCGGCCGGGCCGTAGGCGTGGAAGGACACGACTCGCCGTCACCCGCCCGAGCGCCACAGCGACCTGATCATGCGGGCAAGGTAGCAGGACAACGCGCACGTACGGCGGCGTGCGCGGTCCCGCCTGAAGCGCGGAACGGGGTTGCGAACGTGCGCGGGTGGCGGTATTCGTACGCGGAGTCGATCGAGAGCGTCTGCAGCCGGTGGCCGGAGGCGACACACGACTACTGGCGCAGCCAGAAGGACAGCAAGGGCGTCGTGATCTGTCTCAAGCAGCGATAGGCCGCTGCGCGGCGCAGCTCTCGCCGAGGTCGAGGTGGTTGAGGATCCGCAGCTCGTGGCGCGGTTCGCCAACGATGACCTGACCGAGGTGGACGTCGATGCTCCTGGCATGCCGCCCGGCTTGGACGACCTGCGGGGACAGCGCGACGCCCAGCGGTGCCGGCCAGGGTTCGGTGTCCTCGCCGGACAAGGGACCGTGTATCTGCAGTGCCCGCCGGAAGCGGGCGACGGCACGTAAGGCCGCCACGCCCGCGCCGACACCCATGCCGTCCGCGCCGGGGGCTCGGCGGCTGCGTGACGGTCGCGGTCGCGCTCCTGGCCGTGCACCTGCCGGCGGCACCGGACACCGGCACCGGATACGCGATGCCGGTCCTGCTGCCGACCGTCGCTGGCCGCCGCCACTTCGGCCGAAGTCGTCGTCGCCGAGCGTGAACCCGTTGCCGGAGTCGCGCCGGCTGGCGCGCCGTGATCAGCGCGGATGGGTGTTCAGGCGACGAGCAGGCGGAGGCCGAGCTCCGCCGCGTCGAGGGCGAGGAGTTCGCGGTTGCGCTCGGCCCACCGGCCGGAGGACAGGTCGTCGCGGAGCCGGTTGACCGCCCGCCGCTCGGCCTCCGGTCCGACCCTGGTCCATACCGACACCGCGCGGCGTACCTCGTCTTCCAGGTACGCCTCGGGCCGGCGCCAGTAGGCCTCGAAGAATCCGTCGGCGCAGTCCCACGGGATGAGCACCGGCTCGATGCGGGCCCCGATCGCACGGGCCAGCTCGTCCACCGGGGGCCGACCGGCGACCAGGTCGGCGACCTCAGGCAGGTAGTCGCGGGTGAGCCAGAACCGGTGACGCCAGGCGGTGTCACCGGCGTCGTGGGTGAACACCACGACGCGGCGGGCCACGCGCCGCATCTCGCGGAGGCCGGCGATCGGGTCGTGCCAGTGATGCACGGTGCTGAAGGCGATCGCGGCGTCGAAGGACTGGTCCTCGAACGGGAGGCTCTCCGCACTGGCGGCCACGCACGGCGCCGCGCCCGCGCGACGCTGGGCCCGCATCACCGCCGACGGTTCCACCGCCGTGACATCGCGGTCGGGGGGTTCGTAGGAGCCGGTGCCGGCCCCGACATTCAGTACCGTCCGTGCGTCGCCGAGCGCGTCCCAGATCCTCGCGGCGATCCGCGGCTCGGTGCGCCGCGTCGCTGGGTAAGCGGAACCGATGGCTTCGTACAACTGCGCGCCGAACATCTTCAGCTGCTCCTCTGGCGTCGTCCTGATCCCCATTGCCCGCGCCTGCAGTTCCCGGTCTATGGCCGTCACCATGGCGGCAACGCGGTCGCCCTGTTCCAGCAGCAGCCCGCGCAGCCGGTGCAGGTGTGCGACCGCGTCGACGGTCGGGTCGTCAGTCAGATCCGCGATCTCGCGCAGTCCGAAGCCCAGCCGCCGGTAGGCGAGCACCTCCCGCAGTCGCTCCACGTCAGCCGCCGAGTAGGCCCGGTACCCGGCCGCGGTCCGTGCGGACGGTCGGACGAGGCCGATCTCGTCATAGTGGTGCAGCGTACGGACGCTCACGCCGGCCAGCTCGGCCACGCGTCCCACGGTCAGGTGCTCTTCCACGCCACCGACTATGTGCCATGACGCCACGTGAGGGGCAATGGCATGACCGGATTGTGCGGGAGTGGCCGCGATGCCGTCATGTGGTGGCCTGGTGGTGAATCGAGGTGGGACGGGAGCTGCCGGCACGGCCGCGAACGCGCCGGACGGTGGAAGCCGCCCGGCGCGTTCGCCGGAGAGGTCAGGTCAGGACGGTGAACCCCTGCCAGCCGGTGCCGATGCGGACGGGCGCCTTGACGACCTGGTCGGTCGCGATGACGCCGGTGCCCGCGTAGACGCTCAGGACGCCGTCGGCCGGGCGGGTGACGATGTCGTCGACCCCGTCGTGGTTGAGGTCGCCGACCGTGATGGCCGTGAAGGCATGCCAGCCGGTGCCGATGCGGACCGGTGCCTTCACCACCTGATCGGCTGCGATGGCGCCGGTGCCGGCGTACACGGTCAGCGTGCCGTCCGCTGCCCGGGCGATGATGTCGTCGACCCCGTTGTGGTCCAGGTCGCCGGCGCTCAGCGCCGTGAACGCCCCCCATCCGACACCGATGCGGACGGGCGCCTTCACCACCTGGTCGGCTGCGATGGTGCCGGTGCCGGGGTACACGGTCAGCGTGCCGTCCGCGGTCCGGGCGATGATGTCGTCGACCCCGTTGTGGTCCAGGTCGCCGGTAGTGATCGCGGTGAACGCCTGCCAGCCGATGCCGATGCGGACGGGCGCCTTCACCACCTGGTCGGTCGCGATGGTGCCGGTGCCGGGGTACACGGTCAGCGTGCCGTCCGCGGTCCGGGCGATGATGTCGTCGACCCCGTTGTGGTCCAGGTCGCCGGTCGTGATCGCGGTGAACGCCTGCCAGCCGATGCCGACCCGCACCGGCGGCTGCACCACCTGGTCGGTCGCCATGGTGCCGGTGCCCGGGTACACCGACAGCGTCCCGTCCGCCGCCCGGGCGAGGATGTCAGCGACACCATCGCGGTTGAAGTCCCCCGACACGCCGGCGAGACTCTCGGACTCGGCGACGTAGTCGTACTTGATGGCATCGTAGGTCTGCAGGTCCGGCCAGTCGTTGAAGCCCAGGTTGCCCTTGTTCGACGGGGTGTACGGGTTCCGCACCGTCTCGCCGATCTCGTTGAACGAGTACACGTATGCGCCCTCGCCGTGGTTGGCCGGGTTCTTCCAGCGGGCGAACAGCTCGATGTGCCCACTCCTGACCATGGCGTCGCCGGGCTGCATGGCGTTGATGCCGCCGGGAACGGCGGTCCATGGGTGCCGGTCGTCGTGGGGCTCCTGGAACTGGTCGGTGATCGGGCTGTTGCGGGTGTCCCCCCACAGACCCAGATCCCGCAGGTGCCAGGCCATCGAAACCAGGCCGGAGCAGTCGCGCCGGTAGACGCTGTCGACGCCGTCGCTGGCCCACGGGCCGGGCTGCGAGTAGGTGATGGGTCCCGGCGCGTCGACCCAGTACTGGGCGCGGGCCAGGATCTCCGACCGGGTGATCGGGCCGCCGATGACGGAGGCCGCCTCGGCGGGGGCGGGCGGGTCGACGAGGGCGATGCCGGCGCCCGCGAGGGTGGCGGCCAACACGAGGCCGAGGGAACGGTGACGCATGGTGGTGTCCTTTCCGGAAGCGGAGGGTCAGGTGAGAGCGGTGAAGGTGTGCCAGCCCGTCCCGATGCGGACGGGAGCCTTGACGACCTGGTCGGTCGTGATGACGCCGGTGCCGGTGTAGACGCTCAGCACGCCGTCGGGCGCGCGGGCGATGAGGTCGTCGACGGCGTCGTGGTCGAGGTCGCCGACGGTCAGGGCGGTGAAGGTCTGCCAGCCGGTGCCGACGCGGACCGGCGCTCTGACGACCTGATCGGTGGTGATGACGCCCGTGCCGGCGTAGACGCTCAGGACGCCGTCGGCCGCTCGGGCGAGGATGTCGTCCACCCCGTCACGGTTGAAATCGCCGCTGGTCAGTGCGGTGTACGCGGCCCAGCCCGTGCCGACGCGGACCGGCGCCTTCACCACCCGGTCCGTGGCCATCGTGCCCGTGCCGGCGTAGACGCTCAGCACGCCGTCGGCCGCTCGGGCGAGGATGTCGTCCACGCCGTCGTGGTCCAGGTCGCCGACCGTGATGGCCGTGAAGGTCTGCCAGCCGGTGCCGATGCGGACCGGCGCTCTGACGATCTGGTCGGTCGCGATGGTGCCGGTGCCCGGGTAGACGGTGAGCGTGCCGTCCACGGTCCGCGTGATGATGTCGTCCACCCCGTCGCGGTCCAGGTCACCGGTGGTCATCGCGGTGAACGCCTGCCAGCCGATGCCGACCCGGACCGCGGCGCCGAGCACCCGATCGGTGGCGACCGTGCCCGTGCCCGGGTACACCGTCAACGTCCCGTCCGCCGCCCGGGCCAGGACGTCGGCGACACCGTCGCGGTTGAAGTCCCCCGACACGCCGGCCGTCGCCGCGGACGTCGTCGAGCCCGCGAGGGCCGCCAGGTCGGCGAGCGAGCCGTTGAACACGTTGGAGTCCGTGGTACTGCCGCGCCCGCACTCGGGGATGTCGTACTGCCAGAACGTCCAGCGGGTGCCCCAGCCCGGCGTCGACGGGGGTGAGGACTGGCAGCTGGAGATGTCCAGCGGGTACGCGGCGAACGCGGTGCTGCTGCCAGTGCACGGGTTCCACCAGTTGACGTTCGTGTAGATCATCGGCGCCCGGCCGATCCGGGACTGGACCCGGCCGAGGAAGTCGCCGATCCAGCCGGTCATCTGCGCGGTGCTCAGCCCGTAGCACGGCGACGGTGCCACCGGCCCGTTGCCCGTCTCGTACGGCCACTCCAGGTCCAGGAACGGCGGCAGCGTCCGGCCGTCGGTCGTCCACTGCATGCTGTCGACGAAGTGGTCGGCCTGCCCGACGGGGTTGCCGAGGTCAGGCCGGCCGAACGCGTAGGCGCCGGCATACAGCCCGGCCGCCTTCGCGCCGTTGTAGTCCTGCCCGTAGTACGGGTTCGTGTAGGCGGTCCCTTCGGTCGCTTTGACGAAGGCGAAGTCGTCGCCCGCGACACGCAGCGCGGCCCAGTCGACGGTCTTGCCGCCGCTGTGGTCGTGACTGGACACGTCGCGACCGTTGACGGTGTACCCGCCGGGCAGCGCCAGGGCCGCCCGCTGCGCGGCGGCGCCGGCCGGGCCGCGCGCCGCGGAGGCACGGCCGTTGGGGACGTCAGGGGCCGGCTCCGCCGCCGCGGCGGCCGGCGGCACGACCAGCGTGCCCAGCATCACCGCGGCGATCGCCGCCCATCTGAACAGGGACATCACAGGCTCCTTTGCGGGTGGGGAATCACATGCGAGGACTTGGGGCGCGGGACTCAGGCGAACGAGGCGCACGCGGCGGTCAGCTCGGGGCGGCCGTCGCCGCACTCGGTGTCGAGGCCGCGGGCGATGGTCTTCCAGCCGTCGCCGGCCCGCTGCAGGAAGAACTGGTCGCCCTGGACGAGCTGCCCCGGCACCGGGTTGGGTGCCGCGTAGATCCGGGCGAAGCCGTGCGCGCAGTTGTAGATCCGCACGTCCTCGAACCCGGACGGCGGCCGCTCCGGCTCGGCGCGCACGTGAGCCAGCAGGACGGCGGGCGTGCACGCCTGGTCCGAGGGGTCGGGCCGGGGCAGCTCCGTCGGCGGCAGCTGAGCGGGCGGCGGCGGCGACACGTTGCCGGCGCCGACAACCGGATCGGCGCCGGCGGTCGTTGTCGCGTTCGCCGCTGGCGTACCGGTGGCCGCACCGACCGTCGGCGCGTCCACGCCCGGCCCCGCGAGCGCCGGCGCGATGCCGGCCGGTGACCCGCCCCGGCGGCCCGGTGGCCCGGGGTCACCGGCGCAGGCGGCCAGCTGCACCAGTACGGCGGCCGCGATGGCGACGCCGAACACCGATCGGGTCTGGAGGTTGTTCATGGCGCTCCCTCAGGAAACGGACGAGGTTGACTGGCATCGACCTTGACGGCTCGGCCAGTCGTCCGGCTGGAGCCGGACCACCCATGCCCGAACCCGTAGTACGGGCCGCGGCGGTACACCCGGCCGCTTGCGGGGCGTCACCCGTACCGAACCCGGACTACGATGCGATCGATACATCGACAGCAATGGGGGCGGGTCGGTTTGTCGGAAGAGCAGGTCGACGGTGGCTTCGCGCAGCTGCTGCGGGAGTTGCGGCGCCGGGTCGGCCTGACCCAGCGGGAGTTGGCGGCCCGGGCGGGCATGAGCGCCGCCGCCGTCCGCGACCTGGAGCAGCGGCGGACCGTGCAGCCGCACGCGTCGTCGCTGCGGCGCCTCGCGGCCGCGCTGGAGCTTGACGCCGGCGGCGAGGAGGCGCTGCGCGCCGCGGCCGCGCGGCACCGGCCGGCCGGCGAGCCTCCGCCGGATGACCTCGACGCGCCCGTCACCATCGGTGTGCTGGGGCCGTTGCAGCTGCGGCGCGGCGCGGCGCCGCTCGCCCTCGGCGCGCACCTGCAGCGGGTGCTGCTGGCCAGGCTGGCGCTCAGCCCCAACGCGTCGGTGCCCCGCGCGGAGCTGCTCGAGACCCTGTGGGACGACCAGGAGCCGCCCTCGGCGCTCAACCTGCTGCAGACCTACGTGACCCGGCTGCGCCGCCTGCTGGGCGCCGTGTCCGCGCACTCGGCGGCAGACGTCGCGCTGCTGCTCACGCCCGCCGGGTATCAGCTGCGGCTGGCGCCGGGGCAGCTGGATCTGCTGCGGTTCCGGCGGCAGGTGGAGGCTGCCCGGGCGGTGGGCGCCGCCGAGCCGGAGACCGCGATGGACAACCTCGAGGCGGCGCTGGACCTGTGGCGGGGCGAGGTGCTCGCCGACGTCGAGCAGCTGCGTCAGCACCCACTGGCGATCGCCGCCGGCGCCGAGCGGGTCGCCGCCGCGCTGCTGCACGCCGACCTGGGTGAGCGGCTCGGCCGGCACGAGCGGACCCTGCCGTGGCTGCGCCGGCTCGGCGTGGTCCACCCGCTGCACGAGCCGCTGCAGGGCAGGCTCATGCTGGCCCTGGCCGCCACCGGTCAGCAGGCCGCCGCCCTCGGCGTGTACGACCGGGTGCGCGGGCGGCTCGTCGAGGAGCTCGGCATCGACCCGGGTCCGGAGCTCGACGACTTCCGCGGGCGCGTCCTGCGGCAGCAATGGACGCGCACCGCGACGCTGGAGCTGCCCGCGAAGCTCCAGCCGGCGGTCGGCGTCGCGTCGCAGGTACCGGCCCAGGTACCGGCCCAGGTGCCCGCCCCGGTGGCCGACTTCACCGGCAGGGAGGAGCAGCTCGACCTGCTCTGCCGGCTGCTCGACCGGGACCCGGCCGCGCCGCCACCGCCGGCCGTCACGGTGTGCGCCGTGGCGGGCGTCGGTGGCGTCGGCAAGACCGCGATCGCGGTGCGGGCCGCGCATCGTCTCCGGGCCGCGTTCCCCGACGGGCAGCTGTATCTCGACCTGCACGGCGCCGGCCCTCGACCGGTGTCACCGGTGGAGGCGCTCACCCACTTCCTGCGGGCGCTGGACGTGCCACCCGCCGCGATCCCGGCCGATCAGGCCGGCTGCGAGGCGTTGTACCGCAGCACGGTCGGCGCCCGGCGGCTGCTGATCGTCGCGGACAACGCCCGTGACGCGCGGCAGGTGCGGCCGCTGCTGCCCGGGTCCGGTGGCTGTGGCGTCATCGTCACCAGCCGCCGCCGGATGATCGACCTGGAGGGCGCACACCTCGTCGACCTCGACATGATGCGCGACGGCGAGGCGCTCGACCTCTTCGCCACCGTCGTCGGGCCGGCCAGGGCCCTCGCCGAGAAGCAGGCGTCGTCATCGGTGGTCCGTGCCTGCGGCGGGCTGCCGCTCGCGATCAGGATCGCCGGCGCCCGGCTCGCCAGCCGTCCGAAGTGGACCGTCGCGCTGCTCGCCCGCCGCCTCGACGACCAGCGCCGCCGCCTCGACGAGCTGCGGGTCGGTGACCTGCAGGTCCGGGCCAGTTTCCGGCTCAGCTACCAGGACATGGCGCCGCGGGCCGCCCGGGCGTTCCGCCTCCTCGCCCTGGCGCCGGTCGCCGACATCGCCGTCGACACGGCGGCGGCGATGCTCGGCCAGGACGCCAGGGACCTCGAGGACGACCTGGACTTCCTCGTCGACGCCAGCCTCATGGATGCCGCCGGACCGGGCAGGTTCCGCTTCCACGACCTGCTGCGCCTGTACGCCGCCGACCTCGCCAAGACCGAGGACCCCGCCGACGTCCGCGAGACGGCGCTGCGGCGGCTGCTGGACTTCTACCTGCAGCGGGTGACCAACGCCGGGCGCCTGCAGCACCCCAACATGGTGCGGTTGGCGCTGCCGGAAGTCACGGCGACGCCGTTCACCGACTGCGACGAGGCCCTCGAATGGCTCGGCGAGGAGATCGACGCGATCGTCGCCGTCATCGGCCATGCGGCCGACGAGGGCCCGCCGGACATCGCCTGGAAACTCGCCGACCAGCTCCGCGGCTACTTCTTCGCAGGCCGGCGGCTGGCCCAGTGGGTGGCGTCCGGCGTGGCAGGGTTGCGGGCCGCGGTCCGCGCCGGCGACGAGCACGCCCAGGCCGCCATGCACCAGACGCTCGGCCAGGCGTACTGGTCCTTCGGCGACTTCACCCGCTCGCTCGCCGAATACGAGCGGGGTCTCGGCATGGCCCGCCGCGCCGGTGCCGTCGACATGGAGGCATATCTGCTGCACAACATCGGCCTCGTGCAGCTCGCCGTCGGGCGCCGTCAGGAGGCGCATGCGGCGTACATGCAGTCGCTGGAGGTGTGCAAGTCGGCGGGCCTGCCGTACGTGCAGGCGGTCACCCTCAACGACCTCGGCATGCTGTGCTGGGAGGAGGGCCGGCTGCCCGACGCCGCCCGCTACCTCACCGAGGCACTGGAGCTCAACGTGCGCGGAGCCAACATCGGCGGGCAGGGCATCAACACCACCAACCTCGGCACCGTCATGCGCGAGCAGGGCCAGCTGCCGCAAGCCCGGGCGTACCTGGCCGAGAGCATCGAGCTGAGCCGGCAGGCCGGCTCGCACTACGGCATGATGGGCGCACTGGACGAACTCGCGCAGGTCTGCGTCGAGGAGCACAATCTGGCCGATGCCATCCGGCTGGCCGAGGAGGCGCTGCGGGCGGCCCGCGGCATGGACCACCGGCCCTACCAGGCGACGATCCTCGCCACGCTCGGCTGCGCACTGCTCGCCGCCGGCAGGACCCGCGACGCCACCGCGCCGCTGCACGAGTCCTACACGCTCGCGTGCGCGGTCGGTGCGCCGTACTCGCAGGCCAGGGCCCTGATCGGGCTGGCGCTCGCGGCCGCACGGCAAGGTGAGCACGCGGCGGCGTCCACCTACGCGGCCGACGCGCTCGCGCTCGCCCGCGGCGGCGGCTACCGGATGCTGGAGGCCGACGCCCTGGTGACGCTCGTCCTCGTCGACGTCGACCGCGCCGCCGTGCCGGCCGTCGCCACCGGATCCGGCCGGCCGGCGGCACGGCTCGAAACCTCGCGCGACCTGCTCGGCACGGCACTGCGGATCTGCGTCACCGGCGGCGCGCAGGCCCGGGCCGACCGCATCACCCGCCTGATGGCCGAGTACACCGGCCAGCCCCGCCAGTGACGCCGCCTCCCGTGCGGGGGCCGAAGACGCCGTCGACGGTGCCCGGGGGTGAACCCGGTCATCGGAGGTCCCGAACCACGACCCCAGGGTAGGCCACGCCACCCGCCCCACTACGACGTTCCCGGCTCCACCGGTCCCGTCACCCGCGGAACCGTCCTCAGCCGCCCGCCCTGCCTACCCCGCGCAGCCGTCGAAACCGCGCTGCACGTCGCGCGGCGGCGGATTACCTCGTGTCCCGCGGGGAAGCAGCAGTCGACCGGTGCTGCCGGCCTGATTCGTCGACCCGCAAGATGGCGAGAGAACAATGCAGATGCGAGCCGCTCGGATGTACGGGTACCGGGAACCCCTTCGGATCGAAGAGGTTCCTGTGCCCGATGTCGCACCCGACGAGATCCTGGTGAAGGTCGCCGCGGCGGGTATGTGCCGAAGCGACTACCAGCTCGTCGACGGCTACTTCAAGGGTCCGTTCCCGGTGACGTTTCCCTACATCCCCGGGCATGAGATCGCGGGGCGCGTGGCCGGGTTGGGCGGTGCGGTGCCGCCGACGGCGGCCCTTTCCGAGGGCGACATGGTCGTGGTCTACCCCAGCTGGGGTGACGGTACCTGCCGGCAGTGTCGCGAAGGCAACGAGCAGTTGTGCAGCGGCGACGGACGTTGGGTGGGCTTCGGCCCGCCGGGAGGCTTCGCCGAGTATCTTGCCGTGCAGTACCGGCACGCGATCCCGGTGTCAGGGCCGGGCGTGGAGACGCCGGAGATTCTCGCGCCGCTGACCGACGCTGGTGTGACCCCCTACCGCGGGTTGAAGAAGCTGCGCGACGCCGGCAAGCTCGGGCCGGGGCGCACGGTCGCCGTCAACGGTATCGGCGGCCTGGGCGCTTATGCGGTCCAGTACGGCCGGCTGTTCGCCGGCGGGTCCACGGTGATCGCATTCGGCCGCACCGACAGCAAGCTGGCCGTCGCGATGGAGAACGGCGCGCACCACGGGATCAACACCAGGGACAAGTCCGTCGAGGCCATCCAGGACGAGCTTGCCGAGCTCACCGGCCGGCGCACGATCGATGCGATCCTGGACTGCGCGGGCGCCACGGCATCGGTCTCGTTGGGGTTCGACCTGCTGGGCGTCGAAGGTGCCGTGGTGTCCGTCGGGATGATGAGCGACCGCGTTGAACACCGCCTGTTCCCCTTCGTCGGGACGGAGCTGTCCTATCTCGGTTCCTTCTGGTCGAACTTCAACGACCTCGTCGAGGTCCTGGCGCTCGCCGACGCCGGAAAGATCAAACACAACGTCACCAAGGTCAGGCTCGAGGACGTCAACGAGAACCTGGAGACCCTGGGCCGCGGCGGTGTCGTCGGCCGCCAGGTCATCGTCTTCGACTGAGCACCGCCGTCTGCACGCGTGGGTGACCGGGTCCGACACCGCCCGGCGGCCGGGGTGGGCGCCGGGCGGTGGGGCGAGCGGGACGGTCAGGGCTGGCGGCGCAGCACCGGCCAGGACGCGGGGCCGATCTTGCCGTCGACGACGAGGCCCGCGTTCACGCCCTGCTGGAACGCCTTCGCGGCGGCCTGCGACCGGGGTCCGAAGACGCCGTCGATGGTGCCGGGGCCGGGGGTGAACCCGTAGCGCTGCAACAGGCACTGGGCCTCGATGCCCGCGGTGGAGACGCCGCTCGCCGTGGGCTGGACGGTGTTGCCGGAGTAGTAGCCGGCGTACCAGTACCCGGTCGCGGCGTCCCATGCGAAGTGGCACGCGTACGCCGCCGACGCCGAGCTGTTGGGCAGCACGGCGACGCCGACGGCGAGTGCTGCGAAGGTGGAGGCAAGGGCGATGCTTCGGCGCACAGTGAGCTTGCGCATGGTCGGTCGACTCCTTCAGTCGCTGGCCAACACGTGATCATCTGCCCTGCCTCGATCCTGGTCGATCACCCCCGAAGCTGTCAAACCGTCCGTCGAGCGGCACCCGCACGCGGACGTCGTACAGTGGCGGCAATCGCAGGACGGTGCGCAGGCTGGGCAAGCGCCCCCGGTCGGTGGCGGCACCGACCATCCGCCAGTGGTGGCCGGCGACTACTACCGAGAGCGGGAAGCCGCCGCGTCGGTCAACTGCAGCGGATCGCGGCTGCGAAGGCGGGCGGCCACGGCCGGCCACCAGGCCGTCCGAGCCGCTTGTCGCGGCGTGCTACACAAGGGCGTGGTTGCCGGGTCGGCCGCCGTCGAGCGGAGAGTCGCGGGGGTACGCGGATGAGAGCCGTCGTGTACGACCGTTACGGGCCACCGGACGTACTGCGGATCGACAGCGTTGCCGTGCCGGCACCCGCGGCCGGGCAGGTGCGGGTCAGGATCGCGGCGACGTCGGTCAATCTCAGCGACTGGGAGACCTTGCGCGGCACGCCGCTGTACTCGCGCATCGGTGGGCTGCGTGCGCCGGCCCGCCGGACGCTCGGCTCGGACATCGCCGGTTGGGTCGATGCGGTCGGTTCGGGGGTGACCCGGTTCCGCCCCGGTGACGAGGTGTACGGCGACAACCTCGCGCTCAAGGGCGGGTTCGCCGAGTACGCGATCGCTCCCGAGTCGGTGCTGGCGGTGAAGCCCTCGGGACTGACCTTCGTCGAGGCGTCGACCATTCCGCAGGCCGGCGTGATCGCCTGGCAAGGCACCCACGGCACTCGAGCCGGTCAGAGGGTTCTGGTCAACGGTGCCGGCGGAGGTTCCGGCGCGTTCGCGATGCAGCTCGCCAAGCGACTCGGTGCACACGTGACCGGCGTCGACAACGCCGGCAAGCTCGACTTCATGCGATCGCTCGGGGCGGACGAGGTGATCGACTACCGCAGCGAGGACTTCACCCGCCGCGGCCCGTACGACCTCATCCTCGACCTGGTGGCCCACCGGTCGGTGTTCGCCTACCGCCGGGCGTTGGCCCCCGGCGGCCGCTACCGGTGCGTCGGCGGATCGGTGTCCGCGCTGCTGCGCGTCCTGACCGTCGGCTCGCTGGCCGGTCTGCTCACGCGCCGGCGGCTGAGCGTGCTTGCCGTCAAGGAAGGGCCGGCACACTTCGCACCGGTGGCCGAACGATGCGTGGCCGGCGACCTCAGGATTCACATCGACCGGACCTTCACGCTCGACGAGGTGCCTGAGGCACTGGCCCGGGTCGGTGAGGGACACGCGCTGGGCAAGGTCGTCGTCAGCGTGAGCTGACCTTCATCACCCGATCAGGCGCGCGCGATCAGGGCAGCGGCGCAGGAGGTCGGCTGCGATGATGTGATCATGGATGCTTCGGTACGGGCGCTGCTCAGCCGCCCCGGTGACGGCGAACTGATCGAGGCGGCCGGGGTCGAGCACCTGTTCCGGCTCACGGCGGCGCAGACCGGCGGGCGGTTCGGGTTCGAGGAGTTCACCCTGGCGCCAGGGATCGTGGGTGCCCGGCCGCACGTGCACCATGCGCACGACGAGTTCTTCTACGTCCTGGACGGCGAGCTCACCGTCCACGACGGCGACGGCGAGACGACCGCAGGACCGGGCGGCCTGCTGGCCGCGTTGCGCGGCGCCCCGCACGGCTTCCGCAACGCCGGCGACCGGCCCGTGCGCGGGTTGTGCCTCTACACGCCCGCCGGCTACGAGGACTACTTCCGCCAGGTCCACGCCGCGGTGGCCGCCGGAGCCGTCGTCGACGACGACATGCTCAACGAGTTCCGGAACCGCTTCAACACGACCCCGTACGTCCGGTGACCGGCACGATGTACGCCCGCACCGGCGGCGGTGGGGGTACCCGTGGCCGCGGGAGACCAGCCGGAGCCGGCGTGTCACGTCGATGCTGACGGCGCGCCGCAGGTCGGGCAGCGACCCGCGGCGGTGTGGACCGGCCGGCCGCGCGACGACAGCCGACCCCGGGCCGCGATGGCCAGCGGCATCGACACCAGGCCGAGCGTCAGTACCAGCATCGCCGCGGTCACCATGTGTGACCACACCGGGATGATGGACCTGCCGGCGCTGCTGTCGTCGAGCATCGCGCTGAGCGGATGCAGTGCAAGCATTCCGATCGGTGTGAGCAGGATCAGCAGTGCCCAGGCGCCGCGGTGGTCGTGCCGGGCGGCCAGGCCGAACGCGAGCAGCGCCCCGCCGATCAGCAGTGTCACCGCGGCGGCAGGCAGTGCCGTCGGGGCGGCCTCGTAGTAGAAGTCGCCGGAGAAGACGAAGCGCGGCGCGGTGCTGGCAGCGACCGGAACGCTCACTGCCGCGGCGGCGAGCGGCATCAGCCGGACCCGCCGGGGTTGCCGGCCGGCCGCGCCGAGCGCAACGACACCGAGCACGAGCTGGGGCAGCAGCACGAACAACGGCGGCCGGTGCACGCCGGGCAACATCGCAGCCGGCACGACGCCAGCGGTCACCAACACGGCGAGGCCGATCGCCCACCGGAACCACCGGCCGGGCGCGACAACGTGCACGACGACGGCCAGCAACCAGGCCGCCCACACCGGGACGCCGAGCGACGACAAGAAGGGCCCGCGGTGCGGAAACCACGGCGCCCACGGCACCACCGCCTCGAAGATCGCCCACCCGGTCGCGAACGCGGCGAGCGTGGCCAGCGCGAGCACGCCGGCGAGCCGGAACCCGGCACCGAGGTCCTGTGCGACGCGCAGGTGCTGGCGCAACCCACCGACCGCGAGGTCCGCGACGTCGGCGGCCGAGGGCCTCGTGCGGTCGGGCGCGGCCAGGGACAGGTAGGTGTCCACCAGCTCCGAGCCGCGCTCCCGCCGATAGCCGGCCGGATAGAACAGTGCCGTCCAGCGCGCATAGCGGCGCTCCAGCTCGGTCATGGTCGGGCCTCCCTGGTCGTCCTGCCCTTCCGGGCGGTCATGCCGGCGTTCCGCCGCGCTCACGCGATCCCTCCGCTGAGGCGGGGCGCGGGCCGGATGGCGGGCAACCGGGCGGTCGCGGCATCGACGTTGCGGCGCATGCGCTCGGTCTCGGCGGCGAGCACCTCGCCGCCGGACTCGGTGAGCTGGTAGTAGCGGCGCAACCGGCCTTCGACGATCTCCTCGTGATCGACGCGTACCAGGCCGGCGTCGACCAGCCGGTCGAGGGCCCCGTACAGCGTGCCGGGCCGCAGCGAGACGCGTCCGCCGGACAAGCGGTCCACCTCGGCGATCAAGCCGTACCCATGCAGAGGCTCACCCGCGAGGGCGGTGAGGATCAGGAACGTGGGTTCGCGCAGCGGGGTCTCCACGCGGGTCAATATATCGGGTGCGAAGGTATGACGAAAGCCGCAGGTTCAGCCCGGTCGGTCGCGTCGCGGCGGGGGCCTACAGCGAGAACCGGCCGCGGCGCCACTGCCAGTGGCGGCCCGCCCGCAGGTGGTCGATGACGGCGCGCTGCAGCACCGTGCCGCGGGGCAGCTGGTCCAGTGGCGTGGTCAGGCTGCGGAACGCGAAGCGCAGCACCTCCACGTCGGCGTCCAGGCCCTCCGGCTCCTCGTACGGGTCCAGCTCGAACCGCCGCTGGAAGCGCACGATGTTGGAGTCCTCCGGCAGGTACTCCAGCAGCTGCGGGTCGAGCAGCCACGAGCCGCAGGCGAAGGCGGTGTAGTGCTCGTCGGGGAAGTGGCGCGGGAAGAAGGCGCGGGCCTCGTCGAGCGACGCCGTGACCGCCGCCGGGGTCAGCGGGCCCGCCTCGGGGATGTGCAGGTCGATGGCGGTGTCGCCGCGCTGGTGCTGCAGGCGGCCCAGCTGGTACAGGCCGCCGCGAAAGTGCAACGTGAGCCAGCTCTGCATGACCGGCCAGCCCTCGCGCCGCATCCGCCGGTCGACGGCCAGGTTGCGGCCGAGGTCGGCCAGGGTCGCCCAGGTGACGGACGCGTCGATGCCGTGGTCGCGGTGGTACGCGGTGACGACGTCGACCAGGGCCAGGTACGCGTACACGTACAGGTGCCGCCAGGCGGGTCCCCGCTCGCGCGGCAGCTCGGGGCCGGGCACCAGCCACGCGTGCCCGCCGAGGTCGGCGCGGACCAGCGCGATGGTGCGGTCGAGCAGCCAGCGCAGCTCGGGCGTCCACAGCGGTGAGCCGGGGTCCGGCCAACCCTCCATGATCTCGGCGGCGTCGTCGGGGCGCACCGCGAGCCGCTCCAGGATGGCCGGGGCGTCGGCCTTGGCGGGCAGCGGGGCCGAGGGCCGGTCGGCGGCGAGCCGGTCCACGCGCTCGACGTCCTCGACGCCCACCCCGAGCCGTGCGGCGATGTCGTGCAGATCCACGCCGATGACCTTACCGACCGGCGTCGAGACGGACGGGTGTCGCCGTGGCCGTCGGCGTCCAGCCGGCAGGCGGTCAGGGCGCGACCGGACCACGGGACGATGAGCCGCCTCCGTTCATCAGGGATTCATCCTGCGCGGCCGGCCGCGACACGCCGGAGACCGGGCCGCAGGACCCCGCTGAGCTGGCCAAACCCGCCGCGGGTGAAATTCTCCGACGTACCGGCCGAAAACTTGAACTATTCCAGACTCGTGGCATATGTTGATCGCGTGACGTTGGACTTCGAGACGCAGCTGCGTGCGGTCTCGTTGCGCGTGACACGGCCTCGACTGGCGGTGCTCGGCGCGCTGCGCGATCACCCGCACGTCGACACCGACACGGTGATCGCGCTGGTCCGCGCGGATCATCCGACGGTCTCCCACCAGGCGGTCTACGATGTGCTGCGGGCGCTCACCGACGCCGGGCTGGTGCGGCGTATCGAGCCCGCCGGTGCGACCGCCCGGTATGAGTCCCGGGTCGGGGACAACCATCACCATGTCGTGTGCCGGTCCTGCGGCGTGATCGCCGACGTCGAGTGCGCCGCCGGCCACGCCCCCTGTCTGACCGCCTCGGACGACCACGGCTTCGTGGTCGACGAGGCGGAAGTCGTGTATTGGGGCACCTGCCCCGACTGTGCGACCGAATCCACCTCGCACTGATCCGCCAGTTCGGAAGGAAACTGATGAGCGACACCCAGGACAATGGCCCCGTCAGCGCACAGGGCGTGGATGAGAAGGCCGCGGCCGGCTGCCCGGTCGCGCACGACTCGGTGACCGCGCACGGCAGCGAGAGCGAGAACCCGGCGATCGACTCGCCGACCCCGAAGACCGGCGGCCGCCCGCGCGGCAACCGGGACTGGTGGCCCAACCAGCTCGACCTGTCGGTCCTGCACGCGCACTCCTCCAAGGGCAACCCCCTCGGTGCGGACTTCAGCTACGCCAAGGAGTTCCAGAAGCTCGACGTCGAGGCGCTCAAGCGGGACATCACCGAGGTCCTCACGACCTCGCAGGACTGGTGGCCGGCCGACTTCGGCCACTACGGCGGCCTGATGATCCGGATGAGCTGGCACGCGGCGGGCACCTACCGCATCCACGACGGCCGCGGCGGCGCCGGCGACGGCGGGCAGCGCTTCGCCCCGCTCAACAGCTGGCCTGACAACGCCAACCTCGACAAGGCCCGCCGCCTGCTGTGGCCGGTGAAGCAGAAGTACGGCCAGAGGATCTCCTGGGCCGACCTGCTGGTGCTCGCCGGCAACGTGGCGCTGGAGTCGATGGGCTTCAAGACCTTCGGCTTCGGCTTCGGCCGCGCGGACGTGTGGGAGCCCGAGGAGATCTTCTGGGGCCCCGAGGACACCTGGCTCGGCGACGAGCGCTATGTCGGCGCCGCCGAGATGGCGCCCGAGGTCGGCGCGACCGAGATGGGCCTCATCTACGTCAACCCCGAGGGCCCCCGCGGCAGCGCCGACCCGCTCGCCGCGGCGTACTTCATCCGGGAGACCTTCGGCCGGATGGCGATGAACGACGAGGAGACCGTCGCCCTCATCGCCGGCGGCCACACCTTCGGCAAGACCCACGGCGCGGGCGTCGCCGACAACCACGTCGGCCCGGAGCCGGAGGGTGCCCCGCTGGAGGCGCAGGGTCTCGGCTGGCTCAGCAGCCACGGCAGTGGCAAGGGCGCCGACACGATCACCAGCGGCCTCGAGGTGACGTGGACCGACCAGCCGACGCAGTGGAGCAACCGCTTCTTCGAGATCCTCTTCGGCTACGAGTGGGAGCTGACGACCAGCCCCGGCGGCGCGAAGCAGTGGGTCGCCAAGGACGCCGAGGCGATCATCCCCGACGCGCACGACCCGTCGAAGAAGCACAAGCCGACGATGCTCACGACCGACCTGTCGCTGCGGATGGATCCGACGTACGAGAAGATCTCCCGCCGGTTCCTGGAGAACCCCGACGAGTTCGCGCTCGCGTTCGCCAAGGCCTGGTACAAGCTGCTGCACCGCGACATGGGCCCGGTCAGCCGCTTCCT
This sequence comes from Dactylosporangium aurantiacum, assembly GCF_000716715.1. Lineage (GTDB taxonomy): Bacteria > Actinomycetota > Actinomycetes > Mycobacteriales > Micromonosporaceae > Dactylosporangium > Dactylosporangium aurantiacum. The sequence goes on along the minus strand of NZ_JNYJ01000019.1, from coordinate 1,070 downwards.
CGGCCCGTGGGTGCCCGAGGCCCAGCTGTGGCAGGACCCGGTGCCGGCCGTCGAGCACGACCTCGTCGGTGAGGCCGACGTCGCCGCGCTCAAGGCGAAGGTCCTGGAGTCCGGCCTGACGACCGCGCAGCTGGTGTCCACCGCGTGGGCGTCCGCGGCGAGCTTCCGCTCGACCGACAAGCGCGGCGGCGCCAACGGTGCCCGCCTGCGCCTGGAGCCCCAGCGCAGCTGGGCGGTCAACGCCGGCACCGCCGAGGTCATCGACCGGCTCGAGGCCATCCGCGGCGAGTTCAACGCGGCCGGCGGCGCGCAGATCTCGATCGCCGACCTCATCGTCCTGGCCGGCTCGGCCGCGGTCGAGAAGGCGGCCCGCGACGCGGGCGTCGAGGTGACCGTGCCGTTCCACCCGGGCCGCACCGACGCCTCGCAGGAGCAGACCGACGTCGAGTCGTTCCGGGTCCTCGAGCCGCGCGCCGACGGCTTCCGCAACTACCTGCGCCCCGGCGAGAAGACCCAGCCCGAGGTCCTGCTCGTCGACCGCGCGTACATGCTGGACCTGACCGCGCCGGAGATGACCGTCCTCGTCGGCGGCCTGCGCGCGCTGGGCAACAACGTCGGCGGCACCCAGCACGGTGTGCTCACCGACCGCCCCGGCGTGCTCACCAACGACTTCTTCGCCAACCTGCTCTCCCCGGGCACGCGGTGGAAGGCGTCGGAGTCCGAGGAGCACGTGTACGAGATCCGTGACCTGGCCACGGACAAGGTGCGGTGGACCGCCACCGCGGTCGACCTCATCTTCGGCTCCAACTCCCAGCTGCGCGCCCTCGCCGAGGTCTACGCCAGCGAGGACGCCCGCGAGAAGTTCGTGACGGACTTCGTCGCGGCGTGGACGAAGGTCATGGACCTGGACCGGTTCGACCTGGTCTGACCCCAGCGGCACCGCGGCGGGCCGCGCCCCTCGGGTCAGTGTCTGCCGAGGAGGCGGGAGGCGAGGACGGCGGCCTGGGTGCGGCGTTCGAGGCCGAGTTTGGCCAGGAGGCTGGAGACGTAGTTCTTGACGGTCTTCTCGG
>NZ_JNYJ01000018.1 GCF_000716715.1 Dactylosporangium aurantiacum | reverse complement strand
AACCAACTACCGGAGACCTCGCCCATTGTCGATCTCCGACACGCACCCAACCACGTCAGGGCAGGTCAAGCACCACGCCCGAGTTCGACACACGACCTAAACGACGACCTGCATTCGGACACGAGCGAGCACCGCGACTGCGGCCCAACATCCCGGTCCCCCGGCGCTACGGGGAGTGGCGATATCCACATTGGCGCCCGCGAGCGACCGGCATGAGCGCGTACGTGATTTTGATTAGGATCGATCAAAATCCGGGCGGCTGAACAGAATCTGACTCTGGGATCGACTGCTGCGGCTTCCGTCGGCGGGTCGGAGGAGCCTTACGCGCAAGCGCCCCAACAGCGCGCAGGTTCGATGGAACCTCGGACTCGGGAGGTCCCTGCTCAAGGACACGTATGGTCGCCTGAAGGGTGGTCAGAGCCTCAGCGACGGGAACGTCCAGTGTCGTGATGAGCTTGTCGAACGTCCGCTCGAACAGATTCGCCCGCTTGTTGTGCCGGATGGTCCGACAGACCGGCACCGCGATTGCGGCAGCGATGCTTCCGAAGCCGACGGCAGAAGCAAGAGAGATCCAGGTCAGCGACACCACAACACTCCCAGTCGGACCCGTGTCTGCCCCCACTGGCTTTCGGCGGTCTCGAACTGCGGTGCTCGAGGACGCCGGCTTGGCAGCCGCGTCCTCGGCGGCCGGGCAGGAGGCTCGGATCGGATCCGTACGGCGGCGATAATCGCGACCGCGTTCTCGGTGCGAGCGCGATTCGCAACGACCCAGCAGGTCACTTCGATCAACGCAACGGCCATAACGCCGAGAATCGCCAGTGCGTACGCTCCCGCTGCTTTGCCAGCCACGAGTGCAGCTCCCAAGCCGCTGACGGCGGCGATCGTCTTCACGGCCGATCAGCTGGCCTTGGGCTCAGTTTGACCCCTGCGCAAGTCCCGATCGCGGTCGAAGATGTCCAAGAGCTGGTAGAGAGCCGCCTTCTGTTCATCGTCATAGGCGGACGAGGAACGGATCACTGCCCGAACGTCGACGCTCGGACTCAGCGCCGGAGTGGCCAGGCCAGCAAGCTGAAGAGCCTCGTCCTTGGGAATGTTCAGGACTTCGGCAAGCGCAAGGACGTTGCGGCGCCGCGAGCTTCGGTTACGAATGCTCGCGTGCTGCAGGCTTGCGATTACCGTGTGCTGAACACCCGAACGCTCGACGAGTTGGCGGACAGTCATTGCTTGCGCGTCCAACTCTCGTTGCACACGGAGCCAGAAGTCGTACGAAGGGCCTCGGCTCCCCATGTTTCGCATGACGTCACAATAGCTCACAAGAGCTATTGTGACAACCGATGCTCCGGCGAGCCTGCTGGTCAACCTAGGCTCACCTGGTTGTTAGCCGCCTGCAGTATCGCTTCTCGACATGTGGGGTTGCCGACCCGCGCACGCGGCGACACTTCGATTCACCCGACCGCCGGCCCGACGATGTTGAGGAGCTGACGAGCGAGGTGCGGCGATGCGCCGATGGTCGCGTTCGAGCTGGATGTGTGATCGGAGCCGTCGCGGTCCATGAGATGGGCTCCGGCCTCGCGGGCGATGACTATCCCAGCGGCGGTGTCCCATGGCTTGTTGGACAGCATGACCATGGCGTCGATCTTGCCTTCGGCGAGCCATACCAGGTCGATGGCGGCGGAACCATGCATGCGGATGCGTTGGGCATGTGCGGCGAGCCGTGTGGTGATCGCGAGCCGGAGTTGGTTCTTCGGTCCGGCGTCCGCACCGACGCTGTAGTCGCCGATGGCGACGACTGCATCGTGCAACTGGCGTGTGGTGCTGGTCTGGATGCGGTGGCCGTTGGCGTAGGCGCCGTGGTGTTCGACGGCGGTGTAACGGGAGCCGAGGAACGGCAGGTCGACCACGCCGAGGACGGAGCGGTCGCCGGTGATGAGTCCGAGGGAGACGCCGCAGAGCGGGCTGCCGTGGACGAAGTTGACGGTGCCGTCGACCGGATCGAGTGCCCACATCAGCTCGCTCTGCTGCCCGCTGAACCCTTCCTCCTCGCCGAGGAAGTGAATGTCCGGGGTGGCGTCGGCGAGGAAGGCGCGGACTTCCCGCTCGATGGCGTAGTCGACTTCGCTGGCCATGTCGCGGTCGCCCTTGGCGGTGAGGACGCCGGGTTGCATGGTTCGCATGGTCTTGCTGGCAAGGTCGACTGCGGTGGTAGCGATCGGCAGCAGGTCGGAGTAGTTCGTCATAGCGGGCGGCTGGCCTTCCAGAGGGTGGCGAAGATTTCCTCGAACGTGGCGTAGAGCCCGGTGTTCGGGGTGCGCTGTTCGATGACCACGGTGGGGGACTCGACGCCACGCGCCGTGGGCAGGTAAGGCTGTGCGATGCAGAGGCGCTTGTCCACGAGGACGACGTTGAACCGGATCGTCTGGTCGTAGGTGCCGAGCGCCAAGCAGTCGCGTTTGTCGGCCGGGAGCCGGTCGCGGACCCGGCGCAAGAGTTGGATGTTCATCTCGGTAAGCACGCGCAGCTGCGGGCCGGGGTGTCCCTCTTCGCGCTCACGGGCCTTGATGGCGTCACCTTCCGGATCCAGGAACAGGCAACGGATCCGGGTTCCGCTTTCGAGCAGGGAGATGAGTTTGGTGTCGGCGTACTGCTGGCAGATCAGGTTGAGCGAGAGTCCTGCGATACGAATGTCCTTGGCGGTGTCGAGGAGCGTGTGCGGTGGCATCGCGGACATGAACTCTGATCGGCTGGCGTAAACCGCAGTGACGTCGCCGAAACGTGCTGGGTCTGCGCCATCGTTGTACCGCTTGGTATTTGGAGCAGAGGAGACTGCCGGCCTACCTGTAGTTGCCTGGCTGCGGTCACCGAGGAACAGCACCGTCCGAGCTGGCTCGGGGATCCCAAGGCCGTTCACGATCCGGGCGAGCACCTCGATGGTCGACACCCGACGGGCGCGGCTCATTATCTCGCTTACTTGTGCCTGGCTGAGGCCGGTGGCGATGCCGATCTGCGTCTGGCTTGCCTGGCTCACCTTCTGGACGAGGCGGAAAAGCTGGCCGACGTCGCGGTCGGCGAGCGCATCGAGCAGGACGGAGTCCTGCCAGAAACTGGCTGGTATCTGCATCACGTCGAAGGCTCGTCCGCGCATCGACTGTCCTCTTCTCCTCGAAGTGCCACCAATATATCCCGCGGCCGGATATCAGGCTTCCCGAATTATCTCCCCAGGGGATCACCCGATGCGATGGGAGATTCGTGCTTCGGCAGGCAGGGTCGTTCCATGAACCGGCCGTCAGGGCGCGTCAGCAAAGCGCGGAACGCTATCACAATGTGCCAACGGCATTCGCCACCGACGCGCGCATGTCTCGCCGGCCGCTCGGCGAACACGGGTGTCCGCTATCGCTTGGTGAGAAGGGACGACATGACAGCACGGCAACCGGCCGGACCAGTCCTATCGGACGGTTTCGACGCCGTACCGGACGGCTCGGCACCGGGTTCGGTGCACGTCATCCGGCGTCTCGTCCCGACGGCTTCGACAGCTGCGGGCCGGCGGCCGGGCGAACCGGAGCAGCCCTGCTTCAGCCTCGCGTCACTCCTGGTCTGCGACGGGTGTGACCGGCCCATGCAGCCGTCCCGGACCGCGGATGACCACCGCGTGTACCTGTTCCTGTGCGGCTGCCGCCGAGACGTCATCGACGCGGAGCTCGTGGAGCGGCTCGCGGGCGACCGGGTGGAGGCGGAGTCGATGTGGCTGGCCGACCTCGGACCTGACGGGCTCGGTGCGGTGTTCAAGAGCCTCTTCGCGGAGGTGCGTATCGGTGCGGGCGCCGAGGAACTGGCGTACCGCTGGCGGATCTAGACCTCTGCCCGCCGTCGCTGCGTTGGCTGAGGCGGCGGGCAGATCCAGAAAAGCACCTTGAACGACCAAGAAATACAGCATCCGCGCGTCAGGCGGTGGCGCGTGTGGTGAGTCGTGCCCGCCAGCCCACTCACGGTTGGCGGCGATGTGACCAAATGGGGAGGACGGCAGCGATGAGTACGGAACAGCGCCTACCGGTCGAGTACGGCAGGCCGACACCGGCGGCTACCGGGAAGGAGTTGGGGCTTCGGCGGACGCTAGGGCTGCGTGACCTGGTGTTCTACGGCCTTGTCTTCATGGTGCCGATTGCGCCGATGGGGATCTTCGGGTCGGTGTACAACGGCTCCGGTGGCATGGTCGCCCTCGCATACCTGATCGGGATGGTGGCGATGGTGTTCACCGCCGCGTCCTACGCCCAGATGGTGAAGGCGTTCCCGCTCGCTGGGTCGGTCTACAACTATGCCGGGAGGGGTATCGGCGCGCCGGTGGGGTTCCTGGCCGGGTGGGCGATCCTGCTGGACTACCTGCTGGTCCCGAGCCTGCTGTACCTGATCGCGGCGGTTGCGATGCACGCCACCGTTCCGGCGGTGCCGGTGTGGGCGTGGTTGCTCGGGTTCGTGGGGTTCAACACGGTCGTCAACCTGCTCGGTATCCGGATGACCGCCTTGATCACCAGGATCATGCTGATCGGCGAACTCATCGTCCTGGCGATCTTCCTCGCCGCCGGTGTGAACGCGTTGCTGGAGGGCCGCGGTCGCGGGTTCTCGTGGGAGCCGCTGTTCAACAGCGGCACCTCCACGTGGCCGCTGGTGTTCGGTGCCGTGTCGATCGCCGTGCTCAGCTTCCTGGGCTTCGACGGCATCTCCATGCTGGCCGAGGAGAACAAGGGCGGGCCGAGCCAGATCGGCCGGGCGATGGCCGCCGCCCTCGCCCTCGCTGGCGTGCTGTTCATCGTGCAGACCTGGGTCGCCGCGCTCCTCGTGCCGGACCCGGCCGGTCTCCTGGCCAACGGCGACCCGGACGGTGTCGCGTTCTACGACGCCGCCCGGCAGGCGGGCGGGGCGTGGCTGGCGACGCTGTGCGCCGTCGCGACCGCCATCGCGTGGGGTGTCGCGAACTCCCTCGTTGCGCAGGTGGCCACGTCCAGGTTGTTGTTCGCGATGGCCCGCGACCGGCAACTCCCCGCCTTCCTGCGCAGGATCTCGGTTCGGTACGGCGTCCCGGCCAACGCGATCGTGCTCACCGGTGTGCTGTCCGTGGCGATCGGCCTGTACATGGCCTGGCGCTCCGACGGCATCGCCCTGCTCTCCAGTCTGATTAACTTCGGGGCGTTGACCGCGTTCCTGGTGCTGCACGTCGCCGTGGTCTGGCACTACCTGATCCGCAAACGGTCCCAAAACCTGTGGTCGCACCTGCTCGTCCCGGCCGCCGGGTTCGCGATCCTCGGCTCCGTCGTCATCAACGCCGACGTCGCCGCTCAGCAGCTCGGGTTCGTCTGGATCGGTGTCGGTGCCGTCGTCCTGATCGGGCTGTACGCCACCGGTCGCCGCCCGACGCTGTCCGGTCTCAACGGGGACGGCCGGCCGTGACGCAGCCGATCAGCGTCGTGGACTACGAGCAGGACGAGCCGACGCTCTACACCTTCGGCGGCGCGGAACCGGTGACGATGCTCCGCCCCGGGCAGGTCCTGCGCACGGTCGCGGAGGACTGCTTCAGCGGTGCCGTGCTGACCCCGGACGATCTGCCGTCGAAGGTCTGCGAGTTGTTCAATCCTGTCGTCGGGCCGTTCTACGTCCAGGGCGCGGAGCCTGGCGACACCCTCGCCGTGCACCTGCTGGCGCTGGACCCGGCGCGGGACTGGGGCATGTCGGCGACGTTCCCACACTTCGGCGCGTTGACCGCGACCCGCACCACGGCGATGCTGCACCCGCCCCTGCAGGAGCGGGTCTGGCAGTACGACATCGACCGGCACGCCAGTGTGGTCCGCTACCACGCCCGCCGCAGCGACTACACGGTCGAGCTGCCGCTCGATCCGATGCTCGGCACAGTCGGGGTCGCGCCGGCGGGCGGGGAGGTCCGCTCCACGATCGTCCCGGACGCGCACGGCGGGAACCTCGACGTGCCGGAGCTGCGGGCCGGGACCACGCTGTATCTCGGTGTCAACGTGCCTGGCGCATTGCTGGCGTTCGGGGACGGGCACGCCCGCCAAGGCCAGGGGGAGGTGTGCGGCGTCGGGGTCGAGTGCGCGATGCGGGTCACCCTCGCCGTCGACCTCATCAAACACGTGCCGACGCCATGGCCGCGGATCGAAACCGACCACCAACTGATGTCGATCGGCGCTGCCCGGCCACTCGAGGACGCGTACCGCATCAGCCAGCACGACCTCGTCACCTGGGTCGCCGAGCTGACCGGCCTGGACCTCCTCGACGCCTACCAGCTCGTGTCGCAGGCCGGGCGGGCAGCGCCGGGCAACGTCTGCGACCCGCTGTACACGATGCACGCCGCGATCGACACCGCCATCCTGCGCGGGGCCACCGTCTACGGCGGCGTGCACCGGCGGTTGCGTGCCCTCGCCGGGGCGATGTGGTGACCGGTCATGGTCTATCCGATCGGCGAGGCACCACCACCGAACCTGCGGCAGCCGCTGCGGGTGGAACTGTTCTTCCTCACCCACTCCGAGACCGGCGAACCCCTCGCCCACGCCGGCGCCCTCGCCGTGGCCCTGGCCGGGGCGGTCATCATCGACCATCTGCTCCGGCCGCTGTGGCGGCAGACCCCGGACCACCAGATCCAGCCGTTCGAACGGCTCCGCGTCGTCGGCCCGCAGGTCATCGTGCTCAACCCGGACGTGTCCGGCGACCCCGTCGCGGACTGGGCGATCACCGCGCTCGGCGGCGCCCGGGTCAGGTCCGTCTCGGAACGGCAGCGGTCGACAGCGATGCGCGAGGCGATCCGCACCCTCGCCGTGCACGCCTACGAGCGCACCACGGCCGGGCTGTACGCCGGGGACCTTGCCCGCGAGGTCATCAAGCGCGGTCTGGGCCGTGCACGACGCCTGTACCCGCCGACCGACCCGGGCAACATCGCCCGGGTCCGCGGCCGGTTGTGCAGCGTCCTGACCGGCTACATCCACCCCGACCCGCAGACCGACGCGCTCGGCGGCCTGATCCGCGCCCTGGATCTCACGTCCGTGCTGTATCTCGATCGCCCCGACCTGCGGGACCTGCTCGCACGGATGACCGCTCGAGTCGAGGAACACGACCCGGCGGTCCACCAGATCCTGACCGCCACTGACGATCTGATCGCCGGGACGGCGGTGCCGGTGTACGGATGACCGACCTTTCACCAGGCGGTGTGCACGTCCCGGCCGGTCGACGTCCGGCCTGGTACGAGCGGCTGGGCAGCGGCACCAACGCCTTTTACCCGCCGGGGGCGAGCCGCTGCCTTGCGGGGTGGCCCCCGCCCGAGCCTCCCCGGGCACGGGCCACCTCGCACTCACGAACGCAACCTGCGCAAACCGCGCCCGCACGCCTGGCGGGAAGCACTGCCCACGCCGGTCGCGGCGTCCGATCGTCTGGAGGTCCTACGATGACCCGCCGCACCGGCAAGCACCACAACCCGCGTCTGAACGACCGCTGCGCTGCCGTGAGCCGCGCCGCCGTGAGCCGTGCCGGCAGGCTGCTGGACGAGGGCCGGGAAGCCGAGGCCCGGGCTCTGTTGGAGGGGACGCTGCCGCCGCAGCCGCCGGCCGGGGCGGCACCGGACCGGCGGCTGATCGACGCCGCTGTCGTCTGGGTCCACGCCACCCGCGAGGACCCGGACACCTACCCGGCCCGGCTGACCTGGGCCCGCTACGCCTATCACGCCAGCCGTGCCCTGCCCGGCACCAGCGCGGACCTCGACCGGCGCCAGGACAGCATCGACGCCTACGCCAGCGCCCTGAACCGGCTCGAACAGTACGAGGAGGCGTTCGCCGTCTGCCGGGAAGGTATTGACCTCGCCTTCGCCCGCGGCGACGTCGACGACGTCTTGGACCGCCGGATCGTCCTCGCCACCGGGGAATACGACCGGCGGTGCGACGCCGCCGGCCGTGACGCGCTCACCGCGCTCACCGAGCGGCATGCACGCCACCCGGACACCAGCATCATCAGCCTCGTCCAGACCGTGCCGATCCTCCTCGGCTTGGAGACCTGTCACCGCCACGATCAGGCCGACACCGTCGCCGCCTGGATCCGGGTGACCGACCTCGACGACACCAGCCACCTCGATGCCATCCTCGACAGCATCGGGGCGCACACCGGCGTCGGTGTGCACCACACCGCCCGCGTCCACGCCGATACCGTCTGCGCCCGCGCCGACTGCCCCGTACAGGACCCGAACGGCGCCACCCCACCCGCCGAACGGCAGCGAGCCATGACAGCCCGGCTCCTCGGCCTGCTCCTGACCGGATACGACCCGGATAGCGCGGCACCGCACCCGGTGCTCATCAAGGTCGCCAGCCGGTACACGGCCGTAGCCGACCCCAACCCCGGCGGGCACACGCCGCCACCTACGGCGTGGGCGCGGTACGCCCACGAAGCCGTCCTCCAAGTCCCCCGTCTCGGCTGGGCGCAGGCGATCACCGCGACCCGTGCAGCCGCCGGCACGCTCCAGCGGCTCGGCCACCCACACGAGGCAGACCAAGCCTGGCAGCGCCTCGCCGCGTTCACCGACCGCCTCGACGCCGACGACACCGTCACCTGCCGCATCGCCACCGCCGAGGAGCACTACCACGACGGCCGCTGCGAACAGGCACTCGCCACCGCCACCACTGCCGTCACCGCCTGGCGCGCGCAGCAGACCCACACCTCCCCCGCCGGGACGATCGCCGTAGTGCGGGCCGAGCCGCTGTTCGACGGCTGCCACCGCCACGGCGAGCACCCCGACAGCCACCCCATCGACATCTCAGCGTTCACCGACGGCGACAACGCCACCCTGTTCGCGCTGTACTGCCAGGGCCTGACCGTCATGGCCGAGCACGCCCGCACCTACCACCCCGACGACGCGTGCACCGACCAGACGTGCCGCGAGGAGCTCGCGCTCGCCGCCGACATCCCGCACCGGCAGCTGCTGCGCACCGTCACACCCCGCTACGAGGAAGGGCACTATGACGAGGTCTCCGCCACCATCGGCGAACACCTCGCCACCGTCGACCCCGCCGCCAGCCCGGTCGCTGCGGGGCTGTCCGGCCTCGCGCTGCTCTACTGCGACAGCGCCGCGTTCACCGCCAGAACCGGCAGCGACCCCGACCGCGCTGCAGCACTCCGGCCCTCGGTGCTGGCCTGGGCTCGATACGCCCGCCGCGCGGCGGACGAACTGGACCCCACCCGAGCGCAGTGGATCAGCGCGAGCCGGGCCGTGATGCGCGCCGTGGGGCTCTGCGGCGCGCATACCGACGCGATCCAGGTCGCTAACGAAGTTCTCGACCATCAGCTCGCCGCCCACGACACCGCCGGCGCCATCACCGCCCGCCTCGACCTCGCCGACGCGCTGCACGCCGCCGGCCGCTGCGACGAAGCCGCCACCGAGGCCGACACCGCCTGGACCGCCGCCCAGCGCCACTACAACCCAGCCAACCCGGAGGAGCGGTTCACCGCCCTCCTCGTCGGGCTCGGGGTCGGCGCTCTGCACGGCGACTGCCACCGTCACCAGCAGGCCGCGGACGCGATCGACACCGCCGTCCGGCACTACACAGCAGACCCGGACACCGGCCCGCCGGTCCACGACCGGGAGCATCGCTGGCGGGCCGCCAACGCCGCCATCATGCGACGCCGGGAACGCCACGCCGCCGCCTACCACCCGGACGGGACGTGCGGGCAGCACGAAGCGCAGATCGCCGCCCTCGTGCACCGCATGTGCGGTGACCGGCTCACCGGAGCACCCGCATGACCGCGCCGCGACCCCCACGCAGGGCAGCACCTGCCGCGGTCCGCACGGTCTGCGCGGTGCGCCGCAACCGGCAACGGCAGGGCGTCGGCCGGCAGACGCTCACCGGTCAGCACACCGACCTCGGTCAACCCATCGGCCTGGCGGATCGGCCGCGCCTGTACCCGATGCGGCGTCCTGCGGCACCCGGTCGAGGTCCCGTCTGGCTGGACCTGCTGGCATGACCGGGCACCGTCGGGCGTATGCCCCGCCGAGCGTGTCGGCACGCCGCGCCGCCGCAGTAGCCGCTGTCAAGCTGCTCGATGAGGGCCGCTACGACGAGGCCAGCACCCTGCTGTCCAGCCTCCTACCGCCCGGCGATCCGATCACCGTCGGACCGAACCGGCAACTGATCAACGCCGCCGTCCTCTACGTCGAGTCCACCCACGCCGACCCGACCGCCGTCCCGTCGCCGCTGGCCTGGGCACGCTACGCCCACCACGCCAGCCGCCACCTGCCCGGCCCACCGGACCACGGCCTGATGCTGGCCAGCGCCGACGCCCTCAGCCAGGCGCTGCGCCGCCTCGGCCACCACCACGACGCGATCACCACCATCCGAACGGCGATCACCCTCGCCGACGCCCACGGCAACACCGACGCCGCCCTCGACCGGCACATCTCACTGGCCGACGCGCTGCACCGCGCCGGCCGATGCGCCGAGGCCGGCCACACGGCCAAAGCCGCGATCACCAACCATCGTCGACACCACCGCATCACCAACGTCGCCGACCTCATCGCGACCATGCAGGCGTTCACCATGCTCGAAGCCTGCCACCAGCACCGGGCAGCGACCGCGCTCACCGCACAGCTCCGCCTCACCGACGTCCCCGACGTTCCCGGCAAGCCGGCCATAGGGCGCCTGCTCACCCTCGCCGCGCACCTCGGACCCGCCCGCCGCGAACACGCCCAGCGCCACCACCCCAACGACGAATGCACACGAGCAGGCTGCCCGGTCCGCGCCAGCACGCACCACGTCGACGCGTCCGGTCACGCGGATCCGCTGCTCATGCGGTTCATCACCGCATGCCTGAACAGACTCGACCCATACGAGGCCCCACCCCACCGCACGCTGGCTGACGTCGCCGCCTGGTACACGACGGTCGCTGAACCCCGCCCGGCACCCCTGCGCCGAACCCGGTCCACCCAGCTGCGGCCCTCACCATTGGCCTGGGCCGGGTACATCCACCGCACCGCGCTGCGCCAGCACGGCGCCGACCTCGACCAGATCCACACCGCGAACGACCGCTACGCACGAGCGGTGCAACGGTACGCGTGGCCAGTCCACACCCCGGCCGCCTGGCGCGACACCGTCCGGCTCGCCGACCAACTCGACCACCGCGACGCCGCCGCCCTCTGCCGCCTTCGCCTGGCCATCACCCTGCACGCCAACGGACGGTGCACCGCCGGCATCCGCGAAGCGGACACCGCCGCCGACGACTGGCTGACCCGACACCCTCAGAGCAGCCCGACCAGCTGCACCCTGCTGCTCCACGCCACCTTCATGCGGATCGGCTGCCACCGCCACACGGAAACCCACCGATACCCACTCATGCGCTACCTCCACGCCACACACCCCACCGCCACGGTCCTGCAACTGCTCGACCAGGCCGCAACCACAGCCACCCACCACAGCCAGACCTTCCACCCAAACCCCTGCCACCACGACACGTGCCACCTCAACGCTGACCCAGCCTCCTCACAACAGCAGGCCCAACCGTGACCCTCCACCACCCGCAGTCCAAAACCGACGCCGAGGGGAGAACACGATGACCGCCAGCCAAGCCGGCGTGCCGGAGGTACCGGTTGACCTGGACCGGCTCGGCGTCGACACCACCCGACCGCACCCAGCCCGCCGCTACGATTACCTGCTCGGTGGGAAGGACAACTTCGCCGCCGACCGGGCCTCGGCAGACGAACTCGCCCTGACGTTCCCGCACATCCGCACCGCCGCGCGAGAGAACCGCAGGTTCCTGATCCGCGCCGTGCGCTGGCTGGCGCGGGCCGGAGTGCGTCAGTTCCTCGACGTCGGTACCGGGTACCCCACCGCACCCAACGTGCACGAAGCCGCCCACGCCATCAACCCGGACAGTCGGGTGCTGTACGTGGACAACGACCCGGTGGTCGTCGCCCACGCCCGCGCCCTGCTCACCAGTCCCCAGCCCGACGCCATCGGCTACCTGCAGGCAGACCTCCGCAACCCGGCAACCATCCTGAACAGTGCCCAGGCACACGCCACGCTCGACTTCCACCAGCCGATCGGACTGCTGCTCGTGGCGGTCCTGCACTTCCTCGACGACACCGACCACCCCTATCAGGTGGTCAACACCCTCATCGAACGGCTCCCACCCGGCAGCTACCTCGCCCTGTCCCACGTCACCTTCGACCCGCTGCCCGACGACACGACCCGCAACCTCACCGCCCTCGCCCGACCCACCGCCAGGCACGGAACATTCCGCGCCCGCACCCGCGACGAGATCGCACAGTTCGTCAGCGGACTCGACCTCATCGACCCCGGCCTCGTGTCGGTCGTCGACTGGCACCCGGACGAGAATCCGAAACCCGAGGCGCCCGCCGAGCAGGCGGCGTTCGACGCAGCGGTGGCAAGGCTGCCATGAGGTGTACTCCTCGATCGCCGGATGCGCTGCACGGGCAGATGCGCAGACAGTCCCGCGAACGTCGGACCGCAACCAGAGCCCGACGTCCGACACGGACCCCATCCGCCGCCGTGCGACGTGCACGTCACGCCAAGCCACATCCAGCCGCAGCACCGAAAGGGGCACAGATGCAAGTGATCGTCAGCCCGCAGGAGGACATCTACGTTGCCGTACGGCCAGGTGTGCAGGCGGGGATGCAGCTTCCCAGGGCGCACTACGAGGAACTCGCCGCGGCGGCGACGCACGGGCACCCGGTGCCGACGTGGTTCGCCGACGCTGCCCAGCAGGCATGGCAGATCGACGTCGCCGGGCGCCCGACCGGCAGCGTCGTGACGGTACGCCGTCCCTCCACCGCGCCGGTGACCTACAGCCGCGCCTCCTGGGAGATCAACAAGGGCTGCAACTTCGCCTGCGAACACTGCTACCTCGAACAACGACCCTTCGCCGGGCTACCTCTGGACGAGAAGCTGACGTTGATCGACATGCTGCAGGACGTCGGCGTGCTCTGGTTCCAGATCACCGGCGGCGAACCCCTCATCGACCCCGACTTCCCGCCCGCCTACGAATACGCCCACGACGCCGGGATGATGCTCGAGATCCTCACCAACGGCTCCCGCCTCGCCCGCCCCGACCACGTCGCCATGTTCACCGCCCGCCGACCGCACAAGATCACAGTCTCGATGTACGGGGCGAGCCCCGACACCGCCGACGCCCTCACCCAGACCCGAGGCGCGTTCAGGACCATGTACCGCGGCCTGCAGGCAGCCGCAGCCGCCGGCCTGCCCGTCGAGGTGACGATCATCATCACCAGACACAACGTCGCCGAGCTAGACGACATGCGCGCGTTGATCGACGAGATCGACCTTCCCCGCCGCGAGTACGGGTCCATCTCCCCGACATACACCGGGAACGGATCCACCCTCGACACGCAGGTGCCGGGCTACCTCGACAAGAGCGCGATCTTCGCCGGCTGCCCCGCCGGGCACACGTCCTTCCACGTCGACCCGCACGGCTTCGCCACGATGTGCAAGGTCGGCCGCGACCACCCCATCAGCCTGATCACGGAAGGCCCCGAAGGGCTGAGACGTCTGCCAGGAATCGCAGACACCCAAATGCTTCGCACAGGTGGCTGCAGCGGCTGCACGCTCTCCTCCACCTGCCGGGTATGCCGACCCATGGCCCGCGTGTACCAGGAAGCGAAGGCACCACTGGAACACTACTGTCAACACGGCGAGAGGAACCCAGCATGACCGTCACCGCTGTCCAGATCACCCCGCGCCCAGCACCGACCAGCACCACCCCGACTCCCGTGGCCGCTGGCGGCGGCGCCGAGCCCACCGGCATCGTCATCGTCGCCGACGTCGAGGCCCTCACCCGCACCAACCAGCCTGGCTGCGGCGACGACAACCCATATCGCTGACCCTAGACCGAAATGTAGGAGCCCCGGGCGGCTGCCCGTGCCATGGCGGCGCCGTCCGGGCACTGCATCCCGCGAGGAACAGACGTGTCAACCATCCGTATTCCGTACGAGCACCTCCCACCGGCCGCGCGGGCGGCGATCGAAGCGACAACCGGGCCCGTCCTGTCCACCGAGTCGCCGGCCGAAGGGTTGAACAGCGCCGTCGCCGCCAAGCTCCACACGGCAACCGGGGCGTACTTCGTGAAGGCGCTGCCGAGTGACCACCGCTGGGTCTGGACACAGCAGCGCGAGGCCGACATCGCCCCCTACGTGCGCTCCGTCGCCCCCAGACTGATCGCCCACACCGTGACCAGCGGATGGAACATCCTCATCTTCGAGGCCCTGCCCGGCCGCCACGCCGACTACCAGCCGGGCTCCGCAGACCTGCCCAAGGTCGCACACCTCATCCGCCGCATCGGCGAACTCCCGACACCGCAGATCGAGCTACGGGACGCGACCCAACGCCTGGCCGCCTACGTGACCCACGACGACGACCTTCTACACTTCGCCGGCGACACGCTGCTGCACACCGACTGGAACAACAGCAACATCATCATCGGCGATGACGCCCGGATCGTGGACTGGGGCTGGGCCACCCGCGGCGCACCCTGGCTCGACACCGCCTACTGGACGATCTGGCTCATCGCCGCCGGGCATGACCCCGAATCCGCCGAGTGTCACGCCGTTCAGATCCCCTCGTGGCATTCCGCCAGCACCGCAGGACTGAATGCGTTCGCCGCCGCCAACGCGCGACTCTGGACTGAGATTGGCGGCGACCACCCAGACCCATGGACCAAACGCATCATGACCGCCGCAAACGACTGGCACGAGTACCGGCTATCCAAACCACTGCGTCATACCGACCAATGACCTTGCCGCTGGTAGGACGACGCAAGCGCCACGACGGCACCGTCATCGTCTCCCGCCAGCCTGCCGTCATCAATTCACCGCGTGCTGCTCCGGGTCCCCTGAGAACACCGCGAACCGGCCGGCAACTCTTGGTGACACGGCACGGCCGCATGCCTTCGGTCGCGAGATGCGGCACCGGATGGCCGCAGACACATTGGTCGTCTAACTTGATCTTTAACCTTTTCGGCGGGGCCTTGGGTTCGTCGTCTTCGTTCCAGGTCTGGGTGGTTGCTGGATTCGTTGCTGGTGATGATGTAGACGTCGTGGCGGCGGGTGGGTTGGCGGTTCGGTTGTCCGGGTGGCCGGCCGGGTCCTGGCCGGGATGGTTTCGGTGCACCGGCGGGGCATGCGCTTTTCGTGCGGAGGTGCCGAAGTGAGCCACCCCCGCTTTCATGGAGCTTCTTGATCATGGTCTGATGGGCCGTGGGGAGGAAGATCCGTGGCAGCACCGAAGAAGTACCCCGACGATCTGCGGCAGCGCGCTGTGCGCCTGTATCGGGAGTCGGACCCCAAGCCGGTGATCCGCCGGCTGGCTGAGCAGCTGGGCGTGCATCACGAGGCGTTGCGAAACTGGATCCGGCAGGCTGAGGCTGATGCCGGGGAGCGCACCGACCGGCCGTCCAGCGACCTCCTCGAAGAGAACCGCAGGCTGGCGCGGGAGAACGCTGAGCTGCGGCGGGCGAACGAGATCCTGAAAGCGGCGAGCGCGTATTTCGCCTCGGAGCTCGACCCGACCCGGCGACGGTCATGACGTTCATCGACGAACACTCGGACCGCTTCGCGGTCGCGCTCCTGTTACGGGTTCTGCAGATTTCCACTTCGACCTACTACGCCTGGCGCAAGCGGTTCGCTGACCCGTGCGACCGGGACCTGGTCGACCTGGGGTTGCTGTCCAACATCTATGACATCTGGACCGCGTCCGGCTGCACATATGGCGCGGACCGGGTCCACCGACAGCTGCGCCGTGACGGGATCCGCGTCGGCCGCAAACGTGTCGAGCGGCTGATGGCGGGCCAGGGCTGGCAGGGAGCATTCCTGCGCCGCGGCTGGCGCGGCGGCTCAACGGTGCAGGACCCGAAGGCGACGCCGGCGCCGGACCTGGTGAACCGGCACTTCACCGCGACCGCACCGGACCGGTTGTGGGTCGCTGACGCCACCCGTATCCGCTGTGGTGACGGCGTGTTCTGGCTCGCCGCGGTCCGCGACGCGTTCTCCAACCGGATCGTCGGGTGGAAGGCCGGTGACCGCTGCGACACGGACCTGATCCTCGGTGCCCTCGAGTACGGCATCTGGTCCCGCGACGTGCGCGACCAGCAACTGGTCCACCACTCCGACAGGGGCTCGAACACCTCCAAGGCGTTCGCCGCCGCCTGCACCGCAGCCGGTGTCCGGCAGTCGATGAGCGCCGTCGGCAGCTCCGCAGACAACGCCGCCGCGGAATCGTTCAACGCCTCACTGAAACGCGAGACCCTGCAAGGCCGCCGCGCCTACACCGACGAACACGACGCCCGACTCACCACCTTCCGATGGCTGCACCGCTACAACACCGTCCGCCGCCACTCCAGGCTCGGACACCGATCACCGATCGCCTACGAAGCAGCAACCCGACCAACGACAGCTACGCTGCCCCAAGCCGCATAATCACGTGTCCAAGATCAGGGGCGAAGGCCCTCCTATTGCAGCATCGTCGACACCGGTTCGCCGACGTCGACTTGGGCACCGGCAGGGAGCCCGTGACGCAGGAGTGCTCTTCCGGCTTCATGGTGATGTAGCAGCGCCGGGTGCGACACGGTGCGGCGGAATGCGGCGGTCACTGGCATGCCGAAATAGATCCGTGGCTGGTCGGTCGGCCAGGTCGGTTCGAGGACCTGGCTGTTGCGGTCAACGCACCAGGCGTGTTGGACGCCGACCGGGAACGGGGACGCACCAGCGACGCCTTCGACGTAAGCATGTCCGCTGGCGTCGGACAGCTCGGCGGCATTGTGGTAGCACCTGCCGTTGCGGCCGCGGAAGTCTGCGGCGTGCTCTGTGGCTGGGGCGGTGAAGATGCGGCCGTGCTGGAGCAGCAGCGCCTCGAACGACCGGAACCGCCAGGTCCGCGTCTCGACCGGCGCTTGCATCTCGGCGAGGTCGGCCACGAGTTGCAGCGGGCGAAGCAAGACGGCGATCTGCGCTACATGCAGCGGCATCGGACCAGGTCAATCGTGCCCGGGACCGATGGCAGTCGCGTCATGGTGAGGTGGCAACAGAGAGCCCTGTCGTTGCACGACGAATCTGTGCCGATCGCGGCACGACGCTGCCGCTCGAAGCATGTCGGCATGTTGCTCCAGAATCGGTGTCAGGCGGTTGGCGGTGGGCTGTTGAGGATGCGGGCGAGATGCGCAGCGGTCCTCGTGTATGAGCCGGTCGACGCTCCGACGGCGTCCAGGCCGTCGTGTTCGTCGTACAGACCGCGTCGCGTGCAGACCAGGACTGCCTCATCGTCGAGCACGAGCTGCAACGCATCATCTGGGGTCACCACGAGCAGCTGCCCATCGGCTCGGCGGATCAGTGCGGTGCGCCCCTGCGAGCCCGCATGCAACGCCAGTACATGCCGGGCGGTAACCCGTGGCAATATCATTCGGCCATTGTGGCAAGGCCGGCGCGGCGCGGCCACAACTGTGTGGGGTGCGGGTTCGTGCTCGGCCGCGGCCCTCATCGGTGCCGTCCAGTACGTCGGACCGGCTGGCATAAGCTCACCGTGTTGTCGACCCAGCTGTCCTGGTCGACGTCTTGTACGGCGAGCATGTCGGTCATGCTCACCTCGTCGGCGGACCGCATGATGTCCGGGATCTCGAACGGGTCGCGGCCCCGACGGCGTCGCCGTCGGGGCCGAGGGCGCCGTCTGGGTCGCGCTGTGGAGCAGCGACGCGGTGCACCGCTGCAGCCCGACGGGCACCTCGACGCTGTTGTCGAGATGCCCGCCCCTCAGACGTTCAAAAGGCCGGGCCGCCGAGGCGGCTAGCTGGTTCGTACGAGGCTGAAGTCGTCGGCGTAGATCCAGTTGCCGGCGTTCGCGTCGGACGAGACGCCGACCTGGATCGAGCCGTTGCTCACCGTGATGCCGGTGATGCTGACCTGGGTCCAGTTGCTGATCGACTGGCTGATCGAGCGGTTCAGCTGGCCGCCGCCGTAGTTCTTGGCGTACAGGTTCGCGCTCTTCTGCCCGCCGCTGCTCTTCACCCAGGCCGACAGGGTGTACGTGCCGTTGGGGACCGAGATGTTCTGATAGACGTTCGCGGTGTAGGCCGAGGACGCGGACTGCGCCATCGACCAGCGGCCGGTGTGACCGCCGGAGTGGTTCGCGACGTTCGCCGAGCCCGTCCAGCCCGCCATCGTGCTCTGTGACACGCGGTCGGCCTCGACGCTGGGGTTCAGGACGTAGTTGTTGCCGCGGCCCACCGACCAGGTCCCGGCGGCGGCGTCGACGTTCCACTGGCTGAGCGAGTTGAAGATCGGCGTCTTGCCGTTGAAGCTGACCGGAACCCACTGGTTGTAGCCGATGCCGTTGCCGGCGAAGTCGCTCCAGCGGTCACCGCCGAACATGACGAACGATCCGGCGGAGCCGTTGACCGCGAACGCCAGGCCGGTCTGGGTCACGTGGGAGAAATCGGCGTCCGTGCCTTGCATGACGAACTCGGACGAGTACCCGCTGGAGACCTTCGACGACGTGATGCAGTAGGTGTGCGAGGCGTTCCAGCCGTGCAGGTCGGAGGAGCAGAAGTAGTACGTGCCGGCGTGCTTGAACATCACGTTGCCCTCACGCCCGCCGGCGGAGCTGTTGAAGATGTTCGCGGCCGGCTCGACCTGCAGGTAGTCCGACGGGCGCAGCCGTGCCACGTACAGGTGGCTGCGGCCCCTCACGTTGCTGAAGGCCAGGTACGCCTGCCCGTCGTCGTCGACGAACACCGACTGGTCGCCGGTCATGTCGTTGACGACGTTGCCGATGGTCGCCTGGGTGGCCGCCTTGGTGAAATGGCCGTTCGGCGTGCTGCTGGTGGCGAACACCAGCCCGCTGTTGAGCTGGGAGATCAGCACGTACTTGCCGGTGTTCGGGTTGCGGGCGACGCCGATGCGCCCGACCCACCCTGCGCCGCCGAGGTCGGCGGCGGTCAGCACGTTGCCTTCGAACTTCCAGTGCGCCAGGTCGGTCGAGGAGTACGCGGTGATCGCGTTGAAGGACGTGTCGCCGTTCTTGCCTGCGCCGGGGTTGTTGTAATACGTGACCGCGCCGTTGTACTTCGCGCCGTACCAGTAGTAGGTGTTGCCGACCTTCAGCACCCCGCCGCCCTGGGAGTAGATCGGGTTACCGGAGGTGTCCTTCCAGAAGACGTCGTTCTGCACCACCGCACCGCCGGCCGGTCCCGGCGACACGCTCGGGCTCGGGCTGGCCGTGCGGCTCGGCGAGGCGGAGGGGGTGGCGGAGGGCGTGGCGGTGACCTTGCCGGTGCAGGCCACGCCGTTGAGCGTGAAGCTGGTCGGGTCACCTGGGTAGGCAGAGCCGGAGAAGGTGCCGTTGAAGCCGATGCCGGTGCTGGCGTTCGTGCCGAGCGCGCCGTTGTAGTCGACGCTGGCCGCGGTCACCTGCTGGCCGGACTGGTTGAAGGTGGCGCTCCAGCCCTGGCCGACCGCCTCACCGCCAGGCAACGTGAAGCCCAGCGTCCAGCTCGTGAGCGGCGAGCCGAGGTTGGTGACGGAGATGTTCGCGGTGAATCCGCCGGACCACGTGGTGGTGGTGTAGGCGACCTGGCAGCCGCTCGCGGCGCTCGCGTTCGTGGTGAGACCGACCGCCGCGACGCCGGCGGTGAGCACCATCGCGGCGACCGCGGCGACCCGAACGCGGGTGCGCGGTCCGCTGCGTCGGCCCTGGTCGTTCGACTCTGACATGACGGTGTTCCTCTTCTCTGTGATGTGGAGCTCGCACTATCTGAGGTAGGCGGCGAGCGGGATCTGCTGGTCGCGGAGCGCCTTGGCGATGACGCCGGCGATCTGGCGGGCGCCGGCCGCCTCGAAGTGGGTGTGGTCGGTGCAGAAGAACGTGCCGACCGGGCCGGCGCCGTAGTCCCCGTTGAACGGGCAGAGGTGCAGGCTGTTGTACAGCGTGTAGCTCAGCCGGTGCAGGTCGATGACGGGCACGGCGTTGGCGCTGCCGGCCGTGTTCGTCTCGGTGATGAAGCCGCGGTTGCCGACGGCGGTGCTGCCGGAGCAGGTGAGCGCGGCGGCCGGGGTCAGGAACACGGGGTTCGCCCCGCGGGCCTTCGCGGCCTGGGCCATCATGCCCAGCAGCTGCTGGTACCGCGCGGACCCGACGTGCCGGGGGCAAGCGCTGGTCCCGTCGTTGATGCCGAACTGGATCAGCAGGTAGTCCCCGCGCTGCATGCCGGTAGCCGGGTCCAGCATCGCCTGCCAGCGCGACGAGTACGTCGAGGGGTTGATCACGCACTCCCCCGCCGAGTTGGTCGCGCTGGTGACGTTCGGGTCGTACAGCCACGTCTGGATGCTGCGCCCGCCGACGGCGCTGTTGCGCACCGTCACGTTGCCGGTGAAGTACTGGGCGAACTGGTTGCCCCAGCCGACGGGGCACACCGCGCCACCGGACGGGTCGGCGACCGTGGAGTCGCCGGCCAGCCACACCGTGACCCGTGCCTGCGGCGACGGCGGGCTCGACGACGGCGGGGCGCACGGTGTCGGGCTCGGCGACGGGCCGGCGGCCAGTTCCAGGTAGTCGATGTTCGGCAGGCCGTCGGCGGTGGTGGGGCTGAACCGGACCGTGTTGCCGCCGGCGTTCAGGTTCGCCGTCAGCGTGCTGGTCGACCAGGTCGTCCACGCGCCGGTGCCGGCGAAGGCCAGGGTCGTCACCCGCGTGCCGTTGACCAGCACGTCCGCCGGGCGCCCGGCGGTGGTGCCGTTGGCGAACCGTACCGCCAACGACACCACCCCGGCCGAGGCGGCATCGACCGTGAACTGCACCGCCGCACCCACGGCGTTCGAACCGTTGCAGAACCCGCTACCCGAATAGCCCGCGTGGTTGCTGTCGACCGTGCCGGTACAGGCCGCCGCCTCCGCCTCATACCGGGTGGCGGCGGCCGTGGCGATCGTGGCTCCCAGCCCGGTGACGACCGCCGCCACCGCCACGACCCCGATGATCAGTCTTCGATGCATGTCGCTCCCCTCAAAAGACTCAGATGTACTGGTCGAGGATCGGCCGGAGCCGCTGCGCGATCTTGGCGTGGCCGGCCTCGGTCGGGTGGACGTTGTCCGACGTGTCCGTGGCCGGGTCGACCCAGCCGCTGGTGTCGACGAAGTGCACCTTCGTGTCGCCCGCGCCGGTACGGCTGGCGACGGCATTGCGGGTCTCGGTCACGTACCGGCCCCGGAACACGCCCATCGCGAAGATCTCCGCGTCCGGGTAGGCCTGCCGGACCCGCTGCAGCATGACGACGTACTGCTGCTGGAACTGCGCGGTGGTGACGCCGTGCCCGACGTCGTTGGTGCCGAGGTTGATAACCACGGCGGCCGCCCGGTAGGTGCCGAAGTTCCAGTCGTCGGTGCTCACCCACGCCGACGAGCGGCGGAACCAGTCGACCATGCCGTAGCAGTCCTGGTTGACCAGGCACGCGCCGCCCTGCGCGACCTGGGTGTGTGCTGCGCCGAGCGCTTCGGCGGTGAGCCACGGGTAAGCGGTGAACGGCCGGTTCACGTTGGGCTGGCCGACGGTGATGGAGTCACCGATGAACTCGACGAGGTTCACCGGCCTGCTCACCGGCTGAGTGGTCGCCCCGGCGGCGAGGACGAGCCCGCCGAAGACCGGGTCGCCGGTGTACGAGCCGGCCCGCTCCCGGTAGCCGATGCGCACGGTGTGCGTGCCTCCGGCGAGGCCGGTTGCGAGGGTGACGGTGCCGGAGACATTACGGCGCCACTGCGGCGGCGCCTGGTCGACGGAGTAGTACAGGTCGATGGCGTTGCGCTGCCGTACGCCGATCGTCGTGCCGGTGAAGCGGGTCTCGAGATAGCCGCCGGCCCAGCCCATCGACGGGTAGGCCGGGTCGGTGGTGTTCCACCGACCGTAGTACTGGATGTTCGGGTCGTCCGGGCGGCCCGTACCGGTGGTGGTGCTTCCGGCGGTGACGTCGAGGGCGTCGATGTTGGGCAGGCCGTCGGCGGTGGTGGGGCTGAAGCGGACGGTGTTGCTGCCCGCGTTGAGGGTCACGGTCAGCGTGCTGGTCGTCCAGGTTGTCCACGCGCCGGTGCCGGCGAAGGTCAGGGTCGTCACCCGCGTGCCATTGACCAGCACGTCCGCCGGGCGCCCGGCGGTGGTGCCGCTGGCGAACCGGACCCCCAACGACGCCACCCCGGCCGAAGCCGCGGTCACCGTGAACTGCAGCGCCGCACCCACCGCGTTCGAACCGTTGCAGAACCCGCTACCCGAATAGCCCGCATGATTGCTGTCAATCGTGCCGGTGCACACCGCCGGCGCCGTCTCCGCCTCGTAGCGGGTGGCGGCCGCCGTCGCCGCATTACCGGTCAGGACGGTGACGGCGGCGGCGATCACCGCTCCGGCGGCCAGGAGGGATCTCAGTCGCATGGCGCCTCCTCAGCCGATTCCGGGAAGGTTGCGTTCGCGCATGCCCTGGACGAGCAGGTCGGCCATCCGGCCGGCGCCGTACTCGGAGAAGTGCGTGTTGTCAGCGACGCCGTCCACCGACGCGCGCAGGAACAGCGCCGCGGAGTTGGCCTCGCCGAGCGACTCGACCAGGGCCTCGCTCTTGGCGGTCAGGTCGATCACGGGCACGTTGAGCGCCGACCCCAGACTGCGCATCTCGGCCGGCAGGTTCGCACCGACGCCGTTGACGTGCAGCGCGGTGCCGGTGAGCTGGCCGCCGCTGAACAGTCGCCGCACCGGCGGGGTCACCAGGACCGGGATGCCGCCCCGTTCCCGCACCTGGTTGATCATCGAGGTGAGGTTGCTGCGGAAGGACGCGGCCGTCGTGGACTTGTCGTTGTGCCCGAACTGGATGAGCACGAGGTCGTTGGCCCTGATCCGCGACTTCAGCGCCGGGAACAGCGCCGCGTTGCTCAGAAAGCTGCCGGAGCTCTCCCCCGAGTCGGCGTAGTTGGCCACGGCCGTGCCCGGCGTGACGTGCGTCGGCAGGATCTGGCCCCAGCCGGTGTACGGGGCGACGGGCTGGTCGCACACCGTGGAGTCGCCGGCCAGGTAGACGACGAGGGGGTTGGTGGCCGGTTCGACGGTCAACCCGGACAGTCGCGGGGCGGTGCCGGCGAAGGTGATGTCCAGGCCCGGGTTGCCGGTGCCGCCCTGCCCGGTCGGCTGGCCTTCCGGCTGGCGGACGTTGACGGTGAACTGGTACCGCGTGACGGTGCCGGCCGCGGTGGTGACCGCCGGCAGGATCCGCCGGCGCGCCTCGACCGACATCGAGGTGTTGCCGGCGCTGGCGCTGTCACCGATCCAGGCGGTGACGGTGTAGTTGCCGGGGGCGACGCCGTAGTGGCAGGTGACGGGCGAGTTCCCGGTGCATTCGGGTGGCCGGCCCGGCGCCGACGGTCCGGCGCCGGGTTCGACGGACAGGTAGTCGACGTTGGGCAGCCCGGCGGCGGTGGTGGGGCTGAGCCGGAAGGTGTTGGTGCCGCTGTTCAAGGCGACGGTGAGGGTCTTGGTGGTCCAGCCGGTCCATGCGCCGGTCGGGTCGAAGGCGGTGGAGGGCTGCACCAGGGCGCCGTTGACGAGCACGTCGGCCGGCCGGTTGGCGGTGCCGCCGTTGGCGTACCGGATGCCCAGGGTCGCCGTGCCGGCGGTGGCCGCGGGCACGGTGAACTGCACGGCCGCACCGACCGCGTTGTCGGCGTTGCAGAAGCCGGTGCCGGAATAGCCGGTGTGGTTGGACTCGATGACGCCCGCGCAGGTGGCCGGTGCGCTCTCGGCCTCGTACCGCGTCGCTGCCGCGGACCCCGTGCCGGCGGTCATCACGACGACCACGCCGGCGCCGGCCAGCAGACTCGCACCGAGGATGAAAGGTTTCAATCGCATGGATGCTCCTGTCCGCCCGGCTGGGACCCGGGGCCCCAGCCGGATCGACGATGATTAACGGACGTAGATGTTCGGCTGGGGTGGGGTACTCATGCCGCTGCCGATGAAGTACGACGGGTGCGGCGGCTGGTTGTAGGCGGTGTTCTGCCAGGCGATCGCGCAC
Source organism: Dactylosporangium aurantiacum (assembly GCF_000716715.1). GTDB lineage: Bacteria > Actinomycetota > Actinomycetes > Mycobacteriales > Micromonosporaceae > Dactylosporangium > Dactylosporangium aurantiacum. Next base: position 109,259 of record NZ_JNYJ01000018.1, on the reverse strand, counting down.
CGGTACTGCGGGTCGTGCATCAGCGTGTACAGCCGCGTCGACGTCGGGGCGGTCGTGCTGTAGATGCGCAGCGCGGTGTTGTCCGTCGTGGGCCAGATGACCTCTTCACGCCAGTCGCCGAAGATGTCACCGGACAGCGACGGGGTGGACTTGGTGCCGTTGTTGGAATGCACACCGGACGCGGTGAGCAGGCGGGTGTCGCCGGAGGTGCCGTACTTGTCGATGTGCGTGCCGTCGAGCAGTTCGCGGGTGGTGTCGCCGTCCCACCAGGCGAGGAAGTTCGTCGAGCTCGGCTTGCGGGAGGTCACGACGGCACCCTTGGGGTTACGGACGCCGTCCGCCGCCGAGGACCAGGACTCGGCGCCGGCGGACCCGGCCCAGATGTCACCGGACACGCCGCGGCCGTTGTCGCCGTTGGCCGGGGTCGACCACAGGATCTGCCCGGTCCGCGCGTCGGCCATCCACGACGACGGCTTGCTGCCGTCCTCGTCGACCTTGAACTCCTCCAGGCCCGGCCGGGACGGGTCGAGGTCGCCGACGTGCATCGCGTCGCCGTGGCCGTTGCCGGTGTTCCACAGCCGGGCGCCGTTGTCGTCGACGGCCATCGACCCGTAGACGATCTCGTCCCGGCCGTCGGCGTCGACGTCGGCAACGGACAGCTGGTGGTTGCCCTGCGCCGCGTAGCCGCTGTTACCGGAGCTGTTGCTGTCGAACGTCCACCGCCGGGTCAGCGTGCCGTTCCGGAAGTCCCACGCGACGATGACCGATCGCGTGTAATAGCCGCGGGCCATGATCAGCGAAGGGCGCTGCCCGTCGAGGTAGGCGGTGCCGGCCAGGAACCGGTCGACCCGGTTGCCGTAGCTGTCACCCCACGACGACACCGTCCCGCGCGGCACAACATATTCCACGGTGGACATCGCCGCGCCGGTCTGCCCGTTGAACATGGTCAGGAACTCCGGGCCGGACAGCACGTACCCGTCGGCGTTGCGGTAGTCCGCGGAAGCGTTGCCGATGACGCGACCGGTACCGTCCACCGTGGCGTCCGCGGTCTTCATCGCCACTTCAGCACGGCCGTCGCCGTCGTAGTCGTACACCTGGAACTGCGTGTAGTGCGCGCCGGCGCGGATGTTACGGCCGAGGTTGATCCGCCACAGCCGCTGCCCGCTGAGCCGGTACGCGTCCACGTACACCACACCGGTGACCCCGGACTGGGAGTTGTCCTTGGCATCGGCGGGGTCCCACTTGAGCACGATCTCGTACTGGCCGTCGCCGTCGAGGTCGCCGACGGAGGCGTCGTTGGCGGTGTACCCGGAACCGGGCGAGGAGATCGGCACGTCGAGGTAGCCGTTCGCGAACCGCAGCGACGCACCCGACGCGGCCTGCTCCGTGCCGCCGACCACCGCCCGCACCGTGTAGGACGCGTCCGCGGCGGCACCGGCGTCCAGGTAGTTCGTGCCGGCGGTCACCGTCGCGACGCGGGTGCCGCCACGGTACAAGTTGAACGCCGTCGACAGCGCCTCAGTCCCCAGCAGCCGCCACGAGACGAGGTTGCCGCTGCCCGACCGCACCGAGATCAGGCCCCGGTCCAGGTCCTCCATCTGCTTGGCGTTCCCGGGGGGCGGCGTCGTGCCGCCTGACTCGACGTCGACATAGTCGATGTTGGCCAGGCCGAGGGCGGTGGTCGGGTTCAACCGGATGGTGTTGTTGCCGACGTTCAGTGTGGCGGTGAGCGTCTTCGTGGTCCAGGTCGTCCAGGCGCCGGTGCCGGCGAAGGCGCTCGCGGCCTGCACCACCGCGCCGTTGACCAGCACGTCGGCCGGCCGGTTGTCGGCGGTGCCGTTCGCATACCTGATCCCGATGGTGGCCGTTCCGGCCGCCGACGCGGTGACGGTGAACTGCGCGGCGGCGCCGACCGCGTTGTTGGCGTTACAAAACCCCGTGCCGGAGTAGCCGGTGTGGTTGGACTCGATAGCGCCGTCGCAGGTGGCCGGCGCGTTCTCCGCCTCGTACCGGGTCGCGGCAGCGAACGCGGTGGTGACGACGGCGACGCCGGCGCCGACGGTCGCCGCCGTACAGGCGGACAGCAGCGCGATGCGCTGCCTGCGTGAAAACATGATGATCTCCAAAGGTTCGTGGTCGCCGCGCACAGGGCGGCGGGGGTGAGCGCTCTCCGCGACACGACCCTCGAGCGGCGACGCCGACCGCCCGGCGCCTTGCGGATCCACTCGTGGTCGTACAACTGTCACAACCTGTGAGCGCTCACACGCTCTGAATATGGTCAGGTAGTGTTCCGACCGGACGCTTATCTGTCAATCGACGTTTCTCGGTGCCCGCGGCGACCGACTACAGTTCCTGTAAGTTGCACACACCCCATGCCGGGAGCACCGTGGTCCGCCCGTTCGACATCGAGGAGATCTTCCCCGAGGCCCTCACCGGTCCGGCCCGACGGCCGCGACGGCAGCCGGAGACCTCCGCCCAAGGCCTGGCGGTCACCCTCGTCGCCGACTACACCGCGAGCACCCGCGCCTGGCTGCCCTCGGCGGCCATCGTCGCCCTGCTCGGCGAGTTCGGCGTGACCGGCGGCGCGGCCAGAACCTCGATCAGCAGGCTGTCGCGCCGCGGCGTGCTCGAGATCAGCCGCCATGGGCGGCGCAGCGCGTACCGGCTGACCGCAAGCGCCGCGACCGACCTGTCCAAGGGCGGCGTCGCGATCGCCCGCGACGGCGCCGATCCGATGTCCTGGGACGGTGTGTGGACGGTCGTGCTGTTCTCCATCCCGGAGCAGGAGAGCACCCGCCGCCGGGTCCTGCGCGACCACCTGCGGTGGAGCCGCTTCGCGCCCCTGTACGACGGTGCGTGGATCTCCCCCGACCCCCTGCCTCCGGAGGCGAAGGCGGCGCTGTCGGCCGCCGCGCTCGGCTCCGTGACGGTGTTCCGCGCCCGGCACGAGGACCTCGGCACGGAGTTCGACCGCCACCCGGTCGAGGCGTGGGACCTGCCCGCGATCGCGAAGGAGTACGCGGCCTTCGTCGACCGGTGGGGCGCGCTGCTGCCGCGGGCGGCGGCCGGCGCGATCACTGGCGCCGCCGCCGTGCGCGCCCGCACAGAGGTGATGAACGTGTACCGCAAGTTCCCTATCCTCGATCCGATGATCCCCGACCGGCTGATGCCGCCCGACTGGCCGCGCCGGCACGCCCGGGAGATCTTCGTTGCCATCTACGACGGGCTGCTGGAGCCCGCGCAGCAGCACGTGCGCGGCACGGTCACCGGCATGACGGGCGAACCCTGCCCAGACGTGCGGGCACACACCGTCGCCGCCATGGCCGCCGGTGTCCGCCCGGCGGGGCAGGACGCCGGGAGCGCCCCGCCCCGCCCTGGCGCTCAGCCGGCCGACACGTCGAGGTAGTCGATGTTGGGCAGGCCGTTGGCGGTGGTCGGGTCGATGCGAATCGTGTTGCTGCCGGCGTTGACCGGCACGGCCACCGTCGTCGTGGACCAGGTGTTCCACGCGCCGGTCGAGGCGAACTGCCCCGAGGTGACCGTGGCGCCGTTGACGACGACGTTCGCCGGACGGGCGGAGGTGGCGCCGTTGGCCCAGCGGATCCCGACCGTCGCCGTGCCGGCCGCGACGGCGTTCACCGTGAACTGCGCGTAGGCACCCACCGCCGCGTTGCCGTTGCAATAGCCGCTGCCGGAGAACCCACCCCGGTCCGAGTCGATCGTCCCTTGGCACACCGCCGGCGCGGTCTCCGCCTCGTACCGTCCGGCCTGCGGGGTCCCACCGGACGTCTTGACGAGGGAGAGGCCGTCGACGGAGAGGTAGCCGTTGCCACTGGCGGCCTTGACGGTGATTGTCGCGGTGCCGGCTGCCAGCTGCAGGTTCGTCGCTTCGCGGCGGGTCCAGCCGCTGGAGGCCGGGATGGACAGGGTACGGACCGCGCCGGTGGCGTCGGTGACCGTCACCTGCGCGGTGCTCAGCGAGCCGGACGTCTTGGCGTACGTGGCCAGGGTGTAGGTCCCGGCCGGCAGGGTCACCTGCTGCCGCACGCCGCCGGAGTACGCCTGCCCGGCGCCGATCTGCAGGGCGAACCGGGTGCCGTTGGCACCGGCGACGTTGGTCACGAACGAGGTCGGGCCGGAGTCGCGGAAGTTGGTCCAGCCGGTCAGCGTGGTGGTGGTGATGCGGTCGGCGGCGAACTCGGGGTTGAGGATGTAGTTGTTCTGCGGCCCGACCCGCCACTCCCCCGTCGTTGCGTTGAACTGCCACTGGCTCAGCGAGTGGAACTGCGGCCGCGACCCGGTCTTGTCCACCGGCATCCACTGGTTGTAGCCGATGCCGTTCCAGGCGAAGTCCGCCCAGCGGTCGCCGGCGAAGATAACGGTGCGCTGCTTGGTGCCGTTCACTGTGACGAAGAAGCCGGTCTGCGTCACGTGGCTGTAGTCCAGCTCGGTGCCCTGCATCGTGTACTCGGTGGTGTAGGCGCCCTGAATGTTGCTCGTCGTCGACTCGACCACGTGCGTGACGGAGGAGTTCCAGCCGTGCAGGTCCGAGGACGCCGCGTAGTACTTGCCGTCGAGCTTGAACATCGCGTTGCCTTCCCGGCCGGCCGCGGCATGGGCGATCTCCACCGCGGGCTCCACCGCCAGGGAGTCGGACTCCCGGAGCTTCGCGACGAACGTCCGGGAGCGTCCCGAGGCGTTGGAGAAGATCAGGTAGTCCTTGCCGTTGTCGTCGGTGAAGATCGTCTGGTCGCCGGTGCCCGGGGTCGGCGAGTTGACGATCTGGCCCTGCACGGCGGCGCCGTCGAACGTGTCGGTCGGTGAGTCGCCGCGCAGGAAGACCACGCCACCGGGCCCTTGCGCGACCAGCACGTACTTGCCGGTGTTCTCGTTGTAGGACACGCCGAGGCGCCCGACCCAGCCGCCGAGCCGGCCACCGCCGGGCAGGGTGGTCGAGGTGGTGGCGACGTTGCGCTCGAACTTCCAGTTCACCAGGTCCTTGGACGAGTAGACCGGGATGGCGACGAACGTGACCTCGTTGTCGAACTTCTTCGTCGGGTTCGTGCGGTAGTGCTCGGCGCCGAGGTAGTGCACGCCGTACCAGTAATAGGTGTCGCCGAACTTGAAGACACCGCCGCCCTGGGAGTAGATCGGGTTGCCGCTGGTGTCGTTCCAGAAGGTGTTGTTCGTGATCGTCTGGAAGGTCCCCTCGTCCGCGGCGACGAGGCTGCCGGCCGCGCTGGTCAGGGCCGTCTTGGCGGTGGCAACCTGCGACGCGGTCGCCGACGGGTTCGCGGCGACCTCGGCCGCGGTGTCCAGGGCCGCGGTGAGCCGTGCCGAGGACTCGCTGGTGTACCGCCCGGCGGGTCGGGTCCGGTAGTCGGCGACCAGGCTCTTCAGCCCGCGGACCATCACCAGGCCGTCGGCGGCGGTCTGCAGCTTCGTCCGCACGGCAGTGCGGTCGCCGGTCGTCTTGCCCTTGGCCTGCACGAGCGTCGACGCGGTGCTTCTGGTCGCCGCGAACTGCGACCAGGACGCGGCAGTGTAGTCCTCGGCGGAGTAGCCCGCGACGGTGTCGTACAGGCCGGTCAGGGCGTCGGCCGGGGCGTCGTCGCCGGACGTCGCGGCGTGCGCCAGCCCTCCGGCCGCCGCCACCGACACGAACAGCAGCGCCGCGGCGGCCAGCCTGCCCTTCCTGGTCATCCTTCGATGGGTACGCATGTCAGATCCTCACGTCGAGGTAGTCGATGTTGGGCAGGCCGTTGGCGGTGGTCGGGTCGAGGCGGACGGTGTTGCTGCCCGCGTTCACCGGCACCGTCACCGTTGTCGTGGTCCAGGTGGTCCAGGCACCGGTGGAGGCGAACTGCGCCGAGGCGACGGTGGCACCGTTCACCACGACGTTCGCCGGCCGGGCCGCCGTCGCACCGTTCGCCCAGCGGATCCCCACCGTCGCCGTACCGGCCGCCGCAGCGTTCACCGTGAACCGCGCGTACGCACCCACCGCCGCGTTGCCGTTGCAGTAGCCACTACCGGAGAACCCACCCCGGTCCGAGTCGATCGTGCCCTGACACACCGCCGGCGCCGACTCCGCCTCGTACCGCCCGGCCTGCGGTGTGGCGCCGGGCTGCTCGAAGGCGCCGAGATCCGGTGCCCGGCCGGTGTAGGGCAGGCCGACGTCGGTGCCCTTGTCGACCAGGGTGCTGTTCGCGGTGGGGCGCAGGTTGGGCAGCACGGGCAGGCTGCCGTCGGCCTGGCGGGGTGCGTCCCAGCCGGTGGTCGACACGCTCTGGAACTGGGCGTCGTTCAGGGTCAGGCCCAGGTCCCAGGAGTTGTTCGCGGAACTGGTGCCGGTCATGTTCGACGTCAGCGTCCCGGTGTAGGCGACGTTGTTGCGCAGGGTGCCCCGGCCGACCGCAGCGCCGGCCGAGTTGACGCCCAGCATGTTGAAGTCCGGGTGGTTGCCGTAGCCGGTGTTGTTGAAGTAGTCGTTGGCAACCGGGTGGTGGTTGGAGTAGAAGCCGGCCGCCTTGTTCAGGAACGCGACCGAGAAGCGCACCGTGTGCTTGACCGCGCCGGCGTCGTAGTCGCCGCCGAACCCGCCGACCTTGAAGCCGTTGCCGTTGCCCGACGACGTCGTGGTGCCCGGGATGTACCCGTTGCGCCACGCCCACGAGTTCTCGATCGTCACCGGCGAGTAGGTGGAGATGAGGTCGAAGCCGTCGTCGGAGTTCCACCAGGCCCGGCAACCGCGGAACACGTTCGGCGGGCTGCCGGCCGGCGTGTAGTGCGAGCCGAAGCCGTCGCCGCTCTCACCGGCGCCGTTGGAGCTGTTGGCGTCGTAGTTGTCGTGGGAGTCGGAGTTGAGCACGAGGTTGCCGGCGCCGCCGTTGATGAACAGGCCGGGACCCATGTGGTGGTGGGTGTTGAGCTGCTCGAAGGTGTTGTTGCTGCCGGAGATCCAGATGCCCCAGGACTCGTGGTTGAGGTTGTTGTTCTGCCGTACGCCGGTGACCTCGAGCCCTCTGAGGTGGACCCAGCTGGCGGTGACGTCGATGCCCTTGATGCGGCAGCCGTCGGTGACCCGGTTGAAGTCGAAGACCGGTTTCTCGCCGGGGTAGGCCCAATACCGGATCGGGCTGCCGGAGCTGCCGCTCTTGCTCAGGGTCACCACGTCGACCCTGGCGGTGGAGCTCGCGCAGGTGCTGTTCGCGCGGGTGTAGGCGTAGGTGCCGCCGCGGAAGTAGACGGTGTCGCCGGGCTGGGCGACGCTCTGCGCGTGGGCGATGGACGCCCACGGGGCGGCCTGCGTCCCGGCGGCGCCGTCGCTGCCGGTCGGGGCTACGTAGAACGTCCGGGCGGCGGCCGCGTTGCCGGCCGTCATGGACGCGGTCAGGACCGCGACGGCGCCTGCCGTCACGGCGAGCGCGAGCACGGCAGTTGCCGCGATCCTGCGCCGGTGTCTGGGCACGGTGACTCCTTCGGGGGTGTTGCCGGCGGCGTGCCGGTGACGCCCCGCCCTGGGCGGTCGGCGGGCGGGCGTCCGGGCCGTGGCGGTGTCGTCGATGGCGGAGCGGCGTGTCGTGAGCGCTCACATCGCGGGGTCACCGGCAAGGTGGCGGTTACCTCACCGGCGGTCGAAGCACCCGGCCGGCCGACCCGCCGTGCAGCGGGGGCTTCTCTGACCGGTCCTGGTAAACGGTTACAGTGCTGACGAATACGGGCAATGTCAAGCCCGACGCCGCGATTCACGCACCGTCGCCGGTTCGGTCTAGCTCAGTAACCGCTTACCATCGGTTGACGGCAGCCATGGCCGGCCGCAAGCCACCCGGAGGAAGGGTCGCCGTGAAACTTTCCCTACGATCGGTGCCGGCCGTCGCGGCCGCGGCGGCGAACCAGCGTTGGACGCGACCGTGACGCCGGTGCCGTTCGCGGTGTCCACACTCGGCTTTCCGGGGCTGCCCCTCGCCGCCGTGGCCGAGTTGCTGACCCGGCACGAGGTCCGGTACGTGCAGCTGCGCTGCGCCGAGGACGAGCCGGTACACGCCGGTATCGGCACGGCAGCGCGGCGGGCCGCTCGGCGGCTGCTGACGGACGCCGGTATCGGCGTGGCCGGCCTGGCGACCTACGTCCGGCTCACCGACGGCGCCCCCGGCCTGCGGGAGCACCTGCAGCTCGCGCTCGACCTCGGGGCGCCGGCGCTCCGGCTCATGCCCGGCGGCGAAGGCGACGTCGAACGCTGGACCGGCCCGGCCGCGGAGGCGCTGGCCGGCGCGGTAGAAACGGCGGCCGGCAGTGGCGTCCGGCTGCTGGTGGAGACCCACGACGCGTTCCTGCGCGGCGGGGACCTCGCCGCGCTGCTGCACGCGGCCGGCGCCACGGTACCGGCCGCCGGGGCGATCTGGGACGCGATGCACCCGTGGCGGGCCGGTGAGACCGTCGCGCGGACCGCGGCGGCCCTCGCCCCATGGCTCGCGGAGGTCCAGATCAAGGACGCCGCCAGTCCGCAGCAGCGGCGTCCACTGGTGCCGGGGCAGGGCGCGGTCCCGCTGCGCGACATCCTCCGGGCCGCCACCGGCATAGGGTTCGCCGGACCGGTCGTGCTGGAGCACGAGGCCCGGTGGTACGCCGACGCCGCTCCCATCGACGAGGCGATCGCGGCCAGTAAACGGTTACTGTCCAACCCGGTGTGAAACTCGTAGAATCCGGTCCCATGCACATGCAGCTCCCGCCGGAGGACCGGACACTGTCGCCGATCACCGGCTGGACCCGGGCGCACTGGGAGGCCACTGCCGACACCCTGCTGGCAAGGGTGGTGCCATACGCCGCACCGGACTTCGCGCAGTTCCGGCTGCCGGGTCGCGCCTCGCAGGCGGGCGTCATCAGCGACGGCCTTGAGGGCTTCGCGCGCACATTCCTGCTCGCCGCGTTCCGCATCGCCGGCGCGGACGGGGCAGGCATGGAAGACCTCCTGGATCGGTACCGGCGCGGCCTGGTCGCCGGCACCGACCCGCACCATCCGTACGCCTGGCCGGCACTGCGGGACATGGCGCAGCCGCTGGTCGAGGCGGCGTCGATCGCCGTGGCGCTGCACGAGACCCGGCCCTGGATCTTCGACCGGCTCGGCCAGGACGAGCGCGAGCGGGTCGTCGGCTGGCTCGCCGGGTTCGTCGGGCGGCGCACGCCGGACTCCAACTGGGTGCTGTTCCAGGTGATCGTCGAGCAGTTCCTCGCCACCGTCGGCGGCCCGCACGACCCGGCGGAAATCGAGGGCGGCCTGGAGCGGATCGAACGCTGGTACGCCGGGGACGGCTGGTACAGCGACGGCGCCGGCCAGAACTTCGACCACTACTGCGGCTGGGCGATGCACCTGTACCCGGCGCTGTGGGCGCGCATGGCCGGCGACACCGCACGGGCGGAGCGCTACGCCGAGCGGCTGCGGCTGTTCCTGGCGCAGTACCAGCTGCTCTTCGCCGCGGACGGCGCGCCGATGCACCAGGGCCGGTCGCTGACCTACCGGTTCGCCACCGCCGCCCCGCTGTGGCTGGGCGCGCTCACCGGCGGCACTCCCCTACCGCCCGGCGTCACCCGCCGCCTCGCCAGCGGCAACCTGCGGCACTTCGTGGACCGCGGCGCACCGGACCACCGGGGGCTGCTGCCGCTGGGCTGGCACGGCGCATTCCGACCCATCGCGCAGGCGTACTCGGGGCCGGCGTCGCCGTACTGGGCCTCGAAGGGGTTCCTGGGACTGCTGCTGCCGGCCGACCACCCCGTCTGGACCGCGACGGAGCGGCCCGCCCCGATCGACGAGCGGAACTTCACCGCCGCGCTGCCGGCCCCGGGCTGGCTGGTGCACGGCACCCGCGCCGACGGGATCGTGCGACTGGTCAACCACGGCAGCGACCGGGCAGCGCGGCAGCCGGCGGACAGCGGCCCCGACCCGAACTACACGCACCTGGCGTACTCCACGCACAGCGGCCCGGTCCTGGACACCTCCTCGTTCGACAGCCAGCTCGTCGTGATCGGCCCCGACGGCCGCCGGTACCAACGCCGCCGCATCCAACGGCTGCACATCAGCGACCAGGTCGCGGTGTCGCGCTGGGCCGACGGACTGGTCCGGGTCGAGACCGCCTCGGTCGTGGACGGGCCGTTCGAGGTGCGGGTGCACCTGCTCGACGCGCCCGCCGGGTCCGTCGTCCGCGAGGCGGGGCACGCCCTCGCCGGCGCGTCGCCCCCACAGCTGATGCCGGGAGGGGTAGCACGGACCGACGGGCTGACCAGCTCGCTGCGCTCACTGCACGGGTTCACCGGCACCGGCCTGGTCCGGGCCACGGACGCCAACGCCTTCGGCGCGCACGCCGCCACGCCGCTGCTGCACGCCCAGCACCCCGGCGGGACCGCCATGTACGTGAGCCTGGTCGGGCTCACCGGCGCGCCGGCCGCCGAACCGGTGCTGGTGGGCGTCGAAGGCTTCACGGCCACCATCCGCCTGGCCGGCGGCGCCGCGATCACCGTCCGGCCCGGAGGCCCGCTACAGTAAGCGGTTACTGACGCTGTTTCTCTCCGGAGGCCACATGCCGCGCCGCGCCGCTTCGGCGGAACCCGCCGACCGCCGTGCCACGATCCGCGACGTGGCCAAGGCCGCCGGCGTGTCCATCGCCACGGTGTCCCGGGTGCTCGGCGGCACGTATCCGACCGCCGCCGCCACCCGCACCCGGGTCATGCGCGCGGTCCGCGACCTCGACTACGTCGTCAACAGCCACGCCCGGGCCCTCGCGGGGATCAGCACCAAGAGCGTGGCGATCGTCGTCAGCTCGGTCGTGTCACCGTTCTACGCGCACGTCGCGCAGGCGGTGGAGACGCAGGCCGCGCAGGAGGGCCGGCTCTGCCTGATCAGCACCACCGGCGGCGATCTGCGCCGGGAGCTCGGCGCGTTGAAGCTCATGCTGGAGGAGCACGCCGAGGCGGTCATCCTGATCGGCAACGTCGTGGACAATGACGAATACCGCCGGCGGGTCGGCGAGTACGCCCGCGCTCTGGCCGCCGCCGGGTCGCAGCTGGTGCTGTGCGGGCGGCCGGCACCCGGCCCGGACGTGCCAGCGATCGTGGTCGACTACGACAACACCGGCGGGGCGCGTGCCGCCACGGGCCACCTGCTGTCCGCGGGGCACCGGCGCATCCTGTACCTCGGCCACAAGCCCGGCTACACGACCTCCGAAGGCCGGATCGCCGGCTACCGCGAGGCGCTCGCCGCGCACGGGGTGCCAGAGGATCCGGGGCTGGTGCTGGCCGGTGGGGCGCTGGAGCGGCAGGAAGGCTACCGGCTGATGCGCGAGCGGCTGCGCGCGGCCGAGCCGGACTTCACGGCAGTGTTCGCGGCCAACGACCAGCTCGCCGCCGGCGGCCGGCAGGCACTGCACGAGCACGGCCTGCGCATCCCCGAGGACATCTCGTTGATGGGGTACGACGACCTGCCCCCGGCCACCGACATCGGCCTGACCACCACCCACGTCCCTCATGACGAGCTGGGCCGCACCGCCGTGCGCCTGGCACTGCAACGCGACCGCGCCGGCGGCGCTGACGACCACGTGGTGCTGGGCACGCACGTGGTCGTCCGCCAGTCGGTACGGCCGCTGACGGGCTGATCCGCCGACGGCAGGTCAGCGGCGGGTCAGCGGGGTCCGCCGGCCTGCTGCAGCTGCTGCTCGTACTCCTTGCGCATCGCGTCGCCGACGGCGGTGCGGAAGGTGCGGATCGCGTCGTCCAGGGCGGAGAACGGCTTGCGGCCCTGGATGACGTCGTCGCGGGTGCTGACGAAGACCCGGTTCGCGGCCGGGTACTTCGTGGCGAACGCGTCGGAGTACAGCCCGAGCGTCGGGTCGTCGCGGCGGTTGGCCAGCACCTTGCTCTGGTAGGCGTGCTGGTAGTCCACGTCGTCGGGGCGGCCCGGCTGGTACAGCGCGGGTGGCGCCTCGGCGAGGTACCGCACCGGCACCGTCGTGTTCGTGGCTCCCTGAGTGGTGAGGATCGGGTCGCCGTCGGCGTTCTCGGTGTGGTCGACGCCCTTCTCCCCGTAGACGCGGTAGCGGTACTCCTCGGTGCCGAACGGTGAGGCGAGCCAGTTGAGCACCCGCAGCAGCAGCCTGATCCGCTCGGGGTCGTCCTGCTTGCTGATCCCGACGAGGTTGAACACCCCGGTGCCGGTGTGCCACGGCGCCAGCGCCGCGCCGGAGCGGGTGTAGACGGGCATGAGCGCCTGGCGGAACGCCGGGTTCTTCTGGTTGTCGTTGGCGTTCTGCAGCCAGGCGCCGTAGCCGTCGCCGAGGTTCATGGCCACGGCCCCGGTGTAGAAGTACTGCTTGAACGGCGCGGACGGGTTGAACGCGTCCGGGTGCACCACCCCGGCCTTCCACAGCTCGGCCATGTCACGCACCGACTGCTTGAACTGCTCCGTCTCGTAGGCGTGCACGAGCGCGCCGCCGTCGAGCCGCCAGACGTTGGGTTCCTCGTTCATCCGCGCCAGGAAGTACATGGTGGGCACGACGCTGCCGAGCGCCCAGCGGCGCTGCTTCGGGTCGGTCAGCGCCTTGCACAGGGCCAGGAACTCCTCCCAGCCCTTGGGCTCGCCGCTCAGCCCGGTGCGTTCCACGAGGTCGGGCCGCACGAACGCGTAGTGCCGGATGCGGCCGCGCGGGATCGGCAGCGCCTGGATGCCGCCGTTGAACACGCAGCTCTTCCAGTACATCGTCGGGATGTTGGCCAGGTTGGGGTAGGCGGCGATGTTGCCGCCGGCGAGGAAGTCGTCGAGCCGGGCGAACTTGGCGTTCAGCAGGGCCGGGAAGTTCGCGCCGGGCCACAGCTGCATGATGTCGGGGACAGCGCCGCCGGCGATCGTGGTGGCGAACTTCTGCTCGTAGTCGGCGTTGGGGACCATCTGCAGCTGCAGATTGACGCCGAGCCGGTCGTTGAGGCCGCGCCAGTACGAGTTGCGGTCCGTTCCGGGCGGCACGGCGGTGTAGATGTTGGCCATGGCGGTGACGGTCTGGCCGGTGCCTGGCTTGTCCGCGACGGCGCGCGGGTTCGTTCTCGGGAAGTGCCGGAAGCCCGGGTCGACGCCGGTCTCGGCGTTGCCGGGCAGGTCGGGGGTGACCCCGGTATAGGCGGTGTAGGTCGGCAATGCCGCGCCGGCGTTGGCCTTGGCGCTGTTGGCGGTGGTGCGCGGGCTCGACGTGCAGGCGGTCAGCGGGGCGAGCGCGGCCGCGCCGGCGCCGAGCCCGATGACGGTGAGCAGCTGCCGGCGGGTGGGCGAGCTGGCGGACATGGCAAGCACCTCTTTGCGAAGGAAGCGTGGCGCAGCGGTCAGCCCTTGACGGCGCCGATCATGACGCCCTTGGCGAAATGCCGCTGCAGGAACGGGTAGACGAGCAGGATCGGCACGATCGCGAGCACCAGGATCGCCATCTGCATGGGCAGCTGCGGCGGCAGCGCCTCGCTGCCGGCGATCTGCTCGCCGCCGATCGTGTTCTGGTTGACCACGTACGTGCGCAGGACGAGCGCCATCGGCCACTTGCCGGTGCTCTGGATGTACAGCATCGCGTTGAAGAACGCGTTCCAGTAGCCGACGGCGTAGAACAGCCCGATGACGGCGAGGACAGCCTTGGACACCGGCAGCACGATGCGGAACAGGATCGTGGCGGACGACGCCCCGTCGATGGACGCCGACTCGAACAGTTCCGGCGGCAGCTCCTGGAAGAACGCGCGCATGACGATGACGTTGAACGCGTTGACGAGCACCGGAAGGATCAGCGACGCGTAGCTGTCGAGCAGGCCGAACTCCTTCACGACGAGGTACGTCGGGATGAGGCCCGGCGAGAACAGCACAGCACCGAGGACCAGCATGAGCATCGGCCTGGCGCCGGCGGCGCGCGGGCGCGACAGCCAGTAGGCCAGCCCCGCTGTGGCGGCGAGCGATGCCAGGGTCCCGACCACGGTGACGGCGACGGAGATGCCCAGGGCCCGGGTCACCACGCCGCCGGAGAGCACCGCGGTGTACGCGTCGGCGCTGAACCCGCCGGGCCACAGCACCATTCCGCCGCCGGCCCGGGTGATGGTCTCCTGGTCGGCGAACGAGGTCGCCAGGATCGACCAGAACGGGATCACGACGAGCGCCACGGCCAAGCCGAGCGCCGCCGCCTTGGCGAGCTGTACGGCCGGGTGCGGCCGCTCCATCCAGATCGGCCGCTTCCGGCCGGTCGGTGCGCTCATCTGCGGTACACCCCCTGCTCGCCGAACAGGTGGGCCAGCTTGTTCGCGCCCAGGACCAGCGCGATGCCGACGACACCCTTGAGCAGCCCGCCGGCGGCTGAGACGCCCCAGCTGCCGCCGACGACACCGTTGTTGTAGAGCCAGGTGTCCAGCACCTCGCTCGCGTCCAGACCCACCGGTCCCTGCTGCAGGATGATCTGCTCGAAGCCGACGGACAGGCTGTTGCCGAGCCTGAGGATCAGCAGCAGGATGAACAGCCCCCGCAGCGCGGGCAGCGTGACGTGCACGAGGCGCTGCCAGGCGCCGGCGCCGTCGACGGCGGCCGCCTCGTACTGCTGGGGGTCGATGCGGGACAGGGCGGCCAGGAAGATGATGGTGCCCCAGCCGGCGTCCTTCCAGATGACCTGGGCGGTGACGAGTGCCTTGAACAGCTCCGGCACGCCGATGATCTCGGCAGTGGGCAGGTCCTGCTGGACCAGGAACGTGTTGAGCACGCCGGCGTTGCCGAGCATCTGCTGGAAGATCGCCACGACGATCACCCAGGACAGGAAGTGCGGCAGGTACAGCACCGACTGCAGCAGCCGCTTGAGCCGCTCCCCGGCGAGGCTGTTGAGCAGCAGCGCCAGGCCGAGCGGGACCGGGAACACCAGCACGGTCTGGATGACGGTGAGGATCAGCGTGTTCACCAGCGCCGTGCGGAACTGCGGGTCGTCGCCGAGCAGCGCGGCGAAGTTGGTCAGGCCGGCCCACGGCGACCCGGAGACGCCGAGGTACGGCTGGTAGTCCTGGAACGCGATCACGTTGCCCAGCAGCGGCAGGTAGTGGAAGCCCAGCAGCGCCAGCGCGCCGGGCAGGCCGAGCAGGACCAGCAGCTTGTCCCGCGACAGGCGGCGCAGCGCGCCGGGCGCGGCACCGCCCGCCACAGCGAGCTGCGGTGGGTGGTGCCGCGCTGCCGTCTCGACGCGGCTCATGGGCGATGCCTCCCTTGTGTGTGTTGGTCGTGGTCAGGTCCCGTGACTGTCAGATGTGCTCGCCGATGAGGGCGAGGCACTGGAAGACGGCCAGGCCGTACTGGGCGCTGGCGTTGACCGACACGTCGGCCTCGTCGACCGGGTTGAGCACCGCAGGAGCCTCGATGCGCCTGGCGGTGAACGTGTTGGTCTCCGGGTAGCCGGCGGCGCCGGCCCGCAGCTCCTTCCAGGCCCGCTTGGCCAGTTCGGCGTCGCCGAGCTTCGCGGCCGCGTAGGCGGTGGCCCGCGCGTAGGCCTGGCCCAGGTTCAGGTTGCCCCAGGCGGTGCCGGTGGCGGCGATCTGGTCGGCGGCGGGCGCGTTGTACAGCCGGCAGAACGTGACCCACTGCTGCTTGACGACCGGGTCGTCGACCAGCGCGATGAGTTCGGTCATGAGCTCGATGAGGCCGAACACCGAGCCGAGGGCGCCGACGGCGACGCTGCGTTCGGTCATCGGGGCGTACCGGCCGTCGGCGAGGTTGTATTTGGGGTCGTTGCCCTGCGCCCAGCCGTTGGGCAGGGCCGCGATCGTGCTGGCGCCGTTGAGCAGTTTCGTACGGGCGATCGGGTCGCCGCCGCGTTCCCACTCGGTCAGCCAGGCCAGCGCGAGCGAGCCCCAGTCGGTGGTGGTGCTGACGCTCAGCGCCTTCGGGTCCGGCGTGTACGGGCCGGTGCGGATCTTGCGGATCGGGTCGAGCGCGAGGAACGTCTTGTCGGCGTCGACGAGGGAGTGCAGCACGTCGCCGAGCCGCTCGTCGGCGGTGAGGAAGTACAGGAACCGCTTGTAGCCGGCGTTGCTGATGCGGACCTGTTTGGCGCTGTCGGCCCAGTGCAGCACGCCGTGCCGGGTGCCGAGCCCCGCGTACTTGCCGACGTGGTACATGTCGACCTCGCTGGTGTGGCGGGTCATCGCCTCGGCGAACCGGAACGCGGTGGCGTCACCCGAGCGCAGGTACTGGTACCACAGCCACAGGTCGGTGGACAGCTCGGAGTTGTCCCACGCGTAGCCGCCGACGTCGTAGCGCCACACGTGACGGGTCGTGTCGTAGGTGTGCATGATGTCGCCGTAGTCCCAGAAGCCGTACCAGTTGCGCTGGTCGACCTGGCCGACGTGGTAGCGGTGCAGCCGTTCGAGCTTGTCCTCCAGCGCCGCCTTGGCCGGCACGGAGCGGTCAACCGGCGTCCAGGTGCCGAAGACGCCTGCCGAGTGGTTGTGCTGTGGGCTGCTCACCAGCAGCGGCGGGGTGCTGGTCGCCGCGGCGAGCTGGGCGAACCGTTCGGCGGTCGGGGTCGCGGCGAGGGCCCAGAACATCAGCTCCGTGGTGCGGGCGACGCCGTGCGGCGAGCCGAACCCGGGTTCGTAGTCCTCGTAGGTGATCTCGAGGCCTTCCAGCTGCTCCGGGTAGGTGTCCTGGCCCATGCCGTCGTGGTAGAAGCGCAGGTCCATCGCGCCGGCCCGGGGTGACCACATCCAGATCGTCGCCTGGGCGTTGTCCGTCGCGGCACCGCCGATCTCCAGCTCCGTCGGGTGCAGCTGCCAGAAGTTGCGCATGCCGAAGGCGAGGCCCCCGGACGGGGTGCCGACGTAGCCCAGGCCCGCGGCGCGGGTGCCGCCGTCGACGCGGATCCAGGTGTGCCCCGGCTTGGTGCGCTTGACGATCTCGAAGCCGTTGGCGGTGAGCTGGCGCAGGCTGTAGTCGCCGAACGCCGGGACGTATTGCAGCCGCGTGGTGACCCTGGTGTCCCAGGTGGCGACGTCCGGGGTGAGGCGGCCTTCGTACTGCGCCTGCCGGACCGCCGCTCCAGGGTCTCGGCGTAGGCCGGTGATGCCCTGCACGGCCTCGGCGAGCACGCCGTTGCCGGCTCCGGCGAGGCGGACATGGCGGTTGTACAGCTCGCCGCGCATCGGGACGGTGAACTGCACGCCGAGACCGTTGATGAAGTCCTGCTGGCCGTTGCCGTCGAAGACGAAGGTGTGCACGACCCGGATCGCGTCGGAGCCGGCGTACAGGTAGAACCGCACGACGAACGGCAGCCAGCGGCGCCGGCCCTGCTGGTGGCGGCCCTCGACCCGGACCACCGCGCGCACCGGGCCGCGCTGCTCGACGGTGACCGCGTCGACGGTGCCGTTGAACGCCTCGGTTTTCAGCGTGGCGGGCAGGTCGCCGCCCGGCTTGTCCTGCACGGAGGCGACCAGCCGGCCGTTGCGCGCGATGACGGTGTCACCGCGGCGGATGGCGTCGACCACGGTCGCGCCGGAGCGGTTGAAGGCGACGGTGATGACGCCGGTGTCGACCACGATCCGCCCGCCGGTCTGCACGATGACCGGCGTCGCCGGGGCGGCCGGGACGCCGGCGGCGAGCTGGTAGCCGCCGGCGCGTGGCGCGGCACCGCTGATCGCGTGCGCGGTCCACTTCACCGACCCGTCGGGCCAGTAGGCGGTGGGCCAGGTCTGCACCGGTACGGCGGTGCCGCCGTCGCCGGTGAGGGCGAATCGCTGGTCGGGCGGGAAGGCCCCGCGGGGCCACGGCACGCCCCAGGTGGTGCCGGCGGCGAGCTCGGCGGGGGTGCCGTTCTCCAGCCAGCGCAGCGGCACCGGCGCGTGGCCGGTGAAGGTGGCGCTGGGGTCCGCGGGCGGGGCGGCCGCCGCCGCACCGGCGCGGGCGAGCGGGATGGTCGCGGCAGCCCCGGCGGCGGCGACGAGCATGGTGCGTCTGCTGATCTGAGCCACGGCGTGTCAACTCCTTGGAGACCTGACGCTTGAGCGCAGGGGGCGCGGCCGGTGGTGTGGTGGGGTGTCCGGCCGACCGGGAGGGGTGTCGAGGTCCGGCGCGGCGCGCGCGGCGCCGCTATGAAACCGTTTACTAGGGTCCGATGGGACCACAACCGCAAATCCCTGTCAAGGACGCACGTCTATGCTTCCCCGATCATAGAATACGTTTACTATCGTGATGCCTGCCGCCGCTCATGTCCGAAGAGGAGCCGCCCCGTGCAGCCACGACCTCCCGCCGTTCTCGCGCTCGCGCCGTGGGCCCGCGACGGCGCGTTCCCACCGGACGTGATGGGCCGGCTCACCCGGCTCGTGAACGTCCATCCCGGGCCGAGCATCACCTCCTTCGAGCAGCCCGATGCCGGTGAAGCACTCGGCCGCGCCGAGATCCTCATCAGCGGCTGGGGCTGCCCCCGTATCGACGCCTCGGTGCTGGACCGCGCCCCGAAGCTGCGCGCCTGCATCCACGCCGCCGGCACCGTCAAGAAGCACCTCGACCCGGTCGTGTTCGAGCGCGGCATCACCGTGTCGTCGGCGGCCGCCGCCAACGCGGTCCCCGTCGCCGAGTACACGCTTGCGGCGCTCATCCTCGGCGCCAAGCAGACGTTCGCCCGCGCCCGCGTATACGCCGACAACCCGGCACAGTTCGCGGCCGCGGCCCGGGCGGACACCGGCCTGATGGGCTGCACCGTCGGCGTGGTCGGGGCATCACGCATCGGACGCCTCGTGCTCGACCGGCTCCGCACGTTCGACGTGACCGCCCTCGTGCACGACCCGTACCTGTCACCGCGGGACGCGCGACGCCTCGGCGCCGATCTGGTGGACCTCGACGCCCTATGCCGGCGCAGCGACCTCGTCACCGTCCACGCACCCGCGCTGCCCGAGACCCGCCACCTCATCGACGGGCACCGGCTCGGCCTGCTGCGCGACGGCGCGGTGCTCATCAACACCGCCAGGGGCGTCCTGGTCGACACCGACGCCCTCACCCGGCACTGCAAGGACGGCCGGATCTCCGCCGTCCTGGACGTCACCGACCCCGAACCCCTGCCCACCGACCACCCCCTCCTGCGGATGCACAACGTCTTCGTCACGCCGCACATCGCCGGCGCGCAGGGGCGTGAGCTGCGCCGGCTCGGTGAGTTCGCCACCGCCGAGGTGGGCCGGCTCCTGCGCGGCGAGCCGCTGCTGGGCGCCGTCCAGGTCCACCAGCTCACCGTCGGCGCGTGAAACCGGTGCGGGCGACAGCTCACCGCACGACGATGACGGCCCGCGGGCCGAGGATCGTGGCGGCGCCGGCCACGGCCGACACGTCCACCGGCCGGTCGGTGCGGTTGATGAGGAACCGGTGCGGGCCGCGCACGGCGAGCTCGACCGCGCCGCGGAGCTCGGGCGGCAGCTCGCTGGTGACACCCGCGCGGCCGGCGAGCTCGTCCAGGATCGCGGCGACACCGCCGGCGCCCAGACGGGTGGAGACGTAGGCGGCCGAGCCGCTGCCGGTGGGTCTTCGGGTTACGGCGGGCCGGCCGGCCTGCTCGCCGGTGCGGTACCGGGCGAGCACCTCGGTGGCCGGGTCGGTGAGGTCGATCCGGTCGCTCCACACCGTGCCGGTGGTGCCGTTGTCGAGCTCGGCCCGCTCGTCGTCGAGCAGCGGCGCGAACTCCTCGATCCGGATGCCGAGCAGGTCGCACAGGGCACCGGGGTAGCCGCCGAGCCACACGTGGTCGTGCTCGTCAACGATGCCGGAGCAGTACGTGGTGACGACGTGGCCACCGGCGATGGCGTAGACGGTCAGCCGCGCGGCGAGGCCGCCCGGCACCATGTGCAGCAGCGGTGCCACGACGAGGTCGTAGCGTTCCCAGTCGGCGTCCAGCGGGGTGACGTCGGCGCGGATACCGAGGTCCAGGAAGGCGGTGTACCAGTCCAGCGCCTCCTGCCGGTAGCGCACCCGGTCGCTGGGGCGCGGATCCTGCTCGGCCGCCCACCACGACTCCCAGTCGAAGAGGATGGCCGCGCGGGCCGGCGTGCGGTGCGCACCGGCGACCCGGGCGAGATCGCGCAGCGTGGCACCGAGCTCGCAGACGGCGCGGAAGACCGCGGTGTCCGTCCCGGCGTGCGGGACCATCGCCGAGTGGTACTTCTCCGCGCCGCCGGCGGACTGCCGCCACTGGAAGAAGCAGACCGCGTCGGCGCCGTGCGCGACGTGGGTGAGCGAGTCGCGGGCCAGCTCGCCGGGGCGCTTGGCGACGTTGATCGGCTGCCAGCTCACCGCGCTCGTGGAGTGCTCCATGAGGAACCACGGCCGGCCGCCGGCGAGGTTGCCGGTCAGGTTCGCCGAGAACGACAGCTCGTCCAGGCCCTGCGGCCCGGGCACGACGTAGTGGTCGTTGGCGACGAAGTCGACCTCCCCGGCCCACCGGGCGTAGTCGACAGCCCGCACGGAGGCGGCGACCATGAAGTTCGTCGTCACCGGCACCTCCGGGGTCAGCTCGCGCAGCAGGTCCCGCTCGGCGCGCAGGTGCTCCCGCAGCGCGTCGGAGGAGAACCGCAGGAAGTCCAGGCGCTGCGCCGGATTGGGCTGCGAGCCCGCACCGGTCCAGCGCGGCGGCAGGATCTCGGCCCAGTCGCTGTAGCGCTGCGACCAGACGGCGGTCGTCCAGGCGCGGTTGAGCGCCGCCGTGCTGCGGTACCGGGCCCGCAGCCAGTCGCGGAAGGCGGCGGCCGCGGCGTCGGAGTAGTCGTAGGCGTTGTGGCAGCCGAATTCATTGCTGACATGCCAGGCGACGAGGGCGGGGTGGCGGCCGTACCGCTCGGCCATGGCCCGCACGAGCCGCAGCGCGTGCTCGCGGAAGACCGGCGAGGTGGGCCGCCAGTGCTGGCGGGCGCCCGGCCACACGGTGCGGCCCTCGTGGTCGACGGGCAGGATCTCCGGATGCTTCGTGGTCAGCCAGTGCGGCGGTGACGCTGTGCCCGTCGCCAGGTCGACCGCGATGCTGTTGGCGTGCAGCAGGTCCATGACCTCGTCCAGCCACGTGAAGTCCCACACGTCGGCACCCGGCTGGATTCTGGCCCAGGAGAAGATGCCCAGCGACACGATGTTGAGGCCGGCCGCGCGCATGGCCCGCACGTCGTCGTCCCACACGTGGGGTGGCCACTGCTCGGGGTTGTAGTCGGCGCCGAACGCGATGCGCCGCCTGGCGGGTTCGGTGGGCCAGCGCAGCCACCGGTGATCCTGGTCCTGCACGGTTGCTCCTCGTTCTTCGTGCGGGGCGCGACATCGCGGGCCGAGGCGGTGCTCAGGCGCCCCGGCCCGCGATGCCGCCCTATGCCGGGGCGAGCGCCCGGCGGCCGTGGTGGGCCAGCGCGGCCGTGCCATCGCTGTCGTGCGCGCCGGCGGCGACGACGACGGCGTAGCGGAGGCGCAGCGTGGCCCGGTCGGGCAGGTCGAACTCCTCGGAGAAGAACGGCGCCGGGTTGAGGCAGGCGAACTCCTCGGTCCGGGCGAACCACTGCGGCGGGTGCCGCGGGTTGTCCCGGTCGTCGACGATGACGACGGTGGAGTGCGCGCCGGTCCCGTCGTGGCGCCCCTGGAAAGCGAACCATTCCGCGCGGCTGCCGCGCAGTTCATCGCCGCCGGCACCGGTCGGCGCCATGAGCACGCCGCCGGTGAACGAGCGGGGCCCGCGCCAGAACAGCCCGCCGTAGCCTGCGTTGTCCCGGCCCTTGGTCGTCGGCGAACCGAACGCGAGGGTGCCGCCGGAGACGTTCGTCATTGCCGTGTCGAACACCATGACCCAGGTGGTCGCGTCGGCCACCGTGACGTGCAACGCCCGGTCCTCTTCGATGACCTGGGCGCCCTGCTGGGTGGTCCAGTCCAGGCGGTGCCGCAGCGTCGCGGCGCCCTGCCGCACGGCCAGGCCGGTCATCTCCCGGTGTACGGCGCTGCCGTTGTTGTCCAGCTGCAAGTAGCCCTGACCGTCGACGTACGTGGGGCCGCCCCAGAAGTTGTGCTCGCCCACGTGCGGCAGCGACCAGGCGATCCCCTTGTGCCAGACGTGGTCGTGCGGGCGGAACGCCGACACCAGCTCGCCGGTGAGGGTGCGGATGGGGTGCAGGTACGGCTTCGGCGACTCCAGCCGCGGCGTGTCCGGGCTGTACACGTAGGTGAGCAGCGCGACGCCGCCGGCCGAGACGGTGACGGACCGGCCGAGGGCGTGGTCGACGTCCAGGTTCACGCCGCCACCGCCGTCCACGGGGCGCCCGCGCCGTGCATGCTGGCGGCGAACGGGCTGTCCGGGCCGATCTGGCCGCTGTGCACGGTGCTGCCGGTGAACGCGGAGGCGTACAGCGCGGCGACGAACTCCATGGTCTGCCGGGTGTCGGCCGCCGTGACCGGCAGCGGCCGGCCCGCGTCGAGCGCGTCCAGGACAGCGGTGAGCTGACCGGCGTGGCCGCTCTCCTCGCGCGAGGGTGCCCACGACCATCGGGTCGCGACGTCCTCGTGCCCCGGCGCCGGATGGACCGTCCAGTCGTCGTCGGAGTAGCCGTACAGGTGCGACAGCTCCACCGTCGCCTGCTCGTAGTCGAACCGCAGCGCGGAGACCTGCCGGGGCGACAGCACCGAGTTCACGACCGTGGCGACCGCCCCGCTGGCGAAGGTGACCAGGGCCATCGACACGTCCTCGGTCTCGATCGGCCGGGCGCGCCGTGCGGCGACCGCGGTGACGCTCTCCCACGGTCCGAGCACGGACAGCAGCAGGTCGAACTGGTGGATCCCGTGGCCCATCGTCGGTCCGCCGCCCTCGGTGTCCCAGCGCCCCCGCCACGGCACCCGGTAGTAGTCGTCGTCGCGGTACCACAGCGTGTCGCAGGTGGCGAGCATCGGCCGGCCGAGCTCACCCGCGGCGGCCATGGCACGCAGCCGCACGGCGCCGGCGCCGAACCGGTGCTGGAACACGGTGGCCAGGTGCGCGCCGGACGCGGCCGACGCCTCGATCAGGGTGTCGAGCTCGGCGAGCGACAGCGTCGGTGGCTTCTCGACCAGCACGTGCACCCCGGCCCGCAGGCACTCCAACGCGAGCGGCGCGTGCCAGACCGGTGGTGTGCACAGGTGGACCAGGTCGATGCCACCCTCGGCCAGGAGCGCCGTCACCGTTGGCGCGACCGTGTCGACCTGCCACGTCTCGGCGAAGGCGCGGGCCTGCTCCGCGTCGACGTCGACCACCGCGGCGAGCCGGACGCGGTCGCTGTTGGCGCGCAACGCGCCGGCGTGCGCGGTGGCGATCGCACCGGTGCCGACGATGGCGGCGCGGTACCTGCCGTCAACCATGAACTTCCATCACTTTCGTTGTGCCGGGGTCGCGCCGCGGCTGGTGCCGCGGCGCGGGTGCGGTGCGGCTGCTGGTCACGCGGCGTCGATCTCGCTCTGCAGTTCCTTGATGAACGCGTCCGCCGACTGCTGCGGGGTCCTGCGGGCGAACAGGACGTCCTCGGTGTGACGCTTGAGGATCTTCTCGATGTCGCTGGCGCCCTTGGGCGTGACCCGGGGCGGTTCGCCGACTTTGATCTGGCTGAGGTAATCGGCGGCCGCCTTGTCGGTGTCGGCGAGCTTCGCGGTGATGCTCTGCCGGATCTTGGTGTTGGCCGGCACGCCGCGGTCGGTCTGCAGCACATCGGCGGCCTCCGGGCTGTTGGCCAGAAAGTCGACGAACAGCGCGGCCTCGGCGGGATGCTTGGAGCGCGACGAGACGGACCAGAACATCGACGGCTTGTAGTACGCCGCGGGCGACTTCGCCTGCGCCTCTCCGGGCAGCCGGACGAGCTTGAGCTTCTTGCCGCTGGCCTTGGCGAACGAAGTGAGCTGGGTGTTCCAGCACGTGCCGATGGCGGAGGTGTTGGTGGCCATCCCGGACTGGTCCAGGGCGCCGGCGCCGCGCTCGACCGTCACCGACGGCGTCGGTGCGATCCCGGCCTTGGACAGGTCGACGAGGTACTGCCAGAACGCGGCGAGCGTGTCGGCCGGGATGACGACCTTGCCCTTGTCGTCGAAGAGGGTGGCGCCGGCCTGCCGGGCCCAGATCTGCAGGCCGCCCGCGTCGAAGCCCCACGACTGGACGCCGGTGACCTTGCCGCCGGACGCGGCGGACACCTTCGCACCGACCGTCTTGAGGTCGTCCCAGGTCCAGGTGGCGTCGTCGGGGAGGGTGACGTTGTACTGCGCGAGCAGGTCGGTGTTGACCAGCATCGAATAGGCGGCGAGACCGACCGGCAGCGCGTACTGCTTGCCGTCGACCTTGCCGGTCGCGAGGGCTTTGGGGTCGAAGTCGGCGGTGCCGAGGTGCTTGCTCGCGGTGCCGAGGTCGAGCAGGGCGCCGCGTTGCGCGTACGAGGCGAGGTACAGCTCGTCCATCTGGATGATGTCCGGTGCGTCGTTGGCGGCCACGGTGGTCGCGAGGCTGTCCCAGTAGCCGTTCCAGTCCTTGAACTCGCCCTTCACCGTGATGTTCGGGTGCGCCTTGCTGAACAGGTCGATGACCTGCTGGGTGCGCTTGTGCCGGGCGTCGGCGCCCCACCAGGTGAAGCGCAGCGTGACGGGGTCCTTGGACAGGTCGCCGGAGGCGTCCTTGTCAGAGCCGGTGCCGCACGCGGCGAGGGTGGCCCCGGCCGTGAGGCCGAGCGCGAGGCGCAGGGTGGACCGGCGGGATAGGCCGCGGTCGAAGGCAGCGTGCATGGGATGTCCTTCAGGGGGTGTGGGGTGTTGGGGTGTGCTACTTGCTGCCGGTGGTGGCGATGCCCTGGACGAGGTACCGCTGGCCGACCAGGAAGACCAGGAAGACCGGGAGCAGAGACAGGACGCTCATGGCGAACATGGCGCCCCACGAGGTGTTGACGGTGGCGTCGACGAAGGAGCGCAGCGCGACCGGGACGGTGTACATGTCCGGGTCGGTGAGGTAGATGAGCTGGCTGAAGAAGTCGTTCCAGGTCCAGATGAACGTGAAGATGGTGGTCGTGGCCAGCGCCGGGCGCATCAGGGGCAGGATGACCTGCAGAAAGATGCGCGGGTGGCCGGCGCCGTCGATGCGGGCGGCCTCGTCCAGCTCGCGGGGCAGCCCGCGGATGAACTGGACCATGAGGAACACGAAGAACGCGTCGGTGGCCAGGAGCTTGGGCACGATCAGCGGCAGGAACGTGTTGATCCAGCCGACCTGCGCGAACATGATGTACTGCGGCACGATCAGGACGTGGATCGGCAGCATGATGCTGCCGAGCATCAGGGCGAACCACAGGCGTTTGCCGGTGAACTCCAGCCGGGCGAAGGCGTAGGCGGCCATCGAGCACGAGACGAGGTTGCCGATGATGCAGCCGAGCACCACCACTGCGGAGTTGAACAGGTAGTGCCCGAACGGGGACGCCAGCGCGTTCCAGCCCTCGCCGTAGTTGTGGACGTTGAGGTCGGCGAGCACCAGTCCGGGCGAGCGGAAGATGACGTCGTTCGGACGCAGCGAACTGACGACCATCCACAGCACGGGGTAGAGCATCACCACCGTGAGCAGGATCAGGCCGACGTGCTTGGCGAAGCCGCGCACGGTGGGGGGCAGGACGGACCGCCGCTGGGGTCGTGCGTCGAGGGGCGCGGTCCAGTGGACCGCGTTCGCGGTCAGGCGGTGCTTGAGATCAGTCATCGTAGAAGACCCATCGCTTGGCGCCCCAGAAGTTGATGGCGGTGAAGGCGCCGATGATCAGTAACAGCAGCCAGGCCAGTGCGGAGGCGTAGCCCATGTCGAAGTTGTTGAAGCCGCGCTGGTACAGGTAGAGGGTGTAGAACAGCGTCGAGTCGGACGGTCCGCCGCTGCCGCCGGAGACGACGAAGGCCTGCGTGAACGACTGGAACGCGTGGATGATCTGCAGGACCAGGTTGAAGAAGATGATCGGCGACAGCAGCGGCAGCGTGATCCGCCGCAGCTGGGTCCAGCGTTTCGCGCCGTCGACCTCGGCGGCCTCGTAGTACATGACCGGGATCTGGCGCAGCCCGGCAAGGAAAATGATCATCGGCGCGCCGAACGTCCACACGTTGAGCACGATGAGGGTGCCGAGCGCGGTCGACGGGTCGGAGATCCATCCCTTGCCATGCAGACCGACGAGATCCAGCACCTGGTTGGCGAGCCCGTCGGCGCCGAAGATCTGCCGCCACAGCACCGCGATGGCCACGCTCGAGCCGAGCAGCGAGGGCAGGTAGAAGGCCGAGCGGTAGAAGGCCAGGCCACGCATACCACGGTCGAGCAGCAGGGCCAGGCCGAGCGCCGCCGCCAGCTGCAGCGGCACCGAGACGAACACGTAGGTGAACGTCACCGTCAGCGCCTGCCGCAGCCGCTCGTCGTGCAGCATCCGGGTGTAGTTGTCCAACCCGGTGAACGTCGGGTCCTGGATCAGGTTGTAGTCGGTGAACGACAGGCCCAGCGAGACGGCGACCGGGCCCGCGGTGATCAGCACCAGCCCGGCGAACCACGGCAGCAGAAACAGGAAGGCGGCCTTGTTGTCCCGTTTCCGCGGCGGTCTTCCGCGGTGGGTTCGCAGGCGCCCGAGCTCATCGAGCGCGCTCATGGGGTGCTCCTTCGCGGGTCGGGTGCGGGGCGCCTGGCGACGACCCCAGAAAACGTATTCCGGATCTTTCATCGGCGCCGTCGGCCCGTCAAGGGCCCGGCGCGGGCGACTTCGCGCCCATGACGCCAGTGCGCGTCGGGCGCGACGCAGCGCACGGTGACACGACGCCGGCGCCGGGCCTCGCCACAGCCGGGTCGGTTCGACCCGATCCGAGCCTGGGCGAGGCCCTCTCGCCGAACTGCCGTTTGTGCAGGTACGGCTCAGGCGGTCGCGGTCACCGTGATGTCGTCGACCACGACGCTGCCGTAGTTGGAGCTGTTGGCGTAGTAGTCGATCTGCGCGACACCGGGGAGCGGGTTGCGGAAGGTGCTGTTGTCCAGCTTCAGCACGCCGTCGATGTACAGGTCGAACGTGCCGGTGGCGGTGCTGATCACCACCCGCACGGCGTACCAGCGGCCGGGCGTGTAGGAGCCGACGGTGACCTGGGTGGTGCCGGAGTACGCCACGATGGTGTTCTTCGTCATCGCCACGCTGACGGCGTTCTGACCGCTGGCGTTGCGGATGTATGGGATGGCGAAGAAGTCGCTGCCGGAGACGTAGGCGGACTCCCGCATGACGTTCGTCTCGACCGTGACCAGGCCGGTCAGCGGCTGGCCGAAGGTCTGCGAGACGCTCGTGCTGCCGCTGTTCGTGGTGCGGGTCAGCCGGACGCTCTTGTCGGTCGCGCTCGGCACGTCGACCACCGCGACGGAGCCGCCGGCGGTGCTGACCGCCAGCCCTTCGGTGCCGTTGGCGAGCGGGCCGGTCGGCAGCGCGTCGAACGTGTGCCGCGTGGTGACTGGTGTCGTGGTGCCCCCGGGCTGTTCGAACGCGCCGATGTCGGGGGCGCCGTTGTAGAGCGGGTTCCCCGCGTAGTCACGTCCCCCGTTGCCGCCGATGCTGACACCGGCGTTCACGGCCGGCGAGTTCGCCGCCACCTGCAACTCCAGGGCCGCGGCGAGCGCCGGTCCGGTGCTGGCCGTGCCGGATGGTGCGTTGATCGGTGCGGAGACGAACCGCGGGTCCGCCACGATCGCCCGGGTGTCGCCGCTCGGCACGGGCAGCGTCGCGCCGCCGTACAGGTTGCGGTTGTACGTGATCGTGCCGCTCGTGGACAGCGCGGCGTTCGCCCTGGTCGAGTACAAGATGTTGTTGGTGATCGCATAGGTGGCGGTCAGACCGTCGCCGTAACCGTAGATCAGGTTCGAACTCGCGTCGTTGTAGATCGTGTTGTTGTAGATCTGGGCGGTGGCCGCCTTGTCGGAGTGCAGGTAGATCTGGTAGCGGGTGTTGCTGGTGATCACGTTGTAGCGGACCACCACGTTGCCAAAGGCGAACTGGCACAGCAGGATGCCGTCGCCGTTGTTGTGCACGTAGTTGTACTGCACGACCTGGGCGGTGGTGCCCTTGTCCGTGTCGATGCCGTTGTGGTCGGCGCCCCCGGCCTTCTGGGTCGTGCCGAAGACCTCGTTGTACTGGATCGTGACGTTGTCGGCGAAGTACGTCTCGATGCCCGACGTGCCCGTCCGGTCGACGACATTGCGCTCGATCGTGCCGCCACGAACGTCGGTCATGTAGATGCCGTTGCAGCCGTACGCGGTGCCGGCCTGCGTGATGTAGTTGTTGCGCAGCACGATGTTGGTGTGCGGCCGGAACTTCGTGTCACCGGCGTTGGCGCGCGTGCCCCAGCCGGTCGCCACGGCGCCGGCGTTGGAGCCGGTGTACTGCTTGACGACGATGCCGGCGAACGACGTGTTGGCGATCGTGGAGTTCTGCACCACCGCGTCGTTGATGATCGTCGGGGTGCTCGGCGGCGCGGCCGGGTTGGGCACCCAGCTGTCGATGACGATGCCGCCGGTCCGCTTGGAGGAGTCCCAGCCGGTCTGGAAGCTGATCCCGGGCTTGTTGTCAGCCGTGTCGCCGCCGATCCAGTTCACCCGGCCGGTGACGTCGTGCACGTTGACGGCGTCCACCAGGAACCCGTCGAGGGTCTGGCTGTTGTCGCCGCTGATGTGGATGCCGCGGAAGTCGCCCAGGTTCCCGCCGGCGGTGCCGGTCGACGGCGCGGTGTTGGTGACCTCGATGTTGCGGATCGTCCAGTACTCCTGGTTGAACAGCCGCACGGTGTCGGCGACGGTGCCGGCGCCGTTGATCCGCGGCTTGTTGCCGGTGCCGTAGGAGTCCACGACGATCGGCGCGCCGGCCGCGCCGGAGCCCTTCGGCCACAGCTGGCCGGTCCAGGTGCTGCCGGCCTTGAGCAGGATACGGTCACCGGCGCCGAACGTGGTCGCGTTGATCTTGCCGAGGCTCTTCCAGGGGTGCGACTGGTCCAGGCCGCTGTTGCTGTCGGCGCCGGCCGCGGCGTCGACGTAGTAGGTGGTGTTGGCCGCTTGCGCGGGCGCGGCGACACTCACGAGCAGGCCGGCGCCCGCGACGGTGGCCGCGGCGACGCCGAGCGCCAGTCGGCGCCGGCGGCTGGGCGGCGGCCCGGAGACGGGGGCCGGATCAGGACTGAGGGGGGACATGGGCGGCTCCTCGGGGCAGAAGGTCCGGTGCGGCACGGCTGGAGCACCCGTAGCGCCGGCGAGGGCGGGGCGTCGACAAACGGGGCAGCTGGACAGGGGTGTCAGGCTCCGGATCGTGCTTGGGAAAACGTATTCCACCACAGCGTTCCGGAAGTTGCAACGACGACCCGTCGTTACCGCTTTCTGGGGCGGAGCAGCCACTACCGGCTGCGAGCGGCCCGCCGCTACCGGTTGCGGGCGGCCCGGTCCACGGTGCTCCCGCCGGGGACCAGCGTGCCCATGACCGTCTCTCGCACCACGTCCCGGCGATCCTCCCCCGCGGTCAGTGCGAGTCGAATCGAGCGGGCACCGATGTCGGCGAAGGGCAGCGCGACCGTCGTCAGCCGCGGCGTCACGTCGGCGGCGAGCTGGATGTCGTCGAAGCCCGACACCGATAGCCGACCGGGGACGTCGACTCCGGCGGCCCGGCACGCGGCGAGGGCGCCGATCGCCATCTGGTCGTTGACGGCGAGCAGCGCATCGGTGTCGCCGAGTCCGCCGCCGATCAGCGCCGCCGTGGCCTCGAAGGCGCCGCGCCTGCCGACCTCGCAGTTGACGATCCGGATGTCCTGCACGTCGACCCCACCGCCGAGCAGGCCCTCCACGAACCCCGACGTCCGCTCGGCGGCGAAGGAGCGTTCACGGCTGCCGGCGAGGATCACCGGGCGGCGGTGGCCGGTCGCGGCCAGATGCGCACCGAGCAGCCGAGCCGACGCACGGTCGTCGACGCGGATCGAGTCGAACGGCACGTCGATGTCGCCGTAGATCACCACCCGGCCGCCACGGCGCTCGTA
The DNA here is from genome assembly GCF_000716715.1 of Dactylosporangium aurantiacum. Classification (GTDB taxonomy): domain Bacteria; phylum Actinomycetota; class Actinomycetes; order Mycobacteriales; family Micromonosporaceae; genus Dactylosporangium; species Dactylosporangium aurantiacum. The sequence goes on along the minus strand of NZ_JNYJ01000018.1, from coordinate 79,222 downwards.
CGCGAGCAGCTCCTCGAGCAGCCGGGCGCCGACCTCGCCGGTCGCGATCCGGCTGGAGGTCAGCACCAGCGCCCGGGGCCAGAAGCCGCACAGTGTCCGGACGGTCTCCAGCTGCCGCTCGGGTAGTCCTCGCGTGGCCGACACGGTGACGAACGCGTCCACGGTGCGTGCCTGCCGCTCCATCGCCGCGACTACGAGCGCGATGGAGGGCGTGGTCAGGTCGTCGGCGACCAACGCGATGGCGTCGCTCTTGCGTCGCATCGCCCGCGCCGACACGTCCGCGGTGTACCGCAGCGACGCGGCCGCCTCCAGCACCCGGCTCACGTACTGCGGGGCGACCGACCGCGAGCTGCCGCTGAGCACCCGGGACGCGGTCGCGACCGAGACCCCGGCCGCACCCGCGACATCACGTAACGTGACCGTGGGCCTGGCTGGATGCGGCAACGTCGTGTCCCTTCCTGGCGGTGAGGTGGGTGGCGCCGTTCACGACAACGGTTCGTGGCGGGTCGGCCCCGCGGTGTCGTGGCGGGGTGCTGTCGCGCAGCACCACCTCGACCGGGATGTCGACGACGCCCGCCGGTGCCCCCGACAGCGCCGCCTCCACGGCCCGCCGCCCAACCTCCCGCAGCGGCGCCCGCACCGAGGTCAGCCCGGGCGTGACCTCACCGGCTGCCTCGATGTCGTCGAAGCCGGCCAGCGCGAGATCCACTCCTGGTCGCAGCCCGGCCGCCCGCAGCCCGCTCATCGCGCCGATGGCCATCACGTCGGTCACCGCGAACACCGCCTCCACCCCGGCGCGCGCCAGCTCGGCGAGCCGCTCCGCGGCAGCGAGCCCGCCGGAGCGGCTGAAGTCGGTCGCGATCTCGCACCCCGGGTCGAGCCCGAGGCCCGCCTCGCGCAGCCCGTCCGCGAACGCGGTGCGCCGGTCCCGGGACGCGCGGATCGCGTCGTCGCCGTGCACGACGGCGAACCGCTGGTAGCCGAGCCCGGCCAGCTCCAGCGCCAGCCGTCGCGCACCGCCGGTGTTGTCGATGGCGAACGTCGGGAACGGCAGGTCCGGCTGGCTGATCAGGCTCACCCGGCCACCACTGGCGCGGTACGCCTCCAGCTCCTCGACCAGCGAGGCCCGCTCCCCGGAGCCGTCGATGCGGCTCCCCGCGACCACAATGGCCCGCGGCCGATGCCCGCGCAGCGTCCGCACGATCTGCAGCTCCAGCCCCGGCGAGCGATCGGCCACCGCCATGGTGACGATGAGACCGGCGTCCTCGGCGGCGTCGATGACGCCGGCGGCGATCATCGAGAAGTAGGGGTCGTCGACGTCGCTGACGACCAGCGCCACGGTGTTGGTGGAACCGCGGGCGATCGCCTGCGCGGGCGCGTGCGGCACGTAGCCGAGCCGGGCAGCAGCGGCCTGGACCCGGACCGCGTTCTCCTGCCGGACATTGCGGTCACTGCCGTTGAGGGCGCGCGACGCGGTGGCATACGAGACCCCCGCCTCGCGGGCCACGTCGTGCAGGGTGACCGCCACGCGGCGTGCGTGTCGGGTCCCCTCCGGCTGATCCACCTGGAACATTCTGCCAGCCCGCCACCGGTAAGCGGCCATGACCGCCGCCACCGCAGGCGGGCGGCGACGTGGCGCCAGCCTCCGCGGGACGCTGCCGTGGCCCTCCGGCGGGCAACGGAGTGTCCGCCGGCCCATGGTGGTCACCACTCGGCGAGGGAGCCGTCGGCGTGGTGCCAGATCGGGTTGCGCCAGCGGTGGCCGACCTCGGCGGCGCGGAGCACCGCTTGCTCGTCGACCTCGATGCCGAGGCCCGGGGCGTTGCCGAGTTCGGCGTGGCCGTGACGGAACCGCAGCGGTGCCGGGTCGACGAGGTAGTCGAGCACGTCGTTGCCGATGTTGTAGTGGATGCCCACGCTCTGTTCCTGGATGAGGAAGTTCGGGATGGCGAACGCCAGCTGCAGGCTGGCCGCGAGCGCGATCGGCCCGAGTGGGCAGTGCGGGGCCATGCTCACGTCATGGCTCTCGGCCATCGCGGCGATGCGCCGCACCTCGGAGATCCCGCCGGCGTGCGACACGTCCGGCTGGGCGACGGCGGCGCCGCTGGCGAGCAGCGTCCGGAAGTCCCCTCGCGAGTACAGCCGCTCCCCCGCGGCCAGGGGGATCGCGGTAGCGGCGGCGAGCGCGGCGAGGTGGGCCGTGTGTTCGGGCAGGACGGCCTCCTCGATGAACAGCGGCAGGTACGGCTCGAGCAGCGGCAGCAGCCGGCGGGCCATGGCGGTCGAGACCCGGCCGTGGAAGTCCACGACGAGGTCGTTGTCCGGGCCGATCGCGTCCCGGACGGCCGCGACGCGTTCGACGACCTCGCCGGTGCGGCGTGGGGTGTCGATGTGCGTGAGCTCCCCTGAGCCGTTCATCTTCACCGCGGTGAACCCGGCGTCGATCTGTTCCCGCGCGAGGGCGGCGACGTCGGCGGGTCGGTCACCGCCGATCCACGCGTACATCCGGACCCGGTCCCGGACGTGTCCGCCGAGCAGCGCGTGCACCGGCCGTCCGTACGTCTTGCCGGCGATGTCCCACAGCGCCTGGTCGATGCCGGCGACGGCGCTGGACAGCACCGGCCCGCCCCGGTAGAAGCCGCCTTTCGTGAGTACCTGCCAGTGGTGCTCGATGCGCAGCGGGTCCTCGCCGATGAGGTAGTCGCTGAGCTCCGCCACCGCTGCCCGCACCGTCTCGGCCCGGCCCTCGACGACCGGTTCGCCCCATCCGGTGATGCCTTCGTCCGTCCGCACGCGAAGGAACAGCCAGCGTGGCGGGACGAGAAAGGTGTCCATCGAGACGATCTTCATGTGCAGTCACCCTTGCGGTGTCAGGAGCTCAGGAGGAGGTGGTGGAGATCGTCCAGCCGCCGTCGACGGTGAGGGTCGAGCCGGTGACGAAGCTGGCGTCCGGGGAGGCGAGATAGGCGACCGCAGCGGCGATGTCGGCCGGATCGCCCAGGCGTCCCGCCGGGGTCTCGGCGATGGTGGCGGCCACGCCGGCGCTGTCGATGCCGTCCCAGGCCGGGGTGCGGACCGGTCCGGGGACGACCGCGTTGACCCGCACGGCCGGCGCGTACTCGACGGCGAGTTGCCGCGTCAGTGCGAGCAGGCCACCCTTGGCCGCCGCGTAGGCAGCGCAGCCTCGCACCCCGATCCCGGCGTGCACGGACGAGGTGAAGATCAACGAGCCTTGGGTCCGGCCGAGCGAGGGGCAGAACGTGCGGGCCGCCAGGTACGCGGCCTTGAGCGTGACGGCGATCTGCCGGTCCCACTCGTCCTCGGTCAGCTCGTGCACGGCGACGGTCCGCACGATCCTGCCGGGCCCGTTGGAGAACACGACGTCGACCCGGCCGTACTGCTCGTGCACGCTGGTGGCGACGGTGTCCCAGTCGGCGGCGGCGGCGACGTCGCAGTGCAGGTACCGCCCGCCGGTCTCGTGGGCGACGGCGTTGCCGCGGTCGTCGTCGATGTCCAGCAGCACGACGTCGGCGCCTTCGGCGGCGAACCGGGCCGCCGCCTCGGCACCGATGCCGGATGCGGCGCCGGTCACGAGGACGACCCGGCCGTTGAACCGTTCGGTGTTCATCCGGCGAACTCCCGGTTCAGTTCGACCTGCAGGGCGACGTCGTGCCACATCGGATGGTGCGGGGCGGCGTTGGAGCACACCACCGTGCCCCATGCGCCCACCTGGGACGCCAGTCCGACCGCTTCGCGACAGAACTGAGCACCGACCGGGCCCTCCTCGAAGGTGCCGTGCAGCGGGGTGTAGCCGACCCAGCCTTCGCCGAGGACCAGGGGGATGTCGTTCGCGGCGGCCCAGTCGGCGGCGGCCGTGATCCACAGCTCGAGCTTCTGGCGCATCGCGTGCCGGTGGACGGCGTAGCGGTCGTACAGCCAGCGGTCCCACTTGGCCGGGTCGCACCAGTCGTGGACGTAGACCTCCCGGTGCCCAACGACGGTGGCGTCCAGGCGCCACCGGTCGGCGTCCGGCGGCCACCACGCGTCGAGGTCCGGCGCACCGTCGCGCAGCAGCTCCCGGCGGGCGAGACCCTGCGGGAACGGCCGGTCGGGGCTGCGCAGGGCGAAGGCGTCGTGCAGCTCCTCGAGGACGCCGTTGAGATATGGGTGGAACACCGCCACGTCGGCGTTGGCCGGCAGGAAGCGCATCGACCCGACAGGCACCCGGGCGACGTTCACGGTCACCGGCACCTCGGGGTGCCGGCGCTTGAACCGGTCGATCGCCGCGGTGAGGTACGGCTGCAGCGCCTGCAGCGGATCCTCGCCGGGTGAGCCGACGTCGGCGAGCCTGCCGAACTGGACCTCGTTGTGCAGTTCCACGAACGCGAGCTGGCCGGCCAGGCCGTGTGCGGTGACGTGGTCGACAAGGTCGGCGTGCGCGTCGGCGAGCACGTCGGCCCGGTCGGCGGGTGGGACCGAGGACAGCGCGTGGTGCCAGTCGGGCACGGACAGGAACGCCGGGCTCTGCTGGTACTCCCAACTGGAGACGATGATCCGGCAGCCGTGCCGGGCGGCGGCGGTGAACAGGGCGAGCAGGTGCGCCCGTCCGTCGATCGTCGCCTCGCCCGGCACGTCGTACCAGCGGGTGCGCTGGGCGTACCCGCCGCCGAGGCCGGTGAAGGTCAGGGCGGTGGTGTCGAGGCCGGAGCGGAACAGCAGGAACGGCATGGCGCAGACGCGGACGGTGTTGTAACCGCGCTCGACGGCCTGCGCGAACGCCGCGTCGAGGTCGGCGAAGGGCTCGCCGGGTCCGGTACGGGTGTACCAGGTGAAGTCCCACAGAGTGATGGTGAGCTTGTCAGTGTTTGACGGCACCGGCGGTGAGCCCTTCGAGGAGTTGCTTACGCAAGGCGGTGAACAGCAGCAGGCTGGGGATCGCGGCCAGGACCGACGCGGCCAGGACGAGGTCGACCTGCCTCGCCTCGGCGGCATAGATGGACTGGATGCCCAGCGGCAGCGTGTACTGCTCGTCGTTGCCGACGACGATGAGCGGCCAGAAGAAGCTGTTGTAGGTGCTGAGGAAGCTCCACACCGCGAGCGCCCCGAGCGCGGGGCGCAGCAGCGGCATGACGATCCGCAGGAACAGCCTGAACTCCGACGCGCCGTCGACCCTCGCGGACTCGAGGATCTCATCGGGCACGGACTGCTCCACGTACTGGCGCATCATGAAGATACCGAAGGCCGGCGCCAGCCACGGCACGATGAGCGCGAACCACGGGTTGTTCAGGCCGGTCTTCACGAGCATGACGAACAGCGGCACCACGATGACCGCGAACGGGACGGTCAGCGAGCTGAACATGATGTTGAACAGCACGTTCTTGCCGCGGAAGCGGTACTTGGCGAACGCGAACCCGGCGAGGGAGCAGACGAACACGGCGACCGCGGTGGAGACCACCGCGACGACGGTGCTGATCGCGAACCACGACCAGAACGGCTGGGCGTCCAGCATCCGGGTGTAGTTGTCCAGGGTGAACGGGTCGGGGACCAATGACGGCGGGTAGCCGAAGATGTCGCCGCGGGGTTTGAACGACGAGGCCAGCGCCCACAGCATGGGCAGGACAAACACGACGACCAGCGAGCCGAGGAAGGCATACAGCAGCCACCGGCCCGCCCGGAGCCGGCGCCCACGACGGACGGGCGGCTCGGGCCTCTGCGCCGTTGCTGTCGCCGGCTCGACGGCTGCCTGGCGCGCCGGGGCGCTCATCGCTGCCGCCCGACGCCGAACACCGCGGTCGCGGTCCGGCCGATCGCGAAGACGATCGCGAACATGACCACGCCGGCGGCCGCGGCGTAGCCGAGGTGCTGACGCATGAACGCCTCCCGGTAGATGAACATCGCCACCGGCAGCGTCGCCTCGCCGGGGCCGCCTTTGGTGAGCAGGTACGGCTCCTCCATGATCTGGGCGGTGCCGACGATGACGGTGACGGCGACGAACGCGGTGACCGGCTTGAGCATCGGGACGGTGATGTTGAAGAAGGTGCGCAGCGCCCCCGCGCCGTCCAGCCGCGCCGCCTCGTACAGCTCCTTGGGCACGTTCTGCAGCCCGGCGAGGAAGAAGATGGTCAGGTAGCCGGTCCACCGCCACAGCACCAGCAGCATCACGCTGACCTTCGCCCAGGTCGGGTCGCCGAGCCAGTCGACGCCGCCGGTGCCGAAGAAGCCGCGCAGGGCGGCGTTGAGCAGCCCGTACTCCCGGTCGTAGAACAGCGTGAAGACCAGCGCGATGATGATCGGGGACAGCACGACCGGCGTGAAGAAGGTCAGCCGGAACAGGTCCCGGCCGCGCAGCCCGCGGGTGTTGAGCGCTTGGGCGATGAGCAGCGCGGCCGGCACCACGATCAGCACGGCGAACACGACGTAGATCGCGGTGTTGACGACCGCGGTGCGGAAACTGTCGTCGGCGAACAGCTCACGGTAGTTCTGCGTGCCCACCCACAGCGGCGTGCCCAGCCCGGCCCACTCGGTGAAGCTCAGGTACACCCCGACACCGATGGGAACGATGAGGAACAGTCCGTACAGCAGGTAGAACGGTGAGATGAACGCGTACGGCACCCAGCCGTGCCGCGCCGCCCGGGACCGGGCAGCGCCCGGACCGGCACCGGCCGTCTGCGTTTCCAGGACCGCGGCCATCGCCTACTTCGCCTTCTTCTTGTAGGCCTCGACGGTCTCCTTGATCGCGTCGCCCGGGCTCTTCTTGCCGCGCAGCGCCTCCAGCAGCGGCCCGCCGAAGGTGTCGGTCAGCAGGTTGAGGTTCTCGTTCTGGTAGAAGGTCGGCAGGTCCTTCGCCGCGGGGGTGTAGACGTCGAAGGCCTTCTGGCCGAGGTAGGGGTCCTCGTAGCCGAGGAAGTCCTGGTCGGTGTACAGGCTCTTCAGGGTGGGCAGGAACCCGCCGGCCTTGAACCGGGCCAGCTGCCCCTCCCTGGTCAGGTACGTGTAGCGCAGCAGCTCGGTCGCGGCGGTCGTGCTGGGCTTGTTCTTCACCACGGCGAAGCCGGTGCCGCCGAGCGACGAGCCGATGTGGCCGCCGGCCTGGAACTTCGGCAGCGCCCGCATCTTCCACTTGCCCTTCTGGTCGGGCACGTTCGCCTGCAGGCCGTACACGTTGTACCAGTTGGGCATCGCGATGGCGATGAGCTTGCCCTCCTTCAGCGCGGCCGTGTTCGGCGCGCCGTACGGGTCGGGCACGCCGAGCAGGAACCCGGACTGCAGCCCCTTCGCCATGAACTCGATCGTCTGCACCGCCTCGGGACTGTCCAGGAGCAGCTCGCCCTTGTCGTTGAAGAACCCACCGCCGCGCTGCAGCAGGAACTGCAGGTACTGGTTGGTGATGGAGCCGTTGTCACCGGTCGCGACGACGCCGAGGGACTGCCCGGTGCGCGCGTGCAGGCTCGCCCCGATCGTGGCGAGGTCCTCCCAGGTGGCGACGTCGGCAGGGATGCCGTTCTTGGTGAACTCGTCCTCGCGGTAGTACAGCACGCTCACGCAGGTGTCGGACTCCAGCGCGTAGACCTTGCCGTCGTAGGCGTACGGGGCGGTGCGCAGCAGGTCGTCCTTGACCGGGGCGATGAGGTCGTCGAGCGGCACGAGGAGCTGTTTGGCGATGCCGCCGGCCATCAGCCGCGGGAACACGCTGATCACGATGCCGATCAGGTCCGGTGTGCCGGAGCCTGCGGCGCCCTGGGAGATCAGGCGGGTGACCAGGGCGTCGCTTTCGCCCTTGGTGACGTTGAGCGTGTAGTCGAACTTCGAACCGGCGGCGCCGTCGGTGAGCTCCTTGGCCGTCTGGGTGAACGTCTTCTCATAGCCCGGGTCGTGGGTCCAGAAATCGATTTTGACCGCCCCGGACTGCACGGCGTCGCCGCCGTCGTCGCTGCAGGCGGATAGCAGGGGCGCGGCGAGCAGGCCGCCACCGGCAAGCGCGGTGGCACGCAGGAAGCCACGGCGCGAAAGTCCGTTCATCGGAGGTCTCCTTCAGGCAAACGATGCACGTCCGGCCGGGAAGGTGGGGTGTCGGCCGGGGAGGAAGTGCAGGAATCATGCGCCCGCGCGACACAGGCTGTCAACAAATAGTGTGACTTATTTTTTTAGTAGTGCGCTTTAACTAGTCGGACGATACCCGCTCACGGGCCAGTTCGTGGCATGATGCGGGCATGGTCGATTACGGCAGGGGCGGTGCGCACGGGCGCCTCGTCGCGGCGTTGGGCGCGGCGATCGTCAACGGTGAGCTGGCGCCGGACGCCGACCTCGACCCGATCGCCCTCGAGAAGCACTTCGGCGTGTCCCGCACCGTGGTGCGGGAGGGGCTGCGGGTCCTGGCGGCGAAAGGGCTCGTCGGCGCGCGGCCACGGCGCGGGACGTTCGTCGCGCCACGCGAGCAGTGGGCACTGCTGGACTCCGACGTGCTGCGGTGGCGGTTCGCCGACGGCGTGGACGCGACGTTCCTCGACGAGCTCGGCGAGGTCCGGCTGACCGTCGAGCCCGCCGCCGCACGCCTGGCGGCGCTGCGCCGCACCGACCGGGACCTGGCCGACCTCGAGGACGCCCTGGCCGCCATGCGCGCCGCGGCCGGGCACCGCGCCGCCCAGCACGTCGAGGCCGACCTCGCCTTTCACGACGCGCTGCTGCGCGCCACCCACAACGAACTGCTGCTGCAGATGTCGGCAACGATCGAGGTGGGCCTGCGGCTGCGCGACCAGTTCGTCCACGACGTCCTGACGACCGAGTCCGCCGACAAGCATGCCGAGGTGCTGCTCGCCGTGCGCCGGCAACGCCCCAAGGCCGCGGAGACGGCCATGCGCGAGCTCATCGAGAGCTCGATCGACGACGTCGAGGCGGCCAAGGCCGTCGGCAGCGCCGTGACCGCGCCGGCCGGGATCGGCTGACGCCCACCCCGCCGGCGCAGTCACCGCACCACGTCCGCGCCGTCGAGCAGGCCGAGCTCGGCCCGGGTGGGCAGACCCTCCCAGTCGCCGACCGTCGACACGGCGAACGCGCCGCACGTCACCGCCCGGCCGAGACGCCCGGCCGCGGGCAGGCCGTCGAGCAGCCCCGACAGGTACCCGGCGACGAACCCGTCCCCGGCGCCGACCGGATCGGCCACGGTCACCGGCACGGCGGGCGCCCGCACGACGGTGCCGCCGCAGAGCACGAGCGCGCCGGCCGCGCCGAGCTTCAGCACGACCTCGTCCGGACCCAGCTCGCCGAGCCGCCGGGCCAGCACGACGGGGTCCGTCGTCTCCGGCAGGTCCAGCACGAGCGCCGCTTCGTCGGCCCCGGCGAACACGGTGCCGGCCGCCGCGACGCACCGACGCAGCACCGGCCGCGCCCGCTGGACCGGCCACAGCTTCCGCCGGAAGTTCACGTCGAACGTGATGCGCGCCCCGGTCCGGCGCGCGGCGGCGAGGGCGTCGTCGACCACCTCGGCGGGCCCGTCACCGAGCGCCGGGGTGATGCCGGACAGGTGCAGCACGCGGCCGGCACCCGCCGCATCGCCCGGCAGGTCCTGCGGCCCGAGCGCGGCACCGGCGCCCCCGTGCCGGTAGTAGGCCACCGACGTGCGGTCGGCGGTGCGCCGGTGCCGTACCAGCAGCCCGGTCGGCCGGTCCGGGTCACGGACCACCGCGCCGGTGCCGACGCCTTCTGCCCGCAGCCCGGCCACGATCATGTCGCCGAAGGCATCGGCGCCGAGGCGTCCGATCCAGCGTGCGCTGTGCCCGAGCCGGCGAACCCCGATCGCCACCGTGGCCTCGGCACCCGCGAAGGACATCTCCGCGGTCGCTCCCGGGCGTGGCGGGCCGATGGCGGCCGCCCGCACGACCGCCATCGCCTCGCCGAGCGTCACCAGATCCGGTCGCGGGTCAGCCACGGGTGACCGCTTTGACGAGCGCCGCGGCCCGCTCGGCCAGCGCGTCGGGGTCCCCGCCGTCGGCCGCGTCACCGAGGAGCGGCGCACCGATCCCGACCGCACGGGCGCCGGCCTTCAGGTATGCGGCGCTGTCCTCGACCGCGACGCCGCCGGTGGGCACGAGCGGCAGATGCGGCAGCGGTGCGCGGACCGCCCGCAGATAGTCCACGCCGCCGGCCGCCGCGATCGGGAACACCTTCACAAGGGCGGCGCCGGCCCGTGCGGCGGCCAGCATCTCGGTCGGCGTCAAGGCGCCGCACACGACCGGCACCCCGACACCCATGGCCTCCGGCACGACCGCCGGTGTGACCAGGTAAGCGGCGCCCGCCGCGACGGCGGCCCGGGCCTGCCCGGCGTCGAGCACGGTGCCGGCGCCGATCACGAGTCCGCGTGGCGCCGACCGTGCCGCCGCGATGGCGTCGAGGGCGCCCGGTGTGGTCAGGGCGATCTCCACCGCGGTGATCCCGGCCGCCGAGAGCACGTCGAGCACGACCGGCACGTGCTCCGTCGTCCTTGCCCGGATGATGGCGACGACGGGGCAGCGGTCGAGCGCGTCGTCGAGCGCTTCTTCAAGGGCGGTCACGCGGGCTCCACGACGGTGCGCGGCACGGTGACGAACGTGGCCGACCGCAGCTGCAGCACCTGTCCGGCCGGGTAGTCAGACGGGCGCACGTGCGGCGACAGGTACACCGGCGCGTCCTTGCGCATCGGCAGCAGCCGCAGGCGCAACGCCGCGCCGCGCAACGCCTCCCGGTGGCGACGCAGGCCGATCTCCCAGACCGGTCCGTACCAGAACTGGTCCGCTACAAGGGTGTCACCGATGTACGCGCGGCCCACGTCACCGGTCCAGTCGATGCGCAGCAGCGTCTCGTCGTCGCCGTCGAGGATCTCCGCCGGGACGTCGATCTCGTACACGGCGGCGGCGTCGAAGTCCGCGTCGGTGGGGGCGGAGGCGTTGCCGGACGCCGGATCGACGACCGGTTCACGGGCCGGCCCCTCGGCGGCGAGCAGGCGCACCGGCGCCGCAGCGGACACCGGGCCGGGGCCGCCGACCGGGTATCGGCCGAACAGCCGGCCACCGGTGCCGGCCTCCGACAGCGGCGGGTACAGCAGGACGTCCGCATCCGCGGCCGCGCCGTACACCGTGACCGCGTCGCCGTCGACGACGGCGGGTGCGGCGCTCAGGACCAGACGGTCGGCGCCGTAGCAGCGGCCGCGGGTCAGTTGACGGGCGGAGCGCTCGTCGAGCACGAGGATGTCGGCGCGGCCTGCGTCGTGGCCGGTGATCCGGACCCGGCACCCTGTTCCGGGCTGCAGGCCGCTCACCCGGACCAGGTCGCCGTCGGTGGTGACGGTGCCGGGACCTTCGACGCTCGCCACCTCGGCGCCGTCGAACACCAGCTCCACCTCGACGCCGCCGGCCTGGGCCAGCACCGCCGTGGCCACCCCGGCAGCGTGCAGGTCGCACACCGGTTGGGCCGTGGCGCCGACGAGCGTGACGCCACCCACCGGCTGGTGCAGCGGCCAGACGAACGACGCGCCGGCCGCGACGGTGACCGGCGCGGACGGCAGGACGAGCTCCCGGCCGCCCATGGTGACGGTGAACTGCACGCCGTGGTGGTCCGGCAGCGTCTCCACCGGCTGATGGTTGTTGACGAACAGGTACCCGCGGCGGCCGTCGGCGCGCAGCGCCCAGCGCAGCGTCGAGGTGTCGGCGGTGTCCGACGGCGCCTCGTCCGGCATCGTCAGCGTCATCGCGGCGAGCGCCGACCCTTGGTCGGCCAGCCACAGGTGCTGCTGACGCAGCCATGCCCAGCTGTCGCGGAACTGGCCGTACTCGCCCAGCGGGGCCTGGAAGTCGTAGGAGACGACCGGGCAGTCGTTGGGGTAGCCGGTGGCGTGCGACTCCTGCAGCGTCGACAGCGCGCCGAGCCTCATCGAGCCGCCGTGGTACATGTAGTAGCCCTGCCACGCCGACCCGCTGCCCAGCTTCACCAGGGCAAGGGCGGCGATGTCGGCAGGCTGCACCACGGGGCGGCGATGGTAGGAGGTGTACATGCCGCCGCCGAGCTCGCACGTGGCGAACGGGTAGCGCACCAGGTGCGACTCGTCGCCTCCGGCGCCGCTGCTGTCGCCGCCGCTCACCGAGGGGATCGCGCGCAGGTCGGCGCCGATGGAGTCGTCGTCGCGCCCGGGGCCGAAGAAGTAGTGCGCGCGGCTCTGCTGCGGCCACCCGTCGTGCGCGCTGTCCCAGGCGGCTTCGGAGTACCCGCCGAACAGCGGCAGCACCTCGTCCGGCGGCAGCTGCGCGTGCCCCCACCCGGTCGCGGTCCACAGCGGTGCCTCGAACCCGGCATCCTTCGCCAGCCGCTTCAGGGTCAGCAGGTGACCGGGCTGGTCGTAGAGCTCGTTCTCCAGCTGGACACCCACGATCGGGCCGCCCGCGTTCCGGAACAGGCCGGTCAGCTGTGCGGCGATCTGCGCGTACCAGGGCCGGACCAGGGCGAGGTAGCCCGGGTCGTCGGTGCGCAACCGCAGCCCCGAGTGCTGCACCCAGTCGGGGAACCCACCGTTGCGGCACTCGCCGTGCCCCCACGGGCCGATCCGCACGATCACGTCCAGCCCGACGCCGGCGCACTCGCCGACGAACCGCCGCAGGTCCAGGTCGCCGGTCCAGTCGACGCTGCCGCGCTGCTCCTCGTGGTAGATCCAGAACACGTAGGTGGCGACCGTGTCGATGCCGCCGGCCCGGATCTTCAGCAGCTCCTCGCGCCACTCCTCGGCCGGGTACCGTGAGTAGTGGAACTCCCCCATCACCGGCATCCACGGCCGGCCGTCCCTGGTCAGGTAGCGGGCGTTGGCGGCGATCGCGTCCGGGCGGTCCGGCGGCTCGCCCAGGTGCAGGTGCCCGTCGAGCGGCGGCTCGGGCGCGACGGCGGAAATGGTGTACACGCGGTGGCTCCTCGCGGCGGGGAAGCGAAATTGTCATACTAATCATGGACGGCGCAGACTCGGCCGGTCAACCGAACAAGCCTATGAGTTCTCCAATTAGTACGACTTGTTGTTGACAGCACGTGGCGCTGCGCGCAGGCTGTACCCCTGATGGACGCCGAACAACTGACCGCCGCCGTCGCCGACCACGCCGAAGGGCCCGTCTGGGACGCCACCCGCGGCACCGTGCGATGGGTCGACATGCTCGCCGGTGACCTCCTCAGCCTCGACCTCGGTCCCGACCGCAGCCTGGGCGCCGGCGGGGTGCACCGCCGGCACGTCGACGACGTCGCCGCCGTGCTGCGCCCCCGCATCGGCGGCGGCACCGTCGTGGCCGGCGAATCCGCGTTCCTGCTGCTCGACCGGGACGATGCAGTCGAGCGGCGGATCACCGTGCCCGGCTGGCCCACCGGGACCCGGATGAACGAGGGAGGCTGCGACCCGGCCGGTGCGTTCTACGCCGGATCCATGGCCTACGACGCCCGGCCCGGCGCCGGGCGGCTCTACCGACTCGCACCCTCCGGCGAGATCACGGTGGTCCTAGCCAAGGTGACCATCTCCAACGGCCTGGCCTGGAGCCCGGACGGCACCGGTGCGTACTACGTCGACACCGCCACCGGCCGGATCGACGTCCTCGACGCGGATCTCGGCCGCCGCCGCCCGTTCGTGACGATCCCGCCGGAGCACGGCTCCCCGGACGGCATCACGGTCGACGCCACCGGCGCCGTGTGGGTCGCGCTGTGGGGCGGCGGCGCCGTCCACCGCTACACCGCCGGCGGGCTGCTCGACGGGGTGGTGCACGTGCCGGTCCGGCAGGTCACCGCCTGCACCTTCGGTGGCCCGACCCTGGACGAGCTGTTCATCACCACGTCCCGCCACGGCCTCGCCGACCCGGAACCGGGCGCAGGTGCGCTCTTCCGTGCCGCGGTCGGCGTGACCGGCCTGCCACCGCTGCCCTATGCAGGCTGAGTCATGCGTCCGCGCCCTCGCGGGCCTTTTCGACGTCGGCCGCCGATCGGACCAACAGCGCGCGCATCGCCGACTCGGCCGCGGCGGGTCTGCGCCGGCGCACCGCCTCCAGCACCGCCGCATGCTCCTCGGGCGCGGTGTCCGAGGTGACCGAGTGCACGAACCGGTCACGCACCCGAAGCCCGGCCTCGATCACCGGCCCAAGTGTCGCGAAGAGCTCGTTGTGCGCGGCCGCCAGCAACGCGCGGTGGAAGGCGAGGTCGGCCTCGACGTGCTCGTCGGGGACCTGCGCCGAACGCATGTCGCCGAGCGCCTGGTACAGCGTCGCCATGTCGTGGTCGTCGCGGCGTTCCGCGGCGAGACGCGCGACGGCCGGTTCGACGGCCAGACGCAGCTCGAACAGCTCGGTCAGGAACGTCTCGTCCACGCCGTCGGTGAACCGCCAGCGCAGCACGTCGGAGTCGAGGAGCTGCCACTGCGCGCGGGGCGCCACGATGGTCCCCCGCTTGGGCCGCGCGTCCACGAGCCCCTTGGCGCCGAGCCCGCGCAGCACCTCGCGGACCACGGTCCGGCTCACGTCGAACTCGGCACCGATCTCGCCGACGTCGAGCACGGCCCCTGGGTCGAGCCGACCGAGCACGATCCGCCTGCCGAGCGCGGACATCGTGCGCCCGAACGAGCGGTGGTCGGCGTTGGGCGGCGTCATCTCCGTATCTTGGCACGGCACGCGTTCCGGCGCGATCAACGAACGAGGCCCCGGACATGACACCGGTACCGCTGACCGTCCGCCACGACCCGGCGCTCGGCGGCCGATGGACCAGCCTGACCGGCGGCGGCCGCGAGTGGCTCTGGCACCGCCCCGAACCCGCCCGCGCCCTCGTCCGGCCGGGCGACCCCTTCGTCGACACCGGCGGACTGGAGGAGTGCCTGCCCACCGTGCGCGGCACACCCGACCACGGCGACGTGTGGTCCCGCCGCTGGCGGTCCGCCGGGCCCGCGACGGCGGCCGTCGACACACCGGACTTCACCCTCACCCGCCGCATCACCGACCACGCCGGCATCGTGACAGCGGACTACCGGCTCACCGCCGCACCCGGCTACCGCTTCATCTGGGCCGCCCACGCCCTGCTCGACCTGTCCGGCGCCGCCCGCCTCGACGCACCACCGGGCACCCGGACCCGGCTCTACCCCGATCCCGAGCCGCCGTTCACGGGGCCATGGCCGGCGCCCGGTGGGGTGCCGCTGGACCACCTCGGCCCGGATGACGGCACCGCCGTCGGCGCCGTGCTGCTCGACTGCCCCGAAGTGACGGTCATCGACGGCGACGACCGGCTCAGGTTCACGCTCGAATGCGACGGCCAGCCGCGGTCGGTCGCGCTGTGGCGCAACCTGCGCGGCTGGCCGGCACATGGGCCGTACCGCAGCATCGGCGTCGAACCGATGCTCGGCGGAGGGTTCGACATCACCGAGGATGTGCCCACCGCGCAGGTCCCAGCCGGCGGGTTGCTCCGCTGGCGGCTCCATGTATCGGCGAGCCGGGACATGCCACCGCGCGCTTCGAGGTAGCTACGTCGATCGGGCAGATCTGGTGCTCCGGCGGACGATGAGCGCGGGCTTGACCATCATGAAGGCGTCCCGGTCCGGCACCGCGGGACGCCGCAGATGCCGCAGCAGCATCGCTACGCAGGCACGGCCGACCTCATCGAAGTCCTGACGGATGGTGGTCAGTGGAGGGTTCAGGTAGGCGGCCTCGGGAATGTCGTCGAAACCAGAGACACTGACGTCGCCGGGCACGCTGATGCCGTGCTCATGGAAGGCACGCAGAACGCCGATCGCCATCTGGTCATTGGCGGCGAACACCGCCGTCACGCCATCCCGTCGCGCCAGCTCGACCCCCGCACGATAACCGGCCTCAGCACCCCAGTGACCCGGGATCGGAGCGGGAACCGGCGCGCCGGCCTGGTCCAGTGCAGTCCGCCAGCCGTCGATACGGCTGTGCGTCTCCGGCGCCGACTCCGGCCCGGCGACATGCCAGACCGTCCGGTGCCCCAGGCCCAGCAGATGCTGCGTGGCGAGCCGCGCGCCGACGACCTGGTCAATCCACACGGATGGCAGTCCTCCGGACTCAGCGGGCCCGACCTTGACACACGGCACCGCGGCTGGCAGGTCACCGAATCCGGCTTTTGCCTGGGAGGCCGTGACAACGATGCCGGCGACCGACTCGCTGACGAGCGCGGCCAGCGCCGCGGCGACGCTGGACCGGTCGGCGTGCTGCAGCTCCTGGTAGGCCAGGGCGTAGCCCGCGGCGCGAGCCGCGCTCTCGACGCCGTGCAGCGTGGCGGCGGGGCCGTGCATGGTGGCATCGGCCGTGACGACACCGATGACGCGTCGGTGGCTCTGGTGCGCACGCAGTGGCCCCTTGCGACGGGTCGGCCGGTCCATCAAACGATCATGGCCGTCCCAGTGTGGAAGGTCAACCATCGGGTGCGGATAAATCCTATGAGAGTTTGAATTCGTAATACTTGTTCGAGGAAGGTAGACCAGCTCCGTCGCTACGTACCACTCGACGTCGACGGTCAGTAGTGGACCTGCACGGCGGCCCGACGACGAGTAGGCCAGCGTTCCTGCCATACCACATCGGCCATGCGGCAGGTCGCCTTGATCAACAGCTGGCGAACGCCGAAGTTGGTGCCAACATCGATGCTCCGCCTACGTCAGAACCGCGAATCTGCCGACACCGGCGGAGTGCGCAACCGCGCAGGCCGCCCGACGTCCGCAACCGCGGCTGTCGTACTGGAACGAGCCGAACGTGCTCGCCGCCACAGTGTGCGGCCAACACGCTTACGTCAGGTTCCCGTTTGTCGGGCCGGACGTCGGACTCCGAACCTCGGCGCTCCTCGATGGGCTCAGCAGTAGCGGTAGACGTACGTGGCGCCGTAGCTGTTGCTGCACGCCGATCACCGCCTTATGAAAACGGTCTGCGATACATTCAGTTCCCGGGCGGGCTGTGCTTTCCGTTACCCGGAGTCGTGACCAGCGAGGCGGCCACGATATAGCTGAACGTCGCAGATTCCACCCTCGATACCGTCCGGAGCTTAAATGCCGTGGCCCATTCCGGCTCGCTACTACTGACCAATGGCTGTATCCATAGAGCCAGGCTGGGCCAGTCGTTCACCGTAGTGAATGCAGCCGACTTGAAAGTCGAGGTCGTGTTGCCCTCGGACGCACCAGAATCTTGATCGGTCGCAGAGTAGCTGGTCCGCCCCCACAGCGGGGCATCGGCCGCGATGCACCAGCTGAGCAGCGCCGACGGGTCCGCGGCACAGTCGACCAACGCGACCATCCGCGCGTACGAGCGGCCGCTATCGACTCAGGCGCACTCGTGCGCCAGATCACAATAGTACGGGCAATCAAAACTCAACTTTGACAGTTGAATTACCGGCGTCTCGCCTATAGGTTAGTCCACATGAATCCCCGCTTCAGGCAGGGATGCTATGGGTGGGGGTTAATGTCCCCCCTTGAACACCCGCACCGTTATCCGTCAAACAAAGCTCGCGGCATATCGGATGGTCGACGATATCGCGGCGCTCCCGTCACGAGCCGTTCTGCTGCGCGTGTTGGTTTCTGACAGCTGCCAATAGCAGCGTCACTTTCGCGCTGCGTAGTGGTTGACCTGCGTCTCGGAGCGCGGCTGCAAAGCAATCTCTTGTGATTGGCCTGCCGGCGGCTTGCAGTTCCTGCAGCACTTGAGTCGCGGGCTGGAGCAGGGGCTCCAGTTCTGGGGGCAGTGCGACGGTTTCACTCACGCGCACGGGCGGTGTTGCACGTTGAGCCCGCGCTCGTCCGGTTGGGCGGCGAGTGCCCAGCGGCCTTCTGGACGCTTCTGCGTCTTGCCCGGTGCTACCGGACATTGACGTTGCCACGTCGCCGCCTTCATCGGCATCGATGTTTCGTTGTGCCTGCGTTGCGCTACCGCCGATCGATGTTGAGTCGGACACCACGGGAATGATCGACTGGTGCTTTTGCACTGCTGCGGCTCTGACGATGGCACTGCGGACCTGTGAGGCGATGTCGAGGAGACTGAGCGTGAGGACGGTGACGAGGCCGTCGACGCTGATCGGGAGCAGGTATACGACCTGCCAGCTTTCGCCGTAGCGTTGGCCGACGCCGACCATGTGTAGGTAGCTGGTGACGCCGGCGATGACGGCGATGGCGACGGTTGCGACGATGCGGATGGCGCCGAGGAGCCGGTTGCGGACCGGTACCCGGGTCATGACTTCGATCGCCGTGTACAGGGCGAGCGGTGACCAGGCGGCGATGCTGCGGGCGACCGGGTCGGGTGCTGCGGCCAGGATGTTGGCCGCCATGCTGACGACGAGCGCCAAGGCGAGCGCGCCACGCAACGTCCATTGGATGAGGCGTAGTCTGCGCAGCTCATCATCGTGCTGCCCGGCGACGGTGGCGGGCCCAGCCGTGATGTGACGGGTGTCGTGGGTTGCGTTCATGCCGCCACCTCGTCGTGGTCGGCGGTTACTGCGTCGGGTCCGAGCACCGTCTCGGCGAGGGTGGTTGTGGCCGGGTCGGGTTGTTCGCCGATGTCGGCGAGTGCCGCTCGGAGCTGCTGGTAGCGGCGGGTGGCGGCGTCGGTGGCGCCGAGTGTGGCGGACGCTGTGATCGCGGCCTGGGCGAGGGTGTCGCTGTACGGGTCGATGTCGGCGGCGGCGTCTAGGAGGGCTGCGGCCTCGGCCGGGTTGGTGGCGGCGACGAGGTCGGCGAGCTGCTGTCGTGCGGTGATCCCTTGGCGGCGGCACCGTTCCCGCGCTGCTTCGATCCACGCGTAGGGTGCGTCGCCGGCGAGTTCGTCGGTGTGCACGGCGACGGCGGCGCGCAGGAGCGCTTCTCGGCCTGGACTGTCCGGTGTGGTGGTGAGTGCGTCAGCGAGTTGCCAGGCGTCGATGTCG
Organism: Dactylosporangium aurantiacum; assembly: GCF_000716715.1. Classification (GTDB taxonomy): domain Bacteria; phylum Actinomycetota; class Actinomycetes; order Mycobacteriales; family Micromonosporaceae; genus Dactylosporangium; species Dactylosporangium aurantiacum. Next base: position 60,337 of record NZ_JNYJ01000018.1, on the reverse strand, counting down.
AGGACGTCGGTGTTGAGGATGTACCGGCCGCCGGGGTTGTGGACGGCTTGGATGCTGCCGTCGCCGGCGGCTCTGCGTACGGTGCGGCGGAGGTTTCCGACTTCGGTGGAAAGGCGTTCGGTGGCGCGGGGGACGGTGGCGTCGGGCCAGAGCGCTTCCATGATGTCGGGCAGTTCGGCGCCGTCGCGGTGTACGGCCAGGTAGGTGAGCATTTCTTTGGCGCGTCCGCGCATGCCGGGGACGGGCCGTCCGTGCCGGTCGAGGACGGCGACGTCGCCGATGACCCGCACCTGGACTTTCTGTGGCGCTGTGTCGTTGGCGGGAACCAGTGCCGCAACAACGCTAGTCGTTACCGCAGTTGCCGCGGTCGTCGGTTCAGTTCTGACGGGTGCTGCGCTGCCGGACGTTTCGCTGGTGGGGGTGGGCTCGTCGAGGATGACCGCCTTGACGTCGTAGTCCTGTTCCAAGGCTGCGGTGATCCGGGCCCGTTGGTGCTGGTTTGCGTGGGTGATGAGGGTGACCGGCCGGAGGGCTTCGAGGTCGCGGATGTCGGTGTAGTCGTCGGCGTCGTGTTCGGCGACGAGCCGTGCCCGGTGCAGAACCTGTTCCTCCATCGTCATGATCGCTTCGTCGATGGTGTCGGTGACGGTGAGCGCGGTGTGGTCGACTGGTGTCTGCTGCTCGGGCAGCAGGTCGCGCAGTGTCGCTTGGGGGACGATGACGTCGGTAGGCGAGTCGTCGCGGAAAGCTTTGGCGACGAGTTGGCGTACGGCGTCGCGGGCGTCGGCGGTTTGCGCAGCGGCCGGCGGTGGTGTCGCAGCGCGGGGCGAGCGTCGGGCGGCTGTGGGTGTCGGGTCGGTGGGTGCGGCCGGTGTCGTCGCCGGCTTCCGGCCGGCTGGGACCTTGTGTGGGCGGCGGCGTCGGCGCAGCAGTGCGATGAGCGCGGGGATGCCGAGCAGTGCGAGCCACGGCAGCAGGTCGGTGAGCTGGTGCCTCAAGGTCGTGGACGCGACCGGTGCTGGGGCGGCGTTGGTGCTGGTCGGTGTCGCGGGCTGCGTGGGTGCTGCGGCAGCGGTCGTGGTCGCGGTGTCTGCGGGCGCCGGTGGCTGCACGGTTGTGGTGGTGTCGGCGGGTGGCACCGTGGGCAGTGCCGGTGGGGCCGGGATCTTGAGGCGCCAGCCGGGGTAGATCACGTCCGGGTTGGTGAAGGTGCCGCCGACGTTGGCGAAGCGGGTGCCGCGGTTGAGGGTGTAGATCTCCGGCCAACGGTTCGCGTCGCCGAGTTGGGTGCGGGCAATGTGGAACAGGGCGTCGCCGCGGCGCACGACGTAGATGGCGGGTTCACCCGCGGCCGTGTCGACGAGCGGTGCGGCGTACACCGCCGCTGCGGTCGGGGTGGCAGCCATGGTGGCGGTCGGCAGGTGGGTGGTGTCCTGGGCCTGCAGTGCAGGCGTGGTCGAGCTCGTCGTGCCGGCCGCGGCGATGCCCGGTTGCAGGAGCGTGCCGAGCAGTCCTGCGGCGGCGGTGACCGTGCGGTGCAACGGGACCGGTAGCCGCAGCCGGGTCTGGCCGGTGCCGCGTAGCACCGCGACGGTGTCGGCGATGGTGGCGTACAGCAGCCAGCACCAGTACGCCCAGGCGGCGGCGACCGCGGCGAGGACGAGCAGTGGGGCGTTGAACGGCTGGTCGATTGTTTCGGCCCAGTCGATGCTGTGCCAGCAGGCGTCCGCGATCAGCCACAACGGGTACGGCAGCGCAGCGATGCACGCCACCCCGACCACGGCGGTCACCCCGCCCAGCAGGAGCCTGACGGCACCGTGCGATGGGCGGGACCGTACCGGCAGCGACCTGGTTCGGGCGGGCAGCATCCAGACCTCCGTCTCGGCGGCGCGCACCAGGAACCTCAGCACCCGGCGCTCGGCGACTGTCGTGTCCAGCGTCGCGGCCACCGGCCGCCGTCGGAACGGATCCGCAGGTCACACGCCGTCACACGAGGTCACACGAGGTCACACCAAGGTCCCACCGGGGTCACACGACAGTGATGGGCGGTGCCGCCGGGTGGGACGGCACCGCCCATCACTGCAGGGGCAGCGGCGCAACCGCGTCGATGCCCGATCGCTATCCGGCCAGTACTCCCCCACGGCAGGTCGATGCCCGCGGTGGGGTCGTCACCCGATCCAGTAAGGCGCGTTGTCTTTGACGCCGACCTTGCCGGTGATGCTGATCTCGACGCTGTTGCTGGCTTCGGTCCATTGGCGCGGCTCGAGGATGTCGACGCTCCACTGATACCGCATGACCGCGATCCCGGGTTGTGTGGTGCGCACGCTGATGATGGCCTGCTCGTTGACGGTCAGGGCGATCTTCGGGAGCCGTTCGATGGTCCACGTGGGTGGTTTCGCGATGGGTGACGGCGGGTCGTCCTGGAACGGGCACGTCTCGACGAAGGACCGCCACTGCGGCGTGTACGGGTGGAACTCGTGCTGGGCGGCGCAGGAGGTGATCCGCTCGCGGACCTGCTGCTCGATCAGCGCCTGCAGGTCCGGACGCAGCGCCGGGGTGATGATCGTCGGTGGTGGGTCCTCACCTGCGACAGGCACGGTCACCGCGGTCGCGGCGAACAGCGCGTCAGCGTCGAGGGTGACGGTGTAAGCGCCGGGTGGTGCGAATAGCGGCGGCCGGGATTTCGCGGTGAAGTCGTCGACCGGGCTCGCCGGCACGGTGACACCCGCGACGTGCAGCTCGTCGCTGGCCGCGGTGCGTAGGTCCAGTCGCGCCCCGGGCGGTTTGGTGATCATCCACTGGTGGCCGAGCAGGCCTCTGCGGTACCGGCTGACCCTGACGGTGTCCTCGGCGACGGTACCGCCGATGGTGTACCGGACCTTGAACAGGCGGTGGTCGTCGTCACGGTAAGTGGCGATGATGGCGAGGTCCTGCGGCGCCTGGTAGCCGGTGGTGAGCCCGTCCGCCGTGCACAGCGGACTGGGGTCGCATCCGCCGAGTTCCTTGACCCGCTGCCCGTCGTGGGCGATGAGCGCCGCGAACACCGACCGTACGAGGCCTTCCGGTGATTCGGTCGGTCCGATCCCTGAGCAGCGGACCGCCCCTGCGGCAACGAGGAGCACGACGGCCGCGCCGGCGACGGCACGGATGCCGGGCCGGGCGCGGCGTTTACCGGGTGTGCTACTGCCGGGCGGGCGCATCACTCGAGGCGGTGGTGCAGTCGGTGGCAGCTGCGGATAGCCGGTCGTGTCGTATTCGACGAGCACATCCGGCGGTGCCGGCCTGGCGTTGGCCATGGGGTTGGCCATGGTGTCGGTCATTGCAGTGTCCGTTCTGGCACGGCCGCGCCGGCCGTTGCCGGTTGGGCGAGGCCGACGGCGGTGAGTTCCTCATACAGTCGGGTCGTTGCCGGTTGCGGGGTGTCGCCGCTGGCGGCGAGCCGCTCGTGCAGGGCGTGGTAGACGCGGTGGACGCCGTCGACGTCGCCGGCGGTGGCGTGACGACGCAGCACGTCACGCACGACGGTTTCGTTGTCCGGGGCGAGGCCGGTCGCGCGGTGCAGCAGGGCCAGCGCTGCGCCGTGGTCTGGTTCGCCGGCGGCGAGGTAGGTGAACACGTCGATGCAGTGCCGGGCGGTGGTCTCCCGTGCCGGGTCCAGCCAAGCGCCGGTGAGTCCTTCGGCGAACTCACCGCGGTGCAAGGTTGCCGCCTGCTGCAGCAGCGACCGGCGTGCGGTAGCGCCGGTGGCGGCGTCGGCCGCGTCGAGCAGGTCATGGAACTGCCACAGGTCCACCTCGACATACGCGGGGTCGAGCCGGTAGCTGCTGCCGCCGGCAACGGCGGCGACGCGGCGGATGACGTCGACGCCGGTCGCATGCTGCAGCGTCCGGCGCAGCTCGGACAGGCTGGTGGCGAACCGCCGGGTCCCGGTACGCACCGGCTGCTCTGGCCACAGCGCTGCAGCAAGGTCGTCCCCGGTGCGGCCGCCGCGATCGATGGCGAGGAGCAGCAGCAGGTGCAGGCTTGCGGTCCGCCGCACTGCAACCGGCGTGACGGCGCCGTTAGCCGCGCGGCATGTGAGCGTCACCTGGCCGAGCACGGCGATGTGGAGGCGCCGGGCCGTTCGCGGACCTGCCGCCGCAGCTGGTGCTGGCGGTGTGTCAGCAGGTCCGGACGTGTCGGTGCCGACCGCGGCAGCCCGGACAGGCACTGTCCGCGTCGGGGTGGCGCGTTGCCGTGCAGCGAAGATGACCGCGGCGGCAGCCGCGTCGAGGACCGCGAGCCGTGCGCTGGCGGCGGTGACGGTGCCGTCCGCGTGCACCTGCCACGACGGCAACGATGGAGCAACGCCGGCGGTGACCACGGTCAGGCCGGCACGCCGGCCGCCGCTGCCCGCAGCCAGGTGACCGGTCCGGCCGCGGACGATCAGCACGCGGTGCCCCGCGGCGGCCAGGTTCGCCGCGACGACCGCAACCGTATCCGGGTCATCGACGACGTACAGCCCGGGCACGTCGGTGAGCTCGACGCCGAGCAGCCACCGCAGGTCACCTGCGGTGACCACCACTACCGGACCGTCGATGTTGCCGGCATCGGCGGCGTTGAGCACGGTGACCAGCAGCCCGCGTAGAGCGCTGGGCGCGCCGGCGCCGGTAAGGTGCACCCCACCCGGCGGCAGGTCGGCCAGGTCCAGCCAGCGGCCGTCCGCGACACCGATCGTGACCCGCCCTTCCGCGTCGCCCGATGCGGCACGCTCGGCCAGCCCGGCATGTTCGGCGAGCCCGGCGAGCTCAGCGAGGTCCGGGTCGCTGCGGTGCGCGCCGCGCGGCGGCTGCGGCTGGTAGTGGCGGCGCCGCTGCCCCCAGATCCAGGCAGCGACGGCTCCTGCGGCGGCCGCTGGCAGCGGCAGCCACCCGCTGTCGCCGACGTCGAACCCGCCACCGGCCACCGACGCTGCGCTGTCCGCGCCGCGGCCACCGTCGGCGGGCGACGACGTTGCGACCGGGCCAGCGACTGGGCCAGCGACTGGGCCGCTGGTCGCCGGCGCGGCGGCGGCGCGGACAACGAACCCGTCCAACAGCAGCGCGACTGTGCCGAGCACAGCACTGACCGACGCATACAACGGGGCGGGTGTGCGCAGCCGCCGGCGGGTCGGTTGCCGCACCCGGTCCACGGCCTCGAGGACTCCACCGACGAGCAGCCACCCCCACACCGCCCACGCCGCAGCCACCGCCAGCAGCACGAGCAGCGCTCCGGACAGTGGCTCGTCCACCAACGTCGCCACGTCCGGCGGATCAGCAAGGACCCGCCGAGTCACCACCAACAGCAGCCACGGCATCCCAGCCACGACCAGGACCAGCACCGCCGCCCCGAGCGTCGCGCGCACCAGCTGCCGCACCACCCAACCGAGACCGCTCACCACCCACGCTCCGCAGTCCCGGCCCCAGACTGCGGCTTGGCCGGCGGCGGTGGCGCCCACGCCGCGCCGAAGCCGGCTGCCGCACCTGCTGCAGCGGCCGGTGGACGGTCGGCGGCGGATGGGGCGGGCACCTGCAGCGCGGCACCACCGACCGCAGCGAGGATTCGCCACAGCCACCACCCGGCGACCACCGCACCGAACACCGCAGTGATCAGACCGGTCGACCGCCACGCCAACACCGTCGCGGTCAGCAACGCCAGCGGCACCGCCGTCAGCACTCGAATCCACCCCCGGCGGGCAATCAGCAACGCCACCGCCACACCCAGGCACGCTGCGCCGAGCCGACCGACGGGGCCGATCGGCTGCCGCGGCTCCGTGATGTACTGCTGCAACCACCAGTCGAACAGCCGCAACACGTGCGGGGAGTCCGTCACGTCATAGCCGATCAGGTACCCGCCGACCCCGGCCAATACGACGACGGTGACCGGGAACCGGAACCACGCCTGCCACGATCGCTGCACCAGCAACGGCCTGGCAATGACCAGCAGCCCAGCCACTACCACGGCCGCGGCGACCGGCGTCGCGGCCAGCACCGACCAGCGCAGTAGCGGTCCCGCCGGCACCTCGAACGAGCCGACCGCGATGACGGCGTAACCAACACAGACTCCGAGCCCCACCACCGCCGACGCCGCCAACGCCACCCCATACAGTCGCCGGCCGAGCCGCTCGTCCGGCGGCGTCTCCGGCAGCATCGCGTACCGGGCCATGTGCAGCCACGACGCACCCGCCGCCGTAGCAACGACAGCGAGCACCGCGGCCAGACACAACCCACTCCAGTTGGCCAGCAGCCAGCCCTCCTGGATGGAGCGCAGCGGCCCGTACCGTTGCGTGCCGGACATGAACTGCCCGAACAACGCCACCGAACCCGCCGCCGCCAGGACCGCACCGGCGGCGTCCCGCCCGCTCGGCACCGGCACACCGTCCTCGATCGGGACCGGCTGCTGCACCGCGCCGAGCACCGCCGCCGCATCCGGCTGCGGCACCGTCACCGGCCGCACCCCGACCGCGTCAGCGAACGCGTCAGCGACCACCGGGGACCGCGCTCCCCCACCGACACACACCAGCAGCCCGAGATGCTCACGGCCGACATCGGCCGCCTCGATCGCCTGCACGACTGCGGCAACCGCCCGGTCCAGCACCGCGGCGCCCGCCTGCCGCAGCTGCGGCACACCGAACACCACCTGCCCCGACGCGCCGGGCACGAGCACGGTCGGCGCCGCCGACAACGCCTCCTTCGCCAGCCGTGCCGACACCACCGCCTCCGCAGCAGCCGCCGCCGACACCACACCGTCCGGCGACGTCGGCGGCGAAAGCCACGCCGCCACCGCGGCGTCCATCGCATCACCGCCACCGTCCGACGCCTCGACACCAGCCAGGGCCTCGAAACCGTCACCGGTGCGCGCGAGCACCGACGCGGTGAACCCGGCACCGAGATCGCAGACCGTGACGATCGCCTGCTCAGGCAGGTCGGCCCCACCAGCCAGCAGATGCCAGCCAACCGCGACCGGCGCCGCAACCAGCTCCGCGTCAGCGGCACCGGCCCGCTGCAACGCGGTGCGCAACGCACCCCGCCGACGCGGACCCCACGCCCCCGCTGTCACGACCCGCACCACCCCCACCGGCGAACCAGCAGCGTGCACCGCCCCGGCCAACGCCACCCGCAGCAGCGCCGCAACCAGATCCGCCGTCTGCACCACGACGCCACCTGCCTCGACGGTGTCCGCGGTCAACCGCCCCATCGGGTCGGCGATGTACCCCTCCGGACGCTGCCGAGCCCGGCGCATCGCGGCAGCCCCGGTCAGCAGGCTGCCGTCCGGTTCTACCTGCACACCGGACGGCAACCACAACTCGCGCTCGAACCGCACCAGCTGCACCACACCGTCGGCATCGGCGTAGGCCACCTTCATCCGGGCGGCCCCGATGTCCACAGCAACCACCACACCGACACGCAAAGACATAGACGTATCTTTACCTATCGAACTTGCGCCGTGTGACCCGGCTATCACGCCACGCAAGAGGAGCGGCGCATTACAACTCCCGCGCTGAGCTGCACGGCCGCGAGACAGACAACCTCCGAACCCCGGCACCTTGTCCTGATCCTCGACCGCGGGCAGGCGCGACTGCTCGACGGCGCCGCTGACACCTTGCTGCCCGCACCGACCAGTGCCTTCCCGATGCACGCCAGTCGTCGAGCGGTGACCCGTGAACGCAGTCGGGACAGCCGTCCCGGTCGGCACCCGGATCCCGACGACTTGTTGCGACACGTCGATGCCGCCCTCGGCGCCTACCAACACCTGCACCTGCGCCGTTGGTCCTCGTGGACGACGACCGCACCACCGCGGGGTTCCAGCGCATCTCCACCAACTGCGCCCGGCTGGCCGGTGTCGTCCGTGCCGAACCTATCGGCATTGACCGCCACGAACTGGCCTTCCGAGTACGTGGCGTCCTCAACGATTATCTGCGTCGTCGGCGGCATGAAGCGCTCACGCTGCTCGCACGGCGCGACGCCGCGGGCCGGGTGGCATCCGGGATGCCGGCCGCATGGCTGGCGGCCCGCACCCAACGCCCCGAAGTGCTCGTCGTATCCCCCGCGCCGCCCGTCCCCGCCCCGACGCCGGTGGCACCGCAAGCTCGGCGGCTGAGCTTGGGGTTACCCGATCGTGCGCGCCGGCCAGGTGGGCCTTGGCTGTGTCGTGCCCCGATCGACCTGGGCTGCCGAGGCCAGCGCCGAAAGTGCTCGAGTCGTGGTGCTCAGCCGGCGGGGGCGGGCTCGGTGGGCACCGACAGCACGGTGCTGCCGAGATCGGCGATGACGGCCGAGCCGGGCGGGACGGCGTCCGTCGCACTGAGCAGTGTTCGTTGCCCGGTCGCCACCTCGTCGGCGGTGCTGACGAGCGCTTCGGTGACGATCCAGGTCCATCGCGGGTCGCGGATGCAGATGCGGATGGCGCTGCGCTGGCCGGCGAGCAGCAGCGCCATCGGATCGGGCGGTGGACGCTCGCCGCGCAGTTCGACGACCACCGGACGACCATGCGCCCTGATGGTGAGGGCGGCCATCGCGGTCGGCAGCGCGGGAACGTCGTCGTAGCGCGGCGTTTCCAGCGTCGCCGTCTTCGACCAGGCCGACGCCGGTGCTGCCCACCCAGTTCCAACGGGTCGCGACCACGATCAAAGCGACCGTTCCGCGACGCCGAGCACCTGGAGGTCACGGTTCCCTGCCGCCGCCGGGGCGCTGGCCGCGATCGTCCAATCGCCGTGCACGGCCGGGCCCGGATGACGAACGCCTCCGCTCCGGCACGACCTGACGCGGGTGGTGGCGTGCGCCGGTGCAGCGTAACGTCGACCAGGGGCATCGGCGCCGGCAGCATCCAGCCGGGAGCGACGAGCAGCTGGTCATCGACAGCGTCGCCACACTGGGGTACAGACTGGCGGCCAGCGCGGTGAACTCGCCGCGCCGGCCGCCGTCGAGGTGGGCCCCGCGCGGAGCGCCATCACCGATGATCGCCCGTCGGCGCGTCGGAGGGTTCCGAGAGCGTCGGAACCTCCGAGGGCGCGCCGGCAACGTCGGCGATGCTGACGCCGATGCACCAGCACGCGGTGATCACGGACCGGCACCGTTGCGCAGCCTTACCGTCGCCGTAGCCGTGCGACGCGACTACGTTGCCGGCGCCGAACGTGACGCCGGCGATGTCGAGTCGTTCCCCTCGGTGCCGAAGTACCAGCCGAAGAGGCCGCAGCTGGCGGCGATGACCAGCAGGACGGCTGGAGTAGCCCAGGACACCGATGCATGGGCTCTCCATGGAGTCCAACGTTGAGGCCCGGCACCACCACCGGGATCCGTCCGGGCCCGGCAGGCGGTGACCAGCGGCTCCACGGCAAGCGGCCCGCACAGCGCGGCGACCTGCGCAGCTCAGCCGCCGGCGTGGCACCCGCCCGCCACCCATCCGGTCGCCGTCCACCCGGCCGCTGCCGGCCGCACACCGCCACCACGGCATGACGCAGCCCTACATGTGACTTACGTATCACGAATTTTGTTTCGCGTATTCGTTCACATGTTATGCGTTTCGTGCGATCGTGATGCCAGCCCGGGCGACTGCCGAGTCGCCGGGACATGGAGGAGGCGACCGTGGACGAGATGGCGTACGCCGAGAGGCCGGCCCCACCGCTGCGGCAGTGCGAGTACCAGCCGGCCCCCGGCTCCGGATCCCCGCCGCCGTGCTGGCTGCGTACGGCAAGCGCCCGCCAGCGCATGGAGCTCGCGCTGGGCACCCTGCGCCGGTACGGGGTGAGGACCGTGCCCGCCCACGGCGACTCCGTCGCCGCGGCACGGCAGCAGATCGAGCAGGCGGCGCATCAGCGGTACCCCGGCGAGCTGGTGTCCTATCTGTTCTGGACCGCCACCGCGGACCGGGCCGCCTTTGCCGCCGACGGCAGTCTCCAGGCGGATCTCACCGTGCACTACAGCACCGACGCCACGGTGGCCGTCAAGGCAGCGCTGACCATCGCCGGGCTCGAGCACCGACCGGGGCCGGACCCGCAGTCGGTGACCATCGTCGCCTCGACCGGCGCCGACGACGAACGCCGGCGCTCGGAACTGGATCCGGCCAGCTGCCCGAGCTGACCGAGACGTCGACAGCTCACCCAACCGGCCGGCGCCTGCGCGGCGCGCCCGGTGTGCCTGGCCGCCGCCCACGTACTACACCCCATCGATGCAGGGATGAGGTCGCATGTTGTCAATGCTGTTGATCGCCGTAGTGCTGCTGCCGGGCGTGGTCAGCCTCGCGGTGGTGGTCGCCCGCGGCCGGGCGGCACGACCGATCGGCGCCGTGGGCGCCGGCGTCGCGGCGGCGTTGTTCGCCTGCACGATGGTGCTCACCGCCGCGGTTGTCACGCACGGCCCGGTCCAGGCGGTGGTCGGTCGGGACCCGGGCACCGCGTGGTTCGGTTGGTACGCCGACCGGTCGGCCGCACTGTTGCTGATGCTCGTGGCGGGCGTCAGCGCGATGGCTCAGGCGTTCGCCGGCCGGTACCTCAGCGGCGACCGCGGCCGCGGCTGGTTCGTTGCCGCGACCGGGCTGCTGACCTGCGGCTCGGGCACGCTGGTCACCGGGGCGACCCTGGTGAGCGTCGCGGCCGGCTGGACCGCCACCGGCGTCGGCCTGGTGCTGCTCCTGCGCACCTACCCGCAGCTGCCGTCGGCGCGCGACGGCGCCCGGCGCGCCCTGCGGACATTCCTCGTCGGCGACGCCGCCCTGTGGACCGGGGTCGCCGCCGCCACACTGCGGTGGGGACCGGTCGATCTGCGCCACGACACGCCGCCGGCAGCGTCCGGCGAGGGCGGGTGGGCGGCGGTGATCACCGCACTGCTCGTCGTGGCAGCCCTCACCCGCTGCGCGCAGGTGCCATGGCACCGGTGGCTGCCGGCGAGCCTGGCCGCGCCCACCCCGGTGTCCGCGCTCCTGCACGCGGGAGTGGTGAACGGCGGCGGCGTCCTGCTTCTGCGCAGCGCCGCGATCACCGACGGCGCCCCGGCGATCCTGTTCCTCGCCGTCGCGTCCGGCGCGGCGAGCCTGGTCTACGGCACGGCCATGATGCTGGTCCGGCCCGACGTGAAGGGAAGCCTGGCGTACTCGACGATCGGCCAGATGGGTTTCATGATCATGACCGCCGGGTTGGGGTGGCACGCCATCACGGTGTTGCACATCGTCGGGCATGGTCTGTACAAGGCGGCCCTGTTTCTCGGGTCGGGCTCCGCGGTGGAACGGCACGCGCGGCAGATCCCGTACGAGGCGGCACGGCCGGGGCGGGTGCGTGCCCTCCGCCTGGCCGCCGCACTGATGACGGCGATCGCCGTCGCCGGTGCCGAGGCCTGGCGGCCCTACCCCGGCGGTCCGGCGCTGGCGGTCTTCGTCTGGGCCAGCGCGACGACCGTGTGCTGGGGCTGGCTGCGCCGCCGCGCCACACCGGCCGGGGCGCTCGGCATCACCGCCACCGTGGCCATGGCCGCCTTCGCGTACGTGGCGATCGCACACGCGGCCACCGTGCTGCTCGCCCTACCGGACCGCGAGCTGCCGGGCGCCGGCATCGTGACCGCGGCCGTCGCGGCCGCCGCGGCCGCCGTCGGCGTCCTTCGCCACCGCGGCAGCGGCGCCCTGGCCTCCTGGCACAAGACCATCTACACGAACCTGCTCACGGCCGACCGCGGCCGGCGGCTGCGGCCGGCGCCGGCCCGGCACGGCGACGCCGTGGCGCGGTCGCGCACCATCACCGACCCGATCACCGTAGGGACCCTGTCATGACGATGTCGACGCGGGCCGGTGCACCGGCGGCCCACACCACGCTCCGCAGCACCGTCGCATTGGCTGCGCGGATCCTGCCGGTGCACCATCCGCTGCACTCGTTCATCGCCGTCAACCCGTTGCACGGCCTGGAGACGCTCCCGTTCGCCGATGCCGTCGCACGCAGCGGCGAATGGTACGGCGCGCGCGGCATCCCGTCCGACGAGGTGTTCCGGACCGCATACCGGGCGGGGCGCATCACCGACGCCGACGTGACCGCGGCGTTGGTGCACCGCTACCCCGACCTGGCGTCGGTCCCACCGGTGCGCATCGACCACACGTGGGTGGCTGTGTCGGACCTGCTGCGCCTGGAGCTGCTGACCGCGGCGCCGGCCGGGCGCCCTCGTCGAGGTCACCACACCCGCAGCGAACACGGCGCACCGGCAGTGGCCCGGACCGTCGACACGTACACCACCCGCTGGTGCGCCGCCTTCCTCAGCGACGGTGCCGCCTGGCCGATGCCCGGTGCCACGGGCCGCTTCTACGCGGCGTGGCGCGACCTGGCGTTCCGGGACACGACGCTGCCCAGGGCCGTGCGCGCCGCCCTGCGTGGGCTGCCCGAGCGCGCGGAGGATGCCCTCGCCGCGGCGCTGGAACGGCTCGGCGTCGCCTCGCACGAGCGGCTGGCATACCTGCGCGCGGACCTGACCCGCATGCCCGGCTGGGCCGCGCACGTGCGCTGGCACGGCGAGCACGAGGGACGGATCGACCTGGTCGAGTACCTGGCGATGCGACTCACCTACGAGTCGCTCCTGCTGTCCTCGACCGACGCGCCGTCCTCGACCGACGCGACCCCGGCGCCGCAGGTGCCGCAGCCGCCGCCGGCACCGCGGCAGCGCGTCGCGGCGCTCGCCGCCCAGCTCGGCGCCCGGGCCACCGACGAACAGCTTGCCGTGGCGGCCGCCGCCGTCGCGAACTATCCCGCTCCCCCGGCGGGCCTGCTGTGGCTGGAGGCCTACGAGCACCACTATCGCGACCGGCTGCTGCGCCGACTGTCCGGGGCGGGGTCGCCGCCGTCGCCGCACCGGCCGGCCGCCCAGGTCGTGTGCTGCATCGACGTGCGGGCCGAGGGCCTGCGCCGGCACCTGGAGGCGCAGGGGGACTACGAGACCTACGGGTTCGCCGGGTTCTTCGCCATGTCGATCAGCTTCGGCGACCTTGACGGGGCCGTCCAACCGGCGCTGTGCCCGGCGCTGGTCTCGCCGGCCCACCACGTCGTCGAACGGCCGGCGATCACGGCGGCGGCCCGGCGGCACCGGCGGGGCCGCCGGAGCATGGCCGCGGCCTCGGACGCGTTCCACGCCGCCAAGGACGCCCCGGTGAGCCCCTTCGCCATGGCTGAGTTCGCCGGCTGGGCGGCGGGTCCGCTCGCCGCCGCCCGGACCGCGCTGCCTGCCACCACCGCGCGCCTGCGCCGGCGCATGCTGCGCGTCATCGCCCCGTCCGCGCCCACCCTGCTCGACGTCAACGAGACCGTGCCGCTCGAGCAGCGACTGTTGTACGCCCAGGCACTGCTCGGCACCGTCGGGCTGTCAGGCCGCCTCGCCCGGGTGGTGGTGCTCTGCGCGCACGGCAGCACCACCGAGAACAACCCGTACCAGGCGGCCCTGGACTGCGGCGCATGTGGCGGGCACCGGGGTGGCCCCAACGCGCGCACCGCGGCCGCCGTGGTGAACGACCCAGAGGTCCGCGACGGTCTGGCGGCACGCGGCTTGGTGATCCCGTCCGACAGCTGGTTCGTGGCGGCCGAGCACGACACCACCACCGATCGCGTCACGGTCCTGGACCCCCACACCGTTCCCGGCAGCCACCGCGACGCCGTGGCGGCGGTGTCGCGGGATCTCGCCCGGGCGGGCGACGCCCTCGCCGTCGAGCGCGGTGCCGCGCTGCCCGAGCTCGCGCACCGCGGCAGCCGTTCCGGTCGCCGGGTGCTGCGCCAGGTCAGGACCCGCGCGGATGACTGGGCCCAGGTGTACCCGGAGTGGGGGCTCGCGGGCAACGCGGCATTCATCGCCGGTCCGCGCTCGATGACCCGCGGACTCGACCTGCAGCGCCGGGTCTTCCTGCACTCCTACGACGCGGACGCCGACACCGACGGCACCGCCCTGGAGACGATCCTCACCGCGCCGCTCATCGTCGCGCAGTGGATCAACGCCCAGTACTTCGCCTCCACCGTCGAGCCCGAGATCTTCGGCGCCGGGACGAAGACCGTCCACAACGCCGTCGGCGGCGCGGGTGTCCTCTCCGGACACGAGGGCGACCTCCGCCTCGGCCTGCCATGGCAGTCCGTCGCGCACGGCGAACGGCTCGTCCACGAACCGATGCGGCTGCTCGCCGTCATCCAGGCGCCGCTCGACCGCGTCGAGATGATCATTCAACGCAATCCGGCCCTGCACCGCCTGACCACCCACCAATGGATCACCCTCGTCGCCCGGGAGCATCCCGGCCGGCCATGGCAGCGCCACACCCCGCACGGCTGGCAACCGTGGACCCGAACGAACCCGCTGGATCAGGAGACCCGATGAACCGGACCGGCCTCACCCGCATGATCAAAATCGACGTCGTCGTAGCCGGTGAGGAGGTCGCCAACGTGAAGGCCCTCATCCAGGCGGCCGGAGCAACCGGATACACCGCCCTGAGCGGCGTGTCCGGCCTGGGCCACCACGGGCCCCATCAAGGGAGGCTGCTGTTCAACCAGCAGGCAACGCTGCACCTGCTCATCACGGTGATCCCCGAGGAACAAGCCGATGCGCTGATCACCGGCCTGCGGGAGCTGCTGGACCACACCTCCGGCGTCATGTTCGTCTCCGACACCTACGTCAGCCGGCCGGACTACTTCCGCTGAGCGCCCACCGCGTCGGGGTGCCGGTCAGCGCGAGCCGCCCGAGCGGCGATCAGCAGCAGCACTCCCCAGACGAGGAACCACGGCTCCCACAGCAGGAGCCGCCACCACAGGACGGTCGAGGTCCACGGCACGTCCGGGGTGACCAGACCGGTGGCGACCAGCAGCACAGCACCGGTTTGGAGTCCCCCGTACGCGATGAGCAGGGCGGCGGCCGACAGGGCCAGCACCCGAAGCGGCCGGCGGGGGATCCGCCGGCCCCAGGGTCGAACCAGCGCGAGCGCCAGCAGCGCCACGGCCAGTTTCGCCACGATGGCGACCACGTTGGCCAGCAGTACCGTTCGGTCGCCGCTGCGGGCCATCTCCTCGATGCGGCCTCCGAGCGTGTGCAACCCGGCGGTGCCACCGGCCGCCCAGAAGCTGTTGACGGCGGCGAACAGCGCGGCGCACGCCGCCGCCGCGTACGCGGCGGTCCGTCCACGGCGATCGCCGACGTGCGGTCGTGGTTTCGCTGTCATGGGTCTCCAACTGCCGAACCGTCGGGTGCTGCCGGCGAGCGACAGCCGCTGGGAGCAACCAGGCAAGCGCTTCGGGTCATTCCCCGGTGGCGAGCCGGGCGGCGATGATCCCGGCGACGATCAGCGCCAGGGCGAGCAGGCGCAACGGGGACACCGGGTCGTCGTGGACGACCACGCCGAGGGTGATCGCGCCTACCGCGCCGATGCCGGTGAAGACGGCGTAGGCGGTGCCGACGGGCAGGGTCTGCATCGCCCGGGACAGCAGATAGACGGCGGCGACGCCCAGGACGAAGCACAGTGCGGTGGGCCACGGCCGGGTGAAGTTCTGTGTCGGTCTGATGCTCTGCGACCAGACGATCTCCACCAGCCCGGCGAGCACGAGCACGAGCCAGTTCATTGGACGTCTCCCCCGGCGGCCTCCCACGCGGCGGCCTCCCACGCGGCGGCGAGGGAGGCTTCGTGGAGCTCACGGAAGCCGGCGAGCGTCGGGTCGATGAGCGCGTTGACCATCTCGACCGTGAGGAACCTGACCGTGTGGATGCCGAAGTGACCGGCGAGGAAGTCCCGCAGGTAGCGCTCATGATGGTCGAAGGGTTCGCGTGGCGTGCCGGGACCGTACGAGCCGCCGCGGGCACCGGCGACCACGACGCGCGCGTCGAGCCGGGCGCGGGGGAAGGTGACCTGGTCGATCCATGCCTTGAGGCTCGCCGGCACGGAGTAGTTGTACATCGGCACGCCCAGGAGCAGCTCGTCGGCGTCGACCAGCTCGGTGAGCAGCGGTTCGACGACCTTCCACGCCCGGCGTTGCGCGTAGGTGCGCGGCACGTCGGCCAGCCGCTGCGGGTCGGTGATGCCCTCAGCGAGGACGATGTCGCAGATCTGCGTCCACGCCTCGTCGATGCACGGCACCGGCTCCGCGACCAGGTCCCGGTACGTGTAGCGGCCGTCTGGGTGCGCGGCCCGCCAGGCCTCGGCGTAGCGGGCGCTCAACCGCCGGGAGAAGCCCTCGCGCCGGGCGGATGAGTCCAGGTGCAGCAGGTGCATGATCGAAACTCCTTAAGTGGACGCCGTGTCCACTTAAAGAGCCTAACGCTGCCACGTCGCGCCGTCCACGGGCGTGGGCGTGCGACGTGGTGACGTCAGTTACCCGGTCTCGCCGGCCGGCGGACTCAGGTCGACGACAGCAGCCGATGCGCCAACGACGTCAGCGACGCGCTGATCCGCTCGCGGGACAGGCCGCGCTGGACTCGCTGGAACCGGTAAAGATCCGGCGCGAGCGGCGCGAGCAGCACATCGGCCAGAATCTCCGGATCGGACGTCCCCGCGGCCACCAGCAGCGTGTGCACATGCGCCCGCCAGAAACCGTACGCGCCGGTCGTGTACCGCACCTGCCCGATCTCCGCCCCCAGCGCCAGGTGGCCGTGCCGCTCGAGCAGCACCGTCATCGCGTCGTAGAACGCGGCCAACCGCTCGGCGGGCGTCGCACCCGGACCCAACGGGGGCGCACCACGCAGCAGCTCCTCCTGCAGGACACGCTCGTGCTGATCCAACAGTGCGACCGCGATCGCAGCCCTGTCGGGATACCGCCGGTACAGGGTCGCCCGCCCCACCCCCGCCGCCCGGGCGATGTCCTCCATCGTCACCTTGTCCGGGTCGCGCGTCGCGAACAGGTGTTCCGCCGCGCTCAGCACAAGCGCACGGTTACGGGCGGCGTCCGCGCGTTCCCCGGTTCCACCAGCAGCCACGTGTACCACCGTACCGACGTCCATTGAATTTCCGAGCCGCGCCGCCACCGCGCCGTGGGCCACGGCGGCGAAAGGTGACGGCAGACGACGGCGGCGACGGCAGACCCGCTCCCAGGAACGCAACGATCGCTTCCGACCGATGCTGATCCTCCAACCCGTCCTACTCGCCGACACTGTCCCCCACCGACATACACCCGATCATCGCGCTGGACTTGACCGGCAGCGGCGCTCGGACGGCCCGACATGAGCCTGAAGCCCAGCAGGGTGGGGCCGAATCTGACGAGCGCGTGACTTCCTCGCCCCGAGCGTCGGCGTCCGCCCGTTCCGCCGCTGTGGTCACCGCGATGTCCCTTCGCCTGCTGTCGATCGCGGTTCATCGGGTCAGGATGTCGACGTCGCGCAGTCGCGGGTTGGCGGTGTGCACCTCGACGGTCTCGGCGATCCGTCGCGGCCGAGGAGGCGGTACCCGCCGGCGCGAAGCCGGCAGGCGACCTCACCCGGCCCACCGGACGGGCCCCTCCGCCTCGACCGCCGCGGTGTCCGCCTCGACGAACCATTCCAGCGCGTCCAGCAGCGGCCGCACCGATGCGGAGGTCTCCTCGGCACGGTCGGTCAGCCCATAGAGCTCGCAGGTAGCGGCCAGCGAGCATCACCTCGGCGGTCCCCGGCCGAGCTCCAGCAGCGCGATCCGGCCGTCCAGCCGCGCCAGACAAGCGCGGGCGGCGCGTTCGGCAGCTGAGCCGACAACGGTCAGCTGTTGAGGTAGGTGAGGACGGCGCGGACGCGGCGGTGGGCGTCGTCGTCCGGGGGGAGGTCGAGTTTGGCGAAGATGTTCGTGATGTGCTTCTCGACCGAGGCGGGGGCCAGGACCAACGTCGTGCAGATGGCGGTGTTCGACAGGCCCTGGGCCATGAGGTGCAGGACCTCGCGCTCGCGGGGGGTGAGGCCTTCCACGCCGTGGTTGCGGGCGTTGCGGGTGAAGAGCTGCCGGACGACCTCGGGGTCCAGGGCGGTGCCGCCGGCGGCGACGCGGTCGACCGCGTCGAGGAACTCGTCCAGGTCGGTGACGCGGTCCTTGAGCAGGTACCCGACGCCGCCGCGGCCGTCGGCGAGCAGGTCGGCGGCGTAGGCGCGTTCGACGTACTGCGACACGATGAGGACCTTCGTGGACGGGTCGGCGGCGCGCAGCCGCAGGGCGGCGCGGAGGCCTTCGTCGCGGAAGCCTGGTGGCAGGCGGACGTCGACGATCGACAGGTCCGGCTGGTGCGCTGCGACGGCGGCGACGAGGGCGTCGGCGGTGTCCACGGCGGCGACGACCGTGTGGCCGGTGTCGGTCAGCAGGCGGATCATGCCGTCGCGGAGCAGGAGCAGGTCTTCGGCGATCACGATGCGCATGGCAGCTCCGCGTGCAGGACGGTGGGCCCGCCGGGCGGGCTGGACAGGGTGAGGGTGCCGTCGAGGGCCTCGACGCGGCGGCGCAGGCCGTCGATGCCGGTGCCGTTGGGGTCGGCGCCGCCGCGGCCGTCGTCGGTGACGGTGACGTGCACGGTGTCGCCGGTACGGCGGACGTCGACGGCCCCGGTCGACGCCGATGCGTGTTTGGCGGCGTTGGTGAGGCCTTCGGCGACGACGAAGTAGGCGGCGGACTCGACGGCGGCCGGGTACCGCTCGCCGCTCGAAACACCATCCAGCGTGACCGGGAACGGGCTGTCGCCGGCGAGGGCGGCGACCGCGGCGTGCAGGCCGCGGTCGGTGAGGATCGGCGGGTGGATGCCGCGCACGAGGCGGCGCAGCTCGGCGAGGGCGTCGTCGAGCTGGCGGCGGGCCAGGGCGACGTCGGGTGCGGCGTCGCCGTCGGTGCGCAGCTTGCGGGCGGCCAGGGCGAGTGTGATGCCGGCGGCGACGATGCGGGCCTGCGCGCCGTCGTGCAGGTCGCGTTCGATGCGGCGCAGCTCGGCGGCCTGGGCGTCGACGACCCGACGGCGGGTCTCGGCGAGGCGGGACGCCTGCTCGACGAGCCGGCGGTGTTCGCCCGGTGCGAGCAGGGCCCTGGCCAGCCGGGCGAGGGCGGTCGCGGCGGTACGGACGAACCAGGCGGCGACGGGAAGCAGCGCCAGGCCGAGCACGGTGAGCCCGAACCGCCCCGGGACGGTGGTCATGAGCGGCTTCATCGGCCACGGTGCGTGCGGGTTCGGCACCGCCCACGCCCACAGCGGCGCGACGATCGAGGCGAGGTCGACGATCGCCACGACCAGGCCGGCGACGCCACCGGCCAGGCCGAGCGGGAACAGCACGACCAGCCAGGCCAGATCCCGCCAGGTGGCCGGCTGGGCCGCGACACCGGCGACCCGCGAGCGCCACGTGGCGGGCCACCCGTCAACCCCGGCGGCACCGGTCGCCGGCACGTACGGCGCCGCGATCGGTGCGCCGAGCACCCACCCGGCCCGGCGCCGCTCCACGGACGCCAGCGCCCGGGTGACCCAGGCCGCGCCGAGGAACGCGGGCCCGCCGAGCTGCGTGACGGCGAGCACCGTGACGACCACCGTGGCGGCGAGGCTCCAGACGAACCCGACCACCCCGGCGATCGGCGCGGTCGCCAGGTACGCCAGCGGCCGCACCGAACCCATGATCTTGCGCATCGTTGCAGATGGTACGGGGTCAGACCCGGCTCGCCAGCGCCCGCCGCCGCAGCATGAGCCGCGTCGGCAGGAACCCGGCGATCAGCCCGAGGGCGGCGACACCGCCGGCCATCGCCGCGTACGTGACCGGCTCGACGAACACCCGCAGGACGCCGTCCTGGGCGACGCTGAACGCCCCGACCACGACGCCGGTCACGGCCGCGCCGAGCAGCAGCCCGACGAGGACGGTGACGACCGCCTCGGCGCCGGCGAGCCGGTGCAGCTGCGGGGTGGTCGCCCCGATGAGCCGCAGGTCGGCGTATTCGCGCCGGCGGGCGGTGGCGGCGATCGCGAACGTGTTGACGACGCCGATCGCGGTGAACCCGAGGGAGATGACGACCATGAGCTCCCAGGCGCCCTGCTGGTTCGACGCGTCGCCGGGCGGCGCGGCGTCGAGCGTCGGGGTGAGCCGCAGCCCGGGGAACTCGGCGCGGATGCGTTCGTCGGTGCCTTGCGTGTACCGCAGGCCGACCGTGCGCACCAGCCCTCGCGGGTCGTGGGCCGCGACGAGGTCGGCGGGGATCACCAGGTCACCGAAGCCACGTGCCCGCCCGTACACCATGGACAGGCGCAACCGCTGCTGCTGGCCGTCGGCAAGCCAGAGCGGGACGATGTCGCCGATCCTCCAGCCGTACTGCCGAACCAGGGCGGAACTTGCCCCGAACCCGTCGGTGGTGAGCCCGCCGGCGATGACCCCGAGGTCGAGGGCGGCGTCGGTGCCGGTGACGAGGATGCCCTGGGCCTGGTAGTCCTCGGGTTTGCCGCCCTGCGCGACGATCACCCGGGTCGGCAGCTGCGCGGCCGCGCCGGTGACGCCGGGCAGCTCGGTGAGGCGGCGCACCGTGCTCAGCGGCAGCCCGCCGGCACCGACGACCTGGGCCGTGGCGGGCGCCTGGCGGGCCACCTGCTCCTGCCCGGCCAGCCGGGTCGACAGTGCGCCGTTGAGCAGCATGACGGTGTTGATCGCGAACATGAGCACGAGCGGGACGGCGACGGCGGAGATCCGGCGGTACTCGGCGCGGGCGACGAGCCCGGCCAGCCCGAACGGCCGGGCGACGACCGTGGTCAGCAGCCGGACGAGCAGCGGGCCGACGGCGGCGACCGCGCACAGCAGCAGCGCGGTGGAGATGAAGCTCATCCCCATGCCGAACGGCCCGTCCAGCGGGACGAAGGTGAGCACCGCGACCGCGCCCGCCGTCGTGACCAGCGCGGTGAGCAGACGCACGGTGAGGCCGCCGGTGGGTGCGGTCGCCGTCTCCACCAGGGCTTGGGTCGGCGCGATCCGCACCGCCCGCCGCCCGGCGATCCGCGCCGCGCCGAACGTCACCAGGATCCCGGCGGCGGCCGCGAGCAGCAGCACCGGCACGTTGGCGCGGACCTCGAACTGGGCCGGCACCGCGCCGAGGGACTGGAACCGGGCGGCGACGACCTCGGCGAAGAGCACGCCGAGCGGCGCGGCCAGCAGCCCGGCGACGGCGGCGAGGACGACGTTCTCCAGGCCGAGGATGCGGCGCAGCTGCCTCGGGGTGGCGCCGATCGCCCGCAGCAGCGCCAGTTCGCGCAGCCGTTGCCGGACGCTGAGCGTGACGGTGCCGGTGAGGACGAAGACGGCCGCGAACGCGGTGATGCCGATGACGAACCCGAAGATCGAGATCGGGCCGATGTAGTCCGGCAGCGCGCCGGGCAGATCGCCGCGGACCCGGTCGGCGCCGGTGAGGACGTCGGCGGCACCGGCGGCGGCGCGCACCTGCGCCAGGTCGGCGGCGCCGAAGATCCCGACGGCGGTCGGCCCCGGCAGCCCGGACACGGCGGCGACGTCGGCGTCGGCGAGGAACAGCGCGCCCTGGGCGGGCAGCCCGTCCCGGCCGGCGGGTGCCGCGATGCCGCCGACCCGGACCGTGCGCGTCCCGGTCCGCGTGGTGACCAGCAGCCCGGCACCGATCGTGAGGTGGCCGCGCGCCGCGAGGTCGGCGTCGATCACGGCGGTGCCGGGGCCCGGCTGCTGGCCGTCGCGCAGCGTGTACGGGGTGAGCGTCGCCGACGCCCAGCCGTGCCCGACGACGGGCGCGTCGTCGGCGCCGCGCAGCGCCCGGCCGTCCGTGGTCGTCGCCTGCACCGGGAACGCGTAGTCGGCGACGGCTCCGGTGACCCCCGGCACGGCGGCGAGCCGGCCGGCGAGGTCGGCGGGCAGGGTGCCGGCGCCGGTCAGCCGCTCGGTCTTGACCTTGCGCTTGACCTTGGTCTTGCCTTCCTTCTTGTGCTTGGTGGTCACCGTCTCCAGGCTGATCTCCCGCTCCCCCGCCACGACCGCGGAGGTCGCGGCGAACCGGTCCGCCGGTGGCTTCGCGGTGAGCACGGAGTACAGCAGCAGCCCACCGCCGGCCAGCAGCGCCACGGCGAGGAGCGCGGCGACGAACGTGCCGGCGTATGCGCCGCGGTGCCGGCGCAGGGTGGCGATCGCGAGGCGCATCATCGGGCGCTCCCGGTCATGGTCGCGGCCGTGCGGTCGGTGACGGCGGTCATCTGGGCGGCGACCTGTGCCGCCGACGGGCTCGCCAGTTCGGTCACGATCCGGCCGTCGGCGAGGAACACCACCCGGTCGGCCCGAGCCGCCGCCGCCGGGTCGTGGGTGACCATGACGATCGTGGTGCGCAGGCCGTCGACCGCCTCGCGCAGCAGGTCGAGCACCTCCCGACCGGTCGTCAGGTCCAGCGCGCCCGTCGGTTCGTCGGCGAAGATCACCTCGGGGCGGGCGGCGAGCGCCCGGGCGAGGGCCACCCGCTGCCGCTGCCCGCCGGAGAGCTGGGCGGGGCGGTCGTCCTCCCGCCCGGCGAGGCCGACCCGGCGCACGACCTCCCGCGCCCACGCCCGGTCCGGTCGCGCCCCGGCGAGCCGCTGGGGCAGCAGCACGTTGTGCCAGACGGACAGGGAGTCGATCAGGTTGTACGACTGGAAGACGAACCCGACCAGCTTCCGCCGGGCCTCGGTGAGCTTCGGCTCCCGCAGCTGCCCGATCTCCGCACCGGCGAGCAGCACCCGCCCGGAGTCGGCCCGGTCGAGCCCCGCCGCGCACTGCAGCAGCGTGGACTTGCCGGAGCCGGACGGCCCCATCACCGCGTTGAACGTGCCGGCGCGGAACGCCACCGACACCCCGTCGAGGGCCCGGACCCCGGCGCCCGGGTACGTCTTCGTCACGTCGATCAGCTCGACGGCCACCGTGTTTCGCATGGATCTCAGCGTGGTCGAGCGCCGCCGACCGGGGCACACGGCCGGCCTTGATCTTCATGGTAGGGCTGTCCCCACCATGCCTGCCGGCTGCCCTGCCCACCGCCCGCCACCCCGGCCGGGCCCGCGTCGCCGCGATCGTCCTCGGCGCCCTCGCCCTGATCAGCGTCCCGCTCTTCTGGTCCGGCGCCCCGGCCGTCTTCGGCGCGACGGCGGCGTGGCTCGGCGGCCTGAGCCGCGGCGCCCATCCACAGTCCGGGGCGGCCCGGGCCTTCGGCATCATCGGCCTCGTGGTGGCGATCCTCGGCGTCGTCGCGGTCTTCGCCGGCAACATCGCCGGCATGGTCGGCTGACACCCCGCCGCGCCCCGGTGCCGCCGGTCGACCGAGGTCGCCGCCTCGTGGGGCGACTCGACCTGCGGCACCGCTGGCTCCGGCGGGTTCAGCGGCGTTCACGGCCTGCGGCTGGCGGTGTGTGTTGTAGCGTGCCGACGTGTTCATCCACTCCGTGTACTTCTCGCTCCGGTCCGACCTCACGCCGGCCGAGCACGACAGGTTCCTCGCCGGCGTCCGTTCCCTGCTGACCATCCGGTCGGTCACCGACGGCAGCTTCGGCCCGCCCGCCGACACCGACCGGGCCGTCATCGACCGCGCCTACTCGTACGGCATGGTGCTCAGATTTCCCGACCAGGCCGCCCATG
This sequence comes from Dactylosporangium aurantiacum, assembly GCF_000716715.1. Lineage (GTDB taxonomy): Bacteria > Actinomycetota > Actinomycetes > Mycobacteriales > Micromonosporaceae > Dactylosporangium > Dactylosporangium aurantiacum. The sequence continues at coordinate 36,815 of NZ_JNYJ01000018.1, read as the reverse complement.
ACGCCTACCAGACCGATCCGGTGCACGACGCATTCCGCGACGAGTGCGGCACCCTGTGGTCAGCGGTGCGCATCTTCGACCTCGACACCGGCCCGTTGAGCTGACGCTCACGGCCGCCGTACGCCTCCGGGAGCGACGAGCAACGCGGCGCGCCTTCCCTCGGCCCACGGCGTCCATGCTGCATGACGCACCGCCGCCGGCCGACGCCACGAGCAGGAAGCGTCGGCCCCGGCGGGCCGTTGACGGTCCGTGACCAGCCACGGTCGACCCCGTTCGCGGCGTCGCGGTCCGATGGCATCGTCGGCCTTGGCCACATTCGGCGGCCGAACTGCCCGCGCGCCGCACGGGTGTCGGCGTACACCGCGACGCGCCCGAACCTGGTACAACGAGCGCATGCTGAGGGCGCGCCTGACACTGGCGCTCGGTCTCGTACTCGTTGCGGCCGGCGTGATCGGGTTCGCGATGGCGGATCGCGGGCTGCGTATCGAATCGGCGCGCGTCGGGCCGGTGCCGCTGCAACTGTTTCGTCCGGTGGATGACGCGCACGGTGCTGCGCGGCCGGTGGTGGTGGTTGCGCACGGGTACGCCGGTTCGGGACGCCTCATGCGGCCGTTCGCCGACACACTGGCCCGGCGGGGCTACCTGGTTGCGCTGCCCGACCTCGCCGGCCACGGCGCCAACCCGGAGCGCCTTACGGAGCAGGCCCTTGACCGCGAACTGGCCGCGGTGGTGCGCTTCGTGCGCGCTCTCCCGGATGCCGACCCGGCCCGGGTCGCGCTGGTCGGGCACTCGATGGGCGCGGCCGCCGTGGTGCGCGTCGGGGCCGCCGATCAGACGATCGCGGCTACTGTGGCGATCTCCATCGGCGACGACGCGTCGGCGGCTGTACGGCCCGGCCCGCGGCACCTGCTTGGGATCTACGGCGCGTTCGAGCCCGCCGGGATCGGCGTGTCCGAGCGAGCCACGGGCGCCGACCGGGTGGTCGCGGTGCCGCTGGTCGAGCACATCGGCGTGCTCTTCGCCGACCGCACCCACCACGAGACCGCCCGGTGGCTGGACCGCGTCCTCAACCATTCGCCCGAGCGGTCCGTCATCGCGGCCAAGGGCCGGCTGATCCCGGGCGGGCTGACCCTGCTCGGCGGGCTGCTGACCGTCGTCGGCACGCTGCTGCTGCGGCGGACCGCAACCGCCCGGGCACCGCTGGACCGGGATCGGCTGGGTCTGCGTCTCGGGGCTGTGCTGGTGGCGCCGGTCCTGGGTGAGCTGGCGGGGGTGGCCCTGACCTACGCGCTGCCGAACACGGTGACCGGCTACCTGACCGGCTACCTGGCTGGGTGCGGGTCTGCGCTCGCCGTTGCGGCGCTGCTCATCCGCCGTCCGCCCCGCCCCGCTCGGCCGGCCCTCACGTCCGTCGGCGGCGCGGCGCTCCTTGCGGTTGTCACCCTCGCCGTCGTGGTGCTTCCCGTCCACGTCGGACTGACGGACGTCGTGCCGCACGGGCCGGACTGGTGGGTCATCGCCGTGCTCGCACTGGCCGTCGGGGCCCTGCTCGCCGGGGCGCACGCGCTGCTGCCGACGCCGTGGGACTCCGGTGCGGTGCTCGCCCTGTGCCTGCCGATGCCGGTGGCGTCGTTGATCGGGGCCGCACCAGGCTTCCTGGCCCTGATCTCACCGCTGATCATGGTGCTGATCGTCCTGCACCTCGCGGTGTACGCGGCGGCGGGCCGACCATGGTGGCAGACGATCCCGGCCGGCGCCCTGACCGTTGCCTGGCCGGTCGCGGTGGTACTGCCGGTGCTCGGCCGCTAGCGATCTGGGCAATCTAGCCGGCGTGAGCCCTGCGCCGCCCGACCCCCCGTTCGCCTGATTGAACCGACCCCGCCCTGCATGCGTACCTGTACGAAGGCATCGTCTGCGCATCGTGGACACAAGGGGAGAACGCCGTGACGGCTGCGGATCAGAGCGTGACAGGACCGGTCGCGACCAGGAGCGGCGGCGGCTCCGCCCTCGCACATCCGCGGGTGCGGGCCATGGCGGCGTTGTGGGGGGCGGTGATCCTCAATCTGATCATCATCGAGGTGCTCTTCTTCGCCACCGCCCCGGCGAAGAACGCGCTGCACGCGACCGGGAAGTTCCTCGGCCTGCACGCGGCCCTCGCCATGCTGCTGCAGCTGGTGCTCATCGCCCGGCTGCCGTGGCTCGACCGCCGGCTCGGCATGGACCGGCTGACCTCCTGGCACCGGTGGACCGGCTTCTCGCTGTTCTGGCTGGTGCTGCTGCACCCCACGTTCGTGATGCTCGGTTACGCGCAGGCGTACGACAGCACCTTCCTGAAGCAGGCGTCAAACCTCATCGGCATGGGCCCGACCATGATCGGCTTCATCGCCGTCGGCATCATCGCGGTCGCTGCCGGCGTCTCCGTGCGCCTCGCCCGCCGCAAGCTCTCCTACGAGACCTGGCACGCCGTGCACGTGCTGCTCTATGTGGCGATCGTGCTGGCGCTGATCCACCAGACGTACGAGGCCTCCACGTTCACCGCCACCACCGTGTCCGCCGTGTACTGGTGGAGCCTCTGGGCCTTCGCCGGCCTCTCCCTGATCGTCGGCCGGATCATCGTCCCGCTGCGCCGCAATGCCAGGATGCGGCTGCGGGTCGCCGCGGTCGTGCCCGAGGCGGAGAACGTCGTCTCCATCCATGTGACCGGCAAGGATCTCGACAAGCTCGGTGCACGCGCCGGGCAGTTCTTCATCTGGCGGTTCGTCGGGTACAACAGCTGGTGGAAGGCCAACCCGTTCTCGCTGTCTGCCGCGCCCGGTCACAACGCGCTGCGCCTCACCGCGAAGGCCGTCGGCGAGACCAGTGCCGGGCTGCGCGACGTGCCGGTCGGGACGCGGGTCTTCGCCGAGGGCCCGTACGGCGCCTTCACCAGCATCCACAAGACCCGCGAAGGCACGGTGCTGATCGCCGGCGGGGTCGGGGTCACACCGATCCGGTCGCTGCTGGAGGAGCTTTCCGGGCCGATTGCCGTGTTGTACCGCGTGCAGAGCGCTGCCGACGCGGTGCTGCTCGCGGAGATGGAGCAGCTCGCGCGGATGAAGGGCGCGCAGGTGCACGTGCTCTCGGGCCGCACCGGCGCGGGCAATCCGCCGAACCTCCCGTTCGCCCCGGAGCACCTGGTACGCCTCGTTCCGGACATCCTGGAGCGGGACGTGTTCGTCTGTGGCCCGCCAGCGATGACCGACGCGGTGCTGAAGAGCCTGCGCCAGCTCAAGGTGCCGCCGCTGCAGATCCACGCGGAGCGGTTCGCGCTGGCGAGCTGAGCCCCGTTTCCCGCCGATCTCGGTGTAGCGGTCCCGGTCTGTCAGAGTTGTGCGACACTTCGGAACCGCTGCACCACAATCGGTCGCGGCGGTCGCGCCACCTGCCTAGGGTTGGGCGGTGAGGTCGACGATGGCGCGCAGCGTCGCGTGGAACTGCTCGTACTGACGCTTGCCGATCTTCGCGGCCCACCGCTGACCGATGGCGCGGCTGATATCGCTGCCGGCCCGGTACATCCGCCAGCCGCGTTCGGTGTAGCGGATGATCCGCGCCCGGCCGTCGTCCTGATCGCGCTCCAACCGGATGTAGCCCATGCCCTCCAGCTCACGGATCAGGTCATTGGTCGCCTGCTTGCTGAGCTTTACGCGGGCGGCGAGGTCGGTCGGGCGCATGCCGTCGATGGGCGGGTAGCGCAGCATCGGGCGGTGGACCTCACGAAGGTCGTCGAAGCCCGCGGCCCGCAGCTCGTGGTAGAGCTCGGCCTGCAGCGCCTCCCACGCGATCCGAAGCAGCGCGCCGACCTGTGGCTCGTTCTCGGTAGGACTCATGATGCTTGACAGTGTAGTACGTTCGACAGTACTTTTTTAGTACTGTATACCGTACTACCTTGGAGATCCTCATGGCGTCACGTTCAGACATGGACCGCCTGATCGAGCAGCACCTCACCGCCGAGATGGCCAACGACCCGGCGGGAGCGGTGGCGGTGTACACCGACGATGTCGAGCACGACGTCGTCGGCTGGCCCACTGGTCCGGTCGCGGGCCAGGCGGCCGCGAAGAACTTCTACGACCAGCTGATGGCGGCGTTCGTGAACGAGGAGATGGCCACGGTACGCACGCTGTACGGCGACGACTTCTGCGTCATCGAGCACAACGCCCGCGGACGCTTCCCGCACGGGTTCGCGGGCGCACCGGGCGGCGATCGACCCGTCATGTTCCGCATGCTGCACGTGTTCGAGTTCCGCGGCGACGCGATCAGCCGGGAGAACGTCTGGCTCGACGCGGGCGCGATCGTCGCGCAACTGTCCGCGCCATAACCCCAACCCGGCTCGCCCGCCCCGGGTGGTAGCGCAACCGGCGAGGTTGGCGGCGTTCCCGTCGCACGGCGGCGAGACCGAGGTCACCTACTGGAGCCCCAGCGACTGGTGGGGGCCAGGGTGACCACCGTGACCCTCGCCGCGCTGGTCGACGAGGTGGAGGTGCGGCCGATCCACGGCAGCGCGCTCGTCGACAACATCGTGCTCCTGAGGGTGCTGGAGCGTACCGGATTCGTGCGGGTCGGCAGCGACGAAGGGTTCGGTTCGCCGAGGCCGCCACCTCACCGTGACCGCGCTGGTCTACCGGCTGGACCAGATGTCCCGGCAGGCTCAGGCGGTGACCGTGAGGTGGACGGTCCACGCGACCGCCGGTGTCGGGCACGGGGTGGGCTGGTGCATGCAGGCGCTGTCGGTGACCGTTCCCAAGTCGGTCCGGCCCTGGATCGCGGCTGTGTAGCGGGCGGTAAGCGGCTGGCCGGTGGGGTAGCCACCAGTGGTGTCGCGCAGGAGCAGCAGGCCGTGGTTGGACAGCTCCAGCGGCCGGTACATGCTGGGCAGTTGCACCACGAGCAGGTCGCCGACGTGCAGGCTCAGAAGGCGGGTGTTGTCGATCTGGGTGAGGGTGACGGTCTGGCCGGTGGACGGCACGTCGGCCACGTTGATGTGCACCTGCCACAGCGCGATCGGGATGGCGCACGGCAGCGGGTCGTGCAGGCAGGCGGCGTCCGTGTGGGTGGTGATGTCGACCGGGCCTGGCACCACCGCGCGGTACAGGGCGGCGACCGGCTGGCCGCTCGGGTAGCCACCGGCCGACGAGAGCTGCACGAGGTTGGTGCCGCCCGCCGTGGGCGGCAGGTACTGCGATCCGAGGTGCACGGCGACGGTCTGCCCGACCTGCAGCGTGAGGGTGCGGCCGGTGTCGGCCTCGGTGAGCGTGACGTCGGCGTCGGTGGACGTGCCGGGGGCGTTGTTGGTGCAGCTGGGCGTGGGAGCCACGGCCGGGCCGGACAGCTGCATGCCGAAGGTCGTCGACGCGCCGGGCGCCAGCGCGCCGTTGTAGGACGCGTTGGCCGCGGTGGTGATGCCGCCGGTCGTGGTGACGGTGGCGTTCCACGCCGACACGACCTGCTGGCCGGTCGCGAGCGTCCAGGTCGCGGCCCACTTCGTCGCGGCCGCCGCCGACGTGTTGGTGATCGTGACGGTGACGATCTCGCCGCCGTACCATTGCGAGTCCATGTGCGCGGTGGCGCCGCACGAGCCCGTCAGAGCGGCCGCCGGGGCGGCGGACTGCGGCGGCGCGCCACCGGCCATCGCCGGTGTCATCAGCAGCGCGAGCGCGGCCGTGCTCGCCGCACCCCCGATGATGGCCAGGGCCGCGGAGCGCCCGGAGACAGCCATGACGCTCATCCTTCCGACGCAGGACTGAGAACCGGCGTCCGCCGAGGTCGACAGCACCTCAGGCCGGCTGACCCGAACCCTAGGAACGGCCCTGCCACCGCGTCAACACTCAATCGCCATGTGTCGATGCCTGCGAGGGACAGGCGCCGATCGATACGAAACTTCCACAGGCCAGAGCGGACGGTGGGCCCGGCTCCGCGACCGCGGTTCAGCCAGCCGCCGGGCCATCACGCCGCTGAACCGCCCCTTCCCCCAGCGCACGGATCGCGGGATCGGACAACGTGGGAGACCCGGGCTGCCGTGGCGCCCCCGACTCGATCATGACGATTGAGTGTCGGTCAGCCTGTGGCACGTTCGGCGGCATCGAGCCACCGCAGGTACCACGCCCCGAACGTCACCGGTGTCGACCCGCCCGGACCGAGCACCGGGCGCAGGTCGAGCTCGTCGGACCGCGGGTCATCCCACATCTGCCCTCGAGCGGGCCCGCTCACCACGAGCCACGTGCGCTGAGCGCAACCGAGATGCTCGAGACAGATCGCGCCGGCCGTCAACGCGTCGTCCCACAGCAGCGCCTCGACGCGCTCCTCGTACGCCTGCATCGCGGCGTCGAACGCCACCTCATCGTCGAAGTCCACCTCATCGGGGCAGCTCTGCTGCAGCTCGGCGAGCACGACCGAACTGATCCGCCGCACCGGAAACGGCGTCGCGAGCAGCGGCACCCTCGTCAGGTCCGCGCCGTCGCCGTGCCAGCGCCAGGTGCCTGCCGGCTCGCGGCGGACCGGGAAGACACCGTACGTCGGACCCGCACCACCCGCACCGACCTCGGTGAGAAACGAGCGGTACTCCTCCGGCAGCACCACGCCGAGGTACGCCTCCAGGTCGGCAAGCTCATCCATGGTCAGGGCCGGCTCCAGCACGAAACCGTGTGCGGATGCCCCGAAGACCCGCCCGTCCGCGCTACGCGCCCGTAACGCCTCAACCCGCTGCCGTACGCCCGCCCACACCGACACAGGCCCTCCCCGTGAGTACTCGCAGCCACTCGCAGCCGCTCGAACCGCCAAAGAATAGATCTCGGACTTCAGCCACGTTCATCCACAAAGCAGCAAGCGACGGTGCCGGTGGGGCGCGTCGCTCGCTGCGACGACCCGACGGCGCGAGATCAGCGGTATGTCCGCGCAGGTGATCAAGGGTGGCGCGTCCGAGGGTCTGTCGCAGAGGTCCTCGCGCGCACGTGCCGGTCATTTGCCCGGGCGCGTCTTCCCCGCTCGCGCGTGACAGCGCACCCGGACCACGAGCGTGTCAGGTGCGACCGATTCGAGGTAGGAGCTCAGCGCCAGAGCGTGCTCGTCGGCACCGCGGTCGCCGGTCTCCTCGCTCAGCCAGTCGCCGGTCAGGGTGATGCAGACGTAGGTGGACAGGGCGTGGGCGGCAGCCTGGGCCAGATGGGCGTCGCGGCCGTCGGCGAGGGTGACGACCGGATCGGCGAGCAGGAACTGGAACGTGAAGTACGGGTGGCGCTGGGTCGCTGCCGCGGTGGCGACCGCCTGGACCGCAGGCTGAGCCAGCCAGTCGCCCTGGCCGTCGAAGTCCGACAAGGGGCGGGTGCCGGGGTGGGCCGCGGTCAGAGCGGCCCACGCGTCGAACTCGCCGGCCGCGTGCCGCACGGCACGGTCCTGCACCGCCGCGAAGTCGATCGCCGCCTTGGGGGCCGCGTAGGCGACTCGTCGCCGCCCGGGGCGCAGGCGGCCGAGGCCACGCGGCAGCAGCGGGGAACGCGGCCGCATCGCCGGCCGGCCGCCAATGGTCCCAGGTCGCCGAGGGGTCGAAGGGGCCGTGGGTGTAGTCGTCGCGGTTGTACGGGGCGAGCGCCGCGGCGACGGCAGCCTCGACATCTGCCGGGGGCGTCGGCGGCAGGAAGACGGTGGCGCAGAAGCGCACAGCGCGGCATCCTACGGCCCGGCTGCGCCACTCAGGAACAGTGTCGCGGTGAGCATCCGGGCATCCGAAGGGACAGCCACGACCACCCGACCGCCGGTCGGGGGTCTCTGGCCCGATGGCGTCCCGCTTTCCTCCGGTAGCCCGGCGGGGTGGGTGGCCCTCCCGACCTCGTGCAGCGCTGTTGGCCTACTTGGTGTAGCAATGCATGATGACCTCGCGGGTTTCGCCGCCGTCGAGGTTGATGTCCTCGGCCACACAGCTGGTGCCGGCCTGCGCAGTCTTGGCCGTCAGGTGGTACTTGCCGGGCGACAGCTTGAACGTGTAGCGGCCCCGCAGCACCAGCGTCTTGTGGTCCAGATCCTTGCCGTCGCGGCTGACCGTCACCGTGCCGGGGATGCCACGCTCGCCACTCAGCGGCGAGGACTCGCTGCTGAGCAAGATGAAGCCTTGGATGACCCCGACGTTGCGCCCGCCGCAGCCCGGCAGGACGAGCAGGGCCAGGACGGCGCTGCCGGCGATGAGCGCGGTGCGGATCTTCACGCCCGGGCACTTTACCTGATACAGATCGGACTCCGTACCACGTCGCTCGCGATGCCTTCGACCCACGCTGCAACTCGCCAGTGGAGCACTCGCAGCCCGCAACAACCGCGCTCACCGCGGCGGATCCGTGCATGCGTGCAACGGATGCGATCGCGAACCGGCGTACATCAGTCGTGCGCGATGACCTGCGCGAGTGGGTGGCCGGGGAGATCAGCCACGTGTGCGAGTTCGTCCGCGTCGAGTTCGTCCTGAGCTCGAGTGGGATTCGCCGCACTGATCTCGAACCGCATGCCGGCGTCGATCAGGGTTACCCGGCCATAGAACGTGACTTCCACCCGCTCGACAGCGTCGCCCGCCCTGACAGCAGGCTTGCCACATGAGCCGCGACGGACACCGCTGTCGCAGGCTCAGGCTGCCGGCCCGGATCGGTCGGGATCAAACGGATGTAGGTGTCGCCCACGACCCTCAGAGTGCCTGGTGCCGCAAACCGTCGGCACGCCAGGCCCCTTCCTGCGCGCCGGTGCCCAGTTGGTGCAGGATGCCGATGATGTCCTCCGCGAACAAGCTCACGCTGTACGTGCCGGGCCAGTCACTGACCTCGCTGACCCGCCTGGTGATCAGCGTGTAGAACGGGTCACCCGCCCACGCCTTCCGCAGGCGCAGCCGCGCAACCAGGTTGTTCAGGACGGCGGCGCCCTCCGGATCCGGTCGGCCCACCCATCCCCTGTCCGAGATCGTCCGGGTTAGCTGTCCCCGGCGTCCGCGGCAGCGACACCTTTACCAGCTCATGTTCAGCAACCCACCCGGCGACCCCACGGCACTCGCCCGTGCCGCCCAGCGCAGCCAAACCGAGTTCCTGACCGTCGTCGCCGACCTGGTCGGCGAGCAGGACGCCCGCCGATACGCAGCCCTGCTCATCAGCAGCGCGAACGGGATCGCCGGCCTGGCGGCCAGCGGCCAGCTCACCGACCCCAAGTGGGGCGGCGTCTCCGCCGAAGACCTCACCGACACCCTCGTCGACATGATCGCCGGCAAGCGCCGGCACACTTGACCGGCGACCAGTGAACCCGACGGCTACGGCCAGAAGAGGTCGCGAGATCAGCCCGGACATCATCGGCTGCCATCGCCCAGCTCATTCCCGACGACCGACGACCTACTGCACGGCATGCCCTTGATCCAGCAGCCGCATCCACACGCCACGGCTTCCATCGGAACTGGTCAGTGCGCGGTGCCGATGTCGACGACGACTTTGCCCCGGGCCGTTCCGCTCTCTACCGCCTGGTGGGCGAGGGCGACGGTGCTCATGTCGTAGGTGCCGGGATCGAGGATGGGGGTGAGCTTTCCGGTGTCGACCAGGCGGGCCGCCTCGCCCAGGATCTCGCCGTGGTGTGCCCGCCCGGTGCCGGTGAGGATCGGTATCAGCGTGAAGACGCCGGAGTAGGTGGCGCCGCGGAAGCTCAGCGGTGCCAGGCTGTGCGAGCCCCAGCCGAGGACGCTGACCACGTGCCCGGTGTAGTGCCGGACGGCGGCGAAGGAATCGTCGAGCGTGCGCCCCCCGACGGTGTCGAAGATGACGTCGAATCCCCGGCCGCCGGTGGCCGCCGCGACGTAGTCCGCCACGCTCGTGGCGCGGTAGTCGATCGGTTCGGCGCCGAGGCGGCGGATGACGTCGAGGCTCGCACCGGTGCCGGTGGCGAAGACGGTGGCGCCGCGGGCCAGGGCGATCTGGATGGCGACGTGCCCAACGCCGCCCGCGCCGCCGTGGACCAGGACCAGTTGCCGGTCGTGGACGTTCGCACGGTCGACGAGGCCCTCCCAGGCCGTGATGACCGCCAGCGGCAAGGCCGCAGCTTCGGCCATGCTCAGCCGGGCGGGCTTCGGTGCGAGCAGGTCGGCGTCGACGGCGGAGTACTCGGCCAGGGAGCCCTGCCGGTCGCCGATCCCTCCGGCCATGCCGTAGACCTCGTCGCCGATGTCGAAGCCGGTCACGCCGGCGCCGATCTCGGTGACGACGCCGGCCAGGTCGATGCCGAGCACGGCGGGGAAGGTGACGCGGGCGTGTGCCGCCGTGCCGGCCCGGATCTTGATGTCGAGCGGATTGACGCCACTGGCCACGATCCGGACGACGACCTCGCCTTCGGCCGGCGCGGGCCGGGCGATCCTGCGCAGGGTGAAGTCGGCACCGACCTCATCCACGACCAGCGCGTGCATCATCGGGCGGTCGCCCGGGTGGCTGGGTGCGACATTCATGGATCCCCCTCGGTGATCGCTCGTTCCTCGCTCAGGTCGCTGCTGGCGCAGCGCATCCCAAGCGTGTGCCGACCCGGGTGCTGCGGTAAGTGCGCCGCCTGCCGTGGAGCCCACGGATCCTGCCCGCTGCGGTGTCCCCCAAGCGGGGTCACCGGTGTCGGGCCGTCACGTCCGCCGCAGTCGTCCGGCGTAGCCGGAGGGGCTGACGCCCAGCCGGGCCACGAAGACCCGCCGCAACGTCTCGGCGCTGCCGAAACCGCTGAGCTTGGCCGCCATGGCGACGGTGTGCCCGTGCTGCAGGAAGGCCTGCGCGGCTTCGATGCGGACGCTCTCGACGTAGCGCGTGGGGGTCGTGCGGAGCTCTTCGTGGAACAGCCGGGCGAGCTGGCGGGTGCTGACGCTCGCGACGCGGGCCATCTCGGCGAGCGAATACCGGGCCGCGGGGTCGGCGGCGATGGTGTCGAGCAGGACGCGCAGTGTCCGGTCTGCCGGCACTGACGCCCGGGACCGGGCGGAGAACTGTGACAGTCCGCCCGGCCGCTGCATGAAGATCAGCATCTGGCGCGCGACGTCGCGGGCCATGGCCGGTCCGTGGTCGTCCTCCACCAAGGTGAGCGCGAGATCCATGCCGGATCCGAGGCCGGCGGCCGTGATGATCGAGCCGTCCCGCACGAACAGCACGTCGTCCTGGACCTTGACCCGCGGGTATGCGGCACGGAACCGCTGCGTCTGGCCCCAGTGCGTGGTGGCGTTGCGGCCGTCGAGCAGACCGACCTGTGCCAGCAGGAACGAGCCCGTACAGACCGAGGTCGTACGCCGCGCGCTCGCCGTGAGCGTCGCGACGGCGTCGACCAGGGACGCGGGCAGTGGCCGGTCCACCATGCCGTAGGCGCCGGGGACGATCACGGTGTCGAGCGGGCCCGCGTCTGCGAAGGCCACGCCGGCTCGCAGGCCGAGCCCGTTCGACGCCGTCGCGTCACAGCCGTCCACCGAGATCAGCACGGTCCGATAGTTCGCCCCGAAGGCGTTGGCGTGACCGAACACATCCGCCGGTCCGGCCACGTCGAGCATCGTGACGTTGTCGTGGACGAGGATGCCGATGCGGCGCACCGGCGTTCCACGAGACCGACTCGTCATGATCACCCCAGCGGCAGATTGCCTGATCCAGTATGCACCGGGACGTCATCGGCGGTACACGCCGCCGTCGTCACACTCCTGGGATGACGTACGGCATGTCCAGCAGGATGCGGTGACCCACGATCCTCCCCTCACCGTCTATCCGGCGCAGGTCGGTGTCGTAGTACCCGGACTCGATCGGCTGCACGCTGCCCTGGGCACCGAAGGCACCGCCCGGCCAGCCGCCGGCCGGGCGCGCGGTGGCCTGAATTCGCAGGACGACGAACTGGGCGTTCATGTGGGCGTGCTCGCCGTCGACCTCGATGATGTGGTCGGCGGTCACGTGGTGGCTGGAACCGCCCTGCGGGTGGGCAGTCATGTAGTTGTCGACCGCGTAGCCCACGGCCGCCCCGCCGATCAGCGGTGGGGCGACCGGCTCGTAGGCGTCGGCGCCGGTCTTGCAGAAGCTCTGCACGACCGCGTCGTCGGTGAACAGGGCACCCTGCGTCTTGCCGTCGCGCCGGTCCGTGGCGCGGACGTGGCGGGCCAGGATTTCCTGAACCTTGCGCTCGTCGCTCATGACAACGGCTTCCTGTTCGTTGTCGCACCGGCGGGGGTAGCCGGCTATCGGCGGGTGAACCATGGTTCAGGCCGCGCCCCGGCCTGCGGCTATCGGTGGGTGAATCATGGTTGAGGCCGTGACCCGGCCTGCGGCTCAGCGGGAGGCCAGCACCCGCTCGGCGTACGACCAGAGCCGGTCGGCGGCGGCCGGGTCGACGGCGTGCTGCGCCACCCCGGCGAGAGCGTCCGGGCCGCCCGGCACGATCGCCGCTTCCTGGTTGCCCTCGAAGTAGCCGCCGGTGACGCCCTCCAGCAGCGGCGACGCCGCCAGCAGCACGGAGGTGCCCGCCCCCTGAGCGGGGCTCTTGTAATAGTCCGGCACCGTGTGGTTGCCCGCCTCGTCGATCGTCACCCCGAACGCGCGCAGGGTGTCGTGCTCCAGGTACCGCTGCAGTTTGGTCATGATGTAGCCGGGGTTGGCGGCGTTGGCGGTGATCCCGTCCGCGGCCCAGCGCCGGGCGATGCCGACGACGAGCAGGACATCGGCGGTCTTGGATTGAAAGTACGCCGGCCAAGGCTCGTACGGCTGGCGCTCGAAGTGCGGGTCGTCGAAGTCGAACGCCCGGCGCAGCTGCGCCCCGGAGCTGAGCACCACCACCCGGGCCGAACCGGCGGCGCGGAGGTTGTCACGCAGGCCGCGGGCGAGCGCGAAGTGACCGAGGTAGTTGGTGGCGAGTTGTAGCTCCCACCCTTGCGCGGTGAGCCGGCGGGTCGGCACGGCCATGACGCCGGCGTTGGCGACCAGCGCGTGCAGCGGTCCCTCCCAGGCTGCGACGAAGGCGTCGACCGACGACAGGTCGGCCAGGTCGATGGCGGCTGCCCGGACGCTGCCCGGGCCCGGCCCGGCGAACTCCTTCACCAGGTCCGCGGCCTGACCCGGATCGCGGGTGGCGACGGTGACCTCGGCGCCGGCGCCGGCCAGCGCGCGGACGGTCTCCCTGCCGATGCCGGAGGAACCCCCGGTGACGATCATCCGGCGCCCGGTGATGTCGACGCCGGCGAGGATCTCGGCGGCCGTTGCCCGAGCGCCGAACGGCGTGGTCAGACGTGTAGTGGCTGTCATGATGGCAACCGTAGGAACGTGCGGCCCGGACCCACATGGTTCAGCGTCTGCCGCTCTTTCGCGTCCGTCCAGAGGAGGTCGCGGTGGACCCGTTGGAGGATGTGCTGGCCCTGCTCGACGCGACGAGCGAGGTGTCGGCGGGGCTGGTTGCCGGTGGCGACTGGGCGGTCCGGTTTCCCCCGCCGGCGGGGTCCAAGTTCAACGCCGTCCGGCGCGGCTCCTGCTGGCTGCGGGTGGACGGCGTGGGAGATCCGGTCCACCTCGACGAGGGCGACTGCTTCCTGCTGACCCGGCCCCTGGGGTTCACCCTCGCCAGCGACCCCGGCCGGCCGGCCGAGCCGGCATACCCGATCTTCGCGGCGGCCGGCGACGGGCCGGCCCACGCCGGCGAGGGCGACGAGGTCTTCCTCATCGGCGCCGCGTTCACCTTCACCGAACGGGCCCAGGCCCTGCTGCTGCACAGCCTTCCGCCGGTGATCCACGTGCCGGGCGGGGCGGCGGAGGCCGGCACGGTGCGGTGGGCCCTGGACGAGCTCGACGCCGAGCTGCGGGGCAGGCCGCTGGGGGCCACGCTCGTCGCCGAGCGACTCGCCATCGTCATGCTGGTGCGGATGCTGCGCCTGCATCTCGCCCGCGACCCCGGTCGCCGCACCGGCTGGCTGGCCGGCCTGACCGATCCGACGGTTGCCGCCGCACTGCGAGCGATGCATGCCCGGCCGGCCCACGCATGGACCGTGGCGGAGCTGGCCCGGGTCGTCGCCGTCTCGCGGTCGGCGCTGGCGGCTCGGTTCAAGGACGTGGTCGGCAAGGGCCCCCTGGAGTACCTCACCGAGTGGCGCATCGAGCTCGCCGCCGACCGGCTCCGGCGCAGCGACGACACCGTCGCCACGATCGCCCGCGCGGTCGGCTACGGCTCGGAGAGTGCGCTCAGCGTCGCGTTCAAACGGACCACCGGCCGCTCGCCGCGCGCCTACCGCAGCCGGCTCACCACGACCGGATGAACCTGCCCGCGCGAGCGCCCTGCGCCACGGCAGGGCCCGTGTCCGGGTGGGCGCTCAGGCCGGTGCGTGGACGGCCGCCAGGTAGCCGAGAGCCTCAGCGCTGCGGCTGCCCGGCTCGGGCGTGCCGACCAGCAGTTGCTGGCCGGGCGCGTCGCGGACGTCGAAGGTCTGGTAGGTCAGCTCGATCCGCCCGGCGTCCGGGTGCTGCACGACCTTGAACATGCGGATCAGGCCGCGCACCGTGTGCTCCGCCCAGAGGCGGCGGAACTCCGGCGAGTCGTGCCGCAGGCCGGCCACGAGGGCCTGGATCTCCGGGTCGTCGGGGAACAGGCCGGCGTTGAGCCGCAGGGCGTGCACGACGTTCTCGGTCAGGGTCGGCCACTCGGGGAAGACGGAGCGCGCCCGTGGATGCTGGAACAGCACCCGGACCATGTTGGTCGCGCCCGCGAACGGGGAGAGCAGCGCCGCCGCGACGCTGTTGGTGGCCAGGACGTCGAACGCAGGGCTGAGCACATAGGCGGCGGAGGCGGGAAAGGCGTCCAGCAGTCGCAGCAGGGCCGGGTGGACACCATCCCGGGAGTTGTCCGGGCCCAGGCTGGGGTTCAGTCCGGCGAGGCGGAAGAGGTGGCCGCGCGCGTCCGGGTCGAGGCGCAGGGTCCGTCCGATCGCGTCGAGAACCTGCGGGGAGGGGTGACGCTCCCGGCCCTGCTCGAGGCGGGCGTAGTAGTCAACGCTCACACCGGCCAGCACCGCGATCTCCTCGCGGCGCAGCCCGGCCACCCGGCGGTCGCCGCCCCCGCGCAGCCCGACCTCCCGGGGGTCGACGCGGGCGCGGTGGGCCCGGAGGAACTCCCCGAGCCGGTTGTCGGCAGCGGCCATGTCGACCAGCCTAAAGCGCCTGTTCGTCGGCCTGCCAGGGTGCCGTGCTCCCCGGTAGCCGCGTCCTGCCGTCCGCCCGCTGGCGTCCGCAGCATTGGCTGACCGGCGGCGCGCCGGTCCGACGACACGACCCGGAGACTCCCATGCCCTTCGCCGACGACCTCATCGGTGAGCACACCGCCAGAATGCTGATCCGGGCGATCGCGGCCGCCGCGCCGGGGACGCCGCTCACCGCGCTCTGCGTCGCCGCCGGCAACCTCGCGAACCGCCGGCTGCCGGAGCGCAGCGACCTGCTCAGGGACGCCCTCCTGGCGGACCTCCCCGGCGGGTACACCAGCCTCGCCGGCACGATCCGGCGGGCCGCGCGGGCCAGGCATCCTCCGTTGCGCGGATGGCTGATCCGGCCGGTGACCAGCGCGGTCGCCACCAGGGCCGTGGCCTTCGGAGGGACGGACGCGTTCGACGACGCCATGGCCCTGCTCGCCGAGCTGACCGGCCGTCTCACCTCCGAGTTCGCCCTCCGCACGCTGCTCGGCCACGACCTCGACCGCGCCCTCGGCATCATCCGCACCTGGACCGCCTCACCCGACGAGGACGTACGCCGCCTCGCCGCGGAAGGCACCCGGCCGCTGCTGCCCGGGGCGGAACGGGTCGCCGGCATCCTGGCCCGGCCCCGGGCTACCCTCCACGTCCTTGACGCCCTCTATCGCGACGACAGCGAATACGTCCGCCGCTCGGTCGCCGAGCACCTCAACGACTTGAGCCGCCAGCATCCGGACATCGCCCTCGAAACGGCGCTGCGCTGGCTCGGTGCGCCGGACGAGAACACCACGCGCCTGATCGGGCGCGGACTGCGCACGCTCGTCAAGCGGGGCCATCGCGACGCCCGCGAGCTGCTGGGCCGCTGCGCCGCCGCGCCGGTCGAGGTCGCCGGCCTCGGGCGGCGGACCCGCCCGGCGGGGGCGTGCCGTTCCTGGGTGCCGTGGACCCCGGAAGCCGCGGCCTTCTCCGGCCCTCCGACCGGCCGGATCGTTGCACCCGCGGCGCTTCGCCGCAGCCACGACCGAGCCCCGGGAGCAGCAATGACCAGCGCACCCTCCAAGATTGTCCTCATTACCGGCGCGAGCAGCGGCATCGGCGAGGCGACCGCCCGCCGCCTGGCCGCCGACGGCCACCACGTCGTCCTCGGCGCCCGACGCGTTGACCGCCTCGCCGTGCTCGTCGAGCAACTGCGCTCCGCCGGCGCCGCGGCCGACTACCGGGAACTCGACGTGACCGGCCGGGACAGCGTGCGCGCCTTCGTCGAGGACGTCCACGACCGGCACGGCCACATCGACGTGCTGGTCAACAACGCCGGCGTGATGGCCCTGTCCACGCTCGACGCGCTGCGAATCGACGAATGGGAGCAGATGATCGACGTGAACCTGCGCGGCACGATGTACGGCATCGCCGCCGCCCTGCCGCTCATGCGAGCCCGCGGCCAGGGCCACATCATCAACATCGGATCGTCCGCCGCCTACCGCGTCGACCCGACGGCCGCGCTGTACTGCGCCACCAAGTACGCCGTCCGGGCCCTCACCGAAGGGCTGCGCCAGGAAAGCCGGGACGTCCGGGTGACCCTGGTGAGCCCGGGGTACACCCACTCGGAACTCACCGACCGCGGGGGTGACCCCGAGGTGCGGGCGGCGGCTCACGCGGCGGCCGAGGAGCTGGGAATGCCCGCCTCCGCGGTCGCCGACGCCATCGCCTACGCGATCGCCCAGCCCGGCACCGTCGACGTCAACGAGCTCATCATCCGCTCCACCGCGCAGGGCTGAGCACTTTCGACAAGGAGTACGAGCATGAGCGAAGCGCTCGAGATGACGACCTTCCGGCTCGTGCCCGGCCTGACCGGCGCCGACTTCGTCAGAGCCAACGACGACATCAACGACTACCTGCGGCGCCAGCCCGGCTTCCGCTGGCGTCGCATCACCGAAGACGGCGACGGCACGATCACCGACATCGTCGCGTGGGACTCCGCCGCGCACGGCCGGCGCAGTGCCTCAGGGATCATGACCGAGATGGCCGGCTCCCCGGTCCACGCGACCATCGACCACACCACCGTCGACTTCCGGATCGTCCCGGTCCTGCAGCACGTCACCTCATGAGGGCCGTCGGTCACACGGCCGCGGGCCGCCCCGGTCAGTGAGGGCGGGCGCCCGCCCCTACGACGTCTGTACGCGCCCGGGCCGTAGATGTAACAGAAACGGTTGCTTTCACGAGGTGCGTCGGCGAGGCTGTCGCGGTGGCGGCGAACAGCAGGGTGACGATCGCAGCTCACGCCTTGGCGTGGCTGGAACTGGCCAGGCGGCAAGGGCGAGGGGTGCTCACCTCCGAGGAGGTGGCGGCAAGCGTCAACACGAACGCGGTCGTCGTCCGGCGCAGCCTCGGTGACCTGCGGCGGGCCGGCCTGGTGACGGCGCGCCGCGGTAAGGGCGCGGGCTTCTGCCTCGGGCGGCCGGCAGCAGAGATCACGCTGCTGGACGTGTGGCTCGCCGTCTCGCCGGAGCCGCTGCTCGCCTTGCACCACTGCGAGCCCAACCTGGCGTGCCCGGTCGGGCGCGGCATCCGTCCGGTGCTGACCGGCCTGTACGACGAGGCGACCGACGCGTTCCGGACGGCGCTCGCGCACTGGACCGTCACCGACGTTCTGGAAAGGACCCTGGCATGATCGTCGAGCTGCGCCGGTACACCCTGCGCGAGGGGCGCCGCGACGAACTGATCGATCTGTTCGACCGCGAGTTCGTCGAGACCCAGGAGGAGCTCGGGATGGCCGTGCTGGGCCAGTTCCGCGATCTCGACCGGCCCGACCAGTTCGTGTGGCTGCGCGGATTCACCGACATGCCCTCGCGCCGGGCCGGCCTGACGGCCTTCTACTCCGGCCCGGTATGGACCGAGCACGGGCCGGCGGCGAACGCGACGATGCTCGACTCGGACGACGTCCTGCTGCTGCGCGAGATCGTCGCGGTGCCGGTCTTCGACCGCGGCGCCGCCGGCTCCGAAACGGTCCTGCACGCGACCATCTGGTACTGGTCCGGGCCTTTCCCTGACCCCACCGACAGCACGAAGGACACTTTGGCGGTGCTACGGACCGAGTACGCCGCGAACAACTTCCCCCGCCTGCCGATCCGCGAGCAGGAGCACGCGCTCGTGTGGCTCACCCGGTCACCGTTGCGAGTGGACGTCCCCAAGGAGGTGGTGAGGACCGAACACCTCCGCCTCTGCCCGACCCGCCGCTCCACGCTCCACTGAGCCTGGAATCACCGACGGGTCACGCCGTCGCGCGGTCGCCGAGCACGACAGGTGGCCGAGCCGCCGACCGGCGGCCCGTGCGAGGATCGTGAGGCGGTTTGCGCTACCAAGCCGAAACGCTGCTCGCCTGCGACTTCATCGAGACCGTCACCCTGACCGGGCAGCGCCAGTACATCCTCGCCGTCATCGAGCACGCCAACCGCCGTATCCGCATCCTCGGCACCACCGGGCACCCGACCGCGGGCCGGGTGGCACAGGCCATCAAGAACCTCGTGATGGACCTCGAGAACGCGGGCTGCCGGGCGCGCTACCTGATCAGGGACCGCGACGGGAAGTTCCCCGCCCTCATCGACGACGTCCTCGCCGACGCCAGCATCCAGACCGTCCTCTGCGGCAACGACGCCGAGGGTGGCGATCCGGCGAAGCGTCCGGCCGCGGATGCGCTGACGCCGACCGCGGCCGCTGGCGCATCGGATAGATGCTGCGCCGCCCGCCGGCCTTACTGGCCTGATCGCTGCTCGGAGGTCGGGAGCAGCACGCGGAACGTGGTGGCCTGGCCCGGGTCGCTGTCGACCTCGACGGTTCCCGCGTGCGCGGTGACAATCGCTGCGACGATCGCCAAGCCCAGTCCGGTGCCGGTCTTCCCGCTGGTCCGGGTGCGGGCCGGGTCGGCGCGGTAGAACCGCTCGAAGACGTGCTGCGCCTCGTCGGGACCGAGCCCGGGCCCGGTGTCGGTCACCTCGACCACGGCCTGCCCAGGGCGGCGCGACAGCCGCACCGTCACGTCGGCGTCGACGCCTGTGTGGGTGAGGGCGTTGGCGACGAGGTTGGCGATGACCTGGCGCAGCCGTTGCTCGTCGCCGGTGACGACCAGCGGCGCCGGCGTGGCGACGTCCAGCGCGAGCGATCGGTGGCGCGCCACAGCGTGGAAGCCCTCCAGGACGTCGGAGGCGAGCCCCACCAGGTCGACCGGGTCCACGGCGAGCGGGCGCTGCTGGTCGAGGCGGGCCAACAGCAGCAGATCCTCGACGAGCACGGCCATCCGCCGGGCCTGGTCCTCGATGCGCCCCACCAGCCCGGCGGCCTCCTGCGGGTCCTGGACGACGCCGTGGCGGTACAGTTCGGCGAACCCACGAATGATGGTGAGCGGCGTGCGCAGCTCGTGCGAGGCGTCGGCGACGAACCGGCGCATCTTCTCCTCCGACGAGCGGGCGGTCGCCTCGGACGCCGATCGGGCCGCGAAGGCGTCCTCGATCTGCTCGATCATCAGGTTGAACGCCCGGCCCAGCCGGCCGACCTCGGTGCGCGGGTCGAGTTCGGGCGCCCGCCGGGACAGGTCGCCAGCCGCGATCACTGCCGTGGTCTGCTCGATCTGGGCGAGCGGCCGCAGGCTGGCCTGGACCAGCCAGACGGCCAGGACGGCCACCGTCGCGACGATGCTCAGCCCAACCAGCAGCACGAACCAGACCATCCGGCCGACGGTACCGTCCACATCGGACAGCTGGGCGCCGATGACGATGTGCTGGTCGCCCGGCGCGTTGACGGAGAGGACCCGCCACCGCATCGTGCCGTGCAGGCCGCGTACCGTGAACGGCCCGGTCCTGGACAGGTCGGCGCGCTTGAGGTCGGGCGGGTCCGCGGGCAGCCGGCGCGGCAACGAGCTGACCAGCCGGCGGTCGGTGTCCAGCGACTCGACGAGGAACAGGTCGGGGAACTTCAGGCTCTCTTCCTGGTCCTCCGGTACCGGGAGTCGCAGCTCGGTGTGCCCGGCGGCGAGCTGCTTGCGGGCCTGGTCGCCGAGGTCGGCGAGCTGGCGGTCGATGCGGCCGGTGAGCTCCTCGCGCAACGCGGTGACGGTGGCCGCGCCCACGACCGTCACGGCGCTGGTGACCAGCCCGAGCACCGCCACGACGAGCTTGACGCTCAGCGGCGTCCGGCCGAGCACGTCGGCCATACCCGGCCACGGCGGGACCCGGCGGCCGATCCCGGGCGTTGCCAGCGATACCAAACGCATCCAACATGGTGCGACCGGCAACCTTGAGCCCGGCTGCGAACCAACAGGGGATCTGCTGGGACCCCAGGGCCACGGTACCGGTCACCTGGGCGCCGCCTGACCAGCCGACCGGCGTGCGGCGCCCGGGGCCGGACCTCGGCCGCAGCAGCAGCAACTGGTTCGACGGGCTCTGGCAGGGGCTGGGTCGCCATGGCCGGCGGCGCTGCAGGGCAGCGCATCGCGCCGCGCCGACGAACGGCACCGGGGCGCTGCTGAACAGACCGCGGCTCCTGATTGGCAAATCCTCCGGCCCCTGCCCGCGGCGCCGATCGGGGAAGCATGACCTACAGAGGGCTCCGCGCCCCGTTCCGGCACCGACCGATCTCGGCGTCTTCGCCGGTGTCGTTGCAGATCCCGCGAAAGTCACTCAGCGAGAAGCGGACCCTCTATCGCTTCCCGGCGCGCTCGTCGTACTCCTCACGAGCTTCGAGAACTTCCCTGATGTGCTGCACCGACCAGTCCGTGAGCGCCTTCAGGGGGCCTCGCAGGGTCTCGCCGAGCGGTGTCAGCTCGTACTCCACGCGGATCGGCGTCTCCGGGTACACCGTCCGGAGCAGCAGGCCGTCGCGCTCCAGCGTACGCAGCGTCTGGGCGAGCATCTTCTCGCTGATCCCTGAAAGCCGCTGCCGCAGCTGCGTGAAACGGCACGCCCCATGCCGGCCGAGCTCCCCCAGCACGAGCACCGCCCACTTGCTGCCGATCTGGTCGAGCACGTCACGCGACGGACAGCCACGCACGTAGGGGTCCCACGAGGATGTGTGCTCGTTCACGTCCCGGTACGTCGTCACCGACCCCACCTCGATCCTTACGTCGAGGTGATCACCTTACCCGCAAGTGCGTCCTTACCAAAGGAGAGCGAGCAGGTCATCGTGGTGGCAGCGCTGCGGATGCTCCGCGGCGGAAGGGGCCATCACCATGTCGATCGTTGTTACCGCCGCCTCTGGACAGCTGGGCCGGCACACCGTCGAAGCGCTTCTGAACCGCGGTGTCCCAGCTTCGCGGATCGTCGCGACCAGCCGTGACGTCACGAAGATCAAGGACCTCGCCGACCGCGGTGTCACGGTCCGCCGGGCCGACTTCGCCGAGCCGGCCAGCCTCGCGGCGGCCTTCGAGGGCGCGGAGAAACTTCTGCTGGTCTCCACCACGACTCCGAGCGAGCGTGTCGCCAACCACCGGCGCGCCATCGACGCCGCCGTCGCGGCGAGCATCTCCCTGGTCGCGTACACGAGCATGCTTCACGCGGACACGTCCACGGCAAGCCTCGCCCCGACCCACAGTGCCACGGAGGAGTACCTACGCGACCGCCTGCCCAGCGTATTGCTGCGCAACGGCTGGTACCTGGAGAACTACACTTCCCAGCTTCCCCGGGTGATGCAGGGCGGAGCCCTGATCGGGGCCGCCGGCCGGGGAAGGATCAGCGCCGCGACGCGCGCCGACTACGCCGACGCCGCCGCGGTCGTGCTGTCCACCGACGGCCACACCGGCGAGGTGTACGAACTGGGCGGGGACCACGCCTTCACACTGGCCGAGCTGGCCACGGCCATCTCGGTCGTCACCGGCCAGCGCATCCGGTACACCGACCTCCCGGCCGACACGTTCACCCGGGCGCTGCTCGACGCCGGCGTACCCCCGGAACTGGCGAACGTTCTCGTCAGCGCCGACCTGGCCATGAGCCGTGACGAGATGTTCACCGACTCCGGCGACCTGCGGCGTCTGATCGGACGCCCGACCACAACCCCCGCCGAGGCGATCACCGACGCACTGCGCTGACCGGCAGACCCGCCGCCGTCCGGTGCCCTGGCCGTCACGACGCCCGCATGGCCGGAAGGTCGGACAGCCGCGTCTCGCAGTGACGCGCTCTTCTCGGCAACACCCGAAGCGTCGGCATCGCCGGGACGCGTCACTCGCTGTGACGGCGAAGGTGCCAGCGCCGCGCGAGACCTGCGGCAGATGTGCGTGTCGTTGAGCTGTGGCGTTCGCACGTCGGCGCGCCGTGGATTTCCACGGTCGGCAATCAGTCCGCGGGACTGCCGGGGCCGAACATGTCCTCGAGCACCGCCGCGTACTCGGCGTCGGTCGCGCCGCGCCACACACCGGTCGTCGGGTCCTGGACCAGCCACGGCTGGTGCAGGGTGCCCTCCGCCCACTTCAAGAACCAATCAACGACTGTCATGTGCTGCGGGAACGCGCATGGCATGCCGCCCGGGTCCGGATTCGGGTCGCGGCCCCATACCTGGCCGTCGGCGAGGTCCAGTTCGCTGCTGATGCCGCAGCCCCAGTAGCACAGGATGAGGAACCTGCCCTTGCGTCCCTCCCGCGCGTCGGTACTGCCTGAACGGTGCAGGTCGCGGAGGCTGAGGAGACCGTAACCAGGGCCGAAACCGCCGTTGCCGACCTCCAGGTAGAGCCGGCGTAGCAGCGACGGCAGCGGCTGTCCGATCAGTTCCTCCGCCTCCGAGACTGCGGCGGGCGGCGCCGGTCGCAGCGGCGCCGGCGGGCCAGCTGCCAGACCGTCGAAATACGGGCCGGCGGCGATCCGTCGGACCACCGCCTCGAAGGCGAGATCCTCCCGTGACGACACGCCTCGCAGCGTATCCGCACGGCGCAGCACCACCAGAGATCCTCGGTCATCGGCAGGACAAGAAGGCACGGCCTCGCCGTGCTGCTCACCCGTTGTGACGTGCACGGGCCAGCCGCCGCACACCAACGGCGGTGCCATGAGCGTGCATCTGATCAGTGTTTGCCAAGGCGTGGGGTCGGCAGGGGCCCGGCAGAGTCGTTGAGTGATGCCGAGCAGGTCCAGTAGTCGGTGGGCGTGGTGGCGGTCGGCGGCGGTCACCCAGTTCGTCACGATCATGCAGATCGACTGGACCTCGATCGAAGCCATGCTCTGAACCGCCATGGCCGGCTCAGGGCCAGGCCCAGAACGAACATCGCCGCAACAACGATGCCGAAATTGATCGCCTGTCTGAAGCCCTCGGGCTCGTGGTCGAGCGGATAGATCAGCCGGGAAAGTCCGATGTCCCGGGTGCGCAGCGTCTCCCCGGCCTGCGCGCCCTTCGGTAGCCCCCGACCAACTCCTGGCGGCTGTGGACGACGGCACCGTCATCGCTGACGAAATCGCCGTACCAACGGCACCGCTGCTCTGGTGGCTTGAACCGGTCACACCCCTTGAACTCGGTGAGCGTGAAAGTCCCGGTCCGGCCACCGTCATACGGCGTCTGCCATGCCAGGACGAACGACGCCATCAGGACGAGCGTGCCCATCACACCCAACACCAGGAAGCAGATGCCGATGAAGGGGCAAAGGGCCGGGGACCGGTACCAGAGTTTCATCCCACCTTCTCATTTTCAGGGGCAGGAGCCTCACTATCAGGGCAGGAGCCGACGGAGAATTCGCCAGGTTTGACGAGCGGTTCCGCGGTCGCGGCGGCATCGGTCCGGAACTGGCCGGACAAGGCACTGGTGGCGCTCAACGTTCTGCGAAACCACACGCACCGCGATCCACACGGCTTCGTGCTGGTCTGCAGGCGGGAATTGGGCCACGGTCTGGCACCACAGCTACGTGACCGGTTGTGGGCGCTGCACGTCGAGGACTACAGGGACGACCAGACGTAGAGCTGCCGCCCTTCGACGGAGGCCGACCGCGCCAGATCCGCGAGGTCGAGCAGCCGCTGGACCTCTCACACCTCCAGCATTCAGCCCTTGCAATCCACGTGAGGCCAGCCACCGCCGCCCGGGCCGCCGTCGAGATCCATCGCTGCCACCTCCTGCCGAGTCGCCGCGAAGTAATGCGTCCAGATGCCCACGCCGCGCAACCTACGCGTGGCGTGTATAGGCGCTCATCGGCCAGACATGGCCTACGAAGCGTGACGGTCGTCCCCGCGCGACCAGCTGCATGAGCGCGCACCTATAAGTGCAAAGGACAGGCGCCGGTGACCTTCGGCGGATCAGTTGAGGGTCTGGGCGACTCACGGGGACGGCTGTTCGTTGTCAGTCAATGGGCGCTGCAGCAGCCATGCATGCCATCCACCAGCCTGGCTCACCAGCCGCCATCCCAACCGGGTGAACTCGTCCAGCAGACGGGTCAGGTGTATCGCCTGAAATGGGTCGGTGTTTGCCGCCAAGGGCTTGCGCCATTCGCCGGGAGGACCGGTCATGCTCGGCAGCCAACGTTCCCCCTCTGCGGTGATGATCCGGGCCGGGGAGATCTGCCGAACCTCAGCGCTGCCGCCCGGGGGCGTCTGCCGCTTCCACTGGCCATCTGGCCACCGACTCTCCGAGGTCGTTGGATCAACGACCACAATTACGTGCTCATATGCGGTCATGGCGCGAGTCTGGTGCCGCCGTCGCCAACTGTCGATCGTCACGAAGACAAAACGCACAGACGGACGGCTGCGTCGGACCACCGGTACGGCGCAGTGCAGACACGATTCCGACCATCGCCGACACGGCACCGACTCAACGGCGCTCGCGTGTGCCCCGACTCACCAGCGCAGTGGGAGCACCTTCCATAACGACAGCCGCTCGGCAGACCCTACCAACGTTCTCGGGCCGCCACCGTCGACTTACGGCCGCCAGCAGGCGTTGCGCGCTCGCAGCGGCAGAAGCGGATACTCAGGCGGTCGGACGAAGCCGCCCCACTTGCTCCAGAATCGGGTTCGGCTGAGGTGCGTACAGGGTGATGAACCCGTCGTCCTCGACGTCGAGGATGCACAGGTAGGCGCCGACGTGCCGGGCCAGGTCGATGAAGAAGCCACGCACCGACGGTGATACGACGAAGAGCCGGCTCATGGAGGTCGTCGCAGCCGTGAAGCTCACGCTGACGCAGCCCGGCAGCAGGTTCGGGCGGTCCCACGTGGTCAGGTAGATGATGCCGATCGACACTTGCGATCCGTGCACCGCCTCTGCGGGCTGGTATGCCAACAGGTACTCGTCGGCCGGGAACCGGATGCTCGTGTTGAGCTGGAGGCCGGGCGGGCTTGCCATGATCGTCTGGCCGGACGTGAACAACGTCGCGTCGGAAGGGCTCGTGAACGGCATGGTCAGCGTGTCGCCGTCGTCAAACACGACAATTGTGTGCTCGTCGCCGTACGGCTCCGCCTGAGCCGCCACCGTCTTGAGCAAGGGATGTAGGGCGGCGCGTGCGACGTAGAGATCGAAGCTGTAATCGAGCCCCACAAGTTGACCCTCCCTCCGGCGACCGTCGACCGGTCTGCCCACCGGGGCGCCATCGTAACGGTCCCGTTCAGGACAGCGCATGTGGCATTTAGATCGTCACCATCCCCCGGCATAGCGCGTAAAGATATGACCCTTCGAGCAGCAAGGTTACGTGCACGCCTATTGGCACGTCCGCTAACTGGGTGGCCCAGATTTCCATGACGTTCGGTAGCGAGCTCATCGCGGCAAATCAGTGCGCTCACGACTTCCGTGTCGTCTGCGGCGCCAGCCTCAAATGGCGGCAGCAATGCTGTTTGCGGCGGCAGTGAGCATGTACCACAGCAGCGCGCTCAGTGCGCCGCTCGAGACGGCCGCGGTAAGGAGCGTGGGCCATGCGTTCCAGAGACGGTGCGCTGGGGCCAGCCAGGCCAGAACGGCGAGCGGAAGGACGATCTTGACCAGTTCCGAGACCACAACGCCTCGGACGAAGTCAGCCTGGTCCGGGTCCGGCACCGGCAGCGATTGCCAGAGTGGTGCCGCCACCACGGCGTGCCAACTCTCACCGGACAGAAGTCCACAGGCGACCCCAGCGGCCAGCGCTGCGCACGGCACTTCGCCGACTCGTACGACATGGCCGAGCAGCCCGAGCATCGGTCCCGCAACGAGAGAACCGACCAGCCACACCGCGGTCATGACAGCAATCGAACGCAGGCCGTGCAAGTCGGCCGACGTGCCGTCCTCCAGGATGGCCCCGCTCCATCGGCGGCTGACCACCAGCACCAGCACGTAGTAGAGCAGCGTCGCCAACACCAACAGCCCGGCGGCACCCGCCGCGGCCCGTCGGGCACCAGCAGCTGAACGGCCAGCCAGGAAAGCCGCCAAGCCCCAGGCGAAGCCACTGCCGGTAAGCGCGATCATGACCTGTCCCACAACGCCATCGACAGAATCGGCAGCGAACGCGAGTAGCCCCAGTGCAACCGCGCCAGTTGCGACGACCGCCGCATACGTGCGACCGAACCCTGCAACAGCAACGTCGGTCACACCCCAACCTCCTCGCACGGGCGCCGGCCACACCAAGATCTCATAGGATTGTCCCAGTCCTTCCGGCGTGTCTACGAAGGCCGCCGCATGTCATCCGCTTCTCGGTATATCAAGCAGTTCAGCGCACAGACGAGCGCCGGACGCGCAGCACGCGGCGTGACGGACCTTCGGAGCGTAACGATCACCGCTACGCGGCCGCGCACGGTCGGCGGCAGAACAGTGCATCGCGAGCCTACCCGATTCAGGCCCGCGGCAGGGCGAAGCCCGGAGGTCTTATCCATGTTCGGTCAGCGGCGCCGGTAGATGTAAAGGCTATGCGCAGGGCGTTGGAAAGTTCCGTGATGGTTATGCGCCGGTCGGCTGCAACGTTGACCACTTGTCGCTATTATCGTCGCATGCCAGTGAGGCGGGTAGCGGCGATGCGGGTCCTTTTGTTCGTATACATCGGTATTGCTACCGTAGGGGCTATAGCGTTCAGATCACTGCCGCAGCAGGATTCAACCATTCCCTACGAAAATGCCGGAAAGTCTCTGCCGGTTCTGGAGGCGCTGACTCACGAGCACGTCACCTTCCTGAGGATCCAGGACTGGTGCCGGGCATATTCGGACAACCAGGAGCAGAGGGCAACTGAACTCACCAGTACCTGCACACTAGCGAAGGCGTGCTCGACATCGACGGCCGGGTGCGGCAGCTACAAACTGTTCGACAATGCATCGGAAACGCGTTTTGCCGAGCTGCGAAGCAAGTTGAAAGGCCTCCCGTACGATGTTCATTGGATTAAAATCGAGTACGGACCCGATGGCGCCCTGCGCACAGCCGAACTGGCGATCAACACCGCCGACCAGTTCCGACGAGATGCGCTCATCTACAATCCTGGTTACGTGCTTCCCGAGGACATCCCAGGCGAAGTAGTAAATCATCGAATCGATTCGGACTGGTACTATAGATGGGAAGACTGGAATTAGTTGGGGCGCATTTCAGGCGTAGGCTCGGCATGTCCGGCGGCCTAATTCGAACACACTCTTTTCGGTAGAACAGGAAGCCTTCGCCTCGCCGTGCGGGTCACCCGCTGTGACCCGCACGGGCTGGTCGCCGCGCACCAACGGCCATGAGCGGACACCGTCCCGTTACCGCTGGGCGCACAATAGCCGTCATGACGCGAGTGCGATCAAGCCGTCAGCGTCGGAGATGGACCTGGCGCTGGTTCGCGGTCCTGGGATTCCTGTTCGCCTTCACAGTGATCGGCATCGCAGTCCTTCGGCCGCTGTTCCGATCATTGGTCATCGCCAGCGTCTGCGAACTCTCGTGTCGTCCGGCTTCCATGGCGGCGTTCGGTTGGGCGACCTGGGGATCATTGCCCACGCTGTGCGTGCTGTTGCTGACGCGGCCACCGACGGGCCGACTTGCGCGGCGAGTCATCCAGAGTGGCACTGCGGTCGCTGTCATCCTCGGGTTGATCTTCTATCCGGCTGACAGCGACTGGCAGTACGACCAACTTCTCGACGGTGATCGACAGATGCGCGCGTTCGCCGTCGGCGCATTTGCCGCCCTGTGCGCCATGCTGGTTACCGTGGGTAGCGTCTTCGTGGCCATGGTGGTTGGCGAACGCATGACGGCACGCCGGCGCAGACAGCGAGCCTCGGCAAGAGCGGTCAGCACTGGCGATCTGGCCGTGGCGTTGATCGGCACCGCCGTTCTCAGCGAACTCGCCGCTCTGGCGATTGCACTGTCGCTTGCGTGAAGCCATCAAGGATCGCAGCGCAAGCGACGCCGGCCAGCGGTTCAGATCGGCGGCGGCACCCGCTCATTTGCTGTGTGCGCCTGATCAAGAGCGAGTCGCGGCAGATCCGTGCATCCGTCTTGACGTGTTGCAAGACTTGAGGCGGTGAACGCAGAAGACCTCGGCGCTCAAGCGGGGGCGAGCCGGCACCCGCCCTCGGCACTCCCCGGCCCCGTGACCTCAGGGGCCAGGATCGGCGGGACGGCGAGTCTCGGCGGTTACCGGGCGCAGTCCGTCAATCATGAACGCCAGCAGACGGTCGCCCTGCTCGGCAGGGACCTGCTCGCGGACCCAGGCAGCCGCGTTGACGAGCGCGAACATGTCCGCGGCGCTGGCCTCGGCCCGCACGAGACCCGCCGAGCGCGCTCGATCGAGCAGCCGCTCGCCGGCGGCGGTCATCTGCTGGCACGCCCGGTGCAGCGGAGAACTCTCGTCCTTCAGGGAGCTCAGCAGTGAGCTGGCCAGCCCTCGATAGGCGGACATGTGCGCCGCGGTCGCGCCGGCCCACCGGGCGAGGGCCTCGCCGGGCGACGGGTGCGTGAGCAACTCCTCGGCAGTGGCAACGAGCCGGTCGATGCTCTCGTGCAGCATCGCTTCGAGCAGCGCCTGCCGGGTCGGAAAGTGCCCGTACAGCGTGCCGATCGACACTCCGGCTCGGCGCGCGACCTCCTCCAGCGATGCCTCCGTACCCCGTTCCCGGAAGGCGACCTCCGCCTCCGCGAGCACCCGTTCGTAGTTGCGGCGGGCGTCGGCACGCATCCGGCGTTGGGGCATGTTCGCGGCGCTCACCGTACCTCCTTGCTCAGTCGAGGCACCCTCGATATATTTCGAGGCAGCCTCAGCTTAGCTGACCACGAGGGGACTCCCATATCGGCCATGGTCACCACGATTGGTCCCCTGTGGCCGCCCGTGTGACCGGTGTTGAGCGGAGCCGGGCCACGACAGCGCGGTTGGATCACTACCTGCGGCCACTTCGTGGCCCGCGAACCTGGACGAGAAGGAGTGGAGGATGCCGATCGCCACGGTGCGAGGCGTGACCATGGACTGCGCCGATCCCCGGGCTCTGGCCCGGTTCTACCAAGAGCTGACAGGCATGGAACTCAGCTACGACGCCGACGAGTTCGTCGCCCTGACCGCTGGCTCAGGCCGCGACCTGGGCTTCCAGAGAGTCCACGGATACCGGTCCCCGCAGTGGCCAGATCAGGAGGTGCCACAACAGTTCCACCTGGACCT
This sequence comes from Dactylosporangium aurantiacum, assembly GCF_000716715.1. Classification (GTDB taxonomy): domain Bacteria; phylum Actinomycetota; class Actinomycetes; order Mycobacteriales; family Micromonosporaceae; genus Dactylosporangium; species Dactylosporangium aurantiacum. Next base: position 7,098 of record NZ_JNYJ01000018.1, on the reverse strand, counting down.
CCAAGTGGAGGACCTCGACGCCGCGGAGAAGCTGGCGCTGGAACTCGGGGCGGTCAGGCCCGACCATCAGCCGGGCGGCAACCGGTGGCGGGTGCTACTGGACCCAGCCGGTCATCCGTTCTGCCTGATCGCCGGCTGACTACCGCAGTCCGCCGCGGACCGCAGCGTACGGGTCCAGGTGGAGCGTGCGGCTGGCTGCGTCGGAGGCGCCGATCGTCTCGGCGACCCGGAGCGCCACCACGATGACCACGAACGCGCCAACATGATGGCCACTGGTGAACACAGCTCGGATGCACTGAAATCGGCAGATCAGTGAGCAGCGGTCGTTGCCCCTGCCCGCGCACCGCATACGGAGAGTCATACCAGCCATGCCGGCGGGTGCCCTTGCTCGGTGCCGCGCCGCGCAGTCCGACCGCATGGCCGGGCCTAGCGGGCGCCGGGGCCGGAAGCGAGCGAGGTCGCCTGCTCAACGCCTTCGGTGTCAACGCACCGCGTTCGGCAGGGCGCTCGCGCGGGTCACGATCCGATCGACTCCGGGTGCACCGCAGGGTCAGGTCTGCGGGGTCGTTTCGTGACGGTCCGCTGCGCAACGCGCTCAATCCCGAGGCGGCGGTCTTCATCGTCGGGCTCCTGCCGCAGTTCCTTCCGGCCCATACCGCCGTCGTGCCCATGCTGTCGCTGATCGCCGCAGTCGTCACGACCGTCTGGTTCCTCACCGTGGTGGACCTGGCCGCCGCGGGTCATCCCACGACCTCGGCCGCGCTGATCGACGGCATGCTCGACGCGTCCGAGGTCGTGCTGTGCGGCAGCTGCGCGATCATGCTCAGCCGGGCGCGCCGGCCCGTCACCTCCCCGGCTACCTGGCGGGCCACATCGCGATCGTTCCACCCTAGGTTCATATGACATCATTGTTGTCATGTTGCAGGATCGGGGTGCCCGGCTGTACGAGGTCCTTGCGCAGATCCGGCCGCTCGTGCTCAACTCCGCCCGGGCGGTCGAGGCGTCGCTGAAACCGCTGAACCTGACGGTAGGGATGCGCGCCGTCCTCGAGACGCTCGCCGATCACGGCCCGACCACGGTCCCTTCCCTCGGCGCACGGCTGGACCTCGCCCGGCAGGGCGTGCAGCGGCACGTCAACGACCTGCTCGACCGCGGGTATGTCGAGAGCCGCGTCAACCCGGGGCATCGCCGTTCTGTGCTGATCGCGCTCACGAACAGCGGGGCCGACGTGATCCGCCGCATCGCCGAGGACGAGCGGCGGCACCTGTCCCAGATGGCTCAGGACTGCACCGACCAGGACGTCGCCGCGGCCGTGAAGGTGCTGCGGTCGCTGAACCATGACGTACGCCAACGAGCACGGCATCTGCACGACGAGGCAGGAGACATCGATGACCAGCGACCGTGACATCTACGCTCGGACGAGCCGCAATCGGCTGATGATCGCCGATGTCCTGCAAGCGCTGGACGGCGCCCGATGGGACGCGCCGACGCTGTGCACCGGATGGACCGTGCGGCACGTGGCGGCGCACCTCATCCAGCCCATGGTCGTCACGTTCGCGCGGTTCTTCCTCACCGCCCTGCGGCACCGCGGCGACACCGACGCCACCGTCGACCACCTCACCCGCCGGCTGGCCCGCACGCCTCCGCCGCAACTGCTCACCCTGCTGCGCCAGCACGCCCCGGACCAGGTGAGCCCGTTCAGGGTCGGCCCGATGGGACCCTTCGCGGAGACCTGCGTCCACCTGCGGGACGTCGCCAGGCCACTGGGACTGACCGCCGACGTGCCGGCCGAGGACTGGCGCACGCTGCTGGACTACTTCACCTCCCCCGCGGTCGCCCCCGCGCTCATCCCGGCCGGCCGGCTCGCCGGGCTCACCCTCACAGCCACCGACACGGACTGGTCGGCCGGCCACGGCCCGGAGATCCGCGGTCCCGTCGAAGCCCTCGCCATGGCCGCCGCCGGACGGACCGCCGCCGTGGCCGACCTGCGAGGAGCGGGACTCCGCACCCTCGAGAGCCGCCTCCGCATCCACTGAGCCACCACCGGTCACGCGGCGAGTCGCCGGAGATGTCACAGGCGGGCGGCGATACCGTCCAGGACGACCTCCAGTCCGGCGGCGACGGTGTCGGCCGGGGCGAGCTCGGCGAAGGCGCGGGCCAGGGTGGGGAACGGCCCGTCGGTGACGGCGGTGGCCAGGTACCGCTCGACGCCGGGATGGTGCGGCTGGCCGGCCTCCTGGGCCAGCGCGCCGGTGACGTAGCCGATGAAGGCGGTGCAGGCCGCGGCGGCCGTCGCCGGGTCGGCCGCCCGATCGTAGAGGGCCGACCAGACGCGCTCGACCAGCCGCAGGCCGTTGGGCCCGTAGGGCGGCCGGTTGGCCAGCAGCGTGACGAGCCAGGGATGCTCGGCGGCGACGGTGCGCAGGCCTTGTGCCACCGCTCGTAGCGCCGGCCGCCAGCCCGTGCGTGGTCCGGGTAGCTCGATCTGCTGGTACGCCCAGTCGGCCATCAGGTCGAGCAGGTCGTCCTTGGTTTCCAGGTACGTGTAGAGCCGCATGGGCAGCACGTCGAGCCCGGCGGCGACCCGGCGCAGGGTGACCGCTTCCAGCCCTTCGGCGTCCGCGAGCGCTGTGGCGGCCGCGACGATCCGCTCGCGGTCCAGCGAAACGCTGCGGCGGCGGTCGGGCACCGGCCGCTCCCACACCAGACTCATGCGATACAGTGTATAGCAATGGTACAGCGTATCGTTTTCGGGGAGGGGTAGCGTGCGAGTTCGGGGCATGAACTACGACGTCGGCGCCGAGATGCTGGCGGGCCGGATGTCCCGGCCGGACTTCGACGAGGCGACCGTCCGCGGCGAACTGGCCGCGATCGCCGGCGAGCTGCACTGCGACGCCGTGCGGATCAGCGGGCAGGACCACGACCGGCTGCGGACGGCCACCCGGATCGCCCACGAGCTGGGCCTGACCGTCTACCTTTCGCCGTTGCGGGGCGACCTGCGGCAGGCGCAGGCACTCGACCATGTCGCCCGCGGTGCGGAGCTGGCCGAGCAGCTGCGCGCCGGCGGCGACACCGTCCTCGTCATCGGGCTGGAGGCGACGCTGTTCCAGCACGGCTTCCTGCCGGGCGAGACGACCGCCGATCGGATCCGCGTCGCCTCCCGCCCGGTGCGGATGATCCTCGGCATGCTGCGCACCGGCGATCCGCACCAGCGGCTCAACGCATACCTCGGCACGGCGGTGGCGCTGGCACGCGAGCGCTTCGGCGGTCTCGTCACCTACGCCAGCGGCTCCTGGGAACGGGTCGACTGGACACCCTTCGACATCGTCGGCGTCAACCTCTACCGGGACCGCAAGAACCACGCGCGCTACCGCGACACGCTGCGCGCCTACGCGGCACACGGCAAGCCGCTGGTCATCACCGAGTTCGGCTGCTGCACCTACCGGGGCGCCGCCGACCGCGGAGGCATGGGCTGGGCTGCCGTGAACCGCGACACCAGCCCGCCACGCCTGGCCGACGGGATCGTCCGCGACGAGCGGGCGCAGGCCACCGAACTGCGTGAGCTGCTGGACATGTACCGCGAGGAGCCGGTCACCGGCGCGTTCGTGTTCACCTGGGCGAACTACAGCTACCCGTGGGACGAGGTCGCCCAGCGCAACCTGGACACCGCCGGATACGGCGTGGTCGCCGTTGACCGCGACGGCCGGTGGCGGCCAAAGGAGGCATACACGATGCTCGCCTCAGCGAACGTCTAGTCCTGCGACGGCGCCCGTATCGGACCTCGCCGCCGGGGCGCTCCTCGTCCCGGCGGTGCCGCAACGGCCGCGGAAGGCGGCTGGCTTACACCTCGGCGCCGACGAGCGTCCGTTGACGGCCGTGGCGCATCAGGGCCTGGATAGCACTGGACGACAGCGACGCTTTGCCGAGGAAGCCGACCGCGGGACTGGCGGCGATGAGCTCCTCGAAGTCCTCCCCGCTGTGGCTGGAGATCAGGATGACCGCCGGGGCATCGCTGACGTTGCTGAGCCGCTCAGCCAGATCGAAGCCGCACTCCCCACCGAGGAACAGGTCCACCAGGACGAACGCAGGGTGCAACTGCTCGGTTCGCCGCAGAGCGTCGGCGGAGTTCGACGCCACACCCAGGACCTCGACGCCCTCGTGCTGGAGCAGGTCTCGAGCGGAGCTGAGGAACGGGGCGTTGTCGTCGACGATCAGGCACCGCAGCGCCGCATGCTCAGGACGTGCGTCGGGCGAAGTCTGCCTGGCGGCGCGCATTGGACTCATCTCCAAAGGCTCATTGCCGGCATCAGTGGTATCTCTACCGTCGCCCGGTGTCACACCTCGGCTCCAGCGCCGAAAGTCCCGGGAATTCCGGCGAAAGTCCCGAAGCATGCGGCGAATCCGGCCCGCAGCAGGTCGGCGGACGCTGCTGATCGCGACCGCCGTCGGGCTGCGGCAGGGCGTCAGCTCGCCGCGCGGCGGGTGAGGAGGCGGGCGCGGATGCGGTGCAGGCGGGGCATCAGGCCGTAGATGACGATCGGGACCGCGATCGTGGCCAGGACGAACGTGCGGGTGACCGGACCGAGGTCGCTCAGCCAGGGTCCGAGGGCGAGGTTGAGGACGGTGAGGGTCGGGAAGACGGCGACCCAGATCATGAGGGCCAGCTGGTGTTTGGTCGGCGGCCCCGCGGGGGCCGGGTTCGCCGGTGGGAGGTTGGTCATGCCAGGACTCCTTTGGGTGCGTGGAGGCGGTCGACCGCGTGGCGGGTGTCCTCGGCGGTCAGGTCGTTGTTCATGGCGATGGCGGCGGCGGAGCCTTCACCGGCCGCGGTGATGACGGTGGCGCGCGGGTTGACGGCGTTGCCGGCGGCCCAGAGGCCGGCGACGCTGGTCCGGCCGCCGGCGTCCACGGCGACCCACCCGTCGGCGGTGACGGCGCAGCCCGCGGCGGTGAGCAGGGTGTCGTTGGCGACGAACCGGGGCCGGACGAACACCGCGTCCAACGGCACGAGGTCGCCGGATGCCAGGCGTACGCCGGTCAGCCGGTCCTCCTCGACGACGAGCTGCGTGACCGGTTGTTCGACGACAGCGATGCCACGGGCCCGGAACCGCGCACGCTCCAACTGGTCCAGCGCGGCACCGCCGGTGAAGAACGTGAGGTGGGCCGACCACTGGCGGATGAGGTGCGCGTGCGTGACCGCCTCGGGACTGCCGCCGAGGACGCCGAGCCGGCGGTCGCGGACCTCGTAGCCGTGGCAGTACGGGCAGTGCAGCAGGTCGCGGCCCCACCGCTCGCGGGCGCCGGCGACGTCGGGGATCTCGTCGCGCAGGCCGGTGGTGACCAGGACGCGGCGGGCGCGCAGGCGCCGACCGTCGGCGAGGCGCACGTCGAACGACGGGACGTCGCCGGACAGTCCGGTGACCGTCCCGGCGATCAGCTCGCCGCCGTACCCCTCGACCTCCCGGCGGCCGGCGGCCAGCAGCTCGCCCGGCGGGCGGCCGTCGGATCCCAGGAAGCCGTGCATGTGGGCCGCGGGGGCGTTGCGCGGCGCGCCGGCGTCGACGACGGCGACCCGTCGCCGCGCCCGGGCCAGGACGAGGGCTGCGGACAGGCCGGCGGCGCCACCGCCGATGATGATCACGTCGAATCCGTTCATGTGGGTACTGTCGCCCGCCCGGCGACCTGCCTACAACGCTTGTTGCCATTTCCGGGAAACGGCGCTGGAATGAGGGCATGGTGCCGTCCTCGATCGCGGAGACCCTCGACCTCGTCGGGGTGCGGCTGCGCCGGATCCGCGAGCAGCGCGGCCTGACGCTGACCGTGGCGGCCGAGCATGCCGGCATGTCGAAGAGCACCCTGTCACGCCTGGAGAACGGGCAGCGCCGCCCGAGCCTGGAGCTGCTGCTGCCGCTGGCCCAGGTGTACCGGGTACCGCTGGACGACCTGGTCGGCGCGCCCGAGGTCGGCGACCCGCGCATCCGGATCAAGCCCCGGCAGGTCAACGGGCGCACGGTCCTACCGCTGACCCGGCCGGGCGGGGTCCAGGCGTGGAAGATCCTCATCCCGGCGGCGCAGTCCACGCCCAGCCCGCGCACGCACGACGGCTTCGAATGGCTCTACGTGCTGTCCGGCCGGATGCGCCTCGTGCTGGGCGATCGTGACCTGATCCTCGATGTCGGCGAGGCGGCCGAGTTCGACACCCGGGTGCCGCACTGGTTCGGCAGCACCGGCGACGGGCCGGCGGAGGTGCTGAGCATCTTCGGCCGCCCCGGCGAGCGGATGCTGGTGCGAGCCGACGCGGAGCGACCGGAGCCGCACCGTGACCCACACGCCGACTGACCCGCCGGGCCGGCAAGACCACGGCCGTGAGGCGCTGTTGCCCACGCGTCCGGCGATGATCGTCTGCGCAGTTTGGTCGGTGCGCAGCCCGCGCATAGGTCTGAGCCGGTGCTTGAGCTGACTGTGGTCGGCTTCAACCCTGTTGTTGGCATGACGTTCGACGTGGTGCCACGCTGACGGGACCACCTCGTCGAGCATCGCCGGATACACCGGCGCCGCGTCGGTGACGACCTCGGTGGGTCGCACCTTCAACGTCGCCATCGCCCGGCGGAAGCACCGGCGCGCTGCCGCGGCGTCGTGGTGGGCGGAGACGAGCACGTCGATAACCTCCCCGTGTTGGTCGACGGCGCTGTACATGTACCGCCAGATACCGTTGACCTTGACGAAGGTCTCGTCGGTGAACCACCTGTCGCCAGGCGCACGCCGGCAGAACCGTGCCGTGTCGGCCAACAGCGACGTGAACCGCTGGGCCCATCGGAAGACCGTGACGTGGTCGACCTCGACACCCCGCTCGACGAGGAGTTCCTCGACGCTGCGGTAGGCCAGGTTGTAGCGCAGGTACAGCCGGACCGCGACCACGATGACATCCGGCGGGAACCGGAACCCGGCGAACGCCGACCGGTGCGGCGAGATCAGCTGGCGGCTTGGAGACTGCAGTACATGACCGAAGCGTTCGGCACCGTCCAGGCCGACAACCCGCTGACCGCCGTGCACCGCATCCTGGAACAGATCCTCGCGGCATCGGACGACCTCGCCGGC
>NZ_JNYJ01000017.1 GCF_000716715.1 Dactylosporangium aurantiacum | reverse complement strand
GCCACCCGGTACGACAAACTCGCCGTACGCTACCAAGCCACCGTCACCATCACCGCCATCAACAAATGGCTCTAACCCCACTTACCAAACACGGCTTAGCGGATCTTGGGTGCGGTCGGGGACAGCGCGGAGCCAGTCGAAGGTTTCGACCAGGTCGACTGTGGCCCGGTAGCTCGTCAGGAGCTTGTCGTACCTGGTGGCCAGCCCGCGCCACTGCTTGCGGCGGCCGAAGCCGCGTTCGACCTGGTTCCGGCGTTTGTATCGGTCCGGGTCGCACGCGGGTGGCCTACCGCCGCGGGATCCTTTCCTTGCCCGGTTGGCAATCTGGTCCTTCGGCTGCGGGATCACCGCGACGATCCCACGAGCCCGTAGCGCCGCCCGGTTCGCCTTGGACGAGTACGCCTTGTCCGCCGTCACCGAGTCCGGCCGCTTCCGCGGCCTGTCGCGTCCTGGCCGTTTCTCGTCGAAAGGTCCTTGACGCTGCCGGGGTCGGGTGGCGCTCCGAGGGACGGCTGTCGCTGTCCGCGTGCGGGAGCCGCTGGGCCATGGGTATTTCGCGGGTGAGTGCTGCGGGCCTTCGTGGTTCCGCGCGGCCTGCCGGCCGCGCGACAGGGTGGCGTGGTCCCGGTCCGTGCCGTGGTCGCGGTGCTGGTCCCCGGGCGCCGTCCTCACCTGGTCGGCCGCCGTCGAGGTCGTCATTCGGTGGTGCCACTCCGCGGGGAGTTCAGAACGAAAACCGCCGGCTGTTGGGCTGGGTGGTGGCGGCGCTCGGGTCGCCTGCACCTTCGCTGGCCGTTCGTTGCGGTCCGTGCGGGACCGGTGCGTCCTCACCCGGTCGGCTGGCACTCCCGTCGCGCCCTGCTCGAAGGACATGGAGCCGGCCGTGCGGGCGGCGACTCGATCTGTCCTTCGAGCAGGGCGGGGTGGGCGGTTACGCCGGGATCGGGGCGCTCTGGTGGACCCAGACGCGGAGGATGTCGCGGACGGAGATCACGCCCAGGACCTCGTCGCCGTCGAGGACGACGAGGTGACGGAAACCGCCGCGGACCATGGCGGAGGCGGCTTCCTCGATGGTCCAGGTGGGGCTGGCGTAGACGACTTCCCAGGTGATGTGGGCGGCGGTGCGTTCGACGTCGGGGTCGAGGTCGGCGCCGATCGCCTTCAGGATGTCGCGTTCGGTGATGATGCCGACGCCTTCGCCGTCGGGGTCGACGACGATGGCCGAACCGACGTGGCGGCGGGACATCAGTTGGGCGGCTTGGCGGAGAGTATGGTCCGGGCCGAGCTGGACGACGGCAGTGGACATCGCTTCGTGGACCTGCATCAGGCATCACTCCTCGCAAGGCACGTTACGGAAATCCTCCCTGCTCAGAGGTCGACTCTCAAGAGTTGCTCACCCTCGCGCGCGGACCAGAAGCGACACCGGAAGCGAGAAGCCGCGCGAGAAGGGCCGATACCGCGCCGGAACGCGCGTTAGAGTTCGAAGACGTGCGCTTCCTCAACGATCAGCAGCCCGGCTACGAGCTGACCTATGACGACGTGTTCATGGTGCCGAGCCGGAGCGCCGTCGAGTCACGCATGGCCGTCGATCTGACCACGCGCGACGGCAGCGGCACGACGATTCCGATCGTGGTGGCGAACATGACGGCGGTCGCCGGGCGGCGGATGGCTGAGACGGTGGCGCGGCGGGGCGGGCTGGCGATCATCCCGCAGGACATCCCGATCGACGTGGTCGCCGAGGCGGTCGCGTGGGTGAAGCAGCGGCACCTGGTGCACGACACGCCGATCACGCTGGGGCCGACGGAGACGGTGTCGCTCGCGCTGGACCTGCTGCCGAAGCGGGCGCACGGCGCGGTGATCGTCGTGCAGGACGGCAAACCGGTCGGGGTGGTGACCGAGAGCGACTGCACCGACGTGGACCGGTTCAGCCAACTGGGCAGCGTGATGTCGCGCAACCTGCAGACACTGCCGGAGGACATCAGCCCCGAGGCGGCGTTCGAGCAGCTGACCGCCGGGCACCACAAGCTCGCCCCGGTCATCGACCAGGCCGGGCGGCTGGTCGGCATCCTGACGAGGAACGCGGCGCTGCGCGCCACCCTGTACCAGCCGGCGGTCGACGACAACCAGCAGCTGCGCATCGGCGCCGCGATCGGCGTCACCGGCGACGCCGCCGGCCGCGCCGACAAGCTGCTCGCCAGCGGCGTCGACGTGCTCGTCGTCGACACGGCACACGGCCACCAGGAGCGGATGATCTCCACCCTGCGCGCGGTGCGGTCGTTGCGGCCGACGGTGCCGGTGGCCGCCGGCAACGTGGTGACCCGCGACGGCGTCGCCGACCTCGTCGAGGCGGGCGCCGACATCGTGAAGGTCGGTGTCGGGCCGGGCGCCATGTGCACCACCAGGATGATGACCGGGGTGGGGCGGCCGCAGTTCTCCGCGGTGCTGGAGTGCGCGACCGAGGCCCGCCGCCTCGGCCGGCACGTGTGGGCCGACGGTGGTGTGCGTCACCCGCGGGACGTGGCGTTGGCGCTCGCCGCCGGCGCGTCCAACGTGATGATCGGCTCCTGGCTGGCCGGCACCCACGAGTCGCCGGGCGACCCGCGCCGCGACCCGAGCGGCCGGCTCTACAAGGAGAACTTCGGCATGGCGTCGGCCCGGGCGGTGAGCCGGCGGACCGCCGACGACAGCGTGTACGAGCGCGCCCGCAAAGCGCTGTTCGAGGAAGGCATCTCATCGTCGCGGATGTATCTGGATCCGCGTCGCCCGGGCGTGGAGGACATCCTCGACGCGATCGTCGCCGGGGTCCGCAGCGCGTGCACGTACGCGGGCGCGAGCAACCTCGAGGAGTTCGCGGAGCGTTCCACCGTGGGGATTCAGAGCGCAGCAGGGTACGCGGAAGGAAAACCGCTGGATGTCAGTTGGTGAACGGGCGGACGGGATAGTCTCGTCACCCGCAGGTCACGTATGGTGCGTGTCGTGAAGCTCGTTCGCGACCATGGCCGTCGAGGGTGACCGACCAGCCGCCATCACGCCGCCGCCGCATGCAGGCGTTTCGCGTCGCGTCCCGTTTCGTCGGTGCCGGCCTGCTCGACCAGGTCGTCATCGCGACCGCCAACGCGGCGAACACGCTGCTCGGCGGCATCCTGCTGCCCAAGGACCAGTTCGGTGCGCTGGCGCTCGCGTTGAGCGTCGGCTACTTCTCGATGTACCTCAACCGGGCGTTCGTCGGTGACGTGCTGCTCGCGCTGGCGTCACGGTTCGAGGGTGAGCACCGGGGGCGGCTGATCCGCAACGGGCTGGCGACCGCGTTCTGCTCCGGGGTCACCACGATGGTCGTGTTCGTCGTGCTGTGGCTCGCCTGGCCGCACAACGGCAACATCGACCTCGACGAGCTGATCTGGCTGGTGCCGTTCATGGTGCCGCTGATGCTGCACGACACGGCCCGCTGCGACTACCTTGCCGACCGCCGCCCCGACAAGGCGCTCGGCATCGACCTGGTGTGGGCCGGCACCCAGGGTGTCGTGATCATCGCGATGATCCTCACCGGCAACGAGAGCCCCGGCGGGTTCCTCGCCGCGTGGGGCATCGGCGCGACCGCCGGCGCCACCGTGTACCTGCTGCGCGAGCGCCGCGTCCCGTGGCGCGGCAACCCGAAGGCGTGGCTCGCCGAGACCCGGCACCTGTCCGGCTGGTTCACCGCCACCGCGATCGTCGCGCAGGTGCAGGTGCTGTCGATCAGCTTCCTCGTCGCCGGCAAACTGTCCAAGATCGACCTCGGCAACCTGCGGTTCGTGCAGACGGTGCAGCTGCAGCCGGTGCAGAACCTCGTCGCCGCGATCCAGGGGCTGCTCGTGCCGCGGGCGTCACGGGCCGCCGCCGACGCCGCGAAGCCCGGCGCCGAGGGTGCTGACGCCGCCGCCACCCTGCGCCGCCAGACGCGCCAGCTCGCGATCGCGTTCGCGGTCCTCGGCACGCTGATGGTCGTCATCGTGTGGCCGCTGGTGTCGTGGGTACTGACCACGACCGACAAGTTCGCCGAGGCCGCCCCGCTCGCCCTGCCGATCGCGCTGCAGGGCGCCGTCTACCTGCTCCAGGTGCCGTTTACCGCCGCGATGCGGGGCATGCACCGGGCCAGGATGCTGTTCGTGCAGTACGTGGTGTTCGCCACCGTGTCGTTGACCGGCCTGTCGGTCGGCGCCAGCCAGGGCCTGCAGGGCGCCGCGTGGGGCCTGCTCACCGGCTCCACGACCGGCCTGGTCTGCATGGTCGTCCTCTACGGCATCGCGTTGAAGAGCGTCGGCCCGCAGGCCCCGGCACCCGCGCCACGGCTGGACGCGACCCAGAACGCCTGAGCGGGCCCGCCCACCCCGGCGGGACCGTCAGCGGGCGGTCGCCGGCGCCGTACGCGGGCTGAGCAGCAGGGTGGCCTCACCGGCGAGCAGCAGCAGCCATAGGGTGCCGCCCGTGCCACCGATCAGCCACTCGTTGGTGATCATCGTGACGAGCGCGCCGGGCACGAACACCATCAGCCACGGGGGAGCGTCCCGGCGGCGGCGCCACACGTTCCACAGCAGCAGGCCGAGGCCGGTGAGGAAGGCGACCACACCCACCACGCCGGCCTTGCGCAGCGCCGCGATCGGCGCGTTGTCGACGGTCAGCTTGATGTCGGCGCCGCTGCTGGCCCGGTAGACGGTCGCCCGCGCGTCCCGGGTGTTGCCGAGCAACTGCTCGGCGAGGCTGTCACGCCGCCAGTCGGCGCCGACCTGCCGCCACGTCTCGACCCGGCCGCTGCTCACCCCGGCGTCGTCGCCGTACCGCTCCTTGACCAGGAACGACGGGCCGTTGACCAGGAGCACCACGGCGAGGGCGGCGGCCGGCACGAGGGCCCGGCGGTGGTCGTACCAGATGAACACCAACGTCGCGGTGAGCAGCAGCAGGAAGCCGGTGCGGGAGTCACTGACGCACAGGACCAGGACGGCGGTCGCGACCGAGCCCACCCGCTGCCAGGCGGCCGGCGTCGCGTCGGCGCCGATGCGGATCGCGGCGAGCACGGCGATGCACGCCATCGCGTTGGGGTGGTCCAGCAGCCACGACGCGCCCCAGAACCGGTACTCGAAGCCGCGCCCCCACGGCGTGTCCGGCACCACGTGCGGCGCCGTGAACAGGTTGCCGGAGCCGGCCAGCAGCAGCACCGCGACCGTGCCGAGGAACGCGACGGCGATCCCCCGGGTGAACCGGGCGACGTCGCCCTTCCCCGCGAACACTACCAACACGACAAGCCCGAAATATCCGGCGTACAGCACCCGCTGCAGCGCGATCTCCGGCTTCATCACCAGCACCGCCCCGAGCGCGCCGATGACCAGATAGGACACACCGAGCCAGGCGGCACCGGAGCGCAACGCGACCACCTCGAACGGCCGGCACCAGCACAGCAGCACCAACCCCGACAGCAGCAGCCACGTCCACACCACGACACCGGTGTTCGTGTACGTCCAGCTCAACACGCCCTGCACCGCGAACACCGCGCCGAGCAGCAGGCCACGCGGGTCGGCGACCGGCACCAGCGACACGGTGAGCACCCCGACCGCCCCGGCGATCAGCCCGGCCAGCAGCGCCAGCGCCGCCGCCCGGTAGCTGTCGTCGACGACCAGCTCGACCGCGCCGGCGAGCAGCCCGACGGCCGCGACCCCGGCGACCGCCCAGCCGGCCCGCCCCGTCACCGCAGAACGCTGCGGTAGACGTCGATCAGGCGTTGGATGAGCACGTCCGGGGCGAAATGCTCCTCGAACCGCCGCCGCGCCGCCGGGGCCAGCGCCGCCGCGCCCGCGTGCGCCTCCGCCAGGCCGCCGGCGAGCGCCGCCGGGTCCGGCTCGACGACCCAGCCGGCGTCACCGGCCAGGAACGGCAGCCCGCCCCGGTCCGTGACCAGCACCGGCCGGCCGGCGCACAACGCCTCCAGCACGATCGTCGGCAGCACGTCGTGCCAGGTCGACGCGGCGATCACGCACGCCGCGGCGCCGAGCTGCGCGCGGACCTCCGGATTCGGCAGCACCCCCAGGTACGACACGTCGGACCGTTCGGCGGCGGCCGCCTCGGCGAGCGGCCGCAGCGGCCCGTCACCGATGATCCGCAGCGGGCCGAACGCCCCGTCCGGGTGCCGTCGCCACGCGTCCAGCACCAGCTCCAGCCCCTTCTCCGGGGTCAGCCGCGCCGCGTACAGGAACCCCTCACCGGGGCCCGTCGCCGCGCCGGTGTCGGGGATGCCGTTCGGCTTCACCGTGATCCGCTCCGCCGGCACGCCGAAGTCCCGCAGGTGCTCGGCGATCCGGTCGGTGAGCGCCACGAACCGGTCCACGCCCCGCCACGTGCCGCGGTGCACCGCGAGGGTCGCCGCCATCACCGCGGACTGCGCCTTCGAGTCCCGGTAGCAGGCGTGCCGGACCGCCGGCACCGCGAACGCCTTGCCGCGGCACTCCGTGCAGATGTGCCCGTCGCGGAAGTACAGGCCGGGCGCGCACACCTGCCGGTAGTTGTGCACCGTGTGCACGACCGGGACACCGAGCGAGTGCGCGGTCCGCACCACCCACGGCGACAGCAGCGGGTACGCGTTGTGCAAATGCAACACGTCCGGCTTTTCCGCTTTTATCAGCTTTTCCAGGGCGCGCTGCGACTCGCCGTTCCGGATCGGCGACAGCGGCAACAGCACCTTCCTCGCCGTGGAGAACGTGCCGATCTCATCGGAGCTGCGCAGGAACGGCAGCACCGACACCCCGGCCGTGGACAATTGCGCGATCTCGGCGTCGACGATGACGTTCTCACCGGACGGCGCGCCGGACGCGTAGCGGTTGTGCGCGACAACGACCTTCATGACGGAAAAAGACTACGGCCCGTGTCGTGAGGCAGACTGTACGGGTGCCAGAGCTTCCCGAGGTCGAAGCGCTCGCCGCGTTCCTCCGCGAGCGCGCCGTCGGCCACACCATCGACCGCATCGAGGTCCCCTCCCTCAGCGCGTTGAAGACCTTCGACCCGCCGGTCACCGCCGCCGCCGGCCAACCACTCACCGGCGCCTCCCGGCACGGCAAGTTCCTCGACATCCACGTCGGCGACGACCTGCACCTCGTCACCCACCTCGCCCGCGCCGGCTGGCTGCACTACCGCGAGACGTTCAACGCCAAAACCCCCCTCAAACCCGGCTCCGGCCCCATCGCCGTGCGCGTCCGGCTCGACGACGAATCCGGCTTCGACCTCACCGAAGCCGGCACCAAGAAAAGCCTCGCCGCCTACTTCGTCACCGACCCACGACTCGTCCCCGGCATCGCCCGGCTCGGCCCCGACGTCCTCGCCGTCACCACCGACGAGTTCGCCACCGCCATCCGCAGCCGCAAAGGCCAGATCAAAGGCGTCCTCACCGACCAGACCGTGATCGCCGGCGTCGGCAACGCATACTCCGACGAAATCCTGCACGCCGCCAGAATGTCCCCGTTCGCGCTCACCAACCGCATCACCGACGACAAGATGGCCGAACTGCACACCGCCACCCGCGCCGTGCTCACCGACGCCGTCGCACGCTCCGTCGGGCAGAAAGCCGCAACCCTCAAATCCGAGAAACGCTCCGGGCTCGCCGTCCACGCCCGCACCGGCCTACCCTGCCCCGTCTGCGGCGACACCGTCCGCGAGGTCTCCTTCGCCGACACCTCCCTGCAGTACTGCCCCACCTGCCAGACCGGCGGCAAACCCTTGGCCGACCGGCGGCTGTCGAAGCTCGTACGCTGACCCGGTGCGCCGTGCCTTCCTGATCGCCCTCGTCGGCTTCTTCCTGCTCGGCGCGGCCTGGGCGCTCGCCCTACCGGTCAACGGCACCTACGACGAGAAACAGCACCTCGTCCGCGCCTGGGCCGTATGGACCGGCCAATGGCTGCCGCACGAGCGCACCGTCGACGCCAGCGGCATCGACACCAACGCGTTCACCGGCCCCCGCAGCCTCCTACCCACCGACGCCGACTGCACCTGGATCGACAAACCCGCGTACAAGCCCGCGTCGTGCCTCACCTTCACCAGCGACCGCACCGAGGTGCTCGTCCCGAGCGCCGCCGCCCGGTACAGCCCCGTCTACTACGCCCTCGTCGGACTGCCGCTGCGGATCTCCCCCGACACCACCGGCCTCGTCCTCGCCCGGCTGCTGTCCGCCGCCCTGTCCGCCGCCCTGCTCGCCGCCGCGTTCGCCCTCGCCGGCCCCGGCCTCCTCCGCGCCGCCGTCGTCCTCGCCGCCACCCCCATGGCCATGAACCTCGACGGCTCACTCAACCCCAACGGCATGGAGATCAGCGCCGCCGTGCTGCTCTACGTCGCCCTGCTCCGCAAACACTGGCCCACGGCCGGCATCGCCGCCGCGCTCCTGCTCACCATCAGAGACCTCGGTCCGTTCTTCGCCGCCGCCGTACTGGCAGCATCGCTGTTCGTCACCGGCACCTGGGTGCGATCCAAAGCGTTCTGGCTGCCGTTCGCCGGCGGCGCCGCCTTCGCGGTCCTCTGGGCGCTGATCGCGTCCCGGACCGACGCCGTCGACCCCGGCCGGCCCATCGCCGCCACCACCAGCGGCGCCATCCTCCGCGACATCGCCGACAACCGCGCCGAGTTCTGGGCCCGGCAGATCATCGGCCAGTTCGGCTACGGCGAAACCACCGTCTCGCTCGGCCTCATCGGGCTCTGGTACCTGCTCATCGCCGCGCTCGTCGCACCCGCCCTCTGGCTCGGCACCACCCGGCTGCGCATCGCCATCCTCGCCGTCGGCATCGGATCCGCCATCCTGCTCGTCGCCCTCGAGCTGTACTTCGCCCCCAAGGTCGGCCACTTCGCCCACGGCCGATACGTCATGCCGCTCGGCGTCGGCGTGGTCCTGCTCGCCGGGACAGCAGACCGTTACGCAGCGTGGCTGACCGAACATGGCTGGCTCGACCGGCTCACCATCGGCCTCGTCGCCGCCACCGTTCCCCTCGACGTCTACGCCCTCGCCCGCGTACAAACCCGCTTCCAGCGAGGAATCAACGAAGGGCTGAACCCGATCGGGGGAACGTGGCAACCACCCCTCGGCAGCGTCTTGCCCCTTCTGGCGTGTTTGGTGGGTGGTGCGCTACTCGCGGTGATTGTCACACGGAGTTCTGTCCGGCCCACGCCACTGCACTCGACAGCCAACACGTTCAGCAACTAGTCTCGGCCGGTCGTCGTCGGTTGCCCCGGCCAACATGGGACACTGCTCGCGTGCGATCGGGTGTCCTCGTAGCCAGCAACCACATCCCACCCGGTCGAGCAGTTGAGCGCCCTGATCCCCGGATCGTGGTGCGAGAGGACACACTCAGGTGACCGCTAGTCTCCAACGTCCGGCCACCCCGCCGAGCCGGAGATCAACCTTGGGTGAGCTTGACAGCTTCGAGATCCTTCCCGAGCACGCGCTCACCCCCGTCGGCCCCAACGGCGTACCCCGGTCCGGCTGGCAACGCGCCCGCCGCGTCTCCCGCTGGCACCGCCCCTACGCGGCGATCCTCCTGCTGCTCGACACCCTCGCCTGTGTCATGGCCAGCGTCACCGCCCGGACCTTCCTCGACAGCAAGACCAACGAGATCTTCCGGCAGAACCCCAGCCTGTGGACCTCGATCACCTTCGGTGTCCTGCCCGCCGTCTGGCTGCTCGTCCTCTGGGGCCACGGCGCCTACGACCGCCGCTACCTCGGCACCGGCACCGACGAGTTCAAACGCGTCGTGCGCGCCTCCTGGACCGTCGTCGCGATCGTCGCCTTCGCCGCGTTCGCGACCAAGACCGCCGTCTCCCGCACCTCGGTCGGCGCCGCCCTCGTCGGCGGCCTGCTGTACGTGCTCATCCTGCGCTACTTCGCCCGGCGCGCCCTGCACTACGTGCGGACCAAGTTCCACCTCGCGACCCACCGGCTGCTGCTCATCGGCACCCTGCAGGAAGCGCTCGAGGTCCACCAGGCGATCGCCCGCGACCCCGCCGCCGGCCTCGTCCCCGTCGGCATCCACCTCACCGAGGGGTACGCGCCGCACCCCCACACCGTCACCCCGGTGCCCGTCCACGCCGGCCGCGACATCCTCTCCCTCGTCCGCGAGCTCAACGCCGACACCATCGCCGTCTGCGGCTCCGCCAGCGCCGAACCCGTCGAACTGCGCCGCCTCGCCTGGCAACTGGAAGGCACCGGCATCGACCTCGCCGTCGCCCCCCAGCTCACCGACATCGCCGGCCCCCGCGTGCACATCCGCCCGATCGAAGGCATCCCGCTGCTCTACGTCGAAGAGCCCAAGCTCTCCGGCATCGGCTGGCTCTTCAAAAACGTCATCGACCGGGTCCTCGCCCTCATCGCGCTGCTGATCGTCCTGCCGTTCTTCCCGTTCGTCGCGCTCGCCATCAAGCTCTCCGACCCCGGGCCCATCTTCTTCCGCCAGCCCCGCATCGGCCGCGAAGGCAAGATGTTCAAGGTCTGGAAGCTGCGGACCATGTACGTCGACGCCGAAGAACGCCAGGCCATGCTCGACGACCTGAACGAGAGCGACGGCCTGCTCTTCAAGATGAAGAACGACCCGCGCGTGTTCAAGGTCGGCAAGTGGCTGCGCGCCACCTCCATCGACGAGCTCCCGCAGATCCTCAACGTCCTCGCCGGCGAGATGTCCCTGGTCGGCCCCCGCCCCCTCCCCGCCGACGACGGCGACTTCCTCGGCGACGTCCGCCGCCGCCTGCTGGTCCGCCCCGGCATCACCGGCCTGTGGCAGGTCAGCGGCCGCAGCGACCTCTCCTGGGACGACGCGGTCCGCCTCGACCTGTACTACGTCGACAACTGGTCCCTCGTCCTCGACCTGCACACCCTCTGGCGCACCATCGGCGTCGTCGTCTTCCGCAAGGGCGCCTACTGACCACCCTGCACACTGCGTATCGAGGCGCTGACGGAACCACGGAGAATTTTTTCGCGTGGTGTACGTTGAGGAGAATCCGTCGGCGCCTCGACGTGGCGTAGGACGTGCTCCAATCCGCCTGTGTCGCGGGACCGGTTTTCGCAGCTCCCGGTTTGCTTTGGCAGGTCATGTTGTCCGCAGCTCGCTGCGGGGCGAGCCGGTCCGGGTGATGACGTCGCGTGGCGTGCCGGTCGGACGGCGAGCGGGTCGAACGGCGAGCGGGTCGAACGGCGAGCGGGTCGAACGGCGAGCGGGTCGAACGGCGAGCGGGTCGAACGGCGAGCGGGTCGGACGGCGATGACGGCGGTGCCTTCGCGGGCGGCCCTCAGTCCTGCTCGGTGAGCCATTGAGCCGTCGGTCGAGGCGGACTGCGTCGCACCCAGGCGCAGAGCGTGGGGTGACGCCAGCTGGCTCGCAATCTCAGCTGGCTGCTTGCGCCGCCGTCGCCGTCGCTGCGCCTCGGTAGTGGCTTGGTCTCGCACGCGCAGATATGGTCTCGGATCGTCCCGCCGCGTCACCGTGCGGGGATGTGGCCGTGCGGGGATGTGGCCGTGCGGAGATGTGGCCGCGCGGAGATGCGGCTGTGAGCGGGATGTCGCTTCGCGCTGCGGCACATCGCCTTGCCTCGCCCGGAGGGGCATGCAGCCAGTGGCGTGCAGCCAGTGCAGATCCGGTGGCCAGTGCAGATCGGTGCAGATCCGGGGCACGTGCGGCCAGTGCAGACCAGAGGATGTGCGGGCAGCGCGGCCAGTGCAGAGCTGCCCGCACCGCGCGGCCCGTAGCTCAGCAGATGTTGAGGCCGTAGCTCAGGGGATGTTGAGGGCTGTCCCGCGCCGCTGGGGTGGTCCAGGATGAGCGCGTGGGTGGAAACCTCGCCGCCGCTGCTGCCGTCGCCGTCCTGGCGGCGGCGCTTGCCGTGGCCGTCTACGCCGTCGTGCGGCTGCGGTCGCGGCGGGCGATCGCTACCGCGGCGCAGCGGGCGACGTACGACGTGCTGCACATCGCCGCCCTCGCGGCCGAGCCGCTGCGCAACGGGCTGACGGACGTCGCGGCCGGCAAGGCGGTGCGGCACCTGCGGACGCTGACCGGGGCGGCCGGGATCGCGGTCACCGACGCGACCAGGGTGCTCGCGTTCGACGGGGCCGGGGACCACCATCGTGAGCAGGCTGCCGCGGCGGGGGCGAAGGCGGTCGTCGCGGGGCGGCCGACCGTGCTCGGGGGTGACGAGCTGCCCTGCGACCTGGTCGACTGCCCGGTGCGTGGCGCCGTGGTGGTGCCGTTGGCGCAGCGGGAAGGGGCGCTCGTCGCGCTGTCCGACGGGCCGCCGGCGCCGGGGCTTGTGCAGGCCACGGCGGAGACGGCGCGGTGGGTCGGGACGCAGCTGGCGCTCGCCGAGCTTGACACGTCGCGGGCGCGGCTGGCGCGGGCCGAGGTCAGGGCGTTGCGGGCGCAGATCAGCCCGCACTTCATCTACAACGCGCTGACGGCGATCGCGAGTTTCGTGCGCACCGACCCCGAGCTGGCGCGGGAGCTGATTCTCGAGTTCGCCGAGTTCACGCGGTACTCGTTCCGCGCGCACGGCGAGTTCACCACGCTCGCCGAGGAGCTGCGGTCCATCGACCGGTACCTGACCATCGAACGGGCCCGGTTCGGGGAGCGGCTGCAGGTGCGGCTGCAGATCGCGCCGGAGGTGCTGCCGGTGACGCTGCCGTTCCTGTGCCTGCAGCCGCTGGTGGAGAACGCGGTCCGGCACGGGTTGTCCCGCAAGCCGGGGATGGGCACGATCAGCATCGTGGCCAGGGACGCCGGCGCCGAGTGTCATATCACCGTCGAGGACGACGGAGTGGGGATGGACCCTGCCGTGCTGCTCAGCGCCGACGACACGACCGACACCGGCCAGCACGTCAGCGGCGACGGCGGGCAGCACGTCGGGTTGCGCAACGTCGACGAGCGGCTACGGTCGGTCTTCGGCGACGGGTTCGGGGTCGTGGTCGAGACCGCGCCGGACGCCGGCACGAAGGTCAGCATGCGCGTCCCGAAATTCCATCCAGGTGTACGAAGCACCCAATAACCCCGAAGCACGCAATAAACCCGAAGCACCCGATAAATCAGAGGCACGCGATAACACCCAAAAGGGCGGTCAATGATGCAGTCGAGCGCCGGCAAGAGCATCACCGGGCAGATCGTGCAGGAGCACGCGGCACAGACCGGGTTCCTGCGCGTCCTCGCCGTCGACGACGAGGTGCCGGCGCTGGATGAGCTCGCGTACCTGCTGCGCGCCGACCCCCGCGTCGGGCGGCTGCACACCGCCGGCGACGCGACCGAGGCGCTGCGGGTCCTGCGGGACGTCGACGTCGACGCCGTGTTCCTCGACATCCGCATGCCCGGACTGGACGGCATGGAGCTGGCCAGGGTGCTGGGCCGGTTCGCGAAGCCGCCCGCGGTGGTGTTCGTGACCGCGTACGACGACCGCGCCGCCGAGGCGTTCGACCTCGGGGTCGCCGACTACGTGCGCAAACCCGTCCGCGCCGACCGGATCGCCGAGTCGCTGCGCCGGGTCCTCGCCACCCGGCTGGTGCCGGCGCACCCCGCGGTCGCCGGGCGCCGCGACCGGCAGGACGACCCGACGATCCCCGTCGAGCTTGCCGGCACCACCCGCATGCTGCCCCGCTCGTCGGTGCGCTGGGTCGAGGCGCAGGGCGACTATGCGAGGCTGCACACCGCCGACGCCTCCCATCTGGTCCGGGTGTCGCTGGCGACGCTCGCCGAACGCTGGGCCGACGCCGGGTTCGTCCGCGTCCACCGTTCGTTCCTCGTGCAGCTGAAACTCATCACCGAGCTGCGGATGACCAACACCGGGTACGTGGTGGTGATCGACGAGCACGAGCTGCCGGTGAGCCGCCGGCACACCCGGGAGCTCAAGGACCGGCTCGTCCGCGCCGCCAAGTCGTGGTCGTAGGTCTTCACGACTTCCACACATCACGCACGGTTGCCCCTCGCATCTACCCAATACGCTGCTGTCATGAGTCTTCCGGGTACGGGGGAGCGACGGCGGGTCCTCGTCGTCGACGACGAACGGATGATCGCCGAGTCCATCGCGGCCCGGCTGCGCGCCGAAGGGTTCGCCGTCGACCAGGCACATGACGGCCCGTCGGCCGTTTCCGCGGCCCGGCTGCTGCGACCGGACCTCGTCGTGCTCGACGTGATGCTGCCCGGTTTCGACGGGCTCGAGGTGTGCCGCCGCATCCAGGCGGAGCGTCCCGTCGCCGTGCTCATGCTCACCGCCCGTGACGACGAGACCGACATGCTCGTCGGTCTGGCCGTCGGCGCCGACGACTACATCACCAAACCGTTCTCGATGCGGGAGCTCGCCGCCCGCGTCCACGTGCTGCTGCGCCGCCTGGAGCGGCTCGCGCAGACCCAGCCGGACCCGGACGCGGCCCCGATCGTCCTCGGCGACCTGGAGATCAACCGGGCGCAGCGGCGGGTCAGCCGCGGCGGCGTCGAGGCGCACCTGACCCCGACCGAGTTCGACCTGCTGGTCAACCTCGCCACCCGCCCCCGGACGGTCCTGCCCCGGGAGCGGCTCCTCGCCGAGGTCTGGGGCTGGGCCGACGCGTCGGGGACCCGCACCGTCGACAGTCACATCAAGGCGCTGCGCCGCAAGCTCGGGTCCGACCTGATCAGGACCGTCCACGGCGTCGGGTATGCCCTGGAGACCACATGAAGCAGTTCCTGGACCTGCTGCCCCGCCCGCTCGACCCGCTGCGCTCGATCAAGCTGAAGCTGGCCGTCCTGCTCGTCGCGTCCGCCGGCGCCGGCCTCGGCGTCTTCTGGATCGGCATCGGCTGGATCCCGCCGACGACGACGGAGATCGCGCTCACCGTCGGCCTGCTCACCTCCCAGGTCCTCGCCCGTGGCGTGACGTCGCCGCTGCGGGACATGACCGCCGCCGCGCAGGCGATGTCCCGCGGCGACTACACCGTGCGGGTCCGGGCGACGTCGAAGGACGAGGTCGGGCAGCTCGCCGTCGCGTTCAACCAGATGGCCGCCGAGCTCGCCGCCGCCGACCAGCAGCGCCGCGAGCTCATCGCCAACGTCTCGCACGAGCTGCGGACCCCGATCTCCGCCGTGCAGGCGGTCCTGGAGAACGTCGTCGACGGCGTCGTCCAGCCGGACCCGGCGACGCTGCGCACCGCCCTCGCGCAGACCGAACGCCTGGGCCGGCTCGTCACCGAGCTGCTCGACCTGTCCCGCCTCGACGCCGGCGTCATCCCCCTGGACCGGGAGGACTTCCGCATCGAGGACCTGCTCATCGAGGTCGTCGCCGAGGCCGAGGTCAAGGCGTCCGCAGCCGGCTACAAGGTCGAGTACCTGTCCTGCGCCTTCCCGGAGAACGCCCTGGTCAGCGCCGACCGGGCGCGGCTGCACCACGTCCTGACCAACCTCGTCGACAACGCCACCCGGCACAGCCCCGACGGCGGCACCGTCACGATCATCGGCCGCCGCGACGGCGACCGGGTGATGATCGAGGTCGCCGACGAGGGCCCCGGCATCCCGCTCACCGAGCGGGAGCGGGTGTTCGAGCGGTTCACCCGCGGCGCCCGCGCGTCGGGCGGCGGCACCGGCCTGGGCCTGGCGATCGCGCAGTGGTTCATCCAGCTGCACAACGGCACGATCGCGGTCATCGAGCAGCCGGACGGGATGGCGGGCTGCCGCATCCGGGTCACCCTTCCCGTCTGATCCACGCGTCTTCCAGCACGTGTCCGGTGTACCGCCGGACGCGCGGTTCCCCATACCTCCCGGAGTCCGAGATGTCGACACCGACCTTCGAACCGCAGGACGGCCAGCACCGACCGGCCGAGTCCACGCAGGACGCCACACCCGCGGCGCAGGCGCCGGCTGACGGCGCCACCCCGCCGAACCTGTGGAAGCCGCCGCAGCAGCCGCAGCCGCCGCGCCCCCCGCAGCCGGGCCGGCCACCGGTACCGACGCAGCCGCCACCACCGGCGAGACCACCAGGATCGCCGCCGCAGCCGCTCGGCCCCAACCCGGCGCTGATCAGCCCGGTCAGGCTCGGCCCGCCGAACCCGACGCTCTTCCAGCTGCGCTGGCCCCGGCGCAGCGTCGCCGCCGGCCCCGACGCGCTCGCCGGCGCCCTGATCGCGGCGGTCGTCGCGGCCGCCGCCCTGCCGCTGGACCGGCCCGGGATCGGCTGGCCGGTCGCCGGGCTCGGGCTCGTCACCGCCCTGCTCGTCGTGCTCCTGCGCATCGAGCCGCAGCGGCGCGGCACCGGCGCGTTCGAGGCGACCTGCTGGAGCGCGGCGACCGTCGCGCTGCTGTCCGTCGGGGTGTTCCGGGCCGCCGGCTGGCTGTTCGCGCTGTGCGTGCTGGCCGCGTTCGGCACCCTCGCCCTCGCCGTCGGCGCCGGCCGGCGGGTCCCGGCCGTGTTCATGGCGGTGCTGAACCTGCCGCTGGCCGGGTTCCGGGCGCTGCCGTGGGTGCGGTGGGGCATGGCCAGGACGCGGGCCAGGGAAGGCGCGGCGGGCGCGACGCGGGTCCTCGCCTCGATCGGCCTCGGTGTGCTGCTCCTCGTCGTCTTCGGTGCCCTGTTCGCCAGCGCCGACGCCGCGTTCGACCGGATCGTGCAGGCGATCCTGCCGGAGCTGTCGCTGGCCACGCCGGTGCGGTGGGTGTTCGTCGGCGCGGTCTTCGCGTTCCTCGCCATCGGCGGCGCGTACCTGCTGCACAACCCGTCCACGGTCGGTGACGGCACGCCGCGCCCGGCCCGCACGGTGCAGTGGTACGAGTGGGTCGTCCCCGTCGGCGCGGTCCTCGCCGTCTTCGCGATCTTCGTCGGGGTGCAGGTCGCGGTCCTGTTCGGCGACCGGGACTACGTGATGCGCACCGCCGGGCTCACGTTCGCCGACTACGCCCGCAAGGGCTTCTGGCAGCTGCTCGTCGTCACCCTCCTCACCCTCGTCGTGATCGCGGTGACCGTACGCAAGGCGGCGCGGGAGACGCCCCGGCAGCGGCTGCTGCTGCGGGTGCTGCTCGGGCTGCTGTCCGCCGGCGCGCTCGTCGTCGTGGTCTCCGCGTTGTGGCGGATGGACGTGTACGAGCAGGCGTACGGCTTCAGCCGCCTGCGGGTCCTGGTCAGCGCGTTCGAACTGTGGCTCGGCGGCCTCATCGTGCTGATCATGATCGCCGGGGTGGTGCCGGTGACCCGGTGGCTGCCGCGCACCGCGGTCGCGCTGTGGGTGGCGACCCTGCTCGGGCTCGCCGTGCTGAACCCGGACCGGTTCATCGCCGAGCAGAACGTCGCCCGGTACGCCGACCACAACAACTCCGACATCTGGTACCTGTCGACGCTGTCCGCGGACGCCGCCCCGGCCCTCGACAAGCTGCCGCCCGGCGCCCGCGAGTGCGCCCTGTCGCAGATCTCCCGCGACGTGCACGACGCCGACGACTGGCGCGGGTGGAACCTCGGCCGCGCCGAGGCCCGCAGGATCGTCCCCGACCCGGTCCGCCCGGACCGTTTCCCCTGCTACCGGAGCTACCGGTAACGAAGGACGCGACGGGCCGACGTTCAACGGGGGACGTCGGCCCCTTGCGTTTGTTTCTCGCCGGTTGCGAGACTGCGGTCCATGGAGCCGTCCGCCCCGCGGGTCCGCGTGGTGCTCGGCGACGTCGCCCGCGGCCGCATCGACGTCGCGCGCACCCGCGCCGAGCTCGAGGAGCAGAGCCCGGTCGGCGCGGCGCTCGCCCGGGGCCTCGTCCGCGCCCAGCTGGCCGTCGCGGTCCGGCTCGCCGCCGTCGTCGCGGTCGCCCTCGGCGGCCTGCCGCTGCTGTTCGCGGCCGCACCCGCCGTCGGCCGGGCCCACCTGTTCGGGGTGTCGGTGCCGTGGCTGCTGCTCGGCGTCGCCGCCTACCCGTTCCTGTTCGTCGTCGGCTTCGCCTACGTGCGCCTCGCCGAGCGCAACGAGCAGGAGTTCGTCGCGCTGGTCGAGGACAGGTCCCAGCAGCCGTCATGAGCGGCCCGCAGCGGAGCGAGGAGCCGCGAACCATGGGCTCAGGGTGGGGCTCAGGCCGTCGCCGGAGCGCAGCGGAGGCGGCGGCATGAGCGGCCCGCAGCGGAGCGAGGAGCCGCGAACCATGGGCTCAGGGGAGGCGGCGGCATGAGCGACTATGCGCTGCCGGCGGTTGTCGCGGTCACGCTCGTCACCGTCGGCATCGGCATCTACGGGCTGCGGTTCGCCCGGACCACGTCGGACTTCCTCGTCGCGTCCCGGATGGTCAGCCCGACCTGGAACGCGGCCGCGATCAGCGGCGAGTACCTGTCCGCGGCCAGCTTCCTCGGCGTCGCCGGGCTGATCCTCAAGCACGGCGTCGACGTGCTCTGGTACCCGGTCGGGTTCGCCGCCGGCTACCTGGCGCTGCTGCTGTTCGTCGCGGCCCCGCTGCGCCGCTCCGGCGCGTTCACCCTGCCGGACTTCTGCGAGGTCAGGCTCCGCTCGAAGCGGCTGCGGAAGCTCGCGACCGCGTTCGTCATGTTCATCGGCTGGCTGTACCTGGTGCCGCAGCTGCAGGGTGCCGGGCTGACCTTGCAGACGGTGACGGGCGCCCCGTACGCCCTCGGTGCCCTGCTCGTCGGTGTCGTCGTCACGTTGAACGTCGCGCTCGGCGGGATGCGGTCGATCACGTTCGTGCAGGCGTTCCAGTACTGGCTGAAACTCACGGCGCTGGCGGTGCCGTTCGTGTTCCTGCTCATGCAGTGGCAGTCCGACGGCCGGCCCGCCCTGACCGCGCCGGCCGGCCCCACGTTCCCGGTCGCGACAACCGTCACCGTGGAGCACGAGACCCGGCTGACCGTCACCACCCAGACGCAGGTCACCGCGCGCGGCCGGCTGGACGGTGCCGCGGTCGGCGGCCCGGTGCTGCTCACCGCCGGCGAGCACGTCGCGGACGCCGGGACCGCCCTGGAGTTCCAGGCGGCGGCGTCGGTACCGAAGGTCGCCGCCGTATCCGCGGACTCCCCGTCGGACTGGCTGCTGCCGGGTGACCATTCCCAAGGCCTCTTCGCGACGTACTCACTGATCCTCGCCACGTTCCTGGGCACGATGGGGCTGCCGCACGTGCTGGTGCGCTTCTACACGAACGCCGACGGTGCCGCGGCCCGCCGCACCACCCTGGTCGTCCTCGGTCTCGTCGGCGTCTTCTATCTCACCCCGACCCTGTACGGGGTGCTCGGCCGCGTGTACACACCGCAGTTGCTGATGACCGGCAACACGGACGCGGTCGTGCTGCTGCTGCCGTCGGCGGCGCTCGGCGGCGGCCTCACCGGCCAGCTGCTGAGCGCGCTTGTCGCCGCGGGCGCGTTCGCCGCGTTCCTGTCCGCGTCGTCGGGGCTGCTGACCAGCGTCGCCGGGGTGCTGTCCACGGACGTGCTCGGCCACGGCTCGGTCCGGGACTTCCGCCGGTCCGCGCTGGTCGCCGGGATCGTGCCGCTGCTGCTCGCCCTGTTCGTCGCGAGCCTCGACGTGTCGCAGGTGGTGGGGCTGGCGTTCGCGGTGGCCGCGTCCAGTTTCTGCCCGCTGCTGGTCCTCGGCATCTGGTGGCGGGGGCTGACCGCGGTCGGCGCGGCCGCCGGGATCGTCGCGGGTGGCGGCGCGGCCGCGTCCGCGGTCCTGCTCACCGTCCTCGGCGGTCCGCTGCCCGGCTGGGCCGGGGTCCTCACCACCCAGCCGGCCGCGTGGAGCGTCCCGCTCGCGTTCCTGGTGATGGTGTCGGTGTCGCTGCTGACCCGGCACCGCTTGCCGAAGGACCTCGGAACGATCATGCTTCGCCTGCACGCGCCGGACGCGCTGCGGATGTGAACGCTCGTACACGGGGATGCGGGGGATGTGGGCGTGACCTACGGTCGAACGGTGACGGACAGCGGGACCGGCTCCGCGCTCGTGCTGCGGGGGCTCACGAAACGTTTCGACAGCAAGGTCGCGGTCGCCGGGGTGGATCTCGACGTGCCGACCGGGTCGTTCTTCGGCCTCCTCGGCCCCAACGGCGCCGGCAAGACGACGTCGTTGTCGATGGCGGTGGGCCTGCTGCGGCCGGACGCCGGCCACGCCTACGTCCTCGGTCACGACGTGTGGTCGGATCCGGTGGAGGCGAAACGCCGCCTCGGCGCGCTGACCGACTCGGCCCGCATGTTCGACCGGCTCACCGGCGGTGAGCTGCTCGCGTACACGGGACTGCTGCGTGGGCTGCCGCAGGACGTGATCGACGCCCGGGCCGCGGAGCTGCTCGACGTGCTCGGCCTCGCCGACGCCGGCCGGACCCTGGTCGTGGACTACTCCGCCGGCATGAAGAAGAAGATCGGCCTGGCCTGCGCGCTGCTGCACGCGCCGCGGCTGCTGGTCCTCGACGAGCCGTTCGAGGCCGTCGACCCGGTCTCCGGTGCCCTGATCCGCGACATCCTCGTCCGGTACGTCCGCAACGGCGGCACCGTCATCTTCTCCAGTCACGTGATGGAGGTCGTGGAGCGGCTCTGCACCCACATCGCGATCCTCGCCGACGGCCAGATCAAGGTCGTCGGCACCACCGACGAGGTGAAGGGCGGCCGGGAGCTCGAGGACGTGTTCGTCGACGTCGTCGGCGGGCGGGTCGCCACCGGCGCGGAGCTGTCGTGGCTGTGACCCCGCCGCACATCCCCGCCCAGCGCCCGGAGCCCGCCGAACCCACACCTACCGAACCCACACCTACCGGATCCACTGCCGCCGGGCCCGCCGCCGTCGCCGGGGTCGCGGCGCCCGGGATCTTCACGCCGCGGCCGGAGCCGGTCAGCGCCGGCGAGCCGACGGTCGGCCACTTCGTCCGGCTGAAGCTGCGGATCCTGCGCAACACCTTGCGCGGCAAGAAGTCCCGCGTGTGGCTGTTCATCCTCGGCGTGTTCTTCGGCCTGTGGGCCGCGTTCGTCGGGGTGAGCCTCTTCGCCGGCAGCAGTGTCGCCGGCGCCGAGCTGCGCCCCACCCTCGCCGCGTTCGCCGGCGCCACGCTCGTGCTGCTGTGGGTGCTGGTGCCGCTGCTGTTCTTCGGCGTCGACGAGACCCTCGACCCGGCCAGGTTCTCGCTGCTGCCGGTGCCGCGCCGCACGCTCGTGCTCGGCATGCTCGCCGCCGCGTGCGTCGGCATCCCACCCGTCGTCACGCTGCTCACCGGGCTCGGCTCGACCGTCGGCGCGGTCCTCGACGGCGGGCCGGCGGCCGGCGCGGTCGCCGTCGCCGGCGCCGTCATCGGCCTCGCCGTGTGCGTCGCCGCGAGCCGCGCCGTCACCAGCGCGTTCGCCGGGATGCTGCGCTCCCGGAAGGTCCGCGACCTGGCGGCGCTGCTCATCGCCCTCGCCGGCATCTCCTGCAACCCGGTCGTCCAGCTGATCATGGCCCTGGTCCAGAACGGCGAGTCGAAACAGGCCACGACGATCGGTCAGGTCCTGTCGTGGACGCCGCTCGCCGCGCCGTTCGTCGCCTACGTCGACGCGATCAACGGCGACTGGCACCTCGTCGCCGCCCGGTTCGCGATCGGGGTCGCCGGGGTCGCCCTGCTGCTGTGGTGGTGGCTGCAGACGATCGAGACGGCGATGCTCGGCACCGCGTCGTCCGGCGCGGCGAAGAAGGCGAAGGCCGTCGACGGCCGGCCCGTGCGCGCGTTCCTGACCGGCGTCGTCCGGTTCCTGCCGGTGGGGCGGTTCGCCGGCCTCGTCGGCCGCGAGGTCCGCTACTGGTTCCGCGACCCGCGCCGCCGTGCCAGCCTCATCTCGCTGCTCGCCACGTCCGTGGTCATCCCGTTCGCGTTCACGTTCGGCTTCGGCACCGGCTCCGGCGACCAGGACGCCGCCCGGCAGGCCGCCGGGCTCAGCGGCGGCGCCCTCGTCGTGTCGCTGATGTTCGCCGGCGCGTTCGTCGGGCTCGTCCTGGTCAACCAGTTCGGCAACGACGGCACCGCGTACGCGCTGCACATGCTCACCAACGTGCCCGGTCAGGTCGAGCTGGCCGCCCGCGCGGTCGGCGTCGGCATCCTCACGTTCCCGCTGCTGGCCGCCGGCACCGTCGCCGTGTCCGTGCTCAGCGACCACACCGCGCAGCTGCCGGCCGCCCTCGGGGTCGGCCTGTGCGCGTACGGCATCTCCGTCGGCGCCGCCGGGGTCACGTCGGTGCTCGCGCCGTACCCGATGCCGGACTCCTCGAACCCGTTCGCCATGAACACCGGCCAGGGCAGCGCGAAGAGCATGCTGTCGTTCGTCAGCATGATCATCACGTGGGTGCTGACGGCGCCGCTGCTGATCGGGTACCTGCTGCTGCCGGACAGCGCCGGGTGGGCACTGCTGCCGGCGGGCCTGGTGTGGGGGTCCGCCTTCGCCTGGGTCGGCACCCGCGTCGCCGGCAACCTCCTGGAGCGCCGCGCCCCGGAGGTCCTGACCGCGGTCACGCCGAAGCGGGGGTAGGCCACACGTAGGGCTCGTCCGGGTCCGCGTCCGGGAACAGGGGCCCGTAGAAGTCCGGGTCCTTGCGGACCAGCGCGCAGCGGTGGCTGCGGTGCACGTCCTCACGCCCCAGCCACGGCGGCACCGCGACGACCCGGGCCAGCTCCTCCTGCGAGCGGGCCGGCCCGTGCGCCGCGGTCAGCGTCGCCGCGACCGTGTCGGCGTGCCCGAGCGCGGTCCACGCGACGCACATCTCCAGCCCGTAGCGGACCAGCGCCTCCTCGTACCCCCTCCACATCTTCACCGCCGGGTGGTGCCGCCAGCCGTACCCGGGCACGATCAGCCCGCGGAGCACCTGCAGCGCCTCGACCCGCTGCTTGCCCAGCCGGCGCGGGTCCAGCACGAGCGCGCTGGCGGTGAAGTCCGGATACGGCAGGAAGGTTTGCACACTCCGGTCATACCCGACAATGAGCTGGTGAGTATCCACGCCACGGATCCGTTCGCCACCCCGGACGACCAGCGTTCGCCGCTGCGGCGGCTGCGCGGGCGCCTGCCCGCCCCCGTCACGCTGTGGACCGCGGGCGGTGGGGACACCCGCCCCGCCGGGCTCACCGTGTCGTCGATGCTGGTCGCCGACGGCGACCCGGGCCGCGTCGCCGGGCTCGTCGACGACGAGAGCGACCTGTGGACCGCCCTGGAAACGACCGGCCGGTTCGCCGTCGTCCCCCTCGCCGAGGGCGACAACCAGCTCGCCGAGCGGTTCGCCGGCCTGATGCCCGCACCCGGCGGGCTGTTCGCGACCGGCGACTGGGCGCACACCCCCTTCGGGCCCGTCCCCCGCGGCTACCCGTGGGCCGGCTGCCGCCTCGACCGGGCCGCGGCGTTCGGCTGGTCGCTGCTCGTCGAGGCCACCGTCGAGGTCGTCGAGCCGGCCGAGCCGGCGGCGAAGCCCCTGCTGCACCACAGGGGTCGGTACACCTCGATATAAACGCCGGTAAACGGTGTGACCGCTGTCACTCGGCGCACCGAACCTGCCGTTCAGCGCACCGGCCCGCCGGGCCCTTCCGGGGATCTTCACGCCCCGCCCGGCCGCTTCCTACCGTGCGCCGTACCCACACCCCAAACGGCAGGTGGTGATCCCCCATGAGCACCGAGACACCGGTGCCGACCGGCACGGGCGACAACCGTTACGTCTCCGTCGCCAACACCCCGGAGTTCGCCGCGTTGCGCCGCGCCCTGCGACGCTTCGTCTTCCCGGTCTCCGCCGCGTTCCTCGTCTGGTACGCGCTGTACGTCCTGCTCTCCGCATACGCCCGCGACTTCATGAGCACGAAGGTCGTCGGCCACGTCAATATCGCGTTGATCTTCGGGCTGCTGCAGTTCGTGTCGACGTTCCTCATCGCCTGGCTGTACACCCGCTACGCCGACCGCCGCGTCGACCCGCTCGCCGACGAGCTGCGCGCCAAGATCGAGGGGAGCCCCGAATGAACGACGTCACCCTCGCGGTGTCGGCGTCCACCACCCGGACGCTGACGCTCACGCTGTTCGTCGTGCTGGTCGCGGCCACCCTCGCCATCACCATCTGGGCCAGCCGGCAGACCAAGAGCGCCGCCGACTTCTACGCCGGCGGCCGCTCCTTCACCGGCTTCCAGAACGGCATGGCGATCGGCGGCGACTACATGTCGGCGGCGAGCTTCCTCGGCATCGCCGGCATCATCGCCCTCAACGGCTACGACGGCTTCCTGTACTCCATCGGCTTCCTCGTCGCGTGGCTCGTCGCGCTGCTGCTCGTCGCCGAGCTCATGCGCAACTCCGGCCGCTACACGATGGCCGACGTCCTCGCGTTCCGGATGCGGCAGGCGCCGGTGCGCACCGCCGGCTCCATCTCCACGATCATCGTGTCGATCTTCTACCTGCTCGCCCAGATGGTCGGCGCCGGCGCCCTCGTCGCGCTGCTGCTGGGCATCAAGGCCGGCGACACGTTCCTCGGCATGAGCGCGGAAACCGCGAAGATCGTCACCATCGCCCTCATCGGCGTGCTGATGATCGTGTACGTGACGGTCGGCGGCATGAAGGGCACCACCTACGTCCAGATCGTCAAGGCGTTCATGCTCATGCTCGGCGCCCTGCTGCTGACGCTGATGGTGTTCGCCGCGTTCAAGTTCAACCTGTCGTCGCTGCTCGGCGAGGCCGCCGCCAAGTCCGGCCGCACCCCGCCCGAGTCGTTCCTGCAGCCCGGCCTGCGCTACGGCCGCGACATCGCCGGCAACGCCACCGCCACCCTCGCCAGCAAGCTCGACCTGATCTCGCTCGGCCTGGCCCTGGTCCTCGGCACCGCCGGCCTGCCGCACATCCTGATCCGCTTCTACACCGTCCCGAACTCCAAGGCGGCCCGCAAGAGCGTCGTCTGGGCGATCGGCATCATCGGCGTCTTCTACCTGATGACCCTCGCCCTCGGCTTCGGCGCCGCGGCACTCGTCGGACGGCAGGCCATCCTCGCCCAGGACCCGGGCGGCAACACCGCCGCGCCACAGCTCGCCGAGGCACTCGGCAAGCGCTACCTCGGCGGTGACTTCGGCGGCTCACTGCTGCTCGCCGTCATCGCGGCCGTCGCGTTCGCCACCATCCTCGCCGTCGTCGCCGGGCTCACCCTGGCCTCGTCGTCGTCGCTGGCGCACGACCTGTACGCCAACGTCATCAAGCGCGGCCAGACCACCGAACGGCAGGAGGTCGTCGTCGCCCGGTACTCCGCGTTCATCATCGGCGCCGTCGCCATCGTCCTGGGCATCTTCGCCCGCAACCTCAACGTCGCCTTCCTGGTGGCGCTCGCGTTCGCGATCGCGGCGTCGGCGAACCTGCCGGCGATCCTCTTCTCGCTGTTCTGGAAGCGGTTCAACACCCGCGGCGCGACCTGGGGCATCTACGCCGGCCTGCTCTCCGCCGTCGGCATCGTGCTGCTCAGCCCGATCGCGTGGGGCGGCGTCAGCGACGCCCGCACCCCGGCGACCCTCAACGCCGCCCAGGCGAAGACCTGCGGCGTGGACCAGAAGTCCAAGGAGGTCTCCAACGCCACCGCACTGTTCAGCTGCACGACCCCGGCACCGATCCCGCTGGAGAACCCGGGCCTGATCTCGATCCCGATCGGGTTCATCTTCGCCGCCATCGGCGCGATCACCAGCAAGGAACGCGACCAGGACAAGTTCGCCGAGCTGGAGGCCCGCGCCCTCACCGGCGCCGGCGCCCACTGAGAAGTAGTGCGCCGGGGCCGGGGCACCGCCGATCCCCGTCCCCGGCGCACTGCCGCTAGGCTGGTCCCATGGTCGTTGTTGCGCAGCGTTACGGCGAGGGACACCGGATCCTGCTCACCGGTGGTGCCGGATTCGTCGGGTCCCACCTTGCCGACGCCCTGATCGCCCGGGGTGCGCAGGTTGTCGTGATCGACAACTTCGTCACGGGCAGTAAGGACAACGTCGCACACCTCGTCGACCACCCTCGATTCACCCTCGTCGAGGCCGACGTCAGCGAGCCGTTGCCGGCCGTCGAGGCCCTCGCCGCCCGGTTCGACGCGATCATGCACTTCGCGTCCCCGGCCAGCCCCACCGACTTCGCGCTGCTGCCCGTCGAGATCCTCCGCGTCGGCTCCCTCGCCACCCTCCAGCTGCTGGAGCGGGCCGTCGCCGA
This sequence comes from Dactylosporangium aurantiacum, assembly GCF_000716715.1. Classification (GTDB taxonomy): domain Bacteria; phylum Actinomycetota; class Actinomycetes; order Mycobacteriales; family Micromonosporaceae; genus Dactylosporangium; species Dactylosporangium aurantiacum. Next base: position 108,480 of record NZ_JNYJ01000017.1, on the reverse strand, counting down.
CGGCGCCCGCTTCATCATGGCCTCCACCTCCGAGGCCTACGGCGACCCGCTCGTGCACCCGCAACCCGAGACCTACTGGGGCAACGTCAACCCCATCGGCATCCGCAGCGTCTACGACGAGGCGAAACGCTTCTCCGAAGCGGCCACCATGGGCTACCACCGCGGCCGCGGCGCCGACGTCGGCATCGTGCGGATCTTCAACACCTACGGCGAGCGGATGCGCCCCGACGACGGCCGCGCCATCCCCACCTTCATCTCCCAGGCGCTGCGCGGCGAGCCGATCACCGTGCACGGCTCCGGCACCCAGACCCGGTCCATCTGCCACGTGTCGGACCTCGTCCGCGGCATCCTGCTGCTGCTCGACTCCGGCGAGACCGGCCCGATCAACTGCGGCACCGAGCACGAGATGACCATGCTCGAGCTCGCCGACACGATCGTGCGGCTATCCGACAGCACCTCCACGGTGTCGCTGCTGCCCCGCACCGCCGACGACCCCGAACGCCGCCGCCCCGACCTCGGCAAGGCCCGTGAGCTGCTCGGATACGAGCCGACCGTCGGACCCGAGGAAGGGCTGCGCCGGACCCTGGAGTACTTCCGCTCCCGGTGACTCTCCCGGCTTCGTGCCGCGCCCGACCGGGTTACGTGGCGTAGCGGCGATGGGTTCGTATCGTGGGTTTCATGTCCACCACGCCAGCATCCAACGGCTCTTCGGGTCGCGCTTCGGTGCCCAACGCCCTCCCGCCCAGCGCGGGAGCTCGCGCGCGCGTCTCCGGCGCAGCCACTCCGACCAGCCCGGCGACGCCTGGCGTCTACGGTAAGGCCACCGTCGCCTCCGGTGGTGGCGGTGGCGGCGGCGTCGTGCCGCCCCGCCGGCCCGGCGGCAACGAATACCCCGGCCGCAGGAAGATCCGCCCCCGCTGGGGCCGCATCGCCCTCGTCGCCGGCGCCGCGATCGTCGTGCTGGCCCTGCTGGCCGGCGTCGGCGCCTACAGCTACTACCGGTACGTCGACGCCGGCCTGCAGCGCGACGACCCGTTCGGCGAGATCACCGGAGGCCGGCCCGCGAAGGTCGCCGACGGCGCCCTCAACATGCTCCTGCTCGGCAGCGACTCCCGCGACCCCGACAACAAGGGCAAGGCCGGCGAGTGGCGCACCGACACCATGATCATGCTGCACATCCCGTCCAGCCACGACAAGGCGTACCTCGTCTCCATGCCCCGTGACCTGTACGTGTACATCCCCAAGAGCAAGACGACGCAGTACGGCGACACCAAGGCCAAGCTCAACGCGTCGTTCTCGTGGGGCGGCACCCCGCTGACCGTGCAGACGATCGAGAAGTACACCAACGTGCGCATGGACCACGTGCTGCTCATCGACTTCGGCGGCTTCAAGCAGGTCATCGACGCCCTCGGCGGCATCGACATGAACATCGAGGCCGACATCACCTCCATCCACCCGCCGAAGCGCAAGTTCAAGAAGGGCATGAACCACCTCAACGGTGACGAGGCCCTCGACTACGCCCGGCAGCGGTACCAGTTCCCCGACGGCGACTTCGCCCGGATGCGCCACCAGCAGCAGATGATGAAGGCGATCCTCGACAAGGCCGTCAGCTCCGGCACCGTCAGCAACCCGGCCAAGCTCAACTCGTTCCTCAAGGCGATCACCAAGGCGATGACCGTCGACAAGGACTTCTCGCTCGCCGACATGGCGCTGCAGTTCCGCAACCTGCGCAGCGACGACCTGACCTTCCTGGTCAGCCCCAACGACGGCAGCAAGAAGATCAACGGCGAGGACGTCGTCGTGCCGAACACGACCAAGGCCGAGGCGCTGCACACCGCCATCCGCACCGACAAGATGGCCGACTGGGCCGCGGCGAACGCCCCCAAGCCGGCGGCGAGCGGTTCACCCCAACCGTCGACGAAAACCACGACGAAGAAGTGATCATTCCGGCATCCCGGGCATGTCTCCCCAGCGGTGGGGTTGCATGCCCGGGCTGTCGTATAGATCTCATTGCCGAAGTCGCTGTGCACCGAGTAGAAAACGCCTGATTGGTGGCATCTCTTCGGATCTTGTGCAGTGACGCTGGTCGGCACGATCCCCGCCGCGAACGTAGACTCGGATAAATCCCCGCCGGAGTGTGGGGCGCGCAGTCGGGGGCGACATGCAGCAGGACCAGGACCCGTCGGGGCAGCAGCCGGCGGGGCGCCCTGAACAGGACTCACCGGCACAGGTCGACGCGGCCGCGGCTGCCGAAGTGCCGCCGAACACGGGCGCCGCTGGGTCGGACATTTCGGATTTGTCCGCCGGCTCGTCGGCGGCGCAGCCCGCCTCTGCCGCTGCCTCCGACGCTGCCCCCGATGCCGCAACCGAGGACGGCGCTGCCGGCGGTCCGGCCGCCGGCGGTCCGGCCGCCGGCGGTCCGGCCGCCGGCGGTCCGGCCGCTGCCGACGCCGCTCCGGACAGCGCGGCTGCCGGCGCTGTGGCCGCCGGCGGCACGGCTTCCGATGACGCTGCCTCCGATGACGCCGCCGCGGACGGTACGGCCGCCGATGACGCCGCCGCCGATGACGCCGCCGCGGACGGTACGGCCGCCGATGACGCCGCCGCGGACGGCGTGGCCGCCGACGGCACTGCCGCCGATGACGCGGCCGACGACGGCGCGGCCTCCGGCGGCACCGACGTGGCCGCCCCGGCGAAGCCGCTCACCCGCCGGCAGAAGCGCAAGGCCCGCAAGGCCGCCCTCCCCGGCCGTGACCCCGTCTGGGCGAAGCTGCTCGTCGTCGTCGGCGCCGTCCTCCTCGTCGTCTCCGCCACCGTCGTCACCGGCTCGCAGGTCCTCGCCAGCCGGTACAGCAACAGCGTCCACCAGGAGAACCTCCTCGGCGCCAACGCCCGCGCCGGCAACGACGACAAGAAGGAAGAGCGCCGCAGCAGCGTCAGCGGCCCCCTCAACTTCCTCCTCCTCGGCTCCGACCTGCGCGCCAAGGACCCCGAGGACGGCCAGCGCTCCGACTCGATCATCATCGTGCACATCCCGGTCAGCCTCGACCGGGCGTACCTGCTGTCGATCCCCCGCGACCTGCGGGTCAAGATCCCGGCGTTCGAGCCCACCGGCTTCCGCGGCGTCAACCACGAGAAGATCAACGGCGCGTTCCAGCACGGTGGCGGCGGCGCCGGCGGCGTCCAGCTCCTCGCCGAAACGCTCACCGAACTGCTCGGCATCCACTTCGACGGCGCCGCGATCGTCAACTTCGACGGCTTCAAGGCCGCCGTCGACCTCCTCGGCGGCGTCGACATGTGCATCGACCAGAAGGTCACGTCGATCCACCTCGGCTACGACGCCAACGGCAACTACCTGTCACCCGAGCACGGCGGCCGGCCCGCCGTGTACGAGGTCGGCTGCCACCACCTCGAGTCCTGGCAGGCGCTCGACCTCGTCCGGCAGCGCAAGAGCCTCGCCAACGGCGACTACGACCGGCAGAAGAACCAGCAGAAGTTCATCCGCGCCATCCTCACCAAGGCCCAGCAGCAGAACCTGACCACCAACCCGATCGCGCTCGACAAGCTCATCCGCGCCCTCGGCAGCGCCTTCACCGTCGACACCAACGGCGTCGCCCTCGAGGAGCTCATGTTCGGCCTGCGCAACGTGCGGCCCAGCAGCCTCGTCGGGCTGACCGTGCCGTCCGAGACCCAGGACATCGGCGGCATCTCGTACGTCATCGGACTCGACGAAGCACAGGCCCTGTACACCGCCATGCGCGACGACACGCTCGACGCGTGGGCGGTCGAGAACCCCACCTGGGTCAACCCGATCTGAGCCTCTTATAGGCTGGTGCCCGTGTTCAGGGGATCCGCTGTGCCGACCGTCACGGTCGACGACGTCGCTGCCGACGCCTACATCCTCGACGTCCGCGAGGACGACGAATGGGCCGCCGGCCACGCACCCGACGCCACCCACCTGCCGATGATGCAGATCCCGGCCCGGATCGACGAGATCCCCACCGACCGGGACGTCGTCGTCGTGTGCCGCGTCGGAGGCCGCTCCGCGCAGGTCGTCGCCTACCTGCAACAGCAGGGCCTCGACCGCACCATCAACCTCGACGGCGGCATGTCGGACTGGGCGGCCGCGGGCCGGCCCATGGTGAGCGAGGACGGCGGTGCACCAAGGGTCGCCTGAGCGGCCGTGGGTGTTCGCGCACAGGGGCTCGTCGTACCGGCACGCCGAGCACACCCTCGACGCGTACCTCCTCGCCATCGAGGAAGGCGCCGACGGCCTCGAGTGTGACGTCCGGCTGACCCGCGACGGGCACCTCGTCTGCCTCCACGACTCCCGCATCGACCGCACCAGCGACGGCCGCGGCCGGGTCAGCGTGCAGACCCTCGCCGAGCTCGACCGCTTCGACTTCGGCTCGTGGCGCACCGACCTGCCCGAATCACCCGACGGCCTCATCACCGACCGCAAGCTCGCCGACGACCGGTGGCGCGGCCGGGTCCTCACCCTCGACCGGCTCCTCAGCCTCGCCGTCGACGCCGGCCGCCCCATGCGCCTGCTCATCGAGACCAAACACCCGACCCGCTACGGCGCCGCCGTCGAGACCGCACTGATCACGCTGCTGCGCCGGTACGGGCTGCACCGCCCCGACGCCGACCAGCCCGTCCACGTCACGATGATGTCGTTCTCCGCCACCGCCGTGCGCCGCGTGCGCCAACTCGCACCGGGCCTGCCCACGGTCATGCTCATCGACGTGTGGTCCGTGCCCAGCCGGATCGGCTGGCTCCCACCCGGCAGCAGCATCGGCGGACCCGGCGTCTCGCTCCTGCGCGCCTCCCCGGAGATCGTCGAACGCCTCCACCGGCGCGGCTTCCCCGTGTACGTGTGGACGGTCAACGAACCCGACGAAATCGACCTCGTCGTCAAGCTGAAAGTCAACGGCATCATCTCCGACCGGCCCGCGTTCGTCATCGAACGCCTCCGGGAGCGGGGCCTGCGAGATTGACCATCATCTTGCTACCGCATTGCTACCACGGAATCCACCGGGCCAGGTGAGCCCGACGACGGATTCCCGAGCAGAGAAGTTTCGGCAATAGCCTTTCAAAGCGAAGCGTGGGGAGGCAGACTCGCACCATGGTCGATGCTCGGGATCCGGTCGACGCCACCGCCGTGTTCGGCGGGCTGGCCGAGATCGCCGAGCAGCTCGCGACCGGCGCCGGCGGCCTGCCCGCCCTGCAGCGCACCGTCGACGTCACCGCCCAGGCCACCTCGGCCGCCGGTGCGTCGTTCATCGAATACGGTCACGACAGCGGCCGGGTCGTCGCCGCCACCGGAGCCCTCGACTGGTCCCTCGGCCGGCCCGTCGACCTGATCCACCCCACGCTGCGCGGGCTGCTCCAGTACGGCTCCCGAGTCCGCGAATTCCCGGTCAGCCTCCTCGGCACCGTCGGCGGCGAGCACCTGCGCGGCCGCGGGCTGGCCCGCTTCATCGCCGCCGAGGTCAACGCCGGCAACACGCCCGTCGGCGTCCTCGCCGCCGGCTACCGTGACGCCGAAGGCACCGCCGGCACCGCCGAACGCGCCGCCCTCGCCTTCCTCGCCAACCTCGTCGGGCTGCAGTACACGCTGGGCCGTGGCCTGCCCATCCACACCGACGCCCCGGCCATCGACCCAGTCGACGAACCCTTCGCCCTGCTCGACGCGGACCACGTCGTGCGCACCTGGAACCCGGCCGCGGCGCTGCTCACCGCCCGGTCACCCGACGCCGCGATCGGCGAACCCTGGCCGTTCCCGCTGCCGACCGGCGCCGAAACCGTCGAGCACCAGATGGCGTGCGGCACCTGGATCCAGATCAGAGCCGCCACCAAGCCCGACACCACCGACATCAGCGTGTCGTTCCGCGCCCGCGCCGAACAGCCCGCCGACGGACGGGACCTGTTCATCGCCCTCACCGGTCACGAGCTGCGGACCCCGATCACCGTCATCCGCGGGTACGCCGACACGCTCGTCGAACACTGGGACTCCCTCGACGAGGGCTCCCGGCGCGACGCGATCTACGTCGTCGGCCAGCGCGCCCGCGAGCTCAGCCGGCTGGTCGACCGGCTGCTCAACGCCGTCGGCGACGAGTCCAACCCGGCCGACGCGTCGGCGCTGCTGCCGTTCGACCTGATCGAGACCTTGACCGCCGCCGTCGACGACCTCAGCCCCGAGCAGCGCCGCACCCTGACCGTCGCCCTGCCGCAGAGCCTGCCGAAAGCCCTCGGGGAGCGCGCCACCCTCGCCACCATCCTGGCGGAATTTGTTACGAATGCGGGTAAATACTCCCTGAACTGGGTAGAAGCCGTCCTGACCGCAGGGGCGGACGCGCAGACCGTCTGGTTCAGGGTCGCCGACCGGGGCATCGGCATCCGTCCAGAGCACGTTGAGCGGGCGTTCGAACGCTTCTGGCAACTCGAAACCGGCGACCAGCGCACCCGCGGCGGCGTCGGCCTGGGACTCTATCTCGTGCGTAGGATCGTTGAGCGTCAACATGGATGGGTATCGTTGCGTCCACGCCAAGGAGGCGGGACCGTCGCGGAAGTGCGACTGCCCCGCGCCGACGCAGATACCCATGGGGAGGCTTGAGAGGGTGTCCACAACCGTCGCTGAGCGCGCCTGGTGCGTCGTCGTCCCGCATCACGCCCGTGGCGCGCACCTCGCCCGCCACCGCCTCGCCCACGAGCTCGACGCCCTCGTCACCGAGGACCGCCTCGACGACGCGGTCGCCATCGCCGCCGAACTGGTCGGCAACGCCGTCCGCCACGCCGCCCCCCTCCCGGGCGACGTCATCCGCGTGGCGTGGCGCCTGCTCGACGACGACACCCTGGAGATCAGGGTGACCGACGGCGGCTCCCCGGCCGGCCCCGAGCTGCGCGTGGCCGCCCCCGACGCCATCGACGGCCGCGGCCTGACCATCGTCGCCGCCCTGGCGAAGGGCTGGGGCGTCGAACGCGACGGCCTGGGCCAGTGCGTCTGGGCCAAGCTGTAGGGCTGTACTGCCGCCCCACTGCTTCGCAGCGGGTCCCGGCGGGGGGTTCCCACCCCGCACCCCCCATGCTCGCTGCGCTCGCACTGCCTGCGCTGCGCGCGGCAGCTTGTGGCGCTGGCGCGCGGCATCCCCGTGGTTGCTGCCCCGTTGTGTCCTCCGTGAGCGCCTGGCCGTTTCCGTGGGGGCCGGCTGTCCTTCGTGGGGCGCTCGGCTGTCCTCTGTGGGAGCGCCTGGCCGTTTCCGTGGGGGCGCCCGGCTGTTCTCCGTGGGGGCGGCTCGGCCTGGAGTCGTGCGGACGCGCCGGCACCTAGCCGTGCGGGCGGTTGGCCCCTAGTCCTACGGGTGCACCGGCCCGGAGTCGTGCGGGCGGCTGGCCCCGAATCGCCGGCGTGACGGGGGGCAGGGTCTCTGCGAGATCGGCGTGCCCACGGTCCGTCGACATCTGCTTGCCTACGGTCCGTCGAGGTGGAGCGATCAACCTGCGTGGGTCCGATCGAGAGCCTGAGCACGCAGATCTTGGCTGTCCAACCTCGCGGGCGGCCCGGTCGCCGGCCTGTGGGCCTGCCTCGCTCGCCGTCTTGCGGTTGCGAGCGCGAGCGAGCGGTCAGTGGTCGCCAGGCTGCTGAAGCTGACCCGGGCCGACCGGACCGTACGTACAGCTCGACAACGCGGGTGACTCGTCGCCGTGCTGACCGCCTATGGGCACGATACTCCACCACAGGAAATTGATCTTCGGAGTGGACACCGTCCGTAGTCATGCCGGCGGCCAGTGCCACCATCGTAAGGGGCCGCGCGCAACTGTCCCACGTGGATATTTCCGTATTGCTCCGAAATGGGAGCGCTGGCGGGTGAGAGACGCGCCCAGGGTGGTGGGTGTTTGCCCACGGCGCGGCGGGACCGCCTAGGCTGGGTCGCCGTGAGCAAGCGAGCGAAAACCCCCCGTGGCCGGTCCACCGACGGTGAGAAGCGCCAGAAGATTCGTGACGTCTACGTGGGCCGCCCGTTCGAAGGGCTGGCCGACGAGCCGGAGTGGATCGCGCTGCGTGAGCTGGTGCCGGCGGCCTCGGCGCCGTTGAAGTTGGCGCCTGACCTGGTCGAGCGGTACGGCGACCGGCCGGTCATCCTCGCGACGGTGCTGCCGATGGCGTGGCCGGCGATGACGAAGCCCGACGGCCGGGTCTTCATCGGGCTGCAGCGGCACGTGCAGTCGGGGGACGTGTCGCGGGATCTCGCGGTGGCGTTGCAGTGCGCGCTGGACACGCCGGTGGGCAAGACGGTGAACATCCCCGCGTTGCCGGGGGTGGGGCCGCGGCTGCAGGACGTGATCGTGAACGCGCCGCTGGACATCACGGTGCACACGGGGTTCGAGTTCTGGCTCGAGGACAACGCGACCGACGACCCGAACGTGCGGGCGTCGCTGGAGCGGGCCAACGCGAGCATCTTCCCGACGGTGCGGCTGTCCGCGGCGCCGGCGACGTACTGGTGCCGCGTCACCGACCGGTCCCACGTACGGCTCGTCCTCGGCGACGACGAGGACCGGGCGCTGGACGCGCTGTCGCGGCTGTCGGCGGGTGGCGGGCTGCTGCTCGGTGACAACACCAAGTTCGCCGGCATGTTCCGCGCGCACGGGCTCCTCGCGCCCGTCTGGGACCTGCCGCTCGAGGTGGAGGCGGAGGAGTGGGAGGCACCGGTCGCCGAGTTCTCGAAGCGGTACGCCGAAGCCCTCGCCGTCACCGAACCGCTGACCGCCGCGGAACGCCGCAGCAAGCAGGGCCTCCTCGGCCGCCTCCAGCCGCTGCGCTGACGAAGCCAAGCCGCGAAGCCGAGCCGCGAAGCCGAGCCGCGAAGCCGAGCCGCGAAGCCGAGCCGCGAAGCCGAGCCGCGAAGCCCGAAACGCGAAGCCCAGAAACGCGAGAACTACCCAGCGGCCCGCAGGATCGGGGCGGACATGCACCGTGGTCCGCCCCGGCCCGAGCCCAGCTCCGACCCCGGGATCCGGATCACCTCGATCCCGTTGCGCTCCAGCTGGGCGTTGGTCTCCACGTTGCGCTCGTACGCGACGCACAGCCGGGGCGCGATCGCCAGGGTGTTGTTGCCGTCGTCCCACTGCTCACGCTCCGCGGTCACCGGGTCGAGGCCGGTGTCGATGATCCGCAGCGTGTCGATCCGCATCGCCTTGGCCGCGCCCACGATGAACGGCTCCGGGCCGGAGACGGCCGGCTCGCCCGACGGGCCGGCGGTGACCGTCCACGACTGCAGGCTGCTCGCCACGTTCGGGTACATGACGACCGCGTCCACGTCGACCATCGTGCAGACCGTGTCCAGGTGCATCGTCGCCCGCTGCTGCGCGATCGGCACCACCAGCACCGTGTGTGCCAGCCCTCGCTCGAAGCAGCGCCGGGCGAGCCGCTCCGCGCCGGCCGGCCGGGTCCGCTCGCCCACGCCGACCGCGACCACCCCCGGCGCGAGCAGCAGCACGTCGCCGCCCTCCAGGTGCTCCAGGCCCGGCTCGTACACCAGCGACGTCCCGGCGAACCGGGGATGGTGCCGGTAGATCGCGTGGGTGAGGGTGGTCTCGCGGCGCCGGGCGTGCATCGCCAGGCTCGTCACGGCCACCTGGTCGCCGATCCAGACGGATGAGTCGCGCGTGAACAGCAGGTTGGGCAGCGGGTCGATGACGAAGTCGGACCGGTCCATCAGCGCGTGCACGATGCCGCCGCCGGCGCGCAGCTCGGCGCGGGACAACCCGGCGATGAGCGTGGTGGCCAGCGCCGCCGGGTCGAGCGCGGCGAGGTGGTTCGCCACGTGGCGGCGCAGCGTGTCGCCGAGGCGGACGTCGTCGAGCACCGCCCTGGTCACTTCGTCCCGCGCCGTCGGTACGGCCACCGTCTCGGCCAACAGGTCCGACACGTACACGACCTCGACGCCGTGCCCTCGCAGGGCTTGCGCGAACGTGTCATGCTCTTCCTGAGCACGCCCGACCCACGGGATCCCGTCGAACAGCAGCGAGTCGTTGTTGCGCGGGGTCAGCCGGGCCAGCTCCGCGCCCGGGCGGTGCAGCAGCACCGTGCCGAGCCGGCCGACCTCGCTGTCGACGTGATGATGGCTCACCAACTCAGCCTAACGGCTGACCCGATATCCACCGGTTCGGCGCCATCTGCAAATTCACGAGACATCGTGAATGTGGCATTCATCCCAGTCATTCCAAGTCTTTCACCTGTCGAGTCATGCCGGTAGCCTGTTTGAACACGTACGGTGTTTGAACACACACGCAACCGAGCGGCGACTTGGAGGTGTGCGAGATGACCGAACTGCTGCACCGCGGCGGGACGGATTCGCAGCCCGAAGGGTTTGACGATCGCATCATTGTTGATGCCGGCCGGCCTTCCCCCATTGACTGGATGCGTGAGCGGCGCGCCGAGCGCGGAGCTCGCAGGGAAGAGGCGGGGCACAACCGTCTGTACCGCAGGATGGGCAGCCTCATCGGCCGTCTCGGCGACGAGTGGCACGTCCTGGACCTGCGGGAGCTGACCGGCGCCGAACGCCGCTCGTTCCTCGCCGTCGGCCCCGGTGGGGTGTTCGCGGTGACGGTCAAGGACCACGGGCGCAGCCGCGTCTCGTTCGCCGGCGACATCGTGCAGATCGACGGCAAGCGCCCCAAGTACGTCGAGGAGACCCGCGCCGAGGCCAAGGCCGCCGCCGAGGCGCTGTCGCGCAGCGCCGGGGTGTCGATCCCGGTCATGCCGATCCTCGCGTTCGCCGGCACCGGCAAGATCAGCTTCTACGGGGTGCCGAAGGGCTGCCTGGTCACCGCGTACCACGAGCTGCCCCGCGTCCTGAACGCCCGCGGTCACCGGCTCGCCGGGGAGACCGTCGACAAGGTGTTCTCGCTGGCGCTGCATCCGGCCACGTGGTCGTCGCAGTCCTATGCCGCGTTCGCCGAGAGCTACCGGTGGTACAAGGATGGCGATCGCGTGGGCACTGACAAGCGGAGTGACGCGGAGTAGCCTCTGCGGCGTGGAGCCGCTCGACACGAAGCGCCGGATTGAGCAATCGCTGGGGACCGATCACACGCTTGCGGATGCGATGATGAGTTCGCTGCGCGGACGCGTCCGCAGCACCGGTGCCTGAGGAGGCGCTGTGGCGCATGTCGAGCTGTCCATCTCCGACCCACACCTCGTCCGCTCGCCCGACCCGGCCGAGTCGTCACTCGACCGCTGGGCGGCGACGGTCGCCGACGCGGCTGAGCCGAGCCTGGTGATCGACGACAAGGCGGTCATCGTCGCGGTGTCCGCCTCGTTCGAGGACCTGCTCGGGCTCACCGAGTCCGCCATCGACCGCCCGCTCGTCGACGGTGTCCTGCAGCTGCTCGACTTCGGCGACGGCGGCGCCCTCGACGCGTCCGAGATCAACAAGACGCCGCCGCTGCTCGCCCTGTCCTCGGGGCGGCTCGCCCGCGGCCTGGTCCGGGTGCGCTGCGCGACGGGACCGCGCACGTTCGACGCGATCGCCACCCCGCTGCTGCAGGACGGACAGGTCGTCGGCTCGCTGACCTTCTTCAGCACGGTCTGAGCGCGAGCACGGTCTGAGCGCGAGCACGGTCTGAGCGCGCGCACGGTCTGAGCGCGAGCACGGTCTGAGCGCGCGCCGGAAGGACGGGCACGCTGCCGTCGCCGGCGCCCGGTGACGCGCGCCCCGGCCACACGCCCCGACCACGCTCACGACCGTGCTCCCCGACCGCGCTCCCCGGCCGCGCGCCGTAGCCCGGTCGTGGCCGGCGATCACACCACAGTGCGCCGCGCACGTGGCCTGGCTCACGTGCTACCGACACGCACCGCGTTCGCACCGTACGCTCCTTGTCATGTTGGACCTCCAGGTGCTGCCAGGCGACTACGCGATCTGCCGCCTGCCGGCCGGATCGCCCGTCCCGCCGGGACTCGTCGAGGCGGTGGCGGCCGGCACCGACGTCATCTCGGTGACCTGGACCCCCGACGAGGTGTCGATCCTGTGCCCCGCCGACCGGGCGCCCGCCGGCGCCTCCGTCGAGACGCCGTGGCGCTGCCTGCGCGTCGCCGGGCCCGTCCAGCTCGCCCTCACCGGCATCCTCGCGTCGATCGTCTCCCCGCTCGCCGACGCCAGGGTCAACATCTTCGCGTTCTCCACCTTCGACACCGACTACGTGCTGGTGCCGGCCGTGCGGCTCGGCGAGGCCCTCGCCGCGCTCAACGCCGCCGGCCACCGCGTGACGACGTCCGGGGCCGTCTGAACCCCGCCGCAACCGCCGGACCGGGCAACGGACTGACGTCCTACGATGTGCTCCATGCGCACCGCGGCCGCCGTGCTCGGCATCGTCACCCTTGGATGCCTGCTGTCCGGCTGCACCCGCTCCGGCGACTCCGGACCCCTCCTGCCGCCCGTGTCGGCCCCCGCGGCGAGGTCGGTGAGCCCGACCCCGGTCCGCACCCCCAACGTCCCGCCGGCGCGCACCAGCACCCCCGCCCGCTCGGCGAGCACCGGCGCCAGCCCGAGCCAGCTGCCGTTCTCCGAGGCGTACGTCTCCCAGTGCAACGGCCGCCCGACCGGCGAGCAGGTCGTCGCGGCGGTCCGCCGGGCCCGGCCCAGCCTGCCCGGCGGCAACGGGCTCACCGTGAAGTCGGGGCCGCTGTGTGCCGGCGTGTGGCAGTACACCGTGCTCACGGTCACCGGCAGTGAGCCGCTGCAGGTCATGTCCAAGGGCGCACCGACGGCGCTGACCGTCGTCACGGTCGGCACCGACCCGTGCACGGTCGAGGTGAAGGCGACCGCCCCGCCGGCGCTGCTCAACGCCGCCAGCTGCTGAGCCGCCCGCGGCAGCGTCTAGGCTTGGAAACATGCCTGGTGTACCGCCGACGCGGTTCGTGTACCTGGGGCCGGAAGGCACGTTCTCCGAGCAGGCGCTCAGGACTGTCCCGGCCGCCGACCGCGGGGTGCTGACCCCGGCCCGCAGCGTCCCGGAGGCCCTGGACGCGTTGCGCGCCGGTGAGGCCGACGCCGCGCTCGTCCCGCTGGAGAACTCGATCGGTGGCCAGGTCGGCGTCACCCTCGACGAGCTGGCCAACGGCGAGCCGCTGATCATCACCCGCGAGGTGGTGCTGCCGGTGCAGTTCGTGCTCGCCGCCGCCGACGACCGGTCGCTGGACTCGATCCGGTCCGTCGCCGCGCACCCGCAGGCGTCCGCCCAGTGCCGCAGGTGGCTGCGTGAGCACGTGCCGCAGGCGACCGTCGTCGACGTGCTGTCCAACGCGACCGCCGCGATCGGCGCCGGCACCGGCGAGTTCGACGCCGCGGTCTGCGCCGCCATCGGCGCCACCCGCTACAAGCTGCACGTGCTGGCCAAGGACATCGCCGACAACCCCGACGCGGTGACCCGCTTCGCGCTCGTGTCGCGCCCCGGGCCGCCCCCGCCGCCGACCGGCGACGACCTCACCACGCTCGCGGTGTACATCGCCCACGACCGGGTCGGCGCGCTGCTGGCGGTACTGACGGAGCTGTCGGTCCGCGGGGTCAACCTGACCAGGATCGAGTCCCGGCCGACCGGCGAGCGCCTCGGCCGCTACGTGTTCTTCCTCGACTGCGGCGGCCACGTCGCCGAGGCCCAGATGGGCGAGGCGTTGCAGGGGCTGCGCCGCATCTGCGCCGACGTGCGGTTCCTCGGCTCATACCCGCGGGCGTCGAACGGTGACCCGCCGCCGCGCCGCGCCCCCGGCCTGTCCGACGACGACTTCACCGACGCCGCAAGGTGGCTCGCCCAGCTGCGCACCGGCACCTGAGCCGGCGGGTCGAAGGTCGAAGGATGGGCGGGGGTGGTCCCAGGGCCCATCCTTCGACCTGGGGAATGATGATCAGCCGCCGAGGCTGCCGAGGAGGCCGCCGCTGCTGGACTGGGCCGCCGCCGGCTTGCCCTCGCTGGGCTGGACGATGACGAAACCCTGCCCCTGCAGCACCAGCTGGAAGAGCTCGCCCGAGCCGCCGCGCAGCATCGACTTGAGGCTCTGGTTCTTCTGGATGCTGGTCTGCAGGCTGCTCGACCACCCGACGACCGCGTCGGTGTCGACCAGGACCGGTGCCTGCGGGCTCACCGGGATGATGATCGGCGCGCCCTCGGTCACGATGGCGAGCTTGCCCTGACCGGTGAACACGCTGTTGAACAGGCCGCCGCCGAACATGCCGGCGCCCTTCACCATCTGGATGTCGTACCGCAGCGAGGGGTCGAAGCAGAGGACGTTCTTGCCGTTGATCGACAGGGCGTCGTTCGGCTCGATGTCGAGGATGTGGCAGTCGGACGCGGCGTCGGCGAACCACACCTCGCCCTGTCCGCGCACGGCCATGAGGGACAGGCCCTCACCGGTGACCGCACGCTTGAGGAAGTTGCCGACGCCCTGGCTTTTCACCTCGAACTGGAGGTTGCCGCGGAACGCGACCATGGCGCCCTGGCGGGCCAGGACCTCGCCGTTCACGGCGTACTTGACGCACTTGGAGTGCTGCAGGCTCATGCCTGCCTGAGTTGGGGGCTGGGCCATGTTTTCGGCCTTGAAGATGTCACCGCGCACGCTGCGCAGCGTAACGGGTCCTCCGCGGGCGCGCGGAAGACCCGTTGCCAATCCTGAGAGACCCGTTACAAAAGGGCCGGCCTCAGCTGCCGAGCAGGTTGCCCAGCACGCCGCCGCCCTGCTGCTGCCCCTGACCGCCGGCGAGCCCCTGCGGCGGCTCCTCCGACGGCTGGACCACGACGAAACCCTGCCCGGCGAAGCTCATCGTGAAAGCCTCACCGGTGCTGCGGCCGAGCAGCGTGCCGATGCCGAGCTGGTCGGCGCGGTGGTAGCCGGTCTGCAGGCTCGCCGACCAGCAGATCGCCGCCTGCGGATCGACGTAGGTGGGCGCGTCGACGGTCAGCACCACCGGGGTGCCCTTCGTCGTGATCGCGAGCCGGCCCTGGCCGGTGAACACGCAGTTGAACAGGCCCGCCGACGACATCATGCCGACGCCCTGGACCATCTTGATGTCGTACTGCAGCGACGCGTCGAACGCGAGCACGTTCGCGCCGTTGATCGAGATCGCGTCACCGGGCTCGAGGTCGATGAGGTGCACGTCGGAGGAGCGGTCGGCGAAGAAGACGTCGCCGCGGCCGGAGACCTTCATCAGCGGCACGCCCTCGCCGGTCAGCTTCGACTTGAGCCACTTGCCGACGCCGCCCGAGCCGAGCGCCTGGAACTGCACCTGCCCCTGGTAGGCGACCATCGTGCCGGTCCGGGCCATGATCTCGCCGTTGAGCTCGGCCTTGAGCATCTTGGAGTTCTGCAGCCGCAGTCCGGGCTGCTGCGACTCCTTCTCCATGTTTTCGGCGGCGAACAGCGCACTGCGCATAGGGCGTCCCTTCGATGACGTTCATGACCCGCACCCGCGACGGTAGGTGCCGGTGGCAAGTCTCAGCCCCAGCCCAGCGCGTGCAGGCGCCGGTCGTCGATGCCGAAGTGGTGGGCGATCTCGTGCACGACGGTGATCGCGACCTCCTCGACGACGTCATCCTCATCGTCACAGATCGCGAGGATCGGGTTGCGGTAAATCGAGATCCGGTCGGGCAGCACGCCGGAGTAGTCCCAGCCGCGCTCCGTCAGCGAGAACCCCTCGTACAGGCCCAGAAGATCCGGTTCGTCCGGCGGTGGGTCGTCCACCACCAGGATGACCACATTGTCCATGAGGTCGAGCAACTCCTCCGGGACCTCGTCCAGGGCCTCGCCCACGAGCTCCTCGAAGCGTTCCTTGCTCATCGTCACCGGCATGCCAAAGAGGGTCCCCCACGACGGGGGACCCTCTCAAGTGCGAAGACGGCTCAGACGAGCTTGGCGTCCAGGGTGATCTCGACGGCCGCGAGGGCCTTGGAGATCGGGCAGCCGGCCTTGGCGTCGGCGGCGTGCTTCTCGAACTCGCTCGCGTCGATGCCCGGGACGTCACCGCGGGTGGTCAGGTCGATGCGGGTGATGGCGAAGCCGCCGTCCACCGGGCCGAACTGCACCGCGGCGGACGTCTCCACCGACGTGGGCGTGAACCCGGCCTTGGCCAGGCCGTTGGACAGCGCCATCGAGTAGCAGGCCGCGTGCGCCGCCGCGATCAGCTCCTCCGGGTTGGTCCCCTGGCCGCTCTCGAAGCGGGAGGGGAAGGAATACGAGCCCTGGAAGGTGCCCGAGCCGGTCGAGACGGTGCCGGCGCCGGACTTGAGGTCGCCCTCCCAGCGGGCGGATGAAGTGCGAGTAGGCATGAACCAGACGCTAGCCCATTGCGTGTGTTCCCACCGACGAGCTCGGCAGTCTTGGGAGGGATCAAGTTGATGCAGCGCAAACTGGTGCAGATCGGCGGCTGGCTCGGCGTGTCCGGCCTGCTCACCGGCATTGCCTCCATCTTCGTGCCGTGGGTGCAGCAGCTGGTGGTGACCGGGTCCGGGCGCCGGGCCCAGCAGCGCCTCGACAGCATCACCGTCCTCAATCTCGAAAAGGGACTCTGGTACGTGATCCTGCTGCTCACTCTGGTCGCGATCCTCGGCGCGGCGGCGCTCGGCACCAACCAGGGCCGCAAGCTCGCGGGCCTCGCCGGGCCGATCCTGTCGCTGGTGACCGCGTCGCTCGTAGTGGGCCTCATCACTACCTTCGACGGGCAGCTCACCGGACCCGGCCGGATCGCGGATGTGGGCACGTCAGCGGGTAGCTGGCTGGCCCTGGCGGCCATGCCGCTGCTCGGGTTCGCGTGCGGGCTGCTCGCGATCGGCCGCGCCGGGCGGCATGTTTCCGCGCCGGCCGGTGTTGCCGCTGGACATGACTGATCTCAATGTGGGCGTCCTCGGCACGGGCATGGTCGGGGAGGCGATCGCCACCCGCCTGGTGGAGGTCGGGTACGACGTCGTCATGGGTTCCCGCGACGCGGCCAACCCCAAGGCCGTCGCCTGGGCGGAGCGGACCGGCGGGCGGGCCGGCACGTTCGCCGACGCGGCCGCGCACGGTCCGCTGCTGTTCAACGCCACCCCCGGCGGCGCGTCGCTCGACGTGCTGCGCGCCGCGGGTGACCTGGCCGGCAAGGTCCTCGCCGACATCTCCAACGACCTGACGTCCGCGGCGGTCAAGCCCGTCGCCGCCGGCCTGCAGGCCGCGTTCCCCGAGCTGAAGGTCGTCAAGACGCTCAACACCGTCAACTGCGAGATCATGGTCCGGCCGGACCTGCTGTCCCAGCCGCACACCATGTTCGTCGCCGGCGACGACACCGACGCCAAAGCACTGGTCAAGGGGGTGCTGGCGAAGTTCGGCTGGCCCGAGCGCGACGTGCTGGACCTCGGCGGGATCGACAAGGCGTTCGCGATGGAGCAGTACCTGCCGCTGTGGCTGGCGCTGTGGGGCGTCAAGGGCGATCTGCGGTTCAACCTGAGCGTCGTTTCCTGAGCTACCCTGCCCGGTATGACTGAGCCGGTCGTCACCGGAGCATCGACCACCGACACCTCCCAGACCGCCCTGACCGCCTGGCCCGCCGACGCTCCGCCGCCCGCCGGCACCACGCCGGACGCGGCGGAGCGCGGCGCCGGCCCGGTCGCCGTGGCCGTGCTCGCCGTCGGCTTCTGCCTGGCGGCCGCCGCCCAGTACCTGCCGTGGAGCTCCGTCAACCTGCGCGAGGCCGCGGTGGCCGACCCGGACGTGTCCGCGAGCACCGTGCCGGAGAGCATCGACGTCGACCTGGCCAGCCTGAACAGCGGCCCCTTCGTCGTCTACCTGGGCACCCTGACGCTCGCGCTGGTCGGCATCGGGATCCTCCTTACGACCCGCGGCGCTGTCCGGCGGGGCGCCGCCGCCGGTGCGCTGGCCATGCTCGCCGGCAACGCCCTCGTCCTGGTCGGGTTCAAGCAGATCATCGACCGGCTCGGGTACAGCCCGCTCGCGTCGTACCGGCTGCCACAGGACGCGGTGCACGTCGGCACCGGCTACCCCCTCGCCGCCGCCGCGACCGCACTGCTGGCCGTCGGTGTCGTCATCGCCGTGCGCGGGCTCGGCCGCCCCGGACGGCGTGCACGCCGGGACGACCCGCATGACGGCTCGGAGCCGCTCGAGCTCACCGTCACCCCGCTGCACTGAGCGGGAAACGCCGCCGTCATCAGGACGTCGTACGTTCGGTTGAGATTCACTCGCATGGTGTGACCCTGGCGGATACCAGAGGTACGGTTGCTGCCCCGCTGACGCGGAAGGAGCACCGAATGCGGAGTTTGCCCAAGCTCGTCGCGACCGACCTCGACGGCACGCTCGTACACAGCGACGACACCGTGAGCGACTACACCCGTGCCGTCCTGGAGCGGGTCAAGGCCGCCGGCATCCACATCGTGGGCGCCACCGGCCGCGGCCCCAGGCTGACCGGGCTCATCCGGTCCGACATCCCCGCCGCGGACTTCCTCGTCATGGGCGGGGGCAGCCGGGTCGTGGACGTCCGCGACCCCGAGCACCCGGTCGTCCTGCGCGACGAGCGCCTCGACGGCGCCGCCCTCGCCGAGGTCCTCGCTCGTCTCGAGCAGGAGCTGGGCACCCTGTCCGTGCTGGTCGAGGCCGGTGACCACCACGAGGCGCCGCTGTGGGGCGACGCCGACCCGCACTGGCGCTACCCCGACGTCGTCGAGGCCCGGGTCCGCGCCGAGTGCCTCACCGGCCCCGTCCTCAAGGGCTTCGCCAGGCACCCCACCTGCGACGTCGACGACGTCCTCGCCGTCGCCGAACGGGTCGTCCCGCCGGACCTCGCCACGATCACCCAGGCCGGCCTCGGCTACATCGAGATCTGCCCGCCCGGCGTCGACAAGGCCACCGGCCTGCGGTTCGTCGCGACCGCCCTCGGCATCGACCCCGGTGACGTGCTCGTCTTCGGCGACATGCCCAACGACGTGCCGATGTTCCGGTGGGCCGGGTTCGGCCGGGTCGCCGTCGGCAACGCCCACCCGGCGTTGAAGGCCGTCGCCGACGAGACGACGCTCACCAACGACGAGGACGGGGTCGCGACCTATCTCGAAGCTATGTTGACGTTGTGACGCAGACCCCGCGACTGGTGGCAACGGACCTCGACGGCACCCTCGTCGGCCAGGACCGCACGGTCAGCCGCCGCACCGCCGAGGTGCTGCGCCGCCTCGACGCCGCGGGCGTGCTGATCGTGCTCGTCACCGGCCGTCCGATCCGTTGGCTGCATCCCGTGTACGACCAGCTGCCCGTCGCCCCGATCGCCATCTGCGCGAACGGGGCGGCGACCTATGACCCCGGCACCGACAGCATCGTGCACAGCACCCCCATCGAGCCCGGCACCCTCGCCGAGGTCTGCGAGCGGCTGCGGGCCAAAATCCCCGGCGTCGTCTTCGCCGTCGAGCGCGACGGCGGCCGCCAGATGCGCCACGAGGCCGAGTTCCCCGTCGGGCCGTGGGAGGTCAACCACCATTCCGTCGGCCCCGTCTCCTACGCCGAGCTGCTGACCCGGCCCGCCGCGAAGCTCCTCGTCCGCGCCGGTGTCCAGCAGTCCGACGAGTTCACCGCCCTGGTCGGCGAGTGCCTCGAAGGCCTCGCCGAGGCGACCCACTCCTCCTCCAGCGGCATGGTCGAGGTCTCCGCCGCCGGCGTCACGAAGGCGTCCGCGCTGGCCAGGGTGGCCCGCGAGCAGGCCGTCACCGCCCACGAGGTGATCGCCTTCGGCGACATGCCCAACGACCTGCCCATGCTCGCCTGGGCCGGCCGCGGCATCGCCATGGCCAACGGCCACCCCGCCGTCCTCGCCGCCGCCCACGACATCACCGCCGAAACGAACGACGGCGACGGCGTGGCCGTCTACCTGGAGCAGCTCTACCGCTACTGAACCGCGCCGCCCCCCGACCTCACACCCACGTCCGTGCGCGGCCCGGACGCCGGTGCCGCCCACCCGCGAACCATCGGCGCGGCGCGGGCGGGGCGGAGTCAGCGCGACGCGGGCGGGGCGGGCGGCGCGGGCAGGGACGGAGTCAGCGCGTTGCGGGCGGCGCGGGCGGCGCGGCGCAGGCGGGGCGGGACGGCGCAGGCGGGGCGGGACGGCGCGGGCGGGGGCGGAGTCAGCGCGGCGCGGGCGACGCAGGGCGGGCGGGGCGGCGCGAGCGGGGCGGCGCGGGCAGGGCGGCGCAGGCGGAGACGGAGTCAGCGCGGCGCGGGCGGGACAGCGCGGGTGGGACGGAGTCAGCGCGGCGCGGGTGGGACAGCGCAGGCGGAGACGGAGTCAGCGCGGCGCGGGCGGGACAGCGCGGGTGGGACGGAGTCAGCGCGGCGCGGCCCGAGGCGGGCGCGAGCCGCTGTGGGCCGACCCTCGAAACCATGGCGCCGACCCCGACCCTCATCGGGGCGGTCCGCGACCTGGCCGTGGAGGTGCAGGCCGCACTGCCCTGCGGGCCCGCCCGCGGGACTCCGGCGCGAACCCGGAACCGTCGCAGGACCACCGACAGCGGCGCCAGACGTGAACCCCCGACGCCGGGGCGCCGCGCGGGACCCCGGCGGGCCGCCATCGCAGGCCGACCCCACGGCGACGCCGGGCGGCCACCGGTCATCGACGGCAGCGACCCGGCGTCATCACCCGCCACGACGGCGGGTCGACCCAGGAGCCGGGAAGGTGCGCGGCTCCCGGGTCGACCACTGCTACAGGTACTGACCGGTGCCCGTCGGCGTCGGCTGGGCCGGGTGGCCCGGCATCCCGCCCGGCCCGCCGGTCAGCGCGGGCCGGCCGCGCATCTGCTCGAGCTGGACCCGGGCCGCCATCTGCTGGGCGACGAGGGCCGCCTGGATGCCGTGGAACAGGCCCTCCAGCCACCCGACCAGCTGTGCCTGGGCGATGCGCAGCTCCGCCTCGCTCGGCGTCGAGCCGTCCTCGAACGGCAACGACAGCCGCTCCAGCTCCTCGCGCAGCTCAGTGGCGAGCCCGTCCTCCAGCTCCACGATCGAGCGGCGGTGGATCTCCTTCAACCGGCTGCGGCCGGCCTCGTCGAGCGGGGCGGCGCGAACCTCCTCGAGCAGCTGCTTGATCATGCTGCCGATCCGCATGACCTTGGCGGGTTGCTCGATCAGCTTGCTCGGGTCCTCCGCACCACCCTCCTCATCGGTGGACATGGTGCCCAGCGGACGTCCGTCGGGCCCGACCACCAGCACGGTGCGCGACTCGTCCTGCGCCTCATCTGCCATGGTCTCTAGTCTTGCCTACCCGTCGTTCGTACGACCACCAAGGGCCCCTGTTGCCACGCTTCGTGACGCGCTAACGTCGCCCCGTGACGAGTGATCCCCGCGAGGTGCTGAGCCGGCCCGCCCGACCCGCCGACTTCACCCTGCGGTACGGCGAACACCCTGATCAGTTGGCCGACGTCCGGCTGCCGGCGGTGGCGGGTGCGCCGCTCGTGCTGTTCATCCACGGCGGGTTCTGGCGCAGCGAGTGGGACCGCGCCCACACCGGCCCGCTCGCCGCCGACCTCGCCGCCCGGGGGTACGCCGTGGCGACCGTCGAGTTCCGCCGCACCGGGCAGCCCGGCGGCGGCTGGCCGGGCACGTTCTCCGACGTGGCGTCCGCCGCGGTCGCCGTGCCCGTCCTGCTCGCCAAGGAGATCGCGCACCACGGGCTGCGTCCCGTCGCGGTCGACCGGCCGATCCTCGCCGGGCACTCGGCCGGCGGGCACCTCGCACTGTGGTACGCGGCGGTCGCACCCGACGCGGTCGGCGGGGTCGTCGCCCTGGCCCCGGTCGCCGACCTGACCCGCGCGCACGAGCTCGACCTCGACGACGGCGCCGTCGCGGACCTGCTCGGCGGCCCGCCCGACCGGGTCCCCGAGGCGTACGCGGCGGCGGATCCGATGCGCAACCTCCCGTCGAAGGTCCGCACCGTCATCGTGCACGGCAGCGACGACCCGATCGTGCCCGTCGAGCTGTCCAGGGACTACTGCCGGGCGGCCCGCCGGGCCGGCGACGACACCACGCTGGTCGAGCTGGCGGGTGTGGAACACTTCGGTGTGATTGACCCGATGTCGTCCGCCTGGCCCGCCGTGCTCGCCGCGTTCGGCACGGTGACCAGGGGCGAGGCCGAGACCGCCGATTGACTGTGCGCCGCGATGGCGGTAGAACGCAGCGTGGGTGTCGAGGTCCTCTCGCCGCCGCAGGGTGCTGGGGAGGAAAAGCACGTGTCCCACCTGAACCGCCGCCAGGCGCTCCGACTCTTCGCGGCCGCGGGCGTGGCAGGCGCGGCCGCACCGCTACTCTCCGCATGCAGCAGCGGCTCCGACAGTGACTCCAGCACCGCGCTGCCGTCCGGGCCGCCGGTCAAGATCGGCATGATCGTGCCGTTGACCGGCAGCCGCAAGGATCTCGGCAACGAGATGGACAACGGCTTCCAGCTGTACCTCAAGACGCACGAGAACAAGCTCGGCAACCGCGAGGTCCAGCTGGTCAAGGTCGACGAGGGCGAGACCGCCGAGACCGGCAAGGCCGCCGCCGAGAAACTGATCAAGGAAGACCGCGTCCTGGCGCTCACCGGCGTCGCGTCCGCCGCGGCGATGATGGCGATGAAGGACACGATCGAGAGCGCCGCCGTGCCGCTCGTCGGGTCCAACGCCTCGCCGACCGCGCTGCAGGGCGTCAAGTACATCTGGCGCACCTCGTTCGTCGCCAGCGAGCCCGGCCAGGCCCTGGCCAAGTGGGCCGCGGACAACGCCGGCGGCTCCGTCGCGATCGTCGCCGCCGACTACCCGGGCGAGGACGACGAGGCCAAGGCCTTCCTTGACGCCTTCGTCAACGCCAACGGCAGCGTCAGCGGCGGCGGCATCCGCTTCACGCCGTTCCAGTCGAAGGACTACGGCCAGGTCCTCAACCAGGTGAAGAACTCCGGCGCGACCGCCATGTTCGCCTTCTACGCCGGCACGTCCGCGGTCGACTTCGTCAAGCAGTACAAGGCGGCGAAGTTCCCGGCGAGCTTCAAGCTGTTCGCGCCCGGCAGCCTCACCGAGGGCTACGTGCTCAAGCAGCAGGGCGAGGACGCCAAGGGCATCTACACCGCGATGAACTACTCGCCCGACCTGGACAACGCGGCCAACCGCCGGTTCATCGCCGACTACCAGAAGTCGTTCGGCACGATCCCGTCGACGTACGCGATGGCCTCCTACGACGCGGCCGCCGTGCTCGACAAGGCGATCGGCGACGCGAGCCGCCCCCAGCTGGACTCGTTCTCGCTCAACGCCGCCATCGGCAAGCTCGGCCAGATCGACAGCCCGCGCGGCGGCTGGCAGTTCAGCCAGAACCGGACCCCGCTGCAGCGCTGGTACCTGCGCCAGGTCCGCCTGGACGGCGCGCTGCTGTCCAACGTGCTGACCGCGGAGCTGACGACGCTGGGGTAGCCGGGGCGGGGTCGACAAGGGGCGCCGGCCTGTCGGAGGATGTGGTTCCGCTCCTCGACGTCGGCAGGCAATGTGACCATCCCCGAACCGGCCGCCGCGGCGCCCACCGCCGCCTCTTCGACCGACGCCGCACCTGCCGGCGTCACCACGCCGCCGGACGCCACGGCTGCCGTTGCCCCGGCGCCCACCGTCCCGGCGCCGGTCATTCCCGCGCAGCCCGGCCCTCCCGCGGCTGAGACCGTGCCCGGGGCTTCGCCTGAGCCGACCGCCGCCGCGGCGCAGTCCCCGGCGCCGCAGGTCGCTCCGCCGCAGGCACCCGGCGTCACACCCGTGCAGGCGCCCCCACGGGCGGTGCCGCCCGGCGCGCCGGCACAGTTCGTCCCGCAGCAGCGCATGCCGTTCCCGGGACCTGCACCGCAGGGGCTGCCGCAGCAGTACGCGCCGTCGCAGCAGTACACCCCGCCGCAGCAATACGCGCCGCAGCAGTACGCGCCGCCGCAGCAGTACGTGCCGCCGCAGGGGTATCCGGGGCAGTTCGGGGCGGTGCACGTACATCAGCAGCCGCCGCAGCAGACATTTCCCGGCTATGCCTACGGGTGGCCGCCGCAACTGCCCCCACAACCGCGGCGCAGCTTCCTGTGGCCCGTCCTCACCGCCCTGCTGGTGGTCAGCATGGTCCTCGCCCTCGGCGGCGCGGCGGCGGCCGCCTGGGCGCTGCGCGGCGGGGGCGGCGGCGAGACCGACCTGGTCTCCTCCACCTGGGTCGACATGCGCTCCGGCGTCGGCGGCAAGGCGATCGAGGAGCTGCTGGGGCGGCGCACCCAGGCGGTCAAGAACAAGGATCTCAACGTCTGGATGTCGGACGTCGAGCAGACCGACGCGGCGTTCGTGAAGCGGCAGAAGCAGCTCTTCGACAACCTGGTCAAGCTGCCGTTCTCCGACATCAGCTTCGACCGGACCCGGCTGCCCGCGCGGCAGCTGGCGAAGTTCCTGCCGACGCAGCTGTTCGACCGGTACCACGCGGCGGTGCACGTCGAAGCGGTCACCATCCGGCACCGGGTCGAGGGCGTGGACAGCAAGACCGTCGCGACGCCCTGGATGCCCGTCGTGGCGCTGGTCAACGGCAAGTGGCGCATCGTCGGCGACGCGGCCGGCAAGGACATGCCGCTCGGCGCGAACGGGCAGCCGTGGGACTCGGCCGGGCCCGTGGCGGTGCTGCGCAACGATCGCGTCATCGCCGTGGTCTCCGCCGACGACGCCGAGCGCGGCCGCAGCCTGCTGCAGCTCGCCGACACCAGCATCAGGCAGGTCATCGACGTACGCCCGGCCGGCTGGGACGGCAAGGTGCTCGTCACGGCCGTACAGGACAAGCGGATCTTCGACACGTACTTCGCCGAGTCGCAGGAGCGCGTGGCGCAGGTCGCGGCGATCGCGGTGCCGTACTACAACCAGGTCGGCGACTGGGCGACGTCGCCGGCGTACAGCTCGACCCGGGTCGTGTTCAACCCGACGCAGCTGACGGCGCAGACCGAGGAGCTGGCACACGACCTCACGCACGAGTTCGCGCACGCCGCGATGGGCCCCGTGACGACCGCCAGGACGCCACGGTGGGTGGTGGAGGGGTTCGCGGAGTACGTCGCGTACAAGAAGGAGAAGGTGTCCGCGGCGGGCATCCGCCAGGTGCTCGGCGACCTCGTGGTGTCGACCCTGCCGACCGACGCGGAGTTCTACGCCGAGCCGCGCAACTACATCGCCAGCTGGCTGGCGAACCGAATGATCGCCGAGACGTACGGGCAGGCCAAGCTCATCGCGTTCTACGAGGCGTTCCAGAACGTCGCGGAGGTCGAGTCCGCGGCCCGCGACGTGCTGGGCATCGGCGTGAGCCAGCTCGAGCAGCAGTGGCGGGACTACGTAGCGAAGCAGCGCGGCTGAGGGTCGCCCCCGGGCCGCGCTGCTTCGGTGGTCCGTATCGGTCAGACCGTCGCCGGGGGCAGCCCGCCGTCGCCGTCCACGACCTGCTCCGGCGTGCCGTCCTCATCGATGTCACTCATCGTGATGTCGACCTTGCCGTCGCCGTTGGTGTCGAACTGGAACACGTCGGCCTTGCCGTCGCCGTCCGTGTCGATCGCCCACAGGTCGGGCTTACCGTCGTTGTTCGTGTCGCCGACGAGGAGTTCGATGCGCTGGTCGCCACGCGTCTCGACGATCTCGTTCTCGCTCATGCTGCGGGTCCTCTCACGGTCGGTCGGGGGAAACCTGATCCAACGCGGGCCTTGGCGCCCCCGGCTGGACCTTCGCGGTCGCGGTTCGTTATGCCGTTGGTGCCTTTATGCCCGCGGCGACCAGAGCTTTAATCACCAGCGCCGACTCGTCGAAGCCCACCAGCAGGATCGCGGTCGCCCCGAAACTCTTGATCTGACCCGCGATCGGCGTGAACAGCTTCGTCGCGTCGGCCTTCGGGTCGTAGGTGTCCTTCGCCTCGTACTTGAGGACCAGCATGTTCGGCGGCTTGATGCCGGCGGCGGTGAGGTCGCTGCGGACCCCCTCGGACAGGCCGCTGCCGTACGAGTCGTCCCGGGCGATGATCGCGACCTTGGTGTGCCCGTCCCGCATGATGATGTCGGCGATCGCCTTGGCCTGCAGGAAGTCCGGCGGCGACGTCCGGAAGAACAGCCCCTTGTCGTCGAACTTCGTCAGCTCGTCGGACGTCGCCGACGGCGAGATCATCACCTTGCCGGCCTGCGCGACCCGCGGGATGACGGCCTTGCTCACGCCCGACGCCCCGGCGCCGATGATGACCTGGACGTTCGCGGAGATCAGCCGCTCGACGGTCGCCTTCGCGGTGTCCGGGTTGGTGCCGTCGTCACCCTCCTCGACCAGCACCTGCTGGCCGAGCACCCCGCCCGCCTCGTTGATCTCCTTGACCGCCAGCTTGGCGGCGGCGAACATCGGCGGCCCCTGGAACGCCAGCGCGCCGGTCTTCGGCAGCAGCAGGCCGAACTTCAGCGCCGGACCCTTCCCGCCGCCCTTGTTGCCGCCCGCGGCCGGCGGCGGGGCCGTCTTGTTCTCGGTCTTCTCGTCACCGGCGCCGACGAACTCGGTCTTCGCCTCGTCGATGGTGTTGTTGCGGCCGAAGTTGAGCACGCCGTACATCGCGGAGGACGGCTCACCGGCGTCGGTGAAACCACTGCGGCGCAGCGAGATCCCGCGGTACTTGAAGTCCTTGCCCGACTTGGCGGCGGTCAGGCACGCGGCGATCGTGTCGCACACGTTCTCACCGGTCGTCACGCCGATCAGCTGCTTGGCGATCGACGCGGACTCGACCGACTTGCCGGCCTCCGCGGCCAGCGCGGCCACCACGACGGCGTCATAGGCCTCGCCCGCGTAGTTGAAGTCCGTGAGGCTGGCGTCGATGGACCGGACGCGGCGCTTGAAGTCCTCGCTGAGCGGCGTCAGCGGGGTCGTGCCCTTCATGCCGGCGAGCACCGCCGGTGAGTCCTTGAGCGCCTCACCGAACGAGTTGGCCATGTTGCCATCAGAGCCATAGAAGTGAATGTCACTCTTTGTCTCAGTGTCGCCGTCACTCTGCGCGGTGGAACCGCAGCCGGACGCGGTGAGCAACAGACCAATCGCGGTGATTGCTCCCACGATGGCTTTGGCCGACCGTGCGCGCATGAGTGTTTCTCCTCCCCAAAGGTGCCGTGCGCACCATAGCGCGGTCTGGTCGCGGACTTAAGTGGGGAGGTGGCCGCCGCCCGCGTACCACCCGGTAACGTGGGGCGGCATGGAGGACACTGGCGTCACCGAGCGTGACACCCTGCCCGACGGCATGTCGATGCAGGGTTCCCTGGCTGAGCGTATGGGCATCACGTTGCTGGAGGCCTCCCCCGAGCGGGTCGTCGCCACCATGCCCGTCGCCGGCAACACCCAGCCGTACGGCCTGCTGCACGGCGGCGCCTCGGTCGTCCTCGCCGAGACGCTCGGCTCGATCGGCGCGGCCCTGCACGCCGCCCGCCTCTTCAACGGCATCGCGGTCGGCATCGAGGTCAACGCCACCCACCACAAGGCGGCCCGCGACGGCCTCGTCACCGGCGTCGCCACCCCCCTCCGGCTCGGTGGGATGATCGCCTCGTACGAGATCGCCATCACCGACGAATCGGGCGACCGCGTGTGCACAGCCCGCCTGACCTGCGCACTGCGCCGCACCTCGGCCGGGTCGTAACCGCCGGTCCGGTGCGCACGGCTTGACTGGGCCACATACGGTGTCGGCGTGGATGAGCCGGGAGACGAGACCTACCAGGACGCCGCCATGGTCCTGGAGTCCGCCCTTGCGGGCGACGGAGCGGGCGTGGTCCACACCTTCGACGCGGTCGTCGACCGCCGCGGGATGAGCGCCGCCTACGACGTGGCCTGGCGCCTCGCCGGCGAGATGGTCGGCGAGAACCTCGCCCGCGGCCCGTGGCGCCTCGAGTTCCCCGACATCGACGACGCCAACTACGACAAGCGCTGGGTCGCCCGTTTCGTCAGCGCCTACGTCAACGAGGACATCCCCAGCGGCACCGCACTGTTCACCGTCGCCCTGGTCGACGGCAAGCTCCCCGACTGCCTGATGACCCTCGCCGGCTCCGCCGTGGCTACCCTCCGCCGCCGAGGCGCCGCGTAGCGCAATCTCTGCACTTGCAGAATCGCAGTCGATGCGGCATGGTTGTGCATACGTCGTTACCGAGCGTCGCAGCGCCCGAACCCCTGACCGTGTGTCGACTGAGGGGTCCGCGCGGTCGGGTGAACGGGCGGGCGCTCGCCTAGCCAACTGGCCTTGGCGACCCCGGGCGCCCGCCCCCTTTTTCTCGTTCGCCACGAGGGGGCCTGCCGCCGATGCCGCACACCTGCCAACGACCCTGTCCCACGGACGCTGCTGCCGCACTCGGGTACCGCACCGGCGCTGACCTGACGAGCCGGGGCGCACCGGTGATGCTGCTCCCGGCTAGGCCGGCTGCCGCTCCCGCGGCGGCATCGGCACCCGTCACGGTGGCAGCGCTCATGGCGATGCCGGCAGTGGTGGCACCCGTGGTACTTCCCGCGCTGGCGAAGACGCCGCCGATGCCCACGCCGGCGCCCGCAGTGCTGCCGAGGCCCGCAATGCTGCCGGTGCCTACGGCGGTGCCCGCGCCAACAGTGCTGCCGGTGCCTACGGCGGTGCCCGCGCCAACAGCGGTGTTGGTGCCTACGGCGGTGCCCGCGCCAACAGCGGTGTTGGTGCCTACGGCGGTGCCCGTGCCTATGGCAGTGCGGATGCCCACGGCGGTGCCGGCGTCGGCGGCCTCGGCGCCCGTGGGCTTGGCGTTCATAGCCTTGGCGCCCGCGGGGTCGACGCGCGCGAGATTGGCGCCCGCAAGGTCGACGCCTGCGGGATTGGCGCCTGCGGGGTCGGCGCCTGCGGCGACGCCGGCGCAGACGGCAGCCGCTCGGCCGGCGGAATCCGCGGGTAGAAGGCACGCGGGGGCATCCGTGGCGGCGTCCGCGCCGACGAAAGTGCCGACGCCAACGCCGGTCCCAGTGCCGACGCCAACGCCGGTCCCAGTGCCGACGCCAACGCCGGTCCCAGTGCCGACGCCAACGCCGGTCCCAGTGCCGACGCCGACGCCGACGCCGACGCCAACGCCAACGCCAACGCCAACGCCGACGCAGGTGCCAACGCCGACGCCGACGCCGGTGATCGCAGCGGTGATGGTGCCCCCGGCGGTTGCGGCGTCTACGGCGATTCCGGTGCCCGCGGCAGGGGCAGCGGCACGCTCCGGATGCCTGCGCCATGCCAAGAAGCGGCCAGCCGTGCGCCCGGAGCGCCGACCAGACGTGAGCGACCTCGCTCAGATCCGCTGTCTCGTCTGCCGAGCCACACAACCACACCCGAAGGCGTGCCGTGGTCGTCCGGGCGCCGCGGGCCGGCCGCAGCGGGGGAGCCGCGCCGCATGAGCTCCGTGCACTACTCCCAGGTCGCCGCCGACCGGATCGCGGCCGCCAATCGCGCCGTCGGTATCCACGTCGAGTCGGCCACCAGCGACCGGTGCGCGGCATGCGACCAGCCGGCGCCGTGCGCGTTCCGCCGGGCCGCCGAAGGGACGCTGCGTGCCTACAACCGGCTGCCTCACCGCTTCCCAGGTCTCACCCTCCGTTCCTCAGGCGCCACCTTCCTTCCACCGCTATCGGTCCAGCCGCGTCCGCGACCCGCCGGGCCACCGGCGGTCGACGCTCAACCGGCGGCATTCCCCGGCAAGCCTCAGGCCCTGCCCGTGCCGCGAACCGGCCAGCGCGCGACCCGCGGGCGGTCGGTCGCGGCGGCGTTCGGCTGGTTCACCGCGGGAGGGTGCGGCGAACCGGTCAATGCGCCCCTCAGCCGGCCCGCCCCGGCAGGTCCCCCGGCGCATCTCCAGCCGCCGTGCCCGAGGACCCCGCCGGCGGCCCAGGATCACCACCTAGCGGCTCCGCAGCCCGGCCGTCGCCCTCCACCGCCCCGTCGTCAGTCCCCGCCGCCGATGGCCGCCCAGACCCCGCAGCGTCAGCCGCCGGACCAGGACGGGTCTCACCGAGCAGTTGCAGGCGCTGGCGAATCGCGCCGTCCGTCCGTCCCAGCTCAACGGTCAGGGTCTTGATGGTGGCGCCCTCGCGGAAGCGCCGCACCAGCAGGTCGAGGTCGGCCGGCTCCCACGGCTGACCCGACCGGGGCGCCGTCGCGGGTCGGGGACCCCGTGCGTCATACGACAGCCAGCCGCCCGCGGGCGTCGGGCCCGGTGGTGAACCGCCGCCGCGGAAGCCGGCGAGCGCCGAGGCGAGCAGCTGCCCGACGTCGGCCGCGTCGCCGGTCGGCAGCTCGGCGACGAGCTCGGTGAACACATACCCGGAGTCCCACCCGACGAGCCGCACCCCGACCACGCCGGAGCCGTCGTCGAAGGCGGTCACGTCATAGCTGCGGTGGTCGAGCATCAGGCGGCGCCGCACGTCGGTGCCCCGGGCCGGACGGTGGTCGAAATCCCAGTCGAAGTCGCTCATGCCCGGCACGCTACGACGAGGGTCCGACACTTCCCGGCCTCCGTGACGTCCCCGTCGCGAACCGTGACGACGGTCCCTGGCGAGAAGCGGCAGACCGGTCCGGAAGCTGGATGAGCGCCTACCGCAACATAACGATCTTGACGAACCCGAACCCGAACCCGAACCCGAACCCGAACCCGAACCCGAACCCGAACGGAAGCGCCGCGACCCCACGGTCCAGCCCTCCACCGGCAAGACCTTACGGTTGCCGATATGCATCGGTAACCGTAAGGTCAACGACATGGCTGCCATGCGGGAACCCACGTTCCTCATCCTGACCGCCCTCGCGCCCGGGGCGTTACACGGCTACGGGCTCATGCAGGAGGTCGGCGAGCTGTCCCACGGAGAGGTAGCGCTCGGGGCGGGGACGCTCTACGGGGCGCTCGACCGGCTCGCCGAGCAGGGGCTCATTGCCGTCGACCGGGAGGAGGCCGTGGACGGGCGGCTGCGCCGGTACTACCGGCTGACGGACGACGGCGCCGCCGCACTCGCCGCCGAGGCGGAGCGCCTGCGGCGGCACGCCTCCGCCGCGGTCACGCGGCTACGGCGGCGGGGCTACCCCAGCGCGGCGACCGCATGAGCCACGCGCTGCGCCGCCGGTACGGGCGGCTGATGCTGGCCTATCCGGGCGCCTACCGCCGCGAGTACGGGACCGAGATTGTCACCACGCTCATGGATGCCGCCGGGCCCGGGAAGGAGCGGCCGACCGCCGGGGAGGTCCGGGACCTGCTGCTGGGCGGGCTGCGGCAGCGGTTCCGGCTGCCGGTCGGGCGGCTCATGATGCTCGCCGCGGTGTTGACCGCGCTCACCGCCGGGGCGCTCGGCGCCGCCGCCGGGTCGGCGGTCGGCTGGGTCACGCGGCCGGCGCCGCCCGCCGACGCGGCCGTCGTCGAGATCGCCGGGCTGCCAGCGGGCAGGCCCACCCGGATCGACGTGTCGCGGCAGCCGGAGGCATACGGACTGCGGTACCAGATCATGACCGGACTGGTGGCGGCGAACGTCCCGTGGTCGGCCGAGCAGAGCGCGGCCCGGCTCGAGGCGGCGGGCTGGCGGGTCCACCCGGCGGTAACCGGGACGACTGAGGTCACCTACCTGGACGCGAGAGGCGACACGACCCGCACCGCTGGGACGACGGATCTGTTCGCGGAGCGTGCCGGGATCCTGATCGACGTCTCCGTCGTGGCGTCGCGGGACGGCGGCGACGAGCTCACGCTGCTCGTCGTGCCCGCCGAGCCCGCACCGGTCCTGCCGCTGACACTGCTCGGCGCGGCGCTCGGCCTGGTCGGCGGCTGGCTGCTCGTGGCCCGGCTCGGGTACCGGCTGCGCCGGATTCCGCCTTGGCAGCGGGCCGCGATCGGCAACCTGGCGGGCGTGGCCTGGCTGCTGCTCGCGCTACCGTCGATCGGCGTCTACTACCTCGCCTGGCGAGCCGTCTCCGGGCTGGCGCACAGCACCGTGCAGCCGAGCCCGGCCGCGTACAACGGCTACGTCTACGATCTCGACCTGAGCCCATTTGCCGCCGCTGGGCTGCCCCTCGCAGCGGTCGTCGTCGTGCTGGCACTCGGGGCCCGCCCGCGCCGGGCGGTGCCGGATCAGCCTGACGTGGCGAGGTAGCGCAGACCCCGCCGTTAGGACGGCGCGGAGGTTCGGGTCCAGGTCTCGGCTCAACTCGGCTGGCGCCGCGCTCGTCTGCCGCGCCCTGCCGCCCGGGGTCCCGTGTGAATCTGCCGTCACGCTCAGCGGCGCATCAGGTCCCGGGTGTCGATCTCAATGGCGAACGGCACATCGGACGAGAGGACCTCGCCGTGCTTGGCGACCGCGTGTTCGACGTAGTGGCCGCCGTCGAGCCGCAGCAGTCGGAGTGTGACCTGGACTTCCTCGTCGCGTTCGGCCAGGAGGTACCAACCGATCCGGGCAGCGGCGTAGAGATGCATCTTCACCAGCCGGTCGGCGGCGGCGTTTTTGGGGGAGACCACCTCGCCGACCAGGGTCACGTCTGACGCCTCGAACGTGGTCGGCTCGTCGGTGTCGGTGACCGCCAGATCCGGAATCACGATCCGGTCGGTCTGAAGTCGCAGGTTCACCGCCTCGAACGTCCATAGGTCAACCGCCGACGCCCCGGGCTCCAGCGCGTTGGCCAAACGCCGGGAGAGGTGCTGGTGGCGCGGGGTGGGCGCCGGGCTCATCAACAAGCTCCCATCGATCAGTTCGAAGCGATTTGTCGTCTCACCGAGCGCGAAGTAGTCATCTTCGGTCCACGGCCCGTGGTGCTGGTCGAGTGCGGCGATGCTCACGCTGGTTTCACCTCCCGGTAGCTGCCCCGCCAGTGTCCCACGCGTGGTACGTCGGCCGGCGGCCTGATCGCGTGGGTTCACGATCAGTCAAGGGTCAGGGCATGACCGTCCGCTGCCTGGCGACCTGCCACTGCCACATAACGATCTTCGGACAGGCGGTGAGATACAAAGACCCCGACCTGCATTTCCGCTGGTCGGGGTCTGTAAAGCCCGGCGAAGAGCTTTGTGGGCAGGGGCGGGGTCGAACCGCAGACCTTCCGCTTTTCAGGTGTCGGCGGCTCTGCATGGAAGACTCGAACGCCAAGCCAACGCGTGTCGCGCTATCTCCAGCAACCCGGACATGTTCGCCGCCGTTGCTACACGACTCTGCGATCAGGCAATGGCGGTGATGTCTCCGTCGTCGAAGTAGATGGCCTGGTGGAGGCGACCACCCAGAGCAACGGCGTAGCGGGCGAGAACCTCTTGACCCGAGACCTTGCCTTGCTCGATCTGGGAGACCCGGCCTTTGGTGACTCCCATGCGGTCGGCGACCTGCTGCTGAGTGAGGCCACGACCGCGGCGCGCTTCGGCGAGGCGGTGACCGGTGACCTCGGCCAGCAACTCCTGCTTTCCGGCCGCGACAGCTTCCTCGCCGCCCGCCTGCTCCACGAGTTCGCCTCGGATGTCGCTCCAGCGCACGTAGCTGCTCATTGCTGGCCCCCCTCTTCCTGTGCCCGTTCTTTCAAGTAGATCTCGTAACGCTGCTCCGCCAGCGGTATCGCCTCTCGATACCAGCCTTCCCATTGCGCTGCCTTGTCGCCGGCGACGAGCAGGATGCTGGATCGCCAAGGATCGAAGACGAAGAGGATTCGCATGGTGCCCGGTCGTAGCTCTTTGAGGTTCGCCAGCGACGAGTGGGTGATGGTGTCGACGAGGGGCCGACCGAGGCCCGGTCCACTTTCGGCGAGTGCGTCGATCGCCTGGACAACCCGCGCTTTGGCTGCCGGTTCCAGAGAGAAGATCCAGGTGCGGACCTCGTTGACGACGTAGATACCCCACTCCGATGTGGCCACGGAGAAAGTATAGCGAAAACTATACCGACTAGCGCCCTGGCGACCCGTGGCGGTTACCACCTCAACTGCTTGAATCGTCAGGTGGTGGGAGATGGGCAGCCAGCAAGGCGGCCGCCTGCTCGGGGCTTGTCGTCTCCCCGAGCAGCGTGGCATAGCCCGACGCATAGACCTGATAGGTCTCGAGTCCACAGACGAGAAACGGCAGTTGGTCGCTGTCCGGACCCCAGGAGGGCCGTCGGAGAGGAACTTCAGCGTGCCATGTGTCGGAAACGGGTAGAGCGCACGCAGCCGCGGCTGGGCAGATGCCGCCCGAACGATCAACTCATCGCCTTGCCTGGTGCCTGGCGTCCGTTCGAGCAGATACCGTCACGCGGTCTCGATGTCAGGCGCCTCAGTCACCAGCCGATCCTGCTGCGTGTGGACGTCGGCAGCAAGCGCCTGCCGACCGTCCGCCGTCAAGATAGCCGCTGTTGCTACATTTTGATCTTTGTGGTCGACCCGACAAACAAAGACCCCGACCGGCGTTTCCGCTGGTCGGGGTCTGTAAAGCCCGGCGAAGAGCTTTGTGGGCAGGGGCGGGGTCGAACCGCCGACCTTCCGCTTTTCAGGCGGACGCTCGTACCGACTGAGCTACCTGCCCAAGATGGGCCTTGCGGTCCTGACGGGACTTGAACCCGCGACCTCCGCCTTGACAGGGCGGCGAGCACTCCAACTGCTCCACAGGACCTTGCTCAAACTGCTCCGGGCGAACCCGGTCGTGCCCCCAACGGGATTCGAACCCGTGCTACCGCCTTGAAAGGGCGGCGTCCTGGGCCGCTAGACGATGAGGGCGGCCCCGCAATCATCGCATACTCTACGACTTGTGCGGTGTTGCTCCCATCCGGCCCCGCCGGAGGCTTTCAGAGCATACGTGACCCCTTCCGCGATCGCCAAATGGGTATCCGTCGTGGTCTGACGGGGCCCTCAGTTGGGCAGTGCGATCAGGGTGTACTTCTGCTTGAGCTCGGGCAGGAGGGTCTTGTAGGCGGCGAGGGTGGCGCTGCGGTCGCCGCCGCCGTCGTGGGACAGGATGACGCCGCCGGGCCTGGTGTTGTTCCGGACGGTGGCGATGATGTGCTGGGTCATCTGGTCGCCCTTCCACTTCTGGGTGTTCCAGTCCGACGGGTCGACGGTCCAGCCCAGGGAGATCATGCCCAGCTCGCGGGCGACCTGCACGGCGGTGGGGGTGAAGTTGCCGCCGGGGTGGCGGAAGTACTTGATCTGCGCGTCGGGGACGGCCTTGCGGATCTCGTCGTTGGTGCGCTGGAGGTCGGCGCGGATGGTGTCGGCGGACTTCTTGCCGAGCTTCTCGTCGTGCTTCCAGGTGTGGTTGCACAGGGTGTGACCGTCCTTGACGATCTCCTGCACGTACTGGGGGAACTCCTGCACGGCGACGCCGACCACGCAGAACGTGGCCTTGATGTTCTGCTGGCGCAGCATGGCGAGCAGCTTCGGGGTGTCGGCGCTCGGGCCGTCGTCGAAGGTGAGAGCGACCTGCGCGCCGCCGGTCTGCCGCATGATGCCGTCGGACGAGGCTGAGGCGGGCGCCGAGGCCGACGGCGACGCGGCGGCGGAGGCCGACGCGGACGGGGCGGCCGATGCGGAGGCGCTGGGCTTGCCGGCCTGCGCGGTGGAGTCGCTGATCGGGTGGGCCTGGGCGCCGCCGCCCTGGCCGCCGTCGGCGAGGCCGGACTGTGCCGCAGCCCCGTGCCACGACGCCGTGGGCGCTTCACTGACGCCGCAGCCGGCGAGGGCCAGTGCGGCGGCGCTGATCAGCGCTCCTAGGGCGAGTCGGGTGCGGGTCATCGTGGGCTCCGGTGATCGAAGGGGTGCGGCGTGCGAAGGCACACGCTAATCACCAGACGCCCCGGTAACCCTCCGGCGTTCAGCCCATGGCACGAAGCCGGGAGTACCTCGACAAGGGACTTTTACGCAGAAGGAGGCAGCATTTCTCTCAGGCGAGGGCCGCGGTCAGCATGACCAGCGCCTCGGTCAGGTTCGCGGGCGTCGACACCCCGGGGGGCAGACCGGCGACGTCCCAGCCCGGTCCGGCGGCGGCGACGACCAGCGGCCGGCGCGGCATCGTGAGGATCGGCTCCAGCTGCCCCGGGTCGCCGGTGGTCCGCAGCTGCGACCACACGAGCACCGCGAGGGGGCCGGTCCGGCGCACGGCGCCGGCCAGCGCCGACGGCGGCACCCGGGCGCCGAGCATGCGGGTCGGGACCCCGGAGGCGGCCAGCGCCGCGCCCACCGCCTCCAGGGGCAGGCTGTGCTGCTCCTCGTCGGCGCAGGCGAGCAGGATCTGGGCGGGCAGGGTCGGCTCCGGACGGGGCACCGCGCCGAAGACGGCTGAGACGCAGCCGGACAGCAGGTGCTCGACCTCCACGAGGCCGCCGGTGGCCGCGTGCCGCTGGCCGATGGCGCTCAGCACCGGTCGCAGCACGTTGTCCCAGGCGACGACGACGCCGAGGTCGTGCACGGCGGCGGCGACCCGCTGCCGGACGGCGGGCGCGTCGAGGCGCACCGCGGCCCGGTGCAGCCCGCGCGCCGCCGCGACCAGGTCCGGGCTGGACGAGGAGAACGGCGCCGGCGCGGGCGCGACCGCGGAGGAGGCGGGACCGAAGAGTCCCGGCACGCGGGCGTCCTGCAGCGCCCAGCGGGCGGCCTCACTCGGCGCGACACCCTCGACGATCAGCCGCTGCATCACCTCGAGGCGTTCGATGTCCTGTTCGGTGTACCGGCGGTGGTGCCCCGGCTCGTGCAGCGACGGGCCCATCCCGTAGCGCTGGTGCCAGGTCCGCAGGGTGGTGACGGCGACGCCGAGCCGCCGGGCCACCGCGCCCGCCGAGTACGCCGCCGCGGCCGTCATGCCGAGGAGCCCTGCCAGGCCGCGACGACCCCGGCCAGCCAGGGCGCGTACCGGTCCGGCGTCTGCGACAGCCGCGCCGCGAGACCGTCGGCGGCGACCCACTCGACCGCGGCCACCTCGGCCGGGTCAACCGCGAAAGCGCCGGTGAACGACCCGACCAGCACGTGGTCGTACTCGAACTCGACCCGCCCGGTGGCCGGGTCGGCGGCCTGGTAGACGTACACGCCGACCTCCCGCAACGGCACGGTCGTCACACCGAGCTCCTCGGCCAGCCTGCGGCGCGCCGCGTCCGTGACCGTCTCGCCCGGGGCGGGGTGCCCGCAGCAGGCGTTGGCCCAGCGCAGGGCGAACCTGGTCTTCACCGCCGCGCGCTGCTGCAGCAGCACCCGGCCGTCGTCGTCGACGAGCATGACGGAGAAGGCGCGGTGCAGCTGCCCGGGCGCGCGGTGCGCCTCGTCGACGGTGGCCGCGCCCACCGCGCCGCCGACCGTGTCGACCAGCTCCACCAGCTGCTGTTCCCGAGAACTCAGCCCATGGTTCGCGGCTCCTCCGCTGCCCTCCGGACCACTCACGACGTCACTCCCGTAATACGCTGCGCTGCCAACCGGCCAGAGATGAGGACCATCGGCACGCCGACACCCGGCTGGGTGCCCGACCCGACGAAGACCACATTGGACAGTGTGGGGTGGAGGTTGCCCGGCCGGAAGGGCCCGGTCTGGCGCAGCGTGTGCGCGGCGGCGAACGGCGTGCCCGCGGCCATGCCCTGATCGGCCCAGTCGGCCGGGGTGATGAACCGCGAGACCTCGATCGCGTCGCCGAAGCCGATGTACCCCCGCTGCTCCAGCGTCTCGATGAGCTCGCTGCGGTACGTGCCGCTCAGCGAGCCGCGCCAGTCCAGCAGCGGGGCGGTGAGGTTCGGCGTCGGCGCGAGCACGTAGTAGGTCTGGCGGCCCTCGGGCGCCAGCGACGGGTCCGTGTGCGTGGGGTTGGTGACCAGCACGGACGGGTCGCTCATCAGCCGCCCCTGGTTGATGACCTCGTCGAAGGTCTCCCGCCAGGCCCGCCCGAAGTGGATGTTGTGGTGGGCGATCGCCTGGTACGACTGCCGCGACCCGACGTGCAGCACCACGCACGACGGCGAGTACCGCAGCCGCCCCAGCAACGGGTTGCGCCACCGCGCCGGGGGCAGCAGGTCCCGGTAGGCCACCGGCAGGTCCGGGTTGAGCACGACGGTGTCGGCGGCGAACCGGCGGCCGTCGGCGCACACCACGCCGGTGGCCCGGCCGTTGGCGACGGAGACCGACTCGACCGTGGTGTCGTAGTGGATGGTCACCCCGTGCTTGGTCGCCACGTCGGCCAGGGCGCGCGACACGGCGTGGATGCCGCCCTTGGGGAAGTAGACCCCGGCGACGGAGTCGAGGTACGCGATCACCGCGTAGAGGGCGAGCGCCTGGTGCGGGGCGACACCCGCGTACATCGCCTGGAAGGAGAAGATCCGCCGGGTGCGCGGGTCCTTGAAGTAGCTGTCCACCTTCGCCTGCAGCCGGCCGAAGCCGCCGCGGCGGACCAGCCGCCACAGGTTGGCGGTCACGAGGTCCTGTGGGCGGTCGAGGTTGCGGTCGATGAAGTCGTCGCGCTCCAGCCGCCACAGCTCCCGCGCGTCCTCGACGAAGCGCAGGTAGCCGTCGGCCTCGCGGGCGCCGCAGACCCTGGCGACCTCGCCCGCCATCCGGGCGGTGTCGGCGATGACGTCCAGCGTCGAGCCGTCGGGGAAGTGCGCCCGGTACGCCGGATCGAGCCGGGTCATCGGCAGCCACCCGGCGAGATCCTCCCCGACGGTGCCGAGAAGGTCCTCCAGCAGCGACGGCATGGTCAGCACGGTCGGGCCCGTGTCGAACTCGTAGCCGGACATGGAGAGTTTCCCGGCCCGGCCACCGGGGTAGTCCTCCCGCTCGAGCACGGTGACCTCCCGCCCCGCGGCGGCGAGCCGGATCGCGGCCGACAGACCGCCGAGACCTGCGCCGACGACGACCACCCGATCGGTCGGTCCTTTCACTACCCGCATTCGGCAAGCGTAGCGTAGGCTCCGGGTTGCGTCGATTGCTGCGTCGGTTTGCGTCGAACTTGGAGGTCCACCATGGAGCCAGCGCCCCTGACCGCCGCCTACGAGCGGTGCCGCGCGCTGCACCGTCACCACGGGCGGACCTACTACCTGGCGACGAGGCTGCTGCCCGCCTGGAAGCGCCGGCACGTGCACGCGCTGTACGGGTTCACCCGCTACGCGGACGAGATCGTCGACCGCTCCGGCGCGGTCACCCCGCAGGAGCGGGCGAGCGAGCTCGAGGCGTGGGGCCGGCAGTTCGTGCGCGGCCTGGAGGGTGCGCCGACCGGCGACCCCCTGCTGCCGGCGGTCCTGCACACCATCCAGGTCTTCGACATCGACCTGGAGGACTTCCGCAAGTTCCTCGACAGCATGGCGATGGACCTCACCGTCACCGACTACGAGACCTACGACGACCTGCTCGGCTACATGGAGGGCTCGGCGGCGGTGATCGGCACGATGATGCTGCCGATCCTCGAGTCGACCGACCGCGCCGCCGCCCGCGAGCCCGCCCGGCAGCTGGGCCTGGCGTTCCAGCTCACCAACTTCATCCGCGACGTCGCCGAGGACCTGGAGCGGGGCCGGATCTACCTGCCGGCCGAGGACCTGCGCCGGTTCGGGGTCACCCGCGAGGACCTGCGGCTGGCCGCGCGCGAGCGGCGCAGCAGCGAGAAGATCAAGAGCCTCATCGTGTACGAGGTGCAGCGCGCCCGCGCCCACTACATCGCCGCGGCGAGGGGGATCCCGATGCTCGCGCCGAGCTCGCAGGCGTGCATGCGGGCGGCGTTCCGGCTGTACGGCGGCATCCTCGACGAGGTCGAGGCGCAGGATCACGACGTGTTCGTCCGGCGCGCCACCGTGCCGAAGGCCCGCCGGATCGCCGTCGCGCTGCGCTGCCTGATGACCCGCCCCGGCGCGCCGGTGCCGATCCCGGGCACGCCCGCCGACGGGTTCGACGAGGTGGCCGCCCTCGCCGGCATCGTGCCGCCGGCCGTGCCGCTGCCCCGCGAGCCCGCCGTCGAGGTGCACGTGCCGGCGGTGCTCGACCTGCGCGGCAGCGCGGCGTGAAGGTCGCCGTCGTCCTGTTCACCCGCGACCTGCGGGTGCACGACAACCCGGCCCTGGCCGCCGCGGCCCGCGCCGCGGAGCGGGTCGTGCCGCTGTTCGTGCACGATCCCGCGATCCGCGCCGGCGAGCAGCGGCGGCGCTTCCTCGACGGGTGCCTCGCCGACCTGAAGGCGTCGCTGCGCCGGCTCGGCGCCGACCTCGCCGAGCTGCGCGGCGACCCGGTGACCGAGGCGGTCCGGGTGGCCAGGGCGGTCGGCGCCGAGGGCATCGGCGTCGCCGCGGACGTCAGCGGCTACGCCCGCCACCGCGAGCACCGCCTGCGCGAGGCGTGCGAGGCCGAACGCGTCGCGCTCAAGACGTTCCCCGGCGTGACCGTGGTGCCGCCCGGCGCGGTGCGCCCCGCCGGCGGCGACCACTACCGGGTCTTCACCCCGTACTGGCGCGCCTGGCAGGCCCGGCAACACCGGGAGGTCGAGGGTGCGCCGCGCGCCCTGCGCCTGCCCGACGGGCT
Organism: Dactylosporangium aurantiacum; assembly: GCF_000716715.1. Taxonomy (GTDB): domain Bacteria; phylum Actinomycetota; class Actinomycetes; order Mycobacteriales; family Micromonosporaceae; genus Dactylosporangium; species Dactylosporangium aurantiacum. The sequence goes on along the minus strand of NZ_JNYJ01000017.1, from coordinate 68,015 downwards.
GCCCGCGTCGTGGTTGCGGGACCGTCCGGCCGTCGAGGACGGCGCCGGCGGCGAGTCCGCGGGGCGCCGCCGGCTGGCCGCCTGGCTGCCGCAGCTGTCCGCGTACGAGGACAACCACGACGCGATGGCGGCCGACCGGACCTCCCGGCTGAGCCCCTACCTGCACTTCGGCTGCGTGTCGCCGGGCGAGGTGGCCGCACGCGCGGCCGGGCGGCCGGGCGCCGAGCCGTTCGTGCGGCAGCTGTGCTGGCGCGACTTCTACCAGCAGGTCCTGTACGCGTTCCCCGACCTGCGGCACAAGGCGTACCGGGCCACGGCGCAGGAGGCCTGGCGCGACGAGTCCGACGCGCTGCAGGCGTGGCGGGAAGGGCACACCGGCGTGCCCGTCGTCGACGCCGGCATGCGGCAGCTGCTCGCCGAGGGCTGGATGCACAACCGGGCCCGCCTGATCACCGCCTCCTACCTGACCAAGCACCTCGGGGTGGACTGGCGCGCCGGCGGCGACCACTTCTTCGACCTGCTGCTGGACGCCGACGTCGGCAACAACTACGGCAACTGGCAGTGGGTCGCCGGCACCGGCAACGACACCAAGCCCTACCGCCGCTTCAACCCCGTCCGGCAGGGACACCGCTTCGACCCGCGGGGCGACTACGTGCGCCGTTACGTGCCCGAGCTGGCCGCCGTGGAGGGCAAGGCCGTGCACGAGCCGTGGACCCTGCCGGAGGCGCGGCGCAAGCAGCTGGACTACCCGGCCCCGCTGGTGCTGCCCTAGGTCGTCAGGCGGTGGTCAGGGCGACCCGGAACGCCGTGGTCAGCGCCTCGTCCAGGTGCTCCAGCAGGTCCTGCGGGTTGGCGTAGACCGCCGCGGCGCCGTGGTCGAGCAGCTCCGCCGCGGACACGCCGCCGCAGGTCAGGCCGATGCACGGGATCGACAGCGCGCCGGCGGCCTTGACGTCCCAGACGGAGTCGCCGACGAACACGACCTCCCCGGCGTCCAGGCGGGACCGGCGCAGCGCCACCTCCACGATGTCCGGCGCGGGCTTGCTCTCCCCGGCGTCGTCGGCACTGGTCACCGTGTCGATGACCGGGTCGGCGTCCAGGCAGTGCAGCAGCGCCTCCAGCTCCGGCTTCGACGCCGACGTGGCGAGCACGTTGCGCAGCCCCCGCTCGGCGCACGTCCGCAGCAGCCGCCGCGCCCCGGGCAGCCGGCGCAACGCCGTCCAGCTGGTCGCGTACAGGCTGGCGTGCGCCGCCCGCAGCGCGTCGTCGTCACCGGGGTCGTGGTCCTCGCCCAGCAGATGGTCCAGGATCTTGTCCGAGCCCATGCCGATCGCCCGGTGGATGCGCGCGCACTCGACGTCGTGCCCGTACTGGCGAAACGCCTGCCACCAGGCCGTCGTATGCAGGTAGACACTGTCGATGAGGGTCCCGTCGACATCAAAGAGCACACCGGTCACTGGTTTGGTCATGCGTCCGTTGTACCCACCCGCGGGGGGTTTCACTGGAAATATGACCGAGTCACAGGCACGGGTACTGGAGCCGTTCCCCGGCTTCGACGTCGACGACCTCGGCGACTTCGCGGTGGAGCACCGCAGCGTCACCCTGGCCGACCAGCTGGCCGGCGGCCCGGAGCACGCCGCCGAGCCGGAGAGTCCGAAGGGGCTGGCCGGCATGGACGATTGAGTCCGGCGATGGATGGGCATGCCTCACCGTATGGTCCGTGATGCCCTCGGCGACGTCGTCCGCTTCGTGCCGTCACTGCTGCTGTTCCTGGTCATCCTGCTGGCCGGCTGGGGCCTGGCGGTGCTGCTGCGCGCCGGGGTGCGCAAGCTGCTGGCCACGGTCGGCTTCGACCGGCTGGCCGAGCGCGGCGGCGTCGGCCGGGCGCTGGCCCGCACGAACTTCGACGCCGGCGACCTGATCGCCAAGCTGGTCTACTACGCGGTCCTGCTCTTCACGCTGCAGATCGCGTTCGGCGTGTGGGGCCCCAACCCGGTCTCCGAGCTCATCGACACCGTCGTGTCCTGGCTGCCGAGGGCGGCCGTCGCCGTGATCATCGTGGTTGTCGCCGCGGCCCTGGCCGGCGGCCTGCGCGACCTGGTGACCGAGGCGCTCGGCGGCCTGCCGTACGGCCGGCTCCTGGCCAACCTGGGCTACTGGTTCATCCTCGGGCTGGGCGTCATCGCGGCGCTGAACCAGATCGGCATCGCCACGACGGTGACCACCCCGGTGCTCATCGCGGTGCTCGCCACGGTCGCCGGCATCCTCGTCGTCGGGGTCGGCGGCGGCCTGGTCCGCCCGATGCAGCAGCGCTGGGAGACCTGGCTGACCCGGGTCGAGCAGGAGGCGCCCGCGGTGTCCGAGCGGGTCCGCCAGGCCGCGCAGACCCGCCGCGAGGAGGCCGAGGCGCGCCGCGCGGCGGAGGCCGAGGCCGCCCGCCAGGCCGAGGAGGCCCGCCAGGCCGAGGCCGCCCGGCAGGCCGAGGAGGCGCGCCAGGCGGAACGGGTCCGCCAGGAGGAGGCGTCCCGGCGGGCCATGGCGAGCCTGGTGGCCGAGCGCTCCGCCCCCGCCGACGCACCGACCATGATCGTCCCGACCGTCCCGCCGGCCGTGCCCCCGGCGCCGGGCGCACAGCAGAGCGGCCAGCTCCAGGTCCCGAGCCAGCGCCCGGTGACCCCGCCGGTGACCGACTCCGACCAGACCGTGGCGATCAACCCCCCGCGCGACGACACCTGACCGCGCCGCCCACAGCACCCCGATAGCCGACCCGCCCCGACAGGGGCGGGTTTGTCGTTTCGTGCGCAACCATCACAAAGCGCCTCCGCCGGTTATTTGCCCGCAGGCCGGATCAGTTGGACATTGCAATTCGTTGATATGCCGCAATGGCCGCCACGGCAAACCCTCGACATTGCCCTACAACCCCTGTTCGGCGCTTTTCTGCGGAGTGATTGCCCCTGTTCCGCGGTCTCGAAAACTGGCATGTTGTGACGGCGTATATCGAACATTCGAGATATGCGGCGACGGCGTGCGCGCAGACCGAGGGTGGCCGCGCCGGCGCAGCTACGCGGGGGAAGTTGTCACAACCCTTCGGACACCAGCCCGTCCATGAGAGGGGGCATGATGAGCCGACGGAGATGGGTGCACGCCGCAGTGGCGTCAGCACTCGTTCCGCCACTGCTCGTGATCGTCTCGGCAAGCCCGAGTCAGGCAGCACCGGTGCCGGGCACATTGACATCGGTGCAGGGTGCTTCGCTGGTCAAGCAGGTCGCGACCGCCAAGTCACCCACGAGTCGCATGGCAAAGACCGACCCATCCCTGCTCAACCGCTCCGACAGCACCCGGCTGGCGATTGCGGTCAAGCTCGACTACGACTCGACCGCGACGTACTCCGGCGGTATCGCCGGATATGAGGCGACGAGTCCGTCAGTCACCGGTAAGGCGCTTTCCGGAAGCACCGCGGAGCAGCGCTACGAAAGCCGTATCGCCGCAATTGAGGACAAATTCCTCGCGGATCTCAAGAAGCTGGTCCCGGACGCCAAAGTCGGCCAGAAGCTGCGCACGGTCTACGGTGGCATCGCCATGTCGGTGCCGGCCAACAAGATCGGCTCGATCCTGACGATCGACAACGTCGTGGCGGTCCAGTCCGACGCGGCGCGCGCGCCGCAGACCGACTCCAGCACCAGCTTCATCGGTGCGGACCAGGTCTACCCGTCGCTCGGCGGTAAGCCGAACGCCGGTAAGGGCGTCATCTTCGGCTCGCTCGACAGTGGGGTGTGGCCGGAGCACCCGTCGTTCGCGGACAACGGCAACCTCGGTGCCCCGCCCGCGAAGGCGGACGGCACCCCGCGGGCCTGCGACTTCGGCGACAACCCGCTCACCCCGGCGGCCGACCCGTTCGTCTGCCAGAACAAGCTCATCGGTGGCAAGGGCTTCCTGGACACCTACAACGCGCTGCAGCCGATGGAGATGTTCGGGTACACCGCCCGCGACTCCGACGGTCACGGCACCCACACCGCGTCGACCGCCGCCGGCAACCCGGTCGCCTCGGCGAACGTCCTCGGCGTCGAGCGGGGGCCGATCAACGGCGTCGCGCCCGGTGCCTGGGTCTCGGTGTACAAGGTCTGTGGCGCGACCGGCTGCTACAGCACCGACTCGGCCGCCGCGGTCGCCCAGGCGATCAAGGACGGCGTCAAGGTCATCAACTTCTCGATCTCGGGTGGCGCGAGCCCGTACACCGACATCGTGGAGCTGGCGTTCTTCGACGCGTACAAGGCCGGCGTCTTCGTGGCCGCCTCCGCCGGTAACGCCGGTCCGGGCGCGTCCACGGCCGACCACCTGTCCGGCTGGGTCACCACCGTCGCCGCGTCGACGCAGAAGCGCTCCTTCGAGTCGACCCTGACCGTCGCGTCCAGCGACGGCGCCCAGACGGTGCTCAAGGGCGTGTCGATCACCCAGGGCCTCACCCCGGCGAAGCCGGTCGTGCTGGCCTCGGCGCCGCCGTACAGCAACCCGACGTGTGAGGCCCCGGCCCCGCCCGGGATCTTCACCGGCAAGATCGTGGCGTGCCAGCGCAGCCCGGGCCGCATCATGAAGGGCTTCAACGTCAAGCAGGGCGGCGCGGCCGGCATGATCCTGTACAACAACCCGGCGGCTGACGCGCTGAGCGACAACCACTGGCTGCCGACGGTGCACCTGGCCGACGGCACGGCGTTCCTGAACTTCGTCGCGGCCCACCCGGGCATCACGGCGTCGTTCACCCAGGGTGAGAAGGTCATCGGCACCGGCGACGTGATGACGAGCTTCTCGTCGCGCGGCCCCGGCGGCCAGTTCATCAAGCCCGACATCACCGCACCCGGTGCGCAGATCCTCGCCGGCCAGACGCCGGTCCTGGACGACGCGGCCGGTGGCCCGCCCGGCCAGTACTTCATGGCCATCGCCGGCACCTCGATGTCGTCGCCGCACATCGCCGGCTCCGCCATCCTGGAGAAGGCGGCCCACCCGGACTTCACCCCGGGTCAGATCAAGTCCTCGCTGATGACCACCGCGACGACCAACGTGAAGAAGGAGAACGGGACGACTCCGGCCGACCCGTTCGATCTCGGCGCCGGTCGCGTCCAGGTCAACCTCGCCGCGAACCCCGGTCTCACCTTCGACGAGACGGCCGACCGGATGTTCTCGCTGGGCAACGACCCGGTCAACGCGGTGCAGATCAACCTGCCGTCGGTGAACGCCCCGGTCATGCCGGGCAAGCTCACCGCGGTCCGCACGGCGAAGAACGTCTCGGGCAAGACGCAGACCTACCGCGTCGAGACCACGTCGCCGGCCGGCTCGTCCATCACGGTCTCGCCGGCCATCTTCACCGTGCCGGCGGGCAAGACCGTGACCATCAACATCACCATCAAGTCCAACGCCCCCAAGGCGCAGTACTTCGGTGAGGTCCGGTTGAAGCCGCTCAGCTCGAGCGTGCCGGCGCTGCACCTGCCGGTCGCGTTCGTGCCGCAGCAGGGCGACATCAAGGTGACCCAGGCCTGCAGCCCGGCGTCGCTGACGCTGCTGCAGAACAGCACCTGCACGGTCACCGCCACCAACGGCACCTTCAACGACACCACGGCGGACTTCGCCACCACGACCACGCTCAACCTGCCGATCGTCGGCGCGAGCGGGGCCACGGTGGTCAACCCGTTCAAGGCGGAGAAGAAGGGCGCGCCGCTGGCCGGCGCGGTGCCGGGCACGCCGTCGATCGCCCCGGGCACCATCGCCGGGTACATCCCGCTCGACCTGTTCGGGGGCACGCTGGTGACCCCGATCGGCGACGAGAACCTGACGACGTTCAACGTGCCGCCGTTCAAGTTCAACGGTGTCGAGTACAGCTCGCTCACCGTCGACTCGAACGGGTACCTGTACCCGGGCAGCGACGACAGCAACGAGAACAACATCTGCTGCGACATCTCGCCGATCCCGAACCCCGCGAAGCCGAACAACGTCCTCGCGCCGTTCTGGACCGACCTCGACGGCACGGGCGCGACCGGCCTGCTGGTCAACGTGCTCACCGACGGCGTCGGCCTCTGGACGGTCGTGGAGTGGCGGGTGAACGACTTCGGCACCACCAACACCCGCCGGTTCCAGGTCTGGCTGGGCTCGGGTGGCCCGCAGGACATCGCGTTCTCGTACGACTTCGCGACCGTCGCGAGCCTGCCGGCCGGGCAGGACCTCGTGGTCGGCGCCGAGAACGAGTCGGGCACCGGTGGTCAGGGCCTGCCCCTGAACACGCTGCCGACCACGGACCTCTACGTCACCAGCACCGACCCGGTGCCGGGCGCGTCGACGTCCTACACCGTCACGGTGAAGGGTCTGCTGCCCGGTTCGGGCAGGGTCACCACGTCCGTGGTCACCCCGGCCGTGCCCGGCACGACCGTGGTCACCACCGACATCGGTGTGACGCTGAAGCTCAACCGCATCGGCACGTAAGCACCGTCATGCGTCGAAGCCGGCGGCCGGTCCCGACCCACGGGGCCGGCCGCCGGTCGTTGACGAATGTTGCACTGTGTGTGCAGGATCAGGGCATGCGGACGTTTGCGAGTGCGGGTGAGCTGCTGGCGGCAGTCGGTGAGGTCCTGGGCCACAGCGAGTGGCGGGAGATCACCCAGGAGCAGATCAACCTGTTCGCCGAGGCCACCGGCGACCACCAGTGGATCCACGTCGACGTGGAGAAGGCGGCCGCCGGGCCGTTCGGCACGACCATCGCGCACGGCTTCATGAGCCTGTCGCTGCTGCCGGTCCTGGTCTCCGGCGTGTACCGGGTGCAGGGCTCCCGGATGGGCATCAACTACGGGCTGGACAAGGTGCGGTTCCCCGCGCCGCTGCCCGTCGGGTCGAAGGTCCGCGCCACGGTGCAGCTGCTGTCCGCCGACGACCTCGGTGAGGGCTGGCTGCAGCTGAAGAACAAGGTGACCGTCGAGCGCGAGGGCCAGGAGAAGCCGGTCTGCGTCGCGGAGTCGCTGACCCGGCTTCTCCTGTGATCCTCAGGCGGGCAGCGCCACCAGGTCGGCCAACGCCGCGCGATGGGCGGAGGCCGACCCGAGGCTCGCGGCGTTGGAGCGGGCGCGCTTGAGGTACAGGTGCGCCGGGTGCTCCCAGGTGAAGCCGATCCCGCCGTGCAGCTGCACGCACTCCTCGGCGGCCTTGACCGCCACCGGGGAGCAGAAGGCCTGGGCCACCGCCGCCGCGACCGGCAGGTCCGGGTCCCCGGTGGCGAGGCAGTCCGCCGCGTAGCGGGCGACCGCGCGGGCCTCGGTGACGCTCACCCACAGGTCGGCGAGCCGGTGCTTGATCGCCTGGTACGAGCCGACCTGCCGGGCGAACTGCCGCCGGGTCTTCACGTACTCCACCGTCGTGGTCAGGCACCATTCGGCCACGCCGAGCTGCTCGGAGGCGAGCAGCGCCGCACCGGCCGTCAGCGCCCGGTCCACCGCGGCGGTCGCGTCGGCGCTGACCAGGCGGCCGGTCGCGCCCCGCAGCGTCACGTCGGTGAGGGGGCGGGTCAGGTCGAAGCTGACGACCGGCACCCGCTCGGCGTCGGCCGCCTCCACCGCGTGCAGGCCGGCGGCCGTCGGCACCAGCAGCACGTCGGCGACCCCGGCGTCCACCACGCTGGTCACCGTGCCGTCCAGCCGGTCGCCGTCCGCGGTGACGGTCCAGCCGCCCGCCGCGCGCGCGGACAGCGGCACCGCCAGGGTCGCGGTCCGGCTGCCGGCGGCGACCGCGTCCAGCACCGGGTCCCCGCTGCCGAGCAGCGCGGCCACGGCGAGCACCGAGTTGCCCAGGAACGGCACCGGCGCCACCGAGCGGCCCAGCTCCTCCAGGACCACCGCGGTCTCCCGCCAGGACGCGCCCGCCCCGCCGTCCGCCTCGGCCACCGGCAGCCCGGCTACCCCGAGGTCCACGGCGAGGGCCCGCCACAGTTTCAGGTCGACGGGCTCCGGCGACTCGACGCGGGCCAGCACCGCCTCGAACCCGGCACGCGCCGCCAGCAGGGAGCGCACGCTCGCCCGCAGCTCCTCCTCGACCTCGCTGTACAAAAGGTCGGTCATTTCGGCAGGTCCTTCCAGGCGACGTCCTTGTCGAGCCGGTGCTCCGGCGGCAGCCCCAGGACCCGTTCGGCGACGATGTTGCGCAGGATCTCCGACGTGCCGCCCTCGATCGAGTTGCCCTTGGCGCGCAGGTACCGGTAGCCGGCCGTCCGGCCGGCGAAGTCCACGACGGTCGGGCGGCGCATCGTCCACTCGTCGTGGCGCAGCCCCTCCTCGCCGAGCAGGTCCAGCTCCAGGCCGGAGATCTCCTGGTTGAGCCGGGCGAAGAGCAGCTTCGCCGCCGAGCCCTCCGGCCCGGGCTGGCCGGCCGCCAGCTGCTGGCGCAGCCGCGTCCCGGTGAGCCTGGCCGCCTCCGCCTCGACCCACAGGCGCAGCAGCGCGTCGTGCAGCGCCGGCGTGCGCAGCTCGGGGCGCTCCCGCCACAGGTCGGCGACGACCCCGATGACACCGCCCTCGCGGGGCGACGCGCCGCCGCCGATCGCGACCCGCTCGTTCATCAGCGTGGTCTGCGCGACCGCCCAGCCCTCGCCGACCGCGCCGAGCCGGTCGGTGTCGGGGACCCGCACACCGGTCAGGAACACCTCGTTGAACTCGGCCTCACCGGTGGCCTGCCGCAGCGGGCGCACCTCCACCCCGGGCGCGGTCATGTCCAGCACGAAGTAGGTGATGCCCTGGTGCTTCGGCACGGCCGGGTCGGTGCGGGCGATGAGGATCGCCCAGCGCGCCTCGTGCGCCATCGACGTCCACACCTTCTGGCCGTCGACGACCCAGCCGTCACCGTCCCGCACCGCGCGGGTGGCCAGCCCGGCCAGGTCGGAGCCGGCGCCGGGCTCGCTGAACAGCTGGCACCACACCTCCTCGCCGGTCCACAGCGGGCGCAGCCAGCGCCGGCGCTGCTCGTCGGTGCCGTGCCGCAGGATCGTCGGTGCCGCCATGCCGAGCCCGATGCCGATGCGGCGCGGGTTGTTGTCCGGCGCGCCCGCCGCGGCGAACGCCTCCTCGACGCCGGCCTGCTCCTCCCGGGGCAGGCCGAGCCCGCCGAGCCCTTCGGGGAACTGCACCCAGGCGAGCCCGGCGTCGAACCGGGCCCGGAGGAAGTCCAGCGGTTCGAGCGCGTTCGGGTCGTGTGCGGCGAGGAACTCCTTCGCCAGGTCCGCCGGCCTCAATTGAGCGGACCCCCGGCGACGTAGACCACCTGTCCGGAGACGAAGCCCGCCCCCTCGCTCACCAGGAACGAGATGGTGTGCGCGACGTCGGCGGGCTCCCCGACCCTGCGGACCGGGATCCGCTCGGCGGCCGCCGTCCGGAACGCCTCGAAGTCGACCTTCATCCGCGCCGCGGTCGCCGCGGTCATGTCGGTGGCGATGAAGCCGGGCGCCACCGCGTTGACGGTCACGCCGAAGGGCCCCAGCTCGATCGCGAGCGTCTTGGTGAAGCCCTGCAGGCCCGCCTTCGCCGCGGAGTAGTTGGCCTGGCCCCGGTTGCCGAGCGCCGAGGACGACGAGAGGTTGACGATCCGGCCGTATCTCGCCGCCGTCATGTGTACCTGTGCCGCCCGGCTCATCAGGAACGCGCCCCGCAGGTGCACGCCCATGACCGTGTCCCAGTCGTCGTCGCTCATCTTGAACAGGAGGTTGTCGCGCAGCACGCCGGCGTTGTTGACCAGCACCACCGGCGGCCCCAGCTCCTCGGCGACCCGGGCCACGGCGGCGGTCACCGCGCCGGAGTCGGCCACGTCCGCCCCGACCGCGAGGGCCGTGCCGCCGGCGCCGCGGATCTGCTCGACGGTGTCCTTGCAGGCGCCCTCGTCGAGGTCGAGCACCGCGACGGCGTGCCCGTCGGCGGCCAGTCGGACGGCGGTCGCGGCGCCGATGCCGCGGGCCGCGCCGGTCACGATCGCCACGCGGGCCTGTGTGTCTGTCATGCCTTCGATCCTCGCCCGTGAGACACGGTCCTGAAAAGGCACTGTGAGTGCAAATTGTTCACAGGGTTGTCCGATTGGCGGAATTTCTCCGAAGTTCCCGGTCGGGAACCGTTCAGGTGCGGCACGGTTGCGCCGATGGTCTCAGCGTCACACGGAAGCGACAGCACCACGGAGGCACGGATGAACGGCAACGCGATCTCGAAGGCCATCACGCTGACCGGCTTCGCCGCACTGGCGGGCCTGGGCACCATGATCGGCTCACCCGCCGCGCACGCCTCCGCCGCCGGAGCCGCCGGAGCCGCCGATGGCAGGACCGTCGCCTACGTGCGCGCCGGCGTCATCTACAGCAGCGACGGCGTCACCGAGACCCGGCTCACCGAGGACGAGGTCAACGCCCGCCCGCGGTTCAACCCGGCCGGCACGAAGCTCGCGTACCTGCACAACGGCACCGTCTGGGTGATGGACGCCGACGGCGGCGACAAGCACCAGGTCAGCGACCGCACCGCGGGTGGGCCGTCCTGGTCGCCCGACGGGCAGTGGATCGCGTACGCGGCGCTGTCGTGCACCGGCGGCCCGGGCGTCTTCCGGGTCCGCGCCGACGGCCTCGGCGCCGCCTCCGAGCCGCTCTTCCCCGCCTCCTGTCGCGACCAGGCCCTGCCCGAGGTCGGCTACGTCATGGAGCAGCCGGAGGAGAAGGCCGCCGCCGGGCCGAAGCTGGTCGACCGGCTGCGCACCGACGACGCCGTCGCCTGGTCGCCCGACGGCACGAAGATCGCCTTCCGCGGCGGCGAGTGCGAGTCGATCGCCGACAACTGCCTGAGCGTCGGCAACGTCGGCACCGGCACCGAGCGCGCCATCGACTACTACGGCGGCGGCGGCTCCGGTACCAGTGGCTTCGGCGTCGTGCCGGCCTGGCGCGCCGACGGGCAGAAGGTCACCTGGACCACGTACACCGAGGACGGCACGGCCGTGCGGGTCACCGAGGCCGACGCCGACGGTGGCAACCGCCACCAGATCGGCACCGCCGGCGACCGCGAGATGGTCTACGCCGGCACCGGCACCGGCGTGCTGACCGCCGCCCACCAGGGCCACTCCTGGATCACCGCGGTCGACCTGGCCACCGGTGCCCGGACCCCGCTGCGCCAGGGCTCGCAGCCGACCGTCGGCGCTTGATGGGCAGACCCACCGCGACCCTGCTCAGCGCCCTGGTGCTGGCGCTGAGCGCCTGTGACTCCGGTTCGACACCCGTCGAGCCGGAGTCTTCGCGTACCGGCGCCCCGGACGTCATGCTGACGGTCGCCGACCTGCCCGACGGGTATGTCACCAGCCCGCCGCAGGCCGAGCCGGAGGTCAGCGCCGCGGGCTCGGTGAGCGTCGAGGGCTGCGGCGCGCTGCTCGACCGGTTCCGCGACGGCGGCGGCGGGGTCCGGTTCGAGGCCGGCGCGGCGGGACCGTTCCTCGCCGAGGAGCTCGCCGAGGCTCCGGGCGCGGTGGGTGTACTGCGGACGCTCGCCGGACAGTGCGCCACCTTCACCGACACCGACGGCGCCGGCGACACGACCACCGTCACCGTGGCCGACGGCGGCCTGCCCGGGCTCGGCGACGAGTCCGCCGCGTTCCGGATGACCGCTTCGGGCGGTGCCGGCGACGACGCCTACACGCTCGGCGGCTACCTGCTCGCGGTCCGCGTCGGCGGCACCACCTGCACGATCGTGCACTTCGGCCAGCCCGGCGTCGACGCTGCGGAGACCGAGGCGATCGCCAGGACAGCGGTACGCAAGCTGCAACGGCGACAATGAGGCATGCGGCTGGGCACGTTCAACCTGATGCACGGACGGTCTCTCGCCGACGGCCTGGTCGACGCCGGCCGGGTGCACGCCGCGATCGCCGGGCTCGGCGCCGACGTGCTGGGCCTGCAGGAGGTCGACCGCGGCCAGGTCCGCAGCGGCCACGCCGACCTCGCCGGGATCGCGGCCGACGCGATGGGCGGGGCCGAGTTCCTGTTCGTGCCGGCGGTGGTCGGCACGCCCGGCGAGTGGTTCCGGGTGGCGACCGACGCCGACCAGCACGGCGGCGATCCGCACTACGGCGTGGCGCTGGTGAGCCGGTATCCGGTCGTCGAATGGCGGGTCACCAGGCTGCCGGCCGCCCCGCTGCGCTCGCCGATCCTGGCCGGGCAGCGGCTCATGCTGCTCGACGACGAGCCGCGGGTGTTGATCGCCGCGGTGCTCGAGACCCCCGTCGGGCGTGTGACGGTCGCCACCACCCACCTGTCGTTCGTGCCCGGCTGGAACGTGCGGCAGCTGCAGCTGGTCCGCCGGGCGCTGCGCGGCATGCCGGCGCCCCGCGTGCTGCTCGCCGACCTCAACCTGCCCGGCCGGCTGCCCCGCCTCTTCTCCGGCTGGCACCGGCTCGCGGGCCTGCCGACGTACCCGTCACCGGCGCCACGTGTGCAGTTCGACCACGTGCTCGCCGACCGGCACGGCCTCGAGCGGCTGCCGCGGGTCCTGCAGGTGGCGACCCCGGCGGTGTCCTTCTCCGATCACCGCCCACTGATCGTCACCCTACGTGATCGACCGGGCACGCTGAAGATCGATTAGGGCAGATTTAAGCGCGGGTGGAATGCCTGCTTGCGGCGGTTTGTCCCAGCACGATTGCGAGCCGTGTTCGTTTAACTACGATTCTTCGGTGCCTTGTAGATTGGGCGTTCGTTTGTTGGGATGCGTACCGTCAGTGATTTTCAACCGAAGGTACAAGGCCGCGAAGGCCGCCGGTCCGGAGGATTAGAGCCGTGAAAGGTCGCCACCGCTCAGCGGGGTCGTCAGGCGCAGCGCTCAAGATGGGCGCCGCCGCCGTCGCCGTGCTCGTTGTCCTCGCCGGCAGCTGGTATGCGTTCCGCAAGTACTCGCAGGTGTCATGTGGCGCCTCGACCAAGCTCACGATCAGCGCGCCCACCGACATCGCCCCCGCGCTCAAGCAGCAGGTGGCCGACTGGACCGAGCAGGCGAAGGCCGACGACAGCTGCGTCGATGTCGAGGTGATCGAGGCCGCCCCGGCCGACGTGGCCGCCGCCGTGGCCGCCGCCTCGAAGAAGTCGCTGACCGGTGTCGGCCAGGCCAACGGCAAGACCCGGGTGCCCGACGTGTGGGTGCCGGACTCGTCGCTGTGGCTGCAGCGGCTGCGCGCCGCCAACCCGCAGAGCGTGCCGGCCACCGCCACGTCGATCGCCCGCAGCCCCATCGTCGTCGCCGTCCCCGAGCCGATCGCGACGAACTCGTTCGGCTGGCCCGCGACGAAGATCAAGTACACGGACCTCATCGCGAAGGTGTCCGGCGACCAGAAGGTCAAGCTCGGCATCGTCGAGCCCAGCCGCGACTCGACCGGCCTCGCCGGCCTGATGACGCTCGCCGCCGCGGCCACCGCCTCCGGCGGCGGCAACACCACCCAGGCCACCCAGATCGCCACCGCCGCGCTGCGCGCCCTCGCCGCCGGCCGGTCGGCGGTCAAGGACGACCTGATGCAGAAGTTCCCGCGCGGCTCCGACCCGCAGGCCCTCAGCAGCGGCCTCACCGTGGCGCCGCTGTCGGAGCAGTCGGTCATCCAGTACAACGCCCAGCAGCCGCCGGTGCGCATCGCCGCCATCTACGCCGAGCCCGCCCCGGTCGCCCTCGACTACCCGTTCGTGGTGCTGAACAAGGACCGCGCCGCCGTGGCCGAGCAGCTGCTCAAGTCGCTCAACGGCGAGAGCTTCCGCGACCGGCTCGGCGCGATCGGCCTGCGCGGCTCCGACGGCGCGGCCGGCAAGGGCTTCCAGACCCCGACCAGCGCGCCGCCGGCCCTCACCGCCAGCCAGGTGCCCGAGGCCGCGGCCATCGAAGGCCTGCTGACCAAGTGGCAGGCGATCACCCTGCCGGCCCGCATGCTCGCCGTCATCGACGTCTCCGGCTCCATGCTGACGAAGGTCCCGACCGCCGGCGGCCTCGACCGCATGACGGTGACCCTCGAAGCGGCCCGGCGCGGCATGCAGCTCTTCGACGACTCCTGGGCGCTCGGCGTGTGGACGTTCTCCACCCAGCTCGACGGCGCCAAGGACTACAAGCAGCTGGTGCCGATCGGCCCGCTGGTCAGCCAGCGCAACCAGTGCCTGCAGGCGCTGCAGTCGATCCGCCCGAAGCAGAACGGCGACACCGCCCTCTACGACACCATCCTCGCCGGTTACAAGGCCGTGCAGAGCGGCTGGGACAACGGCCGGATCAACTCGCTCATCGTCATGACCGACGGTGAGAACGACGACCCCGCCGGCGGCCTCTCTCTGGAGCAGCTCATCGCCGAGCTCAAGGCCACCGCCGACCCGGCCAAGCCGATCCAGGTCATCCTCATCGGCATCGGCGACAAGGTCGGCGAAGGCGCCATGCGCCAGATCACCGACGCCGTCGGCGGCGGCACGTTCGTCGCCCCCGACCCGGCGAAGATCGGCGACATCTTCCTGCAGGCGATCTCGCTGCGCGGCCAGGCCGTCCAGCCGAAGTAGCCGCCCCCGGCACCCACCGCCCGGCACCCCGTCACAGGGTGCCGGGCGGGCTACCAGTCGGACTTGCGCGCCCGCGCCTCGTACAGCAGCACTGACGCGGACACCGAGACGTTCAGCGAGTCGCCAGAGCCGAGCATCGGCACCGCGACCCGCTGGAAGCCGTGGCCGTACCACTCCTTGCCGATGCCGTAGCGCTCGCTGCCGACGACCAGCGCGGTGCGCCCCGAGTAGTCCGCCCGGCGGTAGTTGACCGCCTCGTCGGTGTCGGCGAGCAGGACCGTGAACCGGTGCCGCCGCAGCCACCCGACCGCGTCGGCGGTCTGCTCGAACTCGACCGTCGGCACCGTCAGGATCGTGCCCTGGCTGGCCCGGATCACCTTCGGATGGGTCAGCCGGGTCTTGCGGTTGGTCAGCACCAGGCAGTCCGCGCCGCACGCGTCCAGCGACCGGATCAGCGTGCCCAGGTTGCCGGGGATCTCCAGGCCGTCGGCGACCAGCACCAGCGCCGTCCGGCCGAAGCGCAGGTCGTCGACGCCCCACCGGGGCAGCGCGGCCAGCGACAGCAGGCCGTCCGGCTTGTCCCGCTCGGAGATCTTCTCCAGGGTCCGCAGCGAGATCCGGAACGACCGGTCGGCCCGCGCGGCGATCTCCTCCGCCCGCCGGTGCGCCTCATCGGCGTAGATCGCCTCAGGGCACCAGAAGAACGTGTCGATGGGGGCGCCGGCCTCCAGGAGCATGTTGTGCGCCCAGAGGCCCTCGGCCACGAACAGCTTGTACCGGTTCGGCGCGGTGTTGTTCTGGATGTGCTGCACCTGCCGCACGGCGGGGTGCTGGACCCCGATGGCCTGGAGTTCCATCACACCGTGACGGTAACCGACAGCTCCCCGGCGTCCGTGACGGCCCACTCGCGCACGTTGCCGGCCGCGGTGAGGTCGGCCCGCACCAGCTCCAGCACCGCGGCGGGCCCGGCGACCTCCAGCAGCGCCACCTCGGCCCGCATCGACTGCCGCGCCGCCGACTTCGCCTTGCGCACCGCCGCGAGCACCGCCGTCGCCGTCGTCAGCGGCGACACGTCGGTCCCGTCCGGCAGGTCCGGCAGGTCACCGGCGGCGGGCCACGGTGCGCGGTGCACCGACCCCTCCTGCCACCACGACCAGACCTCCTCCGTCACGTACGGCAGGAACGGCGCGAACAACCGCAGCAGCGTCGACAGCGCCGTGCTCAGCGCGGCCCGCGCCGAGTCGCCGCCGGGCACCTCACCGTAGGCGCGCGCCTTCACCAGCTCGACGTAGTCGTCGCAGAACGACCAGAAGAACTGCTCGACCCGCTCCAGGGCGCGGGCGTAGTCGTACGCCTCGAAGGCCGCCGTCGCGTCGGTCACCACCGCCGACAGCGTCGCCAGCAGCGCCCGGTCCACGGGCTCGGTCACCGTGCCGGACTCCGGCAGTGACTGCGGTGATGGGAAGCCGAGCACGAACCGGCTCGCGTTGAGCAGCTTCGTCGCCAGCCGCCGGCCCACCTTCATCTGGTTCAGGTCCAGCGCCGTGTCCACGCCCGGACGGGCGCTCGTCGCCCAGTACCGCAGCGCGTCCGCGCCGAACCGCTCCAGCAGCGCCTCCGGCGAGTCCGGCGCGTTGTCCTTCGACTTGCCGATCTTCTTGCGGTCCGGGTCGACGATCCAACCGGCGATCGACGCGTGCTTCCACGGCAGCACCCCGTGCTCCACGTGCGCGCGCAGCACCGTGGAGAACAGCCAGGTCCGGATGATCTCGTGCGCCTGTGGGCGCAGGTCCATCGGGAACACCCGGCCGAACAGGTCCGGGTCGTCGAGCCAGCCACCGATGATCTGCGGCGTCAGCGACGACGTCGCCCACGTGTCCATCACGTCCGGGTCGCCGATGAACCCGCCCGGCCGGCCCCGGTCCGCCTCCTCGAACCCCGGCGGCGTGTCGCTGCTGGGATCCATCGGCAGGGCCGACGGCACGATCGGCTCGTCGTAGATCGGGTGCGCCTCGGCGTCCAGCCGGTACCACAGCGGGATCGGCACCCCGAAGAACCGCTGCCGGCTGATCACCCAGTCGCCGGTCAGGCCCTCCACCCAGTGCTCGTACCGGCTGCGCATGTGCGCCGGCGTCCACCGCAGCTCCCGCCCGCGGGCCAGCAGCGCCGCCCGCAGCTGCGGGGAGCGCCCGCCGTTGCGGATGTACCACTGCCGGGTGCCGACGATCTCGAGCGGCTTCTCGCCCTTCTCGTAGAACTTCACCGCGTGCGTGATCGGCCGCGGCTCGCCCTCCAGCGCGCCCTCGGCCCGCAACGCGGCGACCACCTTCTCCCGCGCCTGGTGCACGGTGAGCCCGGCCACCAGCGCGTACAGGTCCTCCTCCACGCCCGGCGGCGGCTGCAGCCCCAGCCGGCCGTTGCGCTGGATCACGGTCCGGGTCGGCAGGTCCAGCTCCCGCCACCACGTCACGTCCGTCAGGTCGCCGAACGTGCACACCATCACCAGACCGCTGCCCTTCTCCGGGTCGGCGAGGGGGTGCGCGAGCAGCGGCACCTCCACCCGGAACAGCGGCGTGCGCACCGTCGTGCCGAAGTGCGGCCGGTAGCGCTCGTCGTCGGGGTGCGCGACCAGCGCCACGCACGCCGGCAGCAGCTCCGGCCGGGTCGTCTCCACCGCGAACTCGCCGAACCGCACCCGGTGGTACGCGCCCGGCCGCTCCCGGTCCTCCAGCTCCGCCTGCGCCACCGCCGTGCCGAACGTCACGTCCCACAGCGTCGGGCCGTCCACCGCGTACGCGTCGCCGCGGGCCAGGCTGTTGAGGAAGCCGCGCTGCGCCGCCGCCCGGGCCCGGTCGCCGATCGTCGTGTACAGCAGCGACCAGTCCACCGACAGCCCGAGGTTGCGCCACAGCCGCTCGTACGCCTGCTCGTCGACCTCCGTCTGCCGCTTGCACAGGTCGATGAAGTTGCGCCGGCTGATCTTCTGCGGCGGGCCGCCCGCGGTCTTGGTGATCACCAGGTCCGGGTCGTAGGGCAGCGTCGGGTCGCACTGCACCCCGTAGGTCAGCTGCACCCGCCGCTCCGTCGGCAGCCCGTTGTCGTCCCAGCCCATCGGATAGAACACTTCCCGGCCCCGCATCCGCTGGTAGCGGGCGATCGCGTCGGTCTGCGTGTAGGAGAACACGTGCCCGATGTGCAGCGCCCCGCTCACCGTCGGCGGCGGCGTGTCGATCGAGAACACGTCCTGCCGCGACCTGGACCGGTCGAACCGGTACGTCCCCTCGGCGTCCCATACCTTGACCCAGCGCGCCTCGAGGCCATCGAGGGTCGGCTTGGCAGGGATACGCGTCGAATCGGACATGTGCCCCATGCTAGAGCGGTGACTCCCGCGACACCGCTCAATAACCGCATCGCCGCCGCCCTCGTCTTCCTGACCAGCGGCGCCGTGCTCGTCCTGGAGATCGTCGGGCTGCGGCTCGTCGGCCCGTACGTCGGCGTGACCCTGTCCAGCAGCACCGCCATCATCGGCGTCGCCCTCGCCGCCATCGCCTACGGCGCCTGGACCGGCGGCTGGCTCGCCGACCGCAGCACCGACCAGCGCCGCCTGCTGTCCCCGCTGCTGCTCCTCGGCGCCGTCGCCACCGCCGCCACGCTGCCCATCATCCGGGTCGCCGGCGAGTGGCTGCGTGGCACCGACACCACCAGCGTCCTGCTGCTGGCCACCATGACCCTCTTCGTGCCCGCCGCGCTGCTGTCCGCGGTCACCCCGCTCGTCGTCAAGCTGCAGCTCGCCGACCTCGCCCACACCGGCCGGGTCGTCGGCCGGCTGTCCAGCGTCGGCACCCTCGGCGCCATCACCGCCACGTTCGCGACCGGGTTCGTCCTCGTCGCCACCGTCCCCACCAGCGTCATCCTGTACGCCCTGGCCGGCGTCCTCGCCGTCGCCGGGTTCGGGTTCGGCGGGTACTGGCGCCGCCGCGGCAACCTGTCCGCCGCCCTCGCGTTCACCGCCATCGGCGTGCCCATCGGCATCGTCGCCCCCAACCCCTGCGCCGTGGAGACCGCCTACACCTGCGCCGCCGTCACCGCCGACGGCACCGGCCGCACCCTGCTGCTCAACGGCGCCCAGCACTCCTACGTCGACCTGGCCGACCCGGAGCACCTCGAGTACTCCTACACCCAGTGGATCGGCGGCTACCTGGACCACCTGCCGCCCGGGCCGCTGGCCGCCCTGCACCTCGGCGGCGGCGGGTTCACCCTGCCGCGGTACGTCGCCGCGACCCGCCCCGGCAGCGACAACCTCGTCCTGGAGCTCGACCCGGCGCTGGTCGCCCTCGACCGCCGGCTGCTCGGCCTGCGCACCGGCCCGCTGCTGCGCGTCGAGACCGGCGACGCCCGCGCCAACCTGCGCCGCCAGCCGTCCGCCAGCCGGGACGTCGTCATCGGCGACGCGTTCGGCCACCTCGCCGTCCCGTGGCACCTGACGACCCGCGAGCTCGTCACCGACGTCCGCCGCGTCCTGCGCCCGGGCGGCGTCTACGCGCTCAACGTCATCGACGGCCCGGCCCGCCGGTTCGTCCGGGCGGAGGTCGCCACCATCGCCGAGGTCTTCCCGCACGTGATGCTGGTCGCGCCGGCGGCCGCGCTGCGCGGCGAGACGGGCAGCAACTTCGTGGTGTTCGCCTCGACGGCGCCGTTGCCGCCCTGGGCGGGCGCGGTGACCGGCGACGCCCCGCAGACGCTGTCCGGCCCGGCGCTGCGGTCCTTCCACACCGGGGCGAAGGTGCTGACGGACGACCACGCACCGGTGGACCAGCTGCTGACCTGGGACTGAAAGGGCTCCGTCAGCGGGGGGCGAAGGGCTTCGCCGGCCGGCCGGTCAGGCGCTCGACGTCGCCGCTCACCGCCGCCAGCTCGCCGGCCGCGATCGCCTCGTACGAGCTGACCCACCCGGCCACCTCGAACGCGGGCGCGCCGTAGTGCGCCCGCGACGCGTACGCCTCCTCGACGGTCTCCGGCTCGTACCGGATCCCGAGCCGGGCCGCGACCTCGTGCAGGGTCAGCGCCTCGGGCCCGGTCAGGTCGTAGGTCCGCCCGTCGTGGCCGTCGCCGGTGAGCGCCGCGACCGCGCACGCCGCGACGTCGTCGTAGCTGACCGCGGCCACCCGCCCGTCACCCGCCGGCCCGCGGATCACCCCGTCGGGCCCGGCCAGCATGGGCAGCATCTCCTGGTACAGGTTGTCGCGCAGGAACGTCCAGGCGAGCCCGGTGCCGCGGATGTACTGCTCGGTGTGCCAGTGGTCCCGGCCGAACGTGAACGTGCACTGCGGCGCCGCCCCGGCGAACGACAGGTACACGACGCGCCGCACCCCGGCCCCGACCGCGGCGTCGACCGCGCTGCGGTGCTCGGCCAGCCGGTCCGCCGACTCCCGCCCCGAGACCAGCAGCAGCGTGTCGACGCCGTCGAGCGCCTGCCGCAGCCGTGGGGTGTCGCGGTACTCCGCGTCCTTGCGGGTCAGCCGCCGCGCCTCCGGCAGCGCCGCCGCCACCCTGCCACCGACCTGGCCGGCCGCCCCGGTCACCGCGATCATGCCTCCAGTATGCGGCCGCCGCCGTCAGAGCGTCTTCAGGTGCCGGGCCGCCTCGGGCAGCGGCTCGCCGACGGTCTGGTGCACCGAGCGCCACAGGCTCGCCACCACGTCGGGACGCTCGCCGCGGGCGGTGAGCAGGGCGGTCAGCCAGTCGCTCGCCTCGCGGAGCAGCCGCGGGTCGTCGGTGAGCAGTGCCGCGGACAGCGCGTGCAGCGCGTGGTCGACCGCGTCGTCGGCGAGGCTGGACCCGTCCGGCGGGCCGCCGGACGGGTCGGCGGGGGCGTCGAGCCAGCGGCGGCGGGCCGAGGCGCGGAACTCGGCGAAGCGGATCGTCATCTCGGCGTGCTCGTCGGCGCCGGCGTGCCGGGCGCGGTCGGTGGCCCAGCGCAGCTCGCTCGCCCAGGCCTGCGCGCCGGCGGCGGCGACGAGCTCGGCGAGCACGGCCGAGGCGGTGCGGGCGTCCCTGGCCCAGCCGGAGGCGCCCAGGGCGCGGGCGCGGGTGTCGTCGGAGCCGAAGGCGCCGCCGCCGACCAGGACCGGCAGCCCGGCCTCCCGGGCGGCGTCGATGAGGCGGCGGGCCGCCGGCAGCGACGCCGCGACAGAGCAGCTGATCGCGACCGCGTCGGCGTCGACGTCGTCGAGGAAGCGGGCGAACTGCCGGGGTGACGTCGAGGCGCCCAGGAAGGTGGTGCGCCAGCCGGCGGCCTGCAGGCAGTACCCGACGAGGCGGGCCGGCAGGCCGTGCCACTCCCGCTCGGCGCAGGCCAGGATGACGTGGCCGAGCGGGGCCTCGGGCGGGGGGATCCGGGCGCCGACGGCCATGGCCACGGACTCGCTGATCGCGGTGGCGGCGTGCTCATGGGCGACGGTCCACGCGCCCTCCGCCCAGCGCCGGCCGACCTGCTCCTGCGCCGGCGCCACGACGTCGAGGAGGACGTCGACCGGGTCGGCGCCGCCGTCGATCAGGCCGAGCGCGTGGCGCACCGCCCCGGCGCCGTCGCGCCGCTCCAGCAGGGCGAAGTACGGCCGGAAGTCCAGCGCACCGGTCATGCCGTCACCTCCGCTGCGCTCCGGCGCCGGCCTGACCTGGAGACTGCGCCCATGATGACCGGCTCCTCGCTACGCTGCGGGCCGGTCATGGAGCCGCCCGCAGGGCCAGCACCGCCAGGTCGTCGCGCTGGGTGCCGCCGGACTCCTCCAGCACGGCGATCTCGATCGCCTCGACGAGGGCGTCGACGCCGGCCTGCGCATACCGGGACAGCAGGCCGGTGAGGCGCCGGGTGCCGTCCCGGACGCTGTGGCCGGCCTCGGTGACGCCGTCGGTGTAGAGCACCAGCGTGTCGCCGGGCGCGAGCAGGACCTGGGCCTTGGCGTATTCGACGGCGGCGACCAGCCCAGCCGCGAGGCCGCGCACGGCGACGGGCTCGACCTCGCCGGAGGCGCGCACGACCAGCGGCGGCGGGTGGCCGGCCGAGGCGACGGTGACGTGCAGGCCACCGCCGGCCTGGCGGCGGACCCGGCCGTAGACGGCGGTGACGTAGCGGCCCTGGGTGGTGCCGTCGAGCATGGTGTTGAGCGCGCGCAGCACCGCGGACGGGTCGCGGTCCACGGCGGAGGCGCCGCGCACGGTGTGCCGGGCCTGGCCGGTGACGACGGCCGCCTCGACGCCCTTGCCGGAGACGTCGCCGAGGACGAACGACCAGTCGGCCGAGTCGCCCCACGCGTCGTAGAAGTCGCCGCCGATCTCGCCGTCGCCGGAGGCCGGCCGGTAGCGGGCGGCGAGCGCGGCGCCCTCGAGCTTCGGCAGCTCCGGCGGGCGGAGGCTGGCCTGCAGCACGGTCGCGACGCCGGCCCGCTCCGCGTAGCGCCGGGCCGCGTCGAGGGCCAGGGCGATGCGCACCGCCAGCTCCTCGGCGAGGGAGATGTCCTCGGCGACGAACCCGTACCCGGTGCGGCGGGCGAGCGTGAGGGTGCCGAACGTGGTGCCGCGCGCGGTCAGCGGCAGGCCGAGCACGTCGGCCGGGCGCAGCGCGGCGACCTGCTCGCGCATCCCCTCGTCGGGCACGAGCGCGACGAGCCCGTCGGGGTGCAGCGGGTCCTGGTCCAGCGCGACGTGCAGCAGCTCCGGGCGGCCCGTGGCGAGCAGCCGCGCCTGGCCGTTGACACCGTCGGCGGCGGGGTGCCGCCGGGTCGCCGAGGAGGGGCCGGGCGTGCCGGCCACCAGGCTGATATACGTCGCGCCGTCCGGTCCGAGCTGCATGATCTGCGCCCAGTCGGCGAGGTGCGGCACGCACGCGGCCAGCGAGCGGCGCACGGTGTGCGTCAGGTTGAGCGAGCCGGACACCTGCCGGCTGGCATCGGCGAGGAACTGGGCGCGCCGCTGCGCGACGGCGAGCATCGCGGCGTCGTCGAGCGAGGCCGGGGCACGCCCCACGAAGTCGAGACCACCGCTCATGCCGCCACCATCGTTCGAGTCTGCGTCGCGCACGCGGCATGGTCAAACGCTGTGAGCGTTTGAAGTCCGCCGGATGGGTACCACACACTGTTGACCAGCGGGCAGCAGCCGATCCGCAGCTCGGTTCGCGAAAGGACATGGCGCAACGTGGTCAACGACGAGACGGTATGGGAGCTGACGGTGCACCGCGACGGCCGGTCGGCGCGCCTCGCGACGGTGGGCGATCTTGATCTCGACTCGGCTCCGAAGCTGCTCACCGAGGTGGCCGGCCAGCTTGAGGCCGGCGTGCGGGAGCTGGTCATCGACCTGGCCGGGCTGGTCTTCATCGACTCCAGCGGGCTCGGCACCCTGGTCGGCTGCTGGCGCCGCGCGCAGCAGGCAGGTGCCACACTGATCGTCGCCAACCCCGGCCCCGACGTGTCGATGACCCTTGAGATCACCGGCCTGGACCAGATCCTGCCGATCCGTCACGAGAAGCAGACCGCCTAGCGGGCCGGGGCCAGCCGGCTAGCGCGACGCCAGCTCGGCCCAGACCACCTTGCCGGTCGGCAGCGGGCGGACGCCCCAGGAGCGGGCCAGGCGCGACACGATGAACATGCCCCGGCCCGAGGTGCTCGTCTCGTTGTCGATCTCGGCGATCCGTGGCAGCTCCGGGCTGCCGTCGCCGACCTCGATGACCACGGCGCCGTCGCGGCGCAGCAGGCGCAGCGCCGCCGGGGGCATGCCGTGGCGCAGCGCGTTGGCGACGAGCTCGTGGCCGACCATCACCGCGGACCGCGTCAGGTGCGTGAGCCCCCAGACCGTCAGCGCCCGCGCGATGACTTTGCGTGCCTGCCGCGCCTCGCCGGGTGGCACCTCGACGGTGACCTCTGCGGTCTCTGGCCCGGTCGTGAACACGTAGCTCATGGTGCCCGATTCATGCCGCCGTTGAACAGTGACGGCACCGTCAGAGTCGGGGATGAGTCAGGTTTGCGGCCCGCTCCCGATGGGCACACCGGAAGCCAGTCGAACGCGATCCAGCTACAGGGGGCCCAGGATGCTCGTCCAGCCAGAGATGACGGTTGCCGGTGGTGCGCAGCGCTCCGCGGATCTGCGTTCCGCGCTGGACGCCCGCCTCCAGGAGCTCGCCGTCGAGTACAACGAGGCGGTCGCCGAGATGACCATGGCCGGTGTGGTCGACGCCGGCGACGACGTCGCCGACCTGGGCACCAAGGCCTTCAGCCGGGACCAGGAGCTCGCGGTCGCGCTGTCGATCCGCTCCCGGATGGACCAGGTCGAGCGGGCGATGGAGCGGCTCGCGGAGGGCACCTACGGCCGGTGCGAGCGCTGCGCCGAGGACATCCCGGTCGCCCGGCTGACCGCGTTCCCGTCGGCCACCCTGTGCGTGCAGTGCAAGAGCCTCAGCGAGCGCCGCTAGTCGTCGCGCCACCTGGTCCCCCGTGCGGGCTCAGCGCGCCCCGCTGGCGCTGAGCCGCTCGACGACGCCGAGCGCCCGGTGCGCCGCGCTGGCCAGGTGCGGCAGGTAGTCCGCGGCGGCCGGGTTGTCCCCGAGGTCCTCCGACAGGAACGCCACGTAGTTGAGGATCGCACCCAGCGCGTTGGAAAGGTCGTGAGCGCCGTCGGCGATCTCGGCCCGGAGCAGGGCGAGTTCGTCGGCCGGTTCCGTCTCGCCCATCCGTCCCCCTGGCTAGAGTGAGTCCCGTCCAACTGTTACGGGGCGTAGTCGGATGATAACTCTAGTCACAGCACTGCTCGTGGTCGCGGTGTTCCTGCGCACGCTCGGGGGGTTTCTCGCCACCCGCGATCCTGTGCAGGGGCACATCACGCTGATCTTCCTGCCGCTGGTGGCGGTCTGCGCCAACGGCGTGGTGCGCGAGCTCACCGGGCAGCCCGTCCCGGCGGCCGTGAACGCCACCGTGACCGGGCTGCTCATGCTGCAGCCGTACCTGGCGCTGCGGCTGACCGCCCAGCTGCGGCACGTGCCGACCTGGCTGGACCGCACGCTGCTCGCCGCGCTCGCGGTGAGCGCCGTTGCCGTCGCGGCCGCGCCCCGCCCGCTCGGCCTCGGACACCTGCTGCTGGCCGCCGGCACGTTCGCCGTGACCCAGGCGATCGCCGGCAGCTACCTGCTGCTCGGCGCGCAGCGGCGCTCCGGCTCGGCCCGGGCCAGGCTGCGCCTGGCCGCGGTCGCCACCTACCTGCTGGTGACGATGATGCTGATGCTGTTCGCCGGCGCCGTGCTGTACCCGGGCGCGACGAGCTGGCTCAGCCCGGCCGCCCGGGCCGTCGCGCTGCTCGCCGCGGTCGGCTACCTCATCGCGTTCATACCGCCCGCCTGGCTGCGCCGGATGATGTCGGCGACGGTCTGGTACGAGGCGACCGAGGACCTGCAACGGCTGCCCGCCGCCGCCGGCGTCGACCAGGTGTGGCGCCGGTACGTCCAGGTGGTCCACGAGACGACCGGCACGGACGCGGTGGTGCTGGTCCGGGTCACGCCCGGCGGCCGCCTCGAGCAGGTTGCGGCGGTGTGCCGGTCCGGCGCGAGCCTGCCGCACGAGCCCATGCCGGCACTCACCGGCGAGGACCTCGACCTGCTGCTCGCCGCCCGCCGGCCGGTCGCCGCCGGCTCGGCCCGCCGGCCGGCGCCGCCACTCGCGGAGTACTACGCGCAGGCCACCGGCGCCCGGCTGGTCACCGCGCTGGCGCTGGCGCTGCCCGCGGACGAGCGCGGCGCCGTGCTGCTGCTGGACCGTTACCGGGCCCTGTTCACCGCCGACGACCTGCGCCTCACCGCCGTGCTCGGCGGCCAGGCGAAGGCGCTCGCCGAGCGCAGCACCACGCTGGCCGAGCAGCGCCACCTGACCGAGCAGCTGGCCGCGTCCGTGGACGCGCTCACCCACGCCAGCCAGGCCAAGAGCGACTTCCTCGCCGGGATGAGCCACGAGCTGCGGACCCCGCTGAACGCGATCATCGGGTTCAGCGACCTGATGCGCGCCGAGCAGCCCGAGGGCGACCGGCGCACCGTGCCCGCCGACTGGGTCGACCACATCCACAACAGCGGCCGGCACCTGCTGGGGCTGATCAACGACATCCTCGACCTGGCCAAGGTCGAGGCGGGGCGGCTGGAGCTCAACCCGGAGCCGCTCGGCCTCGACGCCGCCGTCACCGAGGTGATCACCGGTCTGCGCCCGCTGACCGAGCGCAAGCGCCTGGAGGTGCTGATCGACGTGCCGCGGCTCGCGGTCCGCGCGGACCCCCTGCGCTTCCGGCAGATCCTGGACAACCTGCTGTCCAACGCGATCAAGTTCACCCCCGAGGGCGGCCGGATCACGCTCAGCGCGGTCCAGGAGACCGGCGAGGTGGCGCTGACCGTCGCCGACAGCGGCGTCGGCATCGCCGCGGAGAACCACGCCCGGGTGTTCGAGGAGTTCCAGCAGGTCGGCAACGCCGCCCAGCGGCAGGCCGGCACCGGGCTGGGGCTCGCACTGACCCGCCGACTGGTCGAGGCGCACGGCGGCTCGATCGTCCTGCGGTCCGCGCTCGGCGAGGGCAGCCGGTTCACGGTCCGGCTCCCGGACGCGACCACCGAGCTGCCCGCCGCCGTGCCCGCCGAACCGCCCCTCGCCGAACCGGCCGGGGTCGCCCGCGGCCGGGTGCTGATCATCGACGACGACGCCCGCGCCGCCGAGCTGCTCATGACGTACCTCGCCGCGGCCGGCTACCGGGTGCGGGTGGCGCCCGGCGGCGAGGAGGGCCTGGCCGCGGCGCGGACGTGGCAGCCCGACGCGATCCTGCTCGACGTCGTCATGCCGGGCCTCGACGGCTGGGACGTGATCCGGGAGCTGAAGCAGGAGGAGGCGCTGCGCGGCATCCCGGTCTTCTTCGCCACGATCATCGACGACCGCAAGGCCGGCATGTCGCTGGGCGCGACCGACTTCTTCGTCAAGCCCGTCGACCACGACGTGCTGCTCGCCCAGCTGGCCCGGCACGTGGTGCCGTCCGGCGGCGCCGACAGGGCCGCGGTGCTGGTCGTCGACCGTGACGACCAGACCCGCCACGTGGTCGAGCGGCACCTGCGCGACGGCGGCATCGACGTCGTCACCTGCGACGACGGGCCGGAAGGGCTGCGACTGTCCCGCGACCGGCGCTTCGACCTGATCATCTGCGACCTGCGGATGGCCGACGTCGACGGATTCGCGCTGCTGGCCGGGCTGGAGGACGACCCGGCGACCCGGGGGATCCCGGTGCTGGCGCTGACCGAGCCGGACCTGTCCGACGACGACCGGGTCCGCCTGACCGGCAAGGTCATCGGCACCGTGCCCCGCAGCGCCGCGGCCGCCGACGGCGTCCGCGAGTGGGTCGACCTGGCCGCGGTGGCCAGCACACTGTCCGAGGCCCGCATGGAAGGCATCCGTATGGAAGGCACCGCGCTGGAGGCCGAACGGCGGAAAGGGGCCCGGCAGGCATGAGCAGAGTGCTGCTGGTCGAGGACGAGGAACTGAACCGGGTGCTGGTCAGGGCGATCCTGGCCCGCGCCACCGACGACGTGATCCGCGGCGTCGAGCTGCTGGAGGCGGGCAGCCTGGAGCGGGCACGCGACACCCTGGCGCACACCGACGTCGACGTGGTCCTGCTGGACGTCAACCTGCCCGACGGCAACGGGCTGAGCCTCGCCGCGGACCTCAGCACCCGGCCGGACCGGCCACAGGTCATCGCCCTGACCGCCAGTGTGCTGCCGCACGAGCGGGCCGCGGCGATGAGCGCGGGCTGCGACGCGTTCCTCGACAAGCCGTACGGGGCGCAGGACCTATTGAAGGTCCTCGCTTCGCATCTCCCCTCTTAGGGGCGTTTGAGCGTCACCTACGCGGGGGTAGGTGGGTGGACGCTCACTCGTCGTCAAAGGGGAGGAACGGGTGCGGACTCTTGCCGAAGGTCTACGCCTACAGATGGACGCGCTGGACTACGTCCTCCTGTCGCTCTACTTCATCACCGTCCTGGGCGTGGGCCTCGCCGCGCGCCGCTCCATCAAGAACAGCGCCGACTTCTTCCTCTCCGGCCGCTCCCTGCCGGCCTGGGTGACGGGCCTCGCCTTCATCTCCGCCAACCTCGGCGCGCTGGAGATCCTGGGCATGGCCGCCAACGGCGCCAAGTACGGCATGATGACCGTCCATTACTACTGGATCGGCGCCGTGCCGGCCATGGTGTTCCTCGGCATCGTGATGATGCCCTTCTACTACGGCTCCAAGGTCCGCAGCGTCCCCGAGTACATGCGGCGCCGCTTCAACCGGCCGGCGCACCTGCTCAACGCGCTGTCCTTCGCGCTCGCCCAGGTCCTGATCGCCGGGGTCAACCTGTACGCCCTCGCGCTGATCATGCAGGCACTGCTCGGCTGGCCGCTGTGGACCGCGATCGTGGTCGGCGCGGCGATCGTCCTGGCGTACATCACCCTCGGCGGTCTCTCCAGCGCGATCTACAACGAGGTCCTGCAGTTCTTCGTGATCATCGCCGGCCTGCTGCCGGTCGCGATCATCGGCCTGGTGAAGCTCGGCGGCATCGACGGGCTGTTCGACGCGGTCCGCGAGACGAAGCTCGGCGAGGCCGGCCTGCACACCTGGGCCGACACGGGCGGCAGCGACAACCCGCTCGGCGCCTCGTGGTTCGGCATCGTGTTCGGCCTCGGGTTCGTGCTGTCGTTCGGGTACTGGACGACGAACTTCGCCGAGGTCCAGCGCGGACTGTCGGCGCGCAACATGAGCGCCGCCCGCCGCACGCCGATCATCGCCGCCTACCCGAAGCTGGTCATCCCGTTCGTGACCGTGATCCCGGGCCTGGTCGCGCTGGTGACGGTCAAGGGGCTCGGCGCCGACCAGGGCGACCTGCAGTACAACAACGCGATCCCGCTGCTCATGCGCGAGTTCCTGCCCAACGGGGTGCTCGGCATCGCGGTGACCGGCCTGCTCGCGTCGTTCATGGCGGGCATGGCGGCGAACGTCTCCGGGTTCAACACGGTGTTCACGTACGACATCTGGCAGGAGTACGTGAAACGCGACAAGCCGGATGGCTACTACCTGCGCATCGGCCGGTGGATCACGGTCGTCGGCGTCGTCATCGGCATCGGCACCGCGTTCATCGCCTCCGGCTACAGCAACATCATGGACTACATCCAGGCATTGTTCTCGCTGTTCAACGCCCCGTTGTTCGCGACGTTCATCATCGGCATGTTCTGGCGGCGGATGACCGCCTGGGCCGGCTTCTGGGGGCTGCTCACCGGCACGCTCGCCGCGTTCATCGTCTACGCGGGCTACAAGTGGTGGGGCTGGTTCACCTTCGGGTCCGACCTCGACGAGTCGTTCTGGGGCGCCGGCATCGCGTTCGTGACGGTCGCCGTCGTCGCCGTCGCCGTCACGCTGTTCACCACCCGGAAGACCGACGACGAGCTCAGCGGTCTCGTCTACGGCATCGGCAGCCACGACCTGACCGCCGGCGCGCTCGCCGGCGACCGGGCCTGGTACCGCTCGCCCGTCCTGCTCGGCGCCGGGGCACTGGTCCTGGCCATCGCGTTCTACCTGCCGTTCCTGTAGTGGAGAAGGTGCCTGCAGATGTCTGACCAGACGAGAGCGGAGACCGTCAGGGCGGCCCGCCTGTTCGACGTGCGCCGGGTCATCGGTGGCCTGTTCACCGTGTACGGCGTGATCGTCACCATCCTCGGCGTGTTCGACTCCCAGGAGGAGATCGACAAGGCGGCCGGGGTCCGCATCAACCTGTGGATCGGGCTCGGCATGCTCGCGCTCGGCCTGCTGTTCCTGCTGTGGCAGTGGTGGCGCCCCGCCGAGGCGCCGCCGCCGAGCGACATCCCACCGGCCGACGAGATTCAGCAGTAACGGCCGCTACCGGGTTCCGGCGCGGCGGTGCACACTGCGCGACATGGAGATCGTGCTCGCGGACCTCGCGCCGGACCCGGAACCGTCGTCGTCGTCGGCGGTCGTCGTCGCCGTGATCGGTGGCATCGTCGTGGTCACCGCCCTCATCCTGCTCGTCGTCTGGCTCATGCGCCGGTCGCGGTCCTAGCCGCGGCCTCAGCGCACCAGCCCGATGAACACCGACGCGGCATTCGCCCCCAGACTCGTCACCAGCAGCACGGCGGGATCGCGGCGGCAGGCGAGCCAGAGCATCGCCGCCTCCGCCAGCACGACCACCGCCTCCGCGGTCCAGAGGGCCGCGGGCGACGGTCGCGGCGCCAGCGCCCACCACAGCACCGGGTGCGTCAGCAGGTTCACGACCACACCCAGCGGCACCGCCCGCCGCCAGGTCGCCAGCCGCAGCGCGGTCAGCGCCAGCACGTACAGCGGCACCTCCACGGCGAGGGTCAGCAGCAGCGCCGGGATCACCCCATGAAGGTAACGCTGCCGTTCCTGGCCGCCGCCGCGGCCGCGCTCGCCGTCGCTCTCGGCGCGCCCCTGGCCACGACCGTGCTGGGCCTCATCGCCTTCGGGGTCCTGCACAACGTGCTGGAGCTGCGCTACGTCACCGGCCGCTTCGCCCCGGTGCTCGACGGCCGGTTCCTCGCCGTGCTGTTCGGGCTGATCAGCGCCATCGTGCTGTGCCGGATCGCGGCGATGTTCGTCGGGCAGCCGGCCCGCGACGCCGAGATCCTGGTCGGCTATGCCGTCCTGGCCGCCGGCTGCGCGCACGCGCTGCGTGGGTGGCCGCTGGCCGGCGCCGGCGCGATCCTCGCGGTGGCGGCGGCGGTGTCGCTGGCCTGGCCCGGGTACCACTTCGTGGTCCTCGCCCACCTGCACAACGTGGTGCCGCTGTGCTTTCTCTGGGAGTGGGCCGCCACGCTGCCGGCGGCGACCCGCCGGTGGTTCCGGGCCACCCAGGTCGGCTGGGTGCTGGTGGTGCCCGCCGCCGTCCTTGCCGGGGCCTTCGACGTGTCCGCCGTCTCCCCGTCGACGGTGGCCGCGTTCGCCGGCGAGCCCGCGAGGATCGTGGCGCTCAGCGCGCCGCCCGGGTCGGATCCGGCCGTCGGTGCCCGGTTCCTGGTGGTGTTCGCGTTCCTGCAGACCATGCACTACTTCGTCTGGGTCTGGTTCCTGCCCCGGTACGCCCCGGACGCGGCCCGCGCGTTCGAACGCCGGGTGCCGTGGCTGCGCGGCCCCCGGGCCTGGGCGCTCGGCGCCGGCCTCGGACTGGCCCTCGCGGTGCTGTTCGCCGTCGACTACGCCTCCGGCCGGGCGTTGTACAGCGCATTCGCCTCATACCACGCGTACCTGGAGTTTCCGGTGCTGCTGGCGCTGGTCCTCGGCACGGGTGCAGCGCGTTCACAGCTGGTTTTCAGGGAAACCGCATCCGACGGCCAGCATCCGGCGGCAGTCTCAACGGTGACAGGGGATCGCTGAGCGAACTGGAGCGAATCATGACGCGGCTGCTGGTGGTCGACGACGAGCCGGACATCGTCGAGCTGCTCTCCGCGAGCCTGAAGTACCACGGCTACGACGTCGCCAGCGCCACCAGCGGCCGCCAGGCGATGGAGGAGGCCCGCCGCTTCCGGCCGGACATGATCCTGCTCGACGTCATGATGCCCGAGCTGGACGGCTTCGAGGTGCTGCGCAAGCTGCGCGGCGAGGGCGCCCGCGTGCCGGTGCTGTTCCTCACCGCCCGCGACGCGACCGAGGACAAGATCAAGGGCCTCACGCTCGGCGGCGACGACTACGTCACCAAGCCGTTCAGCCTCTCGGAGATCCTCGCCCGCATCCAGGCGGTGCTGCGCCGGGTCGCCGGCCCCGCCGGCGGCGCCGCGGCCCCGTCGTCGCGGCTGACCTTCGCCGACATCGAGCTCGACGAGGACACCCACGAGGTGTTCAAGGCGGGCCGGGAGGTGCAGCTGTCCCCGACGGAGTTCAAGCTGCTGCGGTACTTCATGACCAACCCGGGCCGGGTCCTGTCCAAGGCCCAGATCCTCGACCACGTGTGGCAGTACGACTTCGGCGGCGACGCCGGCGTCGTCGAGTCCTACGTGTCCTACCTGCGCAAGAAGATCGACACCGCCGAGCCGCGCCTGCTGCAGACGCTGCGCGGGGTCGGCTACTCGCTGCGGCTGCCCCGGACATGAGCGCCTGGCCCCTGCGGGTCAAGCTGGTCGCCCTGATGCTCGTGCTGCTGACCGCGGCCCTCGTGGTCACCGGCGGCGTCAGTCTCTACAGCACCCGCTCCTTCGCCAACCAGCGCGTCGAGGACCAGCTGCGCAACAGCATCCACGGCAAGCGTGACGTCTGCCAGACGCGGCAGGGACAGGACCCGTACGGCCCGGCCCAGCGCAGCGCCTACTGGGTGGCGTGCGCGCTGAACGCGGACGACCCGCTCGTGCAGCGGACGTTCCTGCCCAGCGCCGGCGACGACAGCCAGGGCGCGCCCGACCTGCCGGCCACCACCGTCGCCGGTCTGGTCCAGGGCGCCGAGCTCACCCCCGGCAACGACTATCTGCTGACCGTCCCGGCGAAGGGCGGCGTGGGCCACGACTGGCGCATCATCGTGTCGCAGCAGCCCAACCCGATCACCGGCCGCCAGTGGGTGGTGGTCGGCCTGAGCCTGGACGAGGTCGACGAGACCGTCAGCCGGCAGCTCTGGGTGACCGTCGGGGTCGGCGCCGGGGTGCTGGTGCTGCTCGCGGTCGTCGCGTACCTGCTGGTCCGGTCCAGCCTGCGGCCGCTCGTCGAGGTCGAGCAGACCGCGGAGGCGATCGCGGCCGGGGACCTGACCCGGCGCGTACCGGAGGCGGACCCGCGCACCGAGGTCGGCGGCCTGTCCACCGCCCTGAACACGATGCTGGGGCAGATCGAGACGGCGTTCGAGGAACGCCGGGCCTCCGAGGAGGCGGCGCTCGCGTCGGAGGAGCGGATGCGGCGGTTCGTCGCCGACGCCAGCCACGAGCTGCGCACCCCGCTGACGTCGATCCGCGGCTTCGCCGAGCTGCAGCGGCAGTCCGGGCGCGCCGACGAGAACGTCGGGCGGATCGAGCACCACGCCACCCGGATGGGGCTGCTCGTCGACGACCTGCTGCTGCTCGCCCGGATGGACCAGCAGCGGCCGCTGGAGAAGAAGCCGGTCGACCTGCTGGCGCTGGCCACCGACGCGCTCATCGACGCCCGGGTCACCGCGCACGAGCACAAGTTGCGGCTGCGCACCCAGGGCGGCGACGACGACGACGTCGAGCCGGCCATCGTCCAGGGCGACGAGACCCGGCTCCGCCAGGTGCTGCAGAACCTGATCACCAACGCGCTCACGCACACCCCGGCCGGCACCGAGATCACCGTCTTCGTCGGCACCGAGGGCCGCGACGCGGTGCTCGAGGTCGCCGACAACGGGCCGGGCATGACCGCGGAGGACGCCGAGCGGGTCTTCGAACGCTTCTACCGCACCGACCCGAGCCGGACCCGCGCGCTCGGCGGATCCGGCCTGGGCCTGTCGATCGTCAGCGCCCTGGTCACGGCGCACGGCGGCAAGGTGACCCTGCGCACCGCGCCGGGGGAGGGTGCCGCGTTCCGCGTCACCCTCCCGCTGAGCGACTAGCGGTCCGCCTACGGGTGCGTCCAGGTCTGGGCACCGGTGCCGTTGCAGTCGTAGATCTGCAACTGGATGCCGTTGGTGGTGTTCGATCCGGGGATGTCCAGGCACTTGTTCGCCTGGGGGTTGCGGATCGCGTTGTTCGCGCCGATCACCCACTGCTGGGCGCCGGTGCCGTTGCACGTGTACAGCTGCACCAGCGTGCCGTTGACCGTCCCGCTGGACTTCACGTCGAGGCACTTGCCGGCCAGGCCGGTGATCGTGCCGTTGGCGTTGACCGTCCACTGCTGCGCGCCGGTGCCGTTGCAGTCGTAGATCTGCACCTTGGTGCCGTCGGCGGTCTGGCTCGCGTTGATGTCGGCGCACTTGCCCAGCGCCGTCAGCGGGCCGGTCCGCGCGCCGGGGGTACCGATGCCGGGGCCGGTGAACGTGTAGCTGTCCAGGTCCAGGATCGCCCCGCTGCCGCCGGTGAACACGATGTACAGGTCGTGCGTGCCGTCGTCGGGTTTCGTCACCGGGCCGCTGACCTCGGTGTAGGTGTCCCACCCGCCGGTGTTCGGCACGGTGAGACGGGCGACCTCGGTGCCGGTCGGCGAGTCGTAGCGGAAGGAGACCGTGCCGCCGCCACCGCCGGAGGAGACCCGGGCCTTGACGCCGGTGATGTTCTTCAGCGAGACCGCGTGGTGCCGGACGCTCTCGCCGGACTGGATGTCGCCCAGCCGCTTGCCGCCGTCGGCGGTGGCCGCCGTGATCACCTGCGGGCCGGCCAGCGACACGAAGTGCTCGGCCTGCCAGTACTTCGGCCACAGGGTGATCTCGTGCGTCCCGGTCAGCGGCGCCGAGCCGGCCGCGCCGTTGTCGGTGTAGGTGGCGCGCACGACGAAGAACAGCACCGAGTCGGGGCCGGCGTGCACCGGCCCGGTGTTGAAGGTGGCCGAGCAGCCGGTGCCGGCGCCCTCGTCGTGGGCGTGCTCCTGGTGGCCGAGGGCGACCGCGATCACGATCTTCGAGCAGTCGATCGGGCCGTCCTGCGGGTCGGTCGCCGACGCGGTGACGGTGAAGCTGTCGTTCCAGTCGAACATGCCGCCGGCCGGCACCCCGGACAGCGTGACGGTCGGGCGGTTGTTGCCGACGGTGATCGGCACCAGCGTCGTGCCGGTGTGCCCGGCCGGGTCGCGCACGGTGAGCCGGGCCTGCTTGGCCCCGTTCGTCGTGTACGTGTACGACGGGTTCGCCGCCGTCGAGTCGGTTGTGCCGTTGTTGTCGAAGTCCCAGGCGTAGGTGATGGTGTCGCCGTCGGGGTCGATCGAGCCGGCGCTGGAGAAGGTGACCGCGAGCGGCGCGAGGCCGTTGTCCCGGTTGACGGTGGCCTTCGCGACCGGCGACCGCCCGCCCTGCACGTAATTGATCTTGTACAGGCCGGCGTCGGCGGCGCCGGAGAAGTAGCCGCTGCCGTACTCGAGCATGTACATCGAGCCGTCGGGGCCGAACTGCCAGTCGATCGGGTGCACGAACGGCGCACCCGCGTTGACCGGCTCGATCTGGCCCGCGACCGGGTTGCCGGTGGCCGGGTTGCCGTTGTCGAAGTTGACCGCCTTGACCCAGTTGCGGCAGTACTCGGAGATGATCCACTTGTTGTCGTAGTACTGCGGCCACTTCACCGCCGAGTTGAGGTTCGGGTCGTAGTGGTAGACCTCGGTGTGGTTCGGCGACCCGCAGCCGCCGGGGCTGTCCAGCTGCGGCCACTGCACGCTGCCGCCGTGCTGCTCCCAGACCAGCGCCGGCTTGGTCGGCGGCAGCTGCTGCAGGCCCGTGTTGCGGGGCGAGTCGTTGACCGGCCCGGTGCTGCCCCCGCAGGGGAACCAGCCGCGGGGCGCGTTGGCCGCGAAGTCCCAGTCGTTGTAGGCCACGTTCGGCCCGCCGCAGTACGGCCAGCCGTAGTTGCCCGGCCCGGTCGCCCGGTTGAACTCGTCGAACGCCGCCGGTCCCCGGTTGGCGATCGTGGCGCCCGCGTCGGGGCCGACCTCGCCCCAGTACAGGGTGTTGTTCGCCTTCGTGTCGACCCAGATCCGGTACGGGTTGCGGGTGCCCATCACGTAGATCTCGCCGCGGGTCTGCGCGGTCTGCGCGAACAGGTTCCCGGCCGGGATCGTGTAGGTGCCGTTGCTCTCCGGGTGGATCCGGTTGATCTTCCCGCGCAGGTCGTTGGTGTTGCCCGAGGTGCGCTGCGCGTCGTACTGCGGATCCCGGCTGGTCCGCTCGTCGATCGGCGCCATGCCGGCGGAGTCGCCGCCGGAGTTGGTGTTGTCGCCGACCGCGAAGTACAGGTTGTTGTTGCTGTCCCAGGTCATCGAACCGGCCGAGTGGCAGCACAGGTTCCGCTCGGTGGGCCACTCGATGATCATGTCCTCGCTGGCGGGGTCGAGGATGTTCGTGGCGGGGTTGAACGTGAACCGGGAGATCCGGTTGACCAGGGGCGTCACCTTGGGGGAGTAGAAGATGAAGACCCAGCGGTTGGTGGCGAACTGCGGATGCAGCGTGATGCCGATCAGGCCGTCCTCGAAGCGCGCGTCGAGCTGCAGCGTCAGCGCCACCGTCGTGGACTGCGTCGCGGGGTTGTACAGGCGGACCTGACCCCCGCCGGCGGTGGTGCCGCGGTTGATGTACATGACCTTGCCGTCGGGCAGGACGGCCAGCTCGATCGGCTCGCCCATGGTGAGCCCGCCGTCGAGCTTCACCTTCTCGAAGTCGCTGGCGGGCGGGGGTGCCGCGGCGGCGGGGGTGGGGTCGCCGGCCTCGATGGTCGCGAAGGTCGCGACGCTCATGAAGCTCGACACGATCAGGGCCAGGGCCGATGTGCCGACGGTCCATCGTCGGCGGTGGGGTGGTTGCACCAGACCTCCTGTGAGCGGGCTGCGTGATGGCCTCCCGCCGACTGGAGGACATCGATGTGCGCCAGACAGTAGCGCCTTTCGTCCGCAAGCAACAGACTTTCTTCAATATAGACAAAAGTGCGTTCACCCGTGCCGGGGGTACGTGCGGCGGCAGCGCGGCGGGTCGGGTAAGCAGTGGACGTGTCCGAGGAGCGGGTCGACCTGTGGGACGTGACGCTGCGCGTCCGCCGCGAGGGCGCCGGCCCGCCGGTGCTGCTCCTGCACGGGCACGCCGGCACCCTGGACGCCTGGGACGACCTCGCCGCGCTCCTCGCCGCCGAGCACACCGTCGTGCGCCCCGACCTGCGCGGCTACGGCGGCTCGGGGCGCGACACCGGCGGGCCGTGGCCCGCGCTCGTGCACGAGATGGTCCTGGACAACCTGGCCCTGATGCACTCGCTGGGCCACGACACGTTCGCCGTGGTCGGCCGCGACCTCGGCGGCCACGTCGCCGCGCGGCTGGCGCTGGAGCACCCGACGAAGGTCACCCGCCTGGTCGTCGTCGACGCCGTGCCGCTGCCGCCGCCCACCTGCCCGACCCTGGTCCTGTGGTCCGGCGGCGCCCCGTTCACCGCGGCCCTGCGCGACTTCCTGGACGATCAGGCCCGGTAGACGCTGACGGGGTGCCGCCCGGGCGCGCCGTCGCTACCGCGCCCGTGGTCGCCGGCAGGGACGTCCCGGGCAGCGGCGGCCGGACGTCGTCGGCCCGTAGCCGCACCAGCGCCGCGCCGCCGGTCAGCGCCACGACCACGGCCGCCGCGGCAGCGCCGGGGTCCGGGCCCGGTAGAAGGCCGCGAAGTCGTGCTCGGCGGACTCCGTCGCCGCTGTAACGCACTCCCCGCCCGATCGGGTTACCCGGATCCGCGAACAGCCGGGTGCCCGGGATCCGCGGGGGATCCCGGGCACGCGACCCTGTGGGAGCTAGGCCTTCGAGATGGCGTCACCGTCGACCTTGATGGCGACGGCCTTGAGCGCCTTGCTGGCCGGACCGTTCGCCACCGAACCGTCCGCGACCTTGAACTTGCTGCCGTGGCAGGGGCAGTTGATGGTGCCGCCGGAGACGTCTCCCACGACGCAGCCGGCGTGCGTGCACACGGCGGTGAAGCACTTGAACTGGCCGGCGGTCGGCTGGGTCACCACGATCTTCTGGTCCTCGAAGATCTTGCCCCCGCCGACGGGGATGTCGGAGGTCTTCGCGAAGCCGCCGCCACCGCCGGCCGGCGCGCCGCCGGCGCCGGTCGCACCCGTGGCGCCGGTCGCGCCGCCGCCGGTGTCACCGCCCGCCGGGGCGGGAGCGGCGGTGTCGGTGCCGGTGTCGCCGTAGGCCGCGCAGCCCGCGAGGGCCGCGGCGAGACCGGCCGCGCCGGCGCCGGTCAGCAGGGTCCGTCGAGTCGTGTTGCTCATGGTGCTTCGATGCCCTTTCAGATCTTGACGCCGAATGTGGTGAAGAACCACAGCGCGGAGGTGACGAACAGGCCGGACAGCGCGGTGAAGACGAGGCCGCCGAACAGCGGCAGCGCCCAGTTCGGCACGCCCTTCTTCGCCAGCAGCAGCATCTTCGCGGCGAAGACGCCGTAGAAGAAGCAGCCGAACAGCGAGTGCATGAGCGTGCGGGTGTCGAAGTCGGCGAAGCCCAGCGCGTACAGGCAGTGCAGGGCGACCGGGATCGACGCGATGAACGCCAGCCGGCCCGACCAGCGGTGCACCCCGCCGAGCCACGACGCGTTGCGCAGCGGGATCTTGCCGTACATGACGAGCGCGGTGAACAGCTGCACGACGGCGAGCGTGAAGGCCAGGGTGGCCAGCCACACCTTGACCGTCTGCGGGCTGGAGAAGCCGGCGACGTTCACCGCCAGGTTGGTCGGCTCGTGCAGCTTGCCGTAGACGCCGAGGGCGCCGGCGACGAAGCAGGCGACCAGCACCGGCGCGATGAGCGTCGCGGCCGTCTTCGGGCTGGTGGGCTGGATGACCGGAGCGGCCTGGGTCTCTTCCGGGGACATGGTGACGGCTCTCCTCTCAGTAACCGGAGCTGGCGTTGGGGTTGCCCGCCTCGA
Source organism: Dactylosporangium aurantiacum (assembly GCF_000716715.1). GTDB lineage: Bacteria > Actinomycetota > Actinomycetes > Mycobacteriales > Micromonosporaceae > Dactylosporangium > Dactylosporangium aurantiacum. Next base: position 29,874 of record NZ_JNYJ01000017.1, on the reverse strand, counting down.
TCGGGACCTTGGTCCCGTCGACCGTGGCGGTCCTGCTGTTCACGTCGAACGGCGGCGCCTCGCTGGTCTCGCCGTTCTTCGTCTGGACGCCGACCTGCCGGCCGTCGGGAAGCACGACCCAGCTGGCGTCGAGCTTGTCGCGCAGCGAGGCGGCCGAGCGGTACAGGCCCGAGGGCGCCGCGGCGACCTTGACGGTGAAGCCCCACGACTTCGTGCCGGCCGTGACGGTGCCCTTGACCTGGCCGCCGCCGTAGGTGCCCTTCAGGCTGCCCTTGGCGCCGGTGAGGTCGATCTGCCCGTTGGCCATGGTGCCGTTGAGCCACGCCTCGGCCTTCTTGCCGTCGCAGACGTAGGCGATCGCCTTGCCGTTGTTCACGACGATGGCCAGCGACGCCGCGCCGCCGTCGACCGCGCCGGCGTAGGTGACCGTGCCCTGCTGGGCGGCGTTGCCGCTGCCGTCGCCGGCCGGCGCGCTGGACGCCGGGGCGGTGCTCGGCGGGGGATCCGCCGCCGGTTGCGTGCTCGCCGCGGCCGGCGCGGCGGTGCTCGCCGCCTGGTTCGCCGCGGCTCGGTTCTTCGCGACGTCGTTGCTGAGGTCGACGTTGAGCGTGTACAGGACGCCGGCGACAACAAGTCCGGCGCCGAGCGTGACGAGCGGTGCCTTGAACTTCATCGGTAACTCCCACAGTTGATCGCACCCGTCAGGTGCTTCGTGAATATGAGACCGAGGTTGGCGTACGGTGTCTGCGTCCAAAGACGCACAACGCAACTGCTGCAATGTCGCCAAAGTGACCAGCTTTCGAGAATGGTGCGTTCGATGCCTCGTGTCCTCGTGTGGGCGACCCACCTCGCATTGCCCCTGGCCGGGCTGTGGCTGCTGCTGACCAGGCCCGGGGCGGACCTGATCTGGCAGCATCACGACACCCATTTCTGGCTGGTGCTCACCGTCGCCGCGGTCAACATCGCGATCGGTGCGGCGATGAGCGTCGCCGCGCACCGGCGGCAGGACGGGCGGCTGTTTCTCGTCTCGCTGGTGTTCCTTTCCGGCGCCGGATTCCTGTTCGCGCACGCGCTCGCCACGCCGAAGGTCCTCATCGCGCACCCCAACGCCGGATTCGACATGGCGATGGCGGTCGGTCTGATCATCGGGGCGGTGCTCGCGCTGCTGTCGTCGCTGCGGCTGCCGGCCGGCATCACCCGCTGGCAGGTCGCCCTGCGGCCGGTGCTGGCGCTGGTGCTGTTCGCCTGGATCGTGGTGTCGGTGCTGGACCTGCCGCCGCTGGACCGGCAGACCCAGGTCCGTGACGTCGAGGGGCCGATGGTCGTCGCCTCCTACGCCGCGGTCGCGCTGTACCTGGTCGCCGCGGTGCGCTTCTACCTGCTGTACCGGCGCGCGCCCGGCGCGGTGCTGATCTCCGTGGTGACCGCGTTCGCGCTGCTCGCCGAGGCGATGCTGGCGGTGACCCTGGCGGACAAGTGGCGGCTGTCGTGGTGGGAGTGGCACCTGATCCTCACCGCGGCGTTCCTGTTCGTCGGCTACTCCGCGTACGTGCAGTACCGCCGCGAGGGCAGCGCGGCCGGCCTCTTCGACGGCATCGCGGTCGCCGAGACCACCCGCCGGATCCGCGCGCAGTACGAGGAGGCCCTGGAGGAGCTGGTCACCGCGCTGCAGGAGTCGGAGGCGGGCGGCCGCCCGCAGCGGCTGGCGGCGCGGATGGCGGAGCGCTTCGGCCTGACCGAGAAGCAGGCGGAGGTCCTGGACCGGGCCGCCGCCGCGCTGCTCGCCGAACGGGACCTGTCCGGCCGGCTCGGTGCCCTGGTCACCGTCGGCGAGCAGGCCCGCGTCGGCGCCGGCGAGCAGGAGTTCCTGCGCTCGGCGGTGGCCGCGGTGCGGCCGTCGTTCGGCGACGTCGAGGTCGGCCTGGTCTCCGCCGGGGTGCCCGCCGTGACCGGCGCGGACGTGCTGCCGCTGACGGTGAAGGGCAAGGTCGCCGGCGGGGTGCGGATCCCCGCCACCGGCCGGCCCGAGCTGCGCGCGACCCTGGCCAACCAGCTGTCGATCGGCCTGGAGAACGCCCGGCTGTACGGCGAGCTGTCCACGCTCTTCCGCCAGTACATGTCGCCGGACGTCGCGGCGGCCCTGCTCGCCGACCCTGACCAGGCCGCGCTCGGCGGCCAGCTGGTCGACGTGACCGCCCTCTTCGCCGACCTGCGCGGCTTCACCACGTTCTCCGAGGCCGTCGAGCCGGGCGAGATCGTCGAGATGCTCAACCGGTACCACGGCGTCGCGGTGCCCTGCATCCTCGACAACGGCGGCACGATCGTGCAGTTCGTCGGCGACGCGCTGCTGGCGCTGTTCAACGCCCCCGCCCGGCAGGACGACCACGAGACGCGGGCGGTGCGCGCCGCGCTGCAGATGCAGGACGCCGTGCGCGGGATCGCCGCCGGGCACCCCACCTGGCCGAAGTTCCGGGTCGGCGCGAACACCGGCCCGGCGCTAGTCGGCAACATCGGCAGCGAGCTGCTGCGCGGCTTCAACGCGATGGGCGACGCCGTCAACGTCGCGGCCCGGCTGCAGACGGTCGCCGAGCCCGGTCAGGTCGTCGTCGGCGGGGCGACCTTCGACGCGCTGCGCGGCGCGGTCGCGACCCCGCTCGGCGAGCTGGAAGTGAAAGGACGCCGACAGACAGTCCGGGCATATGTGGTGGAGACTCTGAACCCGTGACCGAGTTCTTCGACCGGCTGAACGCCGACGAGCAGGCCGCGCTCTCCTCGGCCGGGCACCGCCGGCAGTGGAAGCGCGGCGCGGTCATCTACCGCGAGGCGAGCCCGTCGGAGTCGGTGATCGTGCTGCGGACCGGGCGGGTGAAGGTCTCCTCCGACACCGCGTCCGGCACCGAGGTGGTCCTCGCCGTGCGCGGGCCCGGCGCGCTGCTCGGGGAGTTCTCCGCCGTCGACGGCGGCCCGATGTCGGCGACCGTGACCGCGCTGGAGCCGGTGACCGCGCTCGCGGTGCCGACGCCGGAGTTCGAGCGGTACCTGCTGAGCCACGCCCGCGTGTCGATGCTGCTGATGCGGGAGCTGATCGGCCGGCTGCGCGACGCGGACCGCAAGCGGATCGAGTTCGGCGCCTACGACACCACCGGCCGGGTCGCGGCCCGCCTCGTGGAGCTCGCCGAGCGCTTCGGCGAGCGGACCGCCGACGGGCTGCGCATCAGCCTGCCGCTGTCGCAGGACGAGCTCGCCGGCTGGACCGGGTCGTCCCGGGAGGCGGTCACGAAGGCGTTGCGCACGCTGCGTGAGGAGGGCTGGATCCAGACCGGCCGCCTGCACGTGATCGTCCACGACCTCGCCGCATTGAGAGACCGCGCTCAATAGAGCGGGTTCACCCTTGCTTTGACCCTTGCGCCAATGCACATACCCCATAGTTGATCTTTACAGGTCCCGGTGACCCCCTAGTCTCTCGCGACAGGTGCATCGAGGCATCGACATCATGCCTGGGTGCTTTCGCCCCACCAGGGAGGTACCTGTGCGTAAGTTGACCGTGGGACTTCTGAGTCTCACGCTTGCGTCGGGTATGGGGGTGTTCGCCGGTGGTGGCGCCGCGTATGCGGTGCCGGCGTCCGGGGAACCGTCCGTAGCCGACGCCGCGTCACCCTCCGACGAGCTGCCTAACCCGTTGGAGGACAAGCGGCGCGAATCCCGTGAGGTCGCGATCTCGCAGATCCTGAGCGGCCAGGCGACGCCGGAGAAGCGTGGGACCAGCACGGTCGTCAAGATCGGCAAGAAGGGCCAGACGGGCAAGGGTGGCGACACCAAGACCAAGACGGCCCGCGTCGACCAGTACGTCGAGCTGAGCCGGGAGAAGACCGACAAGATCTTCGTCGTCCTCGCCGAGTTCGGCAACGAGCGGCACCCGAGCTACCCGGACCAGGACACGAGCGCCGCCACCCCGGGGCCCACGGTGTTCGACGGGCCGCTGCACAACGCGATCCCGGCCCCCGACCGGTCGGTCGACAACTCGACCGTCTGGCAGCCGGACTTCAGCCAGCAGTACTTCTACAACAAGTACTTCGCCACCGGCAGCGGTGCGGAGTCGCTGAAGACGTACTACGAGAAGCAGTCCTCGGGCCGCTACAGCGTCGAGGGTCTCGTCACCGACTGGGTGAAGGTCCCGTACAACGAGGCCCGGTACGGCCGCAGCAACGGCTACCCGTGCGGCAGCAACGTCTGCAGCAACACCTGGTACCTCATCCGGGACGCCGTCGACGCGTGGGTCGCCGGCCAGAAGGCCCAGGGCAAGACCGACGCCGACATCGCTGCCACGCTCGCGTCCTACGACCAGTGGGACCGCTTCGACTACGACGGCGACGGCGACTTCAACGAGCCCGATGGCTACATCGACCACTTCCAGATCGTCCACTCCGGTGGCGACCAGGCCGATGGCGACCCGTACCAGGGCGAGGACGCGATCTGGAGCCACCGCTGGGCGGCGTTCCAGAACTTCACCAGCGGCCCGTCGTTCAACCAGATGGGCGGCACGCAGATCGGCAACACCGGTCTGTGGATCCGTGACTACACGATTCAGCCCGAGAACGGCGGCCTGAGCGTGTTCGCGCACGAGTACGGCCACGACCTCGGCCTGCCGGACCACTACGACACCTCGGGCGCGAGCGGCAACGCCGAGAACCCGGTCAACTGGTGGACCATCATGGCGCAGAGCCGGGTCAGCAAGCCGGGCGACAACAACATCGCCGACCGCGCCGCCGACCTCGGCGCGTGGGACAAGCTGCAGCTCGGCTGGCTCGACTACGAGATCGTCGTGGCCGGGCAGAACAAGACGCTCGACCTCGGCCCGCACGAGTACAACAGCGCCAAGGCCCAGGCCGTCGTCGTGGTCCTGCCGAAGAAGCAGATCGTGACGCAGCTGCCGGCCCCGCCGGAGGGCACCAAGTCCTGGTGGAGCGGCTCCGGCGACAACCTCAACAACTCGCTGACCCGCACCGTCGCCGTCCCGGCCGGCACGACGACGCTGAGCTTCAAGGCGGCGTGGGACATCGAGGACTGCGGCCCCGACGCGTGCGACTACGCGTACGTCGAGGTGGACGACGGCACCGGGTTCAAGTCGATCCCGGGCACGATCACCAACGCGGCCGAGGGCAACGGCATCGACGGCACCAGCAACGGCTTCGTGCCGGCGTCGTTCGACCTGTCCGCCTACGCGGGCAAGACGGTCGGCCTGCGGTTCCACTACTTCACCGACGGTGCCGCCGGCGGCCAGGGCTTCTTCGCCGACGACATCAAGGTGACCAACGGCGCGACCACGGTCTTCGCCGACGGTGCCGAGGCCGGGGCCAACGGCTGGACCGCGGTCGGTTTCACCGCCGTGGGCAGCACGCTGACCACCGCGTACGACAACTTCTACATCGCGTCGAACCGTACGTACACGTCCTGGGACCAGTACCTCAAGACGGGCCCGTACAACTTCGGCTTCGCCGACAAGCCCGACCTCGTCGAGCACTTCCCGTACGAGGCCGGTCTCCTGGTGACCTACTGGGACACGTCGTTCTCGGACAACAACACCAGCCAGCACCACGGCGGTGGCCTGATCCTGCCCGTCGACGCGCACCCGGACCTGGTCTACAAGCTGGACGGCACCCCGTGGCGTCCGCGCATCCAGGGCTACGACGCGACGTTCGGCCTGACCAAGGCCAGCTCGTTCACGCTGCACTACGGCCCGAACAGCACCCCGAGCTACATCCGGGGCCAGGCCGGCAACGCCACGTTCGACGACAGCAGGAACTACTACCGTGAGGACCCCGCCACCAGCACGTACTACGGTGTCAAGGTCCCCAACAACGGTGTCAAGATCCGGGTTGTCTCGACGGACGGCACCAGCATGAAGATCCGCATCACCGGCTGAACCGCTAGCCGCTGATTCGTCACCGCGCGGAACCGCGCACGGCCGGAGGAGGTCCAAGTGCCATGAACCGAGCACTGGGCCTCCTCCTCGCCGTCACCGCCCTTTCCGTCTCCGGCTGCGCCGCCGGCTCCACCGACCGGGCCGCCGCGCCGCCACCCTCGGTCTCCGCCGCACCCTCCGGCACCCCCGCACCGTCCGCCTCGGGCTCCAAGGCCGTGCCCAACCCGGGCGACTCGGTGATCACGCTGCCGTCCGGGGTGCCGAAGACCACCGCGCCCCACGAGCCGACCGACGACTTCACCGTGCTCACCACGACCGGCCAGGTCCGCGTCGACGGTGCCTGCGTCGCGCTGGTCACCGACACCATCGTGTGGGTGCTGGTCGGCCCGGCCGCCGCCGGGCTGCGCGCCGGCCAGCGGGTCAAGGTCACCGGCCTGCCCGACCCGGGCTTCGAGTCGCCGTGCACCGGCAGCCCGTTGAAGGTCAACACGGTCACCCCGGCCTAGTGACCCGCCCCGCCGCGCCGCGGCGAACCGTTGAAGAATGAGCGGATCTGTATCTCAGCCCATGCCTCCGGCGGCGCTGCACGCCGGGCAGCGGGCGCCCGACTTCGAGTTGCCCTCCGCACCCGACCACCGGCTCGGCACGGCGCAGCTGCGCGGCCGCCCGGCGGTGCTCGCCTTCTACCCGGCCGACTGGAGCCCGGTCTGCGGCGACCAGATGGCGCTCTACCAGGCGGTCATGCCGGAGTTCGAGCGCTACAACGCCGGCGTCGTGGGCATCTCCGTGGACAACGTCTGGTCGCACCGGGCGTTCGCCGAGGACCGGGGGATCACGTTCCCGCTGCTGGCGGACTTCGAGCCCAAGGGCGAGGTCGCCCGCCGGTACGGCGTCTACGACGAGCGCGGCGGGGTCTGCCAGCGGGCCCTGTTCGTGCTGGACGGCGACGGCGTGGTCGCCTGGAGCCAGGTGGCGCCGGCCGGGGTCAACCCGGGCGCCGACGGGATCCTCAACGCGCTCGACGGCCTCGACAGCGAACGGCGGCCGGTGCTGTGACCACGACTCCGTTCCAGGTGACCGTCGCCCGCCTGGTGGTGCCGGTCGGGTCCGAGGACCACACGCTGTCCGACGGGCCGGTGTCGCTGGTGGAGTACGGCGACTACCAGTGCCCGTACTGCGGCATGGCCCACACGATCGTGCAGGACCTGCTGCGGCTGCGGCACGAGACGGTGCGCTACACGTACCGGCACTTCCCGCTCACCAACGTGCACCCCTACGCCGACCTCGCCGCGGAGGTCGCCGAGGCGGCCGCCGCCAGGGGGAAGTTCTGGCCGGTGCACGACTGGCTCTTCGAGCACCAGCGCAGCATCAACCCGCGCCAGCTGATGGTCGGGGTCGAGCGCCTCGGCCTGCCGTCGGAGGAGATCGCCGACGAGGTCGGCGGGCACGTCCACCTCGACCGGGTGCGCCGCGACTTCGTCGGCGGGGTCCGCAGCGGGGTCAACGGCACGCCGACGTTCTTCATCAACGGGGTCCGGCACGACGGAGGCTACGCCCTGGAGGAGCTCCTCGAGGCCGTCGACGAGGCGGCCGAGTCGATCGTCTGACCTTTTCGGAACGCGAGGCCGGCTCTCATTACGCGCCGTATGGGAGCCGGCCTTTCCGCGCGTGCGCCGGCCGTCACGCAGTGCGACATCGATGGCTGACTTCTGTACCGCAATCATCTGCGGAGAAAGCTCAACAATGCCTCTTCCGTACGTATCCGAATGTTACCCAGGGTACGAATGAACGACGTTTGGACCCGAATTACGACTCTTCACGCTGGGTAGCCTTGGCCGGCTGAGCCGGGCGTCAATATCACTTTCCGGTTGGCCGATCATTGAAATCCTCATTACGAAAGTTGCGGAGCACTGTCCCGCAGTGCATGCTTTCGCGTTGGGCCCGTGAGATCTTTCGGTTCCAATCTGAGCTGAAGACGGAAGTGTGGTGACGGTGCGCCAGGCTGGGGTACGTGGCGCCTTCACCCTGCCCTCTTCGAGGAGTGCGGGCGGATGCTGCTTGCAGATGACTTCTTCCTGATCGCGCACGACGACCGGGACGGCCGGTCCCGCCTGTCGCAGCGGGCCGTCGAGCTCGGCCTCGCCGGGGCCATGCTCGGCGAGCTCGTGCTGGAGCAGCGGATCGTCTGCGAGGGCGACCGGCTCCGGGTGATCAGCCGGGAGCCTCCCTCGGACCCCCTGGCGCACACCAACCTCGCCACCATGATCGCTGAGACGCAGCACCGCGAGATCCGCACGTGGCTGCTCTTCCTCGGCCAGACCGCCGTCGACGCGGTCGGCCAACGGCTCGCCCGGGTCGGGCTGGTCGAGCAGACCCAGGTACGGCGGCTGCTGCGCACCACCACCCGTTGGGTGTCCACCGACATCAACCTCCCGGCCGGGCGGGTGGTGCGGCTGCGCCGCCTGCTCACCGGGCACGAGCCCATGCGGGTCGCCGACACCACGCTCGCCGGTCTGGCAGACGCGACCGGCCTGTCCGGCCATGTCCTGTGGGACACCGACCAGACCAGCATCAAACGACTGCAACAGGCGGTCAGCGCCCTGCCCCCGCCGCTGCGCGACCTGATCCGTCAGGTCGAGTCGGCGGTGGGTGACTCGGTGCTGTCGCAGCGCGGCTAGCGGACTTTCTTCCCCCTTCCCCCCTCAACCCCCTGGAGGACCGATGTCCGCAACGTCGCCGATGCGACCGAGCGTGGTATCACAGGCACTGGCCCGGGACCGTCTCGGCGTGCCGTCCGTCATCATGTTCGCCCTCACGGCGGCCGCCCCCCTCATGGTGGTCGGCGCCCTCGTCTCCTCGGCGTGGGGGTGGGTCGGTGTCACCGGCTTCCCGCTCGCCTTCGTCATCATCGCCGTGGTCCTGGCGCTGTTCAGCTTCGGCTACGTCGCCATGTCCCGGCACATCACCAACGCCGGCGCGTTCTACAGCTACATCTCCCAGGGCCTCGGCCGCCCGCTCGGCGTCGGCGGCGCGCTGGTCGCCCTGCTGGCCTACAACCTGCTGCAGATCGGCCTGTACGGCGCGTTCGGCTTCTTCGCCTCGCTGATCCTCGCGGACAAGGCCGACCTGGACGTCAAGTGGTGGATCCTCGCGCTCGGGCTGTGGCTGGTCATCGCGATCCTCGGCCTGCTGCGCGTCGACGTCAACAGCAAGGTCCTCATGGTCCTGCTCGGCGCCGAGCTGGTCGCCGTGACGATCTTCGACTTCATCTTCCTGAGCAACCCGGCCGAGGGCGGCGTCAGCCTTGAGCCCTGGACCTGGGGCTCGCTGAAGGACGCGGCCGGGCCGGCGTTCGCCGTGTGCGTCACCGCCTTCGTCGGCTTCGAGGCCGCCCCGGTGTTCGCCGAGGAGGCGCGCAGCAAGAACCGGACGGTCGCCCTCGCCACGTTCCTCGGCCTCGCCGTCATGGTCGTCTCCTACGCCGTCACCAGCTGGGCCGCCGCGGTCAGCGTCGGCGCGGACGCCCTCGTGCCGCTGGCCCAGCAGCCGGACATCGCCGCCGCCGGCGGCCCGTTCTTCCCGACCCTCGCCGAGAAGGGCGGCGCGTGGGCCGCCGACCTCGGCCTCATCCTGCTGACCACCAGCATCGCGGCCGCGGCCCTGAGCTACCACAACACGACCGCGCGCTACGCCTTCGCGCTCGGCCGCGAGCGGGTCCTCCCGGCGTTCTTCGGCCGCACCCGGGCACGCTCCGGCGCCCCCGCGTCCGGCTCCCTCTTCCAGACCGCGATCGCGCTCGTCGTGCTCGTGCTCTTCGCGGTCCAGGGCTGGGACCCGATGCTCAACCTGTTCTTCTGGCTCGGCACCTCCGGCGGCGTCGGCGTGCTGTTCCTGGTCTTCGCGACCTCGCTGTCGGTCATCGGGTACTTCCTGAAGGACACCCGCGGCGAAGGCGCCTGGGCCCGGGTCATCGCCCCGGTCCTGTCCTCGCTGGCCCTGGCCTACATCATCTGGCTCGTCGTGGACAACTTCGGCGGCCTGCTCGGCTTCGCCCCCGGCACCGAGAACGCCGCGGTCTGGGCCTTCCCGGCCGCCTACGGCGTGGTCGCCGTCATCGGCATCGTCTGGGCCCTCATCCTGCGCGGCACCAGCCGCCAGGACTACGACTCGATCGGTCTCGGCGCCCGCGCCACGACCCGCGTCGAGGCGCCGGACTACGCGCAGCTGTAACGCACGGCACGACGACGAAGGGCCGGGGCGCAGCCGCCCCGGCCTTTCCGCTGTCGAGAGGGCGGGTTCCAATGCCGCCGGACTTCGACGGGAGGCATGGGTGCGCCGCCCAACCCGGCCGCCGCCAATGCTGCTGTAGGCCCGGCGCCGTTTCGACTGAGGTGGCGCTAATGGGGCCTCGTTGGTCCGCCGTATGAGACCCCTTGCTGGGGCGCGCCGTCGCAACCGGCTCACGCCGATATCAGACCCACGATCAAGGTGCCAGGCACGAGCCAAGGCCGGACACTGCCCTCTTCATCGCCGGCGAGGCGGCACCGCCAGGCTGGAGTTAGCGGGTGCTGCCGGCCGGGGTCGGAAAGCCGCCGGCGCGGCCGGTAGGTCGGGGACGGGTGCTGGATCGCCGCAGCATGCGCGCTGCCGGGATGTTCGGCCACGACTCGGCAGGATCAGGACGACCGCGCCTGACATGGTCGTGCTGCCGCCCGGGCCCGGCGCCGGCCTTGAGGTCGCTGAACGGTGCCATCCGCCGTGAACGCCACTGCAGGCGGCCACGCTGGCCTCGGGCGTTGGGCAACAAAGGACTGCGGCTACAGCATCTCAGAGCTGTGGAGTAGGGGCCGCCGTCCGGGGCGCTCAGTCATCGTCGGGCGGCGGCCGCGGCGTCGGATATGCGGCGGGTGCTGCCTAGTCGGGGTCGGAAAGACGCGGACGGTCTGGTCGAGGACGCGGTGCCGGATTGTCGTGGCGGCCGCGTAGCCGGGGATGTTCGGCCGCGACCCGCCAGGATCACCACGACGGGCTGATCCTGCTGCCGGCTGGGCCAGGCGCCGGCCCCGTGGTCGCCGGCCTTGCTACTTGCGGTGAACCGCCGTTGTCGGCCACCACGACGGCCCTACAGCATCTCGGTGTCGCGAAGCAGGCGCCACAGGCCGGCGCCGTCCGGGGCGCCCAGCCAGCGTTGGGCGGCGGCGTCCGCCGGGAGGCGGCGGGGGCTGCCGGCCGGGGTCGGGAAGGCGCCGGCGAGCACCGCCTGGGTCGGCGACAGGTGACGGATCGCCACGGCGGCCACGTTGTCGGGATGCTCGGCCGCGAACTCGGCGTAGATCTCCGGGTCGTGCTGGCCGTCGTCGCCGACGAGCAGCCAGCGGATGTCGGGGAACTCCCGGGCCAGCCGGGCCAGCGAGGCACGCTTGTGGGCCTGGCCGCTGCGGAAGAACCGGTCCGGCTGCGGGCCCCAGTCGGTCAGCAGGAGCGGGCCCGCCGGGTACAGGTGCCGCGACAGGAACCGGGTCAGGGTGGCGGCGACGTTCCAGGCGCCGGTCGACAGGTAGAAGACGGGGGCGCCGGGGTTGGCGTTGACCAGGCGCTCGTACAGCACGGCCATGCCGGGGACGGAGGCGCGGGCGTGCTCGTCGAGCACGAAGGTGTTCCAGGCGGCCAGCAGCGGGCGGGGCAGCGTGGTGACCATGACCGTGTCGTCGACGTCGGAGACGACGCCGAAGCGCACGGACGGGTCGACGATGCGCACCGGCGCTTCGACGGGCGCGCTGTCCTCGCACTCGAGGGTGACAGAGGCCCAGCCGGGGGCCAGGTCGGCCTCGATGACGGTGTCGATGAAGCCGCCCCGGTCGCAGCGCACCTCGCAGGTGCGTTCGCCGGCGGTGATGCGGACCGGCGCGTTCGCCACGGAGACGGCGGTGAACGAGCGCCAGCCGCGCAGCTTCTTGGGGCGCTTGCCGGGCTTCGGGTCGATGCGGGTGAGCAGCACCCGGCCCAGGACGCGGACCCAGCCCGGGGCGCCGTAGCCGGTGTACGGGGTGACGGCCACCTTCCACCCGCGCAGCCGGAGGCGCCGCTCCAGCACGTCGTGGAAGGCGTCCTCGATGCGGGCGGCCCGGTGCAGCCGCACCGGACCTGAAGGGGTCAACGACACGGGCCAACCCTGTCACAGCCCCTACGCCGCCGCACCATCACACGGAGGGTGACGGTTACCGGACGGTGGCATGAAACCGTGAGCCCGAACACATCGGACGCTTCTAGCGTGAATGTCATCAGGAACACACACCAAGGGGTGCGAGATGGCAACCACGACATTCGAGGCGGTGCGGGCAGAGGCGCTGTTCGTTTCACACCTGCAGTGCTCGCAGTCGCCGCGGGGCGACGAGGTCCGCGCGGCGGTGGCGGCGACGCTGCGGCGCTTCGGCATCAAGGGCTGCGCGGCCCAGGTCGCCGGCGAGTTCGGTGACCACCCGGAGACGGCGGTGGCGCGGATGGCGTGGGCCCTCGCGCTGGTCCGCTCGACCTACCCGGTCCGGCGCGCCGCGCCGCGGTCGGTCCGGCTGCTCGCGCGCAGCGCTTGAAACCGGCGGCACATGGGTACCGCCGCACCATGCAGGAACTCCACGTCTCACTCGATGACGCCCAGCTCAGCCCGGCCGCCCAGAAGCTGCAGGAGCCTCTCGAAGCCCAGCTGAGCTCGGCGTTGCAGCGCGCCGCCGAGCAGGTCGAACAGGACTACCACGGCGAGTCCGCCGCCGAGGTGAGCGCCCGGTTGCTGGAGATCGCCAGGTCGAGCCTCCACCCGGACATCGCCGCCGCCTTCCGGCCGCACCCCGACGAGCTGGCCCGGGCCGCCCGCGCGGTCATCGAGGCGGCTCGAACCGAACGTGGATGATTTTCACGGAATGCCCCGATCGTGCAACCGAACCGCTCCACACTGAGGTCCTACCGCCGCAGAACCTGGAGGAAGCCGTGGAGCAGCACAAACTCACGATCGACATGAACGAGGCCACGATCGAGCAGCTGCGCGACCACCACTTCGCGCTCTTCGGCCTCCACGCGGTCGCCACGTCGGCGAGCGGCGCCCCGACCATCTGGCTCTCCGTGCACTACCTCGAACGCCATCTCGAGGTCGCGTGGCAGGAGACGTACTCGATGTTCACGACGCGCCGGCAGAGCATGGCACCGAGCACGAAGGTGGTGCCGACGCACAACTACCCGGCACCGCTGGGCAGCGTGCTGACGGTGGCCGGCAACGACGGCGCCGGCATCGTCACGCCGGGCGGGCCGGCCGGCCACATGGAGATCGACAACACCGGGCGGGTCGAGTTGGGCGCGGGCCTGTGCGTCCATGACACCCACGGCATGTACCAGCCGGTCGGGGTCTTCGACCTGATCGACGTCGACCTGTTCCAGCCGGTGCCGAAGGTCGCGTTCTTCTTCTCGCCGATCCCGCACATGGCCGGCGAGGTCGCGACGCGGGCGCTCGGGCCCGGCATCCTGCTGGACTACTCGAAGTCGCGGGACCGCAGCTTCAGCGTCGAGTACGACCTGCACGACGGCTGGTCGGTGGAGAACCGCCCGTACGCCCAGCCGATCGCCGCCAACGAGCCGCTCAACCAGCTGCTGCTGGTGCGCTCGTCGGCGCTGCAGGCCCTCGCCATGCAGCGCCAGCGCACCACGGCCGCCGCCTCGTCGCCCATCAAACGCTGATCAGGCGCCGCACTCAGCTGACCGAGCGCCGCACTCAGCTGATCAGGCCCCGCACTCAGACGTTGAGCACCCAGTCGACGCGGTGCGCCTCCGTCGGGTCGGGCGTCTCCCAGCGCCCGACCATCCGGCGCACGACCCCGTCCGGCACCGGGCGCGGGCGGGCCCGGTTGCGCCGCCGCACCACCTCCGGCGGCGCCTCGACGCTGACGAGCTCCACCCGCCCGCCGTAGTCGGCGACCAGCCCGATGCAGCGGGCGCGCAGCTGGCGGGTCAGGTTCGTGGCGTTCCAGACGAACGGCGTGCCGGCCCGCAGCAGCGTCTTGGCCTGGTCGGTCGCGGCGGCGATCACCGGGCCCTGGTCGTCGGTGGGTCTGACGCCCAGCCGGTCGCGCCAGTCGTCGAGGCCGACCACGGCCACGCCGGGGCGGTTGACGGCGATCCAGTGGTCCTTGCCGGCGCCGGGCAGCCCCGACATGACGGTCACGGTGACCGTGGTGTCGTCGTAGGCGGCGTAGTCCGCGGTCCGCGTGGGGTTGCGGAAGTAGGTGAACCGGGCGTGCTCCGACGGGAACCGCCGGGGCCGGTCCAGGCAGCCGTCGTCCTCGGCGTACTGCAGGAAGAGCGCGACGTTGTCGAGCAGCTCACCGGCGTCCGCGCACACCCGGCCCAGGATGTCGGCGGTGGCGAGCAGCCCGAGGTCGTCGTTGCGGGCCAGCAGGCTCACCCGGTGCACGATGCGGTCGAGGTCGCCGCGGGGCCGCTCCAGCGCCCAGAACGGCACCTGGTGGTGGCGGATCAGCGCGGCCACGTGCTCCCGCCACGCGATCGGGACGCCGGCCTCCCACAGCACCTGCCGGGCGATAAGGTCGCCGCGGCGCGAATGCCCGTGCGCGGTGATCCGGCCGTCGTCCTCGACAGCGGTGCAGAACGGCTTCGCGGCGTCGTGCAGCAGCACCGCGGCGAACAGCCGGACCCGCTCCTCGGCGGGGCGCTCCCGCCAGGCGGGCAGCGCGGCCAGGGCCTCGCACGCCAGCCGCGTGTGGGTGGCGACGTCACCCTCGGCGTGGTGGACGGCGTCCTGCGGCACGCCGTCGAGCCGGCGGATCCAGTCGAACTCCGTGTGGATGTCCGGCCACGGCACCGTCCACGCCGGCCCGGCCGGGCACAGCCGCTCGAACGCGTTCACGCCCGCACCCGGTTGGCCACGATCGGGCGGTCCTGCCAGTGGCTGCCGGAGTCCAGGATCGCGGTGTGGAAGCTGGGCCGCACCCACTTGTAGCGGCCGAGCACCGCGCCGTCCGCCTCGAGCTTCAGGTACAGCCCCTCCATGTCCTCGGACATGTCGGTCTCCTTGACGACCTGGTCAGGGTCGGCGCCACCGGCGAGGGCGGCGTCCCGCAGCGCGTCGCGCCAGCCCGGGGTGCGGCACGTCGACGGCCCGACGAGCGCCGTCAGCTCGGCGAGCCTGCCGAAGCGGCCGGTGTCCAGCACGGGCACGGAGCTGACCGGCAGCCCGTCCAGCAGCTCGCGGCGCCGTTCGGTGGCCAGGAACCGCTCCGTGACCCGGTCGAAGACGTCGAACTCGCAGAAGTGGTGGGGCAGTGCGTCGTAGAAGACGGTGTGTTTCGCGTACAGCCACTCGCCGTACATGACGTAGCGGTCGGTGAGCACCGGCTGCAGCTGGTACCGCACGGTCGCGGCCCACGCCTTCAGCGGCCCGAACTGCTTCTCGCGCGGCCCGCCGGTGAGGTAGTGGCCGCGCGACTGCAGCAGCAGCCCGCCGCCGGCGTCGAAGCTGATCGCGCAGTTGGCGCCGTCGAGCTTCTCCTCCACGACCAGGGTCTGCCCGGCCAGCTGCGCGAACGGGACCTGGGCCAGGTCGTGGTCGCCCGGCTGCAGGCGGGAGCCCTGCAGATGGGGGGTTCTCGGGTACTTGCGCAGCACCTGACCGTTGTAACGGACCCCGTCCACCGTGGACAGCGGTTTTTGCTCGGGTGGAGGAAAGGGTGCTACGCCTTCCGCGCGTCAGGTTCGCCCTCAACGATCAGCATGACATTGTTTTGCCCGAATCGGTTGCCCGAATACACCCATTTGGGCAAATTTGGGAGGATTTGTGAACCGGAAGACCGTGAAGGGGCTCGTCCTCTTCACCGCGGCGGCGACGGCCCTGGCCGTTGCCCCGGCCGGCGGCGCCTCGGCGGCGCCCGCAGCGGACTCGGCAGGGGCCGCGAAGATCACCTGGGGCCAGTGTGCGAGCCCTGGCCTGCAGCGCCGCGGCGCCGAGTGTGGCCTGCTCGACGTCCCACTCGACTACAGCAAGCCGAACGGCAAGAAGATCCAGATCGCCGTCTCGCGGATCA
This sequence comes from Dactylosporangium aurantiacum, assembly GCF_000716715.1. Classification (GTDB taxonomy): domain Bacteria; phylum Actinomycetota; class Actinomycetes; order Mycobacteriales; family Micromonosporaceae; genus Dactylosporangium; species Dactylosporangium aurantiacum. The sequence continues at coordinate 13,869 of NZ_JNYJ01000017.1, read as the reverse complement.
AGGCCAAGGTCGCCGCGAAGGACTACCAGGGCATCATGCTGGTCAACCCGGGCGGCCCCGGCGGCTCCGGCCTGACCCTGTCGGTGCTGGGCGAGTACGTCCCGAACGGCGCCGGCGAGGCCTACGACTGGATCGGCTTCGACCCGCGCGGCGTCGGCTCCAGCGTCCCGGCGCTGTCGTGCGACAACGACTACTTCAACGGTCCGCGTCCCGAGTACATCCCGTGGAACCAGAGCATCGAGAAGACCTGGCTCAACCGGTCGAAGAACTACGCCAAGGCGTGCGGCGAGGCCGGCGGCGCGCTGCTGGACCACATGACCACGGTCGACTCCGTCAACGACATGGAGTCGATCCGCAAGTCGCTCGGCGCCAGCCAGATCAACTTCTACGGCTTCTCCTACGGCACGTACCTCGGCCAGGTGTACGGCACGCTGCACCCACAGCGGGTGCGCCGCATGGTGCTGGACGGCAACGTCGACGTGCGCAAGGTCTGGTACCAGGCCAACCTCGACCAGGACGTGAACTTCGAGCGCAACGAGCGCATCTGGTTCGACTGGCTGGCCAAGTACGACTCGGTCTACCACCTGGGCAAGACCGGCACCGAGGTGCAGCTGCGCTGGTACGCCGAGCAGAACAAGCTGCGCAGCAAGCCGGCCGGCGGCGTGGTCGGCCCGGACGAGTTCACCGACATCTTCCTGTACGCCGGCTACTACCAGTCGACGTGGCTGGAGCTGGCCGAGGCGTTCGCCGGCTGGGCCAACGACCGCGACACCGACATCATCGTCGCGGCGTACGAGAACTACGTCGCCCCCGGCGACGACAACGGCTTCGCGGTCTACAACGCGGTGCAGTGCACCGACACCCAGTGGCCGCAGAGCTGGAACACCTGGGAGCGGGACAACTGGCGCACGTTCCTCAAGGCGCCGTTCATGACCTGGGACAACGCCTGGTACAACGCGCCGTGCCTCTTCTGGCCCGGCAAGGTGTCCAAGCCGGTCAAGGTCGACGGTTCGAAGGTCAAGAGCGTGCTGTTCGTCGGCACGACGCTGGACGCGGCCACGCCGTTCGAGGGCAGCCTCGAGGCGCGGCGCCGCTTCCCGAACGGCTCGCTCCTCGCCGAGGTCGGCCAGACCACGCACGCCAACTCGCTCAACGGCAACGAGTGCGTGGACAACACGATCGCGGAGTACCTCGCGACCGGCAAGCTGCCGCAGCGCAAGGCCGGCGACAAGGCCGACGCCACGTGTGAGGCGCTCCCGCAGCCCGACCCGACCGCGACGTCGCTGCAGGCGAAGTCGCTGCGGGCGGACAGCCTGACGCGCGAGCCGCTGTACCCCGTGCACCACTAGCTCCGGCAACACGAAGCGGGGCCTCCGATCCGGAGGCCCCGCTTTTGTCGTGCCGCCTACTGCTGGACGATGAACTCGACCCGGCGGTTGATCGCCTTCGCCGCGGCGCTGGTGTCGGGGACCTTCGGGCGGGACTCGCCGAAGCCCTTGGACGTCATCCGCTCCGCCGCGATGCCGAGCGAGACCAGCGTGTCGAGGACCGTCCTGGCCCGGGCCTCGCTCAGCGTCTGGTTCCGCGCCTCGGTGCCGGTGCTGTCGGTGTGCCCCTCGATGCTGATCCGGATGCTCGGGTTGGCCTTGAGGATCGACGCGACGTTCGCCACGACCGCCTGGCCCTGCGGGGTCAGCGTCGCGCTGTCGTTCTCGAACTCGACCGTCGGCAGCGCCACCAGCTGGGTCTGCACCTGCTCGGCCTTCGCCTCGCCGACCGCCAGCTCGTTGCGCACGATGCCGGTCACGTCCCGGGCGGCGAGCTCCGCTTGGTCCTTGACGTCCTGCGACACCACCGTGCCGGTCAGGGTGACGGTGCCGCCCTGCAGGTCCACGACGCCGGCCTTGGTGTCCTTGCCGAGCGCGGTGAGCACCGGCGCGAGCGCGGCCAGCTTCACCCCGTCGCTGGTGCGCTTGTCGTCGACGGTGAGCTCGTCCAGGACGTTCTCCGCGCCGAACGCCGCCTTCGCCGCGTCGCCGAGCGCGGACTTCGCCGCCGCGTCGGACACCGTGCCGGTCAGCGTGACCTTGCCCGCGTCCACGAGCAGCTTCACCGCCACCGGGGCCGGCGGCACCTCGACCTTCGGCGGCGCGATGACCGTCACGACCCGGACGCCCTCGACGGCCCGGGACACGTCCTCGGCCTTCTGCCGCTCGTCGGCGGACTCGACGCGGACCGTGCCGTCCCGCCCGGTGAACGACACGTCCGCGTCGATCCCGGCGTCGCTCAGCGCGACCTTCGTGTGGTCGGTCAGGACGCTCTCGATGTGGTGCCGGAACGGCACCTCCATGCCGGTCGCGAGCGCCGCCATCCCGACCACGCCGACCACGATCGGCACGAACGGGTTGACCCGGCGCAGCTCGTGCCGCACGGCCGTGGTCGTCGTCGAGCCGGCCATCAGGCGGCGGACCCGGCGTCGCCGCCCGCGACGGGCTTCGCGGTGGGCTCACGACCGGCGATCAGCCAGTCGGTCAGCTCCTTGAACGCCTCCTCCTCGCCGTCGGCGAGCAGCCGGGCCTGCCGGGCCCACGTGACGATGCTCGGCGCGAACCGCAGGTGGGCCGCCTCGATCGCGTTCCGCAGCGTGTCCACGTCGGATTCGGCGAGCTTGGCGTACGTGCGGATCCCGGCGGCGATGAGCGCGGCCGACATCTTCGGGCCGATGCCTTCGATGCGCTGCAGGTTGTCCGGCGGGCCGTCGTCGACCACAGCGGCCGCGGCCACCGGCTCGACCTCGGCCACCGGCTCCGGCTCGACCACCGGCTCGGGCTCGACCACCGGCTCGACCTCGGCGACGGGCTCGGGCACGACGACCGGCTCCGGCTCGACCTCGGGCTCCGGCTCGACCTCGGCGACAGGCTCCGGCTCGACCTCGGGCTCCGGCTCGACCTCGGGCTCCGGCTCGACCTCGGCGACAGGCTCCGGCTCGGGCACGACGACGGGCTCGGGCTGTGGGGCGGGCTCGGTGGCGACGGCGACCTCGGCGGGCGCCGCGGCCTCGGGTGCCGGCGGGACGGGCTTCGGGGTGGGTTCGCGGCCGGCGATCAGCCAGTCGGTCAGCTCCTTGAAGCCGGCCTCGTCGCCGTCTGCGAGCAGCCGCGCCTGCCGGCCCCACGAGCCGATGCTCGGTGCGAAGCGCAGGTTCGCCGCGGCGAGGGCGTCCTCCAACGTGGACCGCTCGGCGTCGGCGAGCGCGGCGTACGTGGTGATGCCCGCCGCCTTCAGCGCTGCCGCGATCTTCGGGCCGATGCCCTCGATCCTGGTGAGGTCGTCCTCGGCCTTGGGCGCGTCCTCGACGACGGCCGCCGCCGCGAACGCCGACTCGACGTCGGCGACCAGTTCCTCGGACGGCTCGATGTCCACAGTGGCCGGTGCGGGCACCGTGGGCGACTCGGCAACCGGCTCGGGCTCGGCGACCGGCTCGGGCTCGGGCTCGGCGACCGGCTCGGGCTCCGCGACAGCCTCCGCGACCGGCTCGGGCTCGGCGACCGGGTCGGCGACCGGCTCGGCGATCGGCTCGGCGACCGGCTCGGCGACCGGCTCGGGCTCGGCGACCGGCTCCGCGACCGGCTCGGGCTCGGGTTCCGCGACGGCGACCGCGACCGGCGCCGGGTCTTCGACGACCGGGTCGGTGGCGGCGGGCTCGGCCGGCAACGGCTCGGCCGGGGCCGCGGCGACCAGCGGCTGCGCCGTGGAGGGTGTGGTGGTGGTTTCCTGGGTACGGATCCGGCGCACCTGACGGCCCCACCAGAGGTAACCGACGAGCAGGCCGAGCAGGAACGCGATGATGATGAAGAGCAGTGACTGGTTGATGAACCAGGTCACGACGGGCCTCCGGGGGAAAGTGACCGACGCGTGAAGGGGGAAGTTTGCGCGCAGCCTTCCATACCTCGATGCTCGGCAACAGAGCCGGAAAGACGGCACGACCTGCCGGTTCTGTCTGTTCGCCCACAGCGGTCCCGGAGCGCCCCGCCGCCCCGTCACGCATTTGCGCAGATGAGAGGGCATGTGACGGGCCGTGACATCCGGTACGGGGAAAAATCCGTGCAACCGTTGGTGTGGTGCCGATGGAAAGCTTGGTGCTGAAGCTCACGACATGGCGGGTGAACTGGAGGTCGACGGAGCATGGGCAAGACGACACGGGTCCTGACGCTGGCGGCGGTCGCGGCTGCGGCGGGTGGGGTGGCGTGGGCGCTGCGTGACCTTCCGGCACAGCTGGGTGCCCAGGCCGCCGGTGCGCGGGCCGAGCGGATGCGACGCTCCCCGCAGTACGGCGACGGGAAGTTCGTCAACCCGGTACCACGCGAGGTGCTGCCCGACGGCGCGATGGCCGGGGCGCTGCGCGAGCTGATCTTCGGTCAGCAGCCGCGGCGGCCGAAAGGGGTGATTCCGGTGGTGAAGCCGGCGTTCCCCGCGAAGCAGGACGGCGACCTGCACGTCACGTGGCTGGGGCACTCCACGGCGCTCGCCGAGGTGGAGGGCGTGCGGGTGCTGTTCGACCCGGTGTGGAGCGAGCGGTGCTCGCCGACGTCGTTCATCGGGCCGAAGCGGCTGCACCCGATGCCGCTGGGCATCGAGGAGCTGCCCAGGATCGACGCGATCGTGATCTCGCACGACCACTACGACCACCTGGACCTCGCCTCGATCAGGGCCCTCACCCGCTCGCAGCAGGCGCCGTTCCTGGTGCCGCTCGGCGTCGGGGCGCACCTGGAGCGGTGGGGCGTGCCGCTGGACCGGATCATCGAGCTGGACTGGGACGAGTCGTTCCAGGTCCGGCAGGTCACGCTGACCGCCACGGCGGCGCGGCACTTCTCCGGCCGCCGGTTCAGCCGCGACGGCACGCTGTGGGCGTCGTGGGCGGTCAAGGGCGAGCGGCGCAGCCTGTTCTACACGGGCGACTCCGGTTACTGGGGCGGCTACAAGGAGATCGGCGAGCAGCACGGCCCGTTCGACGTGTCGCTGATCCAGGTCGGCGCGTACGGCGACGCCTGGCCCGACATCCACATGAAGCCCGAGGACGGGGCGAGCGCGCACCTCGACGTGCGGGCCGGCGTGCTGATCCCGCTGCACTGGTGCACGTTCAACCTGGCGGTGCACGCGTGGTCGGAGCCGGTCGAGCGGCTGCTCGACGAGGCCGCCGCCCGGGACATCACCCTCGCGGTCCCCCGCCCAGGTGACCGACTCAACATCGACGCGTTGCCGGCAGTTGAACCGTGGTGGCGCGCCATTGCGTAAGGATTAAACGAGCAGGTCAGGGCACGTGTCAGGGCACACATGCCAGGACCCGACAAAACGCTGGCGGCCGGGCTCCCTCCCGACGTACTGTATCGATACAGAAGGAACTGGATCGATACAGAGAAGGGAGGAGCTGACCCATGAAGGCCACGTTGCAGACGATCGCCGACGAGCTCGGCGTGTCGCGCAGCACGGTGTCCAACGCCTACAGCCGGCCGGATCAGCTCTCCCCGGAGCTGCGGGCCAGGATCCTCTCGGCGGCGCAGCGGCTGGGCTACGCGGGCCCCAACCCGACGGCTCGCTCGCTGCGCAGCGGCAAGGTCAACGCGATCGGCGTACTGCTGACCGACAACCTGTCGATGGCGTTCACCGATCCCTACGCGGTGGCCTACCTGCGCGGGCTGGCGGAGGCGGCCTCGGCGCGGGAGACCTCGCTGCTGCTGCTCAACCTGCCCAAGGACGAGGCGGCCGGCCGGCGCGTCATCAGCAACGCCGCCGTCGACGCCTTCTGCCTCTACTGCGTCCCGGACTGGCACTCGGCGCTGGAGCTCGTCCGCTCCCGCGGCGTGCCGGTCGTGATCGGTGAGGATCCGCAGGCGTTCGGGCCGGAGGCGAGCTACGTCGGCATCGACGAGCGCGCGGCGGCCCGCCGGCTGGGCGAGCACATCGTCAACCTCGGCCACCGCGACATCGCGGTGGTGGCGCACTGGATCGTCGACGACGGCGTGACCACCCAGGTCCACGCCGACCCCGACGACCTGCGCTACTACGTGACCGGCGAGCGCGTCCGCGGCTTCCGCGACGCGGCCCTGGCCGCGGGTGTGCCGTGGGAGCGGGTCGTGCTGATCAACGCGGCGGGCAACCAGCGCGAGGAGGGCGCCCAGGCCGCCGCCCACGCGCTCGACCGGCTCGACCGGGCGACCGCGATCCTGTGCACCTCCGACGTCCTGGCCCTCGGCGTGCTCGACGCGCTGCGGGTCCGGGGCCTGCAAGCCGGCCGCGACGTGTCGGTCACCGGCTTCGACGACATCCCGGAGGCGGAAGCCGCCGGCCTCACCACGATCCGCCAGCCCAGCGTCGAGCGCGGGCGGCTCGCGGGCGAGCTGCTGCTCGACCCGCCCGAAGACCCGGCGCTGCGTCGCCTGACGCTGCCCGTATCCCTGGTGGTCAGGTCGACCACCGGACCCAACACTGCCAAGGAGAAGTCATGACCCCGATCGCCCTGATCATGTCGCTGGAAGCCGTCCGCCTGGAGGCCAACTCGGCCATGCCGAACGCCCCGGTCGTCGACGACTACCGCCGCGACTCGGCCACCATGGCCAAGATGCGCAACTTCACCGCCCGCACGCTGCGCCGCGCGGCCGACCGAGTCGAGCCCACGCCGGCCCTCACCTACGGGTAATGCGGTGACCGACCAGTAGGAAGAGCGCCGGGGCGACCTCCGCCCCGGCGCTTTTCGCTGCCCAAGCGCCAGAGTCAGGCGTAACCAACGCATCACCGCCGCTGGACGAGTGCTCGCCTGTAAACACACAGGACATGTTGCGAGAGGCTGAAGCTGCAGCGGAGCGCCGGAATACACCGCCAGCGTGGTACACGGTTTGCACGGGCGGGAGTCCTCGCACGTGGAGCCGACGACACCACGTCGAGCACCGCACAGGCGGTTCTCTAGGCGGCTTAGTTCCGGTTACCACCCGCCAGTGCCCCTGAATGTGACGCTTCGTGATCTCACTGGCAGCTACGAGCGACTCTGGAAGGCTGCTGACCTTGTCGCCGACCAAACTTCCCACCTTTTGAGGTTCTACTCCGTAGAGTGCGGCCTAAAGGCCAGCTTGCTTCGACGAAGCAACCTTCGGACGACTGGTCAGCTTCCCGCCGAGGCACTGCACCACGACCTACGTCGACTGGCGCAAGATCTTCGGCTTAGTCTTGCGTCATATCAACTGCTAGAGCGCCGCGCCCGCCGGTCGGCAGCGGTGGTCGGCCTAGGATGGCGCGATGGACCGGATGCGGGGGTGCACCCGGCGGCGGTCGACGTCAGCAGGTACTTGAAGACTCCGCCAGCCCGGACCTCGGTGTAGCTGCCGTGCTGGCGGATGCGGTCTGCGAGGTCGTTGAGCGTGCGGCTGGACAGCGGGATCGTGGCTGGGTACGACAGCACAGCGAGGCTCCCGGTCGGGGCATCGGATCTTGGTCGACTGCTGTCTTACCTGGAGCCTCGCCCTCATCGATCTCCGGGCCTGGCACACCCGCCCCGAGCTGCAAATTCAGCTTGAAAATGGCTCAATGTATCTTGTCCGGCAAGCGCCGATGCGCTTGTCCGGAAATCGTCGTCTAGCCCGCACGTATCACTCGACGCTGTCCGATCACATTGCCGTCGAGGGCAGTGGTCGAGGTGGCACCTCGGTTGCAGATACTGTACATGGCTATAGTATCCATGTACAGTATTTGGCATGAGTGGTCCTACGCCCGGGTTCCTGGTCTGGCGGCTGTCGATGAAGTGGCGGGTCGCCGTCGACCGGGCGCTCGCGCCGCTCGGGCTCACCCACGCGCAGTATTCGCTGCTGGCCAGCCTCCTCGGCCTCGACCGGCCCAGCCAGCGGCGGCTCGCCGACCACACCGGGCTCGAGCCGCTCTACGTGTCCAAGCTCGCCCGGACCCTGGAGGTCGCCGGGCTGCTCGACCGGCTGCCCGACCCCGCGGACACGCGTGCCGTGCAGCTCGTGCTGACGGCGCGGGGGCGGGAGGTCACCGGGCAGGCCGTCGGCATCGTGCGGGAGCTGATGGAGCAGCTGCTCGCGCCGCTGGACGAGGGGCGGCGGGCGGCGTTCGTGGCGGACCTGCACGCCCTGCTCGACATCTCACAACCCTGAAGGAGCGCACCATGAGCACCGCACCGACGACCCTCAACGGCCGGATCATCGGCCAGGCCGAGCGCAGCACGCGGGCCGTGCTCGATCGGCTGCTGGCCCGGACCGGCACCCCGTTCGAGCAGTGGGTCGCGCTGAATCTCACCGGCACCGAATCCCTCACCCGCGACACGCTGGTGGCGAAGATGGCGGCCGGGCTGCGGACCGACCCCCGGGCCGTCGCGTCGGTCGTCGACGAGGCGGTGCAGGCCGGCCTGCTGGCCGGGGACATCGCGCTGACCGCGCAGGGGCGCCGGCGGTTCGAGGAGATCAGCGCCGGCATCCAGGCGCTCACCGCCCGGCTGTACGGTGGCCTCACCGACGAGGAGCTGACCACCGCGGGGCGCGTGCTGCTGCTGCTCACCGACCGCGCGAACGCAGAGCTGGCCGCGGCCTAGGAGCGCACCGCCGCCGCGCGCGGCGCGCCCACCTTGGCGATGATCTCGGCCAGGACCCGCTCGGAGTCCTCGTGCGGGACCTGGCAGGTGCCGGCCGCGAGATGCCCGCCGCCGCCGTACTCGAGCATCACCGAGCCGATGTCGGTCGGCGAGGTGCGGTCCAGGATCGACCTGCCCACGGCGAAGACGGTGTTGAGCTTCTGCTTGCCCCAGATGACGTGCACGGAGACCCGGGCCTCGGGGAACATGGCGTACACCATGAAGCGGTTGCCGGCGTAGATCACCTCTTCGTCGCGCAGGTCGACGACCACCACGTCGCCCTCGACGTGGCTGACCCGGCGCAGCTGGTCGACGAACAGCTCCTGCTGCTCGCGGAACAGCTCGGCCCGCTCGGCCACGTCCGGCAGCGCGAGGATCTCCTCGACGTCCTGATGGTCGATGCAGGCGTCGATGAGCTGCATCATCAGCTGGTAGTTGGAGATCCGGAACTGGCGGAAGCGGCCCAGCCCGGTGCGGCTGTCCATCAGGAAGTTCAGCAGCGTCCAGCCGACCGGCTGCAGGATGTCGGCGATGTCGTACTGGGCGGAGTCGGCCTTGTCGACCGCCTCCATCAGCTCGTCGGACACGGCCGGGAAGCGCTCGGCGCCGCCGAAGTGGTCGTAGATGACGCGGGCCGCCGACGGGGCCTCCGCGTCGATGACGTGGTTGCCGCGGTCGCCGGTGTTGCGCAGGGTCTCCGAGTGGTGGTGGTCGAAGACGAGGTGGGCGCCCGGTGCGTACGGCAGGTTCGTCAGGATGTCGCCGGGCCCGATCTCGACGGTGCCGTCCTGGACGTCCTTGGGGTGCACGAACGTGATGTCGCCGATGAGGTCCAGGTGACGCAGCAGGACGGCGCACACCAGGCCGTCGAAGTCACTGCGCGTCACGAGTCGGTACTTCACTTCGGATCCCCTCATCCTGCGGCGGCCGGTCGACGGTTGCCCTATCGGCCGGCCGGCCGCGGATGTGAGGTTCTTAGAGGATCGACAGGTGTACGTGGTTCGTATGGTCGCTGGACGGGTCCCCGCCGACGCCGCTGTAGTGGTGCCAGCCGACCGCGGGTGTCCACACCTGCTTGAACCAGATGACGTACATGACGCCCAGCCGGTCCGCGTTCTTGACGAAGTAGGTCGCCAGGTTGGCCCCGTAGACCTTGTCCTCGCCGGCGGCGACCCCGCCGAAGCCGGCCTTCGCCTGCACCGAGAAGTCGCACGCGCGGCCCTTCGGGTGCTCGTACGGCCCGCTCGGGCGGTAGCAGGAGACGAACCGCTTGAACCCGGCCGCCTGCGCCTGCTGCATCGCGTGCAGGGTGCGCTGGGTGATGCAGCCCGTGGTGGTGGGGTCGTTCACCTTGCAGGACTCCGCGGACCAGCCGCCGCTCGCGTTGCGCGGCGAGGGCTGGGCGAGGGGCAGGTTGGCGGAGACGAAGCCGTTGCTCGGGCCGCCGGCCTGGGCCAGCCCCTTCTCGGCTTCCTTCTTCTTCGCGGCCATCACCGCGACCTGCTCCTGCTGGAGCTTGACCTCGGCCTCCAGGGCCTCCTTCTGCGCCTTCTGGTCCTTCTTGAGCTGGTTGAGCTCGCGCAGCAGGTTGTCGTTGTGGTGGGCGATCTCGTCGATCGAGCCGGCCCGCTCGGCGAACCCGGTCGGGCTGCCCGAGTCCATCAGCGCCACGAACGTGGTCAGCGGCCCCGTCCGGTACGCGGCGACCGCGATCGCCGACACCTGCTCGGTGATCCGGGCGACGTCGGCCTCGGTCTTGGCCAGCTTGGCGGTCAGGTCGGCCTGGCTCTTGACCGAGGCGTCGTACTTGTCCTTCGCCTCGATCCACGCCCGGGTGCTCTGGTCGAGGACCTGCGCGAGGGTCGCGTTGGACCCCTCGTCGCCGGTGTCGTCTCCCGGCTCGGCGGCGGCCGGCGTGGCGGCGGCCATCCCGAGGAGGACGGCGGCCGTCATCAGGACGGCGAGCATCCGCCGACCGGGATGTCGTGAAGACATCTGGCTCGTTGTTCCTTCCGTCGGCCGCCGACCGGGTTAGCTGACGGGTTCGGGACGGAACGATCCCTACCGCGGTCGCCCGCGGATTCACCCCAGTTGCGGTTGGGTCCCCGATTCGCCGGTGTCGAGCCGGCGATTAGGCGGCAGTCGCGTCCGGCACCGCGGGGGCGGTGCCCTGTCGGACGAGACCGACGGCCAGCCTACCCAGGGCGATCAGCCCGCGCAGCGCACGGTTTGTGCGGCGCTGTGACCCACCTCTCGAAACGGTGGCATCCCAGCAGGTCGCCTAAGTCTAGCGAAAGAAAGGGCTGTGATGGAACTCACGAAATGTTTTTGACATAGGCGACAACACTGCGCCTGACCTGGTTGTTCTGCGCAACTCACCGATCGCGCACCGTCACCGCCGGGCCGTGCCTGACCTGCTCGGACATCCCGCGCAACGACGCGAAGAATTGTGTTCGAAAGCGACATCCTGGTTATCCGAGACATCTGCCGCGCTTGGTATTCCGGGGCGTTCGGTGCGACTTCGCGCCCGCCGGATGGGTTACCCGGCCAAGGTGATGTCGGTGACGAGGCGGGCGCAAAGTCGCCGGCACGCCCGCCGGCCTGCCGGATCATCGAGAGCGTCGCCCGCGGCAGCAGCTTAGGGAAACCGTAAAGATTGTTCATTATTCGATGTTGTTCGCTGCGCCGGCCGGATCCGCCTGGTCGGATGGGCGCACCGCAGTCGATGTGAACGGAAGTGATCTGGTGTCCAGAGTGCGCCTGTTGGCGATGCTCGCCGCGACCGCCGTCGCCGGTGGGGTCGTCGCCGTGTTCAACATGCTGCCCGCGTCGGCGGCCAGCTGCGCGGCCGCGTGGCAGTCGTCGGCGGTCTACACCGGCGGCGCCACCGTGTCGTACAACGGCCGCAACTTCCTCGCCAAGTGGTGGACGCAGAACGAGGCGCCGCCCGGGACCACCGGGGTCTGGCAGGACCAGGGCGCGTGCGGCGGGAGCACCCCGCAGCCGCCGACCCAGACCGGGTCCGCCGGCGGGTGCAGCTTCCCGGCGTGGGTGCAGGGGCGCAACTACGTCACCGGCGACATCGTCAAGTTCACCGACGGCAAGTACTACATCGCCGAGCACGACAACCCGGGGTACAGCCCGACGGTCAGCACCTGGTACTGGGACCCGTACACCTGCAACGGCGGGGGCGGGACCACCACGCCACCGCCGCCGCCCTCGAACGGGGCGTTCGTGGTCAGCGAGGCGCAGTTCAACCAGATGTTCCCGAACCGGAACCCGTTCTACACGTACAACGGCCTGGTCGCGGCGCTGAACGCCTACCCGGCGTTCGCGAAGACCGGCAGCGACGCCACCCGCAAGCAGGAGGCGGCCGCGTTCCTCGCGAACGTGAACCACGAGACCGGCGGCCTGGTGTACATCGTCGAGCAGAACACCGCGAACTACCCGCACTACTGTGACCTGAGCCAGCCCTACGGCTGCCCCGCCGGCCAGGCCGCCTACTACGGCCGCGGGCCCATCCAGCTCAGCTGGAACTTCAACTACAAGGCCGCCGGCGACGCGCTCGGCATCGACCTGCTGCACAACCCGAACCTGGTGCAGACCGACCCGGCGGTCGCGATGAAGACCGCGCTCTGGTACTGGAACACGCAGAGCGGCCCGGGCACCATGACCCCGCACAACGCCATGGTCAACGGCGCCGGCTTCGGCGAGACGATCCGCAGCATCAACGGCAGCCTCGAGTGCGGCGGCCGCAACCCCGCCCAGGTGCAGAGCCGGGTGGCCGCATACCAGCGCTTCGTCGGCATCCTCGGCGTGGGCGTCGGCCCCGGCTCGCTGAGCTGCTGAAACCCGCACAGACCAGGAGGGCGCCCCGGGGAGTGGGGCGCCCTCCTCGCGCTTGACCTCTGCCATGGGCCGTCGTCCCGCGTCTCCCGAACTACGAGACGAGCCGTCGTCGGCGCCGTCACGTACGTCAAGCTAATGCATTGATGACAATCAAACAGAACCTTCGCCGACTCGTTGTCGTGGCCGCGCTCGCCGCCATCGGCGCCATCCCCGTCCCCGCGGCGGCGCAGGCCGCCGATCCGATGCCCCCGTGCGCCGGGCCAGTCCAGATCACGTCGCTGACCTTCAACCCGGCGAAGATCCAGCCGGGCCAGGGCTCGACCCTCACCATGACCGCGCAGAACTGCACGGCCCAGGAGCAGCAGGCCTCGTTCTTCACCTACGCACGCTTCTACCGCGGCGCCGACACCGGCAGCATCCCGCCCGGGTGCCCGGTCATCGACCCGCTGCCGCCGCGCACGGTCACCATCGCCCCCGGCGCCACCTTCACTGCGACGCAGGGATACTCCACGTTCGCGAGCTGCACCGCCGACCGCCTCGACGGCACCGTGTCGCTCACCGTCGGGTCGGTGGCCACACACGCCACCGCGACGCTGCTCATCGCGCCCGCGCCGACGTGCGCGGTCGCCTACCGCACCACCAGCAGCTGGGCCGGCGGGTTCGTCGCCCAGGTCACCATCTCCGCGATCGGCACCACACCGATCCAGGGCTGGGGGCTCGCCTTCGCCTTCGGCGGCGACCAGCACATCACGAACGCGTGGAACGCCACCACAGCGCAGAGCGGGGCGGCCGTGACGGCGCGCAACCTGGAGTACAACACCAACATCGCCCCGGGCGGCAGCACCACCCTCGGCTTCATGGGCACCTGGCAGAACAGCGACGCGCCGCCAACCGCGTTCACGGTGAACGGCGCGCCCTGCCAGACCCGCTAGGCGAGGGCCGCTCGACGTAGACGGTGCCCGTCACCAGCAGAAACGCAAGCAGCGTGGTCCAGTCGCCGGTCAGCACGGACCAGTCGATGAGGTACCGCGTCACGTACAGCCCCACGTACACGACCCCGAGGGCCATGCCGAACCCGTTAAGGCTCTCGGGTCACGTGGTGAGGTCGGCGGAGGGGCACCGCCTGGCGCGACGGACGGGCCGTGGCGCAGTCACGCCGACGCGCTGCGACACGTCCGGGTGGCTATGGGGTTGAGGGGGTGTGGGTGGAGCGCAGCTCCCCCACTGGGGAGCACGGCGGAGCCGTGCGCGGATAACTGGTGGGCCGCCAGGGACTCGAACCCTGAACCTACGGAGTCGCGGCAGTACGGTTCAGTGAAGCCGGATTCGTTGCTACACAACGGTTTCAGCTTTGCTGAGGTCCGGCTCGGTACGGTCGGTTG